>NZ_KB898494.1 GCF_000377645.1 Thiomonas sp. FB-6 | reverse complement strand
ATCGTCGAGACCGGCAACGAGTCGATCCGCTTCATGCGCTCCAGTGCCGACGCCAGGACGCGGATCAAGAGCCGGGAACAGGCTCGCAAGGCGCCAGCACAGACCACCTAAGACACCGAGGGGGAAGCCGTTCCGGGCTACGCCCTCCACGGCTTCCCCCTCGATCAAACCGACCACCAGGAGATCACCGACCCAGGCCACGACCTACACTTATCCACCGCCGGACATCATCAGACCGGCTCCCATCCCTGGCTCACTATTGGGTCGGCACGGTGGCTCAGAATTGCATCGGCGCACACACCGCATGCCTTGCTCCGCCTGGCTCTCGGGCTCGTCCCGCGCGCCCAGCGTGATTCCCACGCGCAGGCCGCTGCGAGGCCCGCCGCGCGTGGCGGCCGGAAAGCCCGCAAGGACCGGAGCGTCGAGTTCGCCGCGCATGGGCAAAGCTCAGCGCGTAGCCGGCGTGGCGCGCGCAACGGCCGCGGGCCCGCAAAGCCCCGCGGCCGGCCGGGGGTGGGCCCTTGCGTGATGCAGCCTGGGTTGCATGTTCGCTCCTCGATGCGCCGGGACATGCGCGCCGTGGTTCTGCGCGCCCTGGTCGTGCGCGCCCTGAAGCGCGCCCGTGGTGTCGATTATTGAGGCCCTGGCGTGACCGCGGAGTTAGCGGACCGTTGCACGGGAAATCGTCGAGGCCCCTGGCCTTGCAGGGACAAGGCGGCGCGCCCCGGCGCCGCGCCGGGGCCGCTGCTAAGGTGCGCGGGACTTCGTGGATGCCCATGACCCTGCAGCCCCTGGACTTCATCGCCATCGCCGTGTACTTCGTGCTCACGGCGGCCATCGGGCTGTGGACCGCGCGCGGCAAGACCACCTCGCTGGAACTCTTCCTGGCGGGACGCTCGCTGGGCCCGGTGGCCGTGGGCTTCTCGCTGTTCTCGTCGAACATGTCCTCGGATACGCTGCTGGGCCTGCCGGGCGAGGCGTATCGGCACGGCATCTCGGTGGCCAGCTACGAATGGATGGCCAGCCTCACGCTGGTGGTGTCGGCCTATCTCATCCTGCCGGTCCTGGTGCGCTCGCGCGTGGCCACCATCCCCGAATTCATGGAACGGCGCTTCGACTCGCGCCTGCGCAAGTACCTCTCCGGCATGACCCTGGTGCTGGTGATGGTCGTGGACACCTCGGGCGGCCTGTATGCCGGCGCGCTGGTGCTACGCACCTTCCTGCCCGGCCTGGAGATGCTGCACGCCACGCTGGCCATCGCGCTGTTCACGGCCCTCTACACGGCCGCGGGCGGATTGCGCGCGGTGGTCTACACGGACGTGATGCAGACCGTGGTGCTGCTGCTCGGCTCGGCCACGCTGGCGCTGATCGTGTTCAGCAAGTTCGACTTCTCCTGGGCCCAGGTGCTGCGCCAGGTGCCGCCCGAGCACCTGCACCTGATCCGCCCCTCGGACGACCCCGGGCTACCCTGGATCGGGCTGCTCACCGGCGTGCCCGTGGCCTGCTTCTATTACTGGAACCTGGCCCAGCACATCGCCCAGCGCGTGCTGGGGGCGCGCGACCTGGCCGCGGCCTCCCGCGGCGCGATGATCGCGGGCGCGCTCAAGCTGCTGCCGCTGTTCCTGATGACCCTGCCCGGCGCGTTGGCCATTCCGCTGCTGCCGGGGCTGGAGCAGCCGGACCAGGCCTGGCCCACCATGGTGGCGCGCTTCGTGCCGGCGGGCCTGGCCGGCATCGTGCTGGCCGGCCTGCTGGCGGCCTTGATGTCCACCTGCTCGGCCACGCTGAACTCCGCGGCCACGCTGCTGGTCTCGGATTTCGTGCAGCCGGCCCGGCCCTGGCTGAGCAGCGCCCGTTCGGCGCGGATCGGGCGGGTGGCCACCGTGCTGTTCGCCCTGGGCGCCGGACTGTGGGCACCGAACATCCAGCATTTCCCGGGGCTCTGGGCCTATCTGCAGGAACTGCTCGCCTACATCGTGCCGCCGGTGCTGGCCTTGTTCACGCTCGGCCTGGCCTGCCGGGGCTTCGGCCCCGCCGCGGCGCTGCGCACGCTGGCCAGCGCGCATGCCGCCAGCGCACTGCTGTTCGGGGCCAAGCTGATGGGCTGGCTGAGCCTGCACTATGCGGTGGTGGGCAGCGTGGTGTTCGCCATCACGCTGCTGCTGGCGGCATGCTGGATGCGCGCCGTGGGCGCCGCCGACCGGCCGGAGCCGGGTTCGGCCCGCCTGGAACTGGTGCGCCGGGACAACCTGCCCCGCCTGCCCCTGGACGTACGCCTGGGGGCGCTGGCCGTGCTGCTGGGCTGCCTGGGGATTCTGCTGGCCTTCGCCTAGGGACCTGGGCGGCAGAGGGAGCCGTCGCGAAATTCGTCAGGAGCGAGGACAGTTCGGGGGCGGCGAGGAACCCATAGTGGGCACTATGGGCGACGAGTCGACGCCGGAATGGACCGGCCCTGGCGAATTGCAGCAGGCTCGGCCTCTGCCGCCCAGGCTCCTCCTAGCCTGCCCGCCAGCCACGCAGCGGCCTGCCCTGGGACGCACGCCCAGGGTTTGTACCGGGTGGCGCGCCTTGCACGGGGCCTCGGCACGCCCGTATTATTGACCGACCGGTTGGTTGAATTTGCTTTCAGCCGGCTTCGTGCGGCCGTTCAGCGGTCGTGCTCCGATCCCCCCCACCGATTCGCCCGCCATGTACACCCAAGCCATGGACATCGGCCCGCAGGACCAGGCGCAGGCCCCGCAGCACGCGGCCGAGCAGGAACTGTTGCGCCGCTTCGACGCCCGCATCGACGGCGGCGGCTTCATCGAGGCCAAGGACTGGATGCCCGAGCACTACCGCAAGACCCTGGTGCGCCAGATCAGCCAGCACGCGCATTCGGAGATCGTCGGCATGCTGCCCGAGGGCAACTGGATCAGCCGCGCGCCCACCCTCAAGCGCAAGGCCATCCTGCTGGCCAAGGTGCAGGACGAAGGCGGCCACGGCCTGTACCTGTACGCCGCGGCGGAGACCCTGGGCACCTCGCGCGACGACATGCTCGACGCGCTGCACCAGGGGCGCGCCAAGTACAGCTCCATCTTCAATTACCCCACGCTGAGCTGGGCCGACGTCGGAGTCATCGGCTGGCTGGTGGACGGCGCGGCCATCATGAACCAGGTGCCTCTGTGCCGCTGCTCCTACGCGCCCTATGCGCGGGCGATGATCCGCGTCTGCCGCGAGGAGAGCTTCCATCAGCGCCAGGGCTATGACGCGCTGCTGACCATGATGCGCGACGGCACCCAGGCCCAGCGCGAGATGGTGCAGGACGCGGTGAACCGCTGGTGGTGGCCCAGCCTGATGATGTTCGGCCCGCCGGACGACTCCAGCACCCATGGCGCGCAGAGCATGCGCTGGGGCATCAAGCGGATGTCCAACGACGATCTGCGCCAGAAGTTCGTCGACGCCACGGTCGAGCAGGCCAAGGTGCTGGGCGTGAGCCTGCCCGACCCGCTGCTGGCCTGGAACGAAGAGCGCGGCCACTACGACTTCGGCCCCATCGACTGGGAGGAGTTCCGCCGCGTGGTCGCCGGCGACGGGCCCTGCAACCGCGAGCGCCTGGCCGCGCGCGTGCAGGCCTGGGAGGACGGTGCCTGGGTGCGCGAGGCGGCACGGGCACACGCGGACAAGCAGCAGGCACGCCAGCAACGGCAGGCGGCCTGATTCCCCCATCCACGGAGCAAGCATCATGAACCAGCAGCAGGACGCGGCCGGCTGGCCGCTGTGGGAAGTTTTCGTGCGCAGCAAGGCGGGCCTGGACCACAAGCACTGCGGCAGCCTGCACGCGCCGGATTCGAAGCTGGCCCTGGAGCTGGCGCGCGACGTGTACACGCGGCGCCAGGAAGGTTGCAGCATCTGGGTGGTGCGCTCGGACCAGATCACCGCCAGCGACCCGGGAGACAAGGACATGTACTTCGACCCGATGGAGGACAAGGTGTACCGCCACCCCACCTTCTACAAGCTGCCGGCCGAAGTCGACCACATGTGAGAAGGCGCCCCATGCAAGAGTCGATCCGAGTTTCCCAGGCCCCGGAGCTGCGCTACCTGCTGCGCCTGGGCGACCTGTGCCTGATCCACGCGCAGCGCCTGGGTGAATGGTGCGGGCACGCACCCATCCTGGAAGAGGACATCGCGCTGAGCAACATCGCGCTGGACCTGCTGGGCCAGGCGCGCGGCGTGCTTACGCGCGCCGGCGAACTCGCCGGCGGGCTGGACGAGGACCAGCTCGCCTTCCTGCGCGAGGAACGCGATTACCTCAACCCCACGCTGGTGGAACTTCCGCGCGGGGATTTCGCCTGGGCCATGGTGCGCAACCTGATGGTCGCCGTGCTGCTGGAGCTGCTGTGGCAGCGCCTGCAGGAGTCCGGCGACGAGCAGCTGGCGGCGATCGCCGGCAAGGCGGTGAAGGAGGCGCGCTACCACGCGCGCCACGCCGGCGACTGGGTGCAGCGCCTGGGCGACGGCACCGAGGAATCGCAGCGCCGCGCGCAACGCGCGGTGGACCAGCTGTGGCCCTACCACCACGAGCTGTTCGAGCCCGACCCGGTGGACGAGGCCGCGGCGCGCTCGGGCCTGGGCCCGCGCTGGGCGGAGCTGCGCGAGGCCTGGCAGCAGCGCATGGCCGCGGAACTTCGCGCCGCCACCCTGCGCCCTGGCGCCGACAGCGCCTTCCGCAGCCGCGGGCGCGAGGGCGTGCACAGCGAGCACATGGGGCACCTGCTGGCGGAGATGCAGTACCTGCAGCGCGCCTATCCGGGGGGCTCCTGGTGAACTCCACGGCGCAGGCCGGCGCCCGCGCGGGCCGCGCCTGGCAGGTGCTGGCGGGCGTGCCCGACCCGGAAATCCCCGCGGTGTCGGTGTGCGAGCTGGGCATCGTGCGCGACGTGAGCGAAGGCGAGGACGGCGCGCTGCAGGTGGTGCTGACTCCCACCTATTCGGGCTGCCCGGCCACCGAGATGATCGAGCGCGACGTGCGCCAGGCGCTGCTGGACGCCGGCCTGGGCCCGGTGCGCACCGAGTTGCGCCGCGCGCCGGCCTGGACCACCGACTGGATCAGCGAGGACGGCCGGCGCAAGCTGCGCGAGTACGGCATCGCCCCGCCCCCGGCCTGCGCGGCGGCGCAGGCGGCGCTGCCGGCCGGCGGCGAGGTGTTCGTGCTGCCGCGCCGCGATGCACCCGCGTGCCCGCGCTGCGGCAGCACGCACACGGCGCAGATCGCCGGCTTCGGCTCCACGCCCTGCAAGGCGCTTTGGCGCTGCCTGGACTGCGCCGAGCCCTTCGACTACTTCAAGCCCTTCTAGAACCCGCAACAAGCGCGCGCGAGCGCAGCGCCTACGTCATGGACACCCATTTCTACTCCCTGCGCGTGCGTGCCGTCGAACCCGACACCGAAGAAGCGGTCATCGTCAGTTTCGACGTGCCGGCCGAGTTGCGCGAGCGCTTCGCCTTCACCCAGGGGCAGTACCTCACGCTGCGCACGCACATGGACGGCAAGGAGCTGCGGCGTTCGTATTCGGTGTGCGCGGGCGTCGGCGACGCGCTGCTGCGCATCGGCGTGCGCAAGGTACGCGGCGGCGTGTTCTCCAACTGGATCGCGCAGTCCCTGCGGGCCGGCGACAGCATCGAGATCATGCCGCCGCAGGGGCGCTTCTACGTGCCCCTGGACCCGCGCGACGCGCGTCACTACCTGGGCATCGCCGGGGGCAGCGGCATCACGCCGGTGCTGTCCATCCTGAAGACCGTGCTCAGCCACGAGCCGCGCAGCCGCTTCACGCTGCTGTACGGCAACCGCGGCCTGCGCTCCACGATGTTCAAGGAGGAACTCGAGGACCTGAAGAACCGTTTCCTCGCGCGCCTGCAACTGCACTACGTGTTCTCCGACGAGCACAGCGACTCGGAGCTGCACCAGGGGGTGCTGGACGCCGAGCGCGTGGGCGCCTTCCTGCAGCGCGTGGTGCCGGCGGCCACGGTGGACCACGCCTTCATCTGCGGCCCCTACCAGATGAACGACCAGGCCGAGAGCGCGCTGCTGGCCGCCGGGGTGCCGGCCGAGCGCATCCACATCGAACGTTTCGGCGTGGCACCGGGCCAGGCCGGCGAGCAGCCGGCCGGCGCGGTGATGCACCATGTCGAGACCCGCGACCCGCCGCTGGCGCGCGTGACCATCCGGCGCGACGGCCTGTCGCACACGGTGGACTTCCGCCAGGGCGACCCCAGCATCCTCGACGTGGCGGGAGCCGCCGGGCTGGACCTGCCCTACTCCTGCACCTCGGGCGTGTGCGGCACCTGCCGCGCCCGCCTGCTGTGCGGCGAGGTGCGCATGGACCGCAATTTCGCGCTGGAGAAGGCCGACCTCGAGGCCGGCTTCATCCTGGCCTGCCAGGCCCACCCGCTGACCGAGAAGGTCGAGATCTCCTTCGACGAGCGCTGAAGGGCGCGGGCCGGGCACGGCCCGGCCCCGGGGGCGGTCACAGGACGCGGAAAAAGCGCATCAGCACCTTGTCCGGCGTGCGCACGCCGGAGCCGAGAAACACCTGCTCGGTGATCCACTGCCAGGCCGGCGCGGAGGCCTCGAAACTGGGCGTGCAGCGGAAGTACACCTCCTCGGGCGGCACCGGCTCGCCGCGCATGAGCCGTGCCGTCACCGCCTCGGGCGCGCAGCGGATGGCGCGGTTGTGCACGTAGATGCAGTCGCCCCCGTCGGTACGCAGCACGTAGCGGGCGTCGAGTTCCACCAGGCGCGGCGTGAGCACGGCCTGGTGGTCGGCGCCGCCGGGCAGCACGCTGGCGCTCCAGCCCTCGCCGCGGGCGCTGCCGCCCAGGATGGGAATCAGGCGCCGCAGCCCGTGCTGCGTGCGCCCGACCTCGATGGGCGCGCCGACCTCGACCTCGAAGTCGGCGAACCATTCCAGCCCGGGCGTCGGGATCTGCTGCATGGCTCGGGGCTCAGATGTGATAGCGATGCAGCCTGGTCTCGATGCGCACCTTGGGATCGTCGGCGTGCTCGACGGTCAGGTACTCCAGCGGGAAGCGGCTGCCGGAGGGTGCGGCCAGCCATTGCGCGCCCACCAGCGGCGTGGTCGCCACGTTGGGCACCGGGCCGTCGCGGAAGTTCACGCGCCCCACCGTGGTGACCACGTCGAGCTCGCGGATGGCCTGGATCACGGCGTTGCGGTCCTTCGGCGCGCCGCTGCGCGCCAAGGCGCCCAGGCCCGCGTCGAACAGCGACAGCGAGGCGCCGAGCTGCTGGGTCCACTGCTTGCCCGAGGCCTTCTGGTAGGCGTCGACCAGTTGCTGGCCGCCCACGCCGGCCACCGGCGAGACGTAGGGGAAGGCCGGCGACCAGTAGGCCCCGGTGGCGATGCCCAGGCCCAGCCGGCCCAGCGCCTGCACGTCGGAGGGGAACAGCCCCACCTTGGCGGGCGTGACGATGCGCAGCTGGCGCGCCAGCCCCTGCTGTGCCGCCTGGCGCAGGAACACGGCGAAGTCGTTGGGCAGCGGCGCGCCGGTGAGGATCTGCACCCCGGCGGACCTGAACTTCTGGATCTGCGCGGAGAAGTTGGTCGTGCCGTCCTGGTAGGCGCCCGGGTCCACCACCTTGTAGCCGGCCTTCTCCAGCGCGGGCACCAGGTGCTCGCGCAGCGCGTTGCCGTCGGCGTCGTTCGGGTACAGCGCGCCCACCACCTTGTTGGTGGGCATCAGGTCCCAGATCGACAGGTACATGGCCGCGAACTGCGCCACGCCGAAGGAGAAGTGGTAGGTCCAGTGGAAGGGCGAGGGCTGCCCGGGCTTCGCTCCGCGCCCGAAATACCAGGATTCCCAGGGGTCGACCGTGGACAGGCAGGGCACGCCGGCGGCCTCGCAGGCGTCGGCGACCGGATTGACCACTTCCGGGGTGGAGGTCGCGAGCATCAGGTCCACGTGATGCTCGTTGATCAGTTCCTTGGCTAGCTGGGAGGCCCGCGACGGGTCGGACTGGGTGTCGCGCGGCAGGATCTCCAGGGCCAGCGTCGAGGCGCCCGACTTCAGCTTGCCGCCGGTGCGCTTGCGCACCAGGTCGATGATGAAGGGGTCGGTCTGGCCGAAGCCCGCCAGCGGCCCGGTCAGCGGGCTGACGAAGCCCACGCGCACCGCGTCGCTGCCCGCGGCGCGCGCGGCCTGCGGCAGTGCCAGCGCGGCGGCCGCGGCACCGGCGGCCCCCAGGAATTCGCGGCGGCCGCCGCCGGCCTCGGCGCCGTCTGCACGGCGGGCTGCTTGTCGTTCGGACATGATGCACTCCAGGTTGCGCCCGGCCCCACGGCCGGGCCGCGGCAGCGCCTGCCGCGGGTGTTGGCGATTCCTGCAGTTTATTTATCGCAATGAACGAATGTCCCCGGGAAAACCAGAGGAGATTTGCCTCGACCCGGCGCAGGCAGATGCTTGCCTCTGGTAATTTTCAGTCCATCGATGCGCGAAAGCGCAGCACGCTGATGCCCAGCATCGCGGCGGCCAGCAGCGCGAGGGCGCCGAGCTCGGGCCACAGAGCGGCGGGGCCGACGCCCTTGAGGAACACCGCGCGCAGCACCACGAGGTAGTAGCGCAGCGGATTGATCAGCGTGAAGGCACGCAGCGCCGCCGGCATGGCGGCGATGGGGAAGGCAAAGCCCGAGAGAATGAAAAAGGGGTTCACGAAAAAGAAGTTCAGCGCGAAGGCCTGCTGCTGGGTGCGCGAGAAGGTGGACAGCAGCAGGCCCAGCCCGACCGCGGCGCCCAGGAACAGCACGGCCGCCAGCAGCATGGTGCCCAGGCTGCCGCGCAGGGGCACGCCGAACCAGAACACACCGATGGCGCTGACCAGCGCGATGTCCGCCAGCCCGATGAGCAGGAACGGCAGGGTCTTGCCCAGGATGAACTCCACCGGGCGGATGGGGCTCACCATGATCTGCTCCAGCGTGCCCACCTCGCGCTCGCGCACGATGGCGAAGGCGGTCAGGCTCACCACCTGCAGCAGGGCCAGGCTGCCGATGACCCCGGGAATGAAAAACCAGCGGTCCTCGAGCCCGGCGTTGAACCAGGGCGTGGCCTGCAGCTGGATCGACGGCACGACCGCCGGGGAGAGCGCACGGGGAAGCGCGCCCGGGAGGGGCGCGGCATAGGCGGAACCGAAGGCCGCTGCGATCTGCCCGACGTAACCCAGGGCGATCAGCGCGGTGTTGGAATTGGTGCCGTCCACCACCACCTGCAGCGGAGCGTTGCCGGCGCCGAGCAAGGCGCGGGAGAAGCCGGCGTCGATGCGCAGCCCGATCACGGCCCGGTCGTCGTCCAGGGCCTGGCGCAACGCGGCCTCGGTGCTCACCTGCTCGACCACGTCGAAATGCCCGGAGGCGACGAAACGCGAGACCATCGCGCGGCTGGCTTGGCTGTGGTCCAGGTCGAGCACCACCGTGGCCGCGTGGTGCACGGTGAAGGTCGCCGCGTAGCCGAACACGAGCATCTGCAGCACCAGCGGCAGCACCAGGCGCAGCATGGCCCAGCGGTCCCTGCGGATCTGCAGGAACTCCTTGAAGAGCATGACCCGGATGCGCTCGAACACGGTTCAATCCAGCCGCTTGTGAAAGGCGCGCGCGGCGAGCCAGACGATGACCACGGCGAAGCTCAGCAGGCCCAGCAGGGGCTGCCACAACGCGGCCAGGCCGCTGCCCTTGAGAAACAGGCCGCGCAGGATGCTCACGTAGTAGCGCGCGTACACCAGATAGGTGATGGCGCGGATGGGCGCGGGCATCTGGTCGATGGGGAAGGTGTAGCCGGACAGCAGCGTGGTGGGCAGCATGGTCACGAGCAGGGCGATCTGGCTGGCGCCGAGCTGGCTGCGGATGCGCACCGAGATGAGGTAGCCGATGCCCAGCACCACCATGCTGAACAGCAGCGTGGCGCCTAGCAGCGAGACCACGCTGCCGCGGAAGGGAACCTGGAACCAGAACACCGCCAGCCCCAGGCACAGCAGGGCGTCGACGAAACTGATGGCCAGGTATGGCAGCAGCTTGCCCAGCATGAGCTCGAGAGCGGTCACCGGCGTGGAGATCAGCTGCTCCATGGTGCCGCGCTCCCATTCACGCGAAATGGTCAGCGAGGTCAGTTGCGCGCCGATCAACGCCAGGATCACGGCGACCACGCCGGGAATGATGAAGTTGCGGCTGTCCAGGCTTTCGTTGAACCAGGTGCGCGGCTCCAGGTCCACCTGGCCGCGGGCCTCCGGGCGCCGGCCCTGCGCCGCGTACCAGCTTGCCTGCAACTCGGCGTTCTCCTGCGCGACGATGCCTTGCAGGTAGCCCAGCGCCACGTTTGCGGTGTTCGCGTCGCTGGCGTCGAACACGGCCTGCAGCGATGCGACGCCGGTGTCGGCCAGGCGGCGCGAGAAGTCCTGCGGGATCACCACCGCCGCGATGCAGCGCCCGCGGTCCAGGTCCTCGCGCAGCTGTGCGTCACCGCTGGGCAGGGCGACGATGTCGAACCACTGTCCCGCCGCGAGGCGGCTGCTCAGCGCGCGGCTGAGCTGGCTGTGCACGCGGTCGTCCACGCACAGCGGCACATGGTGGATGTCCAGGCTGACGCCGTAGCCGAGCAGCCCCATCTGCATCAGGGGCATGAGCAGCGCGATGGCCAGGCTGCGCGGATCGCGCCGGATCTGCAGCGCTTCCTTCCAGGCCATCGCCAGCAGGCGACGCAGCTTCACGGCGCCCCCCGGCGCGCCACCAGGCGCACGAACACGTCCTCGAGGCTGGGCTCGATGCGCCTGGGCGCCTCCGCGCCCAGGCCGGCGGCCGCCAGGCGGCCCAGCAGCGGCTCCATGCCCGGCCCGGCGACATCGAGCAGCAGATGCAGGCGGTCGCCGAACATGCTGGCGTCCAGCACGCCGGGCGCGCCGCGCAGCAGCTGCACGGCACGCGCGGGGGCGTCGCAGCCCAGGCTCCAGAGCTGGCCGCCCAGGCCGCGCGCCCGCAGCTCGCCGGGACTGCCGCAGGCCACCAGGCGCCCGCGGTCGATCAGGGCGATGCGATGGCAGTATTCGGCCTCGTCCATGTAGTGGGTGGACACGAGCACCGTGACGCCCTCGCCCGCCAGGTCGTGGATCAGGTCCCAGAAGCGCCTGCGCGCGGCGGGCTCCACGCCGGAGGTCGGCTCGTCGAGAAACAGCACGGGCGGGCGGTGCAGGATGGCGCAGCCCAGCGCCAGGCGCTGCTTCCAGCCGCCGGCCAGGTGTTCCACCCTGTCGTCGCCGTGGCCCCGCAGATCCGCCATGCTCAGCGCCGCCTCGATGCGCGCGGCCTGCTCGGCGCGGGGCACGCGATAGATGCCGGCGAAAAAGCGCAGGTTCTCGCGCACCGTCAGGTCCGCGTACAGCGAGAAGCGCTGGGACATGTAGCCGATGTGTTCGCGCACCTGCTGGGCCTGCGCGGCCACGTCGAATCCGGCCACCGTGGCGCTGCCGCCCGAGGGACTCAGCAGCCCGCAGAGCAGGCGCATGGTGGTGGACTTGCCGGCCCCGTTGGGCCCGAGGAATCCCATCACCTCGCCCCGGGCGATGTCCAGGTCCAGCGCGTCGACGGCGACGAAATCCCCGAAGCGCCGGCTCAGACCCCGCGCCAGCACGGCGGCGGGCGCGTTCATGGCGCCCTCCCCGGCTCGCCCGCGGCCGGCTCGCCCAGCAGGGCCACGAACACGTCCTCGATGCCCGGCTCGGCTTCGGCCAGCTCCGGCCGCGCCAGCCCATGGGCCGACAGGGCCCCGGCGATCAGGCCCGGCCCCTGCGCGGCGTCGAGCACGCGCACGTGCACGCGGTCGCCCATCAACAGCACGCCGAGCACTCCGGGGGCCCCGCGCAGGGCGTCGCGTATCGCCCGGGCCGGCCCCCCGCTCACGCTGAACAAGGCACCGGGCATCGCCTGCTTGAGGCCTCGCGGGGTGTCGCACAGGCGCATGCGTCCGGCATGCAGCAGCGCCAGGCGGGAGCAGCGTTCGGCTTCGTCCATGTAGGCGGTGGCCATGACGATGGCGACCCCGCCGTCCCGCAGACGGTAGAGGATTTCCCAGAAATCCCGGCGCGAAACCGGATCGACCCCGGTGGTCGGCTCGTCCAGCAGCAAAACACGGGGTTCGTGAATCAAGGCGCATACCAGTCCCAGCTTCTGCTTCATGCCGCCGGAGAGGGTTCCGGCCAGGCGGCGCTCGAAGCCCGCAAGCCCTGCGGCCGCCAGCAGTTCGCCGGCGCGCGCATCGCGCCGGGAGCGCGACAGGCCGAACAGCGCGGCGTAGAAGGCGATGTTCTCGAGCACGCTCAGATCCTCGTACAGCCCGAAGCGCTGGGGCATGTAGCTCAGGTGCAGCTTGGCCGCCTCGGGGTCGGCGCGCACGTCGATGCCGTCGAGTTCGATGCTGCCGGCGTCCGCGCGCATGACCCCGGCCAGCATGCGCAGCGTGCTGGTCTTGCCGGCGCCGTCGGGGCCGACCAGGCCGAAGATCTCGCCGCGCGCCACGTCGAATTCCAGATCCTGCACCGCGGCGAGACCGCCGAAGCCGCGCCGCAGCCCCCGGACCCGGAGCGCGAGTTCGCGCGGAGGCTGCATGACGCGCCCGTCCCTGCCGCGGTTCAGCGCGCCGCCGGCAGGCGCCGGATGCTGGCCTGTACCGGCATGCCCGGCAGCAGCTGGTGGCCGGGGTTCGGGACGTCGATGCGCATGCGGTAGACCAGGGTGACCCGCTGCGACTGGGTCTCGACCGTCTTGGGTGTGAACTCGGCCTGCGGCGAGATGAAGGAAATGCGCCCGTGGAACACGCGCGAGGGCGCGCCGTCGCTGCGCAATTCGACGTCCTGCCCCAGGCGTACGTGACCGAGATCGGTTTCTTCCAGATAGGCGCGCATCCAGACATGGTCCAGGTCGTCGAGAGTGAACACCGCCACGCCCGGGCCCGCGAGCTGGCCGGGCTCGGCTTCGCGCACGGCGATGGTGCCGGCGAAGGGAGCGCGCAGCACGGTGTAGCCCAGGGTGATGCGGTCCTGCGCGACCCGCGCCCTCGCCTGGTCGATGGCGGCCTGCGCCAGGGCGACATTGTCCTGCGCCACGCGGGCCAGGGCGCGGTCGCGCGCGAGGGCCGCGTCCGACTGCCCCGCCGCCGTCTCGGCCTGCTGGCAGGCCTGCGTGGACAGGGCGCCGGCGGCGCACTGAGCCAGGGCCCGCTCGAACTCGCGCTGCTTCTCGAGACGGTCCAGCCGGTCGGAGGAGAGCAGTTCGCGCGCTGCCTGCGCGCTGGCGCGGTTGACCTGCAACTGGCGCTCGGCCACCTGCTGCGCCGATTCGTCGATGCGCAATTGCTGGCGGTAGCTGCTGTCGTCCAGCACCGCCAGCACGCTGCCGGCGGCCACGCTCTGCCCTTCGTCGGCGGCCAGGCGCACGATGGGTGCCTGCACGGCGTTGAAGCCCAGCACGCTCTCGTGCGCCTCGATGTTGCCCACCAGCACGATGTCGGCGGGCGGCCGTGCGCCGAACCACTGCCTCAGCGCGACCCCCGCCAGCGCCACCACGCAGGCCGCGGCCACCAGAAGGACCATCGCCTTGCGGCGCCCGACTTGCATTCGATGACTCCTGCGGCAGCGCCTGGACACACCCGGCGACGAGTGTGCGCCCCGGCTGCTCCCCCGGCCTTGACCTGGATCATCGGGCTCCGCGGCGCATTGCTGCGACGCAACAGACCCCTGCCAGACCCTGCGTTGGGTCAGGAAAGCGCGCGAATGACATTGATTCGCATCCGTGCAAAGGCTAGTATGATGCCAAACGAGAACGGTTCTCGTTTCATAGCTTTTTCCAGATCCATGGATTCCCAACCCCTGCTGTCCGAGGCGGCGCCTGCGCCCGGCTCCCCCGCGATTCCCCTGTCGGCCGTCGCGCGCGGTGCCGTCGCCGTCGTGCAGGAAGTGGGCGGCGGGCGCGCGATGATGCAGCGCATGCTGATGCTGGGCATTCGCCGGGGCGCGCCGTTGCGCCTGCTGCACGGCCCCGGCGCCCGCGGTGCCGTGGTGGGCGTGGGAGGCGCGCGCATCGCCCTGGGGCGCGACGTGGTCGAACTCATCCGCGTGCAGCTGGCCCCGGCCGCGCAAGGCGCTGAAGCCGCCGCTCCCGCGCAAGCCCTGGAGGCCGCGCGATGAGCGCCTGCCACGACAGCGCCTGCGACGACGGCGCCCGCGAGGCCCAGGGCCGGCGCGGGCGGGAGGGCTCGCGCCTGCCGGTGGTGGCGCTCGCGGGCAACCCGAACTGCGGCAAGACCACCGTGTTCAACCTGCTCACCGGGGCGCGCCAGCATGTGGGCAACTGGCCGGGCGTCACCGTGGAGAAGCGCAGCGGCCTGGCCCAGACGGGCACGCAGCGCGTCACGGTGATCGACCTGCCCGGGGTGTACAGCCTGCTCGGCGGCGGCGGCGTGGACCAGGACGTGGCGCGCGAATTCCTGCTCGGCGGAGACGTGGACCTAGTGGTCAACGTGGTCGACGCCTCGAACCTGGAGCGCCACCTCGCGCTCAGCGCCGAGCTGCTCGAGAGCGGGCGGCCGATGGTGCTGGCGCTGAACATGGTGGACGAGGCGCAGGCGCTGGGCCTGGAGCCGCAGTTGCAGACCCTGTCGGACTTGCTGGGTCTGCACGTGGTGCCGATGGTGGCGCGCAGCGGGCGCGGGCGCAAGGCCCTGAACGAAGCGATCGACCAGGCGCTGCGCCAGCCGGCGCATCCCCGTGCCCCGCAGTACGGGGCCGAGGTGGATGCCGCCATCGCGCGCGTGGCCGAATCGGTGGCCGGCCCCGCGGCCGGCCGGCCCCAGGGCAAGGCGCGCATCGAGGCGATCCGCCTGCTGGAAGACCTGGCCGAGGCGCCGGGGCCGGCCGCCGAGGCCGCGCTGCAGCAGGCACGGGCCGACATCGCCGCGAGCAGCGGCGAGACCGCCGCCGACATGGTGGCCGGAGCCCGCTTCGAATGGGCCCACGTGCTGGCGGCACAGGCCCTGCAGCGCCGCGGCAAGCCCGGCGCGCGCCAGCGCCTGACCGACCTGGTCGACCGCGTGGTGCTGCACGAATGGCTGGGCGTGCCGATCTTCCTGCTGGTGCTGTACCTGGTGTTCGTGCTGAGCTTCAACGGCGGCAACATCTTCACCGATTTCTTCGACCAGGGCTCGGCCGCGCTGCTCGTGGGCGGCCTGGGGCATGTGCTGCTGCAGGCCGGGCTGCCCGACTGGGTGGTCTCGGTGGTGGCCGGCGGCATGGGCGGCGGGGTCAACCTGGTGATCGCCTTCATTCCGCCCATCGGCCTGACCTTCCTGTTCCTGGCGCTGCTGGACGACTCGGGCTACATGGCCCGCGCGGCCTACGCGATGGACCGCTTCATGCGCCGCCTCGGACTGCCCGGCAATTCGCTGGTGCCCATGGTCATCGGCTTCGGCTGCAACGTGCCGGCCATCATGGGTTCGCGCATCATCGAGGACCGGCGCGGGCGCCTGCTGACGGTGCTCATGCAGCCTTTCATGTCCTGCTCGGCGCGCCTGACCATCTACATGGCCTTCGCCGTGGTGTTCTTCCGCTCCAACGGGGGGCAGGTGGTGTTCCTGCTGTATGCGCTGGGCATCGCGGTGGCGCTGCTCACCGCCTGGGTGCTTGGGCGCACCGCCATCCGCGGCGAGGCCACCCCCTTCGTGATGGAGCTTCCGCCCTACCGCCTGCCCAGCCTGCGCAGCGTGGTGTTGCAGAGCTGGCAGCGCCTGAAGGTGTTCATCCTGCGCGTGGGCAAGGTGATCACCGCCATCGGCCTGGTGTTGTTCATCCTGCCGGGCATCGGCTGGACCCCGCAGGGGCTGCGGGCCACGCCCATCGACCACTCGCTGCTGGCGCAGGCCAGCCGCGCCGTGGCCCCGGTGTTCGAGCCCATGGGCCTGCGCCGCGGCGACTGGCCCGCGGTGGCCGGGCTGGTCGCGGGCGCCGCGGCCAAGGAAGTGGTGATCGGCACCCTCAACGGCATCTACCAGCGCCAGCAGGCCGCGGACGCGCTGGAGAACTACCGCAACCCGCGGGTGCTGGACAAGTTGCGCGAAGCCCTGGCCACGATCCCCGCCAATGCGAAGGCCTTCGCGGGCGCCCTGATCGACCCGCTCGGACTGCACGACCTGGGCACCACCGAGCAGGCCGTGCAGGCCTCGGGCGCCAGCAATGCCACGCTGGCGGGGTTGGCCTCGGCCTTCACCCCGCTGTCCGCCTTCGCCTACCTGGTATTCGTGCTGCTGTACGTGCCCTGCGCCAGCACCATGGGCGCGCTGCGCCGCGAGGTGGGCTGGGGCTGGATGGCCTTCTCCATCGCCTACGGCATCGGCGTGGCGTGGGCGGCGGCCACCATCGTGTTCCAGGCTGGAACCTTCGCCGAGCACCCGGCGGGCTCGGCCGGTTGGATCGGCGCCTGCCTGCTGGGCTACGCGCTGCTGATCGTCGCACTGCGCCAGTACGGTAGAGGCTCGTTCCGCCTCGGCGGGATGCATCGCGCCTCGGGAGGGGCTTCGGCATGAACGGACCGCTGTTCCAGCTACGCGATCTGCTGCGCCGGCGCGGCATGGCCTCGGCCGCGCAGCTGGCCGCGGAATTGCGCCTGCCCGCGGGGGTGGTCGAGGACATGCTCGCCCACTGGAGCCGCCGCGGCCTGGTGGCGGGAGCCGAAGCCCCGGCCAGCGGGGCCTGCGCAAGCGGCGGCGGCTGTGCCAGCTGCGGCCAATGCGCCAGCGCGGCCGCGCCGGCGGTGCTGTACCGCTGGCGCGAGGCCCAGGCGCAGCGGCCGCCGCGCAGCATCCCGATCCTGGCGCGGGCCTGAGCCCGCGGCGGCGCGCCGCCGCCCGCCCCGCGAGCCTGTGCGCGTCGGGGCCTTAAGACTCGCCTCATGTTCGCTGCCTAGGATGCGGGAAAACCATGTCACAGCTTCCTTCGCACCGAAACCCCTTTCCCATGGCGCATTCCCCGCTGCCCTCCTCGCTGGTGCCCGAGAACGCGAAGGCCCGGGGCCTGCCCGCACTGGCCCGAGCGTTGAGGCAGGCCCTGCGCCCGCTGCTGTGCGCGGCCATGCTGGGCAGCGCCGGGCTGGCCCAGGCGGCCGGCGCGCCCGCGCGCATCGGCTACATCGACATCGAGCGCGTGCTGCAGGAATCGGCGCCCGCGCGCCAGGAAGCCCAGCAGTTGCGTCAGGAGTTCCTGCCCCGCAGCCAGAAGATCAAGGCCATGGAACAGGACCTCGCCGCGCAGCGGGCCAAGCTGCAGGACAACTCCCTGGTGATGTCGGAGGATCAGCGCATCACCGCGCGCACGCGCATCACCGAACTCGCCCAGCACATCCAGGACGCCAAGCAGGCCTTCAACGAGGACCTGGACACCCAGCGCAGCGCCGACATCCAGTCGCTGCTCAAGCGCGCGCGCCTGGTGGTCAAGCGTATCGCCGCGCAACGGCACCTGGACGCCGTGTTCCAGAGCGCCGTGTACATCGACCCCAAGCTCGACCTGACCAACACGGTGATCCAGGCACTCGCGCAGCCTGGCGCCGGCAAGGACGCCAAGCCCTGAAGCTTTCTCCTCTTGTCTCCCCCTGCACTGGTTCGCGGAGCACGAAGGCCCCGCCTTCGTGTCTGCCAGGCAGTGCTTGAACCCGGCCATCGCGCCGGGTTTCTTTTGTGCGCGCAGGCCTTGCCGGGCCCTTACTGGAAGGCGTAGTGCCGCGTGGCGCTGAGGCGCGTGTCGTTTGGCGCGTGCTCCTGCAGCAGGGCCGAGAGCTCGCGTACCGCTTCGATGCATTCCTCGGTGCGGGGAAGCGAACCGTGCAGCAGCCAGCGCAAGGCCGCGCGCGTGGCATGCAGGTGCTGGCGTCCGAAGGAGCCCCAGGCCGCCTCGACGTGGTCGATGGCTTCGATGGCCCGCTGCGCCGAGGCCTCGGACGCACGGCAGCCCAGGCGGGCCTGCGCGAGCAGCAGGCGCGCGTGTTCGAGTTCGACCAGCAGGTCCTGGTAGATCTGCGCGGCGTAGGGGTTGGCGGGCATCGCAGATTCCTGGGTCCAGGGCTCCGGGCCCTGGTCTCGGCGAGGGCCGCGTATACCCGTACAACGAACGGGTAGCTGTCCCTGTTGTTGGTGTAAACCCTTAATCCAGGCCCGCCGGTGACCCGGCGTAACCGAGCTAACCTTTGGTAGCGTCCGCCTCGCCCGGATCGCCCATCTGCGGCGGCGGCACGCGGAAGAAACCCCAGGCCTGGGCGCGCTCGCCGAGGGCCTCGCTGGAGGTCCAGCTGATCAGCCAGGGTGCGCTGAGCAGTCCCAGGGTGATGGGCGAGAACCACAGCGCGATGGTCGGATCGACCCATGCGATGGCCGCGAAGCCCACGCCGAGCGCCAGGTGCTCACGCAGGTTGCGCAACACCGAGCGCACCGGGATGCGCCGGGCCTCGCGGGTCTGGCTGGCCCAGCCGGAGGGAATGCCCAGCGCCAGCGCCGCCAGCGCCTTGGTCTGGTTCATCATGGTCACCGGGGCCATCAGGATGGCCATCGGCACGTCGAGGGCCACCGAGCGCAGCACCCCGCCGGCACCGCCGAAGGCGCGCCTGCGCACGGGCGAGGACAGCAGCCACACGGTGCCCATGAGCTTGGGGCCGAACAGCAGCAGCACGGTCAGCCACAGCACGACCGGCGAGGTCACGCCGATCAGCGTGGCCTGGCCCGAGAAGAACACCTGCAGCGCGCTGGTCAGCAGCAGCAGCAGCCAGCCCGGCGACGTGAGGTAGGCGGAGGCGCCGATCACCAGGTGCAGGCGGCTGGCCCAGTGCAGGCCCGTACTGTCGAGCACGCGCAGGTGCTGCAGGTTTCCCTGCATCCAGCGCCGGTCGCGCATCGCGTGGTCGACCATGGTCGGCGGGTATTCCTCGTAGCTGCCGTCGATCATCACCATGTGCACGGCCCAGCCCCTGCGCCGCAGCAGCGCCGACTCGAGCATGTCGTGACTCTGGATATGCCCGCCGAAGGGCGGCTTGCCCGGCAGTTCGGGCAGGCCGCAGCTCTGCGCGAAGGCGCGCGTGCGCACGATGGCGTTGTGGCCCCAGAAGTTGGCCTCCGAGCCGGACCACCACAGCAGCCCGGCGGTGGCGATGGGACCGTAGGCCTCGCTGGCGAACTGCATCCAGCGCTGGAACAGGGTGCGCGCGTTGGTGATCATGGGCACCGTCTGCAGCAGGCCGATGCTGGGGCGCTCCTCCATGATCGAGGCCATGCCGACGATGGCGTCGCCGGTCATCAGGCTGTCGGCGTCGAGCACCAGCATGCTCTCGTAGGCGGCGCCGAAGCGGCGCACCCAATCGGCGATGTTGCCGGGCTTGCGCGCGGTGTTGACGGGACGCCGGCGGTAATACACGGTGATCGGCGCCTCGCGCGCCAGCGCCTGCCAGGCCGCCTGCTCGCGCAGGCCGTTCTCGGCGCTGGAATCGCTGAGGATGAAAAAATCGATCCACGGCGCGCCGCCCGAGGCGGCGATGGAGCGGGCCATCGCCGCCACGCGGCCAAAGGTGGCGTCCACGTTCTCGTTGTACACCGGCATCAGCACCGCCACGCGGTGGCGCAGTGCCCGGGCCGGGCCGGGAATGGCCGTGAACCCCGGATGATCGCCACTGATCAGTTGCACGAAGCCGATGGCGGAATTGACGAAGCCGAAGGCGATCCAGCTGAACAGCGGCACGAACAGGACCAGCAGCACCAGGTCGAGCGGGTCGAGCCCGGCACGCGAGAAGGCCAGGCGCACCTCGGTGGAGGCCGACAGGCTGAGCACCGCGGTGGTGGCGATCAGCAGCAGGCGCTTGACCAGCAGGCCCGGCGGCTGGGTGCGCACCTCGATGGAGGCCGGCGGCGGCCCTTCGAGCTGCTGCACGGGCATATCCAGCGGCGCCTCGGCAGGCAGCATCGGGGGCGCCGCGGCGGAGCTCGTGGCCGAAGCCTGGGAACCGGGTTCGCTCATCGTTCCAGCGTGACCACCACGGTCTCGCTCAGGGCCTGGCTGCCGCGTTGCAGGAACACGCGGAAGTCCTTCTGCGCCAGCCCGGCCACGCGCATGTCCAGCGTGACCCGCCAGCGTGCGTCACGCCCGTCGATGGGGTGGGCCTGGAGGTTCAGGATCGCCGAGGCGGGAAGATTGCTCAGCGCGCGCACGCCGCTGCCCTCGCCCAGTCCGGCCAGCACCGGGCCGGCGAAGTCCAGCACGTACTTGCGCGTGGCCGGGTCGGGCGGCGTGTCGGTGGGCCCGGCGGGGCCGATCAGGATGTTGGCGCAATGGGCGTTGGCGTCGGTGCTGGGGTCGGCCGAGGTCCAGGTGAGGCGGTAGGCCATGTCACGGCGTTGCCCGGCCCGGACCGGCGCGTCGGACACCCAGAAGGCGCCGATGTTGTCCACGGTCTCGGAGATGGAGGCCATCTCGTACAGCATCACCGAACCGGTTCCCCAGTCGCCCCGGGGTTGCACCCACAGCGAGGGGCGGCGGTCGTAGAACAGCTGGTCGTCCTCGTAGTGGTCGAAATGGCGGTCGCGCTGCAGCAGGCCGAAGGCGCGCGGGTGGTCGGCGCGGAAACTGTGCATGCGCGCGGCCTGCGGATTGTGCAGCGGGCGCCAGATGTGTTCGCCGTTGCCGCTCCAGATGGCCAGGCCGTCGGAATCGTGCACCTCGGGGCGCCAGTCGCCGATCGGATGGGCCCGGGGCATGCCGTCCGCGCGGGTCTGGTCGTAGAGGAACATGCTGGTCTGCGGGGCGATGCCCAGGCGCTGGATGGCGCGCCGCGGAAACAACGCGCAGCGCACCTCCTGCACCATGTCCTTGCCCACGTTCCAGCGCGTGTCGATCTCGTAGGCCCCGCTCAGCGAAGGCCCGTCGAGCAGCGCATGCACGACCACGTGGTCGTCCCCGTGCTGCTGGATCCAGAAATCGGTGAAGGCGGGAAATTCCTCCGCGCCCGGCAGGCCCGTGTCCACGGCGATGCCGCGGGCGGACAGGCCGTAGCGGTTCTCGGTGCCCGAGCAGCGGAAATACGAGGCGCCGAGGAAGGCCATCCAGTCGGTGCGTCCGCTGGGGTCGAGCACGCGCCAGCCGGCCGGGTCGGCCTTGCCGTCGGCGCCGAACAGCCCCTGGGTATCCAGCAGCTCGCGCGCCATGCCGTGCTCGACGACGTGGATGCCCACCGCGTAGGGAGCCACCTCGCGCCGCGTGGGGAACAGGCGCACGGTGCCGGTCAGCGCCTCGGCCGAGGCGTAGGTCAGGCGCACGAAGCTGTCCCAGTCGGGCACCGCGCTGGCCGAGGGCTGGCGCGGCTCGAAGGGCCTGGCGGCGCGTTCGCGGGCCGCTCCGACCAGCCATTCCCAGGAAAAGGCACGCGGCGGCCCCCAGCGCCCGGGGTTCGCGGCATCCCCGGCATTCGCGGGATCCGCGGCGAAGGCGGCGCCCGGGCGCAAGAGGCCTGCGGCCAGCGAGGCGATGAGGGTGCCGGCCTGGCGGCGCGTGAGTCTGGGGGAATCGTGGGACATGGCTCGAAGGCCGGGCGGCGTGCGCCCGGCCGCCTTCAGGGTTTGGGGTTCGGAGTGGATCCGGGCGGAACGTCACGCCAGCCGATGATGGCCAGTTCGCCCGGGCGCAGGGCTCCGGCGAGCACCTGGGTGTGGCGCCCGTCGCTGGGTCCGGCCACGATGTCCACGCTGCGTGCGCTGCCGTCGCGGCCCAGCACGCAGATGCTGGAGCGCCCGAGCTGTGCCGAGCACTGCGGCGCGAAGGCCAGGGCCGCGTTGGGCACCAGCAGCACATGGCGCCGCTCCGGCAGGGTCACGCTCACGCGCACCCGCGCATGCAGGGGCACGCCGGGTTCGGGCGGCAGCGCGAACACCGCGCGGCGCCGGCTGGCCGAATCGGTGTCCACGCGCAGCAGCATGGCGCTGTATTCCCGAGCCTGGGCGCCGTCCACGCTCACCAGCGCGGGAGTGTCGGGTGCCAGCGCGCCGAGGCTGGGATCCAGCGGCACCGTGACCAGCGAGCCGGCACCCTTCGGGGCCATGCGCAGGATGGGCTGGCCCGCATGCACCCAGGTGCCGGGCGCGATCCGCTCCTCGCTGACCACGCCCGCCATGGGCGCGCGCGGCAGCATGGCGTCGAGACGTTGCATGTCCGCGTCCAGCCCCTGGCGGGCGAGATCGAGCAGGATGGCGTCGCGGCGCGATTCGAGCAGCGCGCGCGCGGCATCCGCGCGTGCCTGCTGCATCTCGTTCCAGGAGGGCACGCGCCCCGAGGACTCGCGCCAGACCTTCTCGAACCGAGCCAGTCGCTCGGAGGCGCTGCGCTGGCCGATGCGCGCGCGTTGGAGTTGTTGGCCCGCGGCGGCGAGCCGGCTGCGATCCAGGGCGATGGCCCTGGCGAGTTCCGAGGTGTCGAGCACCGCCACCGCCTCGCCCTGCGCCAGCTGCGTGCCCACCGCGTTGGGCAGCGCGCTGACCATGGCGTCGCTGGGCGCCTGCACCGTGATCTCGCCGTAGGGGCTCAGCGTGCCCTGCAGCGTGACGTGCGGCTGCAGGCTTGCGCGCGTGACCGGCACCATGTAGTACGGGGTGTTGTTGCCCTCGACGAAGCGCAACAGCAGCACGCCGGCGGCGATCAGCGCCAGCAGCAGCAAGCCGATGCTGATCCAGCGCCGGGCCCGGCTGCGCGGGCGCGCGCCCAGCAGGGTATCGACCGAGGAGGACGGCTGCGGCTCAGCCATGCCCGCACTCCCCCGCCGTCGCGCCGGCCGCGGGCGCAGGGTCCGGCACGCCGGACGCGACGCCGGGCACGGCGTCCAGTTCGCGCTGGCGAAGCGCCCACAGATGCACGGTGGCGCGGGCGGCCTCGGCGCGCAGCAACACCCGCGCCTCGCGGGCCGCGAGCGCCGAGGCCTCGGCCGCGTACACGGCGGCGAAGCCGCCGGTGCCCAGCTGATAGGCGGCGCGCGCATCCGCCGCGTTGCGCAGCGCGTCGCGCTCGACCCCGCGCAGCGCCTCCTCGCGCGCGGCCACGCGCTGCAGCGCGGCCAGGCGCGAGGCGGCGCGCGCGTCGCCATGGGGCAGCGAATCCGTGGGCGGCGCCAGCAGGCGAGGCACGCCGGCACCGTCGTCCACGACGGACTCCAGATCCTGCCCGGACATGCCGCAGGCCTGCGCCAGCGTGGCGACGGCGGCGGACAGGCGCTCGCGTTCGGCGTCCAGCGCGCTGGAATTGACGCCCAGCATCGCGCCCGCGAGCCCGCCGTCCACCGCGCTGGCCAGGCCGGCCTCGCGACGCCAGCGGGCGATGTCGGCGTTGTCGCGGAACTGGTCCTGGAACTGCTGCCCCAGGGCCAGCACCGCCTGCAGGCGGCGCAGCTTCAGGTAGTCCAGCGCCACCGCCTGCGCCTTGCGCTGGCGGGCCTCGGCCAGGCGCGAGGCACGGAGCCGCGGGTCCTGCACGGGGTAGCCGAGCAGGCCGCCCAGCCAGGCATGCAGGCGGTAGGACCACTGCGCGGAGCGCGCGCGGGCGGCCTCGAGCTCGGCGGCCTGCCGGCGCAGCCGGGGGTCGTGGGTGAGCGCGGAGTCCACCAGGCGTGCCAGCACCGGGTCACCGGCCTCGTTCCACCACGGCACGGGCGCCGGCTGGGCCTGCGCGCGCGCGGCGGGGACGCAGCGGCCGGCCGGCGCTCGCGGCGCGGCGCATCCGCTCAGCTCGCAGGTCAGCAGCAGCAATCCGGCCACGAGGGCCAGCAGTTTCCAGGCAATAGTGCTTCGCACGCTCGGTGGGCGGCAGGAATGACGGCATCCGGGATTGTACGGGTGCGCGCGCTCATGCCCCGGGTAGGGGCAGCGCGCGCCGCCGCGGGCGGCGGCGGTGCATGCCCTCCCGGGATAACCGATTCGACATCGACGCAAGCCATAAAGCGTATTTGCCCCTATAAAGCCCTTCTATAGCATCGTCGTCGCCAAGGCGTTTAGCGCTGGGTGGAAACCGGGTGCGGAGAAGTTTGCACTCTGGAATGGCCCGGCGGCCGAAAATGCCGAGGTTTTCCGCGCCGCGAATACCGGGCGACGCATCGCAACATGTTGCGTTTCATAACGATGAGGAGGAGATTTTCCATGGCTACAGAAAAACCCCGCCGAGTATTCGGCCCCGGACAGGAATCGCGGCGCAACCTGATCAAGACCGCGCTGGCCGGTGCGGCGATGAGCGCCACCGCACTGCCGGGACTGGCCCAGGCGGCGGAAACCGGGCAGTTTCCCTTCGTGGACCACCCGAAATGGCGTTTCGTGTTCGTCAACCACGTGACCACGAACCCCTTCTTCGTGCCGACCCAGTACGGCATCGAGGATGCCTGCAGGCTGCTCGGCTGTACCTACCAGTGGACCGGTTCGCAGAATTCGATCGCGACCGAGATGGTCAACTCGATGAATGCCGCCATCGCCTCCCACGCCGATGCCATCGCCGTGTGCCTGGTGGATCCGCATGCCTTCAACGACCCGACGGACCGTGCGCTGCAGGCCGGCATCCCGGTGTTCTCCTACAACGCCGACGTGAGCGGTAACCACCGCCTGGCCTATATCGGCCAGGACCTGTACAACGCCGGCATGGCGCTGGGCGAGCACATCGTCAGCCTGGTGGAATCGGGCGACGTGGCCGGCTTCATCGCCACCCCGGGCCAGCTCAACATCCAGCCGCGCCTGGACGGCGCGCGCGACGCCATCAAGAAGTCCGGCAAGAAGATCACGCTGCACGAAGTCTCCAGCGGCGCGAAGGTGAACGAGGAGTTCTCGGCCGTCGAGGCCTTCTACCTCGGCCACCCCAACCTGAAGGGCATGTTCGCGGTGGACGCCGGCAGCACCGAGGCGGTGGGCGCGACCATGCGCAAGCACGGCCTGGCCAAGAAGGGGGTCAAGGCGGGCGGTTTCGACATGCTGCCCGGTACCCTCAAGGAAATCCACGAGGGCAACCTGGACTTCACCATCGACCAGCAACCCTACCTGCAAGGCTTCTACACCGTGCTGGAGATGTTCCTGTACATGATGTCGGGCGGCCTGACCGGCCCGTCGGACATCAACACCGGCCTGAAGTTCGTCACCGCGAGCAGCGTCGGACCGTACCTGAACACCACCAGCCGCTTCGAGGGCAATGCGAAGGATCAGAAGCTCATTGCCCGCAAGGGGCCGATCGGAGCGGTCTGAGCAACGATGAAAGCTGAAACCAACGTGAACGGATCGCGCGATGCCGGGACGGCATCGGCGCGACCCGCCTCGGGGGTGATGCAGGGGTGCCGGAGCCTGCTCCGGCGCGCCCTCCAGTGGCGCGAGACCGGGATCCTGGTCGCGGTCGTGCTCCTGCTCGCCTATTTCCAGTTCGCTTCCCGCTATTTCCTGTCCTGGGACAACCTCGGAGTCCTCGGCCAATACGCCGCGGCTCCTGCCATCATCGCCGCCGGCGAGGTCATGGTGCTGATCTGCGGCGAGTTGGACCTGTCCGCCGGACAGGTCTACGCCATGGCTCCCTTCGTCATGTACTTCGCGCAGCGCGCGGGAGCCCCCATCCTGCTCGCCGTGGTGCTGGCGGTGCTGGCCGCGGGGGTCGTCGGCCTGCTCAACGGTCTGATCACCGTGGGGCTGCGCATCCCGTCCTTCGTCACCACACTGGGCATGCTGTTTTTCATCAACGGCTTCAACCTCACCATCTCCGGCGGCTTCCCGGTGCAACCGGCCACCCATGGCATCGTGGCCGTGGTGCTGGGCCAGAACGCGCTGGTCGACGTGATCTGGGCCGTGGCGATCGCCATCGTGTTCCAGGCCTTCCTGACCAAGACCCGATGGGGCCTGCACACCCTGGCCACCGGGGGCAATCCGATCGGTGCGGCCGAGGTGGGCATTCCCATCGACCTGGTGCGCGTGGGCAACTTCGTGCTGTGCAGTGCGCTGGCGGGCTTCGCCGGGGTGCTCGACGCCTTCCGCATCGGCTCCATCGACCCGCTGGCGGGAGGCTCGCAGATCATGTTCATGGCCATCGCCTCGTCGGTGATCGGCGGCACCCTGCTGACCGGCGGCTCGGGCACCGTCATCGGTGCGCTGCTGGGCGCGGTGGCGCTGGGCGTGCTCAAGGACGGATTCACCATCCTCGGGGTCAGCGCCTACACCTTCGACATGATCCTGGGCGCGGCGATCGTGGTGACCATGTTCATGAACGTGCGCCTGAACCGCATCCGCGAACGGGGGAGCAAGTGATGTCCGATACCCAGTCCCTGCCCGAGTCCCTGCCCCAGGCGCAGGCCGCCGGCGACGCCGGCGTGGTGCTGCGCGGCGAACACCTGTCCAAGCGCTTCGGCGCGGTGACCGCGCTGCAGGACGTGAACTTCAGCCTGCGCCGCGGCGAGGTGCTCGCCCTGCTGGGCGACAACGGCGCCGGCAAGTCCACGCTGATGAAGATCCTCACCGGCTACCAGCAGCCCAGCAGCGGACAGCTGTTCATGGACGGCAAGCCGGTGAAGCTCGAATCGGTGGGTCATGCGCGCGAATGCGGCATCGAGACCGTCTACCAGGACCTGGCCGTGGTCAGCGGCCTGAGCGTGTTCCGCAACATGTTCCTGCGGCGCGAGCTCACCCGCGGCGGCTTCCTGCGCATCCTCGACGACCGCAGCATGCGCAAGCAGGCGGCCGAACACCTGCGGAACATCGGGGTCAACGTGCCCTCGGTGGACGTGGAGATCGCCAAGCTCTCGGGCGGCCAGCGCCAGGCGGTGGCGGTGGCGCGCGCGGTCTACACCAAGGCGCGCATCCTGTTGCTCGACGAGCCGACCGCCGCCATGGGCGTGCGCGAGAGCGCGCAGATCCTCGACCTGATCAAGCGCCTGCGCGACACCGGCGAGGTCTCGGTGATCATCGTCGCGCACAACTACGCGCAGGTGTTCGACGTGTGCGACCGGGTCAACCTGCTGCAGAACGGACGCATCACCTTCGACCGCGAGACCCGCGAGACCTCGATCCAGGAACTCACCGACATCGTGGTCAACGAGTACCGCCAGGCGCGCCAGCCCCAGGCCACGGCTTGAGTGACGACCCCCACGCTCGCTACGCTCGCTGCCCCCCCAGGGGGCTCAGTCGGCTTGGGGCGGCCCTGCGCCGACTGATGGACAGCCCCCACGCTCGCTAACGCTCGCTGCCCCCCCAGGGGGCTCAGTCGGCTTGGGGCGGCCCTGCGCCGACTGATGGACAGCCCCCACGCTCGCTAACGCTCGCTGCCCCCCCAGGGGGCTCAGTCGGCTTGGGGCGGCCCTGCGCCGACTGAGGGCTGGCTGGCCCGGAGCCGGACGGGAGGTCCGGCTCCGGGAGCTTCAGGACGACACCCAGCCTCCGTCGACGATGAACTCCTGCGCGTTGCACAGCGCGCTGTCGTCGGCGGCCAGGAACAGGGCCATGCTGGCCACGTGCTCGGGACGCACGCGGGTCTTGAGGAACTGGTTGGCGTCGATCACCTTCTCGGACTCGGGGTTGACCCACAGGCGCAGCTGGCGCTCGGTCATCACCCAGCCGGGCACCAGGGTGTTGACCCGGATGTTGTGCACCCCGAGGTCACGCGCCAGGCTGCGCGTGAGCCCGTGCGCGGCGGCCTTCGCGGCCGCGTACACCGGCACGTCGGCCGTGCCCATGCGCCAGCTCACCGAGCCGAAGTTGATGATCGATCCCCCGCCCAGCGCCTGCATCTGCGGCGCCACCGCCTGCGCGGCGAAGAACATCGGGCGCAGGTTGACGGCCATGCGCTCGTCCCAGTAGTCGACGCTCACGTCCTGGATGCGATGCCGGTCGTCGCTGGCCGCATTATTGACCAGCACCGAGATATTGCCGTTGCGCCGGCGCGCCTCCTCGATGCAGCCCTGCAGCGCGGAAATGTCGCGGATGTCGCAGCGCATGAATTCCGGCCGCGTCCCGGTTTGTGCGTGAACCGACTCCACCAGATCCTGGCTGGCCTGTTCGGCGATATCCACGAAAACCACCCTGGATCCCTGGCGCGCGAAGCCCCGGGTGAGGCTGGCGCCGATGCCGCTGCCCCCGCCGGTGATGAACACGCTGCGCTCGCGCAGGCTCGGGTAGACGGCCTCCTGATCGGGCATTTCGCTTCTCCTCCATGTTGTCGAAGTGTCCGATATTGGAACCACAAAATCCCCGCGTGCGGATGTCAAAACCATCATGCCTGAATAAGGAAAGCGGCATTAACGCCACCGGGCCCGGTTGCTAGCATCCTTCGACATGTTCCGTTTCGAAAAGCGGCCTCGCGCCGAGAAAGGCTTGACAGGATGACAGACAGCAAGAAGCCGGCGCGGCGCAGCCAGGCGTGGTTCGGACGCGAGGACCGCGACGGCTTCGTCTACCGCAGCTGGATGAAGAACCAGGGACATCCGCACGACTTGTTCGACGGGCGCCCGATCATCGGCATCTGCAACACCTGGTCGGAGCTGACCCCCTGCAACGCGCACCTGCGCGAACTCGCCGACTGGGTCAAGCGCGGGGTCTGGGAGGCCGGCGGCTTTCCGCTGGAGTTCCCGGTGATGTCCCTGGGCGAGACCCAACTGCGCCCCACCGCCATGCTGTTCCGCAACCTGGCGAGCATGGACGTGGAGGAATCCATCCGCGGCAATCCCATCGACGGCGTGGTGCTGATGATGGGCTGCGACAAGACCACGCCCTCGCTGATGATGGGCGCGGCCAGCGTGGACCTGCCCACCATCGGCCTGTCCGGCGGGCCCATGCTCACCGGGCGCTTCCGCGGTGCCACGCTGGGCTCGGGCACCGGCGTGTGGCGCATGTCCGAGGAGGTGCGCGCGGGGACCATGACCATGGAGGAATTCGTCGAGGCCGAGTCCTGCATGCACCGCTCCAAGGGGCATTGCATGACCATGGGAACGGCATCGAGCATGGCCTGCATGGTGGAGTCGCTGGGCATGGCCCTGCCCGGCAACGCCGCCATCCCCGCGGTGGACGCGCGCCGCTTCACGCTGGCGCAGCTCACCGGGCGGCGCATCGTGGACATGGTGCGCGAGGACCTGCGCATGTCGCGCATCCTGCGCCGCGAGGCCTTCGTCAACGCCATCCGCACCAACGCGGCGATCGGCGGGTCGACCAACGCGGTGATCCACCTGCTGGCGCTGGCCGGACGCATCGGCGTGGACCTGAAGCTCGATGACTGGGACAAGCTGGGCTCGCACCTGCCCTGCATCGTCGACCTGCAGCCCTCGGGCGAGGCGCTGATGGAGGACTTCTTCTACGCCGGCGGCCTGCCCGTGGTGCTGCGCGAACTGGCCGAGCAGGGCCTGCTGGAGCGCGACGCGCTGACCGTGAACGGCCGCTCGCTGTGGGACAACGTGCGCGACGCCGAGTGTTTCAACCGCGAGGTGATCCGCCCGTGGAACCGGCCGCTGCGCCCGGAGGCCGGCATCGCCGTGCTGCGCGGCAACCTGGCGCCCGAGGGCGCCGTGATCAAGCCCTCGGCGGCCACGCCGGAACTGCTGCGGCATCGCGGGCGCGCGGTGGTGTTCGAGAACATCGAGCATTTCCACGAGCGCATCAACGACGAGTCGCTGGACGTGGACGAGAACTGCATCCTGGTGCTGAAGAACTGCGGCCCGCGCGGCTACCCCGGCATGGCCGAGGTGGGCAACATGCCGCTGCCGCCGAAGCTGCTGCGCAAGGGCGTGCGCGACATGGTGCGCATCTCGGATGCGCGCATGAGCGGCACCGCCTACGGCACGGTGGTGCTGCACACCTCGCCGGAGGCCGCGGCCGGCGGCCCGCTGGCCCTGGTGCGCGACGGGGACATGATCAGCCTGGACGTGCCGGCGCGCTCCCTGAGCCTGGAGATCAGCGACGAGGAGATGGCCGCGCGCCGCGCGGCCTGGCAGCCCCCGCCCAAGCCCGAACGCGGCTGGGCCCGCCTGTACGTGGAGCATGTGCAGCAGGCCAGCCGCGGCGCCGACCTGGACTTCCTGGTCGGCGGCAGCGGGTCCGAGGTTGCGCGCGATTCGCACTGAGGCCCGCACTGAGGCCCGCGCGGCCGCCCCGCTCGGGCCCGGCCGCCGCGGCCCTTCAGGCTTGCGTGCGCGCGGCCGTGTGCTCGGCCGCGCGGCGCACGGCCTGGATCAGCTGCATCGCGCCGGGGGACAGGCGGCGCCCCTTCTGGCGCACGATGCCGAAGGGCTTGAGGCTGAAGCCCTCCTCGAAGCGCAGCACATGGAAACGCCTGGGATCGAAGGCCAGCCGCGCCACGTCGCTGGACATCGCGGTGATGGCGTCGGTGCGCCCGATCAGCGCCATCGACACCAGCACCGAGCGAGTCTCGATGGTCTGGCGCGGCAGCGCCACGCCGCTGCGCAGGAACTGTTCGCTGACCCGCTGGCGCAGCAGGCCGTCGGGAGGCTCCAGCACCCAGGGGTACTCGGCCAGTTCGCCCAGGCCCACGGTGTCGCGGGTGCACAGCGGGTGGCCCTGGCGGCACACGAGGCTGAGCTGCTCCTCGGCCAGGTTCTCGTAGATGAAACGATTGCCCTGCAGCTTGTCGGGAATGCGCGCCAGCACCAGGTCGTACTTGCCCTCGGCCAGCGCCTCCACCAGGCTCTGGCTCACGTCGGTGTCGATGGACACGCGCAACTGGGGAGACTCCAGGTGCAGGCGCTCGATGGCCTGGGCCAACAGGTCGATGCCCGGCGCCACGGTTCCGACCACCACGCGCCCGCTGTTGCCCTCGCGCAGCGCGGCGAGCTCCTCGCCGGCGTTGTCCAGCTCGGCGATGATGCTGCGCGAATGGCGGATCAGCACCTCGCCGTACCAGTTCGGCTCCACGCCGCGCGGGTGGCGCTCGAACAGGCTGACCCCGAGCAGGTACTCCAGCTCGGCCAGCAGCTTGGAGGCGGCCGGCTGGCTCATGCCCAGTTGCTCGGCGGCGCGATGGATGTTCCGATGCTCGTCCAGCGCGGCGAACAACTGGAGATGGCGCAACTTGAGCCGCGCGCGCTGGAACCAGTCGCCGTGGGGAGTGGTCATGAAAATCGGATGCAGGATGTTCGAGATATCCGAATATAGATCGTAAATGCGCAAAATCTGGAGAAATTGTCATGCATGACGTGCAATGTCTGTGGCAGGCGCGCACCGAACTGGGCGAGGGCCCGGTGTGGGTGCCGCGCCTGGATACGCTGCTGTTCGTGGACATCGACGCCTCGCGCCTGCTGAGCTGGCGCCGCGGCGACGCGCGCCAGCGGGAATGGTCCCTGCCGGAAGCCTGCTGCTGGCTGATCGAGCGCGCCGACGGCGACGGCTTCCTGGCCGGCCTGCGCACTCGCATCGTGCACCTGCGCGTGGACGATGCCGGACCGCGCGTGGTGTCCGAGTGGGCGCGCCCCGAAGCCCACCTGCCGGGCAACCGCTTCAACGACGCCAAGGCCGACGCCCAGGGACGCGTGTGGGCCGGCACCATGGACAACTCCGAGAAGGCCGTCAGCGGCTCGCTGTACCGCATCGACGGCCGCGAGCTGCTGCGCGTGGACCATCCCTACGGCATCGCCAACGGCCCCGCCTTCAGCCCCGACGGGCGCACGCTGTACCACACCGACACCGCGGCGCGCACCATCTACGCCTTCGACTGCTCGCCCGAGGGCGAACTCGGCGCCAGGCGCGCGCACCTGCGCTTCGAGGGCGACGAGGGCTACCCCGACGGCATGTGCTGCGACGCCGACGGCGGCCTGTGGGTGGCGCATTTCGGCGGCAGCCGGGTGAGTCGCTTCACGCCCGACGGCCGGCTGGATCGCCGCATCGCCCTGCCCGCCTCGCAGGTCACCTCCTGCGCCTTCGGCGGCGAGCACCTCGACGAGCTGTACGTGACCACCGCCGCCCGCGGGCGTGACGACGAGCCCCTGGCCGGCGCGCTGTTCCGGCTGCACCCCGGCGTGCGCGGCCTGCCGCCGGGCCGCTTCGGCAAACCCGCCCCCCAGGAGAGTGCACGATGACCGGGAACTCCACCGCGCCGCTGCCGGCGCTCGATCTCTCGGCCCGCCAGGTGCTGCCCGCCGACCCCGACGCCTTGCTGGTGGGCCGTGCCTGGCTGCCCGAGGCCGGCGGCCCCGCGGTGGTCACCCTGCGCGCAGGCGAGGTGTTCGACATCACCAGCCGCGAGGCGCCCACGGTGCGCGACCTGTTCGAGGCCACCGATCCCGCGGCGCTGGTGGCGTCCGCCCCCGGGCGCAGCCTGGGCGGCGTGGACGCCCTGCTGCGCAACAGCGACGAACAGCTGCGCGACCCGGGCCGCCCCTGGCTGCTGGCCCCCGTCGATCTGCAGGCGCTCAAGGCGGCCGGAGTGACCTTCGCCGCCAGCCTGCTGGAGCGCCTGATCGAGGAACAGTCCAAGGGCGTGCCCGAGCGCGCCGCCGAACTGCGCCGCGACATGGTGGCGCTGATCGGCACGGACCTGGCCCGGCTGGTGCCGGGCTCGGAACAGGCGCAGGCGCTCAAGCGCAGGCTGACCGAGCGCGGACTGTGGTCCCAGTACCTGGAGGTGGGCATCGGGCCCGATCCGGAGATCTTCACCAAGGCGCAGCCCCTGTCGGGCGTGGGCCTCGGTGCCCACGCGGGCATCCATCCGCAATCGCGCTGGAACAACCCGGAGCCGGAAGTGGCGCTGGTGCTGTCCAGCAGCGGACGCATGGTCGGCGCCACGCTGGCCAACGACGTCAACCTGCGCGACTTCGAGGGCCGCTCGGCCCTGCTGCTGAGCATGGCCAAGGACAACAACGCCAGCTGCGCCATCGGCCCCTTCGTGCGTCTGTTCGACGCCCGCTGGGGCGAGCGCGAACTCGAGCGCGTGGAACTGGCCTTGCGCGTGGTGGGCGCCGACGGCTTCGTGCTCGAGGGCTCCAGCAACATGGCGCAGATCAGCCGCTCGCCGCGTGCGCTGGCGCAGGCGCTGCATGCCATGCACCAGTACCCCGACGGCGCGGTGCTGCTGCTGGGCACGCTGTTCGCGCCCATCCAGGATCGCGGCGCGGCGGGCCAGGGCTTCACCCACCACCTCGGCGACGTGGTGTCGATCCGCACCCCGGACCTGGGCGCCCTGTGCAACCGCGTGATGCCCAGCGACCGCTGCGCGCCGTGGACCCAGGGTGCCGGCGCGCTGATGCGCAACCTCGCCGGGCGCGGCCTGCTGGGCTGACGCAGTCCGCACGATCCCTTCCCCGCGCACGCGCCTCCCGCAACGACCCTGGCACCGCGTGCGCCTTGTCCATCCCTTCGCAGCCGCCACGCGCGGCCACCCAGCCATGAGCCCCCAAGCCTCCCCTTCCCCCGCCCCCGCCGAGGCCACCGCGGCCGACATCGACCGCGCCTGCCGCGCCGCGGCCGCGGCGGCCGCCGACTTCCGAGCGCGTCCCGCGCAGGCCCGCGCCGAATTGCTGGAACGCATGGCCCTCGAACTCGAGGCCGAGGCCGCCGGCTTCGCGCGGACCGTACCGCGCGAGACCTCGCTGCCCGAAGCCCGCGCACGCGGGGAACTGGCGCGTACCACGGGGCAGCTGCGTCTGTTCGCCGAGGTCGTGCGCGCCGGCGACCACCTCGGCGTGCGCATCGACCACGCCGACCCGCGGCGCAGCCCGCCGCGGCCGGACCTGCGCCAGTACCGCGTGCCCCTGGGCCCGGTGGCGGTGTTCGGCGCCAGCAACTTCCCGCTGGCCTTCTCGGTGGCCGGCGGCGACACCGCCTCGGCGCTGGCCGCGGGCTGCCCGGTGGTGGTCAAGGCGCACCCTGGGCACCCGGCCACCTCGGATCTGGCCGCCGGCGCGCTGCGCCGGGCCGTGCAGGCCAGCGGCATGCCCGAGGGCGTGTTCTCCATGGTGCACGGCGCCGGCCACGACGTCGGCCGCATGCTGGTGGAGCACCCCTTGATCACCGCCGTGGCCTTCACCGGCTCCTTCGCCGGGGGCAGCGCGCTGGCGCGCGCCGCGCAGGCGCGTGCCGAGCCCATTCCCGTGTACGCGGAAATGGGCAGCGTGAACCCGATGTTCCTGCTGCCCGGCGCGCTGGCGCGCGACCCGGCGGCGCTGGCGCGCGCCTACCTGGGCTCGCTCAGCCTGGGTGCCGGCCAGTTCTGCACCAACCCCGGGCTGGTGTTCGCGCAGCGCGGCGAGGCGCTGGAGAGCTTCTGCGCGGCGCTGGCCGAGGCCGCGCGCCAGCAAGGCGCGCAAGCCATGCTGGGCGTCGGCATCCTCGCCGGCTACCGCGCCGGCACCCGCCGCGTGGCCGAAGGGCGTGGCGTGCGCCTGGCGGCCGCGGGCGAGGACGCCGGCGAGCGCGTCGCGCCGCATGTGTTCCGAGTCGGCGCCGAGGACTTCCTGGCGCAGCCGAAGCTGGCCGAGGAGGTGTTCGGACCCACGGGGCTGATCGTCGAACTCGACGACGCCGCGCGCATGCCCGAGGTGGCGCGCTCGCTGGCCGGGCAGCTCACCGCCACGGTGCACGGCGAGAGCGCCGAACTGGCCGCCCACGCGGCGCTGATCGCCGCGCTGGAAGGCCGCGTCGGACGCCTGCTGTTCAACGCCTTTCCCACCGGGGTCGAGGTATGCCATGCCATGGTGCACGGCGGCCCCTGGCCGGCCACCACGGCGCCCGCCAGCACCTCGGTGGGCACGCTGGCCATCGAACGCTTCCTGCGCCCCGTGTGCTACCAGGACTGCCCCGACCCGCTTCTGCCCGAGGCGCTGCGCGAGGCCAACCCGCTGGGCCTGCGCCGCCTGGTCGACGGCCGCTGGCAGGCGCCCGCGGCGCGCTGAAGTCCCTTCCAATCGCCATACCAGGAGACACCATGAGCCAACAGACTCCCGCCGGCGCCCTGCGCGCCCCCGTCGAGGCCGAGCGCCTGGCCGCCTACCCCAGCCTGCGCGCACGCAGCGTGTTCGTCACCGGCGGCGGCAGCGGCATCGGCGCCGGGATCGTCGCCGCCTTCGCCGAGCAGGGCGCGCGGGTGGGCTTCGTCGACATCGACGCGAAGTCCAGCGAAGCGCTGTGCGCACACCTGCAGGCGGCCGGCCTGCCACGCCCCTGGTGGGAACGCTGCGACGTGCGCGACATCGCCGCGCTGCAGGGCGCCATCGCGCGCGCCGCGGCGCAGCTGGGCGACTTCGCGGTGCTGGTCAACAACGTGGCCAGCGACGACCGCCACGCGCTCGAGGAGGTGACGCCCGCGTACTACGACGAGCGCATCGCCATCAACCAGCGCCCGGCCCTGTTCGCCATCCAGTCGGTGGTTCCCGGCATGCGCCGCCTGGGCTTCGGCAGCGTCATCAACCTGGGTTCCACCGGCTGGCAGGCCAAGGGCAGCGGCTACCCCTGCTATGCGGTGGCCAAGTCCTCGGTGGACGGGCTCACCCGCGGCCTGGCACGCGAGCTGGGGCGCGAGCGCATCCGCATCAACACCGTCTCGCCCGGATGGGTGATGACCGAGCGCCAGATGCGCCTGTGGCTGGACGCCAACGGCGAGCAGGAGATCCAGCGCATGCAATGCCTGCCCGACAAGATGCTGCCGCAGGACATCGCCCGCATGGTGCTGTTCCTGGCCTCGGACGACGCGCTGATGTGCACCGCCCAGGAGTTCAAGGTCGACGCCGGCTGGACCTGAGCGCGCCGCGGCTCCAGCCCCTTCCCGCACGCAGGCACCCGCGCCCGCACGCGTGCCGCGAACCCTCCCCGGAGACTTCCCGATGACCCCCTCCCGCGCCGCGCGCTACCGCGGCATCTTCCCGGTGGTGCCCACCACCTTCCACGCCGACGGCAGCCTCGACCTGCAGAGCCAGCTGCGCTGCGTGGATTTCATGATCGACGCGGGCTCGGACGGCCTGTGCCTGCTGGCCAACTTCTCCGAGCAGTTCGCGCTGTCGGACGCCGAGCGCGACCAGCTGCAGCGCGCCATCCTCGAACACGTGGCCGGACGCGTGCCGGTGATCGTGACCATCAGCCACTACGCCACGCCCATCGTGCGCGCGCGCGCCGTGCAGGCGCAGGCCCTGGGCGCGGCGATGGTGATGATGATGCCCCCGTACCACGGGGCCACCTTCCGCGTGGGCGAAGCCGGCATCCACGAGCATTTCGCGCGGGTCGCCGAGGCCATCCGCATCCCGATCATGGTGCAGGACGCGCCCGCCAGCGGAACCCCGCTGAGCGCCGCCTTCCTGGCGCGCATGGCGCGCGAGATCGAGCCCCTGGCCTACTTCAAGATCGAGACCCCGGGCGCGGCCTCCAAGCTGCGCGAACTCATCGAGCTCGGCGGCGAGGCCATCGAGGGGCCCTGGGACGGCGAGGAGGCCATCACCCTGCTGCCCGACCTGGAGGCCGGCGCCACGGGCTCGATGACGGGAGGCGCCTACCCCGACGGCATCCGCCCGATCCTGGAACACTGGGCCGCCGGCCGGCGCGACCAGGCCTGGGAGCACTACCAGCGCTGGCTGCCGCTGATCAACTACGAGAACCGCCAGGCCGGGCTGCTCGCCGCCAAGGCGCTGATGCACGCCGGCGGCGTGATCGCCTGCCCCGCGGGGCGCCACCCGCTGCCCCCCCTGCACCCGCAGACCCTGCGCGGCCTGCTGGATACCGCCAGGCGCCTGGATCCGCTGGTGCTGCGCTGGGGGCGTTCCTGAGGGGCGTTCCTGAGGGGCGCTGCGGGCAGGGGCAGCAAGGCGCGAGCTCAACGCCGGGCGATGAACTCCAGCAGTTCCGGCAGGGGCATCGGCTCGCCCAGCAGCAGCCCCTGCGCGAAATCGCAGCCCCCTTGCGCCAGCAGCTCGCGCTGAGCTTCGGTCTCCACGCCCTCGGCCGTCACCCGCAGGCCCAGGGTGTGCGCCATGGCGATCAGCGCATCGACGATGACATGCCCGTTCGGCTCGGACGACAGGGCGCAGACCAGCGAGGAATCGATCTTGATGTGGCTGACCAGGCGGTCGCGAAGATGCGAGAACGCGGAGTGGCCGCTGCCGAAATCGTCCAGGCCGATATCGATCCCCGCCGCGCGCAGCGCGTGCAGGCCCCGCAGCACCGCGGAACCTCCATCCTGCAGGGTCTCCTCGGTGACCTCCACAGCGAGCAGCCCCGGCGACAGTCCGGCGCCGCGCAATGCCGACAGCCAGGCCTCGCAGGCGCCGCCGGCGAGTTGCCTGGGAGAGAGGTTGATCGCCACCTGGAGCGGTCGCCCGGGGCGTGCGCTCGAAGCCTCGCGCATCGCCCGCAGCGCCTGCTCGATGAACCATTCGGAGAGGGCCTCGAGCACCCCGACCTCGGCGGCGATGGGAAGGAATTCGGCCGGGCTCACGGCCCCCAGGCCGGGATGGCTCCAGCGCAACAGGGCTTCGGCCTTGTCCACGCGGCCGCTGCCCAGCTCGACGATGGGCTGGTAATGCACGCCGAGTTGCCCCAGTTCCAGCGCGCGGCGAAGCGCCTCGCCGACGGCACGGCGGCGTGCCACCTGCTCCTGCATCTCCCGCGAGAAACGCCGGTACCCCGCGCGGCCCGCCGCCTTGGCCGCATACATGGCCAGATCCGCGAACCGGATCAGGGTCTCGACGTCCTGCGCGTCCTGCGGAGCCAGCGCGATGCCCACGCTGGCGGACAGGCGCACTTCCTGGCCCTCGAGCACGAAGGGCCGCGACAGCACCTCCACCACCTTGGCGGCGACCTGCTCCGCCTGTTCCTCGGTCTCCAGGTCGTCGAGCAGGATGAGGAATTCGTCGCCGCCCTGGCGTCCGACCAGGTCGGACGCGCGCAGCGCGCCGCGCAGGCGCCCCGCGGCATCCACCAGCAGTTCGTCGCCCGCCGCATGGCCCAGCGTGTCGTTGACCTCCTTGAAGCGGTCGAGGTCGATGAACAGCAGGGCCAGACCCTTGTCGCGGCTGCGCCCGGCCAGCTCCACCGCCGCCGCCAGGCGTTCGCGCAGCCGGCGCATGTTGGGCAGCCCTGTCAGCGCGTCATGGTGGGCCTGCTCCCAGACCCTGCGCTCGAGTTCCTTGCGCTCGGTAATGTCCAGGATCACCCCCAGCAGCCCGCCCAGGCTGCCGTCGGCCTTGTCGAAGGTGGCCTTGTAGAACACCACGTCACGGCGCTCGCCCTGCGCGTTCTCGACCACGGTTTCGTAGGTCTGCGTCCCGGGATGCCTGAACAGCCAATCGTCGGCCGCGTAGTACACGTCGGCGAGTTCCTTCGGCGCCACCTCGTAGACCGACTTGCCCACGATCTGCTCGCGCGGACGGCGCAGGAAGGCTTCGAAGGCGCGGTTGCAACCGAGGTAGATGCCGCGCTCGTCCTTGTAGAACAGCGGACCGGGGATGGTCTCGATCAGGGTCTCGGTCAGGCGCAACTGGTCCGCCAGCGCGCGCGCCGCGCGTTCCCGCGCGGAGATGTCGTGCAGGATGCCGATCACGGCCGGGCGGCCGCCGAGGCGGGTGGCGACTCCGAACACCTCGACCTCGAAAGTGCTGCCGTCGCGGTGCAAGGCCTTGAATCCGTAGTGGCTCGACGGCACCTCGCCGCGCGTACGCCGCTCGATCTCCTCGCCCACCCGCTCGCGGGATTCCTGCGCGGTCAGGTCCAGCGGCCCCATGCCGGCGCAGAGCTCCTGCTGGCTGTAGCCGAACAGGCCGGCCAGCCAGGGGTTGACGTAGACGAAACGTCCGTCCTGCCCCAGGTACATGCCCACCATCGCATTGCCCAGCAGGCCCCGCAGCAGGACCTCGGATTCCCTGAGCAGGTCCGCGAGCGGATCATCCAGCAGTTCGTTCATGCGCGAGAGCAGATGACTGGCATCGGAGCGGCGACCCGCCAGCATAGTGCAAGCAGGCCGCGGGGCCGCACACCGGCGCGACCTTCCGGCGCGCGGCGCCCCACGCCACGCTCAGCGTCTGCCAGGAGCCTGGTGTCGTGTCGCCTTGGCCTCGGCACGCTTTTGGAACGCCTCGATCACGTCGATATCCAGATGGGCTGTGATTCCTTCATCCGCTGCGATTCCTTCTGTGCCTCGGCCAGGAGCTGATCCCAGTCATCGGGCGGATGCCCACTTTCAAGCATCTTGCGAAACACCCGGTAAGCGTCGTCCCTGCTTTCGTAGGCGCGTTGGGTGTCCTGATCATGCACCCAGGCGTAGACGATCACCCTGCTCGGAGCGTGGTAGCGGAAGAACAGTCGGTACTGCTGGAAGAACCTGGCCCGGAACCAGTGCTTGTGATCGTCACCGAGCGCCCCACCCTGGCGGTACTCCGGTCGCGTCGGGTCTTGCGGGATGACATCGAACGCCAGTTTGGTGATCGCGGCCAGCCGTTTGCTGGCGTTCTTCTTGACGTACCCTGGCGGGTCCTGCCGCCTCAGGGTCTCGACCTGCCGCGCCAGCGCTTCAATCTGCGCCAGGAACAGTGCAGCCGCTCGGGATGGCGAGCGATGTCGGCGGCCAGGAAGCCGAGGAACTGAGCCAGCACCGGGTCCTCCCCGTCGGATGCTTCGGCGCGCGTCAGCACCACCTCTCCACTGGGGCGAATGGTGTAGTGGATCTTGTCGCGCTTGCCCAGCCCAGCTTGAGGGCACGACGCACGGTTTCCGGCACCGTGGTCTGGTAGCGATCAGTGAGTGTGGATTCGACTTCGAGGGTCGCGGCCATGGCGGTGTGCAGCGGAGCTGGGTTGACAGCCGCACGGCAATGCAATCGAATTACCCCGTCAATGCAATGGCATTGCCTGCAGATGCTGCGGATTGGCGTGAAACACCCCAATTCCGCGTTCGATTGACCGGCGGCCAACCGCACCCGCGTCGATGGAGCCGCCATCGATCAAGTCCACCCACGCCCTGGCGTCCAGGTCTGGGCGAACTCGCCATCCGTCGATCGTGCGGCGTCGTGTTCCTGTAATTGAAGCAGTCGACCACGGTCTTGGCGACGCTCGTCATGCGGACCGGGACCCCGTCGACCATGTGCTCCTCGATCCCTAGAGTCAGCGCATCGCCGGAAAACCGGACGATCCGCAACCGTGGATAGCTGGCCTTGGGCACCCGCGCTGACTTCGGAATCGCAAGCCATCGCTCGAACGGAGCCTGGGTGGCGAGACCATGAAACCGCAACGCAGACAGCAGGCAGACGATGCCCCTTGCGTGCATACGCGCCACCTCGGCGAGGAGTGCGTGCTCAGAGACCGAGCGGTCTGGCAACGCGTAGAGCCCCCGCGCGCACAAGTCGCGTCAGGACAGCCCGAGGCAGTCCCAATCTGACCCGATCAAGGGGCCGCACCAATCCACGTGATTTCGCGAGTCCCAGGATGGATTGCGCACCGGTTGACATGACAGCTTGATGTTCCATATTGCATGCCAATGTCAACCAAGGGAGACGTTATGGAACACACTGCCAGTCCAGGTCACGCAGTGCCTCCCGAGCTTACGCGCATCGGGGCGGCGCCGCGCGGGCTCCCGAGGGGAGACCCGCCAGTCGATCGCACAACCAGTCAAACCCCACGCGCTCCTGCTCCAGGCGCAGCCGGGGCTGGTGGCGATCGAATCTGAGGTCGTCATAGACCGCCGTCTCCTCTGGCGTGAGACGTGACAAGTCGTGGCGCGCAGGGTCGGGCTCCTCGCCCCAGTGCAGGCGGTGGGCAAGGAGCGTCTCCCGGTCCATGAGGAAGGACACCGCGTCGGGAAAGTAGCCCCGCAGCTCATCGAGGATGACAAACCCGTGGGTGTCGATGTCACCCCAGTAGAGCAGCTCGCATCGATGCAGCCACGCGGCGCGCGCCAGCGCCTCCCAACCGTAGCCAGCGCCGAAGACGACGATGGATCCCGCCACGGCCGGGAAGGCGAGGAAGTTGGTCTCGTTCTCGGTCATGAATACGCGCTCGACGGGTAGGGCCAGTGCCGCGAAGCTGGTGGCGTCCAGGGTGATGTCAGCCAGCCCACCGGGCAAGGCCTGGCAGCCCGGCAAGCTGGACAGTGCCGGGCCGAACAGCCGAAACCGGATCCTCACAGGCTTGTCCAGAAAGCCGAATCGGCGAGTGAACTGCGCGACGCCGGTCGCTCCAGTCTCGATGACCTCGGGCGGCAAACCCAAGTCCAGCAACTCGGCCAAAACCCCTCGGTGGGCCTCGATGAACTTACTGTCCACCCCAGGCACGTCGACCTGGCGAAGGTACACGCCCGGGCGAGGATGCGCTTGCATCCATGCCACGATGGACAGGAGTCGCGCCCAACGGTCGGCCAGGTCCAGCGCATGGATCGGCCGTCGGGACAGCCACGCCAGCAGCGCTGGCTGCGCGACTGCCGTCTGCTGCCACAAAGCCTCGAAGCGTTGCGCCTGACGAGCCTTGCCGATGAAGACCAAGGCCTCCTGCAGGGTGTCGAGCCAGACCGCTGCAGGAAGACGCTGCGTCCCTTGAATGCGGTGGTTCCACTCACGCCATTCGATCCGAACCTGCGGGGTCCCGGCGACGGCGCGCACCCAATCACGTACCGACTCGAAGCGATCGGACAAGTCCGCAGCGCTGGGCGCCTTCAAGCTCAGGCGCAGGGGCCACGCACTAGCGTCCGTGACCGTCGCACGCAGCAACTCGCCCCGGTCCCACAGGCGTTGGACCTGGGCTCGGAGGTCTGCCGGCGTGGTCCAGCTCATGGTGCCGCGTCGCCTTCCGCCGCGCCTGCGGCGGCCATCCTTTCGGCCCGCCCCGATACGGTCCCTGCTGCTTTGTGTGCCCGGTACTCCTCGATCGACAGACAGCGCAGCCGCGAGTCGCGCCCGCCCTCGTTGTGGACGAATCCCACGCTTGACACGAAGGGCTCGATGATGTGGATCTTCTGCAGCGGCGTGACGATCAACAATTGCAGGTTGAGCTGCTGGAACAGGCGCAACCCGTACTGCGCCGACTCGTCGGATCCGCGCCCGAAAGCTTCGTCGATGACGACGAAGCGAAACGACCGCGAACGAACAGCGCCCCACTCCAGCCCGAACTGGTAGGCCAGGCTCGCAGCCAGCACGGTGTAGGCCAGCTTCTCCTTCTGACCGCCTGACTTGCCGCCCGAGTCCGAGTAGTGCTCGTGCTCGGCCCCGTCGGCGCGCCAGCGCTCGCTGGCCGAGAACAAGAACCAGTTGCGCACGTCGGTGACCTTGACGGTCCAGCGCCGGTCGGCGTCCGACAGGCCCTCGCGGCCCCGGAAGCGGTCGATGATGGCCTTGACCTGCAGGAACTTGGCTTCCGAATACTGTTCGTCCACCGAGCCCGTCATCGCGCCCTCGGTGCACGCGCGCAGATCCTGCTGGAAGTCCCGGATCTCCGCATCCGGGCTGGGCAGCGCCACCAGCTTGACGTACCGGCCGGGGTTGTAGTCGATCGCTTGGAGCGACTGGTTGATGAAGTTGACGCGCTCCTTGATCGTCTCCCGCTCGCGAGCGAGCTGGGCGTTGAAGTTGGCGATCTCGTTGATGGTGTTGACGTTGAGCAGCTCTTTGAAACGCGCCTCGAATCGAGGCAGGTCATCGCCCTTGAGGCCCGCAAGCATCCGCTCGTACTCCGACAGCGCCGCCAGGCTCACGTCCATCTCGACGGTCTCGGCCTTGAACTCCTCCTTGAAGCCGCGCATGGCATTGACGATGCGTTCGGTCAGACGGGCCAGGCGCTTGTCCTCCGCGTCGATGCGTTCCTGCAGCCACTTGCGCACCTCCTGCTCGCGGTTGTCACAGGATTCAACCGTGAGTTGATGCTCGTCCAGCGCCTGCGAACGCCAGGCGTCCAGGCGCTCGATCTGCGCCTCGGTCAGCGGCGCATCGGCCCAAGCGGTGCGGGCCTGATCGCGCAGGGTTTGCGCCGCTTCCTGCTTGGTAGCTACCGCCGAGCGCTTGTCGCGCGCCGCGTCGCGCTGGCCTTCCACCTCCGTGAGCCGACCTTGCGCCGCGTTGAGCTGGCGACCCAGCGCTTGCAGCATGTCCGAGGCGGCTTCCAGCTTCGCACGTTCCTCGGTGAGCGCGGCCATCTGGCGAGCCAGGCTCATCCAGTCAATATCGGCGAAGCGCGTGAACTCTTCCAGCTTGCTGAGTGCATCCAGCCGGCCCCGCAGTTCGTTTCGCGCCTGCTGGATCTCGCCGATACGCTGCCCCAGCGTGGCAAGTCTTGCCTCCAGGCGCTCCAACTGGTCTCGCAGGGTCCTCAGCTTGTCGGCATTGCTCCAGCCGAGCACGTAGCGGCCGCGGTCGTCGATGCGGCTGCGGTCGTCCTTCTCGTGGCGCCCGCTCGGATCCTTGATCTGACCGGCGCGCGTGATGGCGCGGGCCTCGCGGCGAAACTGCTCCCCGGTGTCGCAGCAGGCAACGTCGAAGCGCTGGCGAAGTTCCTGCTCCAGCCACTCGTAGTGCGGCGAATCCGGCTTGATGACGAGCTTGCGCACCAGCGACTGCGGATGCAGCGCCGCGCCCTGCGCTGCCTTTCGTGGACGCACATGGAAGTACACCAGCCGAGCACCGAGATGCTGACGGTCCACCCAATCCGCCACGGCCCTGTAGTGCGCGTCCGGGACCAAGAGCGCGCGGCCGAAGCCGCGCAGCAGCCGCTCGGCGGCACCTTCCCAATCACGCCCGTCCTCACGCACCTGGATGAGCTCGCCCGCGAAAGGCAGTTCGTCCTCACCAATCGAGAGGGCCGCACAAAGCGCATCGCGGATGCGTATCTGGGTGGCGTCGATGTTGCTCTTGCGTTGCTGCAGACTGTCGATCTCGTCGGACAAGGCACTGCGCTCTTCACGGCCCTTGCGGAAAGCAAAGTCCTCCTCGCGCTCGCGGTTGTCCAAGTCGGCAATGCGCTCGCGCAAACCTTCCGCGCGCTGGGCAATGCTCTGCTGCTGGGCGAGAAAGCCGACTTCATCGGCCGGCGCCGCCTCATCGATGCGGGCCAGCAGCGCTTGGAAGCGGTCCGACTTCTTCTGGCGCTGTTCCTTGTCCTGCTCCAGACGGCGACTCTGCGCCGCCAGATCCTCCAGGCGATCGCCGCCGTTGTCCCGCAGGGCCCGCTCCAAACGGCCGACTTCAACGCGCTCGGTCTCACGCTGCGCATCCAGGCGCTCGACCTGCGCATCGAGCCGGGCAGTATCCTCCGCCAGCAAGCCGAGGCGGCGGTCCAGCAGCTCCCCCTTGAGCCGGGCGAAGTACGGCCGAAGCTGGTCGCGCGCATCCCGCCAGTTCTGGATCTCGGCCGTCAGCGCCAGGTGACGCTTGCCGTCCTCGACCAGGGGCGTCAGCAAGTCCACCTGCCGCTTGGCCTTGAGCACCGCCTGATGCGCACGGTCCAGGTCGTCGAAGTGGCGGATCAGGGCCTCGATGCGGCTGCCCACGTCGAAGGGCTCCAGCATGTGGCTGCGCACAAAGTCGGTGAGGTTGCCCACCGACTTCATCGAGACGGTCTGGTGGAAGAGCTCCAGGGCTTGCTCGTGCTCAATGCCGAAGCGACGGCGGAACCAGGCGCCGTAAGGCGGAAAGCTGTCGAGCAGCTCGCAGCCCGCGCCGCGCAGCTTCTTGCGCAGCGCAGTGATATCGCTGCCGAAGCCGCTGAAGTCGTCGGCGATGGCGAGTGCCCGCTCCGCGGCTACGAACAAGCGGGCAGGCTGGCCTTGCGGCTCCTTCAGCCAAAATACCTGGGCCAGCGTCACGGCCTGGTCGTAGCCCTCGTTGCGGAAGACACCGAGGATGACCGAGTAGCTCGACGCATCGCGCAGCGCCACAGGCCGGGCGCTGCCCGTGACCTCGTTGCGCTCGCTCTTGTAGTGGCCCAGCACGTAGGAGCGCAAGGAGCGCTCGCGTGAATCCGCCCCGGCCGCCTTGTTGTAGGCCACGCGATGCGCCGGCACGAGCAAGGTCGTGATGGCATCGACCAGCGTGGACTTGCCTGAACCGATGTCGCCCGTGAGCAGGCCGTTGCGACCGTCGAGCTCGTAGCGCCAGACACGCTTGTCGAAGGTGCCCCAGTTCAACACCTCCAGCCGCTGCAGCCGAAAGCCGACCCGGCTGTCGTCCGCCACGAAGTCCAGGCCCAATGTCGGCGAGTCCATCGGCGCCTCAAGCATCGCCCGCCTCCTTGCCAGCGCCACCCGACAGCGCCGAGCGGTAGACCTCCAACCGCGCATCGAACTCGGCCAGCCACTGTGCGTCCACGAAGGCCTTCAGGATGCGCCGCAGCTCGTAGTGCCCTCGGTCCTGCGCACTGCCGGCAGCGGGCTTGAGCCGGCGCAGAAAGCCCAGATCGACCACCTTGGCGATGGTCGCGTCCACATGGTCGATCAGCCGGGCCTCGTTCGTGCCATCGGGCAGAAACACTCGCATCAGCTCGGCGATTTCGTCACGGGAAAGCACCAGCCGCGTGTCGCCACCGCTGGCGTCGAACTCGGCCATGCGCTTGCGCAGAAGCGCCAGCATCAGACTCACCGGGTAGGAGAGCGGCCGTCGTGCAACGAGCCGAGGCAGGCGGAACGCGCCCTCGGACTCATCCGGGTCCGGGCGGCTCTTCAGGAAAGCGTGGCCCTCGGCCTCGTCCAGCACCAGGTCGAGTAGCAGCACGGCGGCCTGTTCCCTGACTCGTGCCTGTAGCCGCAGAAGGCTGGCCCACAAACGCTCGTCATCCTCGCGGTAATGCACACCCTTGAGCAGATGCACCATCAGCTGCGACAACTCAGGCACGGCTGGCAGCGAGCTGGGCGAGGTTTCGGGCGGATCGTTCTCGTGCAGCGCGTCGTTCATGTTCTTCTCTTCCCTGGCCCAGCGCCTTCAGCGGGTGAAGATCACGCGGGGCAAGCGAGCCTCGCGCATCACAGCATCACCCGCTGCGTTGCGGGCCTCCCAGCGGATCGAATCTTCCACGGCTTCATCGACGAGTGCGCGCAGTCCGTCGAGCGCGTTGCTGCCATCTCCCGCGTGGGCCAGCTCCAGATAAGCCACCAGCTCTGCCAGACCCTGGTGCAAGGGCTCGGCATCCAGCAACTCGCGCAGCGTGATCTGCGGCTGGCGGCGCAGTGCGCGTTGAACGGCCGACCGCAGGCGCGCCTTGTCCACCACGATCTGGTCGAACAAGCGCGCGGTGTCGATGTCGTCCTCGCCGGCCGCGATCGCCAGATCAGTCAGGCGTGGCTTGACGCGCGGCGCGAACAAGGGTCGTTCCAGCGGCAGTTCGATATCAGCGCCCATGGCGTCGATAGGCATCCACGTGCCGCTGGGCGTGGCATCGCGAATGCCGAGCGCCTTGCTCTCGATACCGTGCAGCAGGTCCAGGATGCGGCGGTTCTCCAGGAAGGCCCGGTCGTCCAGGAAGCGGCGCAGCTGCTGTGACAGCTGGGCCACGGTGCGCTGCGCGTGTTCGCCGGCTTCCAGCCAGTCGTGGTGCACGCGGCGCGTGCGCGGCTCGGGCTTCAGCGCCGCCACGGCGGGCAGCGCCAGCACCTGGTCCAGCCGCTCGGAGAGCTCCTCCTGACGCCGGCTGGACATGAGGAAGTCCCAGAAGGCGCGGAAGCTGCGGCCTTGGTCCGAGTCTCCGATGGCGTCGCGCTCGCCCATGATCTCGTCAAGTAGCGCGCCCTTGGCGCCTTCCCAAAGGGCGATCTTCTCGCGCACCTTTCGGTCGAGCAGGCGGAAGTTGTGTTCGACCTCGCGGAAATCGGCCAGCAGTTCGCGCGCCAGTTGCTGGAACTGCTGGAACCGGTCCTTGACCGCCGTGTCGTCCAGCAGCGGCACGTCGCCCGCCAGCACGCGGGCGATCTCGACGTCCAGCTCGTCGCGCTTCTTGCGCAGATCCGCGACCCGCTTGATCGGGTCGGCCTCGGTACCGGCGCTGATCTGCTCCAGCAGGGCGAACAGTGTCAGCAAGCGTGACTCGGTGCCGACGAACGGCCGCTCGGTCAGCGACAGCAACCAGGCGATGGCCTTCTCAGTGGCCGGCGTCAGGTCGAACTGCGCTTCATCCGTGCCCGGCTTGTAGAACTTGCGCAGCCAGCCCTTGTCCGGCGCGGCCCAGTCGGTCAGGTAGTCCCGTGCGCCCTTGGGGTACGCCTCCGGCCCCACCTGCTCGCGCAGAGCGAAAAGCTCGTCCTCCAACGCCTCCGCCAAATCGGCCTCGCTCATCACGCGGACGTTCGGCGCCACGAACACCCGGTGGAGGAAGCTCGCCACCAGCGGCGCGTGCGGCGAGGCCAGCAGGCGCCAGGCCGGGTGGCGGTCGCGCTGGGTGGCGAGGGTGGCGTGGTCCATGAACTTGCGCTAGACACACAGGCAGCTGGCAGTGGCGAAAACGAGGTTCATGCCGCGGCCGACCCCAACCGAAAGTGCGCCTCACGCGCAACAACCAGCTTCGTCTTGAGGGCCCCCAGGGCCGGGCTGCGCCCAGCCCGCCCCCCGTGGGGGTCAAGAAAACTTGGGGCGGCCCGGCGTTTTCTTGAGAGCGCCCCCAGGGCCGG
>NZ_KB898493.1 GCF_000377645.1 Thiomonas sp. FB-6 | reverse complement strand
CTTCGTGCATTGGTACAACCACGACCACCGCCACAGCGGCATCCGCTACGTCAGCCCGGCGCAGCGCCATGCTGGCGAGGATCAGACCATCCTGGCCGCGCGCCACAACCTCTACCTCGAGGCTCGGCGGCGTCACCCTGCGCGCTGGTCGACCACCACCCGAAACTGGGCGCCCGTCGGCCCCGTCACGCTCAACCCCGAGCGCGACACCGTGGTCAACCAGGCCGTCGCGGATCAGCATACTCAGAACCAAGCTGCATAACCGAGGCGACAACTACCTTGACGCGCGCCGGTACGCAGCGGCCTTTTTTAGGATATCGCGCTCCTCCGTCACGCGTCGCAGTTCGGCCTGCGGGCGCCGAATCTCGGCCGATTGCTCCTGCGCCTCCTGGCGCTCGCCAGCCGGACGGCTGTACTCCTTAGTCCAACGGTGCAGGCTCCACGCCGAACCCCCAGACGCGCCGCCGCCTCCGCCACCGCATAACCGCGCTCGGTCACCTGCTTGACCGCCTCGACCTTGAACTCCTCCGTGTACCGCTTGCCACTGGTCATGATGCCTCCTGACGTTCATCGTAGAAGGCTCGCATGTGTCTACGGAATCAGGGTCGATTCACCGGCGCCGTGGGAGCTGACGATGCGCCCGCCAGCAGCAGACTGCGCAACTGCAAGCGGTCCTGATCGCGGCGGATCCGTTCGCGCAGGTACTCGCTGCTGGTGCCGGTGAACTTGGTGATGGTCGTTTCGTGACGACACTGGCCGCACCAGACCTTGGACAGCAGCCGCTGGCGGATGTCGGCGGGGATGGATTCCCAGCGCTGACGGGCTGGCTTGGTGAAAGTGGGCAGTGATTCGGTGCTGATGGTTCAACGTACCCAGCGACGGGCGTCCTTCACAAGCAGCAGCAGTTGCTGCTCACGCAGCGGTGACGCGATGAACCCGAAACGGGTGTAGAACCGCGCCGCGTCATCATCGATGGGATGGGTCAACATTGCCCGGATGCCAGCCTGCTCGGCAATCAGCATCGTCCGCCGGATGGCATCCTGTAGCAGACCGAAGCCAATGCCCCGCCCTTGATCTTGCCGCGACACGGCCAGCCTTGCCAGGATCACCACCGGCACCGGGTATTGGCCCATCCCTTTTCGGATGCGCTCAGGCGCTTCCAGGGTGTCGACCTGGCCGACGGTCAAGCTGAAATAGCCCACCACACGGCCATCATCCTCTGCAACCACGAAGGTCTTGGCCGAGCCGCTGCCTTGGGCTTGCCGAGCGTGGCGCAGCAGCCAGTCGGTGAGCGCGGGCTTCCCGCAATCAAAGCCTTCCAGCCGATGCCGCGCAGCCAGTGGCTCCGGCGCGCGCAACGTCACTTCGTGTCCCAGGGCGCCCTGCGGGCAAACAGATCACGCAAACCCTCGTTGGCCTGTTCGGGGCGATCCAGCAGATCCATCAAAGCCTGGTACTGACTGCCGGCGACCATGAACAGGCGCTGATCCAGCAGAGTTTGCTCGGCGGCCAGGCAGGCGCTGTCGAGGATGAAGTCGGTCAGTGACTTGTGAGCGACCTCGGCGGCGCGACGCAACACCACCTCCTGTTCGGGGGTGGCGCGCAACCCGAGGCGGGCGGACCTTGCGGAGGGCGACGATGCAACAGCAGTCATGGCAGCACCTGTTTGTTAGATCAATTGCCGCAATGTTAGTACAATGGACGAACGGCATCCAGTTGCGCCAAGCGACTGCACCCACGCTCCAAGCGATTCAGGACATGGAGGCGCTGTTCTTTCAATGAACAGCGATCGCCGGCGTGCCCCAAAGAAAAACAGCCCCTGACGGGGCTGTTGAACGTAAGGCTTGCACCTGTGCAATGAACTTGAGGATTGCACACAGTGCAATCCAATGCTTCAAGTGACAGGCACGAGGCCTGGCTTTGCAGATCGGTGGTGGAGAGGAGGAGGATCGAACTCCCGACCTTCGCATTGCGAACGCGACGCTCTCCCAGCTGAGCTACCCCCCCGCAGAAGCGAGATCATACAACAAGCCCGGCGAGGCGCGAAAGCCCCCGCCGGCAGGCGCGCTCAGCGCCGGCGCCGGAACACCCGGCGCGTCTCGCTGGAGGCCTCGGGCGCGTAGGCGTAGCCCTCGGTGTCGAAGCCGGTGATGGCCTCGGGGCGGTCGGCGTGGTGCTCGATGATCCAGCGGGTCATGAGGCCGCGCGCGCGCTTGGCGTGCACGCCGATCACGCGCCAGCCCGCGGCGTCGCCTTCCTGGAACACCACGTCGACCACGGGGTAGCCCAGCGCGGCGGTGTCGACGGCGCGGAAGTACTCCGCGGAGGCCAGGTTCAGCAGCACCTTGCTGCGGTGCGAGGCCAGTTGTTCGTGCAGCGCCTGCGCGATGCGCGCGCCCCAGAAGGCGTACAGGTCGCGCCCCGCCGGGTTGGCCAGGCGCGTGCCCATTTCCAGCCGGTAGGCCTGCATCAGGTCCAGCGGGCGCAGCACGCCGTACAGGCCGCTGAGCATGACCACATGGTCTTGCGCCCAGCGCAGCTGCGCGGGTTTCAGGTGGGGGGCGTCGAGCCCGGCGTAGACGTCGCCGGCGAAGGCGAGGATGGCGGGGCGGCTGTTGTCCCCGTCGAAGCGCTCCGACCAGGCGGCGTAGCGCTGGGCGTTGAGCACGGCCAGTTTGTCGGAGATGCCCATCAGCGAGCCCAGCTGCGCCGGCGACAGCTCGCGCAGGATGGCGATCAGGCGCGCCGAATCGGGGATGAAGCGGGGCAGGGTGGTGGGCAGCGGCGGCGTCGCGCTGTCCATGTCCAGGGTCTTGGCCGGTGACAGGGCCAGCAGCATCGAGAGGACCTCGGGTGGCGGATCAGTGGAGGGCGAAGTCGCGCAGCAGCGCCTCGCGGGTGGGGCCGCTCAGGGCCTGGCGGGCAGTGTAGTGGGGATGGTCGCAGCCCACGTGCACGGGGGCGCCCGCGCGCATGGCCTCGATGGCCTCGGGGCTGAACTCGAAACGCAGGAAGTGCACCGAGGAGGTCTTGTCGGCGGTGGCGCGCTCCAGGTCCTCGTCGGCCACGGCCGGCGTGCGCGCGCAGCCCTGCACGTCGACGTACAGGTGCTGCTCGATGCCCACCAGCCGTGCCAGTTCGCGCCTGCGCTGCGCGGGCTCGGGATATTCCAGCAGCATCGTGGCTTTCCAGTTGGCGCCGTCGGGGATCAGCGGCGCGTAGGCGTCGATCTCGTCCTGGATGCCCTGGGGCTCGAAGATCTTCTCGATGCGCAGCATCTCCTGGATCTGGTAGCGGATGGTGCGCTCGTCCTCGAACTGCAGGTTCAGGTGCTCGCCCAGCCGAAGCGAGCGGATCTTGCGGTGGGGAATGATCTCGGCGCGCAGCCGGGTGCGCTCGCGCGCGTAGGCCTCCAGGCCGAGCAGGCTCTCGGGGGTGGGTTTCATCGGGGTTTCCTGGTCAGAGTCCGTAGGCCATGCGCAGCAGGGTCAGCGGGTGCGCCAGCCGGGGTTGCGCGTCGCCGCCGAGTTCGGCCACCCCCTGGGCGATGTGGTGCCCGCCCAGCGGGCAGTCCGAGCCGATGTAGTCGGGCTGCGCGGCGGCCATGGCCTTGAACACGGGCTTGCCGATCTTCATGGCGTCGGCGTGGTGGGCCTTTTTCACGCCGTAGGTGCCGGCGTGCCCGGAGCAGCGCTCGATGGTGGTGAATTCCAGCTGGGTGCTCTTGCCCACCAGGCGGAACATCTCCTCGGTCTTGCGCCCGATCTTCTGCACCCGCCCGTGGCAGGGGATCTGGTAGGCCACGCGCCCCAGCGAATGCTGGAAATCGGTCTTCAGCAGGCCGTCGCGGTGGCGCGCCATCAGGTATTCGAAGGGGTCCCACATGGCGTCGCGCACGGCCAGCACCTCGGCGTCGTCGGGGAACATCAGCGGCAGTTCCTGCTTGAACATCAGGGTGCACGAGGGCACGCCGGCGAGGATGGCCCATCCTTCGCGAGCGTAGCGCAGCAACTGGGGGATGTTGGCGTGCATGGCCCGCTCCACGCCCTGCAGGTCGCCCAGTTCGAGCTGGGGCATGCCGCAGCAGCGGTCCTTGCGCACCAGTTCGTAGGCGATGCCGTTGTGCTCCAGCACCTTGAGCAGGTCCAGCCCGATGCCCGGCTCGTTGTAGTTGATGTAGCAGGTGGAGAACAGCGCCACGCGCCCGGGGGCGCGCTCTCCGTCCACCGGATGTTCCACGCCGGAGGGCGGCGCGCTGCGGCGCAGCGTGCGCTCGGCCAGTTCGGGCAGCCAGGCATTGCGGTCCACGCCCAGGGTCTTTTCCAGCACCGCGCGCGCGGCGGGCTGCCGGTTCACGGCGTTGACCGTCTGCACGACGATGGGAATGCCGGCCAGCTTGCCGTGCATGTCGGTGGCGGCGAGCGCGCGGCTGGCCAGCGGCACCTTGCCCTGCCGGAACTGGATCGCCTTGGCGCGCAGCATGGTGTGCGGGAAATCCACGTTCCACGGGTGGGGCGGCACGTAGGGGCACTTGGTCATGTAGCACAGGTCGCAGATGTAGCACTGGTCGACGACCTTCCAGTAATCGGCCTTGTCCACGGCGTCCAGCTCGCCGGTGCCGCCCTCGTCGATCAGGTCGAACAAGGTCGGAAAGGATTGGCACAGCGACACGCAGCGGCGGCAGCCGTGGCAGATCTCGAACACCCGCTCGAGTTCGCTCAGGCACTTGGCCTCGTCGTGGAATTCCTCGCTGCGCCAGTCCAGCGGATGGCGGGTGGGGGCCTCGAGATTGCCTTCGCGCGTGCTCATGGTGCCTGCCTCGCTGGCGCGAGCCGCCGGCCGCGGCGCGCGCGATGCAAATCGGGGGCAGGGCGCGCGCCGTGCACGAAGCCCGCGCACGCCGGGCCGGCCAGGCCCTGCTGCGCGGCACCGCGGCGCCCCCGGTCCACGGGACCGGGCGGGGCCCCGCGGGATTCGCTCACGCCTTCTCAGTCGGCCAGGACGTCCAGGGCCTTCTGGTAGCGGTTGGCGTGGGAACGCTCGGCCTTGGCCAGCGTGGAGAACCAGTCGGCGATCTCGTCGAAGCCCTCGTCGCGCGCGGTCTTGGCCATGCCGGGGTACATGTCGGTGTACTCGTGGGTCTCGCCGGCCACCGCGGCCTTCAGGTTGTCGCGCGTGGCTCCGATGGGCAGGCCGGTGGCGGGATCGCCCACGGCCTCGAGGAACTCGAGGTGGCCGTGGGCATGGCCGGTCTCCCCCTCGGCGGTGGAGCGGAACAGCGCGGCGACGTCGTTCTGTCCCTCGATGTCGGCCTTGTTCGCGAAGTACAGATAGCGCCGGTTGGCCATCGATTCGCCCGCGAAGGCGTCCTTCAGGTTCTGCTCGGTCTTCGAGCCTTTGAGCGCAGTCATCGCCGTCTCCTGGTGTCGTGGGAAAGGGGTCGCGTCCCGCGGGGCACCGCCCGGCAGGGCTCGGCCAACTGTAGGCCGGGCTGCGTCGCGGTGTCTAATGCAGCCTGTCAATGCCGCCCATAGCCTGAATCTATGCGTGCGCGCCGTCCGGGCGGCCGCCGCCGCACGCCCCGCACGCGAGCACCGCCACCATGCAAGACAGTCCGCAATCCCCCCAGGGCGCCGGGGCTTCGCTGCGCATCGGCTTCATCGGCCTGGGCGCCATGGGCTGGCCGATGGCCCTGCGCCTGCGCGAGGCCGGCCACGAACTGGCCGCGTGGGCGCGCGGCGCCGAGACCGCCAGGCGCGCCGGGCAGGCCGGCATCGCGCTGGCGGGCAGCCCCGCGGAACTGGCCGCCGGTGCGCAGGTGCTGGTGAGCAACGTGACCTCCACCGAGGACGTGGAGCAGGTGCTGCTGGGCGCGCAGGGCGCCGTGCACGGTGCGCGGCCGGGGCTGCTGTGCATCGACCACAGCACCATCGCGCCCCAGGGGGCGCGGCGCATCGCGGCGCAACTGGCCTCGCGCGCAGTGGGTTTCGTGGACGCGCCGGTGTCGGGCGGCGAGCGCGGGGCGCGCGAGGGCACTCTGTCGATCATGGCCGGCGGCACGCCGCCGGACTTCGAGCGGGCGCTGCCCCTGCTGCGCCTGCATGGACCCACGGTCACCTACATCGGTCCGCCGGGCAGCGGGCAGGTGGCCAAGCTGTGCAACCAGCTGGTGCAGGTGGTGAATATCCAGGGCATCGCCGAGGCCATGCGCCTGGCCGCCGCCGAGGGGGCCCCGCTGGAGCGGGTGCTGCAGGCGCTGGGGGCGGGCTTCGCCGGCAGCCGCATGCTGGATCTGATGGGCCCGAAGATGGCCGCGCGGGATTTCGCCGCCGGCATCCAGGCGCGGCTGCACGAGAAGGATTTCGGCCTGCTGGAGCAGGCGGCCGACGACGCCGGGCTCGAACTGCCTGCGCTGCGCCTGGTGCACGCCCAGTTGCGGGCGCTGGTGCGGGCGGGCTGGGGGCGCGACGACACCAGTTCCCTGCTGCGGGTGCTGGAGAGCGGCGAGGCGCCGCACGGCGCCTCGGACTGAAACCCGCGGCCGCCCGGCGCCCGGGCGGCCGCGGTGCCGGGGCTCAGGCCGCCAGCAGTTCGCGCAGCACGAAGGGCAGGATGCCCCCGTGGCGGTAGTAGTCCACCTCGATCGGGGTGTCGATGCGCAGGCGCAGCTTGACCTTCTGGTCGGGCTGGCCGGCACGGCGGATCACCAGCACCGCGTCCTGCTGGGGCTTGATGTCCTCGCCCACCAGCACCTCGAAGCTCTCGTCGCCGCGGATGCCCAGGCTCTGCCAGGAGTCGTCGCCGAGGAACTGCAGCGGCAGCACGCCCATGCCGATCAGGTTGGAGCGGTGGATGCGCTCGAAGCTGCGCGCCACCACGGCCTTCACGCCCAGCAGCTGCGTGCCCTTGGCGGCCCAGTCGCGGCTGGAGCCGGTGCCGTATTCCTCGCCGGCGAAGATCACCAGCGGCGTGCCTTCGGCCATGTAGCGCATGGCCGCGTCGTAGATGAACATCTTCTCGCCGGAGGGCTGGAACACGGTCACGCCGCCTTCCTCGCGCGAACCGTCCGCCTTGGCCGGGATCATCAGGTTCTTGATGCGCACGTTGGCGAAGGTGCCCCGCATCATGACCTCGTGGTTGCCGCGGCGCGAGCCGTAGGAGTTGAAATCGGCCTTGGCCACGCCGTTGTCCAGCAGCCACTTGCCCGCGGGCGAGTTCTCCTTGATGGAGCCGGCCGGGGAGATGTGGTCGGTGGTGATCGAGTCGCCGAACAGCGCCAGCGCGCGCGCGCCGCGCACCGCGGAGGCGCCGCCCTGAGGCGTCATCGCGAAGTCGTCGAAGAAGGGCGGGCGCGCGATGTAGGTGCTCTGCGGCCAGTCGTAGACCTGGCCCTTGGCGCCGTCCACTCGCTGCCACAGCTTGCCGGGCTTGGCGGCCACCTGCTCGTAGTTGGCCTTGTAGGCCTTCGGGTCCAGCGCCACCTTGAGCAGGGCCTGCACTTCCTCGGTGCTCGGCCAGATGTCGCCCAGGTACACGGGCTTGCCGCCCTTGCCGTAGCCCACCGGCTCGGTCATCAGGTCGCGCTGCACGTTGCCGGCGATCGCATAGGCGACCACCAGCGGCGGCGAGGCCAGGAAGTTGGCCTTGAGGTTCGGGTGGATGCGGGCCTCGAAGTTGCGGTTGCCCGACAGCACCGCGGCGCACACCAGGTCGTTGGAGGTGATGGCGGCCTCGATGTCGGGGGCCAGCGGGCCGGCGTTGCCGATGCAGGTGGTGCAGCCGTAGCCGGACACGTAGAAGCCCAGCTTCTCCAGGTCGGGCAGCAGCTTGGCGCGCTCGAGGTACTCGGTGACCACGCGCGATCCCGGGGCCAGCGAGGTCTTCACGTGTTTCTTCACCTTCAGCCCGGCGGCCACGGCCTTCTTGGCCAGCAGGCCGGCGGCCAGCAGCACGCTGGGGTTGGAGGTGTTGGTGCAGGAGGTGATGGCGGCGATCAGCACGTCGCCGTCGTGCAGCTCGATGCCCTCGGAGGTGGTGAAGCTGCGCTTCAGGCGCTCGGCCGGCTGGCTGAAGCCGCCCTGGTCCATGCTGGTCGAGAACAGATCGCCGAAGCGCTGCTTCACCTGGCCCAGCTCGATGCGGTCCTGCGGACGGCGCGGGCCGGCCAGCGAGGGCGCCACGGTGGACAGGTCCAGGCTCAGCGTGGCCGAGTAGTCGATGTCGCCGCTGCGGGGCACGCCGTACAGCTTCTGCGCCTTGAAGTAGGCCTGCAGGGCCTCGATCTCGGACTTGCTGCGCCCGGTGCCGCGGAAGTAGTCGATGGTCTTGTCGTCCACCGGGAAGAAGCCCATCGTGGCGCCGTATTCCGGGGCCATGTTGGCGATGGTGGCGCGGTCGGGAACGCTCAGGGACGCGGTGCCTTCGCCGAAGAACTCGACGAACTTGCCCACCACCTTGGCCTTGCGCAGCATCTCGGTGACGGTGAGCACCAGGTCGGTGGCGGTGACGCCGCCGCGCAGCTGGCCCTTGAGTTCCACGCCCACCACGTCCGGGGTGAGGAAGTACACCGGCTGGCCCAGCATGCCGGCCTCGGCCTCGATGCCGCCCACGCCCCAGCCGACCACGCCGACGCCGTTGATCATCGTGGTGTGGCTGTCGGTGCCCACCAGGGTGTCCGGGTAGTACACGCCGTCCCTGGACTTGTGCACGCCGCGCGCCAGGTACTCGAGGTTGATCTGGTGCACGATGCCGAAGCCGGGGGGCACGACGCCGAAGGTGTCGAAGGCCTGCATGCCCCACTTCATGAACTGGTAGCGCTCCTGGTTGCGCTGGAATTCCAGCTGCATGTTCAGGTCCAGCGCCTTCTTGTTGCCGTAGTTGTCGATCATCACCGAGTGGTCGACCACCAGGTCCACCGGTACCAGCGGCTCGATGGCCTTGGGGTTGCGCCCCATCTGGCCGGCCACCGTGCGCATCGCGGCCAGGTCGGCCAGCAGCGGCACGCCGGTGAAGTCCTGCAGCACTACGCGGGCCAGCACGAAGGGGATCTCGGCGGTGCGCGCCTCGTTGGGCTTCCACGAAGCCAGTTGCTGCACGTGAGAGGCCTCGACGCGCTTGCCGTCGCAGTTGCGCAGCACCGACTCGAGCACGATGCGGATGGACACCGGCAGGCGCGACAGGTCGATGCCGAGCTGCTTGCCCAGCGCGGGCAGGGAGTAGTACTTGCCGGTTTTTCCGCTTGCCGTGCTGAAGCTCTTGCAAGTGGACGCGAAGGGGTGGGCGGCGGCGCTCTTGGAGGAACGTTTCGCATTGGCCATGGCAGGCTCCGTGAGGGGGGTCAGGGGGGGGTGTTCGCAAAAGGGGCCGGGCGCGGCGCGCGCGCCTCGGCCGGGGGCTGCGCCGCGCGCGCACGGGCGCAGCCCACCCGGATCGGCAGGCATGCTGGCAGGGGTGAAGCGGCGGCGGTCATCGGTCGGTACATCGGACAGGCAACCGCCGCGAGACGCGGACGGCGGCCCTTACTGGGCGGCCACGACCTTCGTGGCGATGGGGTTGCAGTCGTCGGCCAGGCGCATCATGTCCTTCTTGTCGAACAACATGCTTTTCGCCGGGATCTGGATCATCACCAGGCCCGCCTTCTGGTCGTCGAAGTGGTAGGCGCCGGTGGTCGTGGGTTTGCGCAGCAGCAGGTAGTGGCGGCCCTTCCAGGTCAGGTCGATGGCGTGGTCGTTCCTGCCCTCGACGTGCACGTCCATGCGCAGGCGGTCGCCGCAGATCATGCGGCCTTCCTTCATCTTGTAGCTGGGCAGCGGGTCGCCCACCGGAACCGGCGGGGACGGCGGGGTGACGGTGGCGGCGATCGCGGCCGGCGCCTTCGTGGCGACAGGCGGCGCGGCATGCGCGGCCGACAGGCCGAAGGCGGCGCACAGGCCGATGCAGGCCGGCCCCAGCAGGCGGGCCGGACGACACAGGGATGGGGACGGGTTCATGATCAACGGGCTCCGCAGCGATGGGCGCCGCCGGCCGTCGATGCATGCATCACCGCGTAGGCCAGGGCGGCAGGGACCTTGAGGGGTGCCGGCGAGTGTATACCCCGCCCGGCGTCGCCTCGTACCCTCGCGCGCAAGTCGTGAGGATTTTGCGCCACGACTTGGCGCCGGAGCAACGATTCCGTCATGGTCCCGCGTCGATGCGCTTGCGCTGGTGCCGGGCTCAGAGCAGGTGCTTGACCCCGTCCTTCTCGTCCTGCAGCTCCGCCAGGGTCTTGTCCAGGCAGCTTTGCGAGAAGGCGTCGATGGGCAGGCCCTGCACGCGCTGGTACTGGCCGCCCTCGCAGATCACCGGCACGCCGAACATGGTCTCCTCGGGGATGCCGTAGGAGCCGTCCGAGGGAATGCCCATGGTCACCCAGCGCCCGTTGCTGCCCAGCACCCAGTCGTGCATGTGGTCGATGGCCGCGTTGGCCGCCGAGGCCGCCGAGCTCAGGCCGCGCGCCTCGATGACGGCCGCGCCGCGCTTGCCCACGGTGGGCAGGAAGGCGTTGCGGTTCCAGTCCTCGTCGCCGATGATGTCCTTCACCGGCTTGCCGTCGACGGTGGCGAAGCGCCAGTCGGCGTACATGGTCGGCGAGTGGTTGCCCCAGACGCAGAATTTCTCGATCGACGACACCGGCTTGCCCATCTTGGTGGCCAGCTGGGACAGGCCGCGGTTGTGGTCCAGGCGCAGCATGGCGGTGAAGTTGCCCTTGGGCAGATCCGGGGCCGACTTCATCGCGATGTAGGCATTGGTGTTGGCCGGATTGCCGACCACCAGCACGCGCACGTCGCGCCTGGCCACCGCGTTGAGGGCCTTGCCCTGCGCGGTGAAGATCTGCGCATTGGCCGACAGCAGGTCGCGGCGCTCCATGCCGGGGCCGCGGGGACGCGCGCCGACCAGCAGCGCGCAGTCGATGTCCTTGAATGCGGTGTTCGGGTCGGAATGCCCGGTCATGCCGGCGAGCAGCGGGAACGCGCAGTCATCCAGCTCCATCATCACGCCTTTGAGCGCCTTCTGGGCCTTTTCGTCGGGAATCTCCAGGAGCTGCAGAATCACCGGCTGATCCTTGCCGAGCATTTCGCCGGAGGCGATGCGGAACAGCAGGGCGTAGCCGATCTGGCCGGCGGCGCCGGTTACGGCTACGCGCATGGGGGCTTTGGACATGGGGAACTCCGAATGAGGCCGTTGGGAAGCCGAGCCGGCCCGAGGGTGCGCGGGCCGGAGCCGGAACTGAGTTCGGAGCCGGCGCGCGGATCGAACGCGCGCGGGGCCCCGATGGTGCATTGCAGGGCGCAGTGTAGGCGTCGGCAAGGGCCCGCGTCAACGCACTTATGTCTTATATAAGACATCTATTAGGACATACTGGACAGTTCGGCCCCGCTGTGCTGCAATGCAGCGCATGGCTACGTCCGTCCCAGCTCCGTCCAGCGCGCCCGGTGCCGCCTCGGCGGCGCCGGTGTTCAGCCCGCTGTACCAGCAGATCAAGGCGCTGATCACCCGCGCGCTGCAGGAGGGGGAATGGAAGCCGGGGGACCTGATCCCCAGCGAGGCCGAGCTGGCCGCGCGCTTCGGGGTCAGCCAGGGCACGGTGCGCAAGGCCATCGACGAGCTCGCCGCGGAGAACCTGCTGATCCGCCGCCAGGGGCGCGGCACCTTCGTGTCCACGCACCACGAGGCACAGGTGAAGTTCCGCTTCCTGCGCCTGGTGCCCGATACCGAGACCGCGCAGGGCCTGCGCATGGAGCGCGAGTTCCTGGAGTGCCACCGCGTACGCGCTCCGTCCGACGTGGTGCGCGCGCTGGGAATCCGCGCCGGCGACATGGTGCTGGAGGTCCGGCGCATCCTGCGCATCGCCGGCGAGCCGGTGGTGTACGAGGACATCTACCTGCCCGCCGGCACCTTCCGCGGGCTCACCGCCGAGCGCCTGGAGCGCAACCGCGGTCCCCTGTACGCCATGTTCGAATCCGAGTTCGGCACGCGGATGGTGCGCGCCGAGGAGAAGATCCGGGCCGTCAACGCCTCGGCGCAGGAAGCCGAGCTGTTGCGCGTGCCGGTGGGCCAGGCCCTGCTGTCGGTGGAGCGCCTGGCTTTCAGCTACGGTGATCAGCCGGTCGAGCTGCGCCGCGGCCTGTATGCCACCACGCACCACTATTACCGCAACGAACTGAGCTGAGCGAAGGCGCCGGTGCCATCGCGCGCGCTGCCGATGTCGCATTCAAGCCATAAACTCGCGTCATAACCCGAAGCGAGGCCGAGACCATGCCAACCGTTCCCAAGACCACAAGACCCGAGTTCCGCAACATCGGACTCGGCGACCTCCTCCGATACCGCATGCCGCTCGCGGCCATCGTGTCGATCCTGCACCGCATCAGCGGCGCGCTGATGTTCCTGCTGCTGCCCGTGGTGCTGTGGGCCTTCGGCCTGAGCCTGCGTTCGCCGCAGGGTTTCGCCGAGGTCGCCTCGGTGCTCGGCTCCTGGCCCATGAAGCTGGTGGCCGTGGTGCTGTTCTGGGGCCTGGCCCATCACTTCTGCGCCGGCATCCGCCACCTCGGCTCGGACATCTGCCCGCGCATGCTGAGCAAGCAGGCCGGACGCCGCAGCGCCGTGAGCGTGCTGGTGGTCTCGCTGCTGGCCACGCTGCTGTTCGCCATCCACGTCTTCTCGGGAGCCTGACATGGCCGCAACCGATTACGGATCCCATCGCCTGGTAGTGGGCGCTCACTACGGCATGCGCGACTGGCTGGCCCAGCGCGTCACCGCCGTGGTCATGGCGCTGTACACCGTGTTCATGCTGGTGGTCGTGTTCTGGCCGGGCCAGCTCGACTACGCCCGCTGGCAGGCCTTGTTCGCCAACCAGGCGACCAAGCTGTTCACGCTGGTGGCCCTGCTCGCGGTGCTCTACCACGTGTGGGTGGGCATGCGCGACATCTGGATGGATTACGTCAAGCCCGTCGGGTTGCGCCTGAGCCTGCAGGTGCTGACCATCATGTGGCTGCTCGCCTGCGTCGGTGGCGCCGTGCAGGTTCTGTGGAGGGTTTGAGCCGTGCAACTGAACCAACGCAAATTCGACGTCGTCGTGGTCGGTGCCGGGGGCTCCGGGCTGCGCTGCGCGCTGCAGCTGGCGCGCGCCGGGCTGGACGTGGCCGTGCTGTCCAAGGTGTTCCCGACGCGTTCGCACACCGTGGCCGCGCAAGGCGGCATTTCCGCCTCGCTGGGCAACATGAGCGAGGACAACTGGTACTGGCACATGTTCGACACCGTCAAGGGTTCGGACTACCTGGGTGACCAGGACGCCATCGAGTTCATGTGCCGCGAGGCGCCCAGCGCCGTGTACGAGCTGGAACACATGGGCATGCCCTTCGACCGCAACCCGGACGGCACCATCTACCAGCGCCCCTTCGGCGGCCACACCGCCAACCTGGGCGAGAAGGCCGTGCAGCGCGCCTGCGCCGCCGCCGACCGCACCGGGCACGCGCTGCTGCACACGCTGTACCAGCAGAACGTCGCCGCGCGCACCCACTTCTTCGTCGAGTGGATGGCGCTGGACCTGATCCGCGACGCCGACGGCGAGGTGCTGGGCGTGGTGGCCATGGAAATGGAAACCGGCGAGGTCAGCGTGCTGCGCGCCAAGTCCACGGTGCTGGCCACCGGCGGGGCCGGGCGAATCTTCGCCGCGTCCACCAATGCCTACATCAACACCGGCGACGGCATCGGCATGGCCGCGCGCGCGGGCATCCCGCTGCAGGACATGGAGTTCTGGCAGTTCCACCCCACCGGGGTGGCCGGCGCCGGGGTGCTGATCACCGAGGGCGTGCGCGGCGAGGGCGGCATCCTGCTCAACGCCAACGGCGAGCGCTTCATGGAGCGCTACGCGCCCACCTACAAGGACCTGGCGCCGCGCGACTTCGTCTCGCGCTCGATGGACCAGGAGATCAAGGAAGGCCGCGGCGCGGGCCCGCACAAGGACTACGTGCTGCTCAAGCTCGACCACCTTGGCGCCGAGACCATCCACAAGCGCCTGCCCTCGATCGCCGAGATCGCGCGCAAGTTCGCCAACGTGGACTGCACCAAGGAGCCGATCCCCGTGGTGCCCACCATCCACTATCAGATGGGCGGCATCCCGACCAACATCCACAGCCAGGTGCTCACGGTGGGCGCCGACGGCAGCGAGCAGGTGGTGCAGGGCCTGTACGCCATCGGCGAGTGCTCCTGCGTCAGCGTGCACGGCGCCAACCGCCTGGGCACCAACTCGCTGCTCGACCTGGTGGTGTTCGGCCGTTCCGCCGGACGCTACATCGTCGACAGCGAGCGCGTGCGCGGCTCGCACAAGGATCTGCCGGCCGATTGCGCCGAGCAGCCGCTTTCGCGCCTGGCGCGCCTGGAGTCCTCGAGCGACGGCGAGCCCATCCAGGACGTGGCCAACTCGATCCGCGCCAGCATGCAGAAGCACTGCGGCGTGTTCCGCACGTCCGACCTGCTCAAGGAGGGCGTGGAACAGATCGCGCAGATCGAGCAGCGCGTGCAGCGCATCCACCTGAAGGACAAGTCGAAGGTGTTCAACACCGCGCGCGTCGAGGCGCTGGAGGTGGAGAACCTGATCGAGACGGCCAAGGCCACCATCGTGTCCGCCGAGGCGCGCAAGGAAAGCCGCGGTGCGCATTCCCACCGCGACTTCCAGGAGCGCGACGACGCCAACTGGCTCAAGCACACGCTGTGGTTCCGCGACGCCAACCGCCTGGCCTACCGCGAGGTGCAGTTGAAGCCGTTGACCGTGGAAACCTTCAAGCCCAAGGCACGCACGTTCTGACGCTCGCGCACACGGAGATCCCGATGACCCGCAAGATGAAGTTTTCGATCTACCGCTACGACCCGGACCGCGATGCCCGGCCGTACATGCAGGACTACGAGGTCGAGCTGCAGCACAACGACAAGATGCTGCTCGACGCGCTGATGCGCATCAAGGCCGACGTCGACGAGACCCTGGCCTTCCGTCGCTCCTGCCGCGAAGGGGTGTGCGGATCCGACGGCATGAACATCAACGGCAAGAACGGCCTGACCTGCACCACCAACCTGCTCACGCTGAAGGAGCCGGTGGTGCTCAAGCCGCTGCCCGGGCTGCCGGTGATCCGCGACCTGATCGTCGACATGACCCAGTTCTTCAAGCAGTACCACTCGGTCAAGCCGTACCTGATCAACGACACGCCGGCGCCCGAGAAGGAGCGCCTGCAAAGCCCCGAGCAGCGCGAGGTGCTCGACGGGCTGTACGAGTGCATCCTGTGCGCCAGCTGCTCCACTTCCTGCCCGAGCTTCTGGTGGAACCCGGACAAGTTCGTCGGCCCGGCCGGGCTGCTGCAGGCCTACCGCTTCATCGCCGACAGCCGCGACGAGGCCACCGGGGCGCGCCTGGACGATCTCGAGGATCCGTACCGCCTGTTCCGCTGCCACACCATCATGAACTGCGTCGACGTGTGCCCGAAGGAGCTCAACCCGACACGGGCCATCGGCAACATCAAGGACATGCTGCTGCGGCGCGCGGTCTGAGTCCGACATGACCGAACCCTCCGGCAGCCCGGGAATTCCCGAGGAGCACGCCGCCGCGCTGCGCAGGCTGCGCTGGCGCGCGCGCCGCGGGCTGCTGGAGAACGATCTGCTGTTCACGCGTTTTTTCGCCCGTCACGGCGAGTCGCTGGACCCCGCGCAGACAGCGGCGCTGGGTGAGTTGCTCGATCTTGACGACAACACGCTGCTGGCGCTGCTGCTCGGGCACATCGAGCCGCCGGCGCAGGCGCAGGCGGCGCAGCGCCTGGGCCTGCTCGACATGCTGCGCGACTGAGCCGCGTCGCGACGAAGCGCGGCCGTCATCCCCAACCTCCGGAGCCCCCCATGAAGCCTTCCGACGTCAAAGCCACGCTGTCCTTCTCCGACGGCGCGCCCAGCATCGAGCTGCCGATCTACAAGGGCTCGGTCGGTCCGGACGTGATCGACATCCGCAAGCTGTACGGCCAGACCGGCAAGTTCACCTACGACCCCGGCTTCCTGTCGACCGCCTCGTGCAATTCCGCCATCACCTACATCGACGGCGACAAGGGCGAGCTGCTGTACCGCGGCTACCCGATCGAGCAGCTGGCGGTCCAGTGCGACCACATGGAGACCTGCTACCTGATCCTGTACGGCGAGCTGCCCGACGCCCAGCAGAAGACCGACTTCGTGCGCCGCGTGACGCAGCACACGATGGTCAACGAGCAGATGCAGTTCTTCCTGCGCGGCTTCCGCCGCGACGCGCATCCGATGGCCGTGCTGACCGGGCTGGTGGGCGCCATGTCGGCCTTCTACCCCGACTCGATCAACCTGCACGACGAGGCGCAGCGCGACATCTCGGCGATCCGACTGATCGCCAAGATGCCCACGCTGGTGGCCATGGCCTACAAGTACAACATGGGCCAGCCTTACATGTACCCGCAGAACAACCTGAGCTACGCGGGAAACTTCATGCGCATGATGTGGGCCACGCCTTGCGAGGACTACGTGCCCAACCCGGTGATCGAGCGCGCGCTGGACCGCATCTTCATCCTGCACGCCGACCACGAGCAGAACGCCTCCACCTCGACCGTGCGCCTGTGCGCTTCCAGCGGCACCAACCCCTTCGCGGCGATCGCGGCCGGCGTGGCCTGCCTGTGGGGCCCGGCGCACGGCGGCGCCAACGAGGCCTGCCTGAACATGCTCTACGACATCCAGGCCAACGGCGGGGTGGCGAAGATCGGCGAGTTCATCGAGAAGGTCAAGGACAAGAACTCCTCGGTGCGCCTGATGGGTTTCGGCCATCGCGTCTACAAGAACTACGACCCGCGCGCCAAGCTGATGCGCGAGACCTGCCACGAGGTGCTGGACGCGCTGGGCCTGCACGACGACCCGCTGTTCAAGCTCGCCATGACCCTGGAGAAGATCGCCCTCGAGGACGACTACTTCATCCAGCGCAAGCTCTACCCGAACGTGGATTTCTACTCGGGCATCGTGCAGAAGGCCATCGGCGTGCCGGTGTCGCTGTTCACCGCGATCTTCGCGCTGGCGCGCACCGTGGGCTGGATCGCGCAGCTCAACGAGATGATCTCCGATCCGGAGTACAAGATCGGGCGTCCGCGCCAGTTGTTCACCGGCTCCGAGGCTCGCACGGTGCTGCCGCTGGCGCAGCGCGGGTAATCGAGGCCCCGCGCCGCCGCGCCGGCTCGGCCCTGGCACGGCGGCAACCCCGCTAAAATCGAGGGTCCTGCCCGCGCAACGCAGCGCGGCGGACCCTTTTCGTTTCTCCTGCGCCGCAAGCCGGCCCGACCGCGATGGCACGCACGCTTTACGACAAACTCTGGGACGAGCACGTGGTGGACGTCGATTCCGACGGCACCGCGCTGCTCTACATCGACCGCCACCTGGTGCACGAGGTGACCAGCCCGCAGGCCTTCGAGGGCCTGGAGCTGGCCGGGCGCAAGGTGTGGCGCATCAGCGCCAACCTGGCCGTGTCGGACCACAACGTGCCCACCACCCACCGCGCCGAGGGCATCGCCGATCCGGTGTCGCGCCTGCAGGTCGACACCCTCGACCGCAATTGCGACGCGCAGGGCATCACCCAGTTCAAGATGAACGACCGGCGCCAGGGCATCGTGCACGTGATCGGCCCCGAGCAGGGCGCGACCCTGCCGGGCATGACCGTGGTGTGCGGCGACTCGCACACCAGCACCCACGGCGCCTTCGGCGCGCTGGCCTTCGGCATCGGCACCAGCGAGGTCGAGCATGTGCTGGCCACGCAGACCCTGCTGGCGCGCAAGATGAAGAACATGCTGGTCTGGGTCGACGGCAGACTGGGGGCGGGTTGCACCGCGAAGGACCTGGCGCTGGCCGTGATCGGGCGCATCGGTACCGCCGGCGGCACCGGCTGCACCATCGAGTTCGCGGGCCCGGCCGTGCGCGCGCTGAGCATGGAAGGACGCATGACCCTGTGCAACATGGCCATCGAGGCCGGCGCGCGCGCCGGCCTCGTGGCCGTGGACGAGACCACGCTGCGCTACATCCAGGGCCGGCCCTTCGCGCCCGACGGCGTCGAGTGGGAACAGGCGGTGCGCTACTGGCGCGGCCTGCACTCGGACCCGGATGCCCGCTTCGACCTGCGCGTGGACCTGGACGCCTCCGCGCTGCGCCCGCAGGTCACCTGGGGCACCTCGCCGGAGATGGTCGTGGCCATCGACGAGCGCGTGCCGGATCCGGAAAAGCAGCCCGATCCGGTCAAGCGCGCGGCGATGGAGCGCGCGCTGGAATACATGAAGCTGCAACCCGGCAAGCCGATCGCCGACATCCGCATCGACAAGGTGTTCATCGGCTCGTGCACCAACTCGCGCATCGAGGACCTGCGCGAGGCGGCCAAGGTGCTGGCCGGCAAGCGCATCGCGCCGAACGTGCGCCTGGCGCTGGCGGTGCCCGGCTCCGGCCTGGTCAAGGCGCAGGCCGAGCGCGAGGGGCTGGACAAGATCTTCACGGCCGCCGGCTTCGAATGGCGCGAACCGGGCTGTTCCATGTGCCTGGCGATGAACGCCGACCGGCTGGAGCCGGGCGAGCGCTGCGCGTCCACCTCGAACCGCAATTTCGAGGGGCGCCAGGGGCAGGGCGGACGCACGCACCTGCTCAGCCCGGCGATGGCCGCGGCTGCCGCGGTGGCCGGCCATTTCGTCGACGTGCGAGGGGCCTGAGCCGCGCTGCCCGGGCCAATAGCCAACCAGGAAGCCGATTTCCATGCAAGCCTTCACCGTGCACCAGGGCGTGGTCGTGCCCATCGACCGCGAGAACGTCGACACCGACGCGATCATCCCCAAGCAGTTCCTCAAGTCCATCCGGCGCACCGGCTTCGGCCCCAACCTGTTCGACGAGTGGCGCTATCTGGACCACGGCGAGCCGGGCCAGGATCCCGCCTCGCGCAGGCCGAACCCCGATTTCGTGCTCAACCAGCCCCGCTACCAGGGCGCCAGCATCATGCTGGCACGCAAGAATTTCGGCTGCGGTTCCTCGCGCGAGCACGCGCCCTGGGCGATCGAGCAGTGGGGCGTGCGCGCGCTGATCGGCTCGTCCTTCGCGGACATCTTCTTCAACAACTGCTACAAGACCGGACTGCTTCCCATCGTGCTGCCCGAGCACGAGGTGGCCCGCATGTTCGACGAGGTGGCGGCCTTCCCCGGCTATGCCCTGACCGTCGACCTGCCGCGCCAGCGCGTGGTCAAGCCCGACGGCAGCGAACTGCCCTTCGAGATCACCGAATTCCGCAAGCACTGCCTGGTGGGCGGCCTCGACGAGATCGGGCTGACCCTGCGCAAGGCCGACAAGGTGCGCGCCTTCGAGGCCGAGCGCATCGCGCGCATGCCCTGGCTGGCGCACCGCATTCTCTGAATCCCGCAGCCCTTCCTCCCGAAAGTCGAATCGCATGAACATCGCAGTCCTGCCGGGTGACGGCATCGGCCCCGAAATCGTCGCGCAGGCGATGCGCGTGCTGCAGCGCCTGCGCGACGACGGCCTGAAGCTGGAGTTCGAGTTCGCCGACGTGGGCGGCACCGCCTACGAGCGCCACGGGCACCCGCTGCCGCCGGCCACGCTGGCGCTGGCGCAAGGCGCCGACGCGGTGCTGTTCGGCGCCGTCGGCGACCCGCGCTTCGACCGCCTCGAGCGCGCGCTGCGTCCGGAGCAGGCCATCCTGGGGCTGCGCAAGAAGCTGGGCCTATTCGCCAACCTGCGCCCGGCCATCCTCTATCCCGAACTCGCGCAGGCCTCGTCGCTCAAGCCCGAGGTCGTGTCGGGGCTGGACATCCTCATCGTGCGCGAACTCACCGGCGACATCTATTTCGGCCAGCCGCGCGGCAGGCGCGACGCCCCCGACGGCGCCTTCGCAGGCCAGCCCGAGGCCTTCGACACCATGCGCTACAGCCGCCCGGAGATCGAGCGCATCGCCCACGTCGCCTTCCAGGCCGCGCGCACCCGCAAGGCGGCCGGGCATGCCGGACGCGTGACCAGCGTGGACAAGGCCAACGTGCTGGAGACCTTCCAGTTCTGGAAGGACGTGGTCACCGAGGTGCACGCGCAATACCCGGACATCGAGCTGGAGCACATGTACGTGGACAACGCGGCCATGCAACTGGTGCGCGCGCCCAAGAAGTTCGACGTGGTGGTCACCGGCAACATGTTCGGCGACATCCTGTCCGACGAGGCGGCGATGCTCACCGGCTCCATCGGCATGCTGCCGTCGGCTTCGCTGAACGAGCAGGGACGCGGCCTGTACGAACCCTCGCACGGCTCGGCGCCCGACATCGCCGGGCGCGGCCTGGCCAACCCGCTGGCCACCATCCTCAGCGCGGCGATGATGCTGCGCTACTCCCTCGGCCAGCCCGAGGCCGCGCAGCGCGTGGAAAAGGCGGTGCGCGACGTGCTGCGCCAGGGCCTTCGCACGGCCGACATCGCCGAGCCCGGCCAGCCCAGCGTGGGCACCGAGGCCATGGGCGACGCGGTGGTGGCGGCGCTGGGCTGAGCCGCGGGCGGGCCGGCGCGACGAATCCCTATCCCCTGGAATCCAAGGACATCACGAACATGGCGAAGCAGCGGGTCGGCCTGGTGGGCTGGCGAGGCATGGTGGGGTCGGTGCTCATGCAGCGCATGCGCGCCGAGGGCGATTTCGAGCTGATCGAGGCGGTGTACTTCTCGACCAGCAACGCCGGCGGCAAGGCCCCCGACGGCTCGGCGCTGCACGACGCCTCCGACCTGGAGGCGCTGCGCGCCTGCGACATCGTGCTGACCGCGCAGGGCGGCGACTACACCAGCGCGGTGTTCGAGCCGCTGCGCGCCAGCGGCTGGAAGGGACACTGGATCGACGCCGCCTCCACCTTGCGCATGCGCGACGACGCGGTGATCGTGCTGGACCCGGTGAACCGGCCGGTGATCGACGCCGCGCTGGCGCGCGGCGGGCGCAACTGGATCGGCGGCAACTGCACGGTCAGCTGCATGCTCATGGGCGTGGGCGCGCTGTTCAAGGCCGGCCTGGTCGAGTGGATGAGCTCGATGACCTACCAGGCCGCCTCCGGCGGCGGCGCACAGCACATGCGCGAACTGCTCACCCAGTTCGGCACCCTGAACGCGGCGGTACGCCCGCTGCTGGACGACCCGGCCTCGGCGATCCTGGACATCGACCGCGGGGTGATCGAGGCCCAGCGCGCGCTGCCGGCGGCCGACACGCGCCATTTCGAGGTGCCGCTGGGCGGCAGCCTGATCCCCTGGATCGACAAGGATCTGGGCAACGGCATGTCGCGCGAGGAATGGAAGGGCGGCGCCGAGACCAACAAGATCCTGGGCCACGCCCATCCGGTGCCGGTGGACGGCCTGTGCGTGCGCGTAGGCGCCATGCGCTGCCACAGCCAGGCGCTGAGCTTCAAGTTGCGCCGCGACGTGCCGTTGACCGAGATCGAGGCGATGATCGCCGCGGACAACGACTGGGTGAAGGTGGTTCCGAATACCCGCGAAGCCAGCATGCGCGAGCTCACCCCGGTTGCGGTTACCGGCACGCTGGGAATCCCGGTCGGGCGCCTGCGCAAGATGGCCATGGGCCCGGAGTACCTGAGCGCCTTCACCGTGGGCGACCAGTTGTTGTGGGGGGCAGCGGAACCATTGCGGCGCATGTTGCGCATTCTTTTGCAGGCTTGAGCAGCATGGCTGCGGCGGTCCCCGGAGGCCGCCGGTTTGCGCGCGCGCCACGCCGAGCCGGGGCGGAATGCTGAATCCTGCCGGTTTCCGGGGGACGATTGGTTACTATCGCATGCGAAACCCCTGCAACGCAGTTTGCAATCAAGGGGATGGGGGCGTGCATTGAAGCGATGGATGAGCCTGCGGGCGGATTCGCACGCGTAGCCGGGCAACCATGCAGATCAGGGGAAGCAACGTGGCCAAATGGCGTCAAGCAATGGGTGTGGCTTGTCTGGCGGCACTGCCGGGAGCCGTACCGCTGGCCGGGGCCTTCGGGCTCGGCCACGTGGTGGTGCTGTCCACGCTCGGCCAGCCGCTGAGCGCGAACATCGAAATCACCCAGATCACCCCCGACGAGGCGCAGTCGCTGCGGGTCGGGGTCGCGCCGGATTCCCTGTACGAGGCGCAGCACCTGAGCTACAGCGACGCGCTGCAGGGTGCCACCGTGCTGCTGCGGCAGGACGCGTCCGGGCATTCCTACCTGCATCTCAGCGGCACGCGTCCGGTGCACGAGCCCTTCGTCGACCTGCTGCTGCGCGCCGACTGGGCCCATGGCCAGCTCACCCGCAACTACACCCTGCTGCTGGATCCCCCGGGCTTCCGCGAGCCCGGCGTGGCGCCCATCGTGCCGCAGGCCGCGGCCCCGCTGGCACGCGCCGTGCAGCGCACGCTGCCGGCGGCGCCCCCGCCCGCGGGTTCGCGTTCGGGCTACACCGTGCAGCGCGGCGATACCCTGTTCGCCATCGCGCGGTCCTACGCCGGCGGCGAGGTCTCGCTGGACCAGATGCTGGCGGCGATGTACAGCGCCAACCAGGGCGCCTTCATCGACGGCGACATCAACCGGCTTCGCGCCGGGGCCGTGCTCAAGGTGCCGTCGGCCGGCCAGGCCCAGGCCCTCAGCAGCAGCCAGGCCCACCAGATCATCGTGGCGCACAGCGGCGACTTCGGGGCCTACCGCAGGCGTCTGGCCGGGCTCAGCCCGACCCGCTCCGGCGACAACGCGCGCAGCATGCACGGCACGGTGCAGGCGCGGGTGCAGGAGCCAGGCAGCGGCGCATCGGGCCCGCAATCGCAACTGCGCCTGAGTCAGGCCGGCGTGGCCGCGCCCGGGCAGACCGCGGAGGCGAACTGGATCGCCGCGCAAAAGCAGGCCGAGGCCCTGGCCGCGAAACTGGCGGCAGCGAAGGCCGACGTGGCCGCGCTGGCCAAGCTGGCGGCCAGCGCCAGCGCGGCCGCGCGCGCCATGCAGCCGGGAGCCGCCGCGGCCTCGACACCGCAGGCCGCGCCGCACGCGTCGGCCGCTGCCGCGGCCGCCTCGGCGCCGTCCCACGCGGGCGCTTCCGCGCCGCTTGCCGCCGCGGCTTCCGGCGCGGCGCGTGCCGGCGCCTCGGCACCGGCGGCGGCGTCGGCCGCGGCCAGCGCGCCGCTGCACACCGCGTCGGCGCCGCCCAAGCCGGCGCCGGCCAAGCCCGAGGCGAAGCCGGCGGCCAAGCCGCACGAGGCGCCCGCCGCCTCGCACGGCCCGGGCCTGTTCGGCGGCCTGCTGGCCAATCCGCTGCTGGCCCCGGCGGGTCTGCTGCTGGGGGTGCTGCTCGCCGGATGGGCGGTGCTGCGGCGCCGCCGCGGCTCGGCAGGCGGCCAGGCCTCCGTGTTCGACAGCCACATGGGCGGCACCGACAGTTTCTTCGGTGCCAGCGGCGGCGAGCGCGTGGACACCAACAACAGCACCCTGGGCTCGTCGATGCAGTACTCGCCCAGCCAGGTCGAGAGCGTGGACGTCGATCCGGTGGCCGAGGCCGACGTGTACCTGGCCTACGGGCGCGACCTGCAGGCCGAGGAAATCCTGAAGGAGGCGCTGAAGAACCATCCGGACCGCAACGCCGCCCGGCTCAAGCTGCTGGAGATCTACGCCAAGCGCAAGGACGCGCGCTCCTTCGAACTGACCGCGGCCGAGCTGTTCACGCGCACCGACGGCCAGGGCGAGGAATGGAAGAAGGTGCAGGAACTGGGGCGCAACCTGGACGCCGCCAACCCGCTGTACCACAACACGCAGCCGCCGGCGATGGGCTCGGCGATGACCACCATCACCGGCGGGGACTTCGACGCCAGCCAGCCCGTGACGACCGAGCCGGCGCCCACGATGCCCCCGACCGAACTGCTGGCGGGCCTGCCCTCGCTGTCCGCGCTCCAGGAGACGGCCGGTGCCGGTTCCGCGCTGGACCTGGCGCTCGACCTGGGCGGCGCGGGCGCGCCGCCCGCCGCCGCGCCGGCCGAGCCGGCGGAGCAGGACATGGGCCTGGACTTCGACCTGTCGGCGCTGACCCTGCCACCCGCCGCCGAGGCCGCCGCCCCGGCGCCCGCGGCCACGGCCGCGCCGGAGCCCGCGCCGCTGGAATTCGACCTCGGGCTGCCCCCGGTGAGCGAGCATGCGCCGGCCGAGCCGGCCCAGGCTCTGGACACGCGCCTGGCGCTGGTCGAGGAAAGCCGGGCGATGGGCGACCTGGACACGGCGCGCCACCTGCTGCACGAAATCATCGCCGAGAGCGACGGCGAGACGCGCGCGGCGGCCGAGAAGCTGCTCGCGCAGCTGGGTTGAAGGCCGTGCACGGGAGCGCCGCGCGGGCATGCGCATCGCGCTTGGGCTGAGCTACCGCGGCTGCGCCTACCAGGGCTGGCAGAGTCAGCCCGGCGGCGCCACCGTGCAGGACCGCCTGGAGCACGCGCTGCGCGAGTTCACCGGCGCGCCGGTGCGCGTGATGTGCGCCGGCCGCACCGACGCCGGCGTGCATGCGCTGCAGCAGGTGGTGCACTTCGACTCGCCGGTACGGCGCGCGGCCCAATCCTGGGTGCGCGGGCTCAATACCTTCCTGCCCGCGGACATCAGCGTGCTGTGGTCGCGCGAGCCAGGGGAGGATTTCCACGCCCAGAAGAGCGCGCAGTCGCGGCGCTACCGCTACCTGCTGGTGCAGCACCCGGTGCGCCCGGCGCTGCTGCACGGCCTGGTGGGCTGGACCCACCACGCGCTGGACGCGCAAGCCATGCGCGAGGCCGCCGCGCAGCTGCTGGGCAGCCACGACTTCAGTGCCTTCCGCGCCAGTTCCTGCCAGGCGCGCAGCCCCTGCAAGACGGTGCACGCGATCGACATCGAACTGGCCCCGGACGGGCGCACCTGGAGTTTCGACTTCCACGCCAACGCCTTCCTGCACCACATGGTGCGCAACATCATGGGCTGCCTGGTCGCGGTGGGCAGCGCGGGCCGCGATCCGCAGTGGATCGGGCAGGTGCTGCGGGCCCGGCAGCGCAGCCTGGCGGCGCCGACCTTCATGCCCGACGGGCTGTATTTCGCCGGGCCCGCCTATGCGGCACAATGGCAGATTCCCGAGTCCCCGCGCGAGCTGCCCCGGCTGCTGGCCTGACGAGCATGCACCGAACCCGCATCAAGATCTGCGGCATCACCCGCCCCGGCGACGCGGTGGAGGCGGCGCGGGCCGGGGCCGATGCCATCGGCCTGGTGTTCTACCCGCCGAGCCCGCGCGCCGTCGGCCTGCGCCAGGCGCTGGACATCGTGCGCGAACTGCCCCCGCTGGTCGGCGTGGTGGCGCTGTTCGTGCGCGCCGAGCCGCAGCGGGTGCGTGAGGTGATCGACGCGCTGCGCCCTTCGCTGCTGCAATTCCACGGCGACGAGAGCGCCGAGGACTGCGAGGCCTTCGCTCACCCCTACCTGCGTGCCGTGCGCATGCGCGCGGGGGTGGATTTGCTAGACTTGAAGGTCCGGCACGCGCATGCGCGTGGCTTGCTGCTCGATGCCTTCGTGGAAGGTTTCGGCGGGGGTGGAGAGGTCTTCGATTGGTCACTCATTCCAACAAACGTCGGCAGTCCCATCGTTTTGTCTGGTGGGTTGCGTGCCGCAAATGTGGCGCAGGCGATCCTGCGGGTGCGCCCCTGGGCGGTTGACGTCTCCTCGGGCGTCGAATCCGCCAAGGGTGTGAAGGATGCCGCGGCGATGCGAGAATTCGTCGCCGCGGTGCGCGCGGCCGATGCCGCGGCGCAGCAAGCCGACAAGGCCCCCCCGGCGGGGCGCTGAGGCTGGCGGCGCCGGGCAGGCGGCCGAATCCCTTTGTCCAGCATCGCCGATTCCATCATGCTTCAGTACGACCTTCCGGATGCGCAGGGCCATTTCGGCCCCTACGGCGGCAGTTTTGTCGCCGAGACCCTGTTCAAGGCCCTCGACGAGCTCAAGGAGGCCTATGCGCGCTATCGCGCCGACCCCGAGTTCCAGGCCGAATACCGCAACGAGCTCAAGCATTTCGTCGGGCGTCCGAGCCCGATCTACCACGCCGCACGCCTGAGCCGCGAACTCGGTGGCGCGCAGGTCTACCTCAAGCGCGAGGACCTGAACCACACCGGAGCGCACAAGATCAACAACACCATCGGCCAGGCGATGCTGGCGCAGCGCATGGGCAAGCGCCGGGTGATCGCCGAGACCGGCGCCGGCCAGCACGGCGTGGCCAGCGCCACCGTGGCGGCGCGCTACGGCATGCAGTGCGTGGTCTACATGGGCGCCGAGGACATCAAGCGCCAGTCGCCCAACGTCTACCGCATGCACCTGCTGGGCGCCGAGGTGGTGCCGGTGCACAGCGGCTCGAAGACCCTGAAGGACGCGCTCAACGAAGCGCTGCGCGACTGGGTCACCCATGTGGAGGACACCTTCTACATCATCGGCACCGTGGCCGGCCCGCATCCCTACCCGATGATGGTGCGCGATTTCCAGCGCGTCATCGGCGACGAATGCCTGGTGCAGATGCCGGAGATGGTCGGGCGCCAGCCCGACGCCGTGCTGGCCTGCGTGGGCGGCGGCAGCAACGCGATGGGCATCTTCTACCCCTACATCGAGCATGCGCAGGTGCGCCTGATCGGCGTGGAGGCGGGCGGCGAGGGCCTGGCCAGCGGACGCCACGCGGCCTCGCTGGGCGCGGGGGTGCCCGGCGTGCTGCACGGCAACCGCACCTACGTGCTGCAGGACGAGGCCGGCCAGATCGCCGAGACCCACTCGGTGTCGGCCGGCCTGGACTACCCCGGCGTGGGCCCCGAGCATGCGTGGCTGAAGGACAGCGGGCGCGCCGAATACGTGGCGGTGACCGACTCCGAGGCGCTGGAGGCCTTCCATCGCCTGTGCCGCACCGAGGGCATCATCCCGGCGCTGGAATCCAGCCACGCGCTGGCCCAGGCCATCAAGATGGCGCCGGGCATGCGCTCCGACCAGATCCTGCTGGTGAACCTGTCGGGCCGCGGGGACAAGGACATCGGCAACATCGCCGACCTCAGCCGCGCCGAGTTCTTCTGCCGGCCTTCCTGCAAGGGGCGTTCATGAGCCGCATCGCACCGAGCTTCGCGCGCCTGGCCGCGCAGGGGCGCAAGGCCCTGATCCCCTACGTCACGGCCGGTGACCCGGCGCCCGAGACCACGGTGCCGCTGCTGCACGCGCTGGTGGCGGCGGGCGCCGACATGCTCGAACTCGGCGTGCCCTTCTCCGACCCGATGGCCGACGGCCCGGTGATCCAGCGCGCCAACGAGCGCGCGCTGGCGCGCGGTGTCAGCCTGCGCCAGGTGCTGCAGTGGGCGCGCGAGTTCCGCGCCGCTGACGCCGACACGCCGCTGGTGCTGATGGGCTACGCCAACCCCATCGAGCGCTTCGGCGTCGAGGCCTTCGTCGCGGCCTGCGCGGACAGCGGGGTCGACGGCGTGCTGGTGGTCGACTACCCGCCGGAGGAATCCGCCGAGTTCGCCGCGCGCCTGCGCGCCGCCGGCATCGACCCGATCTTCCTGCTCGCGCCCACGTCCACCGAATCGCGCATGGCGCAGGTCGGCGGGCTGGCCGCCGGCTACGTGTACTACGTCTCGCTCAAGGGCGTGACGGGTGCCGCGCACCTGGACGTGGCGCAGGTGGCGCAGCGTGTGCAGGAAGTGCGCCGCCACGTGCGCCTGCCGCTGGCCGTGGGCTTCGGCATCCGCGACGCGGCCGGTGCCGCCGCGGTGGCCGGCTGCGCCGACGCGGTGATCATCGGCTCGCGCATCATCGAGCTGATGGAGTCATGCGGCGGGAGCGGCGAGGCGATCGCCGCCGCCTCCGATTTCCTGCGCGGCGTGCGCGCCGCCGTCGACCGCGCGGCGGCCTCCGCCGGCAACCCGGCATTCGAGGAGATATCCCCATGAGTTGGCTCGAGAAACTGCTGCCCCCGAAGATCCAGCCCTCCGAGGCCGGCAGCCGGCGCCAGATGCCCGAAGGGCTGTGGCTCAAGTGCCCTTCCTGCGAGACGGTGCTGTACAAGACCGACCTGGAGCAGAACCAGTACGTGTGCCCGAAGTGCGCGCACCACATGCGCATCGGCGCGCGCCAGCGCCTGGACGCGCTGCTCGACGGTGAAGGCCGCTACGAGATCGGCCAGGAAGTGCTGCCCATCGACGCGCTGAAGTTCAAGGACAGCCGCAAGTACCCCGAGCGCCTGCGCGAGGCGCTGGAGACCACGCAGGAGACCGACGCGCTGATCGTGGTCGGCGGGGCCATCCAGAGCGTGCCGGTGGTCGTCGCCTGCTTCGAGTTCGAGTTCATGGGCGGCTCCATGGGCTCGGTGGTGGGCGAGCGCTTCGTGCGCGGCGTCGACACCGCGCTGGAGCAGAAGGTGCCGTTCCTGTGCTTCACCGCCACCGGCGGCGCGCGCATGCAGGAAGGCCTGCTCAGCCTGATGCAGATGGCCAAGACCAACGCCGCGCTGGCGCGCCTGGCCAAGGCGCGCATCCCCTACGTGAGCGTGCTCACCGACCCGACCATGGGGGGCGTGTCGGCCTCCTTCGCCTTCGTCGGCGACATCGTGCTGGCCGAGCCCAAGGCCCTGATCGGATTCGCCGGCCCGCGGGTGATCGAGAACACGGTGCGCGAAAAGCTTCCCGAGGGCTTCCAGCGCTCGGAATTCCTGCAGCAGAAGGGGGCGGTCGACCGCATCGTCGACCGCCGCGAGCTGCGCGGCGAACTGGCCCACCTGCTCGCCATGCTGCAGCGCCAACCCGCCGATGCCGTCGTCGGCTGAGCGCGGCGCCGTGGCGCCGCCGGTGGCCCCCGGCGCGCCGATGGAGCAGTGGAGCCTGCAGGACTGGCTGGATCATGCGCAGCGCCTGCACGCGCAGGCCATCGAACTGGGGCTGGAGCGCGTGCAGCGGGTGCGCGAGGCCATGGGCCTGCGCCTGGACTGCACCGTGTTCACGGTCGGCGGCACCAACGGCAAGGGCTCCACCTGCGCCTTCGTCGAACAGGTGCTGCTGGCCGCGGGCTACCGCGTGGGCGTGTATTCCTCGCCCCACCTGGTGCATTTCGAGGAACGCTGCCGCGTCGGCGGCGCCCCGGTGGACGCGGCGGCGCTGCCCGCGCACATGCTGGCCGTGGAGCGCGCTCGCGCCGGCCTGCAGCCGCCGGTGCCGCTGACCTATTTCGAATTCACCACCCTGGCCATTCTCGACCTGCTCGCCGCGTCGCGCCTGGATGCGGCCGTGCTGGAGGTCGGCATGGGCGGGCGCCTGGACGCGGTCAACGTGGTCGACGCCGACTGCGCGGTGGTCACCGGCGTGGCGCTGGACCACATGGAATTCCTCGGCCCCGACCGCGAGGCCATCGGCTTCGAGAAGGCGGGCATCTTCCGCGCCGGCCGCACGGCCGTGGTCGCCGACCCCGATCCGCCGCGCAGCCTGCTCGCACATGCCGAGGCGCTGGGAGTGCGCCTGTGGTGCGTGGGGCGGGATTTCGGCTGGAGCAGCGCCGACCGGCAGCAATGGGACTACCGCGGCCCCACGCGCAAGGTGCCCGGGCTGGCCTACCCGGCCATGCGCGGCGTGCGCCAGCTGCGCAACGCCAGCGCCGCGCTGGCGGCGCTGGAGGCCGTGCGCGAGCGCCTGCCCGTGAGCGCGCAGGACCTGCGCATGGGCCTGGCGCAGGCGGAACTGCCCGGGCGCTTCCAGGTGCTGCCGGGGCAACCGGCCGTGGTGCTCGACGTCGCGCACAACCCGGAGGCTGCCGGGGTGCTCGCCGAGAGCCTGGATGCCATGGGCTATTTCCCGAATACCCATGCAGTTTTTGGGGCTATGGCGGACAAGGACCTCGCCGGCATCGTGGCGGCGCTGGCGCCGCTGGTGCGGGCCTGGCATCTGTGCGAACTGCCCACGCCGCGCGCGGCCTCCGCGCAGCACTTGCGCGGGCTGCTGCCGCCCGGCGCGCGCGCGAGCTGCCACGAGTCGCCGCGGGCCGCGTTGGCCGACGCGCTGTCGCAGGTCCAGCCCACCGATAGAATCGTGGTTTTCGGCTCCTTCTTCACGGTCGGCGACGTGCTCGCGCAACGCGCGCAGCGCCCGCGCGCCGCCTGAAGCCGCCCGGTCGACGGGCGGGGGTGGGCCGAAGCCGCCTGCCTGCCGAATCGACCCTATCCATGAAATTGCCCGGAAAGCGCGCCAAGGAAAGCTCCCGCGGCGGCGAATCGGTCGCGCGCCAGGCGCAGAGCGAGGAAGTCTTGCGCCTGCGCGCCCGCCGCCGCCTGATCGGCGCGGTGGCCCTGGTGCTGACCGGCGTGGTGGTGTTTCCGCTGATTTTCGAGACCCAGCCCCGCCCGGTGGCCTCCAACATCGCGCTGATCGTGCCCCCGCAGAACCAGGCCAGCGCAGTGGCGCCGCCCGCGCCGGCGGCCTCGCGCGTCGCGGCTCCAGGCCAGGCCGCGCTGCCCGGCGGCAGTTCGGCCGCGGGCCCGGCCCCGCGCAGCCAGCCGGTGCAGGCGCAGCCGCAGGCGGCGCAGGTCCAGCCGCAGCCGCAGCCGCAGCCGCAGCCTCAGGCGCGTCCGCAGCCCCCGGCGCAGCCGCGGCCCGAGGCGAAGGCCCAGGCCCGGCCCGCGCAGCCGGCCGAGCCGGCGGCGCAGCGCGCGCCGGCCGCCCAGGTCGCGCAGGCACGCCAGGCGCTGGCCGCGCTGGAGGACAAGGCCCCGTCGCAGATCCCCGCCGCGCAGGCCGAGCGCGCCGCCAAGCGCGAGTCCGAAGCCGCCTCGGCCTCGGCGGGCCAGCGTTTCGTGGTGCAGGCGGGCGCCTATGCCGACGCGGCCACCGCGCGCCAGGTGCGCCACCGCATCGACGCCGCCGGGCTGCACAGCTACACCCAGGTGGTCGACACCCCCGCCGGCAAGCGCGTGCGCGTGCGGGTGGGGCCCTTCGCGTCGCGCAGCCAGGCCGAGCACGCATTGCAGCGCATCCGGTCGCTGGGTATTTCCGCCGCCGTGCTGAGCCTGTGAACATCCTGGACTGGCTGTTGCTCGCGGGGCTGCTGCTGTCGGCCCTGGTCGGGCTATTGCGCGGCGCCGCCTACGAGCTGATCGCGCTGGGCGGCTGGTTCGCCGCCTTCGTGCTGGCCCACCTGTACGCGGCCTGGCTGGGCGCCTACCTGCTGGGCGACCTGGTGCGCCAGCCGGGGCTGCGCACGGCCCTGGCCTTCGTCGCCTGCTTCGTGCTCGTGCTGCTGGCCGCCGGCGTGCTGGCCACGCTGGCGCGCCTGCTGCTGCGCTCGACCGGGCTGGGCATGCTCGACCGCAGCCTGGGCGCCCTGTTCGGCGTGCTGCGCGGCGCGCTGGTCATCGTGCTGCTGGCGCTCGCGGCCGGCTACACCCAACTGCCTTCCAGCGACGTGTGGAAGGGCTCGCTGCTGGCGCCGCTGGCGTCGGCGGGGGCCGCGCGCGTCGCTCCCTTGCTGCCCCTCGAGACCGTGCAGGCACGCCCGTGGTGGACCCAGGCCCCGTGGGCCTCGGACCCGGGCAGGCCCGGCCCCGAGGCCACCCTTCCCGCGGCGGGCGCCAGCCTGCCCGCGGCCCGGGCACGCTGATCCCCGCGCGCCCATTCGTCTGCCTGACCCTGGAGTACCCGAATCATGTGCGGAATCGTCGGCGTGGTTTCGAAGCAGCCCGTGAACCAGATGATCTACGACGCGCTGCTGCTGTTGCAGCATCGCGGCCAGGACGCGGCCGGAATCGTCACCGGCCAGGGCGGCAAGCTGTACATGCAGAAGGCGCGCGGGATGGTGCGCGACGTGTTCCGCACGCGGACCATGCGCGCGCTGCCCGGCGACTACGGCCTGGGCCAGGTGCGCTATCCCACCGCCGGCAGCGCCGACAGCGAGGAGGAGGCGCAGCCCTTCTACGTCAACGCGCCCTTCGGGCTGGCACTGGCCCACAACGGCAACCTGATCAACACCGACACGCTGCGCGGTGAACTCAGCGGCGCCGACCACCGGCACATCAACACCGGGTCCGACTCGGAGGTGCTGCTCAACGTGCTGGCCCGCGAACTCGACCTGGTCTCCGACGGGCTGCCGCTCAAGCCCGAGGACCTGTTCCGCGCGGTGCGCGGGGTGCACCGGCGGGTGCGCGGCTCCTACGCCGTGGTGGCGCTGATCGCCGGGCACGGCTTGCTGGCCTTCCGCGACCCCTTCGGCATCCGGCCGCTGTGCGTGGGCACCAGCGAGACCGACGGGGTGATGGTGGCCAGCGAATCCGTGGCGCTGGAGGGCAACGGCTTTCGCCTGCTGCGCGACATCGCGCCGGGCGAGGCGCTGTACGTGGACCTGCAGGCCAACATGCGCTTCGAGCAGTGCGCCGAGGCGCCGCGCCTGAATCCCTGCATTTTCGAATTCGTCTACCTGGCCCGCCCCGACTCGGTGCTGGACGGCATCTCGGTGTACCAGGCGCGCCTGAACATGGGCGAGACCCTGGCGCAGCGCGTGATCTCGGTGATGCCGCCCAGCGAGATCGACGTGGTCATCCCGGTGCCCGAATCCAGCCGTCCGTCGGCCATGCAACTGGCCTGGAAACTGGGGCGCCCGTACCGCGAGGGTTTCGTGAAGAACCGCTACGTGGGGCGCACCTTCATCATGCCCGGGCAGGCGGTGCGCAAGCGTTCGGTGCGCCAGAAACTCAACGCCATCACCCAGGAATTCGAAGGGCGCAACGTGCTGCTGGTGGATGACTCCATCGTGCGCGGAACCACGTCGCGCGAGATCGTGCAGATGGCGCGCGAGGCCGGCGCTCGCAAGGTGTACCTGGCCTCGGCGGCGCCGCCGGTACGCTATCCCAACGTCTACGGCATCGACATGCCCACCGCGGCCGAACTGGTCGCGCACGGCCGCGACGTGGAGGAGATCCGCCGGCTGATCGGCGCCGACGCGCTGATCTACCAGGACCTGGAGGCGATGAAGCGCGCCGTGCGCCGCGTACGTTCCGACATCGAGACCTTCGAGGCCTCCTGCTTCGACGGCTGCTACATCACCGGCGACGTGGACGCCGCGCTGCGCGGGGAGCGCGGCGCGGGCGGCGACACTCCCGGCGGTGGCATGCTCGCGCTGCAGGGCCAGAGCCAGGAGGAGGCGCAGCCGTGAGCCGACACGCAGACGAGCCCCCGGAGGGCGGGGCCCCGCCGTCCTGGCATCCCGACACCGTGGCGGTGCGCGCCTCGGTGCCGCGCACGCCCTACGGCGAGCACAGCGAGGCGCTGTTCCTGAGCAGCAGCTTCGTGCAGCACGATGCGCGCAGCGCCGCCGCGCGCTTCGCCGGCGACGAGGATGGCTTCATCTATTCGCGCTTTTCCAACCCCAGCGTGGCGGCGATGGAAACCCGCCTGGCCGCGCTGGAAGGCGCGCAGGCGGCGCTGGCCACGGCCAGCGGCATGGGCGCCATCACGCTGCTCATGCTGGGCCTGCTGCAGGCCGGCGATCATGTGGTGTGTTCGCGTTCGGTGTTCGGCTCCACCATCAAGCTGCTCGGTGACATCTTCGGCAAGTTCGGCGTCGAGACCAGTTTCGTGTCGCAGACCGACGTGCGGGAATGGAAGGCGGCGATGCGTCCGGGGCGCACGCGCCTGCTGTTCGCGGAGACTCCGAGCAACCCGCTGACCGAGGTCTGCGACATCGCCGCGCTGGCCGCGCTGGCCCACGACGGCGGGGCGCTGCTGGTCGTGGACAACTGCTTCTGCTCGCCCGCGTTGCAACGCCCGCTGGACTTCGGCGCGGACATCGTCATGCACTCGGGCACCAAGTTCCTCGACGGCCAGGGGCGCACGCTGGCCGGCGCGCTGTGCGGCACGCGCGAACTCATCGAAGGCAAGCTGCTGCCGGTGCAGCGCAGCGCGGGCATCAGCCTGTCGCCCTTCAATGCCTGGGTGGTGCACAAGGGCATGGAGACCCTGGCGCTGCGCGTGCGCGAGCAAAGCGCGCGCGCGCTGGAGCTGGCGCTGTGGCTGGAGCAGCAGCCCGCGGTTGCGCGGGTGTACTACCCCGGCCTGGTGTCGCACCCGCAGCATGCGCTGGCCATGGCGCAGCAGTCGGGGCAGGGCGGCGCCGTGCTGTCCTTCGATCTGGGCGCCGACGGGCCGGAGCAGGCGCGCGAGCGCGCCTTCGCGCTGATCGACGCCACGCGCCTGTGCTCGATCACGGCGAACTTCGGCGACACCCGCACCACCATCACCCACCCGGCCAGCACCTCCCACGGACGTCTGAGCGAGGCGCAGCGCCAGGCCGCCGGAATCGGACAGGGGCTGATCCGCATCGGCGTCGGCCTGGAGCATCCTTCGGACCTGCAGGCCGACCTGGCGCCCGGCCTGCGCGCCGCCGGGGCCTGACCCACGCTTTCGGACTTCATCGCTCGCGCAGCCCATGACCTCGACTTCGGTACGTACCCGCTTCGCACCCAGCCCGACCGGCTTCATCCATCTCGGCAACATCCGCTCGGCCCTGTATCCCTGGGCCTTCGCCCGGCATCACGGCGGGCAGTTCGTGCTGCGCATCGAGGACACCGACACCGAGCGCTCGACCCAGGCCGCGGTGGACGTGATCCTCGAGTCCATGCAGTGGATGGGCCTGCACTACGACGAGGGCCCGATCTACCAGATGCAGCGCATGCAGCGCTACCGCGAGGTGCTGGCCCAACTTCTCGAGGCCGGGCACGCCTACCCCTGCTACATGAGCACCGCCGAGCTCGACGCGCTGCGCGAGCGCCAGATGGCCGCGGGGCTCAAGCCGCGCTACGACGGGACCTGGCGCCCCGAGCCGGGCAAGACCCTGCCCGCCGTGCCGCCGGGCGTGCAGCCGGTGCTGCGCTTCCGCACGCCCGCGCACGGCAGCGTGAGCTGGCCGGACCGCGTCAAGGGCCAGGTGAGTTTCGACAACGCCGAGCTCGACGACCTGGTGATCGCGCGCCCGGACGGTACGCCGACCTACAACTTCTGCGTGGTGGTGGACGACATCGACATGCGCATCACCCACGTGATCCGCGGCGACGACCACGTCAACAACACGCCGCGCCAGATCCACATCTTCCGCGCGCTGGGCAGCGAAGCGCCGGTGTACGCGCACCTGCCGACGGTGCTCAACGAGCAGGGCGACAAGCTGTCCAAGCGCAGCGGCGCGAAGAGCGTGCTGCAGTATCGCGACGAAGGCTACGTGGCCGACGCGATGGTCAACTACCTCGCGCGCCTGGGCTGGTCCCACGGGGACGAGGAGCTGTTCAGCCGCGAGCAGTTCGTGCAGTGGTTCGACCTCGAGCACCTGGGCCGTTCGGCGGCCCAATTCGACGGCGAGAAGCTCAAGTGGGTCAACGCCCAGTACCTGCGCGCGATGGAGCCGCAGCGCCTGGCGCAGTTGCTGCGCCCCTTCCTCGAGCGCCTGGGGCTGCGCGAGCAGGGCGTGAGCCTGGAGGCGGCAGCGGTGCTGCTGCGCGAGCGCGCGTCGACCCTGCTGGAAATCGCCGAGCTGTGCGCGATGTTCTACGCCGAGCCGGCACCCGATGCGCAGGCGCTGGAGCCCTTGCTGAGTGCGCCGGTGCGCGAGGCGCTGCGCGCGCTGGCGGCGGCGCTGGAGGGCCTGCCGGCCTGGGACGCCGCGTCGGTGGGCGCGGCGCTCAAGCAGGTGCTGGGCGAGCACAAGCTGAAGATGCCGCAGCTGGCGATGCCCCTGCGCCATCTGGTCACGGGGCGCGCGCAGACTCCGTCGGTGGACGCGGTGCTGGTGCTGTTCGCACGCGAGACGGTGCTGCAGCGCGTACGTGCGGGAATCGGCGCACAGGGAAGTGCCTGAGCTGCCCTGTGGCGCTGACGCGACGTTTCGGGTTACAATTACTGAGTGCGCCCGAGGGGAGGCAGCTCGCAGGAATGCGGGTTCCGAGCCGCGGGTCTGGTGCCGGCATGGGCCCGCTTGGGGGCGGTTTCGAGCAAAAAGCTCGAAATCCCGTTCCTGGCCGAGGATGATTCGCCTGCGATTCCTTCTGGTTTCGCAAAGTGAAAACCATCTCGCGGCGGGTCAGTGTACCTGGATGCCTCGGGTTGTCCATACCCGACGCGAGGGAGGGGTTGCATCCCCGGGCATCGGATCCGGCTTCCACCCCCGTGGTGCTGGCAGGTCCGCGCCTCGTATCGCGCGGGGTCGGGCCGAGGATGGTGTATGGCTTTTGAAAAGGGCGAGCCGTGGCGAAAACGACGACTACTACGCGCAAATCCGGGGACGTGGACACCAGCGAGACGGTGAGCACCAAGCCCCAGGCGTCCAAGCAGGCCCCCAATCCCTGGGATCTGATGATGGAGAACGCCGCGGAGGTCGCGTCGACCTTTCGCAAGCGCCCGCAGGTGAAGGTGTCCTCGCCGTGGCGCGAAGGTTTCGGGCGTCCCCTCTCGCAGCGCTCGCGCGAGATCTACGAACACATCACCGCGAACAAGACGCGCCTGAAGCAGAAGTGAGCTTCGCGGGGCTGCCTGCGGCGGCCCTCGGCCGGCCCGGGCGGGCTTCGATGCAGACTCAGCGCGCGCGGGCCAGGGCCTGCGCGCAGTCGTGCACCAGGCCCGGGCCGCGATAGATCAGCCCGCTGTACAACTGCACCAGGTCCGCGCCGCAACGCCGTTTCTCGACCGCGTCGGCGGGGTCCATCACCCCTCCGACCCCGACGATGGGGTAGCCGGGCCCCAGGTGTTCGCGCAGCAGCGAGATCACGCGGTTGGAAGCCTCGCGCAGCGGGGCGCCGCTGAGGCCCCCGGCCTGCTCGGCATGCGCCAGGCCCTCGACGCCGCGGCGCGAGATGGTCGTGTTGGTGGCGATCACCCCGTCCATGCCGTGGCGCACCAGCGCGTCGGCCAGCGCATGGATCTGCGGCGGCTCCAGGTCGGGCGCCACCTTCAGCAACATGGGGACACGGCGACCTTGTTCCTGCGCCAGGCGTTCGCGCAGTTCGGCCAGCCCGCCGAGCAGGCCCTCCAGCGCATCGTCGCTCTGCAGCTGGCGCAGGCCCGCGGTGTTGGGCGAGGACACGTTGACGGTCACGTAGTCGGCATGTTCGTGCACGGCGCGCAGGCAGCTGGCGTAGTCCTGCAGCGCCGATTCGATGGGCGTGGCGGCGTTCTTGCCGATGTTCAGGCCCAGCGGAACCTCGCGGCGGCTGCGGCGCACGTTGCGCAGGAAGGCCTCCAGGCCCTGGTTGTTGAAACCCATGCGGTTGATCAGCGCGCGCGCCTGCGGCAGGCGGAACATGCGCGGGCGCGGGTTGCCGCCTTGCGCCAGCGGCGTCACCGTGCCGACCTCGACGAAACCGAAGCCCAGCGCGGCGAGGGCGTCGATGGCCTCGCCGTTCTTGTCCAGCCCGGCGGCCAGGCCCACGCGGTTGGGGAATTCCAGGCCCAGCAGGCGCACGGGGTCGATCACCCGCGGCTGCGCGAGCAGCAGGCTGAGGCCGCACTGGTGCATGGTGCGCAGCGCACGCAGGCCCAGGTGATGGGCGGCTTCCGGATCCAGCCGGAACAACAGCGGGCGGATCAGCGCGTAGGGCAGGGGCATCGCGGGGGTGGGCTGCAAGAGCCGTTCGGAGCAGCGGCGATAATAAGGGCTTTGTCTTTCCCGACCGCGCGCTGCGACTCGGCGCGCTTCCTTCCCTCCCTTGCACGCGGCAGGCTCGCATGACCCAGGACGAACTCAAACAGGCGGTGGCGCGCGAGGCGCTGCGTTTCGTGGTGCCCGGCGCGGTGATCGGCGTCGGCACCGGCTCCACGGTGAACCATTTCATCGACGCGCTGGCCGGCATCCGCGACCGCGTGCGCGCGGCGGTGTCGAGTTCGGAGCGCAGCACCGAACGGCTGCGCGCGCACGGCATCGAGGTGCTGGACCTCAACGAGGTGTCCACGCTCCCGGTATACGTGGACGGCGCCGACGAGATCGACCCCGGCGGAGCCATGATCAAGGGCGGCGGCGGAGCGCTGACGCGCGAGAAGATCATCGCCGAGGCCGCCGAGCGTTTCGTGTGCATCGTCGACGCCAGCAAGCTGGTGCCGGTGCTCGGCGCCTTCGCGCTGCCGGTGGAGGTGGTGCCGATGGCGCGCGAACTGGTGCGCGCGCGCCTGCGCGACCTGGGCGGCGAACCCCGCCTGCGCGAGGGCTACCTCACCGACAACGGCAACCAGATCCTGGACGTGCACGGGCTGCGCATCGAGCATCCGGCCGAGCTGGAAAGCCGCCTGAACCAGATTCCCGGCGTGGTCACGGTGGGCCTGTTCGCCCGCCGCGGCGCCGACGTCGCGCTGGTGGGCGGCGCCGACGGCGTCACGCAGCGCGACTACGCGTAGGGCAGGTCCGCGACGGGCCGCGATCGCGCGCGCCGGCGGCGGCCGGGCCCCGCGCGGAGCAGGACCCTAGAACTTGAACCCAGGCGGGGCGTTGGGGTCGGGCGGGGGCGCCACCGAGGGCTGGGGCGGCGAGGTCGTGCCGGCGGGCGCCCGGGCGGAACCGGGCAGCCCCGGAAGCGGGGCGGGGGTGCCCGCCAGCGGCCGGGGGATGGCGAAGCGGTAGTCCTTGGGCAACTCGGAATGCTGCGGGTAGCCGGCGGAGTTCAGCGCCTGGTTCCAGGCCGCGGAGTTGAAGCCCGGCGAGAGCTTCACGCCGGCCACGCTCAGCAGCGGCACCTGCATGCCGGGGTCGAGGGCCTTGAAGGCCTCGGCGTCCTGCGGAGAAACGATGGTCTTCTCGTCGTAGGGAACGCCGCGCTGGCGCAGCAGCTCGATGCCGTCGTCGCAGGCCTTGCAGGCGGGCGCGGTGTAGACCACCACCGGAGCCTGCTGCTGCAGCTGGCGCAGGCGCGGCGGCAGCTCCTCGCCGCCGGCGGACGCCGGGGCCTGCACGCGCGGCGCCGTGCCCCGCTGCACCGCGGCGCCCCCGGACGAGGGCGGCACGTCGGTGAAGGTGACGCTGCCGTCGGGGCCGACGACCTTGTAGACCGCCCAGGCCGCCGGCGCGGGGCCGAGGAGCAGCGCGAAGCCGAGGGCGAACCCGGGTGCCAGGCGCAAGACGTGTCGCATCGCAATTGCCTCCAGTGGTGCCGGCGCGCCGGGCCCGGGCTCGCAGGCCCGGAACGCGCGGGACGGCTTGATGGTATCGCGCCTCGCGCCGCGGCCGGGGATCGGCGCGCGGGCGCCGTGGCTCAGCCGGCCATGCCCTGGTGGCGCAGCAGCGCGTCGATGCTGGGATCGCGGCCGCGGAAGGCGCGGAAGGATTCGATGGCGTCGCGGCTGCTGCCGCGTGCCAGGATCTCGTCGCGAAAGCGCGCGCCGGTGTCCGGGTCCAGCACGCCGTGTTCCTCGAACTGCGCGTAGGCGTCGGCCGACAGCACCTCGGCCCATTTGTAGCTGTAGTAGCCGGCCGCGTAGCCCCCGGCGAAGATATGCGAGAAGCTGTGCTGGAACCTGGCGAAGTCCGGGGGGAACACCACGGCCACCTCGCGGCGCACCCGCTCGGCCAGCTCGGCGACGGCCTGGGGGGTGGCTTCGCGCAGTTCCCGGTGCACGCGCAGGTCGAACAGCGAGAACTCCACCTGGCGCAGGGTCTGCATGCCGGCCTGGAAGTTGCGCGCCGCCACCATGCGCTCGAAGAGTTCGCGCGGCAGCGGCTCGCCGGTGTCCACATGGCGCCCGATGCCGCGCAGCACCTCCCATTCCCAGCAGTAGTTCTCGAGGAACTGGCTGGGGAGCTCCACCGCGTCCCATTCCACGCCCGACAGTCCGGAGGCGCCGAGTTCGTCCACGCGCGTAAGCAGGTGGTGCAGCCCGTGGCCGAATTCGTGGAACAGGGTCTGCACGTCGTCGTGGCTGAGCAGCGGAGGACGGCCGCCGACGCCGGAGGCGAAATTGCAGGTCAGCACCGCGACGGGAGTCTGCAGCGTGCCGTCCGCGCGCAGCCAGCGCGAGCGCAGGCCGTCCATCCAGGCACCACCGCGCTTGCCGGCTCGCGCGTGCAGATCGGTGTAGAAATGCCCCAGCAGGCGCCCGTCGGCCTGCTCGACGCGCCACAGGCGCACCTCGGGGTGCCAGACTCCGGCGGCCTCCTGCTCCAGCACCCGCACCCCGAACAGGCGGTGCACCAGATCGAACAGCCCGGCCAGCACCTGCGGCTCGGTGAAGTACTGGCGCAGCTGCTCCTCGGAATAGGCGTAGCGCCGCTCGCGCAGGCGCTCGGAGGCGAAGGCCAGGTCCCAGGACTGCAGATCCGCCATTTCCAGTTCGGCGGCCGCGAATTCGCGCAGCTCGCGCAGGTCGCGCTCGGCGTAGGGGCGGGCGCGCCGCGCCAGATCGAGCAGGAACTCCTCCACCTGCGCGGCGCTGTCGGCCATCTTGGTCTGCAGCGAGAGCTCCGCGTAATCGGCGAAACCCAGCAGGCCCGCGAGTTCGGCGCGCAGCGCCAGCAGATCGGCCATGATGGCCGAGTTGTCCAGGCGCGGGTCGCCCAGCTCGCTGGCGCGGGTGACGTAGGCGCGGTACATGGCCTGGCGCAGCGATCGATCGCGCGCATGCTGCATCAGCGGCACGTAGCTGGGCTGGTGCAGCGTGAACACCCAGCCGCCGGCCTGCCCCGCGGCCTCGCGCGCGGCCTGCACCAGATCCTCCGGCAGCCCCTGCAGCTGCGATTCCTCGGCGCGCAGCGAGAAGCCGTCGGTGGCGTCGAGCAGGTGTTCGGAAAAGGCCTGCTCCAGCTCGGCGCTGCGCTGCTCGATGGCCTCGAAGCGCGCGTGCGCCTCGCCGCGCAGCTCGGCGCCGGACAGGCGCAGGTCGCGCAGCGCGTGCTCGACGATGCGCCGGCGCAGCGCCGGCAGCGCGGCGAAGCCGGCGCCCTCGCGCAGCGACCGGTAGCGCGCGAACAGGCGCGGATCGGAGCCCAGCTCGGTCCACAGCTGTGTGACGTGGGGCAGCATGTCGTTGAAGGCGCGGCGCAGCTCGGGCGTGTCGGCCACCGCGTGCAGGTGCGACACCAGGCCCCAGGCGCGGCCCAGCGCCTCCGAGTCGGGCTCCAGCGCCTGCACCAGGTCGTCCCAGCTCGCGGGCCGTGCCGGGTCGCCGGCGCAGGCCTGCTCGTGCGCGGCGCGCAGGCGCGCCATGAGTTCGCGCAGCGCGGGCTCGACCTGCTCCGGGCGCAGCGCGCCGAAGTCGGGCAGCGCCAGCGGCGCGAGCACGGCATCGCCCAGCAGGGGATTGGCGGGCTGCGCGGCGGCAGCGGGGGTATCCGGGGACATCGGCGGGCTCCGTCAGGGCGCGCGGCCCGGCACAGGGGCCGCCGTGGCGTTTCAGGCCAGTTGTTCGCAGGCCTGCAGGGTATTGGACAACAACATGGCGATGGTCATCGGCCCGACCCCGCCTGGCACGGGGGTGATCCAGCCGGCGAGCTCGCGCGCGGCCTCGAAGTCCACGTCGCCGCAGAGCTTGCCGTCTTCCAGGCGGTTGATGCCCACGTCCAGCACCGCGGCGCCGGGCTTGATCATGTCGGCGCCGATCATGCGCGCGCGCCCCACCGCCGCCACCAGCACGTCGGCGCGCCGGCAGGTCTCGGCCAGGTCGGGGGTGCCGCTGTGGGCGATGGTGACGGTGGCGTTCATGCCCAGCAGCAGCATGGCCATGGGCTTGCCCACGATGTTCGAGCGCCCGACCACCACCGCGTGGCGCCCGCGCAGGTCGCCCAGGCCGATGTGTTCCAGCATGCGCACGCAACCCAGCGGCGTGCAGGGGCGCAGCCCCGGCCGGCCCACCATCAGCGCGCCGGCGTTGGCGACGTGGAATCCGTCGACGTCCTTGCGCGGCGAGATGGCCTCGATCACGCGCTGCGCGTGGATGTGCGCAGGCAGCGGCAGTTGCACCAGGATGCCGTGCACGCTGTCGTCCTGGTTCAGCGCGTGGATGCGCGCCAGCAGCTCGGCCTCGCGCAGTTCCGCGCCGTAGGTCTCGTGCAGCGAGCGCATGCCGGCCTGCTCGCAGGCGGCGATCTTGTTGCGCACGTACACCTGGCTGGCGGGGTCGGCGCCGACCAGGATCACCGCCAGCGTGGGCAGGCGGCCCGTGGCGCGCAGCGCGGCGGCGCGCTCGGCCACCTCCGCGCGCATCTGCGCGGCCAGCGCCTTGCCGTCGATGAGTCGGGCCGTCATCGCCGCGTCCTCAGGCCTTGCTCGACGCGCCCAGCGCGATCTTCAGCAGGTCGGCCACGGTGTTCGCGCCCAGCTTTTCCATGATGTTCGCGCGGTGCGCCTCGACCGTCTTGATGCTGATGTTCAGGTCGTCGGCGATCTGCTTGTTCAGGCGCCCGGCGACGATGCGCTCGAGCACCTGCGATTCGCGGCTGGTCAGCTTGGACAGCAGGGCCTCGCGGCTGGCGCTTTGCGCGTGCTCCTCCAGGTCCACGCGGGCCTTCTGCAGCATGCGGTCGACGAGGTCGCGCAGCAGGTTCTCGTTGAAGGGCTTCTCGATGAAGTCGATCGCGCCCTTTTTCATCGTGGCCACGGCCATGGGCACGTCGCCGTGGCCGGTGATGAAGGCCAGGGGAATGTTCTGTCCGCGCTGCAGCAGGCGCTCCTGCAGTTCCAGCCCGCTCATGCCGGGCATGCGCACGTCCACGATCAGGCAGGCCACTTCACGCGGGTCGAAGCGCGCCAGGAAGGCTTCCGCGGAGTCGAAGCAGCGCACCCGGTAGTCGTTGCCCTCGAGCAGCCACTGCAGGGAATCGCGTACCGCTTCGTCGTCGTCGATGACGTATACGGTGCCTTTGGTCGCTGGTTTCATGGGCTCGTGTGAAGGTCGGGTGCGGCGGGCGCTGCGGAAAGGTCCGTACCTTGGGCGGCCGCGCCGGTGGGCGCGGCGCCGCTACGGGGCGTGGGCTCCAGGGGCAGCGTGAAGCGGAACACGCTTCCGCTGAGAACCTCCCCATTGTATTGATTCTCGGCCCATAGACGACCTTCGTGGAATTCAACGATGGAGCGGCAGATGTTCAGTCCGATGCCCAATCCTTCGCTTTTCGTCGAGTAGAAGGCCTCGAACAAATGGCTCATCACTTCCTCGGACACACCGGTTCCGTTGTCGCGCACGATGAAGTGCACCTGGGCTTCGTCCTGCGCGATGTCGAGTTCGATGCTGCGCAGCACCCCCGCGCGCCCGGCCTTGTCCACCGCCTCGGCGGCATTGCGCAGCAGGTTCAGCAGCACCTGCTCGATCAGGATGGGGTCGGCGTGCAGCGCCGGGATGCCCGCGGCGATGTGGGTGAACAGGCGCACGTTGCGGCGGCGCAGGTCGATCTCGGCCAGTTCCAGCGTGTTCTGCACGATGTCCTGCACGCGGCAGGCCACGCGGTGGGGTTCGCTCTTCTTGACGAAATCGCGCACGCGGCGGATCACCGCGGCCGCGCGCTGCGCCTGGCGCGCGGTCTTCTCCAGCGCGGGCTGCAGTTCCTCGGCCGGCATCGAGCGGTTGCGCAGGCGCGCGATCATGCCCGAGCAGTAGTTGTTGATGGCGGTCAGCGGCTGGTTGAGTTCGTGCGCCAGCGAGGATGCCATCTCGCCCATGGCGATCAGGCGGCTGGTGATCTGGGCCTTCTCCTCCTGGTTGCGCGCCACGTCCTCGGCCTGGTGGCGCGCGGTCACGTCGGTGGCGATGAGCATCTGCACCACGCGCGCGTCCACCCACTGGATGTAGCGCTGGCGCACGTCGAACCAGCGGTCCAGCGAGGCCACGTGGATCTCGTGCACCTGCGCCTGGGTGTGCAGGAACTCGTCGGTGGGCAGGCCGGCGAAGCTGTCGACCGCGTCGTCCCCGTCCACGCCGGCCCCCGGCGGCGGGTCCTGCCCGCTGAGCAGGTGGTGGCCGTGGGCGGAGGCCCCGAACCACTGGCGGTACAGCTTGTTCGCGTACAACTGCTCGTCGCGGTCGATGGCCAGCACCGACACGGCCGCGTCCAGGCCCTCGAGCACGGCCACGAAACGCTCGTGGGAGGCCGCCAGTTCCTGGCGGATGCGCGTGGGCTCGGTGATGTCGGTGATCGAGGTGACCCAGCCGGTCTGGCGGTCGCGGTTGTCGATCAGCGCCGAGACGTACACCCGTGCGTCGAATTCGCTGCCGTCCTTGCGCGCCAGCTTGAGCGCGAAGCCCGAGGGCGGCGCCAGCCCGTCCAGGGTCTGCTGCAGCGCCAGCGCCATCTCGGCCGAGCGCCGCGCCGGCCAGTAGGGGTGCGGCGGCGCGCGGCCGACCAGATCGTGCTCGGAAAAGCCGGTCATCTTGCAAAAGGCCATGTTCACGTAGCTGATGCGGCCCTTCAGGTCGATGGCCTGCATGCCGGTGGACAGGGAGTTCTCCATGGCGCGCCGGAACGCGGTCTCGCGCGTCAGGCTTTCCTGCGCCTGCAGGCGCTCGCGCATCTGGCGCCAGCTGCCCCATTGCATCCACAGCATCAGCGCCGACAGCACGAACACCGCCCAGTACAGGCCGCGCACCGTCCAGCCCGGCGCCGAGTGGAAGCTGCTCACCCGCATGGCCAGGCCGGCGTCGAAGGGGTGCAGCGCCACCAGGTACCGCAGGGGCTTGCGCGCCAGGTCGCCGGTGGCGGTACTGGCGATCACGTCGCCGGTGACGTGGTCGACCAGCGCCACCGCGTAACGGCTGCTCAGCTCCTGCACCGTGGTGCCGCGCATCAGGCCGTCGATGGCGAACACTGCGCCGACCGTGCCGGCGAACTGCGAGCCCAGCATGACCGGCGTGGCCGACTCCACCACCCAGCCCAGGCGCGGCAGGTGGTAGGGCAGGCTGTACACCGTGCGCTGGCGCTGGCGCGCCTGCAGCTGCAGTTGCAGCGACATGGGCTGCGCCGGGCGGTGCTGGGCGTCGATCCATTGCAGGTCGCGGGGCACGGCGGGGCTCATGACCAGGTGTTCGAGCTTGCCGTCGGGGTCGGTGGCGTAGACCACCACCGTCAGCGCGTGCTGGTGCAGGAAGGAGGCGGCCATGGCCGGAAAACGCTCGTTGCCCCGGCGCGTCTCCAGGGAGTTGGCCATGGATTGCAACTGCTCCTGCATCAGGGCCATTTCCAGGCTCATGCGCTGGCGCGCCCATTCACTGTCACGCTGCAGGGTGTCGTTCTCCCGCTGCAGCTCGGTCTGCTGCGTATAGCGCACCAGCGCGGCGGCCGCGCCGAGGAACAGCACCAGCGACAGCAGGGGCACGAACAGCAGCAGCAGGTCCGCGCGCCGGCTGTGCAGCAGCGGGCGCACGCGCTGGCGCAGGCGTCGGAGGAGGGTCGGGAACAGGCTCACGGCGCAAGTCTAGTCAACAGCCTGATAGGCAAAGGGCCCCGATCGGAGCATGCTGTATGCAGGAGGGTCGATACGTCAAATTCCATATTGTAAAACCGGATGTTGTAATTCAAAAAATTCTTTGCAATACTCGCTTCCTGGAAGGCATCGGGCTGCCCCGGACCCTTCCGAATTCCGCGTATGCGCGGCGCCTGCGAAGCGCCGGCCGCGGGAGATCCGACATCCAGAGGAGACCACGATGGCAGCAGTACCCGATCAATCGCCCGCGCCCGCCGCGAACGACGCCGATCCCCAGGAAACCCGCGAGTGGCTCGATGCCCTGCAGGCGCTGATCGCCAGCGAGGGTCGCGAGCGCGCCCACTACCTGCTCGAGCAACTGCTCGACCAGGCGCGCCAGGACGGGGTGGACATGCCCTTCTCGGCCAACACCGCCTATGTGAACACCATCCCGCCGGACCTGGAAGAGCGCAATCCCGGCAATGTCGAGATCGAGGAGCGCCTGCGCGCCTACATGCGCTGGAACGCGATGGCCATGGTGGTGCGCGCGAACCGGCTGCACCCGGCCGACGGCGGCGACCTGGGCGGGCACATCGCCTCCTTCGCCTCGCTGGCGACCATGCTGGGCGCCGGGTTCAACCACTTCTGGCACGCGCCCAGCGAAGACCACGGTGGAGACCTGGTGTATTTCCAGGGGCACAGCGCGCCGGGCATCTATGCCCGCGCCTACATGGAGGGCCGCCTGAGCGACGAGCAGCTGGACAACTTCCGCCAGGAAGTCGGCGGCAAGGGCCTGTCGAGCTACCCGCACCCGAAGCTCATGCCGGATTTCTGGCAGTTCTCGACCGTGTCCATGGGCCTGGGCCCGATCATGGCGATCTATCAGGCGCGCTACCTGAAGTACCTGCACGCGCGCGGAATCGCCGACACCTCCAAGCGCAAGGTCTGGGTGTTCTGCGGCGACGGCGAGATGGACGAGCCGGAATCCCTGGGCGCGATCGGCCTGGCCGCGCGCGAGAAACTCGACAACCTGGTGTTCGTGGTGAACTGCAACCTGCAGCGCCTGGACGGCCCGGTGCGCGGCAACGGCAAGATCATTCAGGAGCTGGAGGCGGAATTTCGCGGCTCGGGCTGGAACGTGATCAAGCTGATCTGGGGCTCCTACTGGGATCCGCTGCTGGCGCGCGACAAGGACGGCATCCTGCGCCAGGTGATGATGGACGTGCTGGACGGCGACTACCAGGCCATGAAGGCCAACGACGGCGCGTTCGTGCGCAAGCACTTCTTCGGGCGCCATCCCCAGCTGCTGGAGATGGTCAAGAACATGAGCGACGAGGACATCTGGCGCCTCAACCGCGGCGGCCATGACCCGAACAAGGTCCATGCCGCCTTCCACGCCGCCGCCACCCACCAGGGCCAGCCCACGGTGCTGCTGGTCAAGACCATCAAGGGCTACGGCCTGGGCCAGGCCGCCGAGGCGCGCAACGTCGCGCACCAGGTCAAGAAGCTTACCGACGAGGACATCCGCGAGTTCCGCGACCGCTTCAACATCCCGGTGCCCGACCACGAACTGCCCAAGCTGCCGTTCTTCAAGCCGGCCGACGACACGCCGGAGATGCAGTACCTGCACGCGCGGCGCAAGGCGCTGGGCGGCTACCTGCCGCAGCGCCGCACCAAGGCCGACGAGCAGTTCACGCTGCCGCCGCTGGCCGAGATCTTCAAGCCCACGCTCGAGCCCACGGCCGAGGGGCGCGAGATCTCCACCACCCAGGCCTACGTGCGCTGCCTGAACCAGCTGCTGCGCGACAAGGCGCTGGGCCCGCGCGTGGTGCCCATCCTGGTCGACGAGACCCGCACTTTCGGCATGGAGGGCCTGTACCGCCAGATCGGCATCTACGCCCCCGAGGGCCAGAAGTACACCCCGGTCGACCGCAGCGAGGTGATGTACTACCGGGAGGACAAGTCGGGCCAGGTCCTGCAGGAAGGCATCACCGAGGCGGGGGGCATGTGCTCCTGGATCGCCGCGGCGACCTCCTACTCGCACAGCAACCGCATCACCATCCCGTTCTTCATCTACTACTCGATGTTCGGCTTCCAGCGCATCGGCGACCTGATCTGGGCCGCCGGCGACATGCTGGCGCGGGGCTTCCTGCTCGGCGGCACCTCGGGGCGCACGACCCTGAACGGCGAAGGCCTGCAGCACGAGGACGGACACAGCCAGCTGATGGCGTCCAACGTGCCCAACTGCGTCAGCTACGACCCCAGCTTCGCGCACGAAGTGGCGGTGATCCTGCACCGCGGCCTGCAACGCATGGTGGTGAACCAGGAGGACGTGTTCTTCTACATCACCCTGCTCAACGAGAACTACGCGCAGCCCGGGCTGAAGCCCGGCACCGAGGAGCAGATCCTCAAGGGCATGTACCTGTGCCGCGACGGCGCCGCCAAATCGGGCAAGCTGCGCGTGCAGCTGCTGGGCTCCGGCTCCATCCTGCGCGAGGTGCTGGCGGCGGCCGAGCTGCTGGAACAGGACTGGGGCGTGGCGGCCGACGTGTGGAGCTGCCCGAGCTTCAACGAGCTGGCCCGCGAGGGGCGTGACTGCGAGCGCTGGAACCTGCTGCATCCGAAGGAGCCGCAGCGCAAGAGTTTCGTGGCGCAGCAGCTGGAGTCCCATGCGGGCCCGGTGGTCGCCTCCACGGACTACGTGCGCATGTTCGCCGAGCAGATCCGTCCCTTCCTGCCTGACGACCGCGCCTACCGCGTGCTGGGCACCGACGGTTTCGGCCGGTCGGACACCCGCACCAAGCTGCGGCGTCACTTCGAGGTGGACCGCCACTTCGTCGTGGTGGCCGCGCTGCGCAGCCTGGCCGACGAGGGCAAGCTCGACGCCTCGAAGGCCGCCGAGGCGATCCAGCGCTATGGCATCGACGTCGATCGCATCAACCCGCTGCTGGCCTGAGGCGCGGCGCGGAACGAACAGCCAGGAACACGGAGACACGCAATGGCGCAGATGCAGGTGAAGGTTCCCGACATCGGGGACTTCAAGGACGTGGAGGTGATCGAGCTGCTGGTCAAGCCTGGGGACAGGATCCAGGCGGAGCAGTCGCTGATCACGGTGGAGAGCGACAAGGCGAGCATGGAGATACCGAGCAGCGCGGGCGGGGTGGTGAAGGCGCTGCTGGTCAAGCTCGGGGACAAGGTGAACGAGGGCACGCCGCTGCTGGAGCTGGAGGCCGAGGAGGGCGCGAGCGCGCCGGCCGAGGCGGCGGCGCCGGCGGCCGGGCCTGCCGCGGCGCAGGCGCAGCAGCCTGCTGCGGCCCCGGC
>NZ_KB898492.1 GCF_000377645.1 Thiomonas sp. FB-6 | reverse complement strand
CCCTCCACGTCGATCTCCATGAGGCGCTGGGCCATGAACTGCACCATCTGGCGCAGCACGTCGACATCGGCCCCCTTCTCAGCGAGCTCGGTCAATGCGATAGTGGCGTTGGTCATCGTGGTTTCCTTCAGACAAGGATTGGTGGGTCGCACCTCAACCTTATCCGGACTTCACGATGGCCACCCCCATCTCCAGGGACGACCGGCGCGCGGTGAGCTGCTCCGGGCTACGCCCTTCGCAGCTCACCGCACCAAAGACTTACACCACTCGGCGGGACATTACCAAAACAGCACGCCCCTGGCAATCGGACCGATCGCGAAAAGACCCGGAAGAGGTCGTGATCCGACCATGCACCGCATGCCCACCGGATCCACATGAATGCCGCCGCAGGGATGAATCTCGATCAATCGGCGGCTGCGAAGCGCCCGCAACACAGCGATGGAGTCTGTGCATGCACCCCAACCGGTGGCGTCCACAAGAATAGAGCCGTGAACTGTGCGATCCTGTTCCGTGCGCATCTGAAATTGACCATCCCGATGCACCGGGGGCTGATCCATCCGATGGAAATGAACGATGCCCTCACGCACTGCATCGTGGAGTTGCTCATAGAGTCCGATCGGGACTGGGTGGCGCCAAACGCTCCATAGCGTGCACCATACTCGGACGAAGCGCAGTTGATCATCCGCTGGCAACACCCGCCACAGCCGGTGCATGTACGGGCGCGTTGACAGGAGGAGGTCCTGCAGGGGAAGGTCCCCCGCCCGCCCGCGCTGCTACAGATAGCTCAGGAATGCCGCCCTTGCCTCATCTCTCAGGGATAACAACAGGCTGACAGCGGTTGCGCCCGCTCCGATGACTGCGATATCGTGAACCATGCGATGAATCCAATTCGACGAATTGCCGTTCGACTCTTGGCGGTTGAGTAAGTTCGCCGTCTCCAGGCCCTGTCGCTTCCCTTTCACATCCAACAAATGCTTGATTCGGGTCGGCGATCACAGCGGCTGCGCTTTCGTGCCGACGACAACCAGCCTTGCGGCAGCGCCATCTCTTGCGAGCGGACACGCCGACGCGGCAGAATTCGAGCCAAGATCCACTAGGACTCTCAACCCCCAGGAGAACGCAATGCCCGAGCGTTCCGCGAGCGCCCCGCGCGAACGGGTGTATGACGCGCAAGCCGTCGACGCACGGCTGCGGGCCGAGTTGCCGCGCTGGTCGCGCGACGGCGACGGCATCCAGCGCCGCTACCGCACCGCCGGCTGGAAGGCCAGCGTGCTGGCGGTGGGCGCCGTCGCGCACCTGGCCGAGGCGGCATGGCACCATCCGGAGCTCTCGGTGGGCTACGACCACCTGGTGGTGCGCCTGAGCACCCACAGCGCGGACGGCGTGACCGACAAGGACTTCGAGTTGGCCGCCAGAATCGAGCAGCTGCTGACCTGGCGCCCGCGCGGACAGCCGGGCAGCGCGCTCGAGGGCACGCCCGAGGATCCGCGCTTCGCCTACCTGCCGGCCGAGCAGCCGCCTGGGTCCGCGGGCTGAGGCCCGGCCGGCGCCCACGCGGGCGCGCCCGGGCGTAGCATGCGAGGCTTCGCCCGCAACACCCGGTACCCCCGCAGCCCATGCAGCCAGACTCCCAGGACAAACCCCTTGACGCCGTCGTGGCCGCAGTGCAGCTGCCGGACGTGAGCGACGGGGACTTCGAATCCTCGCTCGCGGAATTGCGGGAACTGGCCAAGACCCTGGGCTATCGGGTGGTGCAGACCTTCACCCAGAAACGGGCCAACTTCGACACCACGGCCTACCTGGGTACCGGCAAGCGCGAGGAAGTGCGTGAATACGTCGAAAGCCAGGCCGGCGCCGCGCGCGACGAACGGCCGGGGCATGCGACGAACCCGGAACTCGACGGCATCCAGGTGCTGCTGATCGACCACGAGATCTCGCCGTCCCAGGCGCGCAACCTGGAAAAGGCCGTGGGTTGCGAGGTGATGGACCGCACCATGGTGATCCTGGAGATCTTCCACCGCCACGCGCGCTCGCGCGCTGCGCGCGCGCAGGTGGAAATCGCGCGCCTGGGCTACATGGCGCCGCGCCTGCGGGAAGCGGCCAAGCTGGCCGGGCCGCAGGGGCGCCAGCGCAGCGGCACCGGAGGGCGCGGGGCCGGCGAATCCCACACCGAGCTGGACCGGCGCAAGATCCGCGACCGCATCGCCGAGCTGCAGATGGAAATCGACGCCATGGGCACCGAGCGCCAGACCCAGCGCGCGCGGCGCCAGCAGGGCCAGGGCGTGGCCAGCGTGGCGCTGGTGGGCTACACCAACGCGGGCAAGTCCACGCTGATGCGCGCGCTCACCGGCAGCGAGGTGCTGGTGGCCAACAAGCTGTTCGCCACCCTGGACACCACCGTGCGCGTGCTTCACCCGGAGAGCGTGCCGCGCGTGCTGGTCAGCGACACCGTGGGCTTCATCAAGAACCTTCCCCACGGTCTGGTGGAGTCCTTCAAGTCCACGCTGGACGAGGCGCTGGACGCCTCGCTGCTGCTGCACGTGATCGACGCCAGCGATCCCGGCTTCGACCGCCAGCGCCAGGTCACCGACGAGGTGCTGGCCGAGATCGGCGCGCAGGAGGTGCCGCGCATCCGCGTGTTCAACAAGTTCGATCAGGTAGGCGACGCGCAGCGCCAGCAGGAGGTCGAGGCTGAACTGCGCGCCAGCTTCCCCGGCTGCATCGTGATGAGCGCGCGCCGCGCCGACGACGTGGCGAAGCTCCACTCGGTCATCGTGAGCTTTTTCCAGAAGGACCTGGTGGAGGCCGAGTTGCTCGTGCCCTGGTCGGCCCAGCAATTGCGCCGCGAGATCTACGCCCACTGCGAGGTGCTGGAGGAGAGCGCGGACGAGGCCGGCGCCAGGTTCCGCGTGCGTGGCGAGGCCCCGACCATCCGCGGCCTGCGCGAGCGCGCGGCCTCCGAGCTGCCGCCGGCGCAGGCCTCCTGAAGCCCGGGCCGCGCCCGCACCGGCCCGGCGCGCGACCCGTTCAGGCGTCCAGCAGCTCGTAGCGGGTGCCGAGCACGTGCTCGGCGCCTGGCGCCAGCATCAGCTGGTCGCGTTCGACGTTGCCGGCTTCCACGCACAGCATGCGCCCCCAGCCGTCACCGCGCATGTCGCGCATGCCGGCGGCTGCGTCCTGCCAGGGGTTCCACACCACGGTGCTGGCCGAGCCCTGCTTGCTGACGCGGATGCTCCGGCGCAGCACGGGGTCCTCCACCACGCAGGCCGAGGTGGTGCCCACGAACATGCGGTCCACGGGCCCGTCGAAGTGCAACTCGCCGTGATGCACCCCGCCGCGCATGGCGTCGAGCTTGTCCACGAAGGCGGCTCCGTCCAGCCCCTGCAGGCGCACCCGGCGTACGTCGCCCACCTGCAGGTAGGCGTGCAGCGCCTCGCTCGTGCGCATCGGGCGCGCTTCCAGGTTGCGGGTGCGCAGCAGCAGCCGCAGGGATTCGCCGACCTCCACCCGCAACTCCAGCTCGGCGCGCCACGGCCGCAGGCCTGCGTCGGGCGCGGCCATGCGCAACTCCAGCGCCACGGCATCGCCCACGCGTTCGCTGGCGTGCAGGGTCCACGGCGTGATGCGGGCGTAGCCGTGGGACGGCGCCGAGGCATCGTCCGGGTGCGGCCCGAACCAGGGCCAACAGATGGGGATGCCCCCGCGCAGCGGCCGGCCCTGGCGATACTCGGCCGCTTCCGACACCCATAGCAGCGGCGCCGCGCTGCGCGCGCTGCGGTACTCCAGCAGCTGGGCTCCCTGCAGGCACAGCACCGCGCTGCCCGAGGCGGCGCCGACGTGCAGATAGTCCAGGTCTCCGGCCCCCCGCCGCACATGCACTCCCTCGCTGATCGGCACGGATGGCCGCATGACCCGGTCTCCTCGGAATGGAGCCTCCGATTCTCGCAGCATCGGCCGCCTGAGGCGGGGTCTGCTGTCCGCCCTCGGATCCGCGGTGCGGCGCGGCCGCGGGCCCTGCGCATCGGCGTGCCTGGGCCCTGCTTGACTCCGGTCAAGACGAGCATGCCGAACCGGCGCCGACAATGGCCCGATGCCCGAACAGCCGGGCGCGCTCGCAGCCGCATGTCCTCGGCCAAGGCGCGGCCCCGGCTCGCCCCTCACTTCCTGGCGATGTCCCACTCCCCACGCGTTGCGCCCACCTCCTCTGCCCTCTCCACGCCAACCGGGACCCCGCCCATGCGTGCTGCCCCCGAACTGGTCTGTCCTGCCGGCTCGCTGCGCGCCTTGCAGATGGCGCTGGAGGCCGGAGCCGACGCCGTGTACCTGGGCCTGCGCGATGCCACCAACGCCCGCAATTTCGCCGGCCTGAACTTCGACGATGCGCAGGTGCGGGCAGGCGTGGAGCAGGCCCACGCGCAGGGCGCGAAGGTGCTGATGGCGCTGAACACCTTCGCCGATGCGGGCGACGCCGGCCCGTGGCTGCGCGCGGTGGACCGCGCGGCGGAACTGGGCGCCGACGCGCTGATCGTCGCCGACACCGCGGTGCTGGCGCACGCCAGCCGCAACCATCCGGGCCTGCGGTTGCACCTGTCGGTACAGGCCTCGGCCACGACCCACGCGGCCATCGAGTTCTACCGCCGGCATTACGGAATCCAGCGCGCCGTGCTGCCGCGGGTGCTGACCCTGTCGCAGGTGGCCCACGTGATCCGCAACACCTCGGTGGACATCGAGGTGTTCGGCTTCGGCAGCCTGTGCGTGATGGTCGAGGGCCGCTGCGCGCTGTCCTCCTATGCGACCGGTTCGTCGCCCAACAACGCCGGCGTGTGCTCTCCGCCGGCGGCGGTGCGCTGGACGGAGCGCGACGGCACGGTGGAGGCACGGCTCAACGAGGTGCTGATCGACCGCTACGGCCCCACCGAGCCGCGCGGCTACCCGACCCTGTGCAAGGGCCGCTTCCTGGTCGAGGGCCAGCGCGACTACGCGCTGGAGGAGCCCACGAGCCTGAACACCCTGGACATCCTGCCGCGGCTCATCGAGGCCGGCGTGAAGGCGGTGAAAATCGAAGGCCGGCAGCGCAGCCCGGCCTACGTCGCCGAGGTCACGCGGGTGTGGCGCGCGGCGATCGACCTGGCCGCCTCCTCCGAGCCTTACGCGCCGCAGGCGGACTGGAGCGCGCGGCTGGCGCGCTGGGCCGAAGGCCAGCAACACACGCTGGGCGCCTACGACAGGCCCTGGCGCTGACACCATGCAGCTCGCACCTTCGCAGACCCCCATGACCATCGATTCCGGCGCGGCCGCGAGCCGCACCGAGTTCACCGTCGGCGCGCTGCCCTACTGGTGGCCACGCCCGGCCCTGCTGGCCTTCTACGCCGAGGTCGCCGACAGCGCCGCGCACTGCGTGGTGCTGGGCGAGACCGTGTGCTCCCGCCGCACCGAGATGAAGCCGGGCGACTGGCTCGCGCTGGCGCGCGAACTGCGCGACAGCGGCAAGGAGGTGGTGCTGGCCACGCTGCCCCTGCTGAGCAGCGAGGCCGAATGGCGCGCGGTGCGCGAACTCGCGGGGCAGGAGGAATTCCTGCTGGAAGCCGGCGATGCCTCGGCGCTGCAGGCGCTGGAGCAGGCCGGGGAGCAGCGCGGCCGCCTGCCGCGCTTTGTCATCGGCCCGCACCTGAACATCTACAACGGCGACGCGCTGCGCGAGCACGCCGCCCTGGGCGCCGTGCGCTGGGTGGCACCGGTCGAGCTCGCAGCGACCGCCATCGGTCGTGTCAACCCGCAGCATGCGCGGGTGCGCGGCCCCCACGGCGAGATCGCCACCGAGGCCTGGGGATTCGGGCGCCTGCCGTTGGCGCTGTCGGCGCGCTGCTTCACGGCCCGGCACCATCGCCTGCGCAAGGACGCCTGCGAGTTCCGCTGTCGCGACGACGCGGACGGCCTGCGCCTGGACAGCACCGAGGGCCAGGCCTTCCTGTGCATCAACGGCACGCAGATCCAGTCGGCGGGCCTGCACGCCGTGCTGGGCCCGTGGCCGGAACTGCACGCGGCCGGGGTCGGACGCCTGCGTCTGTCACCGTGCAGCCAGGGCTTTTTCGAGGTGCTGCGCAGCTTCGATGCCGTGTGCAATGACGGCGCCGATGCCGCCGATGCGCTACGCCACCTGCGCGGCCTGGATCTGCCGGGACCGCTGGTGGACGGCTACGCCAAGGGGGCCGCCGGCATGGCCTCCGCGATCGACTGAACTCCCCGGATGGGCTCCATGACGACCAGAACCCTGCATGAAACCTCGAGCAGCGAGCCCGCGCAGGGCTGGCTGGACGCCTGCGTGCTCGGGCTTGCACGGCTGGCCGCGGGCGCACCGCCCGGCCTGCGAGGCCTCGTGCGCTCGCTGCCGCTGCAGCCCCCGTCCGTCGTGCTGGCGCGGGTGCTCGACCGCGTGCTGCTGCCGCGCCTGGACCAGGCCACGCGCGCGGCGCTGAGCGGGCGCGTGGTGGAGCTGGAGGTGCGGGACCTCGGGCTGCGTGCGCGCCTGCTGCTGGACGCGCGGGGTTTCCGGCCGGCGCAGGGCGCTCCCGCACTGTGCATACGCGGCGCCGCGCAGGCGCTGTGGCGCCTGGTGCGCGGCCACGACGACGCCGACCGCCTGTTCTTCGAGCGGGCGCTGGTGATGGAGGGCGACACCGAGTTCGGGCTGCTGCTGAAAAACACCCTCGACGCCCTCGGGCCGCTGGGCGGCGCGGGGGGCCCGCGGTGAGCGGGCACGCCGCCGCCCCGGTCGGGGCCGCCGAACTCTGGCAGGACGCCTGCTCGGTGCGCGAGGCCATTCCCCTGGTGCACAACGTGACCAACCTGGTGGTCATGCAGTTCAGCGCGAACATGCTGCTGGCGCTCGGTGCCGCACCGGTCATGGCGCACGCCGAGGAGGAAGTCGAGGAGATGGCCGCGCTGGCCGGCGCGCTGGTGCTGAATATCGGCACCCTGTCCCCGCCCTGGGTGCGGGCGATGCGCCTGGCCGCGCGCGGCGCGCGCGCACACGGCAGGCCGGTGGTGCTGGACCCGGTGGGAGCCGGAGCCACCAGCTACCGCAACCGCGCGGTGGCCGAGTTGTTCGGCGACGCCTACCCCGACATCGTGCGCGGCAACGCCTCGGAAATCATGAGCGTGGCCGGACAGGCGCCGGGAACCCGCGGCGTCGACAGCGCGGCGGGCTCGGACGAGGCCCTGCCCGCGGCATGCAAGCTGGCCGGGCTGACGCGCGGCGTGGTGTGCATTTCCGGCGCGCGCGACCATGTCGTGGCCGCCGACGGCCGCCACGCCGTGCTCTCCAACGGCCACCCGTGGATGAGCCGGGTGACCGGCGTGGGCTGCTCGGCCAGCGCCCTGGTGGGCGCCTTCGCCGCGGTGCAGCCGGACCCGTGGCGAGCCACGCTGGCCGCCATGGCCTGGCTGGGCGTGGCCGGCGAATGCGCGGCCGAGCGCACCCTCGGGACGGGCGGGGGCCTGGGCAGTTTTCAGGTGGCCTTGCTGGATGCCGTGCACCTGCTCGACCGCGAGACCTTCGAGCAAAGGCTGCGGCTGACGCTGTCGGCCTGACGCTGTCGGCCTGACGGTGCCGGCCGGCTTCCGGCGCTCGGGGGCCGCCCTGGCGGGCCTTGGGGGCTTGCGGCGCCGCCGGGGCTAGGATGCCGCTCTGTCTGGAACCGCGAACCGGAGAGCGCGCCCATGGAACTCGAATGGAACGCACGCCTGGCCGTCACCGGCGCTGCCGGCGCACTGGGCACGGTGCTGCGCGCCGAGCTCGCGCGCGCGGGCATCGACACCCTCAGCCTCGACCTGCGCGAGCCCGCGCTGCTGCATGCGAACGAGACCTTCCTGCGCTGCGACCTCGCCGATGCGCAGGCCACGCTTCGAGCGCTGCAGGGGGTGGAGGCCGTGGTGCACCTGGGAGGAATTTCCACCACCGCGCCTTTCGGCGCGGTCCTGTCGGCCAACATCTGCGGCAGTTTCCACGTGTTCGAGGCCGCGCGCCTGCAGGGCATGCGCCGCGTGGTCTACGCGAGCTCGAACCACGTCACCGGCTACTACGCGGCCTCGGACAAGGTCCGCCCCGACATGCCGCACCGGCCGGACTCCTTCTACGGCCTGTCCAAGGCCTTCGGCGAGGACCTGGCCCAGTTGTATTGGGACAAGTACGGCGTCGAATCGGTGGGGCTGCGCATCGGCTCGTGCTTCGAGCGCCCCCGCGACCGGCGCATGCTGCGCACCTGGCTGAGCCACCGGGACTTCGTGCGCCTGGTCGGCTGCGCGCTGCGGGCGCCGCGGGTCGGCCACACCGTGGCCTACGGAGTCTCGGACAATCCCGGCAGCTACTGGGAGGCCGATCCCGCCGGGGTCCTCGGGTTCAAGCCGCTGGACTCCGCCACGGAGCACGCCGGCCCGCTCGCGGACGGCGAGCCGGAGCCGCCGCTGCAGGGAGGGCGTTTCGTCGACGTCGACGAAACCTCCCTTTAAGCCCAGGCACTCAGTCGCCGTAGCGGTGCCCCCGCTGCGGCCGCGGCTGCTCCGCCACGTACCTGCGGTAGGCGGCGATCCAGTCGTGGCTGATGTCGTACTGCGCCTGCGCCAGCGGGATGCGCCCGCCGCACACCAGGCGGTGCAGGCGGTTTTCCAGGCGGTCCTTGGCGTAGCTGCCCCAGCCGCCGATCACGTGGTGCGGCTCGGGCCACAGGTTGCGCGGCGAGTCGGGCGAGCCGCCGAGTTCCAGGCTGATCAGGTGATCCTCCTCGTAGTCGCGCAGGCGGTGGTCCGCGTAGGCGTAGGCGCGGATGCCCTCGCGCTTGAGCCGTTCGGTGTAACCCTCCGCCGGGCGGATGCCCCGTGTGAACCCGGCGACGCAGATGCTCGAGCGGATGTTGGCCTGGGTCACCCGCGGGTTCAGGGCGCCGGGCGTGAGCTCGGGGTTCGGCTCGGCACTCGCGGCGGGAAAGACGACCCCGTAGCGGCCCTGCGCGTCCGCCACTCCGCCGGCATCGCCCTCGCGGCGATGCGCCAGCGCTGGCGGTGCCGTCAGCGCGGCGAGCAGCATCGGGACGGCAATGGCACGGCGGGAAACAAGGATTCGGCCTGGCATGGGAAGGGCTCGCGGCTGCGGCAACTGGATTCGGGCCCCGCATGCTATCGGCAGCCCGGCGGCGACGCTACCAGCGCCGGGTCTTGACGAAGTCGACCAGGGCGCGCAGCGCGGGCGGCAGCTGGCGCTGGCCGGGGTAGTACAGGAAGGGGCCGGTGAAACTCGGCCACCAGGGCTGCAGCACCGGCTCGAGCTCGCCGCGCTCGAAATACGGGGCCAGCCAGTCCTCGAACAAATACACGATGCCCACGCCCGAAACCGCCGCGTCCACCGCCAGGTCGGTGGCGGCGCCGATGCCCACGAGCAACGGACCCTGCGGATCCAGGCGCAGCACCTCGCCGTCGCGCGCGAACTCCCAGGGTGGCATGGCGCCGCTGGAAAAGCGCCCGCGCAGGCAGGCGTGGCGCATCAGGTCGCGCGGATGCCGGGGGCGCCCGGCGCGCCGCAGATAGGCCGTCGAGGCCGCGGCCGCGAAACGCTGGCGGGCCGGGCCGATGGGCACGGCCACCATGTCCTGCTCCAGGCGCTCGTCGTAGCGGATGCCGGCGTCGCAGCCCTCGGCCAGGATGTCCACGAAACGATCCTCGGCGCGGATCTCCAGGCGGATCTGGGGATAGGCGGCGAGAAACTCCGGCAGCAGGCGCGGCAGCACCAGGCGCACCGCGGCCACCGGCACGTTGAGTCGCAGCGTGCCGGCAGGCCGGTCGCGCGAGGCGTGCGCCTGCTCCAGCGCGCTGCCGATCTGCTCCAGCGCGGGTGCGAGGCGGCCCAGCAGCTGCCGCCCCGCCTCGGTGGGCGCCACGCTGCGGGTGCTGCGGTTCAACAGCCGCACCCCCAGCTGGGCCTCGAGCCTGCGCACGGCCTCGCTCAGGCTGGAGGCGCTGGTGCCGCGCGCGCGGGCGGCGTCGCGGAACCCGCCGGCGCGTGCCACCGCGGCGAATGCGGAGAGATCGTCGAGTCGGGGCTCCATTGTTCGGCATTCCGTACAGGCCGTGCATCGTAGTACGGCTAGTCGAACAAGCAAATGGCTTCTAGAGTTTCTCCAGGCTCAACCTGGAACCCTCACCATGAACCCATCGACCCCGAATTCCGATTCCCTCCGTTACCGCCTGGGCAGCCGCGAGGTGCGCCGCATGGGCTACGGCGCCATGCAACTGGCCGGCCCGGCTGTCTACGGTCCGCCCGCGGACCCGCAAGCGGCGATCGCCCTGCTGCGCGAGGCGGTCGCGGCCGGCGTGGACCATATCGACACCAGCGACTTCTACGGCCCGCACGTCACCAACCAGCTGATCCGCGAAGCCTTGCATCCCTACGCGCAGTCGCTGACCCTGGTCACCAAGATCGGCGCGCGCCGCGGGCTCGGAGGCTCCTGGAATCCGGCCTTTTCCGCGGAGGAACTGCGCAGCGCGGTCCACGACAACCTGCGCAACCTCGGCGTGGAGCGCCTGGAGGTGGTCAACCTGCGCCTGATGTTCGACACGCACGACCCGGCCGAGGGGCCGATCGAGCAGCCGCTGGGAACCCTGGAGCAGCTTCGCCGCGAAGGCCTGGTGCGTCACATCGGCCTGAGCAACGCCACGCCCGCGCAGGTGCGCCTGGCCCGCTCCATGACCGATCTGGCCTGCGTGCAGAACCACTACAACCTGGCCCACCGAGACGACGATGCACTGATCGACGAGCTGGCCGGGGCCGGCATCGCCTACGTGCCCTATTTCCCGCTGGGGGGCTTCACGCCGCTGCAGTCGACGACCTTGTCGGAAGTCGCGGGGGAACTCGGCGCCACGCCGATGCAGGTGGCGCTGGCCTGGCTGTTGCAACGCTCGCCCAACATCCTGCTGATCCCAGGCACGGCCTCCGCCGCGCATCTGCGCGACAACCTGGCGGCCGAGAGCTTGCGCCTGGACGCCGCCAGCGTGCGCCGGCTGGACGCCATCGCGTCCGCCGGGGCCTGATCCGGAGGATCAGAAGCTGTAGCCCACCGCCAGGGTGTAGATCACCGGGTGGAAGTTGATGTCCGTGCTGGACTGCGAGGTCACGATGCGCGGGGAGACCGCCGCGGGCGAATAGGAGGTCACGGTCAGCGTGCTCTTGACGTCCGCGATGGCCACCGTGCCGACCAGCGACCAATGCTGGTCGATGTGGTAGCTCAGGCCCACGTGCGCGGCCGGGCCCCACGAGTCCGACAGGCTCAGCTCGGTCGGGCCCAGCGCGTTGGTCAGGGGCGTCAGCGCCTTGGTGTTGGCGAAGCGCGTGTAATTCAGGCCGAGGCCGACGAAGGGGTCCCAGCGCGAGCGGGTGCTCATCGGGTGCCAGTTCAGGAACACGGTCGGCGACAGCACGTCCGCGTCGGCGATGCGCGTGCCCGGGGGGATACCCAGCAACGCCCAGTTCGCGCCCTTGGCGTCGGTGTGCACGGTGGGCGGCGCGCCCAGCGCCAGTTCCACGCTCCAGCGGTCGCTGAAGTTGTGCACCAGGCCCAGGCCCAGCGTGGTGGCGTTGCCGATGTCCAGGTTCAGCCCGGGCGGCGTGTTCAGGCCGTGCAGGTCGCCCAGCGAGGCGTGGTTCTGCAGCGCGGCCACGCCGGCGTAGATGGTGTTGGTGCCGGCTCCGCCGAGGGTATCGGCATGGGCGCAGGCACCCCCGAAGGCCGCGGCGGCGGCGAGCAGCGAGGCGGCGGCGGTGCGCCGGCCCGGCAATGAACCGCGCGCGCCGGCGCGTTCAGAATGTTGGCGGATCATGCGGGGTGTCTCCAGGAAGATGGGAGCGCGAACGGGACCATGCGGGCCTCAGGACACCCAGCCGAAGCTTCGCAGCTCCGCCAGGGTGGCGTTGGCGATGACCTGGTATCCCGCCGGCGTCGGGTGCACGGCGTCGGCGAACAGCCAGCTTCCCAGGTTCGACGTGCTCGCGCCATAGGCCGTCGCGGGGGTGTTCACATTGCACAGCAGCGAGGTGTTGTTCACGTGGCTCAGGTCGCACCACGGCGTGGTCACGTTGGTGAAGCCGAAGCTCGCGGGGCTGGCGACCTCCTGGTTGAGCAGCGCGAAGCCGTCGATCATCTTCACCGGCTGGCCCTGCAGGTCGTTCAGCAGGCGCTGGTTGAACACCTGCACCAGGTTGGACAGCAGGTAACAGGCGGTCTGCGGGTTCTTGTTGTCGCAGGTGGTGCCGCCGGCCAGGCTCTGGCCGAAGGGGCTGAGCGAGGAGTCCGGCAAGGTGTAGACCACGACGTAGCGCCCGCCGTTGCCGAGGATGCTCTTGACCACGCCGGCCAGCTGGTCGGCGGCCACGGCCACCGTCGCCTGCGCCTGCGCCACCGCGGTGGACTGCGCCACGCCCTGGCTCTCGGCGGTCTGCACCCCGCTGAGCGCGGTGAAGATGTCGTTGTTGCCGGCCAGCACCGAGACCAGCTGCGAGCTGTTGAAGGAGCCGAACTCACCCAGGTAGTTCTGCAACTGCTGGGTCACCGGGTAGGTCAGCGCGCCGGTGCTGTGGCCGATGCCGTCAGAGTTGGCCACCATGGAGCCGCCCTGGGCGAAGTCGGTGCAGTTCTTCGGGCTGCCGGAGGGCGCCGTGTTGAAGGCGCAGGTGGCGCTCGACAGCGTGGTGGTGGTGCCGGTCGGGGTGAGGTAGGCGGTGACGCCGCTGGTGGTGTAGCCGACCACGTTGGGCGCGAGGCTCAGGCCCAGGTTTTGCGCCAGCACGCCGGTCCAGTTGCCGGTGCTCGCGCCGTTGACGGTGAACTGCCCGCCGGCCGAGTACGGCAGGGTGCCGAGGAAGGGTACCGAGGCGTAGACGCCGACCGCGGCCAGCGTGTAGGCGCCGTCGTCCGACAGGCTGTCGCCGAACACGACGAAATTGTTGAAGCCGCTGCTGGGCCCCGCGCTCGGCGCGGTGCTCGCCGCGTTGACGCTGGCCACCGTGGACAGCGTCGGTGCGCTCGGATTGCTGCCGCCGCCGCAACCGGCCATCAGCAGCGCGGCGCCTGCGGCAACCGCGAAGGTAAGTCCCCTGTTCATTGACATTTCTCCGTGGGAGAAGCAGTAGCGCCCGAAAAAAGAAACGATCGTTCGTTCCAATCCTGATCTGGATGCGACTCTACGCTTGGGGGCCGCGTTGCCATAAGTCGGGTTTTCCCGCGTGCGCGCGACCGTCCCCTTGGAGCGGGACCGCCAGCCTCGCGTACGCTGCGTGTGCCGTGTAGGCGCAGGGTATCAGCGCTCCCCGCCGCTGTGCCCTGCCTGCCGCGTATTTCCGACAGGCGGGTCCGGTCACCGGGCCTCGGGGGCCGGGGGCCGGCTCACACGCCCTCGACGATCACCACGGTGCGCCGCGCCGCGCGCCTGCTGATGCCCAGCACCTGCTGGTACTCCGGGGACTCGTAGAAGCCGCGCGCCTTGTCCATCGAGGGGAAGCGCACGACCACCAGGCGCGCCGGGCTCCACAGCTCGGACTCCTCGAGCACCATGTCGCCTCCGCGCACGATGTATTCGCCGCCATGCTGCTCGGCCAGGGCCTTGGCCTTGCGCTTGTATTCCTCGTAGGCCTCGGGGTCGGTCAACTGGGTATCGGCGATCAGGTAGGCGGGCATCGGGCGTCTCGTCAGCGGTCGGAGGGCGCGCCGTGCGCCGGCGCAACGGCGACTATAGGCCCGCCCGGCCCCCCAACCCGCACTCACATTCCCGTGAAACGCCGCACCGCGCGGAAGTACAGGCGGTCGGGCAGCAAGCGCAGCAGCCGCAGCCACAGCGTGAAGCGGCGGGGGAAGTGCAGCTCGAAGCGCCCCTGCTCCCAGCCGCGCAGCATGCGCGCGGCCGCCTGTTCGGGGCGCAGCAGCCCGGGCATCGCGAAGTCATTGCCCGACGTCAGGGGCGTTTCGACGAAGCCCGGATTGACCACGCTGACGCCAAGGCCCGCGGGACGCAGGTCCAGGTACAGGACCTGCGCCAGGTTGATCAGCGCGGCCTTGGTCGGCCCGTAGGCCAGGGCCTGCGGCAGGCCGCGCCAGCCGGCCACGCTGGACACCAGGCTCAGGTGCCCGCTGCCCTGCTCGAGCAGCAGCGGCAGCACCGCGTTCAGGAATCGCAGCGCGCCGCGGTAGTTGATCTCGTCGTGGGCCAGCGCCGCATCCAGGTCGAAGCGGGTGGCGCGCTGGGGGGCGTAGGTGCCGGCGCAATACACGACCAGGTCGAGGCCCCCGAATTGCGCGCGCAGCTGCCCGGCCGCGGCCTCCAGGGCCTGCGCGTCGCGCACGTCCAGCGGCAGCGCCCATGCGCCGCGCACCGCCGCCAGCCCGGCGGCGCTGCGGGCCGAGACGGCCACGCGCGCGCCGCGGGCGATCAGCTCGCGCGCCAGCGCCGCGCCGATGCCGCTGGAGGCGCCGACGATCCACACGCGCTGGGCGGCCCAGTCGCGAATCGCGGGGTTGCAGGCCATGGGTACTCCGGACAGGGCCAGGCCCTCAGGGCTTGTGAAAGGCGATGAAAATGCTGGCGACCCGTATGCCGAACTTGCTCATCTCGGTGCGGTTGAGCAGCACCTGTTCGTTCATCAGGTACATCCAGTCGTCCATGTGCATGTCGTAGGTGTGCGTGCCGACCGGAAGCGCCAGCGTGTATTGCCAGTGGAAGGCGTTGCCCTCGGCATAGCCTGCGGCCGTGCCCACCACGTCGCCGGCGCTTCCCTCGTAGCGCCGCTGCGGCCCCTCGCCGGGCAGGCGGCGCAGATGCCAGATCCGCTCGGAGCGGGTGCCGTCGCTGTACAGGAAATGCTCGGTCAGCGTGCCCTCGCCGCCCTTCCACTCGCCCACCATGTCGACGTGGAAGCGCTTGATGACCTTGCCCGAGCGGTTGAACACGACGCCGTCGGCGCTGAGCGGGCCGTTGAAATACTGCTCCAGCGCCAGTTCCGGTTTCTCGCTCCGATAGTCGGCCGGGGTGACGCTCGCGCAGCCGGCCAGCATGCCGGCGGCCAGCAGGGTGCCCGCGGCCAGGCGCAGGGGCTTGTACCAGGGAATCATCATGCCTCTCTCCTCGTCGAGTCCAACAGAAAACCGGGGTCGCTCGCGGCCGGACGCATCCACCCGCGCCACAGCATCCACCCCGACAGGATCTTCAGCGCGCAGGGCAGCAGCGCATAGGCCACCACCAGCGCCGGAAGCGCGCCCTGCGCGGGGGTGCCGGGGCGGTAGCCCATGGCGCCGAGCAGGGGCAGCGCGACGCCCGCGGCCAGCGCCAGCGTGAACTTGGCGGCCAGGTTCCACAGCCCGAAGTACGCGCCTTCGAGCCGGCCGCCGTGGCCGAGGCTGCGGATCAGTCCGGCCAGCAGCGCGGGAGGCACGATGAGGTCCGAGCCCAGCGCCAGGCCGCAGGCCGCGCACAGCACGGCGTAGGCCTCGCTCTGCCCGGGCCGCAGGGCGGCCGCCCAGGCAAAGCTGCAGACGGTGAGTGCGATGCCGAACAGCCAGGTCGGCGCCGCGCCGAAGCGCCGCACCCCGTGCAGCCACAGGGGCACGCCGGCGGCGGCGGCGGCGAAATACAACAACAGGTAGGCCCCGGCCCACTGCGGCGCCCCGATGCGGTCGCGCACGAAGAACAACACCAGCGTGGCCGGGATCGAGGCGGCCACGCCGCTGGTGACAAAGGTGGCGAGCAGGCCGCGGAAGGCCCGGTGGCGCAGCGGCTCGACGACGGCGCGCAGGCCGCCCGGGATGGAGGCGAATGCGGATGCTCGCGGCGCGAACAGGCGCGGCAGCTCGACGCCGCGCAGCAGCACCAGCGCCGCGCCCAGGCTCAGTGCGAAGCCCAGTGTGAACACGCTCGCGCCGCCCAGCTGGGTCGCCGCTGCCGCCGCCAGCACCCCTGCCAGCCCCAGGGACTCGCGCCAGGCGAACACACGCGTGCGGGCCGCCTCGCCCTGCCCCAGCGCGGCGCCCCAGGCCTGGTGGGCGACCGTGGCCGCCGTGCCGCCGGCCTGCGCCAGCCACAAGGCGGCGGCGAAGGCGGCGATGAAACCGGCCCCGCCGGCCGCGTAGGGCAACCAGGCCGGAAGCCTCATCAGCACGGCGAAGCCAGCCAGCGAAACCAGGCTGGCCGCGGCGATGAGGCCCCAGGCGCGGCGGCGCGCGAGCATGCGATCGGCCAGGCGGCCGAGGGCCGGATCCACCAGGGCGTCGGCCAGACGGGTGCCCAGCAGCAGCGCCCCGAGCAGACCCAGGGGCACGCGGTATTCGACCCCGTAATAGGCGGGCAGGAACACGTACAGCGGCAGCGCGACGAAGCTCAACGCGAACTGCAGCGCGCCATAGCGCGCCAGTTGCACGCCCGATGGCTCGCCCGATGGCTCGCCCGCATCGCGCGCCACGGCCTTCATCGCGAGCGCTCCACGCCGGCCAGCAAGGCCTGTCGCAGCGCCGGCTCGCTGCTGCGCGGCGACAGCCAGATGGCGAAGAAGGCCTCGGCGAAGTCCCGCCCGCCGATGCTGCCGATGGCGCGCCCGTTGAACACGAAGCGGGTGCGCGCGCCACCCGGCGCGTCGGGCAGGTACAGGCCCACCAGCGTGTCGCCGTCGCGCACGTCGGGGAACAGCGCGCGCATGCGCTCGCGCCAGGCCTGGCGCTGCGCCGCGCTGCCCAGGCCCAGGCGCGCGATCAGTTCGGCGGACTTGTCGGCGATGTCCGCGCCGCGCAGGCTGCGCGCATAGCGCAGCTCCAGCGCGAAGGCCTGCGCTCCAAGATGCGCCGGGTCCAGCCCCCGCGGACCCACCCACAACCAGGCGCGGTAGATGTCCAGCCCCCACCAGCGCAACTCCGCGCTGCCGCTCAGCCTCGCAGCGGCGAGCGCGCTGTCCACGCAGGCGGGAGGGCGCGGCACGGCCGCGTCGCCGCGGCAGGGCGCCAGCGCGCCGGCCAGCCAGGCGGCGCAGGCCCGCAGCGCCATGCGCCGCGCCGGCGCCTCAGGCCGGACGGCGCAACGTGAACTGGATGACGTCGATGCTGCCATCGGCGAAGCCGGCCTCGCAATAGGCCAGGTAGAAGTCCCACAACCGTTCGAAGCGGCGGTCGAAGCCCTGTTCGCGCACCGCCGCGAGCCGGCCCAGGAAACGCTCGCGCCACAGCGCCAGGGTGCTGGCGTAGTCGGCGCCGAAAGCGTGGCTGTGCAGCAGTTCCAGGCCCGCCTTGCGCGCCTGTTCGACGAAGGCGCCGCGGCTGGGGAGCATGCCGCCCGGGAACACGTAGCGCTGGATGAAATCGGTGCCGCGGCGGTAGGCGGGGAACAGCGCGTCGTCGATGACGATGGACTGGATGCAGGCGCGCCCGCCGGGACGCAGCAGGGAGAACACGCTGCGGAAATAGGCCGGCCAGTAGGCTTCCCCCACGGCCTCGAACATCTCGATGGAGGCCAGCGCGTCGAATCCGCCCTGCGGCGCCAGGCGCTGGGCGTCGCGGTAGTCGCACAGGTGCACGCGGGCGCGCTGCTCCAGTCCGGCCTCCTGCAGGCGTGCGCGCGCGAACTCCAGCTGCGCCTGGGACAGCGTGATGCCGTCGAGCTGCAGCCCGGCACGCGCCGCGGTCTCGGCGAAGCCGCCCCAGCCGCAGCCCAGCTCGACCACGCGCTGGCCGGGGCTGGCGTCCAGTTCGCCCAGCACGCGGTCGAGCTTGGCCTGCTGCGCCCGCTCCAGGCTCATGCCAGGCTGCGTGAACAGCGCCGACGAATAGTTCATGCCCGGATCCAGCCACAGGCGGTAGAAGTCGTTGCCGAGGTCGTAGTGGGCGTGGATGTTGTCGCGGCTGCCGCGCCGGGTGTTGCGCCGCAGCAGCAGGTGGCGCAGCCGCGCCAGCAGGGTGCCCAGCGGACTGCCGTGAAGCCCGCGCTCCAGCGCCGCGCGGTTGGCCAGCAGCAGGCCGAGCAGGGCCGGCAGGTCGCTGGTGCTCCACTGGCCGTGGAAATAGGCCTCCGCCAGGCCGATGTCGCCCCGCCGCAGCACGGCGCCGAACACCGACCAGTCCTGCACCTGCACCCAGGCCAGGGGCTGGTCGCGCTCGCCGCTGCCCAGGGAAAGCGTGCTGCGGTCGGGCAACTGGAGCTCCAGGCGTCCGTAGCGCAGTTTGCGCAACATGGCCAGCACGCTGCGCGCCGCCAGCGGCATGCGCGCAGGACCGGCTCGGTGAACAGGCGCGGCACCACGGGGCACGGCGCCGGCGGCAGGGGAGTCGGAGCGTGAATTCATCGGGTCAGGGGGTCTCGGGAGGCCTCGGGCCGGGAAAAGAAAGGCACGCGCTTGCGCCAGAGGCCCAACGCCTGCCAGTGGATGCGCGCGATGACCCCGAAGCTGTGCAGGGGGTGGGCGAGCAGCGCGCGCCGCGCGGAGCGCCTCGTCAGAGGCTGCAGCGCGCCGGCGACGCTGGTGCGCAGCAGCGGGCCCAGCGCGTCGTCGTGGTCCACGCGGGCCACCACGCGCTCGGCGCCGTCGCGCGTGCAACGCAGGAAGCGGAAGCGATAGCCGCCCTCGACGCGGCAGAAGGGCGAGACATGCAGGGCCTTGTCGGCGCGCAGTTCCTCACCCCAGGCCACGCCGCGGCCGGCGCCGGGCTTGAGCACGTAGCAGTGCCGGTCGCCGAAGGTGTTGTTCACCTCCGCCACCACGGCGGCCAGCGAGCCGTCGGCACGGTGGCAATACCAGAAGCTCACCGGCTTGAACACGTAGCCCAGCACGCGGGCGAAGGTCTGCAGCCAGATCTCGCCCTGCGCATCGTGCACGCCCTGCTCGCGCAGCAGGCGCTCGACCCAGGCCAGGCTATCGGCGCCGCCGTCGCCGTGGTCGGCATCGTGGAAGCTGAGCCAGCCCGCGCGGTTGCGCGCGATCGCCAGCGTGGCCTCGCCGCGCGCCAGCGCGCGCATCGGGAGCATGAGAAAGAACACCCGGTAGGCGAAGGCGTGGCGCGCCGGGCGCAGGCGCGCGTGGTGCACCACGCCGCGACCGATCAGCGCCGCGGGCATCGCCCCTCCCCGTCGCGGAGCCTGCGGCACGCGCTCACGCCGCCACCTCCACGCGATCGCCGAGCCGGCCCTGCGCGTGCGCGCGTCGCTGCTCCAGCCAGGCCTGCGCCGCCGCGCGCCCGGCACGCAGGCCGTCCTCGTGGAAACCATGGCCGCACCAGGCGCCGCAGAAGTAGCTGCGGCGTCGGCCCTGCAGTTGCGGCACCCGCGCCTGCGCCGCGATGGCGGGGGCGTCGAACACCGGGTGGGCGTAGTGCATTTCCTGCAGCACCTGCGCGGGATCGGGCTCGCGCAGCGGATTCAGCGAGACCAGCAGCGGCCGCGCGAAAGGCACGGGCTGCAGGCGGTTGATCAGGTAGTGCAGGCACACCGGCGCGGACCCGCCGTCGGCCGGCAGGCCCGGCGCATCCGGGGCCGCGGCGCTTTCGAAATTCCAGGCCGCCCAGGCCCGGTGCCGGCGTGGCAGCAGCGCCGCGTCGGTGTGCAGCAGCGCGCGGTTGGACTGGTAGCGCACGGCGCCGAGCACCTCGCGCTCGGTATCGTCCGCATCGGCCAGCAGCGCCAGCGCCTGGTCGCTGTGGCAGGCCAGCACGACGTGGTCGAACCATTCCGTGCCGCCGTCGGTCGCCACTTCCACGCCGACGTCGTGGCGCTTGACCATGCGTACCGGGCAATTCAGGCGCGCGTCGGGCAGGCGCTCCACGATGCGCTGCACGTAGCGCCTCGCGCCGCCGCGCACGGTGTACCACTGCGGCCGGTCCTCCACTTGCAGCAGCCCGTGGTTGTGGCAGAAGCGCACGATCGAGGCCAGCGGGAACTCCAGCATGCGCCGCGCCGGGCAGGACCAGATGCAGGCGAGCATGGGCAACAGGTAGTCCTGCGCGAAGGCCTCGCCGTACCCCCCCTGGCGCAGGAACTCGCCCACGCTGCGGTGCTCGCCAGCCAGGCCCGCCAGCACCAGCGCCGTGGCCTCGCGGTTGAAGCGCAGGATGTCGCGCAGCATGCCCCAGAAGCGCGGGCGCAGCAGGTTGGCGCGTTGCGCGAACACGGTGTCCAGGCTCGAGCCGCTCCATTCCAGGCGCCTGCCCGCGGCCAGCGGGCGCTGCACCGAAAAGGACATGTCGGACTTCGCCAGTTCCACGCCGAGTTCGGCGAACAGCCCGAGCAGGCCCGGGTAGGTGCGCTCGTTGAGCACCAGGAAGCCGGTGTCCACCGGGTAGCTGATGCCGTCCACCGTGGCGTCCACCGTGTGCACGTGGCCGCCGAAGTGGGTGCCCGCCTCGAACAGGCTCAGGCGCGCGTGCTCCTTCAGCGCCCAGGCGGCGGCCAGTCCGGCGATGCCGCTGCCGACGATGGCCACCCGGGGCGGCGGCTCGCCGTGGTCGCGGCGCGGGGGGGTCAGGCTCAACATGGTTGCGGTCGTGGAAGAGGTTTCGCGGGGTTCCTGCCTTAGCTACGCTGCGCGCGCCGCAACGGATTCAGGTTTCGGTACGGAGGTTCCGATCGGCGCCATTGTCGCATGTTTGTCCAAGACAGTTATGGACGTCCGCCATGATTCAGGCAAATCTACCAGCTTTGTCATGGACAGCATGCCGACTTGCGGCGCAGATGAATCGCGCGCCTCGCGCCGCCCGGCCCACGAAGGCCTAGACTGCGGGTTCACCATGAGCCTGCTGCTGTTCAAGATCGCCGTCACGCCGCTGCTGGTCCTGGGCGCGACCCTGCTGCAACGGCGCTTCGGGGGATCCATCGGCGGGCTGCTGACCGGGCTGCCGCTGACGTCGGCGCCGCTCTCGGTGTTCCTGGCCGTGCAGAACGGAGCGGACTTCGCATCCCACGCCGCCGTGGGCACGCTGCTGGGCCTGACCGGCACGGCCGGCTTCTGCGCCACCTATGCGCGGGCCGCGCGCGGGCGCCGCTGGGCGCCGGCGCTGATGCTGGCCAGCCTGGCCAGCGGCGCCTTGTTCGTGCTGCTGGCGCACCTGCCGCAACGACCCGTCATGGCCGCCGCGATGGTGTTCCCCGCGCTGGTGGCGCTGGCCCTGCTGGCAGGCCGGCAGGGCCCGATCCTGCAGACGGCGCACCCCTGGTGGGATCTGCCGGCGCGCATGGCCTTCGCGCTCGCCGTGGTGCTGGGCATCACCGCGGCCTCGCTGCACCTGGGCCCCACCTGGAGCGGCCTGCTGGCGGCGCTGCCCGTGCTGTCGGCGACCATGGGAGGCTTCACCCACCGGCAGGCCGGCCCCGAGGCGGCGCGCGCGCTGCTGCGGGGCATCATCGTCGGTTGCCTGGGGGCCGCCACCTTCAACCTGGTGGTGGCGCTGTGGCTGCAGCGTGGCGGCATGGCCGCCGCCTACGGCGTGGCCATGCTGGGCGCCCTGGGCGCCGCGGTGCTGGGCCACGTGGCCTTCGCCTCGGGCGGCGGGGCCGTCAACTTGCTGCGCGGGGTATCCCGGCGCGCTTGATTGCGGGTATCCTGGGCACAGCGCATCACCGCGCCACGGAACGGGAGCTTCGTGCCATGGACGTGCAACCACGAGGCCGCGCCTGTCTGTTCGAGGCCATCGTCGCATCGCATGACGACGCGATGGTCAGCCTCACGCCGGACGGCCTGGTCAGCAGCTGGAATCGCGCCGCGGAGCTTCTGTTCGGGCATTCGCCGGGGCAGGCGCTGGGGCAGCCGATCGACGCGCTGCTGGTGCAGCACAACCCGCCACCGCTGCTGGGCCGGGAGTCCGATGCCGCGCAGGCCCTGAGTTGCCCGGCGCTGCTGCGCGACGCGGCCGGCACGCTGATCTCGGCGCTGGTGACCCGGCGCCCGCTGCACGATCCCCGGATGGGCGCGGTGGGCACGCTGGTCACCGTGCATCCGCTGCGCCAGGCCCTGTCGCAGGCGCAGGGGCCGGGGACCAGGGTACAGCCGATCAACGTCTACGAGTCCCTGGTCGAGTCCACCGACGACGCCATCATCACCAAGACCCTGGGCGGCATCGTGCTGAGCTGGAACCCGGGCGCGCAGCGCATCTTCGGCTTCAGCGCGGCCGAGATGATCGGCGAGCCGATCACCAAGCTGATCCCGGTGGAGCGCGTGCACGAGGAGGAGACGATCCTGCAGCGCATCGCCGCCGGCGAGCGCGTGGAGCACTTCGAGACCGTGCGCGTGCACCGGGACGGCCATCTGGTGAACGTGTCGGTGACCATCTCGCCGCTGCGCGACGGGGCCGGGCGCATCGTCGGCGCCTCCAAGATCGCGCGCGACATCGGCGAGCGCATCCGGGCCGCGCAGACCATCTGGCGCCAGGCCAACCAGGACGCGCTGACCGGGCTTCCCAATCGCCATGCCTTCGGCCAGCGGCTGCGCCTGGACGTGCAGCGCGCGCAACGCGACCGCATCGCCTTCGCGCTGCTGTACGTGGATCTGGACCATTTCAAGGCGGTCAACGACTCGCTGGGGCACGAGGCCGGCGATGCCCTTCTGAGCTTGGTGTCCGAGCGCATGCGCTCGGTGCTGCGCGCCTCCGACGTGCTGGCCCGCCTGGGCGGCGACGAGTTCAGCGCGCTGCTGCCGGCCCCGGCCGATGCGCAAACGGCACGCCGGGTCGGCGCCAAGCTGCTCGATGCGCTGGCGGCCCCCTTCGAGATCCAGGGCCACGCGGTGCACATTTCCGCCAGCGTCGGCTTCTCGGTGTTTCCCCACGACGCGGCCGGCCCGGAGGATCTGTTGCGCTGCGCCGATCTGGCCATGTACGAGGCCAAGCACGGCGGCCGCAACCGCACCGTGGCCTACGAGACGCCGATGGATCAGCGCGCGCGCGGGCGCCTGGTGCTGGCCGGCGACCTGCGCCGCGCCTCGCAATTGGGCGAGATGTTCCTGCTGTACCAGCCGGTGGTGAGCATCGCCGACCGCACGCTGGCCAAGTTCGAGGCCCTGCTGCGCTGGAGGCACCCGGCCTTCGGCGTGGTGCCGCCGGCGCGCTTCATCGCGCTGGCCGAGGAAAGCGGGCTGATCGTGGAACTCGGCGAGTGGGTGTTCCGCAGCGCGGCGCAGCAGGCGCTGCGCTGGCGGGCGCCGGATGGCGGCGGGCCGCAGATCAGCTTCAACGTCTCGCCGGTGCAACTGGCCGCCGAGCTCGACCCCACGCAGGGCTGGGTCGACTACCTCGAACGCATCGGGCTGGCGCCGCAGCGCCTGGTGATGGAGGTGACGGAGACGGTGATCCTCGACGAATCCCCGCGCATCGCGCAGCGCCTGCGGGAGCTGCGCGCGCGGGGCCTGCAGATCGCGGTGGACGACTTCGGCACCGGCCATTCCAACCTCGCCTCGCTCAGCCGCGTGGAGGTGGACTACCTGAAGATCGACCAGTCGCTGGTGCGCAAGCTCCCCGGCGATACGCGCAAGCACGCGATCTGCGAGGCCATCGTCGCGATGTCGCATCGCCTGGGCATCGGCGTCATCGCCGAGGGCGTCGAGACGGAGGAGGAACTGGCCCGCGTGCGCGACATCGGCTGCGAATTCGCGCAGGGCTACCTGTATGCGCGCCCGCTGGACGTGCAAGCCGCCACCCAATGGGTGGTGGAGGACCGCGCGCGCCCGGCCCCCGCGGATCCGGGCTCCTAGCGCGTACCCAGCAGGGCGGTCAGCGCGTCGATGTCGCCGCGGCAGGCGCGCGCCGCGGTGTGCTCGATGCGCCGGTACAGGCGCACCAGTTCCAGCCCGGTCTCGGTCAGGCGGCTGCCGCCGCCCTGCGCGCCGCCATGCACCGACTCCACCACCGGGGCGCGCAGGCAGCGGTTGAGCTCGTCGAGCAGCATCCACGCGCGCCGGTAGGACATGTCCAGGCTGCGCGCGGCCGCGGTGATCGAGCCCGCGTCGCGCACCGCTTCCAGCAGTTCGATGCGCCCGGGCCCGACGGCGATGCGCGCGCCCTGGGTCAGGCGCAGCCGGAAGCGCGCCACGGGGGCCGGGTCCGCCGCGACCGGGGTCGCGGGGCTTGGGGATTCGCGGTCTGCGGGCTGGCTCATGCGCAAGGAAGGGTGCGAAGGCGGCCGCGCATGGCCGCGCAGCCCACAGCATAGGCCCGGCCGGCCGGGCGCCCGCGCGGCACGCTGCAGGGCCGGCCGTTCCCCCCCACAATGAGGGCCTCGCCCGGCCGCGAACGATGGCCCCCGCTCCCTTGCCGCCCACCTCGCCCGTCTCCCCTGCCGCTCCGGGATCCTCCGCCTCCCCCGAGCGCTCGGTCTGGCGCATCCCCGGCTTCACGCGTTTCTGGCTGGCGCGCGTGGCGCTCACCGGGGCCTACCAGATGCTCAGCATGGCCGTGCAGGCGATCGCGGCGGCGCTGCTGCTCGCCGCCGCGCAGGGCTGGGGGCTGCAGCCCGGGCGCGCGCTGATCCTGAGCCTGTCGGCGCTGGCGCGCTACGACGGCCTGTGCTGAACCCGCCGGCCGGCCACGTACACAGCGGCCACGTTGCGCTCGTCGGCCATGTGAAGCCAGGCGTACAGGCGTTCGTGCAGGCTGCGCGCGAGCCCCAGGCGGTGTTCCTGCAGTTCGCCGGCGGCCCAGCGCCAGGCCACCACGTCGGCCCAGGCACCGGGCTCGAAATGCCCGAGCTCCGGCTCGAGTTCCAGCGCCGCGGCGGCGCCGCGGGTGAGCGCGTACAAGGCGCGCCAGGCGCTCAGGCGCGTACCCTGCAGCGCCAGCACCTTGCAGGCCTCGGCCGCGCTGCGCAGCTGGCACAGGCTGGTGCCCGCCCCCACGTCGCTGGCCACGGCCACGCGCACGCCGGCGGCGTCGGCGCGCGCCCAGTCGAACAGGCCGCTGCCCAGGAACAGGTTGGACGACGGCGAGAAGGCCAGCGTGCTGCCGCGCTCGGCGAGCAGGGCGCGGTCGGCGTCGTCCAGCCAGATGCCGTGCGCCAGCACGCTGCGCCGGCCCAGCAGCCCGAAGCCGGCGTATACGTCCAGGTAGCTGCGGCTGGCCGGGTACAGCTCGCGCACCCAGCGCAGCTCGTCGCGGTTCTCCGCCACATGGGTCTGCAGGTAGGGCGCGCCGGCGCGGGGATGCTCGATGCGCAGCAGGCGCGCGCACATGCGCAGCTGCTCGTCGCTGCAGGCCGGCGCGAAGCGCGGGGTCAGCGCGTAGCGCAGGCGCTCGCGTCCGTGCCAGGATTCGATCAGCGCCACGCAGTCGCGCTCGGCCTGCGTCACCTCGTCGCGCAGGGCCTCGGGGACGTTGCGGTCCATCAGCACCTTGCCGCTGACCAGGCACATGCCCTGCTCCCGCGCGGCCTCGAACAGGGCGTCGACGCCGTGGCGATGCACGGTGGGGAAGACCATCGCGCTGGTGGTGCCGTGCGCCAGCAACTGGCGCACGAAGCGCCCGGCCCCGCGGCGGGCGTGTTCCGCATCCGCCCAGCGCGCCTCGGCCGGGTAGGTGAAGTCGTCCAGCCAGCGCAGCAGCCCGTCGCCCCAGGCGCCGATCACGTCGAGCTGCGGCGCGTGCACGTGCAGGTCGATGAAGCCGGGCAACAGCAGGTGCCCGCGCCAGTCCTCGCGGGGCCAGCTCGGGTCGGGAGGCGCATCCGCCGCTCGCAGCTCCACGACGCGCCCGCCCTCGGCCAACAGCCAGCCGTCGGGCTCGAAATGGACGCAAGGCGGCGCCTCGGCCGCCGCGCCGGGGTCGGCGCGCAGGTGAAGCACGTCGCCGCGCAAGGCGACGCGCTCACGCCCCGGCGCGGCCGCGGGCGCGATCGCAGGGGCGGAGGCTTCGCGCGGACTCAATCGGCAGGGAACAGCACGAAACGCAGCACGAACAGCGCCGCCACCACCCACAGCGCCGGGTGCACCTCGCGCGCGCGCCCGGTGAACAGCTTGAGCGCCGCATAGGCGATGAAGCCGAAGGCCAGGCCGTTGGCGATCGAGTAGGTGAAGGGCATGACCAGCGCGGCCAGCGCCGAGGGCACCGCCTCGGTGACGTCGCTCCAGTCGATTTCCAGCAGTTCGCGCATCATCAGCCCGGCCACGTACAGCAAGGCCGGCGCCGTGGCCCAGGGCGGCACCACGGCGGCCAGCGGGGCGAAGAACAGCGCGGCCAGGAACAGCACGCCCACGGTCAGCGCGGTCAGGCCCGTGCGCCCGCCCGCCTGCACGCCCGAGGCGCTCTCGATGTAGGCGGTGGTGCTACTGGTGCCCAGCAGCGAACCGGAGAAGATCGCCAGGCTGTCGGCGAACAGCGCCCTGCCCAGGCCTTCCTCGCGCCCGCCGTCGAGCAGGCCGGCCTTGCGCGCCAGCCCGGTCAGGGTGCCGGTGGCGTCGAAGATCTCCACCAGCACGAACACCAGGATGATGTGGAAAAAGCCCCCGCGCAGCGCCCCGGGGATGTCCAGCCTGAACAGGGTCGGGGAAATGCTCGGCGGGGCCGACACGATGCCCTGGAAGTGGGTCAGGCCCAGCAGCATGCTGGCCGCGGTCACGGCGAGGATGCCGATGAGGATCGCCCCGCGCAGCCGGAAGTAGTCCAGCACGGCGATCAGCAGGAATCCCAGCGCCGCCAGCAGCACCGGCAGGCTGTGCAGGTCGCCCAGCCCGACCTTGGTGGCCGGGTTGGCCACGACGATGCCCGCGCCCGACAGCGCGATGATGGCCAGGAACATGCCGATGCCGGCGGCGATGGCGCTGCGCAGGGACTTCGGGATGCCCTCCACCAGCCAGCGTCGCACCCCGGTGATGGTCAGCGCGACGAACACGCAGCCCGAGATGAACACCGCGCCCAGCGCCTGCTCCCAGGTGAAGCCCATGCCCTTGACCACGGTGAAGGCGAAGAAGGCGTTGAGCCCCATGCCCGGCGCCAGGCCGACGGGCCAGTTGGCGACGAAGGCCATGATGAAGGTGCCCAGCGCCGCCGCCAGGCAGGTCGCGACGAACACGGCGTTGTGGTCCATCCCCGTCGTGGACAGGATCGACGGGTTGACGAAGATGATGTACGACATGGTCAGGAAGGTCGTCACGCCGGCCATGACCTCGGTGCGCACGTCGGTTCCGTGCTCCCCCAGCTTGAACAGGGATTGCAGACTCATTCTTGTTCTCCTCCGGTTTCGCGGGCGATGAGTAGCCTAGCAGGCTGCGAAATCGACGGATCCGATGCACACTTGCTCCCGGGCAGGTAATCTTGGGCCCGTCATCGCGTGTTGTCCGCGCGCCGCGGGCCCTGCCGGCCCTCGACGGCGCCCACTTTCCGGTTCCGAAACGATCATGGAAGTCACCATCGACAAGCGTTACCCCCTGCAGGTGGACCCCGAGCGCGCATGGGGCCTGCTCAGCGACATCCGCGCGGTGGCCGGCTGCATGCCGGGTGCGCAGATCACCGAGCAGAACTCGGACACCAGCTACCAGGGTCTGATGAAGGTGAAGGTGGGCCCTGCGCAGGCCCAGTTCGGCGGCACCGTGGACGTGCTCGAACTCGACCCGGGCGCGCGCCGCCTGGCCCTGCGCGGCAAGGGGGCCGACAAGGGCGGCTCCTCCGCGTCCATGGAACTGCACGCGGTGCTCGAGCCCAGCGCCGACGCCCCGGGCCAATCGACACTGCACGGCCAGGCGCGGGTGGAGGTCACTGGCAAGTTCGCGCAGTTCGGCTCCCGCATGATGGTGCAGGTCTCGGAGCTGCTGCTGGGCCAGTTCGTCGCCAACTTCCAGAAGGCGGCGCAGCAACTGGCGGCGGCCTCGGAGGCCTCGGCGGCGGCGCCGGCATCCGCTGCAACCCCCGCAACTCCCGCGACCGCTGCCGCGGGCGCCGCGCCGCCCGGCGCCCCGCCCTCCGCGTCCGCGCCGGGCTCCGCACCGCGGGCCTCGGCCGGCGAGCTCAACGGCCTGGCCATCCTGTGGGCCCTGCTCAAGTCCTGGTTCGCCGGCCTGTTCGGCCGACGCGGCCGCTAGCGTCCCGCACGAGGGGGAGGCGACGATGAACAGCATCGACATCGAGGTGCTCCGCAGCGCGCTGGACTGGCTGGGCGCGGGCCGGCGGGTAGTGCTCGGCACGGTGGTGCGCACCTGGGGCTCGGCCCCGCGCCCTCCCGGCTCGCTGATGATCATCCGCGACGACGGGCAGGTCGCCGGCTCGCTGTCGGGCGGCTGCATCGAGGATGACCTGATCCGGCGCGTGGCCGCCGGCGAACTGGCGCTGCACCGGCCGGAGGCCACCGTCTACGGCAGCAACGCGGAGGAAGCCCAGCGCTTCGGCCTGCCCTGCGGCGGCAGCGTGCAGGTGGTGCTGGAGCCGCTGAACGACAGCACCTGGCCGGCCGAACTGCTGCGCCGCGTGGAGGCCGCCGAGCGCACCGAGCGCGTGGTCGAGCTGGACTCCGGAGCGGTGCGCCTGCAGCGCGCCAAGCACGGCGACCAGCTGTTCTACGACGGGCGCGAACTGCGTACCGTGCACGGGCCGCGGCAGCGGCTGCTGATCATCGGCGGCGGCCAGCTCTCGCGCTACCTGGCCTCGATGGCGGTGATGCTGGACTATCGCGTGACGGTGTGCGAGCCGAGGGTCGAGTACCACGAGGGCTGGGACGCGCTGCCGGGGGTGGAACTGTCCACGCGCATGCCCGACGACGAGGTGCTGGCCATGCGCCTGGACGAGGCCAGCGCGGTGGTGGCGCTGACCCACGACCCCAAGCTCGACGACCTGGCGCTGATGGAGGCGCTGCGCACGCCGGCTTTCTACGTCGGCGCGCTGGGCTCGCGGGTGAACAATGAAAGGCGCCGCGAGCGCCTGCTGGAGTTCGACGTCAGCCCCGAGCAGGCCGCGCGCCTGCGCGGGCCCGTGGGCCTGCGCCTGGGCGGGCTCACCCCGCCCGAGATCGCCGCCAGCATCGTGGCCGAGATGACCGCCATCCGCCGCGGGGCCGACGTCTCGCAGCCGCTGACGGACTGGAGCCTGTCGGCATCGATCTGCGCGGTGGGCTGAGCCGTCCGCGCCACGGCGGGGCCGCCGCCGGCGAAGCGCGCTCAGCTGGGCGCTGCGGCGCGGGCGCGTCGTGCTCCCGCGGTGCGCGAGGCCCCCAGCGGCTCGGCGCCCACGCCCACCACCACCACGCTGGGCCTGCCGGCGTGCAGCAGGGCCGCGCGCCCCAGTTCGGCCACCGTGTGGTCGCTTTGCAGCATGTCGGCGCACCCGGCCCGCGACACCACGCTGGCCGGCGTGCCGGCGGGCCAGCCCGCGGCCTGCAGTTCGCGCGCCAGCGCGCCCAGCCGGCAACCGGCCATGTAGTACACCTCGGTGTCGGCGCTGCGTCCTGCCTGTACCTTGCCCTCGCGGGTCATCGCGGTGCACAGCGCCACGCTGCGCCCCCTGCCGCGGCGGGTCAGCGGCCGCGCGGTATCGGCCGCGGCCGCCAGCGCCGCGCTGACCCCGGGCACGATCTCGAACTCGATGCCGGCGGCGTGCAGTGCCCGCAATTCCTCGTCCAGGCGGCCGAACACACTGGGGTCGCCGCCCTTGAGGCGCACCACCAGGCCGTACTCGCGCGCGCTGCGCACGAGCAGCGCGCAGATCACGTCCTGCGCGGTGCTGGCGCGGAAGCCGCGCTTGCCCACGTCGATCCAGCGCGCCTCGGGTGCCAGCTCGCGCAGCTCGGCACCGGCGAGCGCGTCGACCAGCACCACGTCGGCCTTCGCCAGCAGGCGCGCCGCGCGCAGCGTGAGCAGGTCGGCCGCGCCCGGCCCCGCCCCGATAAAGGCCACGCGTCCCATCAGGCGCGCGCCGGAGCGCCCACGAGCAGCGCGCCGCTGGTGCGGTGCGAATGCGGATCGACCAGGATCATGCCCCCGGCCACGCGGTTGTGCGCATAGTCGCTCAGCGGCAGCTCGGCCTGCGCCTGCACGCGCACCCTGCCGATCTCGTTGGCCTCCAGGCTGTGCGCCTGCACCTGCTCCAGGCTGTGGATGTCCAGGCGCCCGTGCACCTGCACGATGCGCGCGGCCACCCAGGCGTGGCCGTGGCGGATCCAGTACTTGCGCCCGACCACGGCCGGATCGCGATCCAGCCACGCCAGCGTGGCGTCGAACTCGCTGGCTGCCTCCTGGGGCTGTGCGGCATCGGTGAACCAGTCGCCGCGCGAGACGTCGACGTGGGCGTCCAGCACCAGCCCGGCCGAGGTTCCGGCCAGGCATTCCGCCACGCGTTCCCCCGCCTGCCAGAGCTCGCGCACCTGCGCCGTCTGCCCGCTGGAGTGCACGCGCACGCGCTGGCCCACACGCAGTTCCCCGCGCGCCAGGCGGCCCCAGAACACGCGTCGCGGGTGCCCCTCGGCGTCGTGCCCGCGAGCCACGTACTGCACCGGCAACAGCAGCGAGCCGTCGGCGGCGCCCTCGCCGGCCGGCAGGCCCTCGAGCAGGCGCAGCAGCGTCGGGCCGGTCCACCACGGCCAGTGCTCGCTGGGGGAGGCGACGTTGTCCGCGCGCAGCGCGGAAATCGGAATCACCCCGGCCGGCACGATGCCGGCGCCGTCGGCGAATTCCAGCAGGGATTCGCGCACGGCCTCGAACACGGCGCGCGCGTCGTCCACGGCGTCGAGCTTGTTCACCGCGAACACGATGGAGCGCACGCGCAGAAGATGCGCGAGCAGCGCATGCCGTCGGGTCTGCGGCAGCAGGCGCGGGCGCCCCCGCGCGAAGTCCAGCTTGGTCACGTCCACCAGCACCACCGCGCAATCGCTGCCGGCGGCCGCGGTGACCATGTTGCGGGTGTACTGCTCGTGCCCGGGGGCGTCGGCGATGATGAACTTGCGCCGCGGCGTGGCGAAGTAGCGATAGGCCACGTCGATGGTGATGCCCTGCTCGCGCTCGGCCTCCAGCCCGTCGGTGAGCTGTGCCAGCAGCGAGGCGTCGCTGCCGTGCCCGACCGCGGCGAGCTGGTCGGCCAGCAGCGCGCGGCTGTCCAGCAGCAGGCGCCCGATCAACGTGCTCTTGCCGTCGTCCACGCTGCCGGCGGTGAGAAAGCGCAGGGCTGGCAATTGCGCCGGGGCCTGCCCGATGCCGCCGGCCTGCGCCAGCATTTCGAGTTCGGCTCGCATCAGAAATAGCCCTCCTTCTTGCGCCGCTCCATCGCGGCCTGGCTGCTGCGGTCGTCCATGCGCGTGGCTCCGCGCTCGCTCAGCGTGACGGTCAGGGTCTCGGCCACCACCTCCGCGGCATCGGCCGCGCGGCTGGGCACCGGGCAGGTGCAGCTCATGTCGCCCACGGTGCGAAAACGCACCTCGGCCAGCTCGACCGCCTCGCCGGGGCGCGGCGGGGTCAGCTCGGTCACCGGCACCAGCAGGCCCGCGCGCGGCACCACCTCGCGATGGTGGCTGTAGTACAGCGAGGGCAGCGGGATGTTCTCGCGCGCGATGTACATCCACACGTCGAGCTCGGTCCAGTTGCTGATGGGGAAGGCGCGGAAATGCTCGCCGGGGCGCAGGCGCGTGTTGAACAGGGACCACAGTTCGGCCCGTTGTTCCTTGGGCTGCCACTGGCCGAAGGCGTCGCGATGGCTGAAGATGCGCTCCTTGGCGCGCGCCTTTTCCTCGTCGCGCCGCGCGCCGCCGACGAGGCAGTCGAAACGGTGCTGCTCGATGGCCTCGAGCAGCGTGACGCTCTGGTGGCCGTTGCGCGATTCCAGCGGATCGCGCAGGCGCACGCTGCCGCGGCGGATGGAGTCCTCCAGGTTGGCGACGATCAGCTCGTCGCCCTGGCGCGCCACCTCGCGGTCGCGGAACTCGATGACTTCGGGAAAGTTGTGTCCGGTGTCGACGTGCAGCAGCGGGAAGGGCAGGCGCCCGTCGAAACCGCCGTCGCCGCGGCGTTCGCGGAAGGCCTTGTGGGCCAGGCGCAGCACCACGCAGGAATCCTTGCCCCCGGAGAACAGCAGCGCCGGACGCTCGAAGGCCCCGGCCACTTCGCGCAGGATGAAGATGGCTTCTTCCTCCAGCGCATCCAGATGACGCCGGTCCACCGCGGGCAGCGCGCGCTGCGCCCGATGCACGGCCTGAACTTCTTGTTGCACGATAGCGTTCACGCTTTGGCTCCCACGACATGCCGGCCCTCGGGGTGCAGACCGCACTCCTTGGCTCCGTCCAGTTCCCACCACCAGCGGCCCGCCCGCTGGTCCTCTCCCACGGACACCGCGCGCGTACAGGGCGCGCAGCCGATGCTGGGATAGAAGCGGTCGTGCAGGGGGTTGTAGGGCACGCCGTGCTCGGCCACGTAATGCCAGACCTCGCCCAGGCTCCAGGAAGCCAGCGGGCTGAACTTCACGCGGCCGTCGGCGCCCACCTCACGCTCGACCACGCCTTCGCGCTGCGCCGACTGCTCGCGGCGCAGGCCGGTGATCCAGGCCCTGCGTCCGTCGAGCATGCGCCCCAGGGGCTCGAGCTTGCGCACCGCGCAGCAGGCCTTGCGCAGCTCCACGCTTCGGTACATCGCATCCGGGCCGTGGCGGCCGACGAAAGCCACCACCGCCTCCTGGCTGGGCTGCAGCACTTCCACGTCGATGCCGTAGTGGCGGCGCACGCGCGCGATCAGCTCCAGGGTCTCCAGGTGCAGCGCGCCGGTGTCCAGAGTGGCCACGCGGATGTCCAGGCCGTGGCGCTGGATCAGGTCGGTCAGCACCATGTCCTCCACCCCCAGGCTGCTGGCCTGCACCACCGCGCCCGCATGCTCCGCGGCCGCCTGGCGCAGCAGCTCGACGCTGCGCGCCAGGCGCTGCGGGTAGTGCGCGCCGGCGCTGGCGTGGCGCAGCGCCGCCGGCTGCACCGGGGCCGGGCGCGCGCCGAGGGGCTCGAAGGCCTCCACCGCGCTCACTGGACGACCCTCCTCGCTACGCTCGACTCCCCGAGGGAGTGGAGCGCCGCTTCGGAGCGGCCGTGCACGGCGCTCATGCGGCCTCCGCCAGCGCGGCCCAGGCCAGGCCTGCCGGCCGCTGCAGCGGCTGCCGAGCGTCGGCCTGGTAGTGACCGGGGAAGAATTCCAATGCGCGGCGCGCGGCCAGCGGGTCCTGGTCCTCGCGCAGTTGCGCGGAGTCGAAGCCGCTGCGCGCCAGCGGCAGCAGCATGTCCACCAGCACCTGGCCGGTGGCGCGCAGCTCGCCGGCGAAGCGGTAGCGCAGGCGCAGCAGCCGGGCCTGGGTATAGGCGCGTCCGTCGGTCCACTTGGGGAACTGCAGCGCGAGCAGGGCCAGCGCGGGCAGCTCAGCCTCCAGCGCCTCGACCTCGAAGTCGTTGGGCAGCACGAGGCCGACCCGCGAGCCGCGCGACAGCTGCTGGCGCTGCGAGCGCTCGAGGCCCAGCCAGTCCTGCAACGCCAGCAGCGCGTACGCGGGAGCCTGCCCGGCTTGCTGCGCAGCCGGATCGTGGGCGACCCAGGGGTCGCGCGAGGAATCGATGAATTTCATGCCGCCACCTTGCGTGCCGTGCTGCGCCGCACCGCATCCGCGGCCGCCGCGAAAGGCGCCGGGCCGAGCCGGCGCGCCGTGTCGATGAAACGTTCGCCCTGCTGGCGCTGTTCCCGGTAGACGTCCACCAGCGCTTCCACCGCGTCGGCCACCTCGTCGGCGGCGAAGGACGCGCCGATGATGCGCCCCGGCGCGGCGCTGCCGCCGCGCGTGGAGCCGTCGCCGCCGCCCACGGTGATCTGGTACCACTCGGAACCGTCCTTGTCCACGCCGAGGATTCCGATGTGGCCGCTGTGATGGTGCCCGCAGGAGTTGATGCACCCGCTGATGTTCAGGTCCAGGTCGCCGATGTCGAACATCTCGTCCAGGTCCTGGAAACGCTGGGCGATGTCCTCGGCAACCGGCAGCGAGCGCGCGTTGGCCAGCGCGCAGAAATCACCCCCGGGGCAGGCGATGATGTCGCCGAGCAGGCCGATGTTGGGGGTAGCCATGCCGGCCTCGCGCGCCTGTTCCCACAGCAGCGCGAGCTCGGACTCGCGCACCCACGGCAGCACCAGGTTCTGCTCGTGGCTCACGCGCAGCTCGCCGCGCCCGAAGCGCTCGGCCAGCGCCGCCGCCGCGCGCATCTGCTGCGCGGTGGCGTTGCCCGGCGCCTGCCCGGTTCGCTTGAGCGACAGCGTGACCACGCGGTGGTCGGCCAGCCGGTGCGCATGCACATTGCGCTCCAGCCAGCGCGCATAGGCCTGGATTGGCTGCGCGCGCCGCGCGGCCTCGGCCGCCTCCGCCGCCTGCTGGGCGCTCGGCAGCTGCTCGGGCGGCGCCTCGAAATGCGCGGCCATGGCCTGCACCTGGGCCTCGCTCACGAGCAGCGCCTCGGCACCCACGTCGCGCTCGACCATGGCGGCGAACTCGCGTTCCACCGCGTCCACGAAACGCTGTCCCTCGGAGCGCACCAGGATCTTGATGCGCGCCTTCCACAGATTGTCCCGGCGCCCGTACAGGTTGTAGACCCGCAGGATCGCCTCGGTGTAGAGCAGCATGTGGCGCACGGGCAGGAACTCGCGCACCACGCTGCCGATCAGGGGGGTGCGGCCCATGCCGCCGCCGGCCAGCACGCGCAGGCCGAGTTCGCCGGCCGCATCGCGCACCAGGTGCATGCCGATGTCGTACCAGCCCGAGGCCACGCGGTCCTCCCGCGCGCCGCCGACCGCGATCTTGAACTTGCGCGGCAGGAAGGCGAACTCGGGGTGCAGGGTGCTCCACTGGCGCAGGATCTCGCAATACGGGCGCGGATCGGCGATCTCGTCCGGCGCTACTCCGGCGAGCGCGTCGGTGGTGATGTTGCGCACGCAATTGCCGCTGGTCTGGATGCCGTGCATGTCCACCTCGGCCAGCAGGTCCATGACGTCGGCGCTGCGCGGCAGCTCGATCCAGTTGTACTGGACGTTCTGGCGCGTCGTGAAATGCGCGTAGCCGCGGTCGAAGCGCTCGGCGATGTCGGCCAGCGCGCGCAGCTGGCGCGTCGCCAGCGCGCCGTAGGGCACCGCCACGCGCAACATCGGCGCGTGGCGCTGGATGTACCAGCCGTTCTGCAGGCGCAGCGGCTTGAATTCCTCTTCGCTCAGCGAGCCTTCCAGATGCCTGTGCAACTGGTCTCGGAACTGAGCCGCGCGCGCATGCACGAAGGCGCGGTCGAATGCACTGTAGCGGTACATGGGGCGGGGGTTCGCACGTCGCCGCGGCGCGCGTGCAGGGTTCGACACAGCCTGCATGCTAGGCAGGCCCCCCCTCGATCCCAACTACCGTGTCGTGATACCGTTAGACGCGCCGGTTATAAGGCCGGTTCCGCCTCGCGGCGCCCCTCGGAGGCGCGGCGCGCCAGGAACCACTGCAGCGCCTGGCGCGGCGCCAGCGGGCGGGCGATGGCGTAGCCCTGGCCGGCGTCGGCGCCGAGCTCGGTGGCCAGGCGCACCAGTTCGGGAGTCTCCAGGCCCTCCACCACCACGGCCAGGCCGAGGCGGTGCATCAGTTCGGTGAGGCCGCCGACGATGGCCGCCACCGCCTGCGGATTGGAGGGCATGTCGCGCACCAGGCCGCGGTCGATCTTGACCAGGTCGAACTGCAGCTGGCGCAGGCGCAGCAGCGTGGAATGGCCTGCGCCCATGTCGTCCATGGCCATGCGCGTACCCAGGTCCTTCAGCGCCTGCACCGTGCGGTCGATGCTGGAGTCGCCGATCCACTGCTCGGTCTCCAGCAGCTCGAAGGTCAGGCGCGCGGGCTCGATGCCGTGCGCCACCAGCGCCCGCTCCACCACCGTGCACAGGTCGCGCTGGCGCAGCACGCTGGGAGGCAGGTTGATGGACGCGTCGAGCACCAGGCCCTCGCGTTCCCATTCGCCCAGCTGGCGCAGCACCTGGCCGAGGCCCTGGCTGAACAGCTGGCCCAGCTCCACGCTGCCGCAGGCGGGCAGGAATTCGTCGGGAGTGCGCAGGCGCTCGCCGTCGCTCAGGCGCGCCAGCGCCTCCACCTTGGTACAGCTGCCGTCGCACAGGTCGATGATGGGCTGGTACAGCATGCACACCTTCTGCGCGCCGATCAGTTCGCGCGAGCGCGCCATCGCCGCGCCGGACATCGGCACCGTCAGCGCGGCGGCCTCGAAACGGGCCCAGGCCTGGCGGAAGATCTGCATCACGGTGTCCAGCCACGGCCCCACCGCCTGGGGCCCGAACTGCCCCGGGTTGCGCGCGAACAGCGACACCACGGCCACCGGGCGGCCGTGTGCGTCCAGCACCGGAATGGCCGCGCTGCTGCGCACCCCGGCCGCCGCCGCGGCGGCGTGCCAGCGCGCCACCGTCGGATCCAGCGCATGCACCACGGTCATCTGCACCCGGCCCTGCATCCAGCAACGCGCCAGGGTGCCGTCGCCGCTGACCTCGGCCCCCACGTCCACCAGCGCCTGCAGGGCCTGGCTGTGGTACTCGAACACGAAGCGGCCGTCCTCGCGCGGACGCGCCAGCGCCACACCCGCGATGCCCGGAAGCCCCTCCAGCGCGCGCCCGACGTGGCCGACGAAGTCCGCCCACACGCCGAAGCGCTCCAGATCGCCCAGGGCCTGCGTGGCCCACTCGCGGTAGGCGCGCGTGACCTCGTCGGCTCCCAGGATGCGCTGCTGCAACTCCCGGCTCACCCGCTGCGCCAGCACGTCCAGCAACTGCAGGCGGCGCAGGCTGTGCATGGAAAGCTGGCCGATGCGCTCGGCCAGCTCGTGGTGCAGCCCGAACAGGGCGCGGGTCAGCGCGGCCGAAGCCACGCCCACCAGCGCGTGCCTGCGCCCGGCGCGCAGCGCCGTGTCGCCGCGTTCATGCTCGGCGGCGCCCGGCTCGAGCAGCGCGCGCAGTTGCGCGGTCTCGCGCTCGCGCAGCCTCGCGCGGGTGTCCCCGTCCAGCGCGTTCAGCGCGGCGGCTGTCTGCGCGTCCTCGTGCAGGCGCCCGAAATAGGCCTGCAGCAGCGCATCGTCCAGGCTCAGGCCCTGCGAGCGCGCCTCCGCCAGCAGCTGTCCGGCGGCCTCCCCGTAGGCCTGCGGGGTGCGCGCGGCCCCCAGCGCGGAAAGCTCCCCGCGCATGGGCTCGCCCCAGCGCAGCCACCAGTTGTCGCGCTCGGCCTTGCGCATCTTGCAGCTCAGCAGCGCGGCGTCGGCCTGGCGCAACAGCCCGTCCACGCTGGTCTCGTCGTCGGGGAACATGGCCAGGCCCAGGCTCATGCCCAGGCGCAGCGCCGACGAGCCGGTGCCGAACTCGGCCTGCATGGCCTGCTCGAAGGGCTGCAGGCGCCGCGCCAGTTGCTCCGGCCCCTCGACGTGGTTGAGCACCAGCACGAACTCGTCGCCGCCGATGCGCGCCAGCAGGTCGCGCGGACCCAGCGCCCCGCTCAGGCGCTGCGCCACCTGGCGCAGCACGGCGTCGCCCACCAGGTGGCCCCAGCGTTCGTTGACCCCGGCGAAATCGTCCAGGTCCAGCCAGCCCAGCGCCAGGCGCGCGCCTTCCTGCGCCACCTGTTCGAGTTCACGCTGCAGGAAATGGTCCAGCCCGTAGCGGTTGGGCAACTGCGTCAGCGCATCGTGGCGTGCCTGCCAGCGCAGGCGTTCCTGCGCCTGGCGGCGCTGCGTGATGTCCACCGCCGACCAGACCGAATCGAAATCCCCATGGTCGTGCTCGACCCGGCGGCCGGCGATCTCCCACCAGGCCGTCTCGCCGTCGAGCCGTCGCACGCAGAGCTCCGCGCGCGCCTGCCCGGAGTCTCGCAGCGGCCCTTCCAGTTGCTGGCGCCAGCGCTTGAAGTCGCCCGAGGCGGCGTAGAGCTCGTCCACGCCGCGCCCGACCAGCTCGCTCGCGTCGGCATGGCCGAGCATCTGGGCCAGCGTGGCGTTGGCGGCGCGGATGATGCGCCCCTGCAGCAGGGCCATGCCCACGAGTGCGTTGTCCAGCATGGCCGCGTGCACCGCCTGCTCGCGCTCGCCGCGCCGGCGCAGGCGCTCGAAGCCCAGCAGCGTGCCGGCCATGGTGGCCGCGAACTCCAGCAGTTCCAGTTCCTCGGCGGCCGCCGGCCCCGAGGCGGTGGCGGTCAGCGCGAAGGTGCCAATGAGTTCGCCCTCGTGCCAGACGGGATAGGAATGGCAGGAGCCCAGGTTGAAGCGCTGCGCCGAGGCGCGCAGGTCCTCCCAGCGCGTGTCGGAGGCGATGTCGTCGACCAGCACCGGCTCCTCCGCCAGCGCGGCGTTGCCGCAGGAGCCGCTGCCCTGCCCGGGGCGCAGCCCCTCGAGCTCGGCCAGCAGCGCCGGCGGCGCGCCAGGAGCCGCGTAGACGTACAGGCAGCGGTCCTCGCCCAGCACCATGATGCTGGCCACGCGCCCCGGCGCCTGGCTCTCGGCCAGCCGGCACAGGCGCTGCGCGAGCGCCGAAGGCGCATGCCCCGCCACCAGTTCGCGCAGGATGGAGGTGGCGAATTCAAGCCACTGGCGTTGTCGGGAGGGCTCGGAAGACATCGGCGGGCGCTGGAACACCTGGAATGCGGACCTTCGTGGATCTGCGGGCCCCGCGCTGCGGCGGCCGCTCCGCCGGAGCGCCGCCCTGCGCCCCTGCGCAAGGGGCCCGGTGGTCAAAGGACATGATTGTGCCGTGATTGTGCCGTGAATCGGCGCGCCGGCGGCCGGGGGAACACCCCGAAGGGGCCAAATTGCCCGCGGCTTATGACAATTTCCCCACAGGCCAGGTCGCTGCGGGGATGGACCCGTCAGGCCCGGCCGCTGAGCAGGTCGCGGTCGCGCTGCTGCACGTAGCGAACCACCGCCTGGTCGAAGGCGAAGCTCTTGTCGCAGAACTCCAGGCCCAGCGGCACCAGGCTCTTGCCGTTGGGCAGCTGCACGGGCTGGTCCACGTGCTGGATGCGCGCCGCCGTCTGCAGCGCGGTGCCCTTGAGCTGGAAGCGCAGCTCCTGCAGGAGTTCGCCGGCACGCAGCGGGAAATCTCCGCTCACCGGGGCGACCAGTACGCGCATGCCTCCGGCGCTCAGGTCATGGCAGCGGGCGTTGACCGCCGCCGCGCCCTGGCGCACCAGCACCACGGCGCTGACGTCGCCGCTGGCCACCGGAACCCGGAAATACTGGCGCCGCTGCAGGTAGTACACCCGCGGCGGCAGCGTCGCCTGCAAGGCCTGCGCCCCGTTCCAGGCCACGGGCTCGATGTCGTCCAGCTCGAAACCGACGAACACGCCTTCGTAGCGCGCTACCGCCAGCACCGGATCGCGCTGATCCCACTCCACCCCCTCCACCTGCGGCGGGATGTCGAACACCACGGTGCCGGCGTCCTCGTCCACATCCAGCAGGATGGACGGCATCTCGCGCGGCGCGCCGTCGGCGAACAGGTTCAGCCTCTCGTGATTGCGGCAGACCTCGTGCAGCACCGCCATGGCGCGCCGTCGCGCGGTCAGGCGGTGGCGTTCCGAGAACAGGTTTTCGAGCAGGTGCTTCATCCGGCGACGTGGGGGGCTGCGGCGGCCACAGTGTACGAATTCGCCGCCGCCGCCTCCCCCCGGCGCCGCCTCCCGCATGCCGCCTCAGCGGCGGCGCCAGACCGTGAGCTCGGAAACCGTGTGCTGGAACTTGCGCCGCGTCTCGCGAATCACGAAGGGCACTTGCAGCGGCTCGCCCACGCGCTCGAAATGCTCGCCCAGCATCTGCTCCAGCCCGTCCAGGGTGCTGAAGTTCTCGCCGTCCTTCTTGAAGCCTCCGATCCACTCCTCGCGCCGCGTGTGCTCCTCCAGCCATGTATACGGCGAGGTGATCACCAGCATGCCCCCGCTGACGATGCGCCGGTGCACCTCGCGCAGGAACAGCGCCGGGCTGTAGAGCCGGTCGATCAGGTTGGCCGCGAGCACGAGATCGAAGTCGCGAACCGTGGCCTTGAGGTTGCAGGCATCGCCCTGCACGAACTCCACCTTGCCGGCCAGGTCCTGCAGCGCGTACTCGCGCAGGCTGCGCTCGTGGTAGGACACCAGCTCGCCCTCGTCGGGAAGCTGGTAGCGGATGCGTCCCTGCTCGGCCAGCTGCGTGCCCACGCCGATGAAACGGGCCGAGAAGTCGATGCCCACGACATGCTCGAAATGCCGCGCCAGCGCGAAGCTGGCGCGCCCCGTCGCGCAGCCCAGGTCGAGGGCGCGGCGCATCGGCCGACCCTGCATCGCGCGCACCGCGATCTCGGCCAGCGCGCGCGGGAAGTTCGGCACGCCGAAGGGCTCGGCCCCCCAATGGAACTCGCAGTACTGCGAAACAAGCGCATCGGTCTCGTACATCGAGCCCTCCGGCGGCGCCGGGCGCTCGCCCACCACGTAGCGGAACCCGGCATGTTGGAAAAAGTGCCGGCGGAAGGCATAGCGCGACACCGGCAGCGCCTGGTTTCCGCAGGACACCCACGACCCGCCCTTGATCAGATTGTGGCGTTCATCGAAAGTGGGCGTGGTGAAGTCGTCGTAGATCGGATGCACCTGGAAACCCGGGAAGGGGTAGGTCGGCGTGTCCAGCCACTGCCACACATTGCCCACGGCGTCGAAGAACGGGCCATGGGCGAAGCGGTCCACCGGGCAGGAGGAGGCCCAGTGGTCGAGTTCGAAGTTCGCCGCAGCCGGGCGCGGCTGCGGCCCGTCGCCGATGCCGGCGGCGCGGCGCAGCGCGTGCCATTCGTCCTCGCTGGGCAGGCGCACCGGCAGTCCGTCGCGCCGTGCCTTCCAGTTGCAAAAGGCCTGCGCCTCGTGGAAATTGGTCTCCACCGGCCAGTTCCACGGCATGTCCACCACCTCGCACATCAGGCGCAGCTTCCAGTGCGCGCCCTCGCGCAGCCAGAAGCTCGGGTGCTCGGCCCGCGCGAAGGCCTTCCAGGCCGCGCCCTCCTCGCTCCACAGGGCATCGTCGGCGTAGCCCCCGGCCTGCACGAATCCCAGGAATTCCCGGTTGCTCACCAGATGGCGCGCGGCCTGGAAGGCAGCGGTATTCGCCACGTGCTCGCCGAATTCGTTGTCCCAGCCGTAATAGCCCGGGTCGGCGCGGTCGCGGCCCAGGCGCAAGCTGGCCGCGGCCACCGGCACCAGTTCATTGGCGGGCGGCTCGCCGCGCTCCGGACAGGGCTGCCAGTGCGGATGCGGACGCACGAACTCCAGGCGATGCTGGCGGATCAGCACCGAGGAGGTCTCCAGGTGGATGCGCTCGTGCTCGATGCCCATCAGGATCACCCACCAGGGGCTGTCCCAGGCGATCGGCGAGCTGATCGGCAACTCGCGGATCAGCCGGTCCACGGTCTGGCGCACGCGGTCGCGGTAGGCGCGCACCTGCGCCGCCGAGGGCCAGTCGTAATGCGCCTCGTCCAGGTCGTCCCAGCTCATCTCGTCCACGCCCACCGCGAACATCGACTCCAGGCGCGGATCGATGCGCTGCTGCAGCACGCCGGCGAGCACCAGCTTGTTGATGAAAAAAGTCGCCGTGTGGCCGAGATAGAAGATCAGCGGGTGGCGCAGCGCGATCGGCTTGACCGTGAAGGCCTGCTCCCCCTGCAACACCTCGAACAGGCTCTCGTAGCGGTCGAAGCTGGCGTGGAAGTCGGCCAGCACCCGCTCGCGCAGGCGCTGGGGATCGGGATCGGCTAGCGCGATGCTGCGCAACGCAACGGAATGACACATCGGGACGGGCCTCGTCTGCGGCCCCGCGGGGCCTTCTTGGGATTTCCGCATGGGATTTCGATTATTGTTCAGTTGACGCCGCCGCGTGCGCGGCGTCCGAAACGAGTACGTACGTTCCCGTATGCTGGATTCGTCGACAGAACATCACCGTCCCTGACACCATGCTGCAGCAGATTCGCAGGTCTGAACAACGAGGCCACGCCAACCACGGCTGGCTGGAATCCTTCCACAGCTTCAGTTTCGCGTCCTACTACGACCCGAACCACATCGAGTTCGGCCCGCTGCGGGTGATCAACGAGGACCGGGTACAGCCCGGCGCAGGTTTCGGCGAGCACGGGCACCGAGACATGGAGATCATCAGCTACGTGCTCGAAGGCGAACTCGCGCACCAGGACTCGCTGGGCAACGGATCCACGCTGCGCCCGGGCGACGTGCAGCGCATGAGCGCCGGCACCGGGGTGCAGCACAGCGAATTCAATCCCTCGCGCACCCAGGCCGTGCATTTCCTGCAGATCTGGATCCAGCCGCGGTCCACCGGCATCGCTCCGGGATACGAACAGAAACATTTCGCGCCGGACGCGCGGCGCGGACGCCTGTGCCGCATCGTCGACGGCCAGGGCCGCGATGGTGCGCTGCGCATGCACCAGGACGCCAGCCTGTACGCCGGGCTGTTCGACGGCGGCGAACACGCCGAGCTGAGCCTGGACCCGGCGCGCCGCGCCTACGTGCACCTGGTGCGCGGCTCGCTGCACGCCAACGCCGTCGAACTGCGCGCGGGCGACGCGCTGATGCTGCGCCACGCCGACACCCTGCAGCTGCGCCACGGCGAAGGCGCCGAAGTGCTGGTGTTCGACCTGCCGGAGCGCTGAGCCGACGCGCAGCGCGCTCAGGTCGATCGCGGCCGCGCCAGGCGCAAGGCGGCGCCCAGACGGGTGTCGAGCGTGGCGTCGGGCAGCGCGAATCCTCCCGCCGCGCAGCATGCGCCGGCCGCGTGACAGGCGTTTGAATCCGATTGCTCGTCCGCCGCGTAAGTCAGGACAAGGAGCGCGGCCCTCGGCGGCTCTCCTTGAACCTTCCCTACAACGCTCAGGAGCATCCCATGAACGCATCCGACGACCGCAACACCCCCGCCCTCGACCGCCGCGACTGGTTCAAGCGCGGAGGACTGTTCGTGGCCGGGCTGGGCGCCGCCTCGGCGCTGGCGCTGCCCACGCGCAGTTTCGCCGCCTCGATGTCCACGCAAAGCGACATCGACATGCTCAACGTGGCCCTCGGCCTGGAGTACCAGGCCATCGCCGCCTACCAGGTGGGCGCCGAGTCGGGGCTGCTGCAAAAGCCCGTGCTCGCCGTGGCCGTGGACTTCCAGGGCCAGCACAAGGCGCACGCGGGCATTCTCGAGGCCACCATCTCCAAGCTGGGTGGCGCCCCGGTGATGGCCAAGAAGCCCGCCGACTACGGCTTTCCCACCGACAAGCTGAAGAACCAGGCCGACGTGCTGCGCTTCGCCGCCGGCCTGGAAAAGGGCGCGGCCAGCGCCTACCTGGGCACGGTGCCGCAGTTCCACAACCGCGACCTGGCCAAGGCGGCCGCCAGCATCCTCGGCGACGAGACCATGCACTGGGCCATCCTGCTCAACGCGCTGGGCGAGAACCCGGTGCCGGCGGCTTTCATCGCCTGAACCCGCACGCGTCCGCGGCTAAGATGCGTGGCGCCACGGGCGATTCCGGCCGCCCGTGGCGCCCGCGCGCGGCGCCCCGCCGCGCGCGGCCGAGCACGACGCCGCACGGCATGCCCGACCTGGAAAAACTCCTGGCCTTCACCGCACTCGGCGACCGCGAGGCCTTCTCGCGCCTGTACGAGGCCACGCGCCGCCGAGCCTGGGCCATCTGCCTGCGCCTGCTGCGCGACGCCACCCAGGCCGAGGACGCCATGCAGGACGCCTACGTGAAAATCTGGCACCAGGCCGCCAGCTATCGCCCGGCGGCCGGCGCCGCCGAGGCCTGGCTGGCCGCGGTGGTGCGCAACACCTGCCGCGACCGCCTGCGCGCGCAACGCCGGGACCCGGCCGGCAGCCTCGAGGAACTGCCCGAGGCGGCCGAGTACGCCGACCCCGCGCCCAACCCGGAGCAGCGCCTGGAGGCCAGCCTTTCGCAAGGCCAGGTGCGCCGCTGCTTCGAGCAACTGCAGCCGCGCCAGCGCGAGTTGCTGACCGAGTCCTACGTGCTGGGCCTGAGCCATTCCGAAATCTCCGCGCGCTTCGACATGGCGCTGGGCACCGTGAAGACGGTGATCCGGCGCTCGGTGCTGGCACTGCGCGAATGCCTCGCGCGGGGAGCGGCCTGATGCGCCTCGAACGCCACCCCGAACTGCTCGAGCGCCTGGCCGCCGACTATCTCACCGGCGGCATGGGCGCGGCTGCGCGCCGGCGTTACCAGACCCTGCTGGCCGAGCGCCCGGAACTGGCCCTCGCGCACGAGCAATGGCGCGCTCGCCTGGACCAAGCGCTGCTGCCCGAACACACGCCCGAGGCGGTCTGGGCCGCCGTGCAGCGCCGCCTGGACGGCGCGCGGCCGCCGGCGGCTTCGGCGGCGCCGGGCACGAACGGCATCGTGGGCTGGGGCCTGCGCGCCTGGCGCGGCCTGGCGCTGGGACTGGGTGCCACCGCCGCCGTGTCGCTGGCGCTGCTGGTGGCCCTGCTGCTGCGCACGTCCGGGCCGGCGCCCGCGCCGGCCCAGCTGGTGGCGGTGCTCGACGGCCCCGCCGGCCACGCCGCGGTGCTGCAGGTGCGCGGCACCCGCGCCGCGCTGACCGCGGTGGGCGAGCAGGTGGCTCCCCCCGGCAAGTCCTTCGAGCTGTGGGTGCTGCCGCGCCAGGGCAAGCCCATCGCCGCCGGCGTGGTCAGCCTGAAGGGCACCGAACACATGCCGATGCCGCCGAAACTGGTGGAGGCGGCGGTGCAGGCCAAGGGCTTCGCCATCAGCGTCGAGCCGCTGGGCGGCTCGCCCACCGGCCAGCCCACCGGCCCCGTCACCTACGTCGGCCGGCAGCTGGCCAGCGCGCAGCCCGGGCAGGCCGCCGGCTGACGGCCCGCGCCGGCTGCCTCAGCCCGCCGCGCGGGTCAGCGCGGCGATGGCCAGGCCCGCCAGCACGATGCCCGCGCGATTGAGCCGGCTGGTCGGCTCGCGCAGCCACAACATGCCCACCAGCGCGCTCAGCCCCACCACGCCCAGGTTCATGCCCGCGAACACCACCGCGGGGTTGGCGCTCAGGCTCTGGTGCGCACGGATGTAGAGGTCGATGTTGGCGTAGTTGAGCAGCCCCAGCACGATGCCGCCGCCCAGGCTGCGCAGGTCCATGCGCGTGCCGCGGGCCAGGCGCAGCGCCTGCGCCACACCCATGCAGACGAAGGCCAGCACGAAACTGCTCTGCAGCGCGGTGCCGAAGTTGGCGCCGCGCAGCGCCAGCAGCTTGAGCAGCACGTCGACCAGCGCGTAGCCGAACCACACGGCGAGCAGCCAGAGCGCCGCGTCGCCGCGCAGCGCGCGCGCCGCCGGGCGCGCCAGCAGCGCCAGCATGGCGAGCAGCCCCAACGCGATGCCCAGCAACTGCCAGGCGTTCACCCGCTGCCCGAACAGGGTGAAGGCCGCCGCCAGCGACAACAGCAGCGACAGGCGCTGCGCGATGTCGGCGCGCACGATGCCCGCGCTTTGCACCGCGCGCCCCATGATCACGAACAGGCCCGGCAGCACCACGCCCAGCGCCAGGGCGATGCCCCAGGGCATGCGCGACAGGCTGGAGGCATCCAGCCTGGGATGCAGGAGCAGCAGGCACAGCATCGAGGCCGTGGCGTAGTTCCACAGCACCATCTGTCCCAGATCCAGGCGCCATGCGGGCGCCTGGCGCAGCCACAGCGAGACGGCGACGCTGAAACACACGGCAAGGGCAAGGAAATGCATGGAGTCTCCGGCGAAAGACTCCATGCTAGTGGCCGCGCGGCCACCTTCTGCGCGGCGCGGCCACCCTGGCCCTCGGGTGCTCAGGCGAGGTCGAAGCGGTCGGCGTTCATCACCTTGGTCCAGGCGCCGACGAAATCGCGCACGAACTTCTCGCGGTTGTCGTCCTGCGCATAGACCTCGGCGTAGGCGCGCAGCACCGAGTTCGAACCGAACACCAGGTCCACGCGCGTGGCCGTCCACTTCAGCGCACCGCTGCGGCGGTCGCGAATCTGGTACAGGCCGCCACCGCCCGGAGTCCAGGTGTTGGACATGTCCGTCAGGTTCACGAAAAAGTCGTTGCTCAGCACGCCCACGCGCCCGGTGAACACGCCATGCCCGACGCCGCCGTGGTTGGCCCCCAGCACCCGCAGCCCGCCGATCAGCACGGTCATCTCCGGCGCGCTCAGCCCCATCAGCTGGGCGCGGTCGAGCAGCAGTTCCTCGGCGCTGACCGCGTAGTCCTTCTTCAGCCAGTTGCGGAAGCCGTCGTGGATGGGCTCCAGCACCGCGAAGGACTCCACGTCGGTCATCTCCTGGGTGGCGTCGCCGCGGCCCGGCGCGAACGGCACGGTGATGTCGAAGCCGCCGGCCTGCGCCGCCTGCTCGATGCCCAGGTTGCCCGCCAGGACGATGAGGTCCGCCACGCTGGCTCCGCTCTGCGAGGCGATGCCCTCGAGCACCCCCAGCACGCGGGCCAGGCGCTCGGGCTCGTTGCCCTTCCAGTCCTTCTGCGGGGCCAGGCGGATGCGCGCGCCGTTGGCGCCGCCGCGCATGTCGGAGGCCCGGAAGGTACGCGCGCTGTCCCAGGCGGTGGCCACCATGTCGGCGATGCTCAGGCGGGCCTCGGCGATGCGCGCCTTCAGCGCGGCCGCGTCGTAGTCGCGGCGCCCGGCCGGCACCGGATCCTGCCAGATCAGGTCCTGCGCCGGCACGTCCGGCCCGAGGTAGCGCGCCTTCGGCCCCATGTCGCGGTGGGTGAGCTTGAACCAGGCGCGGGCGAACACCTCCGAGAAGTAGGCCGGATCACGCTGGAAACGCTCGGAGATCGCGCGGTAGGCCGGGTCCATCTTCATGGCCATGTCCGCATCGGTCATGATGGGCTTGCGGCGCATGGACGGATCCTCCGGGTCCACCGGCATGTCCTGCTCGCGGATGTCCACCGGCTCCCATTGCCAGGCCCCCGCCGGGCTCTTGTTCAGTTCCCAGTCATGGCCCAGCAACATGGCGAAATAGCCGTTGTCCCAGCGCGTCGGGTGGGTGGTCCACGCGCCCTCGATGCCGCTGGTGACGGCGTCGCGCCCGATGCCCCGGCCGCTCTTGTTCAGCCAGCCCAGGCCCTGGTCCTCGATCTCCGCGCCCTCGGGCGCCGGCCCCAGGCGCTTGGCGTCGCCGTTGCCGTGGGCCTTGCCCACCGTGTGGCCGCCGGCGGTCAGCGCCGCCGTTTCCTCGTCGTTCATCGCCATGCGGGCGAAGGTCTCGCGCACCTGGGCTGCCGTCTTCAGCGGATCGGGCTTGCCGTTGACCCCTTCGGGGTTCACGTAGATCAGGCCCATCTGCACCGCCGCCAGGGGGTTCTCCAGCGTGGACGGGTCGTCCACCGCGGCGTAGCGTCCGTCGCTGGGTGCCAGCCACTCGCGCTCGGCGCCCCAGTACACGTCCTTCTCCGGATGCCAGATGTCCTCGCGCCCGAAGCCGAAGCCGAAGGTCTTCAGACCCATCGATTCGTAGGCCACGGTACCCGCCAGCACGATCAGGTCGGCCCAGCTGATCTTGTTGCCGTACTTTTTCTTGATGGGCCACAGCAGGCGCCGCGCCTTGTCCAGGTTGCCGTTGTCGGGCCAGGAGTTCAACGGCGCGAAGCGCTGGTTGCCGGTTCCCGCGCCGCCGCGCCCGTCGGCCACCCGATAGGTGCCCGCGGCGTGCCAGGCCATGCGGATGAACAAGCCGCCGTAGTGCCCCCAATCGGCGGGCCACCAGGGCTGGCTGTCGGTCATCAGCGCATGCAGGTCCTTCTTGAGCCCGGCGAAGTCCAGGCCCTTCACCGCCTGGCGGTAGTCGAAGCCCGGATCCATCGGATCGGTCTTGCGGTCATGCTGGTGCAGGATATCCAGGTTCAGCGCCTTGGGCCACCAGTCCACGTTGGACATCCCGGTCTCGGTCGCCCCGCCGTGCATGACCGGGCACTTCCCTGAACTCGCCGTCTTCTGATCCATCGTCCTCTCCTACGGTCGTTGGGTTGTCGTGCAACTTTAATTTGGCGTCTTGCCAGATGCACAAGCTCTGAATGCGGCCGTCCGACCGTTGCATCGCAGATGCAAGAGCTTCGACAATAGCGTAGGACAATAGATGAACATGATCCATTGAATTGATTCAATGGGCCCGATAGCCGGCCCCCGACGATGGACGTCAGGAATTGCGCCAATGTCCGACCAAGCTGGGTCGGCGCATGATTCGTGCCGCGAAAGGAGCAAGCCATGAAGCATTACCCCGTCCGCCCCGAAGCCATCGCCGCGCTCGATCCGATGGCCAGGCGCGTGACCCAGCAGGCGGCGACCGAGCCGCCGGGCACGGGCGCCTACCTGCATCACCACGAGCCCGGCATCTACGTCGACATCGTGTCGGGCGAACCACTGTTCGCCTCGTCCGACAAGTTCGACAGCGGATGCGGATGGCCGAGTTTCAGCCGGCCGATCGAATCGGGACGCATCCAGGAGCAGCGGGACGCCAGCCACGGCATGATCCGCACCGAAGTGCGCTCGGCCGACGCCGACAGCCACCTCGGCCACGTGTTCGACGACGGCCCGCCCGAGCGCGGCGGACTGCGCTATTGCATCAACTCCGCGTCGCTGCGCTTCATCCCTCGCGCGGACATGGCCGCGCAAGGCTACGAGGACTATCTGCCGCTGGTGGAGGACCAATGATGGAACAGACCGCGATCCTGGCGGGTGGCTGCTTCTGGGGCATGCAGGAACTGCTGCGCCGCGTACCCGGTGTCGTGTCCACGCGCGTGGGCTATTGCGGGGGCGACACGGCCAACGCCACCTATCGGAACCACGGCCGCCACGCCGAGGCGGTCGAAGTGCGCTTCGATCCGGGGCGTGTGAGCTTTCGCGATCTGCTGAAGGTGTTCTTCCAGATCCACGACCCGACCACCCGCGACCGCCAGGGCAACGATGTCGGCAGTTCGTATCGCTCGGAGATCCTGTACCTCAGCCCGGAACAGCACGAAACCGCGCGGCAGCTCATCGCACGCATGGATGCCAGCGGCGTGTGGCCCGGCCGGATCGTGACCGAACTTCGTCCCGCGGGCGCGTTCTGGCCGGCCGAGCCCGAGCATCAGGACTACCTCGCGCGCAACCCGATGGGCTACACCTGCCACTACCCGCGCCCCGACTGGACGCTGCCGGAAGAGGACGCGGAGCCGCTGCGCTGAGGGCATGGGAATCGAGTAGGGTGAGGGGTCGCCCCCTCAGCCCTCTCACACCACCGGACGTGCGGTTCCGCATCCGGCGGTTCAAGCAGAACTCTGGAGCCGCTGATGGATATCCACCAGCGAGACCAGCCCCAAGTTGGCAAAGTATTTCGGCGGCAGCGCATGGCGCATGTGCAGAGCCCCGGCATTCCACCACGGCCCGCGCCCGTTGACGCTCGATTTCCGGGCGCGTTGCGCGTCCAGGCCGAGCGCGCGCAGGCGCGATTCCCGGGTGCGGGGTCGTTTCCACTGGCG
>NZ_KB898491.1 GCF_000377645.1 Thiomonas sp. FB-6 | reverse complement strand
TACATGCGCAGCATGCGCTCAAGCCCGATCGGCGGCCGCCCACCTTTGCCCTTGGGATAGTGCGGCTCGATCACCTCGCACAACTGCGCCCACGGCACGATCTCGTCCATCGTCTGCAGGAACACGTCGCGCTTCGTCGGCTTACGGTATTGCTCAAATCCGGCGGCTTGATCGGCGGCCATGGCAAGGGTCTGTTGCTTCATCTACCTTCAACGCACGAGCCCCCTCGGCGGTGGACCTTCTTCAGCGTTGCCTTAACTGCAATTCCAGCAGATCGATGAGCGTTGCCATGCTGCGCCGCACATCCTTAATTGCGCCGAACTGGGGAAAGTCCTAGCTGTCGGTGCAAATTCGTATCGGCGATCGACCGCAACGTATCAATGCGCGCAAGGGTCCTTCCTAGAATTTCGGCTGGGCGGCGGGCGACTCGCGGCCCCCATAACAAACCATTCCAAACGAGGAGATTGGCTCATGCAAGCGAAGCTCATCGCCGGCGCCACCGCACTCGGGCTGGCTGCCATGCTGCCGGCACATGCCACGGACCTGGTGATCGCTACCGTCAACAACGGTCAGATGATCCAGATGCAGAAACTCACCGGGGCCTTCGAGAAGGCGAACCCCGACATCCACGTGAAGTGGGTCACGCTGGAGGAGAACGTGCTGCGTCAGCGCGTCACCACCGACATCGCGACCAAGGGCGGTCAGTTCGACGTCATGACCATCGGCATGTACGAAGTGCCCATCTGGGCCAAGCTGGGCTGGCTCAAGCCCATCCAGCCCGACGCCAGCTACGACGAGGCCGACCTGCTTCCGGCGATCCGCTCGGGCCTGTCCTACAAGGGCACGCTGTACGCGGCGCCCTTCTACGGCGAGAGCTCGATGCTCATGTACCGCAAGGACCTGATGCAAAAGGCCGGCCTGAGCATGCCCGCCGACCCGACCTGGAAGCAGGTCCAGGGCTTCGCCGCGAAGATGAACGACCCCAAGGCCGGCGTGTATGGCATCTGCCTGCGCGGCAAGCCGGGCTGGGGCGAGAACATGGCCCTGCTCAGCACCATGGTCAACACCTTCGGCGGGCAGTGGTTCAACATGCAGTGGCAGCCGCAACTGCAGAGCACGCCGTGGAAGGACGCGGTGAGCTTCTACGTGAACCTGCTCAACAAGTACGGCCCCCCCGGCGCCGCGTCCAACGGCTTCAACGCCAACCTGTCGCTGTTCGACCAGGGCAAGTGCGCCATGTGGGTGGACGCCACCGTGGCAGCCGGCTTCGTCTCCGATCCCAAGCAGAGCAAGGTGTCCTCCGAGGTGGGCTTCGCCCAGGCCCCGGTGGCGGTCACCCCGAAGGGATCGCACTGGCTGTGGTCCTGGGCGCTGGCGGTTCCGGCCGACGTGGACGCCAAGCACGAGGCCGCGGCGCAGAAGTTCATCAACTGGGCCACGTCTCGCGCCTACGTGAAGCTGGTCGCCTCGCATGACGGATGGGGCCTGGTGCCCTCCGGCACCCGCGAGTCCACCTACGACAATCCCAAGTTCCAGGCCGCGGCGCCGTGGGCCAAGGACGAGCTGGCGGCCATCCGCAGCGCCGATCCGGACAGCCCCACGCTGCCCAAGAGCCCGTACGTGGGCATCCAGTTCGCCGCCATCCCCGAGTTCCAGGCCATCGGCACCCAGGTGGGCCAGGACATCAGCGCGGCGCTGACCGGGCGCATCAGCGTGGACAAGGCACTGGCCGAAGGCAACGCGGCCGCCACGCGCGAAATGAAGATGGGCGGCTACCTCAAGTAATCGCCAGGCTGCCCCGGGGCGGACCGCTCGCGGACCGCCCCGCCGGCCTTCTCCGGCCCGACCTCCCGAACGAGCTCACGATGAAACGCCTGGTTCCCCGCCTGCTGCTGGCGCCGGCGGTCGTCTCGCTGCTGGCCTGGATGCTGGTCCCGCTGGCGATGACCGTGTATTTCTCGCTGGTGCACTACAACCTGCTGATGCCGGGCCGGCATCTGTTCACGGGCCTGCAGAACTATCGCTACTTCATGAGCGATCCGGCCTTCGGTACTTCGCTGGTCAACACCCTGGAACTGCTGGGCTCGGTGATCGCCATCACCGTGGTGCTGGGCATCGCGCTGGCACAACTGGTGCACGAGCCCTTCCCCGGCCGGCCGGTGGTTCGCCTGATGCTCATCGCGCCCTTCTTCGTCATGCCCGCGGCCAGCGCGCTGCTGTGGAAATACATGATGATGAACCCGATCTACGGCGTGCTGGCGCAGATCAGCCTGGCCCTGGGGTTCAAGCCGGTGGACTGGCTGACCGAGCTGCCGCTGCTGTCGATCATCATCATCGTGTCCTGGGAATGGCTGCCTTTCGCCTTCCTCATTTTCATGACGGCGCTGCAGTCGCTGGACCAGGAGCAGATGGAGGCCGCGCGCATGGACGGCGCCAATGCGCTGCAGCGCTTCTGGTTCCTGACCTTCCCGCACCTCAAGCGCTCGATCTCCATGGTGGTGATGATCGAGCTGATCTTCCTCATCAGCGTGTTCGCCGAGATCTTCACCACCACCGGCGGCGGGCCCGGCAACGCCAGCTCCAACCTGGCCTACCTGATCTTCAAGCAGGCGCTGGTGAATTTCGACGTCGGCATGGCCTCCGCCGGCGCGCTGCTCGCGGTGGTGCTGGCCAACGTGGTCGCGCTGTTCGCGATCCGCGCCATCGGAAAGAACCTGGACTGAAGCACCATGGCACAGCGATTCCTGCCCACCGCCTTGCGCACCCTGGTCGCCTGGGTGCTCGGCCTGCTCGTGGCCTTCCCCCTGATCTGGATGGCGCTGACCGCGTTCAAGAGCGAGATGCAGGCCATCTCCATACCGCCGCAGATCCTGTTCAAGCCCACGCTGCACGCCTTCGCGGCCGTGCAGGCGCGCAGCGACTACCTGCTGTACGCGCGCAATTCCGCGATCACCGCCGGGCTGTCCACGCTGATCGGCCTGCTGATCGCCGCGCCGGCCTCGTACTCGATGGCCTTTTTCCGCACCCGGCGCACCCGCGACCTGCTGATGTGGATGCTGTCGACCAAGATGATGCCCGCGGTGGGCGCGCTGGTTCCCGTATACCTGATCGCGCGCTGGGCGCACGCGCTGGACTCGCTGAGCGCGCTGACCCTGCTGTTCATGCTGATGAACCTGCCGATCATGGTGTGGCTGCTGTACTCGAGCTTCAAGGAAATCCCCAACGAGATCCTGGAGGCGGTGCGCATGGACGGCGGCGGCACCTGGCACGAACTGCGCTACGTGGTGCTCCCGCTGAGCATCGGCGGCCTGTCCTCCACCGGGCTGCTGGCCCTGGTGATGAGCTGGAACGAATCCTTCTGGTCCATCAACCTGGCTTCGGCCAACGCGGGAACCCTGGCCACCATGATCGCCTCGTTCTCCAGCCCGGAGGGCCTGTTCTGGGCCAAGCTGTCGGCGGCTTCGCTGATGGCGGTCGCGCCCATCATCGTGCTGGGCTGGATGAGCCAGAAGCAACTGGTGTCGGGGCTGACCTTCGGCGCCGTGAAATGAATCCTTCCAAGGCTCCGGCGACGGGGCCGCGAGAACCCGGGCCCGGCCCGGAATCGTCTGGAGACGCGAGCATGTCCTATCTGCGACTCGAACACATCCGCAAGCAATTCGGCAGCCTGGATGCCATCAAGGGCATCGACCTGAGCATCGAGCAGGGAGAATTCGTGGTGTTCGTCGGCCCCTCGGGCTGCGGCAAGACCACGCTGCTGCGCCTGATCGCCGGCCTGGAGGAAATCGACCAGGGCGTGCTGAGCCTGGAGGGGCGCGACATCACTCACGTGCCCGCGGCGAAGCGCGACCTGGCGATGGTGTTCCAGTCCTACGCGCTGTACCCGCACATGAGCGTGTATGACAACATGTCCTTCGCGCTGCGCCTGGCGGGGGTCGACGCCGCCACCATCCGCGACAAGGTGCAGGCGGCCGCGCGCAAGCTCAACCTGGAGCCCTACCTGCAACGCCGCCCACGGGAACTCTCCGGCGGCCAGCGCCAGCGCGTGGCCATCGGCCGCGCCATCGTGCGCGCGCCCAAGGTGTTCCTGTTCGACGAACCGCTGTCCAACCTGGATGCCGCGCTGCGCGGGCAGACCCGGGTGGAGATCGCGCGCCTGCACCGGGAGCTGGGTGCCACCACCATCTACGTCACCCACGACCAGGTGGAGGCGATGACCCTGGCCGACCGCGTGGTGGTGCTGCGCGACGGGCGCCTGGAACAAAGCGGCCCGCCGCTGGACTTGTACGACCGTCCGGCGAACCGCTTCGTGGCCCAGTTCCTCGGCACGCCGGGCATGAACGTGGTGCCGCTGAGCGACTTCGCGGCCGGGCTGGACGCGCGCTTCGAGCGCGCCCCCGCCGGCGCGCTGCTGGGCGTGCGCCCCGAATGCGTGCAGGTGGGCGCGCCCGACGGGCTGCCCGCCCGCGTCGAGCTGCTCGAGTCCCTCGGCGCCGACACGTTGATCTACCTGAACGCGCAGGGCACGCAACTGGTGGCGCGGCAGTCCGAGCGCAGTTCCCTGCGTCCGGGGCAGGAAGTCGGCCTTCGCTTCGACGGAGCCGGGCTGCACTGCTTCGACCGCGACGGAAACACCCTGGCCGGCGCCGTGTGAGCGCCGGGAGAGCCCCCATGACCGAACCCCGTACCGCTTCCGGGACCCTGCCTGCCCCGACCCCGCCCTCCTGGACGCCGCCTTCCGGCACCCGCCTGATCCTGCACCTCGGACTCGGGGCCTTCCACCGCGCGCACCAGGCGGTGTACCTGCAGCGCCTGCGCGACGCGCAGGTCGGCGACTGGGTGCTCGCCGGAGGCAACATCCGCCCCGACGCGCAGGAGCTGATGCGCGCGCTGGGCTCGCAGCACGGCGCCTACACGCTGGAGACCGTCACGCCGTCCGGCGAGCACGCCTACCAGCGCATCGAATCCATCGCGCACGTGGTGCCCTGGAGCGAGCAGCTGGACGAACTGGTGGCGCTGGGCGCCGAGCCGGCCACCGCCGTCGTCTCCTTCACCGTGACCGAAGCCGGCTACTACCTGGACCAGCAGGGCCGCCTGGACAGCGCCAACCCGGAACTGCGCGCGGACCTGGACGGGCGCAGCCGGTGCACCATCTACGGCGCGGTGGCCGCCCTGTGCGCGCAGCGCATGCGCGCCGGCGGCGGCGCGCTGACCCTGCTGAACTGCGACAACCTGCGCCACAACGGCGACCGCTTCCGCGCCGGCCTGCTGGAATTCGTGCGGCTGCGCGGCGACGAGCCGCTGGCGGCCTGGCTGCAGGCGCACACCACCTGCCCCAACGCCATGGTCGACCGCATCACCCCGCGCCCGGGCCCCGGGCTGGCGCAGCGCGTGCTGGCCGCCACGGGGCGCGAGGACGCGGCCCCGGTGATGGCCGAGTCCTTCCTGCAGTGGGTGATCGAGGACCGTTTCGCGGGCGTGCGCCCGCCGCTGGAGCGCGTGGGCGTGCAACTGGTGGAGTCGGTGCAGCCCTACGAGGAAGCGAAGATCCGCGTGCTCAACGCCAGCCACAGCTGCATCGCCTGGGCCGGTTCCCTGCTGGGCTACGAGACCATCGACCAGGGCACCGCGAACCCTTCGATCCGTGCCATGGCGCACGCCTACGTCAGCGACTGCGTGATTCCCTGCCTGCGCCACCAGCAGGACCCCTACCCGGTCGACCTGGGCGCCTACCGGGATACCGTGCTGGACCGCTTCGGCAATGCCTTCCTGCGCGACACCAACCGCCGCGTGGCGATGGACGGCTATTCCAAGGTGCCGGGCTTCATCGCGCCCACGGTGCGCGAATGCCTGGAGCACGGCATCGATCCGCGCCCCGCCCTGGTGCTGCCGGCGCTGTTCCTCGAATTCCTGGGCGAATGGGCCGCCGGGCGCCTGCGCGACCCCTACGACGACCAGGCCATGGACGCGCCGCACGTGCGCGCCCTGCTGGCCGGCGCCGACGCTGCGCGCGCCTTCGCCTGCGAGCGTGCGTTGTGGGGCAGCGCCGCCGGCGATCCGCGCCTGGTCGCCGCCTTCGAGCAAGCCCTGCGCCAGGTGCGCGCGTGGCGCGCCACCCAGTGATCCGCAAGCCCCACGGCCCCGACAGCCCCGAAAGTCCCGCAGGAGAGCGCATGTCCATGTCCTCAGCCCCCGCCGCCGCGCCGGCCACCGACGCGGTTCCCACCCCGCTGCCCGGACCCTACGCCCGGCTGCACCAGCGCCATGCGCTGCTCACCGGGGCCGGCGGCGGCATCGGGCTGGCCGTGGCCCGCGCCTATCTCGAACAGGGCGCGCGCTGCACCGTGGTCGACCTCGCCCCGCGCGCGCCCGAGGCGGTGCAGGCCCTGCTGGACGCCGGGCTGCCGCTGCGCTACCGCGCGGCCGACGTGCGCGACCCGCGGGCGATGGCCGCGCTGGTCGACGAGGCCGAGGCCGAGTTCAGCGCGCTGGACGTGCTGTTCAACAATGCCGCGATCTTCGACATGGGGCCGCTGCTCGAATCCGACGAGGCGAGCTACCAGCGCCTGTTCGACGTCAACGTCAAGGGCATGTTCTTCACCATGCAGGCGGTCCTGCGCGCCATGTGCCGCTCCGGGCACGCGGGCGCGGTGATCAACATGGCCTCGCAGGCCGGGCGTCGCGGCGAGGCGCTGGTGGCGCACTATTGCGCGACCAAGGCCGCGGTGATCAGCTACACCCAGTCGGCCGCGCTGGCCATGGCCCCGCACGGCATCCGGGTCAATGCGATTTCCCCCGGTGTGGTGGACACGCCGATGTGGGATCATGTGGACTCGCTGTTCGCGCGCTACGAGCATTTGCGCCCCGGGGAGAAGAAGATCGCCGTGGGGCGCGCGGTGCCGCTGGGGCGCATGGGCCGCCCGGACGACCTGTGCGGGGCCGCCGTGTTCCTGGCCAGCGACGAATCCCGCTACGTCACCGCGCAGACCCTGAACGTGGACGGCGGCAACGTGATGAGCTGAAGGCCCCGCGGGGGCGAAGGACGATCTGCGAGAGCCGCGATGGACGCATTCCGGCACAGACCCGAACTCGAGCACGATGGCGCGCGCAGCGCGAGCCTGGGCTACGAGGAGCCCGGCTCCTACGGCTGCGTGCGCTACCTGGAGCACGGCTACCCCAACCCGCTGGTGCGCTGGCACTACCACGAGGAATACGAGCTGCACCTGATCCTCGGCAGCAGCGGGCGGGTGTTCGTGGGCGACTACATCGGCCAGTTCGAGCCCGGCCACCTGGTGCTCACCGGCCCCCGCCTGCCCCACAACTGGATCTCCCTGGACACGCCGCCGGGCGGCCTGCCCGAGCGCGACATCCTGCTGCAGTTCCCCGACGCCCCGATGCGCCAGGCGGCCGAGGCGCTGCCCGAGTTCGCCGAGGTGCTGCAGCTGCTGGAGCGCGCGCGCCACGGCATCGAGTTCTTCGGCATCAGCGAACAGGCCGAGCAGGCCATCCGGCAGGTGCACGCGACCCGCGGCATCGAACGCTTCGCGGTGTTCGTCGAGCTGCTGCAACGGCTGACCCGCTGCGCCGACTATCGGCTGCTGTCCTCGGTGCAACTGCAGAGCCTGGACGACGCCAAGGCGCAGGCGCGGATCGCCCGCATCATCGACTACCTGACCGAGCACAGCGCGGCCAACCTGTCGATGGCGCGGATCGCCCGGCTCGAAGGCATGTCCGAGAGCGCCTTCTCGCGCTTTTTCCAGCGCGCCACGGGCAATACCTTCACCGACTTCGTCAACCGCCTGCGCGTGCACAAGGCCTGCCAGCTGCTGATGGAGACCGACGCCTACGTGGCCAACGTGTGCTTCGACGTCGGCTTCAACAACGTGGCGCATTTCAACCGCCAGTTCCTGCGCATCAAGGGCGTCACGCCCAGCCAGTTCCGGCAGCAGGCCAGCACCTGTTTCGCGCGGCGCTGACGCGATGCCCGGCGCCGACCTGTTCCTGGGCATCGACCTGGGAACCTCCGAACTCAAGACCGTGCTGATCGACGAGCACGGCGGGGTCGTGCGCAGCGCTTCGGCCGCGCTGGCCCTGCACCATGCGCAACCCGGCTGGTCGGAACAGCATCCGCGCGACTGGTGGACGGCCTGCGTCGACTGCCTGGACCGGCTGTGCGCCGAGGGCTTCGGCGCTCGCGTCGCCGGCATCGGGCTGTCGGGGCAGATGCACGGCGCCGTGCTGCTGGACGCCGCGCGCGAACCGATCCGCCCCGCCATGCTGTGGAACGACACCCGCAGCGAGGCGCAATGCCGCAGCCTGCGCGCGAACCTGCGGGACTTCGAAGGCGTGGCCGGCAACCTGGCCATGCCCGGTTTCACCGCGCCCAAGCTGCTGTGGCTGCGCGAGCATGCGCCGCGCGACTTCGAGCGCGTCGACCTGGTGCTGCTGCCCAAGGACTACCTGCGCCTGTGCCTGAGCGGGCAAGCCGCCACCGATGCCAGCGACGCCTCGGGCACCTTGTGGCTGGACATCGCGCGGCGCGACTGGTCGCCCGCGCTGCTGCAGGCCGGGCACATGCGGCGCGAGCAGATGCCGCCGGTGCTGGAGGCCTGCGCCGCCGCCGGCACGCTGCGCGCGGAACTGGCCCGGCGCTGGTCGATCCCCGCCGGGGTGCCGATCGCCGCGGGCGCCGGAGACAACGCCGCCGCGGCCATCGGCACCGGCGCTGTCGCGCCCGGCGAGGGCTTCGTGTCCCTGGGGACTTCGGGCGTGGTGTTCGTCTCGGCCGACCGCTACGAGCCCGATCCGGCGAGTGCCCTGCACAGCTTCTGCCACGCACTGCCGGGCACCTGGCACCAGATGTCGGTGATGTTGTCCGCGGCCGAATGCCTGCGCTGGGTCACACGCCTGAGCGGACAGCCCGACGAGGCGCATGCGCTGGCCGCGGCCGCGCGCCTGGACGCCGGGCAGCGCGCCGGCGCGCCGCTGTTCCTGCCCTACCTCGGGGGCGAGCGCACCCCGCACAACGATGCGCGCGCGCGGGCCCTGTTCCACGGCCTGGGCCATGAGCACGATGCGGCGGCGCTGGCCTGGGCGGTGATCGAGGGCGTGAGCTTCGGCCTGCGCGACGGCCTGGCATGCATGCCGGCCTCGCTGCGCGCGCGCGTGCGCATGCTGGACCTGGTCGGCGGCGGCGCGCGCAGCGAGCTGTGGGCCCAGCTGCTGGCCGACGTGCTGGAAATCCCACTGCGCGTGCGCGCCGACGCCGCCGGAGGCGCCGCGGTGGGGGCGGCGCGCCTGGGAGCTCTGGCGGCCGGACGCCCGCTGGAGCAGGTGCTGCGGGCGCCGCCGGCGGCGCAGCGCGTGTTCGAACCCGCAGCCGCCACGCGCGAGCTCCTGCGCGAGCGCCACGCGCGCTTTCGCGCGCTGTACGCGGCCTGCCGCTGAACCGGCGCACGCGCCGCTCGCGCGTGCCGGCCGCGGCTCCCTCAAGAACAAGGCCGCCCCGAAGGGCGGCCCTGGCTTGCCGGTGCGTCCGCGCCGATCAGAACTGCTTGACCAGTTCCTCGCGCTTGGCCTCGTACTCCTGCTTGGTGATGAGCCCACGCTGGTAGGCGTCCTTCAGCACGGCCAGGCGGTGCTCGATGCCTTCCGGACTGTTGGGCGCCGGCTGGGCGGCCTGCGGCATGGGCTGCTGCATGGGTTGCTGCATCGGCTGCGCGGGGGCGGGCACCAGCGCGCCGGGCGCGGCGGCCGGCTGTTGCAGCAGCGAGGACGGCGCCGTCGGCTGCGGCACCGCGCCGGGGTTCAGCGGCAGGCGGATCCAGTCGGCCTTCACGTTGACGGCTTCGGGGCAGGACAACTGCACCTTGCCGGCCTGGGTGCGCGAGCCGTAGGTGAAGGTGGGCATCTGCAGGGTGCCGCGGTACTGGTCGTAGAAGTCGTCGCGCGCGTCATGCACGATCAGGTTGAAAAAACCGTCGCGCACGAACACCCGCGCGGTGACCGCGGTCGGCCCGACCAGGAAGCCCCTGCCGCGGCGCGACGCGCTGGAGAACACGATGTCCTGGTCCGGCCTGGCGTTGGCGAAGGCCTCGACCAGCGCGGGCGCGAGGCTGCGTGCCTCGTCGCGGGCGAACAGGTGTTCCTGGCCCTGCGACGTGGTGAAGTGGATCTGCTCCAGCCACTTGGCGAGCGCGTCACGGTCGAGCTTGAGCGGCTGGGAATTCGGCTCCGCGCCGGCCTCCTCGGGCACGATGCGCACGAAGGAGAAGTGGCTGATCTGCCACGTGGTCTGCCCGCTGGGGGCGCCTTCGCTGGCATGCGCGCTGCCCAGCAGTCCGTCGAAGATCCCGGCCTGCGCCGGCTGCTGCGCGAGCACTGCGGCCGCGCCCAGAGTGGCCAAGGCCACGAGGTGATGCGCGCGGGCTTTGAACGTCATGGTGAATGTCTCCTGGAGGTCGTCGATGCGCGCCGACTGACGTGGCGCGTCCCACTCGATGCTAGCAGTCCGCGGGCCATCCTGGAGACGCGATGGCGTGGCTTGGAAAGACTGGAAACAAAAGGAAAAAAGGCCGGCATGGATCATCGCGAACATGCCGGCCCAAGAGCCAACCAGATCATCGAACCCAACCCTGGAAAACGATTCGACGCATCTCCACGCTCTCGTCAAAAAACACAACTCTGGCGGGAATCCGGCGTCGTCCCCACGCCGCCGGATTCCGGTACTGCCTTGCGAAGCCCTTAGAACCAGGCCTCGACCTGCAAGCCGATGCTGTTGCCGCTGGTGGAGCCGGCGGCACCGGTGGTGCTGTAGCCCGGCAGGCCGTTGTCGCCGTTGTAGGCGGTGTTGGCCGGATCCAGCGCGGCGGCGGCGTTCCACGAGGCGTGCGTGTAGTACAGGCGGATTTCAGGCCGCGAGTAGTACTTGTACGCATCGGGCACGACGCTCAGGCCGATGGTCTCGAGGTTGAGGGTCTCGGTCGAGTTGCCGTCCGGCTTCTTGGTCATGTGGCCGAACTGGCCGATCACCCGCAGGTTGCCGGTGAGCGCGTAGGTGAAGCGTGCGCCCAGCGAGGTGTTGGTATAGGCCACCAACCCGTTGGCATAGGCCAGGGTGTTGTTGTTGCTGCCGGCGTCGTGATGGCCGTAGACCAGGTCGCCCTGTCCGCCGAAGCGGCCGGCCTGCCAGTCCACGGCATCGGCGATGCGCCACGCCGCGGCGCTGCTGGGCGAGGTGTCGGAGCCGAAGTTCTGCGCCAGCGAGGCCGAGCCGCGGGCGTACTGCAGCCACAGCACGTTGCCGCCGCCGATCTGCGGCAGCTTCTGGTTGTGCTGGAAGCTGATGGCGCTGCCGCTGGTGCCGCCCACCGCGTTGCTCTTGGTCAGCGTGCCGGTGATGCGCAGCGTGCCGCCCTGGTTGACCGGGATGGACATCACGTCGACGTTGAAGCGGCGGCCCGACTTGGTCGACAGGTCATTGCCGCCGTCACCGAAGCCGGCGTAGGAATCCGAGCCGAAGTAGGCCAGGCCCACGGTGGCGCCGCTGTTGCCCAGCGCGATGTGATCCGCACCGCCGCCCACACCGTCCATGCGCACGAAGAAGTGGTCGAGCATGTCGATGTTGGCGCGACCGTAGAAGCGCTTGCCGGCCCAGAAGTGCACTTCGGGGGCGAAGTCCACGCCGCTGACCGAACCGTACATCTGCTCGAAGCTCGAGCTCGATGTGCCGATGTCCGTGCCCGGGCTGTATTCGTTGATCATGACTTCGTTGTGGTACTTGGCCGTACCCACGGAGCCGTAGTCGTTGAAGCCGAACTCACCGTAGAAGTTGCACTCGTTGCCCAGACGGTAGTGCCCGGCGTCGACCCCCGGCAGGTTGTAGCACTGACGCGCCGGCCCGCCGTTGGAGCTGTTGCTCGTGGTGCCGGGACCCGCGCGGAAGTAGCCGTTGAAGCCGAAGGTGTCCGCATGCGCGGGCAGGCTCATGCCGAAGGCCGCGGCCATGGCAGCGCCCATCGCGGTGAGTTGAAGTCTCCTCAGGGATTGCATTGTGTTGTCTCCTATGCCAGAGAGTTGTCGGCGAGTTTTGAGCGACGCAGCGGGGCCCCTTCGCACCCCTGCACCGCGCGTGGATCCGGTTCCGGCCCTTGAGATCGGGCTTCGTTGCCGGATGGAGACAATGTAGCAATACTACGCAACACGCCTGCTCGTGTTTTCCCTAAGAGCAACAATTACAATTTGAAATAGTCGGATTTTCCCCTAGATTTCAGCGGTTTTTCGCGGATCAAGCCGCAGTTTCGCCGGGGATTCGGGAGGGGGGATGTTGTTATGATGATACTTAACTACAGGTTTTCACATCCCCGACTGTTGCATCATGGCCTCTGCTCCGGGCCCCTGCATCCGGTACTTCGCGCCAGCTTCCGATGAACATTGCCCTGATCGCCCACGACGCCAAGAAAGACACCATGATCCGCCTGGCGCGCGAACACGCCGCGCTGCTCGCCGCCCACCGCCTGGTCGCCACCGGCACCACCGGCTCGCGTCTGCACGAGCAGGTCGGACTGGACGTGGAGTGCCTGCGCAGCGGCCCGCTGGGCGGAGACCTGCAGATCGGCGCGCGCCTCGCGCAGGGCGAGATCGACATGGTGATCTTCCTGCGCGACCCGATGACGGCGCAGCCCCACGAGCCCGACATCACCGCCCTGTTGCGCGCCTGCGACGTGCACGACGTGGCCTGCGCCACCAACGAAGCCAGCGCGCGGCGCCTGCTGCTCAGCCTGCGCGTCACCGATGCCGCCTGAGAGCCGCGCCCCGGGCCTTGCGGCGGGCGCGTCGCGCGCGCTCCCCCGATGAGCCTGGCCGCCGCCATCGCGCAGACCAGCGCGCCGCTGTTCCTGCTCATCGCCGCCGGCTGGCTGGCGGTACGCGCCGGCTACCTGGGCGGCGCGAGCCTGGACGGCCTGGCCGCCTTCGTGCTGCGCGTGTGCCTGCCGGCACTCATCTTCTCGGCGGTGTCGGAATTCCCCCTGCACGACCTGCTCGACGCGCGCTACCTGGCGGCCTACGCGCTGGGCTCGCTGGGCATGTTCGGGCTGGTCCTGCTGTTCGCCCGGCGCTTGCGCGACCTGCCGCGCGGCGACGCAGCGGTGCTGGCCCTGGGCGTTTCCTGCTCCAACAGCGCCTTCATGGGCTTCCCCATCCTGCATCAGCTGCTCGGGCCGATCGCCTCGCTGGCGCTCGCACTCACCGTGGTGGTCGAGAACAGCCTGATGCTGCCCCTGTGCCTGAGCCTCGCCCAACCCAAGAGGCAAGGGGAGCAGCCGGCGGGCAGCCGCTGGCGCCTGCTGCTCGGGACCTTGCGCGCGCTGGGGCGCAACCAGGTGCTGGCGGCCATCGCGCTGGCCTTGCTGCTGCAGGCGCTGCGCCTGCAGACCCCGCGGCCCGTGCACGATGCGATCGGCCTGCTGGCGCACGCTTCGGCGCCCGCCGCGCTGTTCTTCCTGGGAGGCTCGCTGGCAGGCACGGCCTTGCGGCGCAGCCTGGTGCCGGCCGGGGCGATCGGCCTGGCCAAGCTGTTCGGTCACCCCCTGCTGGTGCTGCTGGCCATGCTGTGCCTGCGTCCCCAGCCGAACGGGCTGGCCGCCGCCGGAGTGCTGATGGCGGCGATGCCCATGCTGAGTTCCTATCCGGTGATCGGCCGTCTGCGCGGCCTGCACGGTCTGTGCTCGGCCACGGTGCTGCTGGCCACCGCGGCGGCTTTCGCCACGCTCATCGTCTGGGTCGCGCTGCTGCAGCAGGCTGGACTGCTGCACCTGTTGCGCTGACCATGCCCCGGCCCGCCGGGGTTGGGTTCAGAGCGCCACGTCGGGCCGGCCGGCGCGCGGTCGCGCACGCAGCGCGAAGCGCACGCGCATGCCCAGGATGCCCAGCGCCAGGGCCAGCGTGACCACATTGGCGAGGATCACCGGCAGCGAGCCCAGGTAGATGCCGTAGAGCACCCACAGTGCCACACCGGTGCAGAACATGGCGTAGGCCCACAGCGAGATGCCGCCCACGTCGCGGGTGCGGAAGGTACGAACGGCCTGCGGAACGAACGACAGCGTGGTCAGGCTGGCAGCCACGGTGCCGATGAATACAGACAACTCGATGCGCATGTCGACCGACCGCGCGCGTGCGCGGCAAGACGTGGGAATATCAGGGATTCTACGGATCTGCCTGGCTTTTCGGCGAAGCGCAAGTGAGGGTGTCGCGCGCCGGATACATCGCCCGCCGGAGCCCATTCCGCGACCGCCGGCCGGGCGCGGATCGCAGTCGGCGCAGGGCCGCCCCAAGCCGACTGCGCCCCCTCGGGGGGCAGCGAGCGCAGCGAGCGTGGGGGCCCCCCTTACACCGCCTGGTCCGTGGCGGGCGCGCGCCACAGGTCCACCCCGCCTTCCTGGGCGTGGCGGTCGATCTCGGCCAGTTCCTCGGGCGAGAAATCCAGGTTGCGCAAGGCGGCGACGTTCTCCACGATCTGCTCGGCGCGGCTGGCCCCGATCAGCGTGGACGTGACGCGCGGATCGCGCAACACCCAGGCCAGCGCCATCTGCGCCAGCGACTGCCCGCGACGGCGGGCGATGGCATCGAGCGCGCGCACGCGCTCGATGTTCTCGGCGCTCAGGTGCTCCGGGCGCAGCGAGGCGCCGCCCGGGCGGTGGATGCGCGCGTCACGCGGCGCGCCTTCCAGGTACTTGCCCGTGAGCAGGCCCTGCGCCAGCGCGGTGAAGGTGATGCAGCCGGCTCCCGCCTGCTCCAGGGTTCCGAGCAGTTCCGGCTCGATCCAGCGGTTGAGCAGGTTGTAGGACGGCTGGTGGATCAGCAACGGCACCTTGTGCTCGGCCAGCAGCGCGGCCATCTTGCGCGTGGACGCCGGGGAGTAGGAGGAGATCCCCACGTATAGCGCGCGCCCGCTGTGCACCGCCGTGGCCAGGGCGCCGGCGGTTTCCTCCAGCGGCGTGTGGGCGTCGAAGCGGTGGGAATAGAAAATGTCCACGTAGTCCAGCCCCATGCGCGCCAGGCTCTGGTCGAGGCTGGCCAGCACGTACTTGCGCGAGCCCCCGCCCTGGCCGTAGGGGCCCGGCCACATGTCCCAGCCGGCCTTGGTGGAAATGATCAGCTCGTCGCGGTAGGGACGGAAGTCGCGGCGCAGCAGCTCGCCGAAATTCGACTCGGCGCTGCCGTAGGGCGGGCCGTAGTTGTTGGCCAGGTCGAAGTGGGTGATGCCCAGGTCGAAGGCCGTGCGCAGCATCTCGCGCTGGTTTTGCAGCGACGAGGAGTCGCCGAAGTTGTGCCAGAGGCCCAGCGACAGCAGCGGCAGCTGCAGTCCGCTGCGCCCGCAACGGCGCATGGGCATGCGCCCGTCGTAGCGTTGCGGGTCGGCCTGGTAGTTGGGGAATTGCGTGGTCATCGGTACGGTGGATCTCGAAACGGAACGCGGGCTTCAGCGTAGCGCCTTCAGGAAAAGTTCGGGGCTGGGCATGAACTCGGCGTACAGCGGCAGCAGCGCGGCACCGAGCGCGCGCGCGTCGGCACCCACCGCGCCGGCGTGGATGCGCGGGCGCACCACCCCCTGCCAGTCGTAGGCGTCCATGGCCTGCGGCAGGCGCTGCAGCAGCGCATCGCGCAAGTCCGCGCTGAAGCAGCCGTCCATGATCACGTGGTCGATGTCGAGCAGGCAGCTGACGTTGTGGATGGCCAGCGCGATGGCGAAGGCTGCCGAATCCATCCAGCGCAGCGTGTGCTCGCGCCACGGCGCGGCCAGCGCGCGCTGGTCGCGCCAGGCCAGCGGCTCCAGCCCGGCTTCCCGGTAGGCGGCTTGCAACTGGTGCAGCGACGCCACGCCCAGCAGTTGCTCGGGCCGCTCGCGCTGCCCGGGCAGGGCCAGGCGCACCGGCAGCGAACCCACCGCGCCGGCATTGCCGTGCAGGCCCACGTGCAGCTGGTTGTTGAGCACCAGCCCGCCGCCGATGAAGGTATCCATGAACAGGTACAGGAAGTCGCGGGTATCGTGCCCGCGGCCCACCACCAGCTCGGCCACGCAGGCGGCGCTGGTGTCCTTGATGAACCGCACCGGCATGCCGAACATCTGCTCGATGCGCGCGCGGATGTCGATGGCCTGCCAGGCGCGCGCCTGCGACTCGAAGCCCAGCAGGCCCTGCCAGGCTTCCAGCGACAGCGGCGCGGCCACGCCGATGCCGCACAGCAACTGGGATTGCGCGGGCCCCAGATCCTCGAGCAGGCTGGAGACCATCTCCTCGATGCGCGCGAACAGGGTCTGCGGGTCGGGGAAGGCGTACTCGACGTTCAGGCGCCGCCGCACCTTGGCGCAGAAGTCGACCAGCAGAACCTCGGCGTTGCGCCGGCCGATGGTCAGCCCGATGGCGTAGGCGCCGTCGGGGTTGAGCGCCATGGGCACCGAGGGCTGGCCGACGCGTCCACGCACCCTGCCCTGCTTGAGCACCAGCCCGTCGGCCTCCAGGCGGCCGATGATCTGCTGCACGGTCTGCGCGGTCAGGTGGGTCCTGCGCGCGATCTCCGCCTTCGAGCAACTGCCCTGCACGCGGATGGCCTGCAGCACCACCCGCTCGTTGAACTGGCGCATGCCGACGTGGTTCGAGCCGCGCGCCCAGGCCCGCGTGCGCGCAGGCGCCTCGTCGCCCGGCGGCGCCTCGTCTCCCCGCGGCTCGTCGCTCGAGGATTCCATCCTCATGCCTGCTGCGCGAGGATCACGCCCTTCTTGAACAGGAAATTGCCGAAAGGCTGCGCCTCGGAGGTCTGCACCACGGCCCAGGCGTGCCGCACCCGCTCGTAGAAGGCGAAGCGCTCCATGGCCTGGCAGGAACGCGCCGGCACCCCGCCCACGCGCACCAGCGAGTCGATCACCCGCGCCTGCAGCGCCGAGGGCTGGCCCTCGGGCATGCCGGCATGCTGCATGAACGCGGCCGGGCTGGCGTCGCCGGCGTCCAGCGGCAACAGCGACAGCACCGCGTCGCAGGCGGCCACGAGGCCGGCGCCCGCCAGGCGCAGCACGCGGCCGTGCGCCGCCGCCAGCGATGCCGCGGTGAAGTTGGCGTCGACCACGGCGATCTCGTCGCCGTGGCCCATCTCGGCCAGCACCTTGAGCAACTCGGGGGTCAGCAGGGGATCGATGTTCTTCAGCATGGCAGGGATGGGCTCAGGCCAGGCATTCGGCCGGAAGTTGCTCGGGTTGCATGGCGCCGGTCATCACCGCGACGGTCTCGCTCATGCCGATGTGCCTGGGGTCGACCACCGCGGCGCGGCGGCCCAGGCGCTGGATGTGGATGCGGTCGGCGATCTCGAACACATGCGGCATGTTATGGCTGATGATGATCACCGGCAGGCCGCGCTCGCGCACATTGCGGATCAGCTCCAGCACCATGTTGCCCTCCTTGACGCCCAGCGCGGCGGTGGGCTCGTCCATGATCACCACGTGGCGCGCGAAGGCGGCGCTGCGCGCCACCGCCACGCCCTGGCGCTGGCCGCCCGACAGGGTCTCGACCGGCTGGCTCAGCGAGCGCAGCCCGATCTTCAGCTTGGCCATGTGCGACTGCGCCTCGGCCAGCATGCGCCGCTTGTCGATCAGGCGCAGCCAGCGGCCCAGGGGACCCGGACGCAGCATCTCCCGCCCGAGGAACAGGTTCTCGGCGATGGTCATGGCCGGCGCCACCGCGAGGTCCTGGTAGACGGTCTCGATGCCCTGCCGGCGCGCGTCCAGGGGCGAGCGAAAGCGCACCGGCGCGCCGTCGAGGAAGATCTCTCCTTCGTCGGGAATGATGGCGCCCGACAGCGCCTTGATCAACGAGGACTTGCCGGCGCCGTTGTCGCCGATGACCGCGAGGATCTCGCCCTCGCGCAGCTCGAAGTCCGCGCCCTGCAGCGCGGTGACCTGGCCGTAGCGCTTGGTCAGCCCCCGCGCCTCCAGCACCGGGCGCGCCGCGGCGCCGGTCCCTGCCGCTTCCTGGATCATGGAAGTCTCCTGCATGCGTGCGTTCATGATCTCACCCGTTCCTGTGCACGATCTGGTCGGTGGCCACCGCGAGCAGCACCAGGATCCCGGTGATCAGCATCTGGTAGACCGATTCCACGCCCATCAGGGTCAGTCCGTTGCGGAACACGCCGACGATCAGCGCACCCACCAGGGTGCCCAGGATCGGCCCTCGGCCGCCGAACAGGCTGGTGCCGCCCAGCACCACCGCGGTGATGGCCGCCAGGTTGTCGACCTGCCCGGCCTGCGGATCGCCCACGCCGGTGCGCGCCAGCGACAGCAGCGCTGCGATGCCGTAGAGCGCCCCCGCCGTGGTGTACACGCCGAGCAGCACGCGGTGCACGGAAATGCCGCTCAGGCGCGCCGCCTCCGGGCTGTTGCCCACCGCGTACACATGGCGCCCCGGCGCGGTCTCGCGCAGCGCCAGCCAGGCCAGCAGGTACAGCGCCAGCATGATCAGCGAGCCCCACAGCACGGGCGCGCCGGCCACCATCAGCGGGTTGCCCAGCGCGGTGATCGGGCCCGGCAATCCGGTGATGGTCTGCGCGCCCGAATAGATCTGGGTGGCGGCGAAGGCGATGTTCAAGGTGCCCAGCGTGACGATGAACGAGGGCAGGCGCGCCTTGGTCACCAGCAGCCCGTTGGCCAGGCCCATGCCGGCGGCCAGCGCCACGCCGGCCAGCACCGCCAGGTAGGGGTTCCAGCCCAGCGTGACGGCGAGCTTGGCGATGACCACGTTGGACAGCGCCATGATCGCGCCGCAGCTCAGGTCGATGCCGGCGGTCAGGATGATCAGGGTCTGCCCGATGGCCATGGTGCCGACCACCATCACCTGCTGCAGGATCAGCGCGAAGTTCTGCAGATGCAGGAAACGGTCGCTCTGGGTGGAGAAGAAGGCGCAGGCCAGCACCAGGGCGGCCAGCGGGCCCAGGCTGGCCCAGTTCAGGCGCAGCCGCGCGGGCTGGGGAATCGAGAGGGCGTTCACGGCGGTGGTCTCCGCACGGCGCGCAGGCGGCGCCGGATGATGGATCGGGTCGGCCTGGCCCCGGGGCCGGGTTGCCCCCGGCCCCGGGCCAGCCAGCTCAGCGGTTGCCCCAGCACATGCGCATGCCGAACTTGGTGCCGTGACTGGCCACGCCGGCGATGGGCTTGTCGGTGATCAGGTTCACGCCGGTGTTGTGGTAGCCCGAGACCATCTTGCCGGTCTTGGCGTAGGCCACGCCGGCCTCGACCCCGAGCGCGGCCATTTTCAGCGGGTACTGCTGCGCGGTCGCGGTGATGATGCCCTGCGCGACCTGCTCGACGCCCTTGCAGCCGCCGTCGATGGCCACGATGGCCACGTCCTTCTCGCGCCCGGCCTGCTTGAGCGCCTGGTAGGCGCCCGCGGCCGCCGGTTCGTTGATGGCGTAGACCAGGTTGATGTTCGGGTTCTTCTGCAGGCAGTTCTGCATCGCCGTCTGGCCCTTGGCCTGGTCGCCGTCGCTGTCGGCCATGCAGACGATGTCGGAATCCTTGGACAGCTCGTTGCTGCTGGCCGCCGCCGCCGGCAGCCCGAAGCCCTTCATGAAACCGTTGTGGCGCTGCGCGCCCACCGGGCTGCCGGGGAACAGGTCGAGGGTGGCGATGACCGGCTTCTTGCCCTTCATCACCTTGGCCGCGTAGGCGCCGATGAGTTCACCGGCCTGGTAGTTGTCGGTGGCGTACAGCGCGTTGACCGCGCTGGCGGGCTCGGTCGGGCTGTCCAGCGCGATGACCATCACGCCCTGCTTGCGCACCTTCTCGATGGTCGGGACGATGGCCTTGGAATCCCCCGGGGTGATCAGGATGGTCTTGGCCCCGGCTGCGCTCATGTTCTCCAGCGCCGTCACCTGGCTGGAGTTGTCGCCGTCGAAGCGCCCGGAGCCGGTGATCAGCTTGGCGCCGAGCTTGGCGGCCTCCTGCTTCGCGCCCTTCTGCATGGTCACGAAGTAGGGATTGGTGTCGGTCTTGGTGATCAGGCCGATCACCGGCTCGGCGGCCTGGCTGGCGCCGGCGGCGCCGGCGAGTACCGCGACCAGCGCGGCAAGGCGGAATTTCATGGTTCGTCTCCTCGTGCTCAGGGCTTATGGAATGGCGTGCCGAGAATGCCGGCACTGGCGTCGCTGCTCCCGGACACGCTCGTGGCCGCATCCGGGAACGGCGCCATTGTTGCCCCCCGCATTAAATAAATCAATGCGATGTACAAATGGAAAACCCGCACGGGACAAACCCGAATGTCATGCCCTCCTGGCGGTCTCCCCGGCCTGCGCGTCGAGCCCGAGTTGCTCGCGGCCCAGCGGGCTGAGCATGTCCGCTCCGGCGCGCCCCACGAAGTCGGTCTCGAAGTCGTCGGCCGGGAAATCCGGCGGGCTGCGTCCCTCGAGGAAGGCCGGCAGCTGGCGCCGCAGGTACTCGTCGTTCTTGGCGCAGCCCGGCGTGGCGGCGATGTACATGACGTTGCTGTAGCCGGTTCCGCGGTGCGCGTCCTCCACCGCGTGGATCAGGTCGCAGTGCCAGAACACCGCGTCGCCCGGCTCCATCAGCGGAATCGACGACAGCGCGTCGAACAGCGGCGCGTGCCAGCGCGGGGCGATGGACAGCGCGCGCCCGGGCAGCGCGCCGCACAGGTCGTCGTCGGCCACGTCGTCCTGCAGCGCGCGCATCAGGATGTAGGCCATGGAATTGGCGATGGGCACCAGCTGCAGCGTGCCGTCGCCGGGGCCCTGGCGGGTCAGCGCGGTCCAGCCCTGGAAGGTGCGGAACATGGAACACACCGCCGGCGACGCCACCTCGCGCACCTCCGGGCGCCACGCGGCGTCGAAGGGGTCGTAGCGCTGCCAGCTCCCGTCGAACACGTGGCGGTAGACCCTGCGGAAGTTGTCGTCGATCCAGCGCTCCACCGAGCCGCCGTCGCAATGCGGCGACAGCCCGAGGGAATCCGAGCCCGGCGGGCGCCGGCGCAGCCGGTCGGCGTAGGCCGGCACGCGCTCGGGGTCGAAATGCTGGCGGCCCTCGCTGTGGCTGCGCCACAGGCGGTTGAGGAACACGCGGGTGGCGCCGAGCTCGGGCGACTGGCGCGCAAGCACCTGCGGGCGCGACCAGTACACGCCGTAGATCTGCGGCTTGCTCGACGCCAGCTGGCCGAAATACTTGTCCTCGGCGCGGTGGGCCAGGCGCGCGTCGAGGTCGTTGCGCTGGACGTAGTCGGCGATCTCGGAGTCCCAGGCCCGGGCCCGCGCCGGCTCGAACACGCGCCGGATCACGCAGGCGCCGCGCCTGCGCACCAGCTGGGCCTGCGCCTCGCTCACCCGGCCTTCGGCGATGTCGGCGTAGGCGATCTCGGGAATCACCGGCAGGCCGCGGCCGCGCAGCTCGGCGATCTCCGCCGCCTGCGCGCGCATGTCGGCTTCGAGCTGCGCGTACACCCGGGCGTAGTCGGGAAGCTGCTCGCGCAGACGCGCCTTGACGGCGCGGATGGTTGCGGGGAGGTCATCGATCTGCAGTGCGGCCATGCTCGTCTCCAGGAATTGGAATGTGTGTTCCGGCGATGGGCGCAGCATAGGTTCGCGAAGCCCGGCCAAGTGATAGGATCCCGCCATTGTTGCTGCGGATTCCGCCATGAAGCCCGCTTATGAGCATGTGGATTTCGGCGCGCATGGCTCGGTGCGCATCTACCACCGGCGCCTGCCTCGCATTCCCTTCGAGTGGCACCACCACCCCGAGTACGAACTCACGCTGACCCTCAACAGCCACGGCAAGCGCTACATCGGGGATTCGGTGGCCGAGTACGGCGCCGACGACCTGGTGCTGGTTCCGCCGGATCTCGCGCACACCTGGGCCTCCAACCGCTCCGCCGATGCGGCCCAGCCGCAGGTGGCGATCGTGGTGTGGTTCGACGGCGCCTGGGCGCGGCGCCTGGCCGACTGCTGCCCCGAGTACGAGCCCCTGCATCGCCTGCTGCGCCGCGGCACCTGCGGCCTGTGCTTTCCCGCGGCGCAAGCGCAGGCCATGCGCGAGCAACTGCCCGAACTGCTCGCGGCCGAGCCGCGCCGTCGCCTGGCGGCTACCCTCGATCTGCTGTGCCGCCTGGCCGATGCCCCGGCGCAGGCGCTGGCCTCGCCCGCCGCCTTCGCCGGCCCCGCCGGGGCCGCCGGCGCCGCCACGGGGCACGAACCCGAGCGCATCAACCGCGTGCTGGCGCTGATGGAATCGCGCCTGGCCGAGCCGCTGCGCCTGGCCGACCTCTGCGCGGCCGCGCACTGGTCCCCGCGCAGCCTGCAGCGCTACTTCCTGCAACACCTGGGGGAAAGCGTGGTGCAGCACCTCACGCGCCTGCGCATCGGCCGCGCCTGCCGCCTGCTGGCCGACACGCGCCTGCCGGTGTCCGAGGTGGCCGCGCGCTGCGGCTTCGGCAACCTCGCGCATTTCAATCGCCAGTTCAAGGCCGCGCGCCAGACCACGCCCAGCGCCTACCGGCGCCAGTTCGCCCAGGGCCCGGGCCCCGAAGCCGCGGCCCCGCCGCGCGACGCCGGGCGACTCGACCGGCGCCCTCCTTCGCTGCGCCGCGCCGCACGCCGCCGCGCCATCCCCGCACCCGCGGGGGATTGAGCCGGCGGCGAGCGCCAGCCGCGCGGCCCAGGCTCCTAGGGATACCTCGGAGTTGCCGGATGCGGTTTATTTGTAGGATGAATGTCATTCCTCCCACGAATTCCGTGCGCACCTACCCGCCATGTCGTCATCCCCGCCGAAGAAGCGACGTTCCCAGGCCTGGTTCGAGGGCCGCAGCAAGGACAACTTCATCCACCGCAGCTGGATGAAAAGCGAGGGCCTGCCCGACGACAGCTTCGACGGCCGCCCGGTGATCGGCATCTGCAACACCTGGAGCGACCTGACCCCCTGCAACCACCACTTCCGGGATCTGGCCGAGCGGGTACGCCACGGGGTGCTGCAGGCCGGCGGGCTGCCGCTGGAATTCCCGGTCAGCTCGCTGGGCGAGACCCTGATGCGCCCGACGGCCATGCTGTTCCGCAACCTGGCCAGCATGGACGTGGAGGAAGCCATCCGCGCCCACCCGCTGGACGGCGTGGTGCTGCTGGCCGGCTGCGACAAGACCACCCCGGCCACGCTGATGGGCGCGGCCAGCGTGAACCTGCCGACCATCGTGGTCTCGGGGGGCGCCATGCTCAACGGGCGTTTCCGCGGCCAGGCCATCGGCTCGGGCACCCACGTGTGGAAATTCGCCGAGGCGGTCGCCGCCGGCACCATGAGCGAGCAGGAGTTCATGCAGGCCGAGCGCTGCATGTCCCGCTCCAGCGGCGTGTGCATGACCATGGGCACGGCCTCGACCATGGCCTGCCTGGTCGAGGCCATGGGCATCGCCCTGCCCGGCAACGCGGCGATTCCCGCCGTCGACGCGCGGCGCGCCGACCTGGCTCAGCGCGCCGGGCGGCGCATCGTCGAATTGGTGCGCGAGGACCTTCGGCCCTCCCAGGTGCTGACCCGCGAAGCCTTCGAGAACGCCATCCGCGTGTGCGGCGCCATCGGCGGCTCGACCAACGCGGTGATCCACCTGCTGGCCATCGCCGGACGCGTGGGCGTGCCGCTGAGCCTGGACGACTGGGACCGCCTCGGGCGCGACGTGCCGACCATCGTCGACCTGATGCCTTCGGGGCGTTTCCTGATGGAGGACTTCTACTACGCCGGAGGCCTGCCGGTGGTGCTGCGGCGCCTGCTCGAGGCCGGGCTGCTGCACGGCCGCGCGCCCAGCGTCGCCGGCGGCGTGCTGGCCGACCACGTGATGCAGGCCCAGTGCGACGACGATCAGGTGATCCGCCCGCTGTCCGATCCGCTGGTCGACCAGGGGGGCCTCGCGGTGCTGCGCGGCAACCTGGCGCCCGACGGCGCGGTGCTCAAGCCTTCCGCCGCCACGCCCGGCCTGCTGCGCCACACCGGGCGGGCGGTGGTGTTCGAGTCGATCGAGGACTACAAGGCACGCATCGCCGACCCCGAGCTGGACGTGGACGCCGGCTCGGTGCTGGTGCTGAAGAACTGCGGCCCGCGCGGCTACCCCGGCATGGCCGAGGTGGGCAACATGGGCCTGCCGCCCAAGCTGCTGCGCCAGGGCGTGACCGACATGGTGCGCATTTCCGACGCGCGCATGAGCGGCACCGCCTTCGGCACCGTGGTGCTGCACACCGCGCCGGAGGCCGCCGCCGGCGGACCGCTGGCGCTGGTGCGCGACGGCGACCTGATCGAGCTCGACGTCGGCGCGCGGCGCCTGCAGCTGCTCGTGGAGGAGGCCGAGCTGCAGCGCAGGCGCGCCGCCTGGAGCCCGCCGCCGCTGCCCGACTCGGGCTACGTGCGCCTGTACGTGCGCCATGTGCAGCAGGCCGACCTGGGCGCCGACCTGGACTTTCTCACCGGCTGCCGCGGCGACGCGGTGCCCCGCGAATCCCACTGATCGCGCCCTCTTCCTTCCGCCCCGGCGGCCTCGTCGCCCGGGCCCACCCGTACCGATCATGGCAAGTATCCAGCTCGAACACGTCAGCAAGGCCTACGGCAAGCTGGCTCCGGTGGTGCGCGACGTCAACCTGCGCATCGGGGACAACGAGTTCTGCGTGTTCGTCGGCCCCTCGGGCTGCGGCAAGTCCACGCTGCTGCGCATGGTCGCGGGGCTGGAACCCATCAGCTCCGGCCTGCTGCGCATCGGCGACACGGTCATGAACGACGTGCCGCCGGCGCGGCGCGGCGCGGCCATGGTGTTCCAGAGCTACGCGCTGTTCCCGCACATGAGCGTGTTCGAGAACATGGCCTTCGGACTGCGCCTGGCCAAGTGCACGCCGGCGGACATCGACCGCCGCGTGCGCTCGGCCGCGCAGATCCTGCAACTCGAGCCGCTGCTGGAGCGCATGCCCAAGGCGCTGTCGGGCGGGCAGCGCCAGCGCGTGGCCATCGGCCGCGCCATCGTGCGCGAGCCCGAGGTGTTCCTGTTCGACGAGCCGCTGTCCAACCTGGACGCGGCGCTGCGGGTGCAGACGCGCTTCGAGATCGCGCGCCTGCACCGCGACTTCGGTCGCGCCAGCGCCATCTACGTCACCCACGACCAGGTGGAGGCCATGACCCTGGCCGACCGCATCGTGCTGCTCAATACCGGCGCCGCGGTGGCGCGCGACGGCAGCGTGGCGCAATGCGGAACCCCGCTGGAGCTGTACCACCAGCCGCGCAACCGTTTCGTGGCCGCCTTCATCGGCTCGCCGCGCATGAATTTCGCGCCGGCCCGGCTGCTGCAATACGACCACGAACTGGCCACGCTGCAGTTGCGCAGCGGGGAGTGCGTGCAGGCGCGCGTGGACGCGCGCGGCCAGGCGCCCGGCGCCGAATTGAGCCTGGGCATCCGCCCCGAGGACGTCGAGGTCGGCGCGGGCGAGCCCGCGCTGGCGCGTGACGTGCTGTGGCAGGAACGCCTGGGCGAGGCCACCTACCTGTACCTGGACGCCGCCGGCTGCGGCGACCCCTGGGTGGCCAAGGCACCGGGCCACTTCAGTGCCGCGCCGGGCCACCGCGTGACCCTGCGCCTGCCGCCCGAACGCGTGCACGTGTTCGACGCCGCCGACAACGCCCTGCCGCGCACCGTGCAGCCCGAGGGGCTGCCGGCGCTGGCCGTGGCGGCCTGAGCGCCGCGCGCACCGGAGAGCCTGAGCATGATCGAACTGGGCGTGTGCTATTACCCCGAGCAATGGCCGCGGGAGTTGTGGGAGCGCGACGCTCGCCACATGCGCGAACTCGGGCTGCGCGTGGTGCGCATCGGCGAATTCGCCTGGAGCCGCATCGAGCCGCGTAGCGGCGAGTTGTGCTGGGACTGGCTGGACCAGGCCCTCGACACCCTGCACCGGCACGAACTGCGCGTGGTGCTGGGAACGCCCACCGCCACCCCTCCCAAATGGCTGGTCGATGCGCATCCGGACATCCTGGCGCTGGACGAGCACGGACATGCGCGCGGCTTCGGCTCGCGGCGCCACTACTGCTTCTCCAGCCCGCAATACCGGGCGCAGGCCGCACGTATCGTCACGCTGATGGCCGAGCGCTACGGCAGCCACGAGGCCGTGTGCGCCTGGCAGACCGACAACGAATACGGCTGCCACTCGACCGTGCTGAGCTACTCCGCCGCGGCACGCGAGCGTTTCCGCGCGTGGCTGCAGCAGCGCTACGGCACCATCGAAGCCCTCAACCAGGCCTGGGGCACGGTGTTCTGGAGCCAGGAATACACCGACTTCGCGCAGGTGGATCCCCCCGCCGGCACGGTGACCGAGGCCAACCCCTCGCATCGCCTCGACTGGCGGCGCTTCGCCTCCGACGAGGTGGCCGAGTTCAACCGCATGCAGGTGGACATCCTGCGCAGGCACTCGCCGGGCCGCGACGTGCTGCACAACTTCATGGGGTTTTTCACCGAGTTCGACCACCACCGCCTGGCGCGCGACCTGGACGTGGCCGCCTGGGATTCCTACCCCCTGGGCGCCACGCAGAACTTCTTCCTCGACGCGCACGAGAAGCAGCGCCACGCCTTCACCGGACACCCCGACATTCCCGCCTTCCACCACGATCTGTACCGCGGCATGTGCCAGGGACGCTGGTGGGTCATGGAGCAGCAGCCGGGACCGGTGAACTGGGCGCAGTGGAACCCCGCCCCGCATCCCGGCATGGTGCGATTGTGGAGCTGGCAGGCCCTGGCCCACGGCGCCGAGGTGATCAGCTACTTCCGCTGGCGCCAGGCCCCCTACGCGCAGGAGCAGATGCACGCGGGGCTGCAACGCCCCGACGGCAGCGACGACCTGGGCGCGCTGGAGGTCGCCCAGGTCGCGCGCGAGCTCGACGCCCTGCGCGAGCCGCTGCGCGCGGCGCGCCAGCGCCGGCAGGCCCCGGTGGCGCTGGTGTTCGACTACGCCAGCCTGTGGATGGCCGACATCCAGCCCCAGGGCCGCGACTACCTGGCGCTGGAGGCCTGCTTTCGTGCCTACGCCGCGCTGCGCCAGTGGGGCCTGGACGTGGACCTGCTGCCCCCCGGCGCCGAACTGCAAGGCTACGCGCTGGTGCTGCTGCCGGCGCAGCTGCGCGGCGAGGCCGCGCTGGCCGAGGCGCTGCGGCGCAGCGGCGCGCAGGTGCTGCTGGGGCCCCGCGCGGGCTCCAAGACGGAAGAACTGCACATTCCTGCCGGCCTGGCGCCCGGTGCCTTCGCCGAACTCGCCGGCGTGCAGGTGCAGCGGGTGAGCTCGCTGCCGCCGGGCGTGGAATTGCCGCTGCGCCTGGGCGACGACGGCCCCACGCTGCGGGCGTCGCGCTGGTGCGAGCAGTTGGCGCTGCGCGGCGCGCAGGCGCAGGCGCGCTTCGCCGACGGCTCCGCCGCGCTGACCCGCAAGGACGACTGCTGGTACCTGGCCGCCTGGCTCGACCAGGCCGGCTGGCTGGCGCTGATCGAACACCTGGCGCCGGCCGCTGGACTGGGCCTGCAACGCCTGCCCGAGGGACTGCGCATCAGCCGCGTCGGCGAGCTGGCGCTGGCCCTGAACTTCTCCGATTCGCCGGTGCGCTGGGAGCCACCGCAAGGCGAGGCCACGCGCCTGCTGGGCGCGCTGGAACTGCCCCCCCGGGGCCTATCCGTATGGAAGCTGCTCCCAGCTGCTTCCGCACATTGACCAAGACTCACGAGGAGACGACAACATGCCACGCCTGTCCCGCAAGCTGGTGCTCGGCGCCGCGCTTCTGGGCGCCGCCGCAGCCGCAGCGCACGCCGACGAACTGGTGTTCAACACCGACTACTCCGACCCCGGACCGAAGGCGGCCATCGCCGCCGGCGTGAAGGGCTTCGAGGCCGCCTACCCCAACATCCACGTGAAGGTGAACACCTTCGACCACGAGGGCTACAAGAGCGCCATCTTCAACTTCCTGTCCGCCGATCCGCCGGACCTGGCCACCTGGTACGCGGCCAACCGCATGGCCCCCTTCGTCAAGGACGGGCTGTTCACCGACGTGACCCCGCTGTGGAACAAGGACGGCTGGAACCAGGCCTTCGCCTCCTCCGCGTCGTCGATGACCCTCAACGGCCGCAAGTGGGGCCTGCCGCTGACCTACTACCAGTGGGGCATCTACTACCGCAAGGACCTGTTCCACAAGCTGGGCATCCAGCCGCCCAAGACCTGGAAGGAGTTGCTGGCCGACTGCGCCACGCTGAAGTCCCACGGCATCACCCCCTTCGCCATCGGCACCAAGGCCCCGTGGCCGGCGGCCGGCTGGTTCGACTACCTCGACCTGCGGGTCAACGGCTACGCCTTCCACATGCAGCTCATGGCGGGCAAGGTGCCCTATACCGATCCGCGCGTGGAGAAGGTGTTCGACTACTGGGACCAGCTGACCAAGCCCGGCTACTTCATTCCCAACAGCGCGTCCTACGCCTGGCAGGAAGCGGTACCGCTGTTCGTCAAGGGCCAGGCGGCGATGTACCTGATGGGCAATTTCGCGGTGGACGTGATGAAGTCGGCCGGGCTGAAGGAGTCGCAGATCGGCTTCGTGCCCTTCCCGGTGATCGACCCGAAGGTGCCCGACGCCGAGGAGGCGCCCACCGACATCGTGTTCATCCCCGCGCATGCCAAGCACAAGGCCGACGCCGAGAAATTCCTGGCCTACCTGGCGCGCCCGGAGGTGCAGTCGAAGATGAACGCGATCCTCGGACAGCTGCCGACCAACAAGAACGCCAAGCTGCCGGACGATCCCTTCCTGCAGGCCGGCTTCAAGCTGCTGTCCAACGCCAAGGACCTGTCGCAGTTCTATGACCGCGACGCGCCCGCGCAGATGGCCAAGGCCGGCCTGGACGGCTTCCAGCACTATCTGATGGATCCGTCCCAGCGCCAGGACATCCTGAAGCACCTCGACGAGGTGGAGAAGCAGGTCTACAGCCAGTAACCGCAGGGCCCCCGGGCCCGTCAGCCCCCGTCCGCGCGCCGGCCCGAAGCCGGCGCGCGGCAGCCGCCGCCGATTCCGCCATGTCCTCTCCCGCGCGCACGCCGCCCCGCCGATCCTGGTGGGCGAGGCACCACATGTCCCTCGCTCCCTGGCTGTTCCTGGCCCCGGGCCTGTTCCTGTTCACGGTCTACGTGCTCGGGCCCATCGTCGAGTCCATGGGGCTGAGCCTGTACAAGTGGGACGGGCTGGGCACCGCGCGCTGGGTGGGGCTGGCCAACTACCTGCGCCTGGGCTCGGACCCGGCCTTCCTGACCGCGCTGCGCAACAACCTGATCTGGCTGTTCGGCTACCTGCTGTCGGTACCCATCGGCCTGGCGCTGGCCCTGCTGCTCAATCAGACCATGGCCGGCTTGCGCCTGATGAAGTCGGCCTTCTTCTTTCCTTTCGTGATCTCCCAGGTGGTCATCGGCCTGGTGTTCACGCTGTTCTACGACCCCACCTCGGGGCTGTTCGTGCACCTGCTGCATGCCCTGGGACTGCCTCCGGTGGCGGTGCTGTCGAACTCGCACCTGGTCACCTACGGCATCGTCGCCGCCGGGCTGTACCCGCAGATCGCCTATTGCATGATCCTGTACCTCACCGGGCTCAACGGCGTGCGCGCCGACCTCATCGAGGCCGCCCGGCTGGAGGGGGCCAAGGGCTGGTCCATGCTGTCCAGGGTGGTGCTGCCGCAGCTGCGTCCGGCCACCTTCATCGCGGTGGTGGTCACGGTGATCGGCTCGCTGCGCAGTTTCGACATGATCTCCATCATGACCCAGGGCGGCCCCTACGGCAGTTCGCGCACCCTGGCCTATTACATGTACGAGGTCGCGCTCAGCGAGTACGGCTACCGCATGGGCTACGGCGCCGCCGTCGCAACCGTGCTGTTCTTCATCATGCTGGTGTTCATCGTGTTCGTGCTGCGCCGCGTGTACCTGCAGGAAAAGGAGAACGCCTGATGTTCCCGACCCCGATCGAACAGACGCGTCCGCTGACGCGCACGGCCTACCGCGTGGGCATTCCGCTGCTGCTGCTGGTGTGGCTGCTGCCCATCCTGGCGGTGGCCATGATGTCGGTGCGCACGCCGGCCGACATGAATTCGGGCAACTACTGGGGCCTGCCCTCCTCCTGGGCCGGCGTGAGCAACTACGTGCAGGTGTTCCGCAACACCCCGCTGCTGCGCTACATCCTCAACAGCTTCGAGGTCACGGTGCCCGCGGTGGCCGGATCCATCGCGCTGGCCAGCCTGGCCGGCTACGCCCTCGGCGTGTACCGCTTCCGCGCCAACCTGGCCGTGTTCTTCCTGTTCGTCGGCGGCAACTTCGTGCCGGCGCAGATCCTCATGGTTCCGGTACGCCAGCTCTCGCTGCACCTGGGGCTGTACAACAGCACGCTGGGGCTGACCCTGTTCCACACCGCCTTCCAGAGCGGCTTCTGCACCTTCTTCCTGCGCAATTTCATCCGCGATCTGCCGCGCGAGCTGATCGAGGCCGCGCGCATCGAGGGCGCCGGCGAGCTGCGCATCTTCCTGCGCATCGTGCTGCCGCTGATCCGCCCCGCGATGGCCGCGCTGGCGGTGCTGATCTTCACCTTCGTCTGGAACGATTATTTCTGGGCCACGGTGCTCACCCAGGGCAGCCACGCCATGCCCGTGACCGGCGGGCTCATGTCCCTCAACGGCCAGTGGATCTCGCAGTGGCAACTGGTCGCCGCCGGTTCCATCCTCGCCGCGCTGCCCCCGGTGGTGATGTTCTTCGCCATGCAGCGCCATTTCATCGCCGGGCTGACCCTCGGCGCCACCAAGGGTTGACGCCATGCCAGCGAGTCTGTTGCGTCTCGAGGGCAATGCCTGCAGCGCCGTGCTGGAAGTCACCCAGGGCGGCGCCGCCTTGTGGCGTCACCTGGGCTCGCGCCTGGACGCGCTGGACCTGCTGGCCGCCTGGCCCGGCACCGAGCTGCTGTCCATGCCGCCGGGCGGCATGGATGCGCCGAGCCCGCCGCGCCTGGCCCCCGGCCACGGCAACGGCCTGGCGCAGGACGGCGTGCTGCGCGCCCACCGCGACGGGCTCGACGCCATCCACGAATGGAGCGTGGAGTCCTGGGAGCAGCCCGCCGCCGATTCGCTGAGCCTGCAGCTCGGCGACCTCGGCGCCGGCCTGGGCCTGCGCATCGAGCTCGGCCTGGACGGCGCCACCGACGTGCTGCGCGTCGAGGCCGAGCTGCACAACCGCGGAGACACCGAATTGCAGGTGGACCGCCTGGCCGGGGCCAGCATCGCGCTGCCCGCCGAACTCGGCGAGGTCTGCTACCCGCACGGCGAGTGGGCGCAGGAATTCCAGTGGGAGCGCCAGGCCGTCGGCCCCAGCGGCTGGTCGCGCGAGAACCGGCGCGGGCGCAGCTCGCACCAGGCTCCGCCGGGCCTGTTCGTGCTGGCCGCGCATACCTGCGAGCACCAGGGTCCGGCGCTCGGCGCGCAGCTGGCGTGGAGCGGCAACCACCGTTTCGCGCTGGAGCGCCACGACGACGGGCGCCTGCTGCTGCAGGCCGGGGAATGGTTCGCCCCCGGCGAGCTGCGCCTGGCGCCCGGGGCGCGCCTGCGCGTGCCGCCGCTGCACCTGGCGCTGGGCCAGGCCGGCATCGGCTCGGCCTCGCGCGGCCTGCACGCGCTGGCGCGGCGCGAGGTGCTGCGCTGGCCGGGCGGCCGGCGGCGCCCGCGTCCGGTGCACCTGAACACCTGGGAGGCTCTGTACTTCCGCCACGACGAGGGCGAGCTGCGCGAACTGGCCTCGCAGGCGGCCGCGCTCGGCGTGGAACGCTTCGTGCTCGACGACGGCTGGTTCGAGGGGCGCGACGACGACCGCGCCGCGCTGGGCGACTGGTGGCCGGATGCGCGCAAGTATCCTCATGGCCTGGGCGGGCTGGCCGAACATGTACGCTCCCTGGGCATGGAATTCGGGCTGTGGGTGGAGCCCGAGATGGTCAACCCGCGAAGCCGCCTGTACCGCGAGCGCCCCGCATGGGTGCTCGGCGACCCTCGGCGCGAGCCGGTGTTCGGGCGCCACCAGCTGGTGCTCGACCTGGCCCGCCCGGAGGTTTCGCACTACCTGTTCGACAAGCTCGATGCGCTGCTGCGCGGCGCGCCGATTTCGTACCTGAAGTGGGACATGAACCGCGATCTCGCGCAAGCGCTGGATGCCCAGGGGCGCCCCGGCATGCATGCCCAGGTGCTCGCCCTGTACGCGCTGCTGGAGCGCCTGCGCGGCGCGCACCCGAGGGTGGAGATCGAGAGCTGCGCCTCCGGCGGGGCGCGCGCCGACCTGGGCATCCTGCGCTACACGCAGCGCCTGTGGACCAGCGACAACAACGACGCCAGCTCACGCATCGGCATCCAGTCCGGCGCGCTGCGCCTGTTTCCGCCCGAGCTGCTGGGCAGCCACGTGGGCCCGGCGCCGGCGCACGCCACCGGGCGCTCCCAATCCATCGACCTGCGCTGCGCGGTGGCCTGTTTCGGGCACATGGGCGTGGAGGCCGACGTGCGCGCGATGAGCGCCGACGAGCGCGAGCGCCTGGCCGGCTGGATCGCGCTGTACAAGCAGTGGCGGGAAACCATCCACGACGGCGAGATCGCGCAGGGGCGCAGCCCCAGCGGCGCGCGCTGGTGGCTGGCCTCCACCCCGCAACGCCAGTTCCTGTGCGTGTTCCAGCCCGAGGCCATGCCCGGCACGCAATCCGCGGCGCTGCGCCTGCCGCCCTTGCGCGGCAGCGGCCGCTGGCGCGTGCGCCTGCTCGGACGCGCCGGGCAGCTGCGCCAGCGCGCCGAGCAGTCCAGCGCCTGGCTGCACGCCCTCGCCGGCCCCGGCGTGCTGGCCGACGGGCACGAACTCGCGCAATGCGGCCTGCCGCTGCCCGCGCTGCATCCCGAGGCGGCGCTGGTGTTCGGCATGGAGCGCGCATGAACCAGCTCCCGACGCAGGGCCCCGGGGCCGGCGCCGCCGGCGTCGGCGAGCCCTGGGACGTGCTGGTGGTGGGCGGCGGGGTCAACGGCTGCGGCATCGCGCGCGACCTCGCGGGGCGCGGGCTGCGCGTGCTGCTGAGCGAGCAGGATGACCTGGCCGCGCACACCTCGTCGGCCTCCACCAAGCTCATCCACGGCGGCCTGCGCTACCTGGAGTTCCACGAATTCGCGCTGGTGCGCAAAGCCCTGCAGGAACGCGAGGTGCTGCTGGCCAGCGCGCCGCACATCATGGGGCCGATGCGCTTCGTCGTGCCCCACGACCCGCGCCTGCGCTCGCTGTGGACCCTGCGCGCCGGGCTGTGGCTGTACGACCACCTGGCGCGGCGGCGCTGGCTCCCGGGCTCGCGCATGGTGGATCTGCAGGCCGAGGCCGCCGGCTGCTCGCTGCGTCCGCAATGGCGCCACGGCTTCGCCTACTCCGACGGCTGGGTGGACGATGCGCGCCTGGTCGTGCTCAACGCGCTGGATGCCGCCGAGCGCGGCGCGCGCGTGCTCACGCGCACGCGCGTGGGCGAACTTCGCCGCGAGGCCGGCGCCTGGCTGGCCGAGCTGCACGGCCCGCGGGGCAGCTTCCAGGTGCGCGCGCGCAGCCTGGTCAACGCCGCCGGGCCCTGGGCCGGGCGCGTCGCGCAAGACGCCGGGGCCGCGGCCGCGCGGCGCCCTCGCCTGATCAAGGGTTCGCACATCGTCGTGCGGCGCTGGGGGCCCATGCACCAGGCCTGGCTGCTGCAGAACCCCGACCGGCGCATCGTGTTCGTCATTCCCTACGGCGCCGAGCACCTGCTGATCGGCACCACCGACGTGGTCTACGACGGCGACCCCGCGGCACCGCGCATCAGCGAGCAGGAGACCGACTACCTGTGCGCGAGCGTGATGCGCTATTTCGACCTGCGCCTGGGAGCGCAGGACGTGGTGTGGAGCTTTTCCGGCGTGCGCCCGCTGCTCGACGACCACAGCGGCGATCCCTCGGCGGTCACCCGCGACTACCGCATCGAGCTCGACGCCGCGGGCGCGCCGCTGCTCAACGTCTGGGGCGGCAAGATCACCACCTACCGGCTGCTGGCCGAGCAGGCGGCCGACCGCCTGGCGGGCAGCCTGGGCTGCCGGCGCGGCGCCTGGACCGCGCATGCGCTGCTTCCGGGCGGCGACCTGTACGCCGAGCTGGGCCGCTCCGGGCCGGGCCCCGACGACCTGGCAGCCTTCGAGCGGGCGCTGGGCGCGCGCCATGCCTGGATGCCCGCGGCGATGCGCCGGCGCGTGGCCTGCGCCTACGGCACGCGCGTGCATCGCTGGCTGGGCGCGGCCGCCGGCCCGGCCGACCTCGGCGCCGAGATCGCGCCGGGGGTGTTCGAGGCCGAACTGGAATACGCTGCGCATCGGGAATGGGCGCGCAGCGGCGAGGACTTCCTCTGGCGCCGCAGCAAATGCGGCCTGGACCTGAGCCCCGCGCAACGCGAGGCGGTCAGCGCATGGTTCGATCTCCAGGCCCGCGGCGAACCCGCGGCCGTGCATTCGGGAGCAAGCCTTTGAACAGCTTTGTGGCGGCCATCGACCAGGGCACCACCAGCACGCGGGTCATGGTGTTCGACGCCGCGCTGCGCGTGGTGGCCGTGGCGCAGCGCGAGCACCGGCAGATCTGCGCGCAGCCGGGCTGGGTCGAGCACGATCCCGCCGAGATCCTGCGCAACGTGCACGAGCTGGCGGCGCAGGCGCTGCGCGAGGCGGGAATCGCGGCCTCGCAGCTGGCGGCCGTGGGCATCGCCAACCAGCGCGAGACCGCGGTGCTGTGGGAACGTGCCAGCGGGCGCACGCTGGGCCGCGCCATCGTCTGGCAGGACTGCCGCACCGAGTCGCTGGTGCGCGACATCGTGGCGCGCGTCGGGCCGCAGGGCTGGCGCGAGCGCACGGGCCTGCCGCCGGCCAACTATTTCTCGGCCTGCAAGCTGCAGTGGCTGCTGCGCGAGCACGCCGGCGCGGCGCAGGCGGCCGCGCGCGGCGAGCTGCTGTTCGGCACCATCGACGCCTGGCTGGCGTGGAACCTCACCGGGGGCGCCGACGGCGGGCAGCATGTCAGCGACGTGACCAACGCCAGCCGCACCAACCTGTTCGACATCCGGCGCCTGCAATGGGACGCCGAGATCTGCGAGGCGCTGGGCGTGCCCCCGGCCTGCCTGCCCCGCGTGGTGTCGACCTCGCAGCGCATCGGGCGCATCCGCGAAGGCGCCCTGCGCGGCGCCGAACTGGCCGCGCTGGTAGGCGACCAGCAGGGCGCGCTGATCGGCCAGGCCTGCTTCGCGCCGGGCCAGGCCAAGGTGACCTACGGCACGGGATCCTTCCTGCTGATGCACACCGGCGAGCAGGCCACGCCGTCGGCCAGCGGCCTGCTGGGCACGGTGGCCTATCGCCTGGGCGAACAGGCGCCGTGCTACGCGCTGGAGGGCTCGATCGCCGTCACCGGCTCGCTGGTGCGCTGGCTGCGCGACAACCTGGGCCTGATCGGATCGGCGGCGGAGATCGAGGAACTCGCACGCAGCGTGCCCGACAACGGAGACGTGTATTTCGTGCCCGCCTTCTCCGGCCTGTTCGCACCGCACTGGCGCCCGGACGCCCGCGGCGTGCTGGTGGGCCTGACCCATTTCGCGCATCGCGGCCACGTCGCGCGCGCGGCGCTGGAGGCGACGGCCTTCCAGGTGCAGGAAATCGTCGCGGCGATGCAACGCGACAGCGGCATGAAATTGCGCGAGATCAAGGTCGATGGCGGCATGAGCGTGAACTCGCTGCTGATGCAATTCCAGGCGGACCTGCTGGACACGCCGGTGATCCGCCCGGTGTGCGGCGAGACCACCGCGCTGGGCGCGGCCTGCGCCGCCGGCCTGGCCGTGGGCCTGTGGCGCGACACCGCCGAACTGGCCTCGCACTGGCAGGAGCAGCGCCGCTGGGAGCCCTCGATGCCGGCACCGGAGCGCGAGCGCCTGCTGCGGCGCTGGCAGCAGGCCGTGCAACGCTCGCTGGACTGGAGCGCCCCGGATCGCTGAGCCTGGCCGCGCAGCGCGCTCGCGGCCCCGCCGCCCCGGCTTCGCTACGCCCTGGCCTCGCGCCAGGCCCGCAACATGCTCGCGCCGCGCCGGCCGACCTCGGCCGCCTCCAGCCCCGGCCGGAACAGCTGCGAGCCGATGCCGAAGCCGGTCGCTCCGGCGCGCACCCATTCGGCCATCTGCGCCTCGTCGACACCACCCACCGGCCACACCGCCGTGCCGGGAGGAAGCACGGTGCACAAGGCCTTCAGGCCCCGCGTGCCGATCTGCTCGGCCGGAAACAGCTTCAGCGCGTGCGCGCCGGCGCGCAGAGCGCTGAAGGCCTCGCTGGGCGTGGCCACGCCCGGGGCGCAGAACATGCTCCGCGCGGCCGCATGGGCGATGAGTTCCGGGTCGCAATGCGGCGCCACCATCAGGCTTCCGCCCGCCGACGTCACCTCGTCCACGTCGCGCGGGCTCAGCATGGTGCCGCCGCCGACCAGCGCGTCCGGCGGCGCCATGGAGGCCAGGATCTCGATGCAGCGCAGTGCCTGCGGCCGGTTCAGCGGCACTTCCAGGCAGCGAAACCCGGCCTCGAACAGCGCGGCGCCGACGGCCGCCGCCTGGTCCGGCAGCAGCCCGCGCAGGATGGCCACCAGCGGCTCGGCGCCGGGCGCAAGCCCCGGATGGCGTGGTGGGAATGGGTTCATGGCGGGTTCCTCGAAGGATGGCGCCCGCGGCCGGGCCGCGGAACGGGTTGGCGGCTCAGGGGGACGGGGCCGGCAGCTTGTTGCCCAGTTCGCGCAGCGCGGCCACGTAGACGGCGTCCGGGTCCAGGCAGCGCGCCTCGATGCCCAGCAGCGCGGCGGCGTCGCGGTAGCGCCGCGCCAGCGCGCTGGAGGCGACGATGGAGACCGCGCGCGCCAACGGACCTCCGCGGCCCAGCGCCTCGTGCAACTCGGCGCCGATCAGCACGCCGCTGAGGTACTCCCGCGCATGTTCGGCGGGCATGGCGCCCGTGACCACCATGGCCCGGCAACTGAACAGGGCCCCCGCCAGGCGCGAGGCACCGGCCCGGCGCACGCCCTCGGCGAAGGCCTGCGGCGATTCCTCGCTGCGGCTCATCAAGGCTCCCAGGGTGCCGTGCTGGCTCAGGCAGGCGAACAATTCCCCGGTCATGTAGGTGGCGAACCAGCGGATCAGGCCGCCGCCGACCTGCGCCCACTTGGAGTGGGTCCCCGGCAGCACCACCATGCGGTTGCGCGCATCGGGTTCGAGCAGCGTGGCGCCGAGCAGTTGCACCTCCTCGCCGCGCATCACGTCGATGCCCTGCTCCGGCCCGGCCTGCTCGGGCATCACCGCGTAGCCGGGCACCACATGGCAGCGCGGCGGCGCGTCCGCGGCGCGCAGCGGCACCAGGTGGGCTCCCAGCGTGCGCAGCGGCTGGTCGATGCCCAGGTAGTCCACCGGCTGCCAGCCCTGGGTGCTGCCCACCATGCCCGACAGGATCACCGGCAGTTCGCCGGGCCTGGCCCCGAGGCCCTCGATCACCCCGGCGCAGACCTGGCCGAAGCGCCCGCGCGCGCGCAGCACCCCGTCGTCGCCCTCGCAGCGCGCGACCAGTTGCCCGTCCGGCGCGACGCGGTAAGCTCGCAGATGGGTGGTCCCCCAGTCGATGCCGATGATCTCGGCCGGACCGGTCGGAGGTGCGCGGTGGGGGCGCGGCGCCATGCGTTTTCCTGGGCAGGTCTGAGGTGTACGATCCTTTCAATCATCATACAATACTTGCTCGCGACGCCATGACCAAGACCGCTTCCGTCCCGCCTTCCGGCCAGGGTGCCTCGGCGGGGCCCGCCTTGCACCGGCAGGTCGTGCAGCGCCTGGGCGAGCGCATCGTCGGCGGCGGCTACCCCAGCGGCAGCACCCTGCCCAGCGAGGAGGTGCTGGGCCACGAAATGGGAGTCAGCCGCACCGCGCTGCGCGAGGCGGTGAAGGTGCTGGCCGCCAAGGGGCTGCTCAAGGCGCGCCCGCGCATCGGCACGCGCGTGCAGCCGGTGTCGGCCTGGAACATGCTCGACCCCGAGGTGCTGGCCTGGCGATGCGCGGCCGATCCCGGCGGCGACATGCTGCGCCAGCTGGGCGAGATCCGCGAGATCATCGAACCCAATGCCTGCATGCTGGCCGCGCGCAACCGCGACGCCGAGGACCTGCGCGCCCTCGAGCGCGCCTGCGACGCGATGCGCGCGTCGCAGGTGATCGAGCAATGGGTGGCCGCCGACCTGCAGTTCCACGTCGCGGTGCTCGAAGCCACGCACAACGAGCTGCTGATTCCGCTGTCCTCGGTGATCGGCTCGGCCCTGGGCATGCTGCTGGGCGTGTCGGCGCGGCGCGCCGACACCTTCAAGGAGGCGCTCGACGACCACTTGCGCATCTTCGAGGCCATCCGCGAGCAGGACCAGCGCGCCGCCTTCATGCGCATGCGCCGGCTGCTCGCCGACACCCGCAGGCGCCTGGAATGAACCCGAGCCTGCCGCCGCTGCTGCTGCAGTTCGCGGCCACCGCCGCGCTGGCCTTCGTGCTCGGCCTGGAGTTGCACAGCTACCGGCGCGCGCAGGACGAGGGCGTGGGCTTCGGCACCACGCGCACGCTGACCCTGATCGGCGCCGCGGGCTTCGTGCTGTGGCTGCTCGACGGCGTGCAGCCGCGCGGCCTGTACCTGGCCGGCCTGGCCGCGCTGGCGCTGTGGCTGGCGGTGGACCTGGCGCGCGCCGGGCGCGACGGCGGCACCGGCGGCGAATTGCTCCCCGGCATGATCGCGCTGCTGGCCTACGCGCTGGGCCCGCTGATCCAGAGCCAGCCGCCGTGGATGGTCGCCGCGGTGCTCATCGTGGCCATCCTGATGCTGGCCGAGAAGCCGCTGATCCGCAAGATCTCCGACGCCATGCCGGTGTCCGAGGGGGTCACGCTGGCGAAGTTCCTGATCATCGCGGGACTCGTGCTGCCGCTGCTGCCGGACACGCCGATCCCGGGCCTGAGCACCATCACCTACTCCAAGGTGTGGCTGGCGGTGGTGCTGATCTCGGCCATTTCCTACGCCGGCTACCTCGCGCATACCTACCTGTTCCCGCGCGCGTCGACCCTGCTCACCGGGCTGCTGGGCGGGGTGTACTCCAGCACCGCGGCCACCGTGGTGCTGGCGCGCCAGGCGCGGCGCGACGAGGCCACGGCCGCGCTGGCCCCGGCCGCCACGGTGCTGGCCACGGCCATGATGTACCTGCGCCTGTGGGTGGTGATCGCGGCGCTGGGCCACCTCGATGCGGCGCTGCGCCTGGCCCTGCCCTTCGGGCTGCTGTGCGCGCTCAGCCTGGGCGTGACCTGGCTGCTGTGGCGGCGCGCGGCGGGGGCCGGCGGCGCCGCCGCGCCGGCGCCGGCGCTGCTGGCCTCGCGCAACCCGCTGGACCTGCCGGTGGCGCTGCTGTTCGCGGCGCTGTTCGTGGTGTTCGCGGGGCTGACGGCCTTCGTCACGACCCGTTTCGGAGTCGGCGGGCTGAACCTGCTCAGCTTCGTGGTCGGGCTCAGCGACATCGACCCCTTCGTGCTGTCGCTGCTGGCGGGGCACTTCCAGGTCGGCGCCTCCGCGGTGATCCACGCCGTGCTCATCGCCTCGGGCAGCAACAACCTGCTCAAGGCGGTGTACGCGCTGGCCCTGTCGCGGCGGCGCGGCATGCTGCCGGCCGCCGCCTGGCTGGCCGCCAGCATGCTGATCTCGCTGGCCTGGGCCGCCGTTCCGGCCTAGGGTGCGGCCGGCCCCGTCAGTCCTTCGGGATGTGCGCCAGCACGTAGCGCCAGACCTCGTCGAAGCTGAGTTCGCCGTCTTGGTTGGCGTCCATGGCCTCGAAATGCTCGGCCGCGTAACCCCAGCCCGAGCGCTGCGCGCCCTCCTTGCTGACCCGATGGGTGTTCGGGTCCGCGGCACGGTCGAAGTAGTGGCGCATGTCGCGCTTCATGAACTGCAGGGCGCTCGCCGGGGTGACGGGCGCGGCAGGCGCAGCCGTGGGGTCCGGCGGGGGAACTCCGAAACCCTCCAGCCCCTGGGGAGGCTGGAACGGGTCGGGCCGCGAGGCGTCGCTCGAGGGCTGCGAGGCCGCCGCGGGCAGCGCCGAGGCCAGCGCGGCACAGCCCCAGGGCGCGAGCAGGCAGACGCCCAGGAACAGCCGGAACAGGGGTCGGTGGGGGGTACGCATCAAAGGCTCCTTGCAGGGGTGTCGGGGGACCATGTGCCGCCGGCCACGCGGCTGAAATAGCGCTCCAGCGCGGCCTTGTAGGCATCGTGGCTGCGGCGACTCAGGTACACCATGTGCCCGCCCGGGTACAGGCGGAACTCGACCTTGTCGCGCAGCCCGGCGCTCTCCAGGTTCAGCACGGTCTGGAAGAACGGCGTCATCAGGTCCTGTTCGCCGTGCACGATCAGCACCGGCAGATGGCCGCCGAGGTCGATGGCCTCCTTCAGGTCGCTCACCGTCTGCGGCAGCGTGCTCAGGTTGCCGTCGTGGTGCCAGTTCCAGTCGCGCATCATGCCGCCGTTGGTGATCACGTAGGGCGTCGCGCAGCGGTAGCCCAGGAAGTCGCTGAAATAGCTGCGCCCCGCGGCCAGGAAGGCCTTGTTGAAATAGTCCGAGGCCCCGGCCCAGCGCTCCGGCCGGCCGTCGAAGTCCACGTAGCCCCAGGCATTCGGCGGCACGCTGACCATGGCGTTGTACACGTCCAGCCGCCTGGATTGCCGGTCCCACTGCCGGTCGCTCAGGCCGAGCCGCGCCGAGCCGAAGTCCACATAGCCCATGTTGAAGGCGCGCGCCCAGTCGTCGGCGCTCAGCCCGCTGGCGTCGGCCAGGGTCTGGAAGCTCTGCTGCAGCGCGCTGGGGAAATCGCTGGCGCGATACGGAAGCGCGTAGGCCTTGCGGAAGGCGTCCGAGCCCACCGTGGCCTCGTAGCTGGTGTACGCGGGGGCCCAGACCTCACGCGCAAGGGTCATGGCCCGGTCGGCAGCCCGCGAGGCCTGCTCGATCGAATAGTTCAGATGGGTCGACGCGAAGTGCACCATCAGGTAGCTGGGGATGTCGCCCTCGCAGGACACCGGCGACGGGGCGGCGGCGACGGCGCCGTCCGGGGTCTTGAGCTCGGGGGCCCGGGCGTTGTACCAGCGCGTGTCGCAGTTCGCGTTGTAGTCGAGCACCGGGGAATTCAGGATCACGCCGTCCAGCACCGGGGCCTGCGGCGCCAGCGGCCCCTGCTGCTCCATCAGGCGCGCGACGATGGGGGTGCGGATGCCCCCGTAGGATTCGCCGTACAGGAACTTGGGGGACATCTGGCGCTGGTTGGCGAGCAGCCAGGCGTCGATGAAATGCAGCACCGAGCGGGCGTCGGGGTCGACGCCCTCGAAGGACTGGTTGGTGTTCGGCGCCACCGCCTCCGACAGCCCGGTGCCGACCGGGTCGACGAACACCATGTCGGTGCTGCCCAGCAGGGTGTCGGGATTGGTCTCGAGCCTGAAATCGGGCGAGGTACTCAGCGCGGACGAAGGCAGGTTCATCTCGTCGATCTGCAGGGTCTTCGGCCCCCATCCGCCCAGGTGCAGGTAGATGCTGGACGAGCCCGGTCCGCCGTTCCAGAAAAAGCTCACCGGCCTCTTCGCCGCGGGCTGGCCGTCGAGGGTGTAGGCGGTGTAGAACATGCTCGCCTCGACCTCGCCGGTCTCGGGCGAACGCACCAGCAGGTGGCCGGTGGTGGCGGTGTAGGACTCCAGGCGCCCTTGCACCATGAAACGGTGGTGGCTCACCGCGGCTCCGGGGATGGCCTGCGCGAGGGCCAGCGAGGCTTTCGGCCCCATGTCGTAGCGCACGGGATCGGTGTAGGCCTGGTCGGCCGCCGTCGCGGGCGGTGCCCCCAGGCCGCGTGCGCCGCCGCCCGCTGCGGCGTTGCCGGCGCTACCACCTCCGCCGCAGGCGCTCAGCGCGCAGGCCGCCGCCAGCGCCAGCCCGCAACGCCAGCGCGCCGCGCGGTGGCGCCACTTCGGGACCGGCCCCCGGCCGGAATGGGGGCTTCGTGAAACCGCGCGCGGTGGCGCTTCGTGACGGAACTCGGACATGATCGCTCTCGGGTCTGGTGGAACGGATGCCATGCCGCGGCGTGGCGCCAACTCCCCGATCCGGCCCTCTCGCGCAAGCATCGTCGTGCTTGCATGGCCGAATCGCGAAACCAGAATAGACCCGGAAAAAAGCGAAATTTTTCCAATTTGGCAGCACTTAACACCATGAAAATGCATTCATGGAGTCAGTGTGCAAGAGTGCCGTTGGAACCCGGCGAGCCGCACCGGATCCCGCGCGCGGTCGGCACGGCGGCCGGCACCGACCGTGTGAAGCCTGCCGCTCAGCGGTCCTGGGCGTCGCCCGGGTGCACCAGCAACACGGCGCAGCGGCTGTCCCGCGCCACCGCTTCGGCCACACTGCCCAGCATCAGGTTGCCCACGCCGCTGCGCCCGTGGCTGCCGAGCACGATGAGCTGGGCCTCCCAGCGGCGCGCCTCGGCGCGGATGGCATCGCCCACGCGCGGCGTCTGGCGCCCGGTCTCGACGATCGCGGTGCTCACGTCCACGCCGAACTGCGCGGCGCGGTTCATCCAGTCGTCCAGCAGCAGGCGCGCGTCGTCGCTCATCACGCGGCTCACGTCGGCCAGTGCGCCGGCCAGCCCCGCCACGTCGACCACGCAGACCATGCGCAGCGAAGCCTGGAGCGCGCGTGCCAGCGCGATGGCGTGTTCGGCGGCTTGCTGGGCGGTGGCGCTGGCGTCCAGCGCGAGAAGGATTCGGGAGTACATGGCGGCCTCGGGGTCAGGGAGCGATGTGGCCGGCGCGCAGCGCCTCGTCGGAATAGGCGAACACCAGGCCGGAGTCGGCACCGAGCAGGCCGTGGTCCTTGCCGTGGTATTCGAGGTGGCTCAGCAGATGGCGCATCAGGTCCAGCCGGGCCGCGCGCTTGTCGGCCGCGCGCACCACGTACCAGGGCGCGTGCAGCGTGTGGGTGCGCGCGAACATGGTGTCGCGCGCGTGGCTGTAGTCCTTCCAGTGCGCCTGCGCGGCCACGTCGATGGGGCTGAGCTTCCACTGCTTGAGCGGGTCGCGGCGCCGCGCCTGCAGGCGCCTGCGCTGCTCCTGGCGGTCGATGTCCAGGTAGTACTTGAACAGCCGGATTCCCGAGCGCACCAGCATCTGTTCGAACACCGGCACGGTGTCGAGGAACTCCTGGTACTGCGCGGCGTCGCAGAAGCCCATCACCGGCTCGACGCCCGCGCGGTTGTACCAGCTGCGGTTGAACAGCACGAATTCCTGCGCGCTGGGCAGGTGGGGGACGTAGCGCTGGAAATACCAGGCGCCGGTCTCGCGGTCGGAGGGCTTGCCCAGCGCCACCACGCGGGTCTCGCGCGGGGAGAGGTGCTCGACGATGCGCTTGATGCTGCCGTCCTTGCCGGCCGCGTCGCGCCCCTCGAGGATCAGCAACAGGCGCTCGTCGTGGGCAATCAGGTGCTTCTGGTACTTGACCAGTTCGATCTGCAGCGCGCGCAGCGTCTTCGCGTAGGAGTCGGGGCGCGCCTCGACTTCGGGCGGCTCCGCGGGAAGCTTCCGGCCCGCGCCGGGTGGGTTTCGCGCCATGAGGACTCAAGCCATGTACTGACCGCCGTTGACGGCCAGCGTGGCGCCGGTGACGAAGCCGCAGCGCTCGTCGACGAGAAAGGATACCGCGTGCGCGATCTCCTCCGGGCGGCCCAGGCGGCCGGCCGGAATCTGCGCCTTGATGGCCTCGAGCACCGGGGGCTCGAGGCCGGCCAGCATGTCGGTGTCGGTGTAGCCCGGCGCCACGGCGTTGACCGTGATGCCCTTGCGCGCGGACTCCAGCGCCAGCGCCTTGGTGAATCCGATCACCCCGGCCTTGGCAGCGGAGTAGTTGGCCTGGCCGAACTGCCCCTTCTGTCCGTTGACCGAGGAAATATTGACGATGCGCCCCCAGGCGCGCGAGCGCATGCCCTCGATCACCGCGCGGCACATGTGGAACATGGCGTCGAGGTCGTCCTGCATGACCTCGCGCCACTGGCGCAGGTCCATCCTGTGCAGCATGGCGTCGCGGGTGACGCCGGCATTGTTGACCAGCACGTCGATGCCGCCGCCGAGTTCGCGCTCGACCTCGCGCACGCCGGCCTGGCAGGCGTCGAAGTCAGCCACGTCCCAGCGGTACGCGCTCAGCCCGGTGTCGCGCCGGAAGGCCTCGGCCGCCGCTTCGTTGCCGCGGTAGTTCACGGCCACGCGCAGCCCGTCGGCGGCCAGGCGGCGCGCGATGGCGGCGCCGATGCCGCGCGTGCCGCCGGTGACCAGGGCGATTCTCGTCATGGTGCTCTCCCCCGGGCCGCCGTTGCCCGTGGGGGCCGGCCGCCCTGTGAATGCTGGATCAGGACGTGCGGCGGGCGGCCGCACGGGTGGGTGCCGCGGGAGCGCGCCGCGCGGCGGGAGCGGCCGGCGCCTCGGCCGGCGCTGTCTCGGCGGCTTCCTGCAGATGGCTCTGCCAACGGGCGGCGCCCTGCTGCAGGGCCTCGGACATGGCGGCCTGCATGGCGCCGGCGATACGCCCGAATTCCTGCAGGTAGCGGGTCGCGCCGTCGGGCTCGCCGCGCAGCGTCTGCTGGGGCAGCTTCGCCCAGTCGCCCGCATCACGCGCCTCCAGAGCGTCGAACAGGCGCTGCGAGGTGTTGCGGGAGAACTCGCGCATGGTCTGCAGCTGCAGGCGCGTGAGTTGCTCGAATCCGTCCAGCGCGGCGTCGAACAGGTCGGTGAAGCATTCGACCTCGGCGCGCTGGGCGGCCTGGATCTGGGATTTGGGGTTCATGGCGCAACTCCTGCGGCGGGTAACCAGGATGAGCTCACAATCTAGTATCGATCCTGGCGTCCCGCGTGTCCTTGACCTGGATCAGCGCGGCCCGGCCGCGGCTCACACGCCGAAGGGGTAGGTGTCGGGCTGGCCTTCCAGGCTCAGGCTGTCCAGCGCGGTGACGGCGTGGCTGCGGTCGATCCAGATGTACTCGTCGTACTGCTCGGGCAGCACCGACTCGAAATAGTGGCTGGCCATCTCGGTGCGCGGGCGGTAGAGCACCCCGACCGCGCGCTGCAGGCGCGATTCGCGCAGGCCCGCCAGATCGGGGTCGGGTGCGAGTTCGCGCATGGGCAGCAGCAGGCCCGGCACGCCGCAGTCGTGGAACACGCGCTCGTGGCTGCCGGCCAGGCTGGGGCGCAGATCCATCACCTGCATGTCCCCGCCCCAGGACTCGGCGGCCGCGACCTGCCCCGCGTGGGTCCCGAAACCGATGGTGTAGGCCTGCTCGCCGAAGGCCTTGCGGCACAGGCGCCCGAGGTTGAATTCCCCGCGCAGGGCCATCTCGGTGGCCGCCGAGTCGCCGACGTGGGAGTTGTGGGCCCAGACCACGGCGCGGCTGCGCGGCCCGCGGAAGTCCAGCAGCGTGCGCAGGGTCTCGAACATGTGTCCGTCACGCAGGTTCCAGGATTCGCGCGAACCGTAATACATGGTGCGGTAGTAGCGCTCGGCGTTGGCCACCAGGCGCGCGTTCTGCAGCGCGTCCAGGAAACGCTCGCCGTCGTAGCCGCCGTAGCTGGCGCGCGCGTGCAGCAGTTCGCCCAGCATGGCGACCACGTCGGCCTCGCAGGAGCGGTAGCCGGCGGTCAGCGTGGCGCGCGCGTAGCCGGCGGGATCGTCCTCCCAGGGGCTGAGGCAGCCATAGCGCTGGCGGGCCAGGCGCGCGGTCGCGGGGTCCACGCGCTCGAGGTAGTCGAGCACGCGTTCGATGGAGCCGTACAAGCTGTACAGGTCCAGCCCGTGGAAGGCGGTGCGCAGCGCCGGCCGCTGCAGCGCGTTGAAGCCGCGCAGCCAGTCGACGAATTCGGCCACCTCGCGATTGCGCCACATCCACGACGGAAAGCGCGCGAAGGCCTTCCAGCGCGCCGCCGGCTCCTCGCCGTGGCGCACGTACTGGTCGATGCGCGCGCAGTCGGGCCAGTCGCCCTCGACGGCGACGAAATCGAAGCCGCGCTTCTCGATCAGGGCGCGGGTGATGCGCTGGCGCATACGGTAGAACTCGGAGGTGCCGTGGGTGGCCTCGCCGATCAGCACCACGCGCGCGCGTCCGATGCGCCGCAGCAGCGGCTCCAGATCCGCGGCATCCAGGTCCTCGAAGGCCTGCCCGGCACGGCCCACCGCCGCCGCCAGGCGTGCCTGCGCCCCGGCGGCGGCGTCCGCGCCGCGGCGCGCGGCGCCGTCGCGCGCCGCCTCGCCGGCCGCGGGCGCGATGCGCAGGTCGGCCAGGTCCTCGGACTCGAATCGCAGCTCGGAGACGCGGCGCGTGCGCACCAGTTCCACCACGGCCGCCGCGGCGGGTTGCGCCATCACCAGGCGGCCGCCCACCCGCAACTGCGCGCGCAGGGCCTGCGCAGAGGCCTCGACCCCCGGCTGCACGAGGATGGCATCGTAGGGGCCCTGCTCCTCCCAGCCGGCCGAAGCCTCGCCGTGGCGCACATGCAGCTCGCGCAGGCCCAGGCGGGCGAACAGGGAGGCGGCGCGCTCGGCCATGCGCGCGTCGGGTTCGACCGTGCGCACCTCGGCGGCCAGCCGGGCGAGCACGGCGCTGCCATAGCCGCAGCCGGTGCCGATTTCCAGCACCTTCTCGCCCGCGCGCAGCTCCAGCGCCGCCAGCGCCACCGCCAGCACGTGGGCCTGGGGCAGCAGGCGGCCGTCGTCCAGGCGCAGCGAGACCTCCTCGTAGGCCGCCTCGCGCGCCGATTCCGGCACGAAAGCTTCGCGCGCGACCTGCTGCAGGGCCTCCAGCACGCGTTCGTCGTCCACGCCCCGCGATGCGATCTGCTCGCGCACCATGTTCTGGCGCCTGCGCGCGTAATCCGGGTGGTCCATCACGTCTCTCCGGCAGGGCCGCCCGCCCGGCAGGCGTGCCTGGCAGCCGCGGCAGCCTGCACAGTGTGCCCCCGGCGCGGCGCGGCTTCCTTGACGTGGCGCAGCCCGGCGCTCGCGGCACGGCGCGCGCCCCGGCGGGATCAGCGCAGCAGGATCGGCTCGCCGGCGCCGGGGATCTGGTGCGCGATGCCCTGCTGCTCCAGGCGCTGCGCGAAGGCGCGCATGCCGGTATCCAGGTCGCCGTGGACCAGGAACACCCGCCGCGTGCGCCCGCAACCCTTGAGCCAGGCCAGCAACTCGGTGCACCCGGCGTGGGCGGAAAAACCGTTGATGGTGTGGATCCGCGCCCGCACCTCGACCACTTCGTCGAACAGCCGCACCTGCCGCGCGCCGTCGATGATTCGCCGCGCCAGGGTTCCCTGCGCGGCGAAACCCACGAAGACCACGCTGTTCGACTGGTTGCCCAGGTTGTGGCGCAAGTGGTGACGCACCCGCCCTCCGCTGCACATGCCGGAGCCAGCCATGATCACGGCGCCGCCCCGGATGGTGTTGATCGCCATGGATTCCGCGGTTTCGCGGCTCAGGCGCAGCCCGGGCAGCTGCAGCGGGTCGGGCCCATGCAGGCGCGAGGAGAACTCCGGACGCAGGCAGCCGGGGTAGCGCAGGAAGATCTCGGTGGCCGAGATGGCCATCGGCGAGTCCAGGAACACCGGCAGGTGGCGCGGAAGCTGTCCGCGCTCCACCGCCCGTGCCAGCACGTACAGCAGCTCCTGCGCGCGCTCCAGCGCGAAGGTGGGCACCACAACGTTGCCGCCGCGCGCCAGGGTGTCGGAGACGGCATGCACCAACTCGTCGCTCGAGGCCTGCCAGTCGCGGTGGTCGCGGTCGCCGTAGGTGGTTTCCATGACCACGTAGTCGGGGTGCCTGGGGGGCGCCTGCGGGTCGCGCAGCAGCGGCCGCCCGGGGTTGCCGATGTCGCCGGAGAAAAACACGCTGCAATGCCCGCCCGGCTCCTCCAGCTCCAGCAGGATGGACGCCGAGCCCAGGATGTGCCCGGCGTCGACGAAGGTGGCATGCACGCCGGGGGCCACTTCCCGTCGCAGCCCGTACTCCGCCGATCCGTCGAAGAAGTCCATGGCGTGGAAGGCGTCGGCCAGCGTGTACAGCGGCTCGGCGTCCTGGGTCTGGCGCCGCCCGTGGCGCTGGGCGCGACGCGCATCCTCCTCCTGCAGGCCGGCCGCGTCGGCCAGCACCAGGCGGGCCAGCTCGCGCGTGCCCGCGGTGCAGACGATGCGCCCCTTGAAGCCCCGTTTCACCAGCAGGGGGATGCGCCCGCAGTGGTCCAGGTGGGCGTGGGTGAGCAGCAGCACGTCCACGCCCGCCGGGTCGAAACCGAACTCGGCGGCGTTCTCCTCCGCCAGCTCGCGGCCGCCCTGGAACAGACCGCAGTCCACCAGCACGCTGGCGGATGCGGTGCGCACCAGGTGGCAGGAACCGGTCACCTGCTTGGCCGCGCCGTGACAGGACCATTGGATCATGGGAGTAGCTCCTGGGAGAGGTCGCAGAGTTCGGGCAGCGCCGCCGCCAGCTCCGCGTCGAGCGCGATGCGCTCCACGCCGGGCGGCGGCTCCACGCTGTCGGTACAGGCCACGCGCGCGGCTCCCGCGGCGCGCAGCAGCTCCAGCGCGTCCCCCGCGAACAACCCGTGCGTGACCACGCACACCGCCGGGGCCATGGAGCGCCCGCGCAGTTGCTCCAGCACCACGGCCAGGGTGCGCCCCGAGCTGGCGATGTCGTCGAGCAGCACCGGCGTGCGCCCGGCCCAGCGACTCAGCTCGGGCAGCCGGCTGGACACGTCCAGGTCGCCGCGGCGCTGCTTGTCCAGCACCAGCATCGGCGCCCCCACGCTTGCCGCGACCTCGGACACCCATTGCCGGCTCTCGGCGTCCGGGCCGATGAGCAGGGGCTGCGCCACTTCACGCGCGATCCAGCGTGCCAGCGGCGCGGCGGCGTGCACCACGCGGCTGCGCAGGCTGTACACGCGGTCCAGCGAATCGATGCGGTGCAGGTGCGGATCCACCGTGAGCAGCCAGTCGAAATGGCCGGACAGCCAGGCCGCGTAGATGCGCGCGGACACCGCCTGCCCGGGCTCGAAGGCACGGTCCTGGCGCATGTAGGCCAGGTAGGGGGCGATCAGGCCCAGGCGCGCCGCGCCGAGCTCGCGCAGCGTGGCCGCGGCCATCAGCAGCGGCACGGTGAGCGGGTCGGGATCGCGCAGCGTGCACACCAGCGCCGCCGAAACCGGCGGCGGCGCCACGCGCACCAGCGATTCGCCGTCCGGGAAACGGTGCAGCCACAGCCCCGCTCGCCGCGCGCGCGGTCCCAGCCGCACCACCAGCGCATCGGTGCGCGCCTCGTTGCCGGGCATGGCGTACAGCTGCCAGGGCGTACCCGCCGGGTCGCTCATTGCGCCTCCAGATGGAACATGCCTGGATGCCCCTGGACGAAATCCAGCGCGTAATCGAGCTCTCCCTGCGATTCGGCGTGCAATTCGAACAGGGGCTGGCCGCGCTCCACGCGCTCGCCCACGTGCGCGCCCAGCAGCAGCCCGGCGCTGCGTGCGTGCGGAGCCCCGGCCAGTTTGGCCGCGCGCGCCAGCAGCCGGTTGTCGATGGCCTGCACGCGCCCGGCGCAGGGGGATGGAACCGGGCGCTGGAAGGGTGCCACGCCGGGCTCGCGAAAGGCTCCCTGGGCCTCGCAGATGGCCTGGAACTTGCGCAGCGCTCGCCCGTCGTCCAGCGCGCCTGCGGCCAGCTCGCGTGCCGCGGCCGTACCCCCGGCGGGCACCAGGCCGCCGAGCTCGATCACCGCCGCGGCCAGGTCCAGCGAGCGTTCACGCAGGTCGGTGCTGGCCTGCGGGTGCCGGCGCAGCACGCGCAACACGTCGTGCGCCTCCAGCGCCGGGCCGACGCCCCGGCCCACGGGCTGCGAGCCGTCGCTGATCAGGCCCACCATGCGCAGGCCCAGCGCGTGGGCGCTGGCGTACAGAGCGCGCAGCAGCGACTGTGCCTGCTCGGCGCTGCGCACCTTGGCCGTGGGGCCGGTGGGGATGTCGATCACCACGTGGGTGGAGCCGGCCGCCGCCTTCTTCGACAGTACCGAGGCCACCAGTTGCGCCTCGCTGTCCAGGTCCAGCATGCGCTCCACGCGGATCAGCAGGTCGTCGGCGGGGCTCATGTTCATGGCCCCGCCCCACACCATGCAGCCGCCCTCGGCCTCCACCACGCGGCGCATGCGCGCCAGGTCGAGGTCCACGCAGGTGATGGTCTCCAGGGTGTCGGCGGTGCCGGCCGGGGAGGTGATGGCGCGCGAACTGGTCTTGGGCATGATCAGCCCCAGCGCGGTGGCGATGGACACGACGATGGGCGTGGTGCGGTTGCCGGGCAGGCCGCCGATGCAGTGCTTGTCCACCACCAGCGCATGCGGCCAGCTCATGCGCGCGCCGCTGTGCACCATGGCCCGCGTGAGGTCGTTGACCTCGGCGCGGCTCATGCTGCCCGCGGCGCAGGCCACCAGGAAGGCGGCGATCTCCACGTTGGACAGGCGCCCCGCCACGGTGTCGCCGATGATCGCCTCGAAGGCCCCCTCGCTCAGGTGCTTGCCGAAGATCTTGGCCCGCACGTGGCTCATGGCGTCGCTGGGGCGCGCGAAGCGAAAGCGCAGGCGCTCGCCCGCGCCCGGCTGCAGGCGTGCCCAGGCCGCCTCCGACAAGCCGACCTCGTCGGGCCCGAGCAGCCCGCCCGAGCTGAGGATGTTCAGCGTGGCGACGATGCTGGCGCGCTCGCCCAGCACCTCGATGCGCGCATGCGCCTCGAAGCCCTCCGCGCGCACCACCGGGGAGTCGGCACGCAGCACCACGACGGGTTCGTGGTGCGTATCGACACCCAGACGCCTGGGCCGCAGCGAGAACGGCGGCCCGTCGCGTGGCTCGGCTGATTCCATGGCTCGCCCCGGCTGTCCTGTCGCGCCCAGCTTAGCAAGGCGCGTCGGTGCCGCCCTTGATCCAGGTCGTACGGCGCGCGTGTCGAGCGAGTCGCGCGGATCAGAGCGAGTCGGCGAACAGCAGCCGGGCCACCGTCTGGTTGTCGATGGGCTCGTCGAACAGCGAGCGCACCAGCAGGTCGCTGCCCAGCAGTTGCGGCGCGAACAGCATGTCGGGCTGCACGCGGCGGATCTTCGCCACGTGGCGGGCATCGTTGACCCCGGCGATGGTCTTCACGCCCGGGGCGAGTTCCTTGACCGCCAGCACCGCGAAGGCATTCTCGGCGTCGTCCTCGCGCAGGGTCAGCACCGCCTTGGCATGGGGCACGCCCGCCTGCTCCAGCACCTCGTCGCTGCTGGCGTCGCCCACCACCACGTCGGCCTCGGGCGGAAACGGGGAATTCGCGGCCGCGGACACCACCACGGTGACCGGCACCCCGCGTTGCTGCAGCGCCTTCCAGGTCGTGTAGGCCAGCGCCGAGATGCCGAGGATGACGTAATGATTGCGGCGTTGCTGCTTATGCATGCGACCCTCCAGAGTCCGCTTGATGCTTCCGCCGATCACCGGGCCGATGATCAGCGACAGCGTGGTCGCGAACACCGAGATGCCCAGCACGATCAGCGAGACCGTGAACATGCGCGCGTGCGGGCTGCGCGGCACGATGTCCCCATAGCCCACGGTGGACATGGTCTCCACCGAGTAATACAGCGCCGTGCCCAGGTTGCGGATGGGCGGCGCGTAGCCCGCGCCGAACCACAGGCTGCCCAGCACCCCGTACAGAAGCAGGCTGCCGATGCTCAGCAGCGCGAACAGCGAACCCGCGGCAATGCTGCTGCGGTTGAAGCGGCGCGCCCACAGCAGCAGCACGGCCAGCTGCAGCAGGCACATCACGAACAAGGGCCCCGTGTGGTGGAGCGATACCAGCGCGTCGCCAGCGCCCAGCAGGCTCAGCAGCAGCGTGATCACCCAGGCCAGGCGCGCGCTCGCGAGCAGGCCGAAGCTCATCAGCACCAGGCCCAGGCCCAGCAGCACGCGCGGAAGCACCAGCAGGTCGGCCAGGCCCAGCACGGCCTGCGGATCGTTCAGCACGCGCAGCGAGCCCGCCACGTGCGCGAACTGCGGACGCACCAGCATGGCGCCCGCCAGCGCCGCCAGCAGCGCCGCCAGGGCCTGCGGGCCGATCGAGGCCCACCCGCGGCGCAGGCTTCCCAGACGCGATTGGACGGGCTGCAGCAGCGCGCGCAGGCGCCGCCCCGGCCGCCGCCCGTCCCCGGCGCTCACTGGACTACCCTCCTCGCTACGCTCGACTCCCCGAGGGAGTGGAGCGCCGCTTCGGAGCGGCCGTGCACGGCGCTCACTGGACTGCCCTCCTCGCTACGCTCG
>NZ_KB898490.1 GCF_000377645.1 Thiomonas sp. FB-6 | reverse complement strand
GAGATCCGCGCCAGCGAGGACCCCGGCATCCGCGGCCTGCCGGTGCTGATGGTCACGGCCGAGGCGAAGAAGGAGAACATCCTGGCGGCCGCGCAGGCGGGGGTCAACGGCTACATCGTCAAGCCCTTCCCGGCCGACGCGCTCAAGGCCAAGATCGACGGCATCCTGCACCGGCTGCAGGGCGGGGGTCGGTCATGAGCAGCCCACCGGACGCGCAGGCCTCGGGCCAGGCGCTGCACAACCTGCGCGAGGCCGACGCGCTGCTCACCCAGGGCGTGCAGCGCATCCTGCACGCCTCCAGCGACCTGCCCGGGGCCAGCCACCCGCTGCAGGAGGTGCTGCACCTGAGCGAGCAGCAGGCCATGCTGACCCTGGAGGCGGTGGAGGCCGCGCAGGCCGAGCTGCAGGCCATCCGCGACACCAACGGCGGCTTCATCGACCAGCGCCTGCAGCGCCTCGAAGGGCACCTGCAGACCATCCTGACCACCCAGCAGGGCCAGGACCTGACCGGCCAGCGCCTGAAAAAGACCATTTCGCTGCTGCAGGCCGTGGAGTCGCGCATCCAGGACGCGCTCGGCAAGCTGGGGCCGGTCGCCGCCGGGGAGCAGCCCGCGCTGGTCGAGCTGCACGCCGTGCTTCCTGCCGAGGCCCTGTCCGACACCTTCGGTGCCGGCCGCCTCGACCAGGACAACGTCGACGACCTGCTGTCCCAGCTGGGCCTGTAGCCCGGCGCCCCGCGCCAACCGAGAGACCGCCATGCAAGATGCCGCCCACTTCGTCCCGACCGCCGCCGGCGCGGCGGCGCCCGCCGACTCCCCCGCGGCGCGCGCGCTGGAGCTGCTGTCGCAGCACGTCCAGGGTGCGCGCTCTCAGATGGACGGCGCGGTGCTCGACCTCAGCCGGCGCTTCGCGCAGCTGCACGCGAGTTTCGAGAAATCCATGCGCGCCTCCGACGCGGCCGCCTCGGCGCAGGCCGGCTCGGCCGTGGCCGACGCCTTCTCGCAAAGCCGCGAGGAGCTCGGCCAGATGGTGGAGAAACTGCGCGTAGCCCTGCAACGGCGCGACGAGGCAGCGCGCCAGGCGCAGGGCGTGACCGGGCACGCCAGCGCCCTGCACGGGCTGGTCGAACGCGTGGCCGCGCTGGCCGCCAAGACCGACCTGCTGGCGCTCAACGCCACCATCGAGGCGGCGCGAGCCGGAGAGCACGGACGCGGCTTTTCCATCGTCGCCGAGGAAGTGCGCAAGCTCTCCGCGCAGTCGCGCCTGACCAGCCAGGACATGGCCGAGCGGGTGACGGCCATCGGCAACGAGATGCGCGCCATGGCCCAGGCCGCGATGCGCTCGACCGAGGAAGAAAAGCAGACTTTCGCCGACACCGACCAGGCCGTGCAGGGCGTGCTGGGGCGCCTGCACGAACTGGCCGCCGAGCAGGGGCGCGCGGCGGCCACGCTGCGAGCCGAGGGCGAGCAGGCGCAACAGGAAGTCTCCCGTGTCATGGTGGCGTTGCAATTCGGCGATCGCGTCAGCCAGATCCTGGACCACGCCGCGCGCGCGCTGCAGGACCTGTCGCAGGAGTTCGCCAGGTCCCCGTCCAGCCCCGACGGCGAAGCCATGCTGGCGCGCCTGGCCGTGGGCTACACGACGCAGGAGCAGCGCCTGGCCCACGAAGGGGCGCAGAACGATGCACAATCCGGCGGCGACGACGAGATCACCTTTTTCTAAAACGTTGCGTCCGCAATATCTCCGCGTTAGCCTGTCGAAATGTCCAAGACCATTCTGATCGTCGATGATTCCGCCTCCCTGCGACAGGTGGTGAACATCGCCCTTTCCAGCGCCGGCTACGAGGTGATCGAAGCCTGCGACGGTGTCGATGCCCTGTCCAAGCTGGACGGCCGCAAAGTGCACCTGATCATCAGCGACGTGAACATGCCGAACATGGACGGCATCGAGCTGGTGCGCCAGGTGAAGACCAAGCCCGACTACAAGTTCACCCCGATCATCATGCTGACCACCGAGAGCCAGGCCGAGAAAAAGGCCGAGGGTCAGGCCGCCGGAGCGCGCGCCTGGGTGGTCAAGCCCTTCCAACCTGCGCAGATGCTGGCCGCCGTGGCCAAGCTGATGCCGGCCTGAAGCCCTACCCGTAGCCCTGGAGCCGAGCCCACCATGGAAGTGCTGACCCGCGACGAGGTCGCGCCGGGACGCGTGGAGCTGCGCGGCTCCATGGACATCTACGCCGCCGCCGAACTGCACGCGCGCCTGCTGGAACTGCTGCGCACGCGCCAGCGCCTGGAGCTGGACCTGTCCGGGGTCGACGAGATCGACACCTCGGGCGTGCAGCTGCTGATGTCCACCAAGCGGGCCGCCGCCGCGCAAGGCCGCGCGCTGAGCCTGGTGGCGCACAGCCCGGCGGTGCTGGAAACCCTGGAACTGTGCCAGCTGCTGGCTTTCTTCGGGGATCCGGTGGTGGAGACGACGGGAGCCCGATCATGAGTTTCGAGCAGCAGATGCTGCAGGCGCTGCAGGCCTTCATCACCGAGGCGCGCGACCTGCTTTCCGGCATGGAACACAGCCTGCTCCAGCTCGAGGGCGGAGCCGACCCCGACGTGGTCAACGAGCTGTTCCGCGCCGCCCACACCATCAAGGGCTCGGCCGGCCTGTTCGGGCTGGACGGCGTGGTGCGCTTCACCCACCACCTGGAAAGCCTGCTGGACCAGATGCGCGCCGGCGCGGTCGCCGCCGACGACGCGGTGGTGGGCACGCTGCTCGACGCCCGCGACCACCTGGCGGGGCTGATCGAAGCCGTGGCCGAGGGCGGCGACGGCATGCACCCCGGCTCCAACGAGCAGGCGCTGGTGGCGCGCCTGCAGAGCCTGCAGGCGCCTTCGGGCCTGCCGCAGGCCCCGGCCTCCGCATCCGCCGAACCGCGGGCGCAGGCCGCTGCGGGCGCGGTCACGGTGTCGACGCTGTCCGCGGCCGACGCCGAGACCGTAGTGCGCCTGCAACCGCAGGAGGCAAGCACCGGCAGCTGGCACATTTCCCTGCGATTCGGGCGCGATTGCCTGCGCAACGGCATGGATCCTCTCGCCTTCATCCGCTACCTGCGCGGATTGGGCGACATCGTCGGGCTCGCCACGCTGGACGACGGGCTGCCCGCGCTGCCCGAGCTGGACCCGGAGTCCTGCTACCTGGGCTTCGAGATCAATTTCCGCAGCGAAGCGAGCAAGGCGGACATCGAGGCGGTGTTCGAGTTCGTGCGCGAGGACAGCGACATCTGCATCCTGCCCGCGCACAGCCGCATCGCCGAGTACGTGGAGCTCATCCGCTCGCTGCCGGAGGACGAACTGCGCCTGGGCGAGATCCTGGTGCAGGTCGGCACGCTGACCCGCCACGAGCTCGACCACGCGCTGCGCGAGCAGGAACAAGGCGCGCTGAGCCAGCCGCAGGGCGAGCGCGAGCCCCTGGGCCAGATCCTGGTGCGCGAAGGCGCCACGCACGAGCCCATCGTGCAGGCGGCGCTGGACAAGCAGCGCCAGGCCAAGGAGCGGCGCAGCCGCGAAGGCCAGATGCTGCGCGTGGCCGCCGACAAGCTCGACGCGCTGATCGACCTGGTGGGCGAACTGGTCATCGCCAGCGCCGGCAACGCGCTTCACGCGCAGCAGCCCGAGCAGGTCGAGGCGGCCGCGCAGGTCACGCGCCTGGTGGAGGAAATCCGCGAGCGCGCGCTCAAGCTGCGCATGGTGGAGATCGGCGAGACCTTCGCGCGCTTCCAGCGCGTGGTGCGCGACACCGCGCGCGAACTCGGCAAGGACATCGCGCTGGTGATCCAGGGCGGCGAGACCGAGATGGACAAGTCGCTGGTGGAGAGCATCACCGACCCGCTGATGCACCTGGTGCGCAATTCGATGGACCACGGCCTGGAAAAGCCCGACGTACGCATCGCCCGCGGCAAGCCGGCGCAGGGAACCCTGCGCTTGTCGGCGACCCACGACGCGGGCAGCATCGTCATCGAGGTGGTCGACGACGGCGCCGGGCTGAACCGCGAGCGCATCTGCGCCAAGGCGGTGCAGCGCGGCCTGATCGCCGCCGAGGACGCCGAGGCCATGCCCGACGCCGAGGTGTGGAAACTGATCTTCGAGCCGGGTTTCTCCACCGCAGAGACCATCACCGACCTGTCGGGGCGTGGCGTGGGCATGGACGTGGTGCGCCGCAACATCGAGGCCATCCGCGGCAGCATCGAGATCCACAGCGAGGCAGGCAGGGGCACGACGATGCACCTGCGCCTGCCGCTGACCCTGGCCATCATCGACGGCTTCCTGATCGAAAGCGGCGGGCGCAACTACGTGCTGCCGCTGGACGCGGTGGTCGAGTGCCTGCAGTACCCGGAGAACGCGCCGCAGCAGGGCTACCTGAACCTGCGCGGCGAGGTGCTGCCGTTGCTGCACCTGGAGCGCGCGCTGGGCACCCGGGCGGAAGGCGCGCCGGGCGCCGCCGGCTCGCGCCGCAACGTGGTCGTGGTTTCCGCGTCGGGGCAGCGCGTGGGCCTGGTGGTCGAGCGCCTGCTGGGCGAGTACCAGACGGTGATCAAGCCGCTGGGCTCGCTGTTCGCCCACCTGCGGGGCATCGGCGGCTCGACCATCCTGGGCAACGGGCGCGTGGCGCTGATCCTCGACGTTCCGGCCCTGCTCGCCGCGGCGCCCGAGGTGACGCGCCATCACCGCGCGCTGCCGGGCGCGCAGGCCGCCTGAGGCCGCGGATGCACCGCATGTCCCGCCCGCGCGAACCCTGACCGCCCATGCTGGCACAATCGGCCCTGCACGCACGTTCATTCCACCCGCATTCGCCATGAACCTTCCCGTCCCAGCCTCCTCCACGTCGGCGGTTTCGCTCGATGCCCTGCACGCGCACGGTCCCGCGGGGCCCGGCCAGTACCTGACCTTCTCGCTGCAGGGCGAGTCCTACGGGGTGGACATCCTCGGCGTGCGCGAGATCATCGAATACGCGCGCCCCACCACCATCCCGATGATGCCCGGCTTCGTGCACGGGGTGATCAACCTGCGCGGCCACGTGGTGCCGGTCATCGACCTGTCGCAGCGCTTCGGCCGCCCGCCCACCGAACTGCGCGCGCGCACCTGCATCGTCATCGTCGAGGTGAACACCGCCGACGGCGCGCAGGCACTGGGCGTGCTGGTCGACGCGGTCAACGCCGTGCTCGACCTGGACGATTCGCAGATCGAACCGGCGCCGGCCTTCGGCACCGGGCTGCGCCGCGAGTTCATCCAGGGCATGGCGCGCATGGACAGCGGCTTCATCATCCTGCTGGACATCCCGCGCGTGCTGTCCACCGAGGACCTCGCCGCGCTGGCACACGTGGCCGAAGGCAGCGCCACGGCCTGAACGCGAAGGCGCCGGCGGCGAGCCGGCGCATGCCGCGTCCCGCGCGGCCGCGCCTTCAGTGCGGGTCGTGGGAATCGTGCCCGGTGCCGTGGGCGTGCGCGCCCGGCGCCAGATGGTGGCCGCCGTGCGAGTGGCCGAACACCAGGTAGGCGTCCGTGCCGTCGCGCAGCAGGCGGCAGCGCGCGCCGTGCGGCAGGCACAGCTTGGTGCGCACGTGCCCGAAGGGCAAGCCGCTCAGCACCGGCACCTTGTACTCGCGCAGGCGCGAGCGCAGCCAGGCCACCACGTCGGGCAGGTCGTAGCCGGCGTCGTGCTCGCTCAGGCGGTAGTCGGTGAAAGCGCCCAGCAGCACCGCACGCTGGCGCTGCAGCACGCCGGCACCCAGCAGCTGGGTGAGCATGCGCTCCACCCGGTAGGGGTGCTCGGACACGTCCTCCAGGAACAGCACGCCGCGCGCGCGCGGCAGGTAGGGCGTGCCCACCAGGTTGCACACCAGGCTCAGGTTGCCTCCCCACAGCACGCCGGAGGCGTCGAGCGAGCGCGGGGCGTCGGGGCATTCGAAGCCCACCGCCTCCAGGCGTGCATCCACGACGTCCAGGAAGCTTTCCTGGGTGATCTCGTCCACCCGCTCGGCGCCGAAATCGAAACTCGCCATCGGGCCGCTGTAGCTCACGGTGCCGGCGCGCGCCAGCATGGCCAGTTGCAGCGCGGTGAAATCGCTGTGCCCCACCCACACCTGTCCTCGCCGGCTCACGGCCTCGTGCAGCAAGGCGTAGTCCAGCGCATCGAGCACGCGCGTGAGGCCGTAGCCCCCGCGCGTGGCCATCACCACGCTCGCGCGGCTGCGCGCGGCACGGTGCAGCGCCTGTACGCGCCGCGCGTCGCTGCCGGCGAAACGCTGCTCGCGCAACAGCGCCGCGGAGTCGATTCGCACGCGAAAGCCCAGCTCGCCCAGGTGCTGCGCAGCGCGCTGCACGCGTTGCGGCTGCGGCACGGCGCCGGAAGGAGAGACGATGCGCAGTTCTCCGCGCGGGAAGGCCTTGCGCGCCTTCGGCGCGGCGGGTTCAGACATCGAAATCCTCTCCGGGCTGGTCCAGGTGGCTGACCTCGATGCCGCCCTGCGCGGCGCCCTGCCCGGATTCGTCGGCGGCCTGCGCGCGTTCCTGCGCGCCCAGGCGCCGGCGCTCGCGGAAGAACTCCTGCAACAGGGCCCCGCAGGCCGCGGCCTCCACGCCGCCGTGCAGCTGCGCGTGGTGGTTCAGGCGCGATTCCGCGAACAGGTTCAGCACGCTGCCCCCGGCCCCGGTCTTGGGGTCGAAGGCCCCGAACACGACCCGCTGCACGCGCGCGTGCAGCATCGCCATCGCACACATCGCGCAAGGCTCCAGCGTGACGTACAGCGTGCAGCCGGGCAGCCGGTAGTTGCCCAGCAGGCTGGCGGCCTGGCGCAGCGCGACGATCTCGGCATGCGCGGTGGGATCCGAATCCCCCACCGGACGGTTGTAGCCGGTAGCCAGCACCTTGCCGTCGCGCACCAGCACGGCGCCCACCGGCACCTCGCCCAGCAGCCAGGCGTTCTGCGCCTGATCCAGCGCCAGGCGCATGAAGGCGCTGTCCGCCTGGGCATCCGGCGGATCGGGCAAGTCGCAGCCGTGCTCGGCCTCGGGTTCTCGGTCCATGGCGCAAGCATACCCGGGCGCGTCGTGCGCATGGCGCTCTGGCCCCACGCTCGGGGCATGCTCGGGCACGGCGGCAGCGTGTGAGGCCCTATTTCTGACGGGGTAATAGGGTCGTACGGATGGTGCCATGATGGAAAGCTTTCCTTTGAAACCTATCGTTTGAAACCTGAGGTTTGAAACCTGAGGTTTGAAACCAATGGCAGCCCATCGTGCTGCCAGGGAGGACGCCATGCCACACAGCTACGATCCGATCCTGCGTCTGTTGCTCGCGGCGCTGCTGGGAAGCGTCATCGGCCTTGAACGCGAACGCCTGAACTGGATGGCTGGGCTGCGCACGCACATGCTGGTGTGCGTGGGGGCGGCTCTGGTCATGCTGGTGTCGGCCTTCGGCTTCGCCGATTCCCTGGGCCGCCCCAACGTGGTGCTCGACCCTTCCCGCGTGGCCGCGCAGGTGGTCTCGGGCATCGGTTTTCTCGGCGCCGGGGTGATCCTGCTGCGTGGCGACGTGCTGCGCGGCGTCAACACGGCCGCCAGCCTGTGGTCGGTGGCCGGCGTCGGACTCGCGGTGGGCGGCGGCATGTACCTGGCGGCGACCAGCGCGACCGCGATCATCCTGATCATCCTGGCAGGGATCAAGCCCTTCGAGAACCGCCTGTCCCACGCCGCCGAATTGCAGGGCAATACCGCGCACGGCCCGCGCGTACCCGACCTGGAATTGCTGGCCGAGCGCGATTCGCTGGGGGCGCGGACCGTCTGCGAGGCACTGCGCGACGAGCCCGCGCGCCTGACCGGCATGGTGCTCACGCCCGGCGAACAGCGCCGGGGCCCGGAGCCCCTCGACACCCTCGACCATCTGAGCTTGAACTTCGACCCGCTCTCGGCGCCTGCGCTGCAGCGCATCGAACAGCGCCTGCTGGCGCTGCCCGGCGTACGTGCCTGCTGGCGCGGCGCGGCCGCCGGGGTGCCGCGCTGAGCCTGCCCACCGATCGCGGATTCGGCGGGGGCGGACTCGGCGGGGACGACCCGGCGCCTCGCTTCAGCCGATGGTCATCAGGCTGGCGTTGCCCCCGGCAGCGGCCGTGTTCACGCTCACCGACTGCTCGTGCAGCAGCAGCTCCAGCGGGTAGTCCGAGGCCTTGATGCCGTCGCTGGGCAGCGCATAGACGTTGACCACCGCGTGGTCCAGGCGCGTGAGCTCGGCCTGCAGCTCGCGCAGGCCGGCCGGCCCGCCCTCGTACAACGCGGCGTCGGGCAGGTCCTGCGCCGAGGCCAGGCGCACGCGCTCGCGCAGGGGCTGCGGCACCAGCGCCGCGGCTTGCTCGGCGTGGGCGCCGGACAACAACGCGACGTTGCCGGTGGCCAGCGCGGCGGCGGCCTGGCGCAGCAGTTCCTCGCGGCTGCCGGCGCGGCACAGCAATTGGCCCCGCGGCAGCAGCAGATAGTCGTTGTGCTCGCCCACCGGTCCGGCCAGGCGAACCGGCTGCACCGCCGGCGCCAGCGTCGCGTAGGCCTGCGCCGCCGGGATGTCGATGCCCTGCCCGCGCAGCGCATCCAGCAAGAGCCGCAGTTCCTCGGGCGCCTCGGCGCAGCGCAGGAACGGAGCCCCGGTGGGTGCGACCAGGCGCCGCAGGTACAGCGGGCCGCCGGCCTTCGGCCCGGTTCCCGAGCGCGCATGCCCGCCGAAGGGCTGCACGCCCACCACGGCGCCGATGATGTTGCGGTTCACGTAGACGTTGCCCGCGCGGATGCGTGAGCCCGCCCTGGCGATGGTCTCGTCGATGCGGCTGTGGATGCCGAAGGTCAGGCCGTAACCCAGCGCGTTGACCGCGTCGATGGCCTGCTCCAGCTGCTCGCTGGGGTAGCGCAGCACGTGCAGCACGGGGCCGAAGACCTCGCGGCCGAGTACGTCCACGGAGGGAATCTCCACCAGCGTGGGCGCCACGAAGTGTCCGTGCCGAGTCGCTTCCGGAAGCTTGGGTGCGTACACCGTGTAGCCACGCGAGCGCATGGCCTCGACGTGGCGCTCGATGGTCTCGCGCGCTTGCGCGTCGATCACCGGGCCCACGTCGGCATCCAGGCGGTCCGGGCGTCCGAGCTGCAGCTCGTCCATCGCGCCGCGCAGCATCTCGAGCAGACGATCGGCAACGTCTTCCTGCACCAGCAGGATGCGCAAGGCCGAGCAACGCTGGCCGGCCGAGTCGAAGGCCGACGCGACGATGTCCGTCACCGCCTGCTCGGGCAAGGCGGAGGAATCCACCACCATCGCGTTCTGCCCGCCGGTCTCGGCGATCAGCGGAATCGGCAGGCCGTGCGCGTCCAGGCGCTCGGCCAGCTGGGCCTGGATCAGCCGCGCCACCTCGGTGGACCCGGTGAACAGCACGCCGCGCACACGCGCATCGCCGACCAGCGCGGCGCCGACCCGTCCGTCCCCCGGCAGCAATTGCAAAGCCCCCGCCGGCAGCCCGGCCTCGAGCAGGATCTCCACCGCCGCATGCGCGATCAGCGGCGTCTGCTCGGCCGGCTTGGCCAGCACCACGTTGCCCGCGGCCAGCGCCGCCGCGATCTGCCCGGTGAAAATCGCCAGCGGGAAATTCCACGGGCTGATGGCCACCACCGGCCCCAGCGGACGGTGCTCGGAATCGTGCAGGTGGCGCACCGCCTGCGCCGAGTAGTAGCGCAGGAAGTCCACCGCTTCGCGGACCTCGCCGATGGCCGCGGGAAGCGCACGCCCCGCCTCGCGCACGATCAGGCTGGCCAGGCGCGGCATGCGCTGCTCCAGCAGATCGGCGGCGCGCTGCAGGATGGCCGCGCGGTCGGGCGCCGGCGTGGCCTGCCACACGGGGGCCTCGGCCAGCGCCAGCTCGAAGGCACGCGCGCACAGCGCCGGATCGGCCTCCACCACGGAGCCCACCACGTCACGCAGCTCGGCCGGGTTGAGCACGGGGCGCGCCGCGCCCTGCACCTGGCCGTCGGCCAGCAGCGGGCGCGCCTGCCAGCGCGTCTCCAGGCTGGCCAGCCCGGCCGCGGCCAGCGCGCCCAGGCGTTGTTCGTTGCTGAGGTCGAAACCGGCCGAGTTGGCACGCTCGCCGCCGTACAGATCCACCGGCAGCGCGATGCGTTCGTGCGGCGCGCCCAGCGGCACGATGCGCCGCGCCTCCTGCACGGGGTCGGCGACGATCTCGTCCAGGTCGGCCTTGGGATCGTTGATCTTGTGCACGAAGGAGGTGTTGGCTCCGTTCTCCAGCAGCCGGCGCACCAGGTAGGCCAGCAGGGTCTCGTGCGTGCCCACCGGGGCGTAGATGCGGCAGGGCCGGTTCAGGCCCTCGGAGGACACCACCTCCTCGTACAGCGGCTCGCCCATGCCGTGCAGGCACTGGAACTCGTACTGGCCGACGTAGAAATTGTGGCCGGCCATCGCGTGGATGGCCGCCACCGTGTGCGCGTTGTGGGTGGCGAACTGCGGGAACACCGCCTGCGGGGCGTCGAGCAGCTTGCGCGCGCAGGCCAGGTAGGACACGTCGGTATGCACCTTGCGGGTGAACACCGGGAAGCCCTCCAGGCCGTCGAGCTGGGCGCGCTTGATCTCGCTGTCCCAGTAGGCGCCCTTGACCAGGCGCACCATCAGGCGCCGGCGCGAGCGCTGCGCCAGGTCGATGAGGAAATCCAGCACGAAGGCCGCGCGCTTCTGGTAGGCCTGCACGACGAAGCCGATGCCGTTCCAGCCTTGCAGCGCCGGGTCGAAGCACAGGCTTTCCAGCAGGTCCAGCGACAGCTCCAGGCGGTCGGCCTCCTCGGCGTCGATGTTCAGGCCGATGTCGTACTGGCGCGCCAGGCGCGCCAGGTGGCTCAGGTGCGGCAGCAGTTCCTCCATCACCCGCTGGCGCTGCGCTCGGCTGTAGCGCGGGTGCAGCGCCGACAGCTTGATGGAGATCCCCGGGCCTTCGTAGATGCCGCGGCGCTGCGCCGACTTGCCGATGGCGTGGATGGCCTGCTCGTAGTCGCGCAGGTAGCGCTCGGCGTCGCGCGCGGTGAGCGCCGCCTCGCCGAGCATGTCATAGGAATGCCGGAAGCCCCGCGCCTCGCGCTTGCGCGCGTTGGCCAGGGCGTCGGCGATGGTCTGGCCCAGCACGAACTGCTCGCCCATCAGGCGCATGGCCATGTTCACGCCGCCGCGCACCATGGGCTCGCCGCCGCGCGCCACCAGGCGCGTGAGCAGCGAGGACAGCTTGTCCTCGCTGCTGGTGACCACCAGGCGCCCGGTGAGCAGCAGGCCCCAGGTGGCCGCGTTGACGAACAGCGAGCGTCCGCCGCCGAGATGGCTCTGCCAGTCGCCCGCGCCCACCTTGTCACGGATCAGCGCGTCGCGCGTGGGGGTGTCGGGAATGCGCAGCAAGGCCTCGGCCAGGCACATCAGCGCGATGCCTTCCTGGCTGGACAGCGCGTACTCCTGCAGCAGGGTCTCGACCAGGCCGCGGGTGCGCTTGGAGCGCAGCTTGAGCGCCAGCCGGCGTGCCGTGTCCTGCACCGAGGCCGCCAGTTCCGGCGCGAGTTGCGCCTGCGCCAGCAGCGCGGGCACGCATTCGGTCTCGGGGCGCCGGTAGGCCGCGGTGATGGCCGCGCGCAGCACGGTCTGGGGTTGCACCTCCTGTGCCATTTCCAGGAAAGGCACCGGCGCCGGCTCCTGCTGCGCCTCGGTGGCGTCCAGTCCGCCCGGCTCGGCGGCCTCCTCGCCGGCGGCCAGACCCTCGCCCCGCTCCAGACGCTCCAGGCCCTGCAGGATCATCTGCTTGACCACGTAATGCGGGCTGCGGCCGTGCGTTTCCGCCGCGGCCTTGATGCGCAGGCGCACCTGCTCGTCAATCTTGACACCGATCGTCGTGACACCCATGAATGCAGTCCGGTTGTGCAGTCCGCAAAGCGGCATGGCGCGCATGGTTGCACCTTTGTGCCGCAAAGTAAAGAACGAGGTATAACCTTGATACCATTCCGTGCCGGCTTTAGGTGTAACCCTAATGCGTCTCAGGGTAACACCCGGTATGGTGCGGGCTTCGCTCCCCCGTCTTGTTCAACCTCTGCGAGTAGCCAGATCATGACCATGAAGTTCTCCAGGAAGCTCGTCTACGGCCTCGTCGCCGGCGCCTTCGGCGCTGCCGCCGCCCAGGCCGCCACCCCGATCACCATCGGCGTGCAGGCGCCCATCACCGGGCAGTACGCCAACGAGGGCCAGGGCATCGCCGACGCGGTCAAGCTGCTGGTCAAGCAGCAAAACGCCAAAGGCGGCCTGCTGGGTCACCAGCTGCAGGTCAAGGTCTGCGATGACCAGGGCGAAGCCGCCCCGGCCGCGATCTGCGCGCGCCAACTGGTCAACGACGGCGTGCTGGCCGTCATCGGCAGCTACACCAGCGGCGCCGCGCTCGCCGCGCAGCCGATCTACGCCCGCGCCAAGGTGATCCAGACCTCCGACGGCACCAGCGACGAGCTGACCGCCCACGGCTTCAAGACCTTCTTCCGCAACGCGCCGCCCAACAGCGCCGAAGCCGTGTTCACCGCCGGCTACTTCAAGGCCATGGGCTACAAGCGCGTGGCGGTGGTCACCGACCACTCCAGCTTCTCCACCGGCCTGGCCGACGCCGTCGTGGCCGACGCGAAGAAGGACGGCATCGAGGTCCTCGACAAGGCCTTCATCACCGCCGGCTCGCAGAACTACACCCCGGTGCTGACCAAGCTGAAGGCCCAAAACCCGCAGGTGGTGTACTTCTCCGGCTACTACACCGACGGCGGCCTGATCAAGGCGCAGATGGCCCAGCTGGGCATGAAGGCCAAGTTCGTCGGCGGCGACGCCAACCAGAACGTGGCCTTCGCCAAGATCGCCGGCGCCGCGGCCGCGGGCGCCACCATCATCAACGTGCCCGCCCCGCAGGACCTGCCCTACCCCGCGGCCAAGGAGTTCCTGGGCCAGTTCCAGAGCGCCTACGGCCACCAGCCGCCGAGCATCTTCACGCTGACCAACGCCGACGGCCTGCGCGCGGTGCTGTACACGGCCGAGAAGATCAAGAGCGTGGAGCCGGCCAAGCTGATCCCCGCGCTGCATGAGCTGCACGACTTCCAGGGCCTGACCGGCACCTTCTCCTGGAACGCCGTGGGCGAGCGCACGGGCAGCCCCTACGTGGCCTTCGAGGTCACGTCCTCCGGCGCCTACAAGATCACCTACCCGGCCGCGGCCGCCAAGTAAGAAACACCGCCGGGGCGCGCGCAGGGATGCGCGCGCCCCGCGGGGGGGAAACTTCCATGCTGAGCACCGTGCTGCAGCAGCTCGTCAACGGGCTGACCGTCGGCGGCATCTATGCGCTCATCGCCCTGGGCTACACCATGGTGTACGGGGTGCTGCGCCTGATCAACTTCGCGCACGGGGACCTGTGCGTGTTCGGCGCCTACATCGGGCTGGTGGCGCTGAGCGCCGGCTCGGGCAGCGGGCAGTCGCATCTGCTGCTGCTGGGCGGCGCCTTCATCCTGGCCGCCATCGCCGTGGGCGCCGCCGGGATGCTGCTTGAATTCACCGCCTACCGGCCGCTGCGCCGCGCCGACCGCCTGAGCGCGGTGGTGTCCGCGCTGGGAGCCTCGCTGTTCATCGAGAACGGCATCATGCTCATCTGGGGCCCGCAACTGCGCGTGTTCCCCAGCCACCTGCTGCCAGCACATTCCTGGAACTGGGCCGGCGCGCGCATCGAGCTCGTGCAGGTGCTGATCATCGCAGGCAGCGCCTTGCTCATGGCCCTGCTGTACTGGTTCGTGCACCACACCCGCTATGGCACCGCCATGCGCGCGGCCGCCAGCGACCAGGACGCGGCGCGCCTGATGGGCATCAACGTCAACCGGGTGATCGTCAGCGTGTTCGTGCTGGGCCCGGCCATCGGCGCCATCGGCGGCCTGTTCATCGGCCTGTACTACCGGCAGGTGTACTTCACCATGGGCTGGACCTACGGGCTCAACGCCTTCATCGCCGCCATCCTCGGCGGCATCGGCAACATCCCCGGCGCCATGCTGGGCGGCGTGCTGCTGGGCCTGTTCAACGCCTTCGCGGCCGGATTCGTGTCGAGCTCCTGGCAGGACGCGATCACCTTCGCGCTGCTGATCGGCATCCTGCTGCTGCGTCCCACCGGGCTGCTGGGCGAGCGCGTCGCGGAGAAAGTCTGATGAAAGCCCTGCTCGAGTTCGTCAACCGCCCCTGGGTCGGCGTCGTGCTGTGGCTGGCCGGCCTGGGCATCCCGCTGGTGCTGGACCAGACCTGGGTGTTCATCGCCGCGCTGTTCGCGGTGTACGCCATCGTCGCGCTCAGCCAGGACGTGGTGCTGGGCCGCGCCGGCATGTTCGACATGGGCCACGCCGTCTACTTCGGCGTCGGCGCCTACGTCACGGCGATTCTCAACACGGTGTACGGCTGGCCCATCCTGGCCACCTGGCCGCTGGCCGTGCTGGCCGCGGCGCTGGCGGGCGCGCTGCTGGCCGCGCCCATCGTCAAGCTGCGCGGCGACTACCTGCTGGTGGCCACCATCGGCTTCAATGCCATTTTCATCCTGGCGCTGGACAACAACCTGGGACACCTGACCGGCGGCGCCGACGGCGTGTTCGGCATCGGCGGGCCCTCGCTGTTCGGCCTGGACGCGAGCAGCCAGAACGCGCAGTTCTGGCTCGACTGGGTGGCCTTCGCAGCGATCATGCTGCTGATCCGCAACCTGGACCGCTCGCACCTGGGACGCACCTTTCACTACATCAAGCACGACCAGCTCGCCGCCACCACCATGGGCGTGGACACGCGCAAGTACCGCGTGCTCGCCTTCGCGCTGGGCGCGGCGCTGGCCGGCTTCGCCGGCACCTTGTTCGCGGCGCTGATGGCCGCGGTCAGCCCCGGGTCCTTCGTGTTCACGGCGTCGGTCACGCTGTTCGCCATCGTGCTGGTCGGAGGCCAGGGTTCGATTCCCGGCGTGCTGCTGGGCACCGCGTTGATGTTCGTCGTGCCGCAGGCGTTCCAGAGCTTCGAGAAATACCGCTATTTCGTGTTCGGCATCGCGATGGTGCTGATCATGGTGCTGCGCCCGCAGGGCATCTGGCCGCGCATGGCGCGCAAGGAGAGCGTGCGATGAGCGCGGCTGCGCAAACCGAGCTGCTGCGCCTGGACGGCGTGGGCGTGCGCTTCGGCGGCCTCAAGGCCGTGGACGCGCTGAGTTTCGCGGTCGGCCCGGCGCAGGTGGTGGGACTCATCGGCCCCAACGGCGCCGGCAAGACCACGGCCTTCAACCTGATCACCGGGGTATACAAGCCCACCGAGGGGCGCGTGTCCTTCGACGGCCGCGACATCACCGGCTGGGCTCCGCACCGCGTGGCCCAGGCGGGCATTTTCCGCACCTTCCAGACCATCCGCCTGTTCCAGGGGCAGAGCGTGGTCAACAACGTGCTGGCGGGCCTGCACCTGCGGACCCGGCAGGCCTGGTGGCAGGGGCTGCTGGCGACGCCGGCGCAACGCCGCGAGGAGCGCGAACTGCGCGAGCAGGTGATGGCGCTGCTCGAGCGCCTGCGCCTGGACAAGCTGGCGCTGGAGGACGTGGCCTCGCTGCCCTACGGCGTGCAGCGCCGCGTGGAACTGGCGCGCGCGCTGATCGCCAAGCCGCGACTGCTGATTCTCGACGAGCCCGCGGCCGGACTGAACGACCAGGAATCGGCCGAGCTCAACAAGACCATCCTCGAGGTGCGCGCCCAGGGCATCAGCGTGCTGCTGGTCGAGCACGACATGAACGTGGTGATGAACGTCACCGACCACATCGTGTGCATCAACTTCGGGCGCAAGATCGCCGAGGGCACGCCCGAGACCATCCGCAGCCATCCCGACGTGATCGAGGCCTACCTGGGCACGGACGACGACGACGACGCGCTGCTGGCGCCTGCCGGGGAGGCCGCATGAAACTGCTGGAAATCCGCGACCTCGACGTGCGCTACGGACACATCCAGGCCCTCAAGGGCATCAGCCTGGACGTGGCCGAGGGCGAGATCGTCGCGCTGCTGGGCGCCAACGGCGCCGGCAAGACCACGCTGATGCGCACCATCAGCGGGCTGCTGCGTCCCCATGGCGGGCAGATCCTGCTGCGCGGCGCGCCGATCCAGCGCACCGGCGCCGACGCCATCGTGCGCCTGGGCGTGTCGCAGGTGCCCGAGGGACGGCGCGTGTTCCCCACCCTCAGCGTGCTGGAGAACCTGCGCCTGGGCGCCTACACGCGCGGCAGCGCCGAGGCCGAGCAGACCCTCAAGCAGGTGTGGACCATGTTCCCGCGCCTGCTGGAGCGCCGCGAGCAGCTGGCGGGCACCCTGTCCGGCGGGGAGCAGCAGATGCTGGCGATCGGGCGCGCGCTGATGGCCCACCCGAAGCTGCTGCTGCTCGACGAGCCCAGCCTGGGCCTGGCGCCGATCATCGTGCGGGACATCTTCCGTTCCCTGCACCAGATCCGCCAGCAGGGCATGACCGTGTTGCTCGTGGAGCAGAACGCGCGCATGGCCCTCAAGCTCGCCGACCGCGCCTACGTGCTGGAGACCGGCCACATCCGCCTGCAGGGCCCGGCGGCCGAGCTGCTCGCCTCGCCCGAGGTGCAGGCCAGTTACCTGGGCCACGGCGCCGCCCAGCCGGCGGCTGCCGCACCGGCCGCCGGCTGAGGCGGCGGCGGCCGCCCGCCCTGGCGCCGCCCCGTGTTGCTCGGGCGGTACGGCGCCGGGCGCACGCCTGGGCTACGCTTGCGGCATGGGGATCGAATCCGGGGGGTCTTGATGGACGTTCCGGCCATGCCGGCGCTGCCGGCTGCGCAGCCGCTGCTCGAGCTCATTGCACGCAGCGCCCTGCTTGGCGACCTGCCGCCGCGGGTGCTGGACGCGCTTTTGCCGAGCCTGGAGCCGCTGGAACTGGCCGGCGGGCAGACCCTGTGCCGCCGCGGCGACCCCTCCGACGCGCTGTACCTGCTGTGTTCCGGCAGCCTGGGCGCCTTCGGACCCGGCCATGCCAGCGACGAGGAGCGCCTGCTCGGCTGGATCTCGCCGGGCCAGACGGTGGGCGAGCTGGGCGTGCTGGCGCGCCGGCCGCGTACCGCCACGGTGCGCGCGCTGCGCGACTGCACGCTGCTGCGCCTGCGCGACACCGAGCGCCTGCTGCAACTCATGGCCGCGCACCCCGAGGTGCTCGCGCGCATGCTCGCCGAGCTGCTGGGCCGCGTGGAGTGGCGCGAGGAAGCACGCCACCTGAACCCCCCGCGCACCTTCGCGCTGTTGCCGGCGCACCCCGGGCTGCCGCTGCGCCAGTCCGCCCAGTTCCTGCTCGATGCACTGGCTCCGCTGGGCTCGGCGCTGCTGGTGGATTCCGCGCTGGGGCACGGGCGCGACCCGCAATGGCACGACCAGCGCGAACGCGAGCACCGCTTCGTCGTCTACCTGCCCGACGGCGACGCCGACTGGCGCGAGCGCTGCATTCGCCAGGCCGACCAGTTCCTGCTGCTGGCGCGCGAGGACGACACGGCGCGCGAATGGCCCGACGAGGTGTGCCGGCGCGGCGCCGATGCCCTGCACCGGGCCCGCCACCTGCTGTTGCTGGCCGGCGATGCGCCCGCCCCGGCGCGCGCCACCGCCGCCTGGCTGGAGCGCTTCGAGGCCCCGGTGTCCTGGCACCACCTGCGCGGCCGCGCCGACTGGATGCGCGTGGGCCGGCTGCTCGGGCGCCGCGCGACCGGGCTGGTGCTGTCCGGCGGCGGCGCGCGAGGTTTCGGGCACCTGGGCGTGGTGCGCGCGCTGCGCGAACTGGGCATGCCCATCGATGCGCTGGGAGGCACCAGCATCGGCGCCATCGTCGCGGCGGGCGTGGCCTGCGAATGGGACGACCGGCAGCTGCTGGAGCGCATGCATCAGGCGGTGGTGGCCGGACACCCCTTGCGCGACCTGACCGTGCCGCTGATCGCGCTGACCCGCGGCAACCGCGCCACGCGCCTGTTGCGCGCGGCCTTCGAGTCGCGGCGCATCGAGGAGCTGCCGCTGCCCTTTTTCTGCACCTCGGCCAACCTCACCGCGGGGCGCGTGGCGGTGCACACGCAAGGCATGCTGTGGAAGTGGTTGCGCGCGGGCGCCGCCATTCCCGGCATCCTGCCCCCGCTGCTCGACCGGGGCATGGTGCACGTGGACGGCGCGGTGCTCAACAACCTGCCCACCGACGTGATGCACGACGCCGGGATCCACGACATCATCGCCGTGGACATCGGCGGCGAGGACTCCCTGCCGGCCACCTTCGAGGACGCCGCGCTGCCCACGCTGCCGCGTCTGACCTGGCAATGGATGCACGGGCGCCAGTGGCCCAGCCTGTTCGCCATCCTGGCGCGCTCGGCGATGGTGCACGACGACGTCAGCAGCAAGCTGCGGCGCGGGCTGGCCACCCATTTGCTGACGCCGCCCCACCATTCCACGGGCTTGCTGAACTCGAAGGACTATCAGCGTCTGATCGACAGCGCCTACGACTACACCCTGCGCCATTTCGAGCAGCGCGACCGTACGCGCGCCTGAGACGCGCGCACGGGTTCAGAAGCCCCACTCCAGCCGGGCCTCGATCTTGCCGGCGCGCACGCTGCGCCCGTAATCGCCCCGCAGCGACAACTCGGCGCTCAGCCGCCTGCGCAATTGCGCGTGCAAGCCGATGCCGGCTTCCAGCAGGTTGCGCGGCGGCGCCTCGGTCGAGGTGGTGAAGGGCATGTCGGGAATGCCGTTGTAGCGCAGCAGCACGGCTCCCGGCGGGCGGCGCAGCCAGTGCCGCAGGCCCAGCGTGGCGCTGAACTCTCCGCTGGCGCCACGCCAGTCCCAGGCGTGGACCGCGCGCAGGGCCGCCAGCAGGCTGGCGGTGCAGGCGCGCTGCGCCGGCACCTGCAGGCCCAGCAGCGGGTCCGATTCGGCCGCGCCGCGCAGGCGCAGGGCCTGCAGGTCCAGGCCCAGCACCGGGTTCAGCAGGTCGCGGGGCGACAGCCGGAAATCGCGGCCCAGGCGCGACTGCCAGCTCAGCATGCGGGCCTCGCGCCCGGCCATGCCGTAGCGCACCTGTCCCTGCGAATAGCCCAGCAGCGTGCCCAGTTGCAGGGCGCCCAGCGGGCGCGACGCGAACACCCCCACGCGGTACATCTGCGTGGTGGCGCCGTCGCCGATGCCGTCGCGGGTCACGCCGGCCTGCAAGGTGCCAGCGGCCAGCCCCAGCGCCCACGCGCCGCGGTGGATCTCGCGCCCGAGGGTCAGCCCGCTGGAGCTCTGCCCCAGGCCCAGCGCATTGCCGTCGCCGATCACGCGCGTGCGCGAACCGTCGACCCAGGCGAAGCCGTGGTCGGCGGGGGTGCCGTCGGCGCGTTCGTTCAGGCTCAGGCGCTCGAACAGTTGGCCCCATTCCTGCTGGTCGTCCAGCAGCAGCCAGGACGGTGTCGCCGCGTACAGTTCGCCGTCGATGGTCTGCAGGGCCGTGCTCAGCGAAGGCTGGGCGAACAGCGTGCTCAGGCGATCGAACAAGGCTCCGGTCGCGCTGGCGACCACCGAATCGAGGGCCGCGCCCGCCCCGGACACATTCGGCGGCAGGTTGCCGCCGCCGTTGAAGGGCGAGACCGGCGCGATGGTCAGGCTGACGTTGCCATTGCCGGCCAGGCTGTCGATACTGCTGCCCGCGGTGGCGCCGGAGATGTCCAGCAGCCCGGAATCGTTGACCGAGGAGTTGGCGATCGACCCGGCTCCCGCCAGACGCAGCGTGGTACCGGCGCCGATGGTGGTCGAACCGGTGTAGCTGCTGGCCCTGGTCAGGGTCGCGCTGCCGGCTGCGACCACCACGCCTCCGGAGCCGGAAATGGCCACGCCCAGACTGCTGGTGGAGTTGTTGAAGCTCAGCGTGCCGTTGTCGAGCATCGTCGAGCTCGACGCCAGGCTTCCCCCGCCCGACAGGGTCAGCGTCGCTCCGCCGTCGATGGTGGTCAGCCCGGTGTAGGAGTTGCTGCCGTTGAGGGTCTCGTTGCCGCTGGCGATGTGCAGGTTGCCGGGGCCCTGGATGTTGCCGGAGAAGGTCTGGGTGGGCTGGCTTAGGGTCAGGGTCTTGCTGCCGAGTTGCACCGCGCCGCCGCCGCTGAGGCTCTGGATGGTGGCGCCGCCGCTGGTATTGGAGATGTCGAGGGTGCCGGAGTCGCTGACCGAGGACGAGGCGGCGATCGAGCCCCCGCCCGACAGGCTCAAGGTCGCGCCGGTATCGATGGTGGTCAGACCGCTGTAGCTGTTGGTGCCACCCAGGAACTGGGTGCCTCCAGCGAGTGTCAGGCCGCCGGTTCCCTGTATCCCGCCGAGAAAAGTGGTACCTCCGTTGTCCACCGTGAGGGTTTTGGCCCCCAGCAGCACCGAACCCGAGCCGGACAGGGCGCTGATCTCGGGGGAAGATGCATCCGAGCCCAGGGAGAATGTGCCGCCGACCTGCCACAGCCCCGGGGCCTTGATCGTGCCCTCATCCACCTCCACCGTTGTGCCCGGGTTGATGATCACCGAGCCCGTCAGCGACACGCCGTTCATGGCGTCCAGCTTGAGGGTCCCAGTACCAATGACGTTGAGGTCCGCGCTACCGGACACATCCATCAGGAGCGTTCCGGTCTGCCCGTTGGTGTCGATGTTTCCCCCACCGATAACCTGAATAGGGATGGGGACAGCGACGGGTTCGCCGAATTTCAGCGTGGGCAAGTAGGCATTGCTGTAATAGGTGTGGCTCAGTTGGATGGTCGAGCCCCCAGCGAAGTTGGAGAGGGACGTCACTGTCACGATGGTGGCCGGATCGATGACCACCGGATTCCCGCTGTACACCACCTGGAACGACGGGTCCAGAACAACCTCGGCATAGGCTTGCGAGCTGCTGACCGGCACCGCGTCGAAGGCCATGGCCCCAGTCGCGCTCATGCCGTAGGTGAGGGTCACACCGCTTGCCTCGCCCATCCGGTAGATCATCGACGAGCCCGCCGTATCCAGATAAACGGTGACGCCGCTGCTCAGCGTATAGCTTTGGTCGAGCCGGGCCATCGTGCCGCTGCCGCCACTCGGCACTGAGGTGGACAGTTCCACGCAGCCATTGTTGAAGGCGTTGTACAAGGTGCCCGAACCGGTGCCGGTGTAGCTATTGACCAGCACCCCGGTCGGGCAGATCGAAGCCATTGCAGCGGGCGCCTGCAGGGCCAGCAACGCGCCGAACAGGGCTTCGGACAGGCGAGTGCGACGAAAATGCGGCGCCTCCGCGCCGCGTGAGCGCCGATGGCCCGCGCCCCGCGCGCGCGCCGACCCCTGGCCTGCCCGGCCTTGATTCGCAGTCTTCATAGCCCCCCCCGGAACCATCCACGTCGTGAGGCCTTGCCGCGCACCTGGAATCTATGGCCGGATATTATGTCCGCAACGAATGCGAATATTTACCAGAGCGCGCGGAAAGGGCCGTTTCGGGGCCATGGTAAAGGCGCCAAAGGGGGATGAAATATTGATCACCAACTATTGATCTGCGATTAATACGAACTTGATGCGCCGATCATCCGCGGCTTGCGGAATATTCCTGCCCGCAAAACCAGGCCGTCACGAATCCAGCAAATCCCGCAGGCGCTGCAAATCCCCCGGCGTGGCCGGGTTGTAGACCACCAGGCTGAGGTCGGTCCTGCCGTCCACCGCGAAGGCCGAGTACTCGAAGGCGAAGCTTCCCAGCACGGGGTGGCGGATCTGCTTCACCGCCTCGTGGCGCGAGGGAGGCGGTTCCGCCTCGTTCCACAGGGCGCGGAACTCGGGGCTGAGGCGGCTGAGTTCGTCTACCAGGGGCTGCACCGCCGCCGCGGCGCCGGCGCGCGCCGCCTCCACGCGGAAACTGCCGACCACCGCGCGCGCCACGCTGTCCCAGTCGTACTGGGCCTCGCGGGCCCGGGCATCCAGGAACAGGTGACGCAACACGTTGCGCTGTTGCGGCTCCAGCGCCGCGTAGTCCATCAGCACCCGGGTGGCGGCGCGGTTCCAGGCCACCACGTCCCAGGTGGCGGTGCGGATCACCGCCGGGCAGGGGTCCAGCACGTCGAGCAGGCGCTGCAGGCGCGGCGTGACGCCCTCGGCGCCCTGGTAGCGGGCCTGCGGCGGGCGACCGAGTGCGAGCAGGAACAGGTGCTCGCGCTCGCGTTCGGTCAACATCAGGGCGTGGGCGATGCGGTCGAGCACCGCGGCCGAGGGCGCACCCCCACGGCCCTGCTCCAGCCAGGTGTACCAGGTGGGGCTGATGTTGGCGCGCTGCGCCACTTCCTCGCGCCGCAGCCCCGGCGTGCGCCGGCGCTCGGAGGAAAAACCCAGGGCCGCGGGGTCCAGGCGCGTACGCCGGTCCCGCAGGTACTCACCCAACTGGCTGGTAGTCATTTTACTAGGATAAGATCACTACTTTACCATCATAATTCGCCGTCCCAGAATGCGTCCATCAGCATTTCGGAGCAAGCATGATGCGTGTATTCGTGACGGGCGCGACGGGTTGGGTGGGCTCGGCGGTGGTGCGCGAACTCATCGGCGCCGGGCACCAGGTGCGCGGCCTGTGCCGCAACCCGGCCAAGGCGGCGGAACTGGCCGCCGCCGGAGCCGAAGTGGTCGAGGGATCGCTGCAGGACCTGCAGGGCCTGCGGCGCGAGGCGCAGGCGGCCGACGGCGTGGTCCACCTCGCCTTCGACCATGACTTTTCCCGCTTCGCGCAAAACGGCGCCGACGAGGCGGTGTCCATCGAGGCGTTGGGTGCCAGCCTGCAGGGCAGCGAGCGTCCCTTGGTGGTGGCCTCGGGGGTGGCGCTGCTGGCGCCCGGCAGCGTTTCCAGCGAGCGCAGCCCGAGCCGGCCGGAACTCGCCGCGCTGCCCCGCAACCCCGAGGCCGCGCTGGCGCGGTTACGCGCGCGGGGCGTTCGCGGCGCCGCGGTACGCCTGGCTCCCACCGTGCACGGCCACGGCGACCACGGCTTCGTGTCGCGCATCATCGCGCTGGCGCGGGACAAGGGAGTCTCGCCCTACATCGGCGACGGCGCGAACCGCTGGCCGGCGGTGCACCGGCTGGACGCCGCGCGGCTGTTCCGCCTGGCGCTCGAACAAGGCGCCGATGCCGGCCCCTTCCACGCGGTGGCCGAGTCCGGCGTGCCCTTCCGGCGCATCGCCGAGCTGATCGGTGCGCGCCTGGGTCTGCCCGCGGTGTCCCTGAGCACCGAGCAGGCCCCCGCGCATTTCGGCTGGCTGGCCCAGTTCGTGGGCCTCGATTGCCCCTCGTCCAGCGAGCACACCCGGGCGGTACTGGGCTGGCAGCCCACGCAGGCGGAACTGCTCGCCGACCTCGACCATCCCGCGTATTTCGCGGTCTGAACCTTTGCCAGGGAGAACCAGCATGCGTGTATTCGTCACCGGTGCCACCGGAAACATCGGCTCGGCCGTGGTCGAGCAACTCGTCGCCGCGGGCCACGCGGTCCTCGGCCTGTGCCGCGCGCCCGACAAGGCCCCTGCCCTCGAGGCCGCCGGCGGCGAGGTGCTGCACGGCCGCCTGGAGGACGGCGCGCTGCTGCGCGACGCCGCCGCCAGTTGCGACGGCGTGATCCACCTGGGCTTCAAGCACGATTTCACGCGCTTCGTCGCCAACTGCGAGGAGGACCGGCAGGTGATCCAGGCCCTGGCCGAAGGCCTGGCCGGATCCGATCGTCCCCTGCTCGTCACCTCCGGCGTTCCGCTGGCCAACACCGTGCCCGGCGAGCCCGCGCGTGAACACTACCCCATCGTCGGCACCGAGGTGCACCCCCGCGCGGCCTCGGAACAGGCGGCCGCGCTGGCCGCGGCGGCCGGGGTCAACGTCTCGGTGGTGCGCCTGCCTCAGGTGCACGACACCCGCAGCCAGGGCCTGATCACGCTGATGATCGCCCGCTTCCGCGAACTGGGCTATTGCGCCTACATCGGCGACGGAGGCCAGCGCTGGCCGGCCGCGCCGCGCCTGGACGTCGCCCGCCTGTACCGCCTGGCTCTCGAACGCGCCGAACCGGATGCCAAGTACCACGCGGTCGCCGAAGGCGGCGTGGCGCTGCGCGACATCGCCCAGGCCATCGCCGGGCGCCTGGGCCTGCCGGTGCGCTCCATCGACACCGAACAGGCGCGCCACGTGTTCGGCTGGATGGCCGGCTTCGCCGCGCACGACGTACCCGCCTCCAGCGAACTCACGCGCCGCTGGCTGGGCTGGGAACCCGAAGGCCCGAGCCTGCTGGAGGACCTGGCGAATCTGCAGTTGGCCGCGGCTTGACCGCCGGGATCACTCCCACTCGATCATCAACGAGTCACGCAAGTCCGCGTGATTAACAGGCTGTGATCGACATGAGCCTTTACCGTCGCTTTTACCGTCAGAAAAACACGTCCTTTGCTGGCGCGGGTTTGCGCGGCAGCGGCTCATCATCAACCAGCGTCTGGAACCCCTGCTTCGTCAACCGTTCCGCGGCTTGCCTGACAGCCTCGTTGATGCGCGTCAGCGCCTCAACACGCGGCAACGTGTGATCGGGAAAGACCAAATCGAGATCGACCGACAAGCGCGGCATGTCGCGCACGAACAGATTGATCGCAGTGCCACCCTTCAACGCGAACGTGTCGTCCGCGAACACCAGCGGCGCTACCTGCGTCAGCAGGCGCGCGGTATCGAGGTAGGTCTGGTTCATGGCTTGAGCACCAGCAAGCCATCGGCCGATCGGGACACCCAAGGCCGATCGCTGCCCGTCGGCAGCGTGGCCGGATCGAGCTTCGCCGCCCAAGGCAACGACACCTCGCGTCCGAGTTGCAGGCATAGCCGAACGGTCTTGATGTTCGTGCAGTGCTGCAACAGCTCGCGCAGCACATCGGCGCGCAGGCTGTATGCGCTTTCGACGAGTTCGCGGGCTTCCTGCAAGGGCTGGCGCACCCCGACTTCGCTCAACAGTTCCAGCAAGGCGCGCTCCGGCGCCGAGACCTGCGGCGCCCCGCTGCGCTTCTCGAATGGTCCGACGTGCAGCAAGGCGGTCGGCTGCTCGTCGAACAGGCGCTTGCGGTGGTACTCGCCCGGAAAGCGTTCGGTGAACCATTCCGGCAGGCGGGCCGCCGTCCAGCCATACAGGTGCAGCACGGGTTGCTGCGACACGTACTGGCGCACGCCGTACCAGTCCAGCGCCGACTTGCCGCCGACGTGCAGCCCCTCGAACCGGCGCTGCAACAGCAGCAAGCTGGGGTGAAGCGCCAAGGTGTCGTTCGGGCGGACGTACACCCCGCGGGCCAGGCGCGTGAGCCAGCCTGCCCGGACATAATGCACCGCCAAGTCGGCAGAGATGCCCAGCGCCGCCAAGTCCTCCGAGGTCAGCGGCGTTCCCGGGGCCAGCCGGGTGTAGAGGGCATTTAACTTGCTTGAAGTAGTCGTAGCCATACTACGATTTCTACAACTTTCCCAAGCGGAAGTCCATTTGATATAGTGCCTACAGTCGTAGTTTGGATACGACAATCGCAACATATCCAAACGCTCACCCCTTCGGCATGGCCGCGTGGGGGGCCGGTCGGGTGTCGTCTCCCCTGCCCCGTCTGAACCCCCGATCCCCCGCAATGAACGCCTCCAGCATGTGCGGGATCAGCGTCGTCGCATCGACCGCTTCGCCGTAGCTCTGCGCGTGCATAGCCGCGTAGCGGTCGAGGTCGGCCTTGAGCGTGGCCGGGCACGCGAACGTCAGCTTTGTGCTTTCGGTCTTCGGCAGTGGCCCCAGCCGCAGCTTGCGTGTCGTGCTCATTGCGAAGTCCCCCGGTTGAAGAACATCGGCTGGTACGGCCGCAGCATCAGGTCGCGGTTGACGATGATGCTGACCGGCAAGCCCGGGCGTTCGCTCAGCGTCGGCTGGATGTTGAGGTTGCGGCGTGTGAACTCCTGGCCGACCTGATTGGCTGTGTCCTGCGCGCTGTCCCGTAGCGCGATGAATCCGCGGTCACGTTCGGCAGGAATGGCCGGTCACGATGCTCCGGAATACGCATCTCTACGCTCCAGTCAGTTCCCGCGATAGCAATTGAAAGCCACCATGTCGTCATGCGGTGGCAACTCATATCGCCGGACAACCACGGAGTTCGACATGGCCCGAAGTGCAAGCGGGGATCGAGCAGCGCAAGCAAGCTCCTCGCGGCGGCGTCTCGAAGCCCGATGTCCACCTACGGAAAACCCGCCCTGTCCGGGCGGGTTCGAGTGAGGAATGAAGCCGAGCCACAACACTTATCCCACCAAGGCTTCCAGCTCCTTGGACGCCGAGTGCGGCAACCGGCGGCCTTCTTTCGCCACATTGACCTGCAAGGCCACCCGCGCCACCTCCTGAACGTCCCTGGTCAGCGAATAGCTGCCCTTGGCCTGCAACCAGGCCAGCACGTCCGCCAGGTGCCAGATCGACGCACTGCCTTCATGCACCGGCGCCGGGAAGCTGCCCGGATGGGCCAGCATCAGCTTGCGCATGTTCTGCCGCGACACCCCGACGATCTCGGCCACATCGGTCAACCCGACGAGATCCGGCGCCACCTCGATCAACCTGGCCGACGGTACGGCGCTGCGTACGTCGGCCAACGCGCTGCGCACGGCCGTGTCCGCGCTGTCCGCCTCTCGGGTGAACTCCAACGCCAGCCGCCCCGGCTGGCCGATGCCGACCAGGGCATCGTCGCAGCCGGCCTCACCCAGACGCTCGACCAGGCCATCCGGGTCGCTGTCGTCTTCGGTGAGCTGGTATTTCAGGGTAAAGGTGTATTCCATCGTGCTACTCCTCGGCACCGCCTTCAGCCTCGCGCTGCTTGCGATGCGTGGTGCAGTTGTCCACGACACGCCGTAGAGCGCGTGCGTGGTTTCCAGGGTTCTTCGGCGTGCTCCATACGCTGGTGATGCAGAACTCGCCGCAGCGACACTCCTCATCGTTGTACGGGCAATAAATTCGCCCCCAGGCATGGCTGCCGCCGACTTCGACGCGCCAGCCCTGCCCTTCGGCGTGCCTGAGAGCTTCCTCGACCTCCTTCTTCGGATGAGAGGGACGGGCCATCAGTGATCTCCAGTATCGGGGTGACCGGCCATGGTTGTCAAGTGACAACCATGGCCGCCATTTCAGACTGTCGCGCTCAACACCGGCACGACCACAGGCTCCGGCATCAGCCTGGGCACGTAGGTCTGCCCGTCGATCCAAGCATCGACCATGTTGGCCCACTCCTGCACTGCGTGCCCCGGTTCAAGGTCGCATGGGACATGCAGCGGTCGGAGTCGTAGCGCGACGGCAGCACGAATTTCGAGCCGGCTGCGCAGGTATGCAGCGCCACGAAGATGTCGAGCGCCTGGCGCGACAGCGTGACGGCTTTTACCGTCAGGGGCCAGGAGACCTGCTGATGCTCGGAAAGCCGCATAAAACAAGCTTTCCCGAGGAGACTTTTACCGTCAAAGACCGGTTTAGTCTGGGTAGTTAACGGGAGGGTCTTCATCCGGCCCCCGGTTCATACCGTCAGTTCTACCGCCAACCTGTTCTGCTAGCCGGCGATAGTCACCGATAGCTGCCGTGACGTATTTCTTTCTAACTCAACACGTTATGACAGACTTTCGATAGCTGACGATAGTCCCCGAAGGACCTGATTTCACTCCCACTCGATGGTCGCGGGCGGCTTGGAGGAGATGTCGTAGGTGACGCGGTTGATGCCGCGCACTTCGTTGATGATGCGGCTGGACACCCGCTTGAGCAGCGCGTAGGGCAGTTCGGTCCAGTCGGCGGTCATGAAGTCGCTGGTGTTGACCGCGCGCAGCGCCACCACGTAGTCGTAGGTGCGCCCGTCGCCCATCACGCCCACGCTTTTCACCGGCAGGAACACCGCGAAGGCCTGCGAGCTCAGCTCGTACCAGGTGCGGCCGCTGGCCGCATCGCGGGTGTTGCGAAGCTCCTCGATGAAAATCGCATCCGCCCGCCGCAGCAGGTCCGCGTATTCGCGCCGGACCTCGCCCAGGATGCGCACCCCCAGCCCCGGTCCGGGGAAGGGATGGCGGTCGACCATCTCGGCCGGCAGGCCCAGCGCCTTGCCGAGTTCGCGCACCTCGTCCTTGAACAGCTCGCGCAAGGGCTCGAGCAGCTTCAGCCCGAGGGTTTCGGGCAGGCCGCCGACGTTGTGGTGGCTCTTGATGGTGCTGGCCTTCTTGGTCTTGGCGCCGCCCGACTCGATCACGTCCGGGTAGATGGTGCCCTGCGCCAGCCACCTGGCGCGCTCGAGCTTGCGTGCCTCGCGCTGGAACACCTCGACGAACTCGCGGCCGATGATGCGGCGCTTTTGCTCCGGGTCGGACACGCCGCCGAGAGCCTGCAGGAACTCCGCGCTGGCATCGACGTGCACCACTTTCGCGTGCAGGCGTCCGGCGAACATGTCCATGACCATGCGGCCTTCGTCCTGACGCAACAGTCCGTGGTCGACGAACACGCAGGTCAGCTGGTCGCCGATGGCGCGGTGGATCAGCGCCGCCGCGACGCTGGAATCCACGCCGCCGGACAGGCCCAGGATCACCTGCTCGTCGCCCACCTGTTCGCGGATGCGCTGCGTGGCCTCGGCGATGTAGTCGCCCATGATCCAGTCACCGGCGCAGCCGCAGATGTCGCGCACGAAGCGCCGCAGCAGCGGCGTGCCCTGCACGGTGTGCGTCACCTCGGGGTGGAACTGCACCGCGTAGTAGCCCCGCGCCTCGTCGGCCATGCCGGCGATCGGGCAGCTCGGGGTGCTGGCCAGCAGCTTGAAGCCCGGCGGCAGTTCGGTGACCTTGTCGCCGTGGCTCATCCAGACCTTGAGCATGCCGTGGCCTTCCGCGGTGCGGAAGTCCTCGATGCCGTCGAGCAGCCGGGTGTGGCCGCGCGCGCGCACCTCGGCGTAGCCGAACTCGCGGTGCTCGCTCCACTCGACCTTGCCGCCGAGCTGCGCGGCCATGGTCTGCATGCCGTAGCAGATGCCCAGCACCGGCAGCCCGCAGTCCCACACCGCCTGCGGCGCGCGCAGCTCGTGGTCCTCGTAGGTGCTGGCGTGGCTTCCCGACAGGATGATGCCCTTGAGGCCCTGCGCCACCTGCTCGCGGATGAATGCGTCGCCGACGTCGTTGGGGTGGATCTCGCAGTACACCTGCGCCTCGCGCACGCGCCTGGCGATGAGCTGCGTGACCTGGGATCCGAAGTCCAGGATCAGGATCTTCTGGTGCATGGTCGCGCTCATTCCACGTGGTAGTTCGGGGCTTCCTTGGTGATCTGCACGTCGTGCACGTGGCTTTCGCGCATGCCTGCCGACGTGATCTGGACGAACTGCGCGCGTGCGCGCATCTGCTCGATGCTGGCGCAGCCGCAGTAGCCCAGAGACGAGCGCACGCCACCGACCAGTTGGTACAGGATGGCGCCCAGCGCGCCCTTGTAGGGCACGCGGCCCTCGATGCCCTCGGGCACGAATTTCTCGGCCCCCGCCGAGGCCGGAGCCTCGACCCCGTCCTGGAAGTAGCGGTCGGCCGAGCCGGCGTTCATCGCGCCGATCGAGCCCATGCCGCGGTAGGTCTTGTAGGAGCGCCCCTGGTACAGGATGACCTCGCCGGGAGCTTCCTCGGTGCCGGCGAACATGCTGCCCATCATCACGCTGTGCGCGCCCGCGGCCACGGCCTTGGAGATGTCGCCGGAATAGCGCACTCCGCCGTCGGCGATCAGCGGCACGCCGGTGCCTTCCAGCGCCTGCGCGACGTTGGCGATCGCGGTGATCTGCGGCACACCCACGCCGGCGACGATGCGCGTGGTGCAGATGGAGCCGGGACCGATGCCCACCTTGACCCCGTCGGCGCCGGCCTCCGCCAGCGCGCGCGCAGCCTCGGCGGTGGCGATGTTGCCGCCGATCACGTCCACGTCGGGATAGTGGGACTTGACCCAGCGCACGCGGTCGATCACGCCCTGGCTGTGGCCGTGCGCCGTGTCCACCACGATCACGTCCACGCCGGCGCGCACCAGCGCGTCGACGCGCTCGTCGGTGCCCTCGCCCACGCCCACCGCCGCGCCCACGCGCAGCTTGCCCTGCGGGTCGCGCGCCGCGTAGGGGCGCTCGGTAGCCTTCAGGATGTCCTTCACGGTCATCAGGCCGCGCAGTTCGAACTGCTCGTTGATCACCAGCACCCGCTCCAGGCGGTGCGTGTGCATCAGCGCCTTGGCCTCGTCGGGGGTGGCCCCCTCGCGCACCGTGATCAGGCGTTCGCGCGGGGTCATGATGTCGCGCACCGGGGCGTCCAGGCGGCTTTCGAAACGCAGGTCGCGGTTGGTGACGATGCCCACCACCTTGCCGTTCTCGATCACCGGGAAGCCCGAGATGCCGTGCTGCCGCGACAGCGCCAGCACGTCGCTCACCTTCACGCCGGGGGCGATGGTGATGGGATCCTTGAGCACCCCGGATTCGAATCGCTTGACCCGCGCCACCTCGGTGGCCTGGGCCTTGGGGGACAGGTTCTTGTGGATGATGCCGATGCCGCCTTCCTGGGCCATGGCGATGGCCAGCCTGGACTCGGTCACGGTATCCATCGCCGCCGACACCAGCGGGATGTTGAGCCGGATCCGGCGGCTCAGTTGGGTGGCAAGGCTGGTGTCTTTGGGCAGGACTTGGGAATAAGCCGGAACCAAAAGAACGTCGTCGAACGTCAACGCTTTTCCGAGAAGGCGCATAAATCCTCCAGGCGCAAAACACGATGATAAAAGACAACGCGTCCGACCCGTCGGCCGCCCCTGCGCGCCATGCCGTAAAGTGGAGGGAATTTCCCCCGGGAACGCCCCTTCGTCCACCGGAGCCGAAGCCCATGCGCATCGCCCTTCGCCGCCTTTCGGGCCCCGTCCCGCAAGCCTTGCCGATCCTGCTCGGGCTGGCCGCCCTGCTCTGCCTGGCGCCGGTCGCGCAGGCGCAGTGGAAGTGGCGCTCGCAGTCCGGCGTGCTGCAGTACAGCGACCAGCCGCCGCCTCCCGGCACCCCGGCGCGCTCCATCCTGGCGCGGCCCACGCCCAGCAGCGTGGAACAGCCGGCCGCGCCGGCCAGCGGCGCCAGCGCCGCTGCCAGGGTGCGCGCGGGCCTCGCCAAGGCGAAGGAACAGCAGGAGCAGCAGCGCAAGGCCCAGGAACAGGCGCACCAGCTGCAGGCGCAGGTGCAGGCGCAGCAGCGCGCGCAGGTCTGCGAGCAGGCGCGCCAGCAGTTGCAGCTGCTCGACAGCGGGCGCCGCGTGCGCCAGGCCGGCCCCAACGGAGAGCTGAACTACCTGGACTCGGCGCAGATCCAGGCGCAACGTGCCCAGGCGCAGGCCGCCATGCAGGCCGCCTGCTACTGAGCGGCTCCCAGCCCCTCCAGCAGCAGGCGCACCCGCACCTTCGCGGCGTTCAAACCGTCGAACTCGCCGCCCTCGCAGGGGCCGGTGCGCGGCACCACCTGCACCCGCACGCCCGCGGCGGCGGCCTGGTCCAGCGCGGCCTGCAGATCCTGGTGCACGGTGCCGTGGCCGGTGCCCAGAACCACCAGCGCGTGCAGCGGCGGACGCAGCGTGCCGGCAGCCGAGGCCGCCAGCAGCGCGCGCACCAGTTCCCCGTCGGCGCCGGCATGGCTGCAGACCATCTCCACGCGCGGCCAGCGCGCGTCCTCGGCAGAGGCCTCGGGCGCAGCCAGCGGGCGCTGCGCGGCCCCGGGCTGCTCGCGCGTAAAGCGCAGACCGCCGGCGTCGATGAAACCCAGCGGGCCGCGCTCGCCTGAGCCGAAGGCGTCGATGCGGGCCGGATGCTGCTTGCTCAGGTCGCGCGCGGCATGCACGCGGCCGTGGGCCACGCAGAGCACGCCGCGCCCTGCGGCCGCCGGGTCGCCAGCCACGCGCACGGCGTCGAACAGGTTGCGCGGCCCGTCGGCCGACAGCGCGGCCGCCGGCAGCATGGACGCGGTGAGCACCACCGGGCTGCCCGGCTCGAGCAGGCAGTCCAGCGCGTAGGCGGTTTCCTCCAGGGTGTCGCTGCCGTGGGTGATCACGCAGCCGGCGGTTCCGGCGCGCGCGCGCCAGTCGCGCACCGCCCGCGCCAGGTCCAGCCACAGCGCGGGCCGGGCGTCCTTGCTGTCGATGTTGCAGACCTGGGTGAATTCCAGCCGCGCGTGCTGGTGCACGCCGGGGGCCGAGACCAGCAGTTGCTCCACGCCGAGCACGCCGGCGGTATAGCCGGCGCCGGTGGCGGTGTCCGCCGCGGGTGCCACGCCGGCGATGGTGCCGCCGGTGCCCAGCACCAGCACCTCGGGTAGCGGACCGGTGCCGGCCGCGGGGGATTCGGATCGGGGATCTTGCATTGCTTGTTGATCTGGATAAAAATACAGGCACTTTTATACAGTGCCGCCCGAGGAGCAGCCTGCATGCCCAACGTCGCGAAGCTTACCGCCCGCCAGGAGGAGATCCTCAGGCTCATCGCCCGCAGCATCGAACGCAGCGGGTACCCGCCCACGCGCGCGGAGATTGCCGCCGAGCTGGGTTTCCGCTCGGCCAATGCCGCGGAGGACCATTTGCACGCGCTGGCCCGCAAGGGCATGCTGGAACTGGCCTCGGGCACCTCGCGGGGCATCCGCCTCACCCCCCAGGCCGCCGGCGCCCTGCGCCCCGGTGGTGGCGGCGGGCTGGTGCGCGCGTTGCCGGGCATGGAGCAGCTGATGCTGCCGCTGATCGGCCGCGTGGCCGCCGGCAGCCCGATCCTGGCGCAGGAACACGTGGAAACCACCCTGGGGGTCGACCCCGGGCTGTTCAGCGCACGGCCCGACTACCTGCTGAAGGTGCGCGGCGCCAGCATGCAGGGCGCGGGCATCCTCGACGGCGACCTGCTCGCGGTGCGCCAGACCCAGGACGTGCGCAACGGCCAGATCGTGGTCGCCCGGCTGGGCGACGAAGTCACGGTCAAGCGCCTGCGGCGCAGCGCCGCCCGCATCGAACTGTTGCCCGAGAACCCGGATTTCTCGCCCATCGTGGTCGAGCCGGGGCAGCCCTTCGACATCGAGGGCCTGGCCGTCGGCCTGCTGCGCAACGGCGTCTGAGCCGCTGCGCGAGGGCGCTCAGTCCGGGCCCTCACCCGCCGGCGGACGGTGCAGCGCCTGCGCGCTGACCACGATGCCGTCGGCGTCGGCGTACAACCACTCTCCCGGCCGCACCGGAACTCCCTGGATACGCACCGGCTGGTCGCGCTCGCCGCCGCCCAGCTTGCGCGGCGGCACCGGCATGCAGCCCAACGCGCGCACGCCGATGGCGCAGGCCTGCAGTTCCTGCACGTCGCGCACGCAGCCGTCGATCACCACGCCGGCCCAGCCGTTGCGTACCGCCAGATCCGCGAGTTGGCCGCCGAACAAGGCGCGTGCCATGGAGGCGCCGCCGTCGACCACCAGCACGCGCTGCATGCCGGCCTGCTGCAGCGTGGCGCGCAACAGCGCGTTGTCCTCCAGGCAGCGCAGGGTCACGATCTCGCCGAAGAACACCGGCTGGCGGCCGTAATGGCGGAACACCGGGGGCAGCACCCGCAGGTCCCCACGCTCGATCGCCTCGCCATGCAGGTCGCAGAAGTCGCAGGTGTTGATCGCGCAGGTGGCGGGCGGATTCGGCAAGGACATGGAACGGGTCTCCGGAGATGTCTTGTGGCTGGGGCGCGGCATGTCCCTGATTGCACGGCCTCGCGGGACACAGCGTAATGCTCCAAGTCAAATCCCGTCACAGGAATCGGGCGCCGGGGCGCGCGGCACGCGCATCGCGCTATGCTCGCTGCTGCGCCGCATCGCGGCGCCCGCCGAAGCACGCCGCATGTCGTTGAACTGGTTCGTCCCCTGGTATCCCTCGTGGCCCATGGCCGCCTTCCTGGCGCTGGGCGCCGGGCTGTACCTGCGCGGAAGCCTGCGCCGGCGCACCCCGGCGTGGCGCCAGGCGCTGTTCTGGACCGGCTGGGTGCTGATCTGGCAGGGTTTGCAGACTCAGTGGGACTACCTGGCCGAGCACGAGTTCTTCGTGCACATGCTGCAACAGACGGCCCTGCACGACCTCGGCCCCCTGCTGGTGATCGCCGCCTGGCCCGGCCCCACCTGGCGTTCCGGGCTGCCGGCGCGCTGGCGCCAGCGCTGGCTGCTGCCCCTGCTGCGCCTGGCGCCGGTTCGCTGGGCCTCGGCCTTGCTGCTCAACGCCGCGATCGCGGTGGCGCTGTTCTCCGGGCTGGTGGTGTTCTGGCTGGTGCCGGCGGTGCACGTCGGGGTCATGCTCAACACCCATCTGTACCAGCTGATGAACTGGACCATGGTGTTCGACGGGCTGCTGTTCTGGTGGCTGGTGCTCGACCCCAGGCCCGCCCCTCCCGCGCACATCCGCCCGGGCTGGCGGGTGTTCCTGCCGGTGATCGGCATGCTGCCGCAGATGGCGCTGGGCGCCGTGCTGGCGCTCAACAGCACCGACTGGTACCCCATCTACTCGCTGTGCGGGCGCGCGGTGGCCGGCCTGAGCGCGATGAGCGACCAGCACCTGGGCGGACTGATCCTGTGGATTCCGGCCTCGGCCATCAATGTGCTGGCCTCGATGGCGGCGCTGCGGCGCTGGATGCGCCTGTCCGAGCGCCGGCCCGCCGAGCCGGCGCGAGCGGCCGCAGCCCGGGCGCCGCAGGGGGCAACCCACGCCCCGCAGGCTCCGCGTCACGCCTGATTCCCCGGGACAACAACGGCAGTTCGCCGGCACCCGCCGCGTTATTCCCGCCGCTCGCCGATCATCGTTCGATCAGTTGACGCAGGTCGTGGGTGATCTGCGCCGGCGCCGAGTTCTCCGAGCCGATCAGGCGCCCGCGTCCGCGCTTGTCGAACACGTAGATGGCGGCGCTGTGGTTGACCTCGTAGTTGCCCGAGGCATCCTTGCGGCCGTAGTTGAAGGCCACGTGGAAACGCTTGGCGGTCGCCTGGATCTGCTCCATCGAGCCCGTCAGGCCCACCGCCTGGGGACTGAAGGCCCGCGTGTAGGCCTTCAGGATGGGCTGGGTGTCGCGCGCCGGGTCGACCGAGACGAACAGGATGCGCACGTCGTCGGCCTTCGGGCCCAGCGCCTGCACCGCGTCGGCCAGGTGCGACAGGGTCAGCGGGCACACGTCGGGGCAATGGGTGTAGCCGAAATACAGCACCACCACCTTGCCGGCGTAGTCGGCCGCGGTCACCGCCTTGCCTTCATCGTTCACCAGGTTGAACTTCAGGTCGGGCAGCACGCTGCCGACGTCGTCCAGGTCCCAATGCAGTTTCTTGCCGCAGGCGCCGAGCAGCAGCAGCGCCGCGAGGCCTGCCAGCGCGGCGCGCAGCAGGCGGCCTTTCCAGGAAGTCATCGTCGGGTTCGGGTTGGGGTCGCGCCGTCCGCGCGAGCGGCTTGGCGAAAACCCCATGCTAGCGCCTGGAGGCGCCGGCATGGGGACACCCACGGGCCCGAAAAGGACGCCGGTCAATGCACGGTGCGCTCGAAGGCCAGCTTGCCATCGACCACGTCCACCGGCACCACCGACTTGGGCCCGAAACGCCCTTCCAGCAACAGGCGCGACAGCGGGTTCTCCAGTTCGCTCTGGATCGCCCGCTTCAGCGGACGCGCCCCGAACACCGGATCGAAGCCGGCCTTGGCCAGCAGCGCCAGCGCGGCCGGCGACACTTCCAGGCGGATGTCCATCTGCGCCAGCCGGCGCTCCAGCGAAGCCAGCTGGATGCGCGCGATGCCCTCGATCTGCGACGCGTCGAGCGCGTGGAACACCACCACCTCGTCGATGCGGTTGAGGAACTCCGGACGGAAATGCTGCTTGACCTCCGCCCACACCGCCTCGCGGATCTGCTCCTGCGGCTCGCCGGCCATGCTCATGATGTGCTGCGAACCCAGGTTCGAGGTCATCACGATCACCGTGTTCTTGAAGTCCACCGTGCGCCCCTGGCCGTCGGTCAGGCGTCCGTCGTCCAGCACCTGCAGCAGCACGTTGAACACGTCCGGATGCGCCTTCTCGACCTCGTCGAGCAGGATCACGCTGTAGGGCTTGCGCCGCACCGCCTCGGTCAGGTAGCCGCCCTCCTCGTAGCCCACGTAGCCCGGAGGCGCGCCGATCAGGCGGGCCACCGAATGCTTTTCCATGAACTCGCTCATGTCGATGCGGATCAGGTGGTCCTGGCTGTCGAACAGGAACCCGGCCAGCGCCTTGCACAGCTCGGTCTTGCCCACCCCGGTGGGGCCCAGGAACAGGAAGGAGCCGTAGGGCCTGTTGGGGTCCGACAGACCGGCGCGCGAGCGGCGGATGGCGTCGGACACGGCGCGGATGGCCTGGTCCTGGCCGACCACCCGCTGGTGCAGGTGGTCCTCCATCTGCAGCAGCTTGTCGCGCTCGCCCTGGAGCAGTTTGGACAGGGGAATGCCGGTCATGCGGCTGACCACCTCGGCGATTTCCTCCGCGCCCACCTGGGTGCGCAGCAGGCGCGGCGCGGCCTTGCCGCCCTCGACCGAGGGCGCGGCTTCCTGGGCCTGCGCCTCGTGCAACTGGCGCTCCAGCTCGGGCAGCCGGCCGTACTGCAACTCGGCCACCTTGTTGAAGTCTCCCTTGCGCGTGAGTTCCTCGATCTGGAAGCGGATCTGGTCAATCTGCTCCTTGATCTGGGCCGAGCCTTGCACGGCGGCCTTCTCCGCCTTCCAGATCTCCTCCAGGTCGGCGTATTCCTTCTGCAGTCGGCCGATCTCCTGCTCGATCAGCGCCAGGCGCTTCTGCGAGGCTTCGTCCTTTTCCCTGACCACCGCCTCGCGCTCGATCTTGAGCTGCACCAGGCGGCGGTCCAGGCGGTCCATGACCTCGGGCTTGGAGTCGATCTCCATCTTGATGCGCGAGGCGGCCTCGTCGATCAGGTCGATGGCCTTGTCGGGCAGGAAGCGGTCGGTGATGTAGCGGTGCGAGAGCTCCGCCGCGGCGACGATCGCCGGGTCGGTGATGTCCACGCCATGGTGCACCTCGTACTTCTCCTGCAGGCCGCGCAGGATGGCGATGGTGGCCTCCACCGTGGGCTCGTCCACCAGCACCTTCTGGAAACGCCGCTCCAGCGCTGCGTCCTTCTCGATGTACTTGCGGTACTCGTCCAGCGTGGTCGCGCCGATGCAGTGCAACTCGCCGCGCGCCAGCGCCGGCTTGAGCATGTTGCCGGCGTCGATGGCGCCCTCGGCCTTGCCGGCGCCCACCATGGTGTGGATCTCGTCGATGAACAGGATCACCCGCCCCTCTTCCTGGCCGACTTCCTTGAGCACGGCCTTCAGGCGCTCCTCGAACTCGCCGCGGTACTTGGCTCCGGCCAGCAGCCCGGCCATGTCCAGCACCAGCACGCGCTTGTTCCTCAGGCTGTCGGGCACCTCGCCGGCGACGATGCGCTGCGCCAGGCCTTCGACGATGGCCGTCTTGCCCACGCCGGGCTCGCCGATCAGCACCGGGTTGTTCTTGGTGCGCCGCTGCAGCACCTGGATGGTGCGGCGGATCTCGTCGTCGCGCCCGATCACCGGATCGAGCTTGCCCTGGCGGGCGCGCTCGGTCAGGTCCAGGGTGTATTTGTTCAGCGCCTCGCGCTGCTGCTCGGCGTCCTGGCTGCTCACGTTCTGGCCGCCGCGCACGGCCTCGATGGCGGACTCCAGGCTCTTGCGCTGCAGCCCGGCCTCGCGCGCCAGGCGCCCGGCGTCGCCCTTGTCCTCGGACAGCGCGAGCAGGAAGGTCTCGCTGGGAATGAACTGGTCCCCGCGCTTGCTCGATTCCTTGTCGGCGATGTTGAGCAGGTTGCCCAGCTCGCGGCTGGCCTGGATGTTGCCGCCGGTGCCCTGCACCTGCGGCAGCCGGCCCAGGGCCTGCTGCGCCGCGGCCTGCAAGCCCGGCACGTTCACCCCCGAGCGCGCCAGCAGGGCCTTGGGCCCGTCCTGCTGCAGCATGGCGGCGAGCAGGTGCACCGGCTCGATGTAGGGATTGTCGGCCCCCGCGGCAAGGGATTGGGCGTCGCCGAGGGCTTCCTGGAACTGGGTGGTCAGCTTGTCAAAGCGCATGGATTTCTCCGTGGATACGACGCACAGATGCGGAACATGACGCGATTTTCAAGGTGCGGGGCCGGCCGGGCACTTGATCTGGATGAAGCACGCAGGTCGCAGGAAGTGGCATCATCGGGGCGTACGAATCGTGCGAAAAGGCCTTTTGCCACGCCGTGTTTGCGCGTGGGCTTAAGCTAGCGCCTATCGATTCGACCCACGCCCCACGGCGTAGCCGGTTCCGACCAACCACCCACGGGAGAACGCACCATGGCCAAGATCGCAAGCAAAGCAGCCGCCGCAGCCGAAGGCATCCAGGCAACCGACCGTCTGGTGGCCGACCTGCGGGAGGTCGCCTCGGACGCCGAGGAACTGCTCAGCCTCACTGCCGGCCAGGCCGGCGAACGCCTGGCCGACGTGCGCGCGCGCCTGGGTGAACGCCTGTCCACGCTGAAGGAACAGCTGTTCGAGCTGGAGGCCGACATGGTCGAGCGCGGCAAGCAGGTGGCCCGCGCCACCGACGACTACGTGCACGACAACCCCTGGAAGTCCATCGGCGCCACCGCCGGCGTGGCCTTTCTGCTGGGCCTGCTGATCGGCCGGCGCTGACCGGCCCCCGCAGGTGAAATCCCTGTTCGGCGTCGGCCCGGGCGGCAGCAGCCTGCGCGAGCGCCTCGACCTGCTGCTGCAGTCCGCGCAGACCCGGCTGGAACTGCTGGGCCTGGAGCTGCAGGAGGAAAAGCTGCGCCTGGCCCGGCTGCTGCTGGGCACCGTGCTGGCCGGCGTGCTGCTGGGCTTCGCGGTGGTGTTCGCGCTGATCTGGCTCACCGTGGCGCTGTGGGACTCGCACCGGCAGCTCGGGCTCGGGCTGGCCACCTTCATCACCTTCGGCCTGGGCCTGGGCGCGGCCGGCGTGGCCGCGCGCGCCTGGTCCGCCGGCAGCCGGCTGTTCGCGGCCAGCCTGGCCGAGCTGGAGCGTGACCGCATCGCGCTGGAGCAGCGCCGTGCCCCCTGAGGAAGTCCAGCTGCTGCTGCGCAAGCAGCGCCTGCAGCTGCGCATCGCGCAGCAGCGGGTAGCCTGCCTGGGCCTGCTCGAGCAAGCCGAGGGCCTGCTGTCCGCCACGCAGCGGCTGCGCAACCTGGGGGCCGGACTGGGAGGCCTGCTGCGCGAGCACTCGACCCTGGCCGCGACCCTGGGCAGCCTGTTCCTGCTTTGGCGCCCGCGCGGCGCCCTGCGCTGGTTGCGCAACGGCTGGCTGTTGTGGGTGGGCCTGCGCCGCGGGCGCGGGCGTCTGCAGGCCTGGCTGCGCCTGCTGGGCCGTCTGGCCGGCGTCTGAGCACGCCCAGGCTCCTAGCGCGTGCCGCTGTTGCCCGATTCGATGCCCCAGCGCGCGAGCGCCTCGTCGTCCGCTTCGCGCGCGTCCACCCACTGCGCGCCCTGCGGCGTGGCTTCCTTCTTCCACAGCGGCGCCTGGGTCTTCAGATAATCCATCAGGAAGGCGCAGGCCTCGAAGGCGTCGTGGCGATGGCTGCTGGCCACCACCACCAGCACGATCGGATCCCCGGGATGCAACAGACCCACCCGGTGCACCACCACCGCGCCCTGCAGCGGCCAGCGGACCCTCGCCTGGCCGACCATGCGCTCGATGCTGGCCCGGGTCATCTCCGGGTAGTGCTCGAGCTCCAGGGACTGCACGCCCTCGACCCCGGGGGCATGGTCACGGCAGATGCCCTCGAACACCACCAGCGCGCCGATGTCGATGCGCCCGGCGCGCAGACGGCGCGACTCGGCCCCGGCATCGAAAGCCTCGGTCTGGATGCGAACCTCGAACATGCGCTGGCTCCCCGCGTGCGCGCTCAGCCGCCGGTGACCGGCGGGAAAAAGGCGATCTCGCGCCCCGGCAGCAAGGCCTCGTCGGGCTCCGCCATCACGTGGTCGCAGGCCATGCGCAGCGTGCGCTGCGCTCCCAGCGCGGCCGCATGGCGCTCGCTGCGCGCGGCCAGCCACGTCCGCGCCTCGCCCAGCGTGCGCAGGGTATCGGGAAGCTCGACGGTTTCGCTGGCGGTGCCCAGGGCCTCGCGCACGCTGGCGAAATAGCGGATGGTGGTTTGCATGAGAGCCTGGGCCCGGGGGGCGTTCGACGGGAAGTCTTCGCAGCGCGACTCCTGACGCGCAATCCCCATGATACAAAGCCCCCATGGGCCTTGCGCCGAGGGCCGGGCGGCCTGGGTGCGGGCGCCCTCCTAGAAGGCCCAGGATGCGCGCAGGCTGAGTGCATTGGCGCGGGTGCTGTGCCCGTATTCGCCCTGGTAGGAAAGGCTCAGCGTCATTTGCCTGCCCGTTCGCAGTTGCACACCCAGACTGCCTTCCAGCACATTCCGGTCGGGGGCCACGGCATGGGTCGTGAAGGGAACCCCAGGCACACCATTGAACTCCATGGTCAATCCGCTCGACGGCAGTCTGAATTCATGACGCAGTCCGAGCGCGGTGCTGAAGATCCACGAACGGGTTCCTTGCTCCCAAACCCGGTCTGCGCGGAGCGCGGCGAGCATCGAGCTGCTGTACTCGCTCTGGGAAGGCACCTGCAGGCCCAGCTGCGAGTCGCTCTCGCGCGCCCCTGGCAGCGAAAGGTGCTGCAGGTCCAGCCCGAGCAGGGGCATGAGGGAGAGGCCTTGCCGCGGCAGAACCACATCACGCCCGACCCGCGCCTGCAGGGTCCACGCCCGGGCCGTACGCGATGCACCACCGGTCTGCACCGGTCCCTGCGCATAGCCGAAGACGGCCCCCAGACGCACAGGCCCCATTCGACGCCCGGCGAATCCACCCACACGCCACAACGAGGCCGATTCGGAGTCGGCGGCCCAGTCGCGCGTGGCTCCGTCATGCAGTGAACCTCCCATCACACCCAGGTCCCAACCCGCGCGGCGTCCCTGCACACCCAGGGTCATGGTCGATGCCTGCGTGCGCGTCGCGTCGGCATTGCCGTCGCCGATGGTGTGACCGCGCTGTCCCCCAGTCACCAGGAATACGTCGCGCTCAGGTTGCGGGTCGATCTGCTGGGCAAGGTTCATGCGCGAGAATACCTGCCCCCAGGACCACGATAGATCATGCAGCAACCAGCCGCCAGCCTGCGCGTAGAGCTGGCCGTCCAGACGATCCAGGGCCTGCGACAATTGCGCCTGCGGCAGCGTGTACAGGGCATTGAGGCGGTCGTACCAGCTGCCAGTGGCCGAAGCGATCGCTGTATCCAGAGCACCCGCAGGGCCGCCCGTGTTGGCGGTGGTCGCGTTCTACTGGAAGGAGTTGGCCTGGTAGAGGCTCAGCAGCACCTGCGGGTCGCTCAGATACGTGAGCTGATAGGCGTATTGCGAGCCCAGGCCGGTGAGCTGCAGCTGGCTGAAGCGCCCATTGAGCACGGTGGTCGCCGGCGCCTGCACCAGCACATAGGTGGTCTTCAGATAGTTGCCGGGGGCGGCGCTCACGCGCAGCGTGCCCCCGAGGTTCAGGCTGGGCCCGTTGACCACAAGCTGGCTGTTGCTGCTCGGACTGATGGCCAGGCTCAGCACACCGTTGGCTCCCTGGGTGTAACTGCCGCCGACGCTCAACGTGGCATTCGGGGCAGCCGTGCTGCCGATTCTCAGCGTGCCGCCGTTGGAAACCGAACCGGCCACGCTGGCACTGCCCGCCTGCACGCTGCCACCGCTTTGCACCACCAGGCCCGACGCCAAACTGCTGCCGTTGGCCAGGCCCAATGTGCCACCCTGGACGGTGGTGCCGCCGAGGAAGGAATTGGCGCCACCGAGGACCTCGTTGCCGCTATCAAGGCTCAATCCGCCCGCGCCTGTGATCCCGCCGTCAAAGCTGCCCTGCGCTTGGGTGATGTCGAGGGTGTTGCTACCCAGGTTCACCGTTCCGGACCCCGCCAGGCTGGACACGGAGGCCCCTGCCGTCGTTGTTGAAATATCCAGGGTGCCGTCGTCGTTGACTGCGGACGAAGGGATCGAGGCATTGCCCGACAGCCGCAAGGTTGCACCGGCGTCAACGGTCGTGACTCCGTGGTAGGTCTCGCCTGTACCGAGAGTCTGTGTCCCCGCCACGATGTGCAAGCCGCCGCTTCCCGAGAGCACGCCATCGAGCGAACCACTGGCGTTGACCACCGTCAGCGTATTGCCTCCCCCGAGGACCACCCCACCCGTCCCCGAGATGCTTTTCACCGTCGGGCTGCCTGCGGCGGAAGAAATGTCCAGCGTGCCGTTGTCCACCACCGGCGTTAGGCTCAGCGTGCCATTGCGCGCCAACGCCAGCGTGGCTCCCGCGTCGATCGCGGTGTTGCCGGTGTAGTTATTGTTGCCGCTGAGGGTCTGCGTGCCGGCGGCGATTTCCAGACCGCCGCTGCCCGAGATGGCCCCCATGAGTTCCCCGGAGGCCTGGGTCACCGTCAGGGTGTTCGCCCCCAGCGCCACCGCACCGCTGCCGGCAATCGATGCCACACTTCTCGGGCCGTTGGCCATGGAGATATCCAGCATGCCGTCATCGCTCACCGCTGACGAGGCTATGGAGCCCGAGCCGAACAGGTTCAGCGTGCTGCCGGCCTCGATGTTCGTCGCTCCGCTGTAGCCGTTCACAGCGCTGAGCGCGGCGACGCCGCCGTTGACCGTCACGCCGCCGCTGCCGTCGATCGCCGTGCCCAGGCCCTGCGTGGCGTAGACCAACACCAGGGTACCGTTGTCCAGCGTGCTCGAACCCGAATACAGGCCACCGTCATGGGTCAAGGTCAGGGTCGCGCCCGCGGCGATGGCAGTTTGCCCGGTGTAGAAGTTGGTGGCACTCAAGGTCTCGTTGCCCCCGGTGATGCTCAGCCCGCCGCTGCCGGTGATGCTCCCTCCCAGCGTGCCGCTGCCACTGGTCACGGTCAGGGTCTGGCTGCCCAGGCTCACGCCGCCGTTGCCGGCGATACTGCCCACGCTGGCACCCGAGGTGGTGCCGGAGATGTCGAAGGTGCCTTCGTCGGCCACCGGTGACGAGCCCACCGAGCCATGGCCCGCCAGCGCAAGCGTGGCGCCGGAGGCTATGGAGGTGCTGCCTTGGTAGTTGTTGGTGCCCGTGAGAGTCTGCGTGCCGGCAAGCAGATCCAGCCCGCCGCTGCCCTGGATCACTCCCCCCAGGGTGTTGCCCCCACCGTTGTTCAGGGTGAGGGTCTGCGAACCCAGGCTCACGCCGCCGGTGCCCGACAGGCTGGCCAAGGTGACCCCGGCGCTGGTAGCGGATATGTCCAGGCTGCCGTTATCCACGACTGGCGAGGAACCCAGCGAGCCGCCGCCTCTCAGCGCCAGCGTGGCCCCCGGGTCGATCACGGTGCTGCCGCTGTAGACGTTGTTGCCGCTGAGTACTTGCGTGCCTGTGGCGATATGCAGGGATCCGGAACCGGAAATGCGGCCCGAGAAATTCATGCTCGGATCGGCAGTGCTGATGGTCAGCACCTGCCCGCCAAGGGTCACCCTCCCACTCCCCCCCAGACTCAGCAGCGTACTGCCGCCGGACTGCGCGCTCAGGTCCAGCGTTCCATCTGCCTGCACGGGGGAAGCCGTCATCGTGGCCGACGAACCCAGTTGCAAGGTGGCACCGCCGGCGATGAGTGTCTCCCCCGAGTCGCCGTCGACCCCGCTCAGTACCTGGGTGCCACCTTGCACGAAAATGCCGCCGGTTCCACTGATGTTTCCAGCGAAATCGCTCGAGCCGTAGTTGATGGTCAGAGTCGAGCCGCCGAGTTCCAGCACGCCGGTCGTTGCCCCAGCGAGGCTCTGCACAGTCGGATTGCTGCTGGCTGCGCGCAAGTCCACGGTCCCGTCCGCTTGCAGCGTCCCCCCAATGGCCACCGTACCGCCGCCCGCAACCGTCAGGGTGGTTCCGGCGGCAACGTCGACTCCCGCATAGGGTTCCAGATTGCCGCCAATGACCACGCTTCCGCCGCCGTCGATCAGCATCGCGCTGTTGCCGAGGGTTGCACCACCGTACGCGCCACCGGTAACGTAGACGCTGTGGCCGTTCGTATGTAGCGCGCTCGTACCGCTGCCCGCGAGAGACAAATTGCCATCCACCGTCGTGTTGCCCTGAAAATCCAGGGCGGCCGACAGGGGTCCGCTGCCGCCATCCAGGCGAACGGTCAGCCCCGAGCCGAGCGGCGCACCCGATGCTACTGCGAGAGACACGCCCTGACCGATCTCTGCGACCGCATTGCCGGCAGTCAGAACGCTGAAGGCCACGCTGGGCGCCAGGGTGAGCGTGACCGGAGCGGCCGCGCCGCTGACTGTGTCCGCGGCGAAGTCGAGCACCACCGTGGGCACCTCGTCGAACATCAGGAGCTTGGTCGGACTCGCGGAGCCGGCGAGGGTGTAGGCGGCCGCGCTGCCCGTGGTCTCCAGATAGATGGTGGCGGGCGCCGTCAGCGCCGCATTCTGTCCAAGGGTGTAGGTCCCGCCACCGACCGAGGTACTGAGGTCAGCGCAATTACCATTGGCCAGCGCATACGACAGACTACCGGAACTCGTACCGCTGGCCTGGGTCACCGCACCCGAGGGACAGGCCGTGGCCCAGGCGCTGGCCCCCGGGCAGGCCAGCAGCGAAGCCATGGCCAGCGCTCGGGAAAGCCGGCTGGGCTGCAGTGTGCACGGGCCGGAATCACGGCCCTTGGTGGATCGGCTGGCAGCGCCAACCGGGCGCGGTGCGAGTGCCCTCATGATTCCCCCTTCGCTCGAAAAATTCCAGGAATTTCCCGAATTTGCGTTTTTCTTGCGAATCCGGGGATTTTGGAAATTGTCGCCGCGGGGGGATTTAAAAATCGTTTTCCGGAAAATTCCGGAATATTGATATCGGTGATAATCACCGATGATTCGCGCGCGATTCGCCGGCGGGCGAATCGCGCGACTGGGGCGATCAGCCGAGCAAGGCCGCGAACGGAAGGAAGCGCACCGTGTCGCCGACGCCGAAGGCCTGGCCGGCCGGGTTGTCCACCAGCCCGTCGCCCCATACCGCGGAACTCAGCACCGCCGAGTTCTGCTCCGGGTACAGTTCCACCCGGCCCTGCTCGTCCAGGCGCGCGCGCAGGAACTCGCGGCGGCGGTCGGGGCGGGACCATGCGCTGGCGCTGGGCAGGTGCAGCGCCTGCGGCTGCAGGCGCGAGGCCCCCTGCAGCGCCAGCACGAAGGGGCGCACGAACAGCGCGAAGGTCACGAAACTCGACACCGGATTGCCCGGCAGGCCGATGAAATGCGCCGCGCTGCCGTCGTCCCGGCGCAGCTCGCCGAAGGCCAGCGGCTTGCCCGGCTTCATGGCGATGCGCCAATGGCTCAGATGGCCTTGCGATTCCACGGCGGGGCGCACATGGTCCTCGCCGCCCACCGACATGCCGCCGGAGCTGAGCACCAGGTCGTGGGCGCTCGCGGCGGCGTGCAGGGCCTCGCGCGTGGCCTGCAGGGTGTCGGCCACCTGGCCGAGGTCGCTGACCTCGCAACCCAGCGCCTCGAGCATGGCGCGCAGCATGAAGCGGTTGCTGTTGTAGACGCCGCCGGGGCGCAGCGGCTGCCCGGGTTGCGCCAATTCGTCCCCGGTGCACAGCAGGGCCACGCGCGGGCGCGGGGCCACCAGCACGTCGGCCACGCCCACCGATGCGGCCTGGCCCAGGTCCTGCGGGCGCAGACGCTGCCCGCTGCGCATCACCACACTGCCCGCGCGCACGTCGAAGCCGCTGGGCCGCACCCACTCTCCCGGGCGCGGAACATGGTCCACCAGCACCTCGGCGCCCTCGGCGCGGCACTGCTCCTGCATGACCACAGCGTCGGCCCCGGGGGGAATCGGAGCCCCCGTGAAAATCCGCGCGGCCTCGCCCTGGCCCAGGGGCAGGCCCACCTGGCCGGCCGCGATGCGCTGCGCCACGCGCAGGCGCGCGCCCGGCACGGCCACGTCGGCGCTGCGCAGGGCATAACCGTCCATCTGGCTGTTGTCCAGCCCGGGCACGTCGATGGGGCTGGACAGGTCCTGTGCCAGCACCCTGCCCAGCGCCCCTTCGGTGGGGGTCAGCTGCGAGGGCCCCAGCGGCGCGGCCTGCTCGAGGAGCAGGCTCAGCGCGGCATCGACATCCAGGATCTCGGAAACGGCTTCAGACATCGGCGACGGCTGCCCTTGGTGCAAGCGGGCAGCACCATGCCGCCCGTCCCCGAAATGATACGAGCGCATCCCCTGCCGGCGCGCGCCGCCGGCAGGGCCGCGCCTTGACGGCGCGCAGTACGGGCAGGACTCCGGCGGGGCTGCTCCCCGGTGCCGGAGCGGCCAGGGCGGGTTCAGGCCGGCGGTGGACGGAACCAGGCGCGCTGCTCGATCAGCCAGGCGGAGATCGCCCCGGGGCGCCGCAGATCCAGCAAGGGACAGGCAGGGGTGGCTTCGCCGCCTCCCGCCCCGGCCTGCTGCAAGGCCGGCGGCAGCGGGCCGTCGCTGGCCAGCGCGCGTACCAAGGGGTCTCCCGCATGGCTGCGCGGCTTGCCGGGGCCGGCGCGCCAGACCTCGATCTTGGAGATCGGCGCCTGCCGGAAGCCCTCGACGAACACCCAGTCCACCGGGTCGAGCCGGCGCAGCAGATCGGGCAGCTCGTACTCGCGCGCCTCGCGGGTCTCGCGCTGCAGGGCCAGCAGATGGGGCGAGGCGACCAGCACCTCGTAGGCGCCGGCCTTGCGGTGGCGCCAGGAATCCTTGCCCTCGCGGTCCAGCTCGAAACCATGGTGGGCGTGCTTGATGACCGAGGCGCGCAGCCCGCGGGCCGCGAAATCCCCCAGCAGCGCTTCGATCAGCGTGGTCTTTCCCGCGCCGGAGAAACCCACGAATCCCGCGACGAACATGGTCGGCCCGGCAGGTTCAGCAATGCTCGGCGATGTACGCCTTGAGCGCGTCCACTTCGGGCTTCATGACCACGAAGCGCTGCGGGAGCAGCTCGATGCCGCGCGCCGATTCGGGGCGCTGCGGGTCGGTGCCGATGGCCTCGCGGATGGTTGCCTCGAACTTGGCCGCCAGCGCCGTCTCCACCACCAGCATGGGCACGCCGGGCTCCAGCTCGCGCCGCCCGACGGCGACGCCGTCGGCGGTGTGCGGGTCGATCACGATCCCGCTGGCTTCGAAGGTTTCGCGGATGATGCGCACGCGCGTGGCGTGGTCGCTGCTGCCCGAGACCATGCCTTCGCGCATGCGCGCGAAGGCCGGGTCGGCCGACAGGTCGAAGCTGCCCTGCCCCGAGAGCTGACGCTCGAACAGGTCGCGCGTGCGCGCGGCGTCGCGCCCCAGCATGTCGAACACGAAGCGCTCGAAGTTCGAGGCCTTGGAAATGTCCATCGACGGGCTGGAGGTCTGGTGGGTCTGCTCGGGCGCGCGCGGCCGGTACACCCCGGTGCGCAGGAACTCGTCCAGCACGTTGTTCTCGTTGGTGGCCAGCACCAGGCGGCGCAGCGGCAGGCCCATCTCGCGCGCGACGTGGGCCGCCAGGATGTTGCCGAAATTGCCCGATGGCACGCACACGTCCAGCGGCTCGCCCACCTCGCGCACGCTGCGCACATAGCCGGCGAAGTAGTACACCACCTGCGCGGCCACGCGCGCCCAGTTGATGGAGTTGATGGTGCCGATCTTCCAGCGGCGCTTGAACTCCAGGTCGGCCGACACCGCCTTGACCATGTCCTGGCAGGTGTCGAACACGTCCTGCACGGCGATGTTGTGGATGTTCGGCTCGAGCAGGCTGTACATCTGCGCGGTCTGGAACGGGCTCATGCGCCCGAAGGGCGAGAGCATGAACACGCGGATGCCGCGGCGCCCGCGCATCGCGTACTCGGCCGCGCTGCCGGTGTCGCCCGAGGTGGCGCCCAGGATGTTGAGCTCGGCGCCGGCGGCCGCCAGCGCGCGCTCGAACAGCCCGCCCAGCAGCTGCATGGCCATGTCCTTGAAGGCCAGCGTCGGCCCCTGCGACACCCCCAGCAGGCCGATGTCGGCGTCCAGGCGCTGCAGGCGGATGATGTCGGGGCTGCCGAAGGCCTGCGCGGTGTAGGTGGCGCGCAGCAGATCGCGCAGCTCCCCGGCCGGCATCGGCGCCAGCAGCGGATGCAGCACCTCGAAGGCGATGTCCGCGTAGGACATGCCCTGCATGCGCCGCAGCGCGGCGGCCTCGATGCGCGGGTAGTGCTCCGGCAGGTACAGGCCGCCGTCGGGGGCCAGGCCCTCCAGCAGGATGTCGTCGAAACCGGCGCGCGGCGCCAGGCCGCGGGTGCTCAGGTAGTTCATCAGCGCAGCTCCTCCTTGCGCAGGCGCACCACCGGCGCCAGCACGGTGTCCAGCGCCTGGATGCGCGCCAGCGCCTGGTCCATGCGCTGCTCCAGGGTCTCGTGGGTGAGCAGGATCACGTCGGTGTGCTGGTCGTCCTCGCCCGAGGGACGCTGCAGCAGCGCGTCGATGGACATGCCGTGCTCGGCCAGGATGTGGGTGATCTCGGCCAGCACGCCGGCCTCGTCGCGCACGTGGATGCGCAGGTAGTAGGAGGTGCGCACCTGGGGCATGGCCAGGATCGGCGTGTCGGCCAGTGCGCCCGGCTGGAAGGCCAGGTGCGGCACGCGGTGCTCGGGGTCCGCGGTGTGCAGGCGCGTGATGTCCACCAGGTCGGCGATGACGCTGGAGGCCGTGGGCTCGGAGCCCGCGCCCTTGCCGTAGAACAGCGTGGAGCCCACCGCGTCGCCCTGCACCACCACCGCGTTCATGGCACCCTCGACGTTGGCCACCAGGCGCGTGGCCGGAATCAGCGTGGGATGCACGCGCAGCTCGATGCCGTCCTCGGCGCGGCGGGTGATGCCCAGCAGCTTGATGCGGTAGCCCAGTTGCTCCGCGTAGCGGATGTCCGCCGTTTCCAGGTCGCGGATGCCCTGCACGTGCACGCGGTCGAACTGCACCGGTACGCCGAAGGCGATGGCGCACAGAATGGTGATCTTGTGGGCGGCGTCGACGCCGTCGATGTCGAAGGTGGGGTCGGCCTCGGCGTAGCCCAGGCGCTGCGCCTCGGCCAGGGCGGTGGCGAAGTCCACGCCCTTGTCGCGCATCGAGGACAGGATGAAGTTGGTGGTGCCGTTGATGATACCGGCCACCCACTCGATGCGGTTGGCCGCCAGGCCCTCGCGCACGGCCTTGATGATGGGGATGCCGCCGGCCACCGCGGCCTCGAAGGCCACCATCACGCCGTGTTCCTGCGCCGCCGCGAAGATCTCGTTGCCATGCAGCGCGAGCAGCGCCTTGTTCGCCGTGACCACGTGCTTGCCGGCGCGGATGGCGGCCAGCACCAGCTCGCGCGCCGGCTCGATGCCGCCCATCAGCTCGGCCACGATGTCCACGTCCTCGCGCGTGGCCAGGCCCATGAAGTCGTCGGTCAGCGCCAGCGTCTCGCCGATGGCGCGGCGCGCCTTGGCGGCATCGCGGGCGGCCACCGCCACCACCTCGATGCCGCGCCCGGCACGGCGGCAGAGTTCGTCCTGGTTGCGTTGCAGGACCCGCACCACTCCGGAGGCGACGGTGCCGGCGCCGAGGAGTGCGATTCGCATGGCTTTCATGGGCAGCTTCAGGTTGCGGCCGCGGCCTTCGCCCGAGCGCGCGCGCGCGGCGGGGAGGCGAAGGCGCCGGCCGGAAAGGTTCGGAGTCTCAGGCCGCGCTCACCTGCTGGCGGCGCATGCGGTCGAGGAAACGGGCGATGCGCCCGACGGCGTCGGCAAGGTCGTCCGCGTTGGGCAGGAACACCAGCCGGAAATGATCCGGCCGCGGCCAGTTGAAGCCCGTTCCCTGCACGATGAGCACACGCTCCTGCGCCAGCAGGTCGAAGGCGAACTGCTGGTCGTCGACGATGGGGTAGACCTTCGGGTCCAGGCGCGGAAACATGTACAGCGCTGCCTTGGGCTTGACCACGCTGACCCCGGGAATCTGGCTCAGCAGCTCGTAGGCCAGGTCGCGCTGGCGCGTCAGGCGCCCGCCCGGGGCCACCAGGTCCTTGATGCTCTGGTAGCCGCCCAGCGCGGTCTGGATGGCCAGCTGCCCGGGCGTGTTGGCGCACAGGCGCATGGAGGCCAGCATGCCCAGGCCCTCGATGTAGTCGCGCGCGTGGCGCTTGTCGCCCGACACCACCATCCAGCCCGCGCGGTAGCCGCAGGAGCGGTAGTTCTTGGACAGCCCGTTGAAGGTGATGAACAGCACGTCGTCGGCCAGCGACGCGATGCTGGTGTGGACGTTGCCGTCGTACAGGGTCTTGTCGTAGATCTCGTCGGCGAACACGATCAGCTGATGGCGCCGGGCGATCTCCACCAGTTCCAGCAGGAACTCGCGCGGGTACAGCGCGCCGGTGGGATTGTTCGGATTGATCACCACCAGGGCCTTGGTGTTCGGCGTGATCTTGCGCCGCATGTCGTCCAGGTCGGGCAGCCAGTCGCTCTGCTCGTCGCACATGTAGTGCACCGGGCGCCCGCCCGACAGCGACACCGCGGCGGTGTACAGCGGATAGTCGGGCGCCGGCAGCAGCACTTCGTCGCCGTTGTTGAGCAGTGCGTTCATGCTCATGGCGATCAGCTCGGAGGCGCCGTTGCCGATGAACACGTCGTCGATCTCCACGCCGGAGATGCCCTTCTCCTGGGTGTAGTGCTGCACCGACTTGCGCGGCGCGAACAGGCCCTTGGAATCGGTGTAGCCGGCCGCCCCGGCCAGGTTGCGGATCATGTCCTGCACGATCTCGTCGGGCGGATCGAAGCCGAACACCGCCAGGTTGCCGATGTTGAGCTTGATGATGCGCTGGCCGTCCTCCTCCATCTGCCGCGCCTTGTCGAGCACCGGTCCGCGGATGTCGTAGCACACGTCCGCCAGCTTGTCCGACTTGCGAAATTCCCGGGTCGCCATGAAATCTTCCTGCCTTGCCGCGGCTGTCGCCGCGGCTTCCGATGGGGGGTGAACCCTATAATGTACCTGTAGGCGGACTGTAGGCGGACAGCTTGCGCCGCTCGTGCGCGGCAGCGTCCCGCCCCGCCGCCTCCCCATCCCATCGTCCGATGAAATTCCAGGCAGAAGACAACCAGGCCGCGTTCACGGTGAGCGCCCACGGCCCCGGCTTCGTCGAGATCAACCGTGTGCGCTTCGAATCCGGGGTATGCGTGGCCAGCGACAGCGCGCCCGAGCCCTGGGGCGAACAGGGCTTCGCCGAGCTGACCGAACAGGATTTCGCGCGCCTGGCCGAGCGCGCGCCCGAGGTGGTGATCGTCGGCACCGGCGCCGCCCAGCGCTTCGCGCCGCCTGCGCTGCTGCGCGCGCTGATCCAGCGCGGCATCGGCTTCGAGGTCATGAACACCGCGGCGGCCTGCCGTACCTACAACATCCTGGTCGGCGAAGGCCGCCGTGCGCTGGCCGCGCTGGTCGTGGAGGCACCCACGCAGGACTGAGCCCGCAGCGGGCTCCGGATGATTTGTAACGCGATTCGGTAAAATGGGAATGGTGACTCGACCCGGGGCTTCGCGGTCCGGCGTTGCCGCGTCGGGCGGCGCCGCTAGCCCCGGCCGACGCTAACAGGAGACTTCATGGCTTTGGTTCTGAACAAAGTGGTACCCGATTTCGAGGCGATCGCCACCAGCGAAATCAAATTCAACCCGAAGAACTACCTGGGCAAGAAGCTGATCCTGTACTTCTACCCCAAGGACATGACACCGGGCTGCACTACCGAGGCCCAGCAGTTCCGCGACCTGTACGCGGAATTCGAAAGCGCCGGGGCGATGATCTTCGGGGTGTCGCGGGACAACCTGGCCTCGCACGACAAGTTCCGCAGCCAGCTCGAACTGCCCTTCGACCTGATCGCCGACACCGAGGAAAAGCTCTGCCACATGTTCGGCGTGGTGAAGAACAAGATCATGTACGGCAAGAAGGTCAAGGGCATCGAACGCAGCACCTTCCTGGTCGACGCCGAAGGCGTGCTGCGCGAGGAATGGCGCGGCGTGAAGGTCGCCGGCCACGTGCAGGAAGTGCTCGAGGCCGTGCGCAAGCTCTGAGCCCGCGCCCAAGTCCACGGGCCTGAAGCCCTTGTCCCGCACCGTCCCCCGCGCTACCCGCCAGGTTCCGGCCTGTGCGGGCGCGCGTGCTCGCGCCGGGCACGCCGCCACGGCGCCGCCCGCCGCCCCGCGCGAGCATCTCGACTAGCCTCGCATTCCGTCACGTTTCCAGCCGCCGCCATGCCCCTGCCCAAGCCCCCCACCAAACTCGGTTCCCTGCTCCAGGCGCCAGCGGCAGGCGCGTCGGATGCGCGGGCTGCCGAGCCCGAATTCGAAACCGCCGGCGCCCCGGAACAGGCCGCGCGCGGCTCCAGGTCTCCCGCGGGCGCCGTGGCCGGCGTGACGCCGGCGCGCGGGCGTACGGCGCCGCGCAAGGGTGGCGCCGCGCCTGCTCAGGCTCCGGCCGCCCTCCTGTCCTCACCCCCCCCCGAATCCCCTCGCGCGGCCAAGGGTCCCAAGGCGCGCACCGGCGAGCCGGGCGCGAAGCCCCCGGCCGGCGCCGCGGCCCCGCAAGCCCGCTTCACGGCGCCCGCCATGCCGCCTGCGCCCACGGTGGCTCGCTCCCTGCCCGCCACGGGCCCGGCGCGCGCGCCGGCCGAGGCGCCGGCGGCGGCACGCCGTGGCTCCCGCGCCGCTGCCCAGGCTCCGGCGGAGGCCGGCAAGCTGTTCGTGCTGGACACCAACGTGCTGATGCACGACCCGACCTCGCTGTTCCGCTTCGAGGAACACGACGTGTACCTGCCCATGGTCACGCTGGAGGAACTCGACGGCCACAAGAAGGGCATGTCGGAAGTCGCGCGCAACGCCCGCCAGGCCAGCCGCGAGCTCGACGCCCTGGTCGCCGGGGTCGAGGCCGGCATCGAGCAGGGTATCCGCCTGGACCACAGCGGCCACCGCGAGGCGCGCGGGCGCCTGTTCTTCCAGACCCGCGCACTCGAGGCGCGCCTGCCCGAGGCGCTGCCCCAGGGCAAGGCCGACAACCAGATCCTGGGCGTGCTGCAAGCGCTCACCCAGGCTTTCCCCGAGCGTTCGGTGGTGCTGGTGTCCAAGGACATCAACATGCGGGTCAAGGCCCGCGCGCTGGGCCTGCATGCCGAGGACTACACCAACGACAAGACCCTCGACGATGCCGACCTGCTGTACACCGGCGTGATGGCCCTGCCCGAGGACTTCTGGGACAAGCAGGCCAAGTCGCTGGAGAGCTGGCAGCAGGGAGGCCAGCCTTTCTACCGGCTGCAGGGCACGCTGGTGGCCTCCATGCTGGTCAACCAGGCCGTGTACTGGGAGGCCTCCAACGCCACGCCGATGTACGCGCGGGTCAAGGAAATCCGCGCCTCCACCGCGGTGCTGCAGGTGGTGCGCGACTACACCCACCCCAAGAACAGCATCTGGGGCGTGTGCGCGCGCAACCGCGAGCAGAATTTCGCGCTCAACCTGCTGCTCGATCCTGAGGTGGATTTCGTCACGCTCAGCGGCCAGGCCGGCACCGGCAAGACCCTGCTGGCGCTGGCGGCAGGGCTGCAGCAGGTGCTGGAGGACCGGCGCTACAACGAGATCATCATCACCCGCGTCACGGTGCCCGTGGGCGAGGACATCGGCTACCTGCCGGGCACCGAGGAAGAGAAGATGTCGCCCTGGATGGGCGCGCTCGACGACAACCTCGAGGTGCTCAACCAATCCGGCGGCGGCAACCACGGCGGCGAATGGGGCCGCGCGGCCACGCAGGAACTCATCCGCTCGAAGGTCAAGATCAAAAGCCTGAACTTCATGCGCGGGCGTACCTTCCTGAACAAGTACGTGATCATCGACGAGGCCCAGAACCTCACGCCCAAGCAGATGAAGACCCTGATCACCCGTGCCGGCCCCGGCACCAAGATCATCTGCATGGGCAACCTGGCCCAGATCGACACCCCCTACCTCACCGAAGGCAGTTCCGGCCTGGCCTACGCCGTCGACCGCTTCAAGGGCTGGAAGCACTCCGGCCACATCACCCTCGCGCGCGGCGAACGCAGCCGCCTGGCCGACTACGCAACAGAGATCTTGTGAGCCCCCTCCGTCGCGGGGGGCGACCCCCGCTCCGTCCCCCCGAGGGGGACACCCCCTTCCTTGGGGCGGCCCTGCGGAAGGTGGGTTCTCGGCAGCGGTGCGTCGTGCGTTGATGGGGGACTTTCGGGCGGGATGCACAGCCGCCTGCGGCGGCCCTAGTGTTCTGCCCCGCGGCCACTCCCACCCCGCCCGACGCGCCCCCTTCCTGCACCCCGCACCGCTGCCGAGTGCACACCCGCCGCAGGGCCGTCCCAAGGCGGGGGGGCCCCTCAATGGGATGGACGCCCCCACCCGCGACGGCATCGATGTGCCAAAGTGGAGGTGTTGTCCGACCACTTGAACGAGGGGAGCGTCCACCGTGGTCGGCACAACCCGTTTCCCCCGGGGCACCCGGAGTGCGCCCCCTCGATCGAGAAGCCGACCAGCGAATCCCATCAGGGGCAGCAAGCTTCGGCTTGGGTCGCGTCCCGCGACGTGGTGTAGGTCCACAGCCCGGACAGGCTGAGCTACACGGTACTCAGCGTGCCACAGCGGACAGCCGAGTCGGGGCAGTATCGCAGAGCGACTGAAGGCCTTCAAGCTGCATATACCGGCGATTCAGCGACCACTCGTCGTTCTGCTCCAGCATCATGGCGCCGACCAGGCGTGTGATGGCCGCGTCGTTGGGGAAGATGCCCACGACGTTGGTGCGGCGCTTGATGTCGGCGTTCAGGCGCTCGAGCGGGTTGGTCGAGTAGATCTGCGCCCAGTGCGCCTTC
>NZ_KB898489.1 GCF_000377645.1 Thiomonas sp. FB-6 | reverse complement strand
CCTCCAGGGTCAGCATGGCCTGCTGCTCGCTCAGGTGCAGCACCTCCTGCAGCGGGTGGCTGGCCCCGGGCAGGTCGCTGGAGGCGTGCAGGATGCGCTGCACGCCCTGGGTGAGCAGCGCGTCGGCCTCGCGCAGGTTGTGCAGCGCCTGGCCCGAGGCCTGCGCGTCCGGTGGGCTGCTCATGGCCGCCCCCCGCCCTGCAGCCGGTGCAGGATGCCGTCGATCTTGGCCTTGAGCGCGTCGGCCGGGAAGGGCTTGACGATGTAGCCGTTGACCCCCGCCTGCGCGGCCGCCAGGATGTTCTCCTTCTTCGCCTCGGCCGTGACCATCAGCACCGGCAGGCCGCGGATGCCGGGGTCCTCGCTGGCGCGGATCTCGCGCAGCAGGTCGATGCCCTGCATGTTGGGCATGTTCCAGTCGGTCACCACGAACTCGATGCCTCCGGCCTGGATGCGCTTGAGGGCCTGCACCCCGTCCTCGGCCTCGTCGATCGTGCCCGTCACGTGCCCGGTCTGCATGAGCAGGCCGCGCACGATGCGCCGCATGGTCGGGAAATCATCAACAACCAGGAATTTCAATCCCGCACCTTGTGGTTGTGTACGCTGTCATCGCGTTTCTTAACGACACCGCAGCGTGAATCTGAAGCCCCGCCGCGTCCCCTTGTGTCACGCCATCGTCCCGCCGTCCATCCGCGCCGCTGCCGGCAGCCCACCTCGCGTGGCGCACGCGGGCGCGGCCGTGGGCGGCCGAAATCGCGCATTGTACGTACCACCGGGCGGGGCAGGGCGCAAGATCCGGCGGCCGCGGCGGGGTGCCTCGCGACGAACTCGCCGAATCCAGCGCCCACGGCGCCGCCAACCTGAAATAATGGCGTGGCGCGCCGCTGCAGGCGCATGTCCTCTTGCTTTTCCTGAACTCCGACCCGCTCGCGCCCAATCTCGGCCTGCCGATGCCCCCGCCGCCGACGTCCGCACCTTCTCCCGCCTCCATCGCCCGTGCCGCGCTGCGCCGGCTGGCCGAGCAGGGCATCGAACCCACGCCCGAGCAATACCGGCGCGCCTACATGGCGGTGTCCCCGCCGGGCAGCCTGCCGCCGGGCGCCGGCGAACTCCTGAAGCGCCTGGAGCGATCCTCGCTGGGGCTGCAGGAATGGGCGCCGCAGTTGCGCGCCGCCGTGTCCCAGGGCGACTGGGAGCAGGTGGTGCGCATGCTGTGGGGGCAGCTGGAGACCCCCTTCGACCCCAACCAGGCCAGCGGGCTCGGCGCCGCGGTAGCCCGTTTCGTGCGCGAATGGGAGCGCTCGCAGGCCGGCTTGTCGCGGGTGCAGAAGCTGCAGGCCCTGCAGGGCCTGGAGGCGACCGACGACGCGCTGCAGGCGCTGCAGCTGCTGCGCACCACCACCGAGCGCTGGACCGCGCTGCGCGAGCGCCCGGCGCCCCCGCCGCCCAGCGAGGCGCCGGCTCCCGCGGCCGGACATGCGGGGGCCTGGAAGCGCCTTTGGCTGGATGCCGTGCGCATGGCCGAGCAGGCCTACGTGGAGCAGCCGGCGATCCAGGTGCAGGCGCGTGCGCTGCTCGAGGACGCCGCGGAGCTGCAGGACGCCGCCACGGGCCTGACCGCGCAGGCGCAAAGACTCTGGGACGCCTGCGAGCACTGGCACGCAGACGCCGCCGCCTCGCGCACGCGCATGCTGGAAGCGGTGCGCATGCTGCTGGACAACGTGGCCGAACTGTTCGCTCCCCAGCACTGGATCCAGGGGCAGGTGGCGGCCTTGCACGGGGTGCTGCACGAACCCCTGGACCCGCGCCGCCTGGAGCAGGCGGTGCACGGCCTGAAGGACCTGCTGCTGCGCCAGGGCGTGATGCAAAAGGCCACCGACGACGCGCGCTCGCTGGCGCGCGAGCTCATCGACATGGTGGTGCGCAGCCTGGGCACCTACGTGGAAAGCAGCGAACGCTACGGCGAGCGCCTGCGCGCGGGCATGCACGATCTCGAGGAATCGGGCGAGGCGCAGCGCGCCAAGTCGGTGGTGCAGGGCATCCTCGCGCAAAGCCAGCAGATGCTGGAGGACACGCGCCAGCTGCGGGTGTCCTTCGCCGAGGCGCAGGAACAGCTGCAGCAGGCCCGCAGCCGGGCGCGCACGCTGGAGGCCGAACTGGAGCAGCTCAGCGATCTGATCCAGCAGGATCCGCTGACCGGCGCGCTCAACCGCCGCGGACTGGAGGTGGCCTTCCGGCGCGAAGCCGCGCGCGCCTCGCGCAGCGGCGAGGCCCTGAGCCTGTCCATGGTGGATCTGGATTTCTTCAAGCGCATCAACGACAAGTACGGCCACGACACGGGCGACGCCGTGTTGCGCGAGCTGGTGCAGGTGCTGCGGGCCGAACTGCGCCCGACCGACGTGATCGCCCGCATCGGCGGCGAGGAATTCCTGCTGCTGCTGCCCGGCGAGGACGAGCAGGGCGCCGCTGCCGCGGTGCAGCGCGCGCAAAGCAGCTTCAATGCGCGGCGCTTCGCGCACCCGCAGCAACCGGCCGGCATCCGCGCGCATTTCAGTGCCGGCGTGGGGCGCTGGGAGCCCGGCGAGGCGCTGGAGGCCACCTACGCGCGCGTGGACAAGGCCCTGCTGCAGGCCAAGACATCCGGGCGCGACCGCGTCGAACTCGCGCTTCCCCCGCAAACGCAGCCTTGACGCGCCCGCCGCGTCTGGGCGACATTGCCTCGATTTCCTGACCGATTCCGTTTCCTGATCCCGATTTCCCCCGCACACCATGGCTACCAAGGCAAAAGAGAAAGACAAGGACGAAGCGCCGGCGAAAAAGTCCGGCAAGGGCAAACTCATCGTGATCATCGTGGTCGTGCTGGTGCTGCTGCTGGGCGCCGGCGGCGGGGCCGCGTGGTGGTTCCTGATCCACGAGAAAGCGGCCAAGAACCCCGCCAAGCCCGTCGCGGCGGCGCCCAAGCCAGCCCATTTCATCAGCCTGCAGCCCTTCGTGACCAATGTGCAGAGCACCGACGGACAGGTGCACTACGTGCAGGTGACCATCGACCTCAAGGCCCAGGACCCGAAGGTGGACGAGCAGGTCACGGCGCTGATGCCGGAGATCCGCAGCGCCATCCTGAACATCCTCGCCGCCCAGCAGGCCGCGACCGTGACCCAGGACGCCACGCGCGACAAGCTGCGCGCGGGCGTGCTTGCCAAGGTGAACCAGATCCTGCTCAGCGCCGAGCCGGCGACCCCGGGCAAGCCGGCGACGCCGCCGATCAGCGGTGTGTACTTCTCCGGCTTCGTGATGCAGTGAGGCCGGCTCGCGCCGGGTTCAGCGCTTGACGAAGTCGATCACCACGCCCTCGGCATCGCGCTGGCGGTAGGCCACTTCGACGCTCTCGCCGAAATGGGCCTGCATCTGCTGCAGCAGCGGCAAGGGATCGTGGTCGTTGACGAAACGCATGGTCTCGCCCGGATGCAGCGCGTCGAGGGCGCCGAAGATGGCGGCGTGGCGGAAGCGCTTGGCGATGCCCCGCGCGTCGAAGGGATAGATGGCGTCGGGACGCAGGTGCAGGTGCGGGGTGCTCATGGGATGGCCTCGATGGCAGGGGTGGATGCCGGGCCGCAAGCCCGGCTATAAGATCGACAGTTAATGCATCTTAAAGCGCGCGACGGCGATGTCAAGATGCCGACCCGGTGCGCGCCTCAGGCCCGAGGGGCTCGCCTGCGCGCCGGCGGCGCCACCGCCACTTCCTGCCCCGGCGCGGGGGGCAGCAGGTCGGCCAGGGTGAAACCGTCCAGGTGCCCCAGGAAGCTTCCCAAAGCGCCGTTGATCACACCGGTCAGGCGGCAGCCTCGGGTGAGCTTGCAGTGGTCGTCCACCCCCATGCACTCGACCAGGTAGAAGTCGGGCTCGACGTCGCGCACCACCGCCCCCACGTTGATGTCCGCGGGAGCGCGCGCCAGGCGGATGCCGCCGCCCTTGCCGCGCATCGTCTCGAGCCAGCCGCGCTGGCCGAGCACCTGGGTGATCTTCATCAGGTGGGTCTCGGAGATCGCGTGGGCCGTGGCCACCTCGGCGATGGTGCACAGGCGCTCCGGGCGCTGCGCCACGTACATCAGCATACGCAGCGCATAGTCGGTCATCGTGGTCAGTCGCATGGGGGCTCAGCATATCGAAGGTCGGGCCAGCTGAGCGTACAGCAGGGTCAGGCGCTGGGGCCGTTCGGCCGCGTTGCGCACGATGGCGAAGCGGTGGCGCCCGAAGGCGTGGGGCAGGTAGTCCTGGGCTTGCTGGTCGATGGTCACGCAGAAAGGGCGCAGGCCGCGGCCGCGCGCGGCGAGGAAGGCCTGACCAGGTACTTGCCCTCGCGCACGGCCGGCCGGAGTTGCAACCGGTACGACCGATGTCGTAAGCTGAGGCCGTGCCGAACTTCCGCCTTCCCGCCGACAGCCTCGAGTACGCGGTGCTGCGAACCCTCTGGGAGCTGCGTCGTGCGTCGGTGCGTGAACTGCACGAACGCGCCGGCGAGCCCGAAGGCCTGGTCTACACCACCACCGCCAAGGTCGTGGATCGCCTGCGCGACAAGGGCCTGGTCGAGCGCAACCGCGAGGGCGGCGGCTTTGTCTATACGCCGCTGATCGAGCGCAACGTCGTCGAGCGGGCCAGGGCGCGGCAGCTGATGAGCCGGTTCCTGGGGCCGGGCCCGCGCCCGGCGGTGGCCGCGCTGGTCGATGCGATCGACGAGATCGACCCGGCCTTGCTCGATGCACTCGAAAGCGCCATCCAGGCCAGGAAGGAGAGGGACCATGGGGCGTGAAACCCTTCTGACCCTGCTGATCCTGCTGTTCGGCGGGCTCGTGCTGCAACCGCTGGCGCTGCTTCCCTGGCGCGCGCCGCTGGATGCATCGCCCTCCGTGGCCGAACGCGCCGCGTGGCGCCGGCTGTGGATGCCGGTGCTCCCGGTGCTGCTCGTAGGCGTATGGCTGTGCGGCTGGGCCTTGCGCGAGCCCGATCCGGTGAGGACCCGCTTCGATCACGGCATGATCATCGGTGCCAGCCTGCCCTTCGCCGCCCTGGCACTGCGTGCCGCGTTGCGCGCGCTGTGGGTGCTGGTGCGCCAACCGCTGGAACTGCCCATCTGCACCGTCGGCTTCCTGCGCCCCCGCGTGGTGTTCGACCCCTATCTCGCCCGCACGCTGGACGAGGGAGTCATCCACGCCGCGCTGGAACACGAGCGCGCGCATGCACGGCATCGGGACCCCTTGCGCCTGTGGCTGGCGCAACTGGCCGTCGACCTGCAATGGCCCTGGCCCTGGGCGCATCGGCGCTTGCGCTCCTGGCTGGAACTGCTGGAGCAGGCCCGCGATGACGAGGCCCTGCGCCATGGAGCCTCGGGTACCGATCTGGCCGCGGCGGTGGTCGCCGCGGCTCGCCACGCGCGCCGCGCTCCGCCACCCCCTGGTCGCGCATGGCTGCCCGGCGGCCAGGCCGCGCTGCTGGGCGACGCGAACTCGCTGTCGCGGCGCGTCGAGCGCCTGCTCGCGGCGCGGCCCCAGGAGCGCGGGGCCGGCGAGAGCGCGCCCTCGCGGGCGCCCGCCGCGCTGGCGCTGCTGCTCTTGCTGTCGTGCGCGGTGCTCGCCCTGGGCGTGGCCTACGGCAACGACGTTCTCCACCCCTTCCTGCTGTGGACATGGAAGGCCTGAGCCCGAGGCGCCGGGCGCGGGGCCTCGGCGCGGCAGCGGCGCTGTGCGCCGCGCTCGCGCTGCCGGGTATCGCGGCGCGCGCCGGCACGCCCGCCCCGGGCTGGGTCACGGTGCATGCGCAGACGGTTCCGGAAAGCCTGCGCGCTTACGGCCAGGTGGAGCCGATCGCCACCGTGCGCGTACGCACGGCCGAGGCCGGCACGCTGAGCGGCCTGCGCATCGTGCCGGGCAGCAAGGTGCAGGCAGGCGAAACCCTGGCGCGCATGGCGGGGCCCCGCATGCGCGCGCTGCTGGTCGCCCGGGAGCAGCAACTGCGAGCCGCCCAGGCGCGCGCATCGGCGGCCGGCAAGGCCCTGGCCCTCGAAGTTCGCCAGGTCGGTGCCCAGCTTTCCACCCGGCAGGCGCTCGATGCCGTGCGGGCCGAACTGACGTCGGCGCAGGCCGCGGCGCGCACCGCGGCCGCCGCGCTGCAGGCGGCGCGCAGCCTGCGAAACGTGCGCGCGCCAGTGGCCGCGACCGTGCTCGCAGTGCAGGCCGCGAATGGGGAGCAGCTTGGCGCCGGACAGGCCATCGCCACGCTGCAGCCCGCCGGCGGGCTGTGGCTTCGCGCGCAGGTCTACGGCGCGGGTGCCGCGCGCCTGCACGTGGGCATGACGGGACGTTTCACGCCTTCCGGGCAGGGGACGCCCGCGGCCGTCAGGATCGCCGCGATCTCTCCCGCGTTGGCCAGCGATGGCGGCACGCGCATCGGCCTGGTGCCCGCCGGCCCGAATCCGCCGCCCGGATGGATCAACGGTCAGTGGGGATCCGTGCTGCTCCAGGGCCCGGCGCGGCGCATGGTGCTGGTGCCCACGCAGGCCTTGATCCTCGACCGCGGACACTGGTGGGTGCTGGTGCATACGCCCACGGGCGAGCAGCCGCGCCAGGTGGTGCCGGGGCCGGCGCATGGCTGGTGGACCGCGATCTCCTCCGGCCTGTCCGCGGGGCAGCACGTGGTGGTGACCGACGCCTTCCTCGACTACCACCGCGGCATCGCCGCCCATTACACGCCGCCGGATTGACCCGCGATGGCCTCCGACGTTTCTGTACCGCGCCTGTTGCGGCGCAAGGTGCTGTGGCTTCTGGTGCTGGGCGTGGTGCTGGTCTGGGCCATCGATGCCTTCGTGCACACGCCCGTGGAGGTGCTGCCGAGCTTCGACTTCCCGCAGATCAGCGTCACCGCGCACCTTCCCGGCACCACCGCCACCGAGCTCGAGCACCTGGTGGTGCAGCCGCTGGAGGGGCAGATCCTGAGCCTGCCCGGCCTGCGCAGCGTGCGCTCGGTGATGGGCAACGGCACGGTCGAGATCGACGTGCGCTTCGGCCAGGGCAGCAGCGCCCAGGCGGATCTGCTGGCCGTGGGCAGCGCCATCGACCGCGCCCGCGCGCGCCTGCCGTCGCAGGCGCATCCGCTGGCCCAGATCATGGGCAACGCCATCAACGAGGTGGCCGACTACACGGCGCGGATCCCGACCGGTATCGCGCCGGCCCGGGTGCAGCGCCTGGTGCAGTCCGGGATCGCGCCGGCCTTGCGCGCGATCCCCGGCGTGCAGTTCGTGCACGTGTACGGCGCCGGCGACGAGGCGCTGTGGATCCAGCCCGATCTGGGCGCGATGCGCCGTTACGACGTCGGCGTAGACGCCATCGAGCAGGCTGTGAAGGCGCAGGTGCTGCTCGCGCCTGCCGGCTACCTGACGCTGGGGCACAACGACGTGCTCATCGAGGCGCGCAAGCTGCCGGTGCACATCGGGCAGCTCGAGGCGATTCCGGTGGCCACGCCGCGCGGCCCGATCCCGCTGCGCGCGCTGGCGCGGGTCGAACGCGCGGCCATGCCCACGCACAACGCGGTGAGCCTGGACGGCCGGCCCAGCGTGGCCGTGACCGTGATCAAGCAGCCGGGAGCTTCGACACGTGTGGTCACGCGCGCCGTGCAGGCCGCGCTGGAGCAAAGCCTGCACGAACTGCCGCCGGAGGTGCGCTGGGTGCGCACCTACGACCAGGGGCATCTGGTGGGCATCGTCGGCACCGATCTCGGGCGCAACCTGCTGATCGGCGCCCTGCTGGCGGTGGCCCTGCTGTTCTGGGTGCTGGGGGCAGGGTGGGGGGTGTTCGTGCTGGCCTTGAGCATTCCGCTGTCGCTGGCCATCGCCATTGCCGCGTTGCACGCCTTCGGGCAGAGCCTGAACCTGATGACCTTCGGCGCGTTGACGGTGGCGGTCGGGCTGCTCGCCGACGACGCCATCATCGTGCTCGAGAGCATCCACCATCGCTGGGAGGCGGGTGACGCGCACTGGCAGGGCGTGTGGGCCGGGCTGCGCGGCATCGTCGTGCCCGACATCACCGGCACGCTGACCAACGTGGCCATCTACGTGCCCCTGCTGTTCGTCGGGGGCATCGTGGGGCTGTTTTTCATCCCCTTCTCGCTGGCGATGATCCTGGCGCTGCTGGCGTCGCTGCTCGTGTCGCTGACCCTGATTCCCCTGGGGCTGGGCTTTCTCGGCGCGCGCGCGGGCGGCAGGGCCGGCGGCGGCCGGCGCCTGATGCAATGGCTGCAGCGCGCCAACGGGCATCTGTTCGACTGGGTCGCCCGCGCCCCCCGCACCAGCCTGGCGCTGACCTTCGCCGTGTTGCTGCTCAGCCTGCTCGGGCTGGTGCTGGTGCCGATCAACTTCCTGCCGCTGCCCAACGAAGGCGCACTGCTGGAATCCTTCACGCTGCCGCCCGGGGCCTCGCTGCTCGACACCCGCGCGGCGGTGCGCCACATCTCGCAACGCCTGCTGCTCGACCCCGCGGTGGCGCATGTCTACGCGCGCATCGGCTCGTCGGCGTCGACCACCTACACCGAGCCGGCCTACGCCGGTGAGATCCAGGTGGCGCTCAAGCCCGGGGTGAGCGTCAACGCGCTGGACGCCATCGGGCAGCGCATTCAGCGCGAGTCCGCCCTGCCGGGGGTGCAACTGGCGGTGGACACGCCCACCATCGAGCGCCTGGGCGAGAGCCTGTCGGGCCTGCCGCAGCCCTTCGTGATCCACGTGTTCGGCCAGCAGGTGCCCGAGCTGCGCGCCATCGCCGAGCGGATCACGGCACGCCTGCGCCGGGTTCCGGCCCTGGCCGACGTGTTCGACAACGACGCCTACCCGGTCACGCAGCTGAGCATCGAGCCCAGCACCGCGGCGCTGGCGGCGCACGGGCTGACGCCGGGTTCTCTGTACGCGCAGCTCGACGCGCTGATCGGCGGCAAGGTGATCAGCCGCGTGCCCGACGGCAACGTGCCGCTGGCGCTGTACCTGCGCCTGGCCGACGCCCCGCAGCGCTCGGTTCGCCAACTGGCGTCGCTGCCGATTCGCACCGGCGAGGGCGCCTGGACCCCGCTGGGCGAGCTGGCGCGCCTGCAGCTCGTGCCGACGCCCAACCAGATCCGCCACATCGAGGGTGCGCGCGCACTGGACATCCTGGCCACGCCCACGGGGCCGCTGGGCAGCACCGAGGCCCAGGCGCGCCGGGCGCTGCGCGGCCTTGCGCTTGCGCCCGGCTACCGCATCGCCTTCGGCGGACTCGCCGCCGAGCTCGAGCAGGCCGCGCTCGGCCTGCTGTTGGCGACCCTGGCGGCCTTCGCCATCATGGTGGGCATCCTGCTGCTGCAGTTCGAAGGGCTGCTGATTCCCGGCATCCTGCTGCTGGAGATCCCGCTGGCGCTGACCGGCGGCACGGTGGCGCTGGTGCTCAGCGGCGTGGGGCTCAACGCCACCGGCATGATCGGCTTTCTCACCCTGGTGGGCATCGGCCTGCGCCACTCCATCGTGCTGCTCGACCGCGCGCGCGCCAACGAGAACGCCGGCATGCCGCTGGAGCAGGCCGTGCGCGAGGCCATCCAGGTGCGCTTCAGGCCCATCGTGCTGACCGCGGCCGCCGCGATGCTGGGCATGCTGCCGACCGCGCTGGGCCTGGGCCAGGGCGCCGCGCCCGAGCAGGGCCTGGCGGTGGTGATCCTCGGCGGCCTGCTGTGGAGCGCGTTGCGCTCGACCAACCTGATCCCGGCGCTGTACCTGCACTGGCGGCGCAAGCAGCTGGCGCGTCAGGCATCGGCGGCAGGGGCGGCGTGAGAAATCCCGCGTGGCAGGTGGGGAAAATGGGGTCAATGGGCACGCGCGGCGCGGACCTGCGCGGGCTCAGCTCCCCGGAGGATGGCCCGGATGGGTTTCCTGCGCACGCAGCAGCACCCACAGGCCGGAGGCCAGCAGCCATGCCGCGCTGACCCAGAAGGCCGGCTCGACGGCGCCGCGCGCCTGGGCGACCAGCCCGAGCACCAGCGCGCCGATGGCGTAGCCGGTGTCGCGCCAGTAGCGGTAGGTGCCCAGCGCCGAGCTGCGCCAGCTCGGGTGGGCGATGTCGGCCACCGAGGCGATCAGGTTCGGGTAGAGCAGGGCCATGCCCACCCCCATGACCACGGCGCTGGCCAGCCAGGCGGCGAAGCCGCGCACCAGCACCGCGCAGGCCACGCCGGCGGCGAGCAGCCACAGCCCGGCCACCACCGGGCGCTTGCGCCCGATGCGGTCCGACAGCGGACCGGTCCACAGCTGCGAGGCGCCCCAGCTCAGCCCATACACCCCGGTGACCCAGCCGACCTGCACCAGGCCCAGCCCGTGGCCGTGCAGGTACAGCGGGAACAGCACCCACAGCAGGGTGTCGGCGACCTTGTTGGCGACGCCGGCCTGGCACAACGCCGAGAAGGTGGGGTGCCCGAAGGACACGTAGGCGAACACCTGGCGCGAAGTGGGGTGCTCGGCCAGGCCGTCGGCGAAGCGCGGTCGCAGGCCCGTGTGCATGCCGCTGGCATGGCGATGGCGCTCGGCTCGCGCCCAGGGCAGGGTCTCGCGCACGAAGGCCACCGCGGTCAGCAACGCGACGGCGATCACCACGCTGGCGAAGCCCAGCAAGGCCTCGCGCGGCCCAAGCAGCTGGGCCAGCCACGCGGTGGCCAGGCCCGCCAGGCCCACCGCGGCGTAGCCGGCGAATTCGTTGATGCCGGTGGCCAGCCCCCGCTGCTCGGCGCGCGTGATGTCCACCTTGCTGGTGACGGTCATGCTCCACGCGAAGCCCTGGTTGATGCCCAGGAACAGGTTGGCGGCGACGATCCACCACCACGACTGTGCGAAAAAGATCAGCAGCGGGATGGGCAGGGCGGCGAGCCAGCCCAGCACCAGCACGGCCTTGCGCCCGATGCGCTCGGACAGGCGCCCGGCGACGAAGTTCAGCGCCCCCTTGACCAGCCCGAAGGAGATGACGAAGGACAGCAGGTACAGGAAGGAGGTCTTGGGCACGCCGAAATCGCGCGCCGCGACCACCGGCAGCACGGTGCGCTCCATGCCGATGAGCAGCCCGACGAAAAATACCTGCACCGCCTGCCATACGAACTGCGGCAGGTTGACGCGGATGCCTTGGGGGTACGCGTCGTGCGGCGCTTCTTCGGAGCGGCCGTGCGAAGCGCTCATGGATGTGCCCCCGGGCGCTTCGCGCCGCCCCCCGGGGGGGGGAGCGCTTCTTCGGAGCGGCCGTGCGAAGCGCTCATGCCGCCACGTTGGCGGCGACGATCCGCTGCATGTCGGCCGGGCGCGGCGGGATCTCGGCGCACAGCTGCTCGATGAAGGCTTCGCGCGCCAGCCCGAGCAGCGGGTTGAAGCGTTTCTCGAAGGCCAGGGTCGACGCCGGCTTGCCGGACAGCCCGGCGCCGCAGGCGCTGCCCGCCTGATGGCCAGGGTAGATCTCCAGCTCGGCGGGAAGGTTCAGCAGCCGCTCGTGCAGCGAGTCGTACAGGCTGCCCGCCATCTCGCGCTCGCGCCCGGCCAGGTCCGGGCGGCCGACGGCGCCGACGAACAGCGTGTCGCCGGTGAGCACGAACCATGGCGCGTCGCCGCGCCGCTTGTCGGTGACCAGCAGGCACATGCTGTCGGGCGTGTGGCCGGGAGTGTGCAGCACGCGCACGCTCACGTTGCCCACTCCGATCACTTGCTGGTCGCGCAGGGCCTCGAAGTCGAACTGCACGAACTCGCGTGCCGCCTCGTGCAGGCAGTAGGGCGCATCCACCCGGCGCGCCAGGGCGCGGCCGCCGCTGAGGTGGTCGGCGTGAGCTGTTCGACAAAAATTGGCTGCTTCCGCTGAATAGCCGCTTACAGGCAATGCCATCCATAAACAATGGAATTGTTGTCGTCCACGGTCGACAACAATTCGCTTCGAGTTGAGGGGCGCGACAAAATTTCACTCCACATGCCTACGCGTGCGAAATGTCCAGGTACCCGTCGCGGTGGATCGGGCGACCAGTTCGGGCGCAAGAGGGCGATGAGGACGAGATTGGCAGCCGGTGAATGCAAAGCGTTGCACGCAGATGGCTTGATGCATGGGATCCCCAGCCTCACGGAATCGCAAGGACCTTGGAAGGTTCGAATCCCGTGTCATCCCCCATGCTGTAGCCCAGTGGATTGCAGACCAGGCGCACGCCGTGGACGACCTGGTCGACCGCGACATGCGTGTGTCCGTACAGCCACGCAACCACGGGCGGGCGCACAAGGTGCTCCCAGTCGTTCGCGTAGGCAGCGTCCAGGGGATGGCGCTGCCCGATGAACTCGAGGCTGGGCCCATACGCGTAGTCCAGCAGCGGGGCGTGGTGCGTGATGACCACCGTCTTGTCTGCGAACGGCTCCGCCAGCTTCCCCTCCAGCCAGATCCGAAAGGCGCCGTTCTCCTGCAGAACGTCCTCCGTCGTCAGGTGCCGGAAGTTGCTTCCCGCGCGGATGCGCCGATAGTCGGTCATCGATTGCGTGGCGATGGACCGGGCGAGTCCTTGGTTTCCCGTCGACGAGAAATCCGTCCAGCAGGTGCCCCCGAGGAAGCGCACCCCGTCGATCACGACTTCGTCGCGTTCGAGGAAGCGCACGCGCTCGCAACTGGCCGCGCGCATCTTCTGGGTCGTGCGCTGCAGGTGGCCCCCGTAGTACTCGTGGTTGCCCGCCACGACCAGGACGCGGCCGGGGAAGGTGCTGCGCGCCCACTCCAGCACGCGCGGGCCCTTGTCGATGTCGCCGGCGAGCACCGTCACGTCGGCGTCGAGCACCTCGGGCTTGAAGGCTGCGCGCCGGCTGGGACTGAGTTCCAGATGCAGGTCCGAGAGAAGGTGGATACGCATGAGAGGTCCTCTTGAACAGGATGAGGGGGCGAACGAAGGCGGAGGGTTGGCAGCGGGGCCTTGTGCGGATCCGCTGCGCAGCACGTCACACTTCGAGCGTGAGGATCTTGTCGGCGGCGTAGCCCGTGCGCTCGAAGGGATAGCCCACGGGGTTGCAGACGACGCGCGTGCCCTTGCAGATCCGATCCATGGCCTCATGGGTGTGGCCATGCACCCAGAGGGCCACCGTCGGGCCCATGAGGTCCTCCCAGTCGTTGACATACGCCGCGAGCCAATGATGGGCCGAGCCATTACGGCGTAGGCGGCTCTTGGGAGGTGGAGGCAGCGGTGCGTGGTGGGTGATGACGCAGGTCGGACCCGCAAAGGGCTCCGCCAGCCTGGCGCGCAGCCATGCCTTCGTATGCTGGTTGATGGTCTCCACGTCGTCGACGTGTAGCCACCTCGGGTAAATAGGCGCACCCGCGCGGATGCGCCCGAAGTCGTTCATCTGCTCCAGCGCCTGGGCCCGGGCAGCGACCCGGTCGCCCGTGCTGGTGAAATCCGTCCAGGCGGTTGCGCCCAGGAAGCGCACGCCCCCGAGGACGACTTCATCGCCTTCCAGGAAGCGCACGCGCTCGCAACTGGCCGCGCGCATCGTCGAGAGCGTCGAGTCGATGTGGCCGCCATAGAACTCATGGTTGCCTGGGACGTACAGGACCGGTCCCGGGAAGACACGTCGCGCCCACTCCAGGCCGCGCGCTCCCGTATGGATGTCGCCGGCCAGGATCGTGACGTCGGCGTCCAGCACGCTGGGCTCGAAAGCGTAGCCGGGGATCTCGATGTCGAGGTGGATGTCGGAGAGAAGGTGGATTCGCATGGTCAGATGGCCTTCGCAAGAACATGGGGGAAACGGGCGTCAGCTCGCAGCTCGCCTTCGCCGAAGTTGGTAGCGCGCCGCGATGGCGGCCACCGTTGGTCTCCTCGGTTCATGGCGCACTCCCGCGTTGCGCGAGAAAGCCCATCGATCGCGCCACGGGTGGCCGTGGAATGTCGTCTTCCCTGACGACGCGCTCCCCGCGGGCCAGCGCCGCCCCGAAGGCCTCCTCGATCGCCTGACGCTGCGCCCGGGGTGCAAGCCCGGCCATGCGGCCAAGGGCAGCCCCGTCCACAGCGATGCGCAGCCGCAGCTCGCGCAATGCCTGCGCGACGATGGCCCGGGCCACCCGCAGCCCCTGCTCGGCGTCCGGTGCGCCGATGCGGTGGATCGCGAAGCGCGAGCGCAGCGGAGCGTCGAGCGCCGACTCCTCGTTGGCGGTGGCCACCCACACGATGTGGCTGGCGTCGAGCGGAAGCTCGATGCACCGGTCCGCAAATCGCTTGGCGGTTAGCGGCTCGAGCAGCGTATGCAGCGGCGACAGCGGGTGATAGGACGAGTTCTCTCGAACCTTGTCCACTTCATCCAGAAGGATGATCGGATTGGCTGTGCCGCTGTGGATCAAGGCTTCGAAGACCAGGCCCGTGCGGCTGTTGTACCAATGGGAGTCGCTGCCGGCCAGCGCGGACGTGGTCTGGACCGCATCCATCGCCAGGCGGTGCACGCTGACACCCAGCGCCGTGGCCAGCTGCTCCGCGAAATGGCTCTTGCCTACGCCCGGCGGGCCGACCAGCAGCATGGGCGGCAGCCGCGCGGGCCTCCTTGCCGCACGCGCCAGGCGAATGCGGTTGGTCACCTGGCCGACGACGCTGGCCAGGTGCGGCATCTCCTCTTGCAACGCAAGGACGGCCGACAGCGTGCGCTGGGCGAACCCGACCAGGCGCCAGCGGCCCCCGCGGATGGCCGCCTCGAGCATGCGTTGGTCACGCTCCTTCTGCTCGCGATCGGACATTTCCGCGGTGCGCCGCAGGCAACGCTCGAGATCGTCCATCGTGAAGAGCTCGAGCGTGGGGCCCCGGGGGGGCCTCTGCTGGCGCGCGAGGCCCAGCATTTCCTGGACCCATGCGCGGCTGCGCACCGCCGGTGACGTGTACGCGGGCCGGAGCTCCGGCATCTCTTCCGGTTCCTCGGCCCGCGCAGCCGCCTTGGCTTGGAGCAGCACCTGCTCGGGCACGACCAGGCCGGAATCGGCTCGGGCGAATCCGGGGGGAAGGCGTCGAATGTCAGTCGGCATGACGGTCTCCCGGGTCAGGGACTGCGGGGATCGCGCGGTGGTAGGCAGCGATCGCAGCGCGTGGTCATCCAGCCGGCAAAGCTGCGCAGCTCGGACGGCGCTCCGCAGGCGTCGCACAGCAACGACGAGCGCTTCTCGGCCGCTTGCACGAGGCGCATGACCTGACGGTGCAAGGCGACGTCCGCCTCGGACAGCTCGTCCGACCCTGGACTGGGGTGCAGCTGCGTGTACACGCGCAAGCTGCCGAACTTCTCCTTGATCTGGCGGATCTCCAGGCGCATCGCCTGCCCGTCATCGAGCAGGGCCTCGATGGCGTCGAAGAGTTCCTCGACCAGTGGTGCCCAGCCTTCGGGCAGCCAGGAGGCAATGGCGGGAAACTCCCCGCGAAAGATGCGTGGATGGCGTTGGATCAGATCGTCGAGGGCGGCCATCGTGGACTCCTGGTGGTGTGATCGCGGAGCCCGGTGCCGAAAAGCACGAAGCCCCGCGGATTGGCGGGGCTTCGTGGGTGGGAGAGATTCGGCTGTCAGTTCATCGCCATCTCGCGCACACACGCGCCCCGCCGTCCGTAGATACGGACGGTGCGGTTCCAGGTCCCGCTTTTGGGGCGCATGGTGAGCTTTTGCAGGGGAGGCATGGCGGTGCGGGTGTTCAAAGCGAGGGGCATCGGTCAGACCATTATGACCAGCTCGGCGGCGCTGAGCAAGGGTCTGTAGCGAAGCGATCGATGCGGCGCAAGTGCTTGATCAGAAAACACTATTTCGCGGTTGATAGCATCCGCGAAACACGTGCGCGCCCCTCTTCCTCGCAAGCTTCACCGGCCGTCTCCCTGGGGGCTTGGCTCGCGCTGTCCGCGGACCCAGCATCGGCGCGCCTTCCAGCGTCCTGCGTGTCGACGCGCCGAGCGCGGGAGTGTGTGATCCTGCGGTCGAATTGCCTTGACCGTTCGACATCGCTGCGTGGTTCTGCGCAGGAAAATTGCGCACTGGCGATGGCGTTCTTCGAGGTGTCCTGAGGTGTAGCGTTCATCCAACATCACCTGTTGGCGGTGCTTCGGTCAGGCCGCTGCGTGTCCATGCCCCTCCCCTGGAAAATCTCACCATGCTGCTGGGCCGGGCGCGATCCGTCCCTTCGGTGATGGATCCCACTGGGCGCGGCATGGATGAGCATGCCTGCGGCGCCATGGCGAGCCACTTGCCGCTTACGGGTCAACTGGGTGCGCTCGGGATACGCATTCGCGAGGGCGCGGCCGCGCGGCGATACATGCGCTCCAAATACGCCAGCAGGTTCGGGCTGTGCTCGAGGAGCGCGTTCGCGTGGGCCCAGTCGAGAGTCCAGGCTAACACGAAATCGGCGACCGAGACGGTCGGGCCGGCGACGAACGGGCGTTCACGCATGTGGGATTCCAGAACGCGAGCCATGGCTGCAAAGTCCTCGCGGGCAAGATCGACCTCGGCCGCAAGCCGTCGTTCGACTGCGTACAGCTTCGTGTGTCGGCGCATGCGCCACAGCGGCTGCTCGAGTTCGGTGATGGTGAAGGAAAGCCAGCGATAGACCTGCGCTCTCTGCGCACGATCGGTCGGCAGAAACCTCCGCTGCTCGTCCTTCTCCGCCAGGTACAGCACGATGGCCATCGTCTCGGTCAGAACCAGCTCTCCGTCAACGAGTACCGGCACCTTTCCCGCCGGATTAACGCTGAGGAACCCGGCGCCCTTGTGCTCGCCGGCCATGAGGTCTACAGGCACCGCGTCGAACTACACGCCAAGTTCCTCGAGGAGCCACCGCACGCGCGTGGATCTGCTGGGGGTGAACTCGTAGAGCGTCATGGGCGGTGTTTCCTCGGTTGTCCTGGAGAGGTCGGGCGGGGCCTTCCACTGCCCATCGGCACGATCTGAGGGCTGGGTGAGCAGGATAGCTTCCGAGTATGACGAGGCCTCTGTCCCCGGGTCGACAACTGGCGTGAGATGTCGCAAACTTTCCGAAAGCGTGACACACGCCGATTGAACGATCCACGTTCAATCGACACAGCAGTCCGGTGGAGAGGATCAGTGGGGGGTACACCGTCGCAAGGCTCGAAGATCGAGGCGCGCGATCTGCAGGCGGATCGCAGCGATGAGTGCGCTGTGGACTGTTCGGTTTACATCAACAAGCACGATCCGACCCCGCTCAATGCGAAAGTTCGGGTGTCCGGCAATGGCACCTTCTGGCTCACAACGACGAAGCCGGTACCGAACGACGGCGACGTGGTCCACGTCACCTTCGGCAGGGTCAGCAAGTCCTACCGTGTCTCGAACATGAGAAGCGGCCGGCGGTCGCGTGACCGGGAGGATCTCCGAGTTGGCGAGCTGACCGAGATTGTGGACCCCGATGGGACACCGCCGTTGTCTGGATGAGACTCCGGATGGCGTCCGAGAGGAGGCCTAGGTGCGGCGGTTCGCAAGCGCAAATGCCCTCCGCTCACCTATGTCGCCGGCGAGTAGGTGGTGGTGACGCCGAGGAGCGCATGGTGAGCTTCTTGAAGAAAGCCTCCTCGACATGAAGTTTCATCGAGGCTGGTTTCATCCACCCACCCGTGGGCGAAGCAGGCGTCCAGCGCCAAGCGGCTCAATTCAGACGAAACCGGACTCGTGCCACAATCTCAAAAACCATGCTCACTGCCGCATCAGTACTTTTGCGCCATGACGACCGCCAGCGGCCCCGCCGCCGACCTTGAACGCCTCGCCGAGCTCCTCATGAGCGACGCATCTCCAGAGAATGCGCTGGACATCTCAGCTCTCGACGGCTTCATTGCGGCAGCGCTCGCCGGCCCCGATCGCCCCCACCTGAGTGACGTATTGCCATACATGTTGGATCAAGACGGCACAAATCGAGAGATCAGATTCGAAAGTGAAGGTGAAGCTGAGGAACTTGTCTCCTTGATCGCTCAGCATTGGCATGACACGGAGCAGACGTTGGCCAGCAACCCGCAGGACTACGCGCCGCTCCTGTATGTCCAAGAGCCCAACGTGGGGGATGCCGCGCCGGGAGATGAACATAGCGGGATCTCGATCATTGACGATTGGTGCTACGGCTTCATCTTTGGCTTGCAGCAGCAGACGGATGTCTTCGAGCGGCTTCCCAATGACCTGAAGGATCTGCTCGGACCCGTATTTCTCTTCGGGACGGAGGAAGGCGCGGAGGAACTCAAGCGGATGCACCTCACCCATGAGGAGCATGAGCGCATTGCAGACGGCCTGGCGGGGATCGTCGTGGCTCTTTACCAGCACTTCCACGGGTTCAACGGAGGCGCGGTGGAAGGCGGTTGAGTAGAGTCGAGCGGTTCAGGAACGTCGAGGCGGCGTGCCAACTTTGGACTTATATACATGCCGGAGTATTGCATTCGAGTCGAGTACGGCGGCCACACGATCCACGTGCGTGTGCGATCGACCCAACAAGGCATGTAGACATGGTCTTACCCGATCGACACCATCGACTACCGGGAATCGGGTGACCGCCCGCGGAGTAGCTACGACGAGATGCCGGCTGCTGCAATGGATGAAGGCAGGCGGCGCATCGATGCCTTCGAGGTGGCGCTCCAGCGTGTCGAGAATGGCCAGTTCGGTCCGGACTAACGCTTCGCGCGCGTTGGTCGCTCGACAGCTGCGGTTCGCGCGCGTGCTCCAGCGTCGCGGCCCGACGCCAGGGCTGCCAAGCGATCAAGGTTGAGAATCTGGACGTCTTGGCCGTGGCGCGAGATCAGGCCGCTACGCACCATGGCGCCCCATACTCGGCTGACCATCTCGGGACGAAGACCCAAATGGTTGCCGATGTCTTTCCCCGTCAGCGGCAGGGATAGGGCAAACGGATCCAGGCCTCTGCGCCGGCGGCGCTCCGAGAGATCCAGCAGAAACCACGCCAGACGGCCCGACGCGTGCAGACTGCCCAGCGCGAACAACGTCTGCTGGGCTCGAACCAGCGCAGCGGCCGTGATGCGCATGATGAAGGACCCCAACGCCGGGTGATTCGCCGCCAAGGCCTGCAGCTTCCATGGGTCGACGACGCATATGGCGCTGTTCCGCAATGCGACCCACTCGGCGTCGGGCAGGCCACCGAGTGTGGGCTCCGTGCTCATGAAGTCACCGGCTTCATGGAGTCCGAGCACACGCCGTGCGCCGACGCTCAGGGATGCCTCCGACTTGAAGGCCCCCGAGCGCACGACGAAGAGCTTGCCTGGCACGCGCGTCTGCTTCGACAGCATTTCCCCCTTGAGCACGAACAGGTCCTCGATGAGAATGCCGGCCATTGCATTCTCCACCTCCCCTGGCAGCCCGGAGGGAAGGCACAAGGGGCGGTGAGCGCAAGTCGCGCAGAGTGGTCGAATCGAATCCTGCATGGTGCCCCCGGGGATCCACTTTCTAGTCATCATGGTCGCCAACAGGCAAGTCGGCGGGGGTCGATCTCCTTCCGTTCCGTAGGTTGCACGCAAGCGTGCCGAGCTACATGCTGTGAGCGTGTCATCAGCACCTGTTGAGGAGACCGACCATGGACGAGAGTAGCAAGGTTTACGTGGGGCTGGACGTTCACAAGGAGACGATCGCGATCGCGCGGGCCTTGTCGGGGCGGGAGCCGGCGAGACTGATGGGGGAGATCGCGCACGACGTCGGCCGCCTGGTCAAGAAGCTGCAGCCGCTGGGCGATCCGGTCGATGTGCACATCGTCTACGAGGCCGGCCCGACGGGTTACGGGCTACAGCGCAAGTTGCGGGGGCTGGGTTACGCGTGCGAGATCATCGCGCCGTCGCTGATTCCGCGGCGCGCCGGGGATCGGGTCAAGACCGATCGGCGTGACTGTCTGCGCCTGGCCGAGTTGTCGCGCGCCGGCGAGCTCAAGGCCATCTGGATTCCCGAGCCGGCCGACGAGGCGATTCGGGAGCTGTCCAGGGCGCGCGAGGATGCGGTCACGGCGCGAACGAGGGCGCGGCTTCAGTTGCGAGGATTCCTGCGGCGCCACGACATTCGCTATCCGGGCAAGACGGCGTGGACCAAGACCTTCGGGCGCTGGCTGGCAACCTTGAGCTTCGAGGCGCCGGGCAGCCAGATCGCCTTCACCGAGTATTGTTTGGTCGTACAGGCCTGCGATGCCAGGGTGGAACGATTGAGCTTGGCGCTGCTGCAGGCCATCCAGGGCTGGCGCTTCGAGGGCGTAGTCAAGGCGCTGTGCGCGTTGCGCGGCATCGACGCGGTCAGCGCGATCGGGCTGGTGGCGGAGATCGGCGACATCGCGCGCTTCGACCACCCGCGCAAGCTCATGGGTTACCTGGGCCTGGTGCCTTCCGAGCGCTCCAGCCATGATCGCGTCAACCGCGGGCCGATCACCAAGAGCGGCAACGCGCATGCGCGCAGACTGCTGACCGAGGCGGTGTGGTGCTATCGATTCAAACCCCGGGTGGGCTACCAGGCGCAGCGCAGGCAGGAGGATCTGCCTGAGTCCACGCGTGCCATCGCTTGGAAGGCGCAGCTGCGACTAACCGGGCGCTACGCCAAGCTGCACGCGCGCGGCGTTACGCTGAACAAGGTCTGCGTGCCGGTCGCGCACGAGCTTGCGGGCTTTGTCTGGGCAGTGCCCCGCAACGCCAGCGCCCACCCAATGAGGGCTCCAGGCGCAGCAGTTTGAATCCTGACACCCAGCAGATCGATCCGGCGAAGCGCCGTGGCCTCCGACAGGAACGCGTTTCTGGCCCAGTGGCGCAAGCCTCTTGCCCGCTACCATGTCGAGTCCCGGACCGGCGTCTGGCCGGGCCCGTGGTTCCCGGGCAGGCTGCCTGCCGCAACCCCTCGCCACCGCCCCATGAAGTTGCTCGTCGTCGAAGACAATCACGCATTGGTGGCCAATTTGTTCGCCTACTTCGAGGCGCGCGGCCACGTGCTGGACGCCGCGCCCGACGGCGTCACCGGCCTGCGCCTGGCAGCCGACAACCGCTACGATGCGGTCGTCCTGGACTGGATGCTTCCGCGCATGGACGGCGTGAGCTTGTTGCAGGCGCTGCGCCATAGCGTGGGCAAGGACGTTCCCGTGCTGATGCTCACGGCCAGGGCGGAAACCGCCGACAAGGTCGAGGCGCTGCACGGCGGTGCCGATGACTATCTGGTCAAGCCCTTCGACCTGGCCGAGCTCGAGGCACGGCTGCTCGCCCAGGTCCGCCGCGCCAGCGGTCGCGTGGCCGACACCCGGCTGCAGGTCTGCGACCTGGTGCTGGACCTGCGCAAGGCTGAGGTCACGCGCGCAGACCGACCCATATCCCTGCAGCCGGCAACCCGCCGCCTGCTGGAGGTGCTGATGCGTGCGTCGCCTGCGCTCGTGCCACGGGATCGGCTGGAGGACGCGCTCTGGGGTGACGACCCGCCGGATCGTGACTTGCTGCGCTCGCAAATGCACCTGCTGCGCCGGGCGATCGACGCGCCTTTCGCATGCAAGCTGCTGCACACGGTTGCGCGTGTCGGCTATCGGCTGGCCGCGATGCAGGGCTCCGACGATGGTGAAGACGAATAGCCTGCGCGCCCGCATCACCATCGGGCTGCTGCTGTACGCAGCGGTGCTGAGCGCGGCCGTGATCGCCGTGGGCGGCTTCCTGAACAACCGCCATGAGCGACTGGTGTGGATGAGCCTGCTCGGCGACGTGATGGTGCGCGATTTGCGCGCCGCCCACCTTCCGGCCGGCGATGTGAACCCTCCCAAGGTGCGTCTGATCGACCTCGATTCCCTGGCTGCGCGAAGTCTGCCGGCCGAGGTTCGCCGCCTCGGACCGGGGCTGTACGACGACATCGACCCGGAGGATCTGCCCTATGCGGTGCTGGTGCGCGACGTGCAAGGCCATCGCATGGCCGCGCTGATCGACATCTCCGCGCAGCGAGCGCAGGAGCGTCGTCTGGCCTACCTGCTCGACGCTATCGTCGCGATCGGTCTGGGGCTGCTGATGGTTGCCACGTGGTGGCTCGCCGGCCGGCTGCTGCGCCCTGTATCTCGTCTGGTCGACTCGGTCCATGCACTCGACCCGTCGCAGCGTGATGCGCGTCTGACTCCCGGGTACCAGTTGCAAGAGATCCAGGCGCTGGAGACGGCCGTCAACGGCTTTCTGCAGCGCCTCGACGGCTTCGTGCTGCGGGAGCGTGAATTCATCGACACCGCGAGCCACGAGCTGCGCACTCCCATCTCGGTGATCGCGGGAGCGGCGCAGGTGCTGGAGTCAGAGACGCTAAGGGGTGACGGGCGGCGGGCGCTGCAGCGCATCCGCCTCACCACCGAGGCGATGCGGGATACCCTGGCTGCCCTGCTGCAGCTTGCCAAGGAGTCTTCGAATGCTGTTGCGGTGGCGCCCCTTGCGCTGCATGAGTGGTTGCCGGGCCTGATCGCCGACTACCGTCCGCTGCTGGAAGGCCGGCCGCTGAGCTTGGATCTGGGGGAGATCGAGCCGGCCTCGGTGCACGTGGCTCCCGCCATCGCCGCGATGATCTTCGGCAACCTGCTGCGCAACGCCATCGAGCACACCCCGGCCGGGTGTCTGGAGCTCGGGCTGCGCGAAGGTGTGTTCCGCATCGACAGCCGTGGCGAGGCGCTGGACGCGGCCGCGGTCGCGCGTTTGTACCGCTCGCTGGCCCTGGCGGATGCCGGCCGCGCCCGCGGCGCCGGAATCGGGCTGTACCTGGTGCGGCAGTTGTGCGAGCGCCTGGGCTGGAGTCTGGCCTACGTGTACGGCGAAGCGGGTGAACTGCAGGTACGCCTGGATCTGCACCCGCGCGGGAACCAGCCGGCCGGGCCGACGACAAATTGACGACACAGGGGTCTCTAGCATCAGGGCTTTTCCCGAGGCCCGAGACGCGATGAAGACCCGACTGCCGGCCGCCTTGCTCGTTTGCGCGCTGCTTGGCGGATGCGCGAGCTACATGCCGCGCCCCCTCCATCCCGAGAAGATGGCGCAGGCGTTGACCCGGCGCACGCTATCCGATCCCCGTTTGCTGCGCTTCCTCGCGGCCCAACTGCACCAGGGCGGCCCACCTCGCTGGAACATCGGCACCTTGTCCCTGGTGGCTGTCTACGAACGCCCCGACATGCCGCTGGCCGAGGCTCGGCTGCGTGAAGCCCAAGGAGGCGAGACGACGGCAGCGGCCCTGCCAAACCCGAGCTTGCAACTCGCGCCGACCTATGACACCAGCACCTCCGCTTCGCCGTGGACCGTCGGCCCCGTCGTCACCTTTCTGATCCAGTCCTACGGCGCGCGTCCCGCTCGCATCGCGCAGGCGCGCGCCCAGACCGAGCAGGCACGGCATGTCATCGCCGTCACCGCCTGGCAACTCCGCGCTCAGGTAAGCGCGGCCATGCTCGACCTGTGGTCGGCGCAGCAGGCGGCGAGGCTCGCGGCTCGGCGGGCTGCGCTCGCGGGTCGTTACCGCGACGTGGTCGAACAACGCTACCGGGCCGGCATGGTCTCGGCGGCGGCCTTGACCAATGCGACGCTCGCTTTCAACGAGGCTGAACTGCAGCTTGCTTCGGACCGGCGCGCCAGCCAGCTAGGGCGCACGGCCCTGGCCGCCGCACTGGGCCTTCCGAGTACCGCGCTGAGGGGCATCGCAATCGACATGCGCGGGATCGCCCATCCGCGGCAGCCGGGCCGCCTCGCCCCCCTGGTTCACTCGGCGCTCACCTCGCGCCCCGAGGTACTGGCCGCCCTTGCCCACTACGCGGCCGCGGAGGCGGGGCTGCGCCTGGCGGTCGCGCAGCAGTACCCCGCCATCGACATCGGCCCCGGCTACCACTACGACCAGGGCGATAACAAGTTCATCCTGTCGATCTCCCTGCCGTTGCCCATCCTCAACCAGAACCAGGGTCCGATCGCCCGGGCGCGCGCCGCACGGCGCGTCGCCGCCGATGAGTTTGCCGCGACCCAGACCAGGGTGCTGGCGCAGATCGATCAGGCCCGCACGGACTGGCATGCCAGCGAGTCGGAGCGGATCCGTGCGCGCCAACTGCGCGAGGCGGCTGCGGATGCGCTCGACCGGCAACGCCGTGCCTTCACCGCGGGCCAGATCGGACGCCTTCGGCTGCTCGGCGCAGAACTGGTTGACGTGCAGGCGCAGCAGGGCGCGCTGTCGGCGTCCGTGCACGTGCGCAGGGCGCTCGGGCAGCTCGAGGCGGCGCTCTACCACCCCTTCCTGGTTTTCCACCGGAGTCCATGATGCTCAGGACCTTCTTCAGGTGTGCCGCGCTGGTGGCCGCCGCGATCGCCGGCGCGGGCACTGCTGGCGCGCAGCCACTCGCCACAGTGATACTCGGCTCCAAGGCCATGTTCGCGGGCGAGATCCGTGCCGTCGCGTTGCAGCAGACCCGACGCGCACCGAGCGTGGTCGCGTTTGGCATGGTCCTCGACCCGGGCCCTTTGATCAGCCTTTCGGCGCAGATCGCCGCTGCGCGTGGCAAGCTCGCGTCGACGCAGGCAGTGACCGCGCTGAAGCGTAGCGAGGCCGCGCGTGCGGCCGATTTGTACCGTACCCGGCACAATATCTCGCAAGCGGCCTTCCAGGCGGCGCAGTCCCAACTGCTGGTCGCCCAGGCAGCCCAAGCCAGCGCGCAGGCGCAACTGGGCGAACTGCTGGCCCGCGCCCGCACCGACTGGGGCGCCAAACTTGGGCTGGCAGCAGCTTCGGGCACCGCGCCACTACCCGAACTGGAACGCGGTGCCGAGCAGATCGTCGAGGTGAGCCTGCCCCTGGGCCAATCGCTTCCGCCCGCATCGATCGATCCACGAGCGTCCACGCCCGACGGTAAGCGCGTGGCCCTGCGCCTGGTCGGCCGCGCGCCGCGCGCCGTCGCGGGAGTGGCGGGCCCCAGCCTGTACTACCTCATGGCGACTCAGGACTCTGCGCCGATCGGCACGCCACTAACGGTCGCACTCAGCGGGCATGGGACGGTGGCCGGGGTCCTGATTCCCGCGTCCGCGGTGGTCTGGCACGACGGGCAAGCGCTGGTGTACCGGCAAAGCGCCCCCGGCACCTTCGTACCGGTCGCCGTGCCGACCCTCACACGCGCAGGGGGCGGGTATTTCTTGGCCGAAGGAGGCGATGCGGCACTGCAGCCCGGACAGCGCATCGTGGTCTCCGGCGCGGCGCTCGTGTTCTCGGCGTCACAGTCGCCTCCGGGGGCCACGAAGACCCGGGCGGCAAAGCCTGAAGACGACGATTGAAGGGGAGTGCTGATGCGTGCCATCGTCGAGTTCTGCCTGCGCCTGCGCTGGCTGGTCCTGGTCGCGGCGCTCGGGCTGACGCTCCTGGGCGTGGTCGCGGTGATCCATGCGCCGTATGACGTCTTTCCGGAGTTCGGGCAGCCCTCGGTCACCCTCGTGACCAACGCGGCAGGGCTGGCTCCGCGCCAGATCGAGGCCCTCGTGACCACGCCGGTCGAGGATGCGGTCAATGGCATCCCCGGGCTTGCGCACCTGCGCTCGCAATCCATGGAAGGGCTGTCGGTGGTCACTGCGGTGTTCGGCGGCCGCACGGACGTCTATCGCGACCAGCAGCTCGTGGCGCAACGGGTGGCACCGCTGACCGCCATGCTGCCTGCCGGAGCGACGCCGGTGATCGCGCCGCTACAGTCGTCCACCGGCGTGGCGCTATCCATCGGGCTAAGCTCCTCCAAGCTGTCGCTCATGCAGTTGACACAGATCGCGCGCTGGACCGTACGCCCGGCCCTGCTTGCCGTACCGGGCGTTTCCAAGGTGGTGATCTTCGGTGCGCAGCCCGAACAGCTCCAGGCCCAGTTCGATCCGGACAAGCTCGTCGAGCTGCACATCGGGCTGAACCAACTCACCGCGGCGGCGGCCGAGGCGAGCGGGGTGCTCGGCGCCGGCGTCGTCGACACGCCTAACCAGCAACTGTTCCTGATGAGTCACGGCCAGGCGACGACTCCCGAAGCATTGGGCAACAGTCTGCTGCTGCGTCGCGCCCACCAGAGTCTGACCCTGGGCGCGGTCGCTCGCGTGGTGGCCGCGCCACCACCGGCCATCGGCGGCGCGCTGGTAGGGACCAAACCGGGACTGCTGCTGGTCGTGGGTACGCAATACGGCGCCAATACCCTAGCCGTGACCCACGGGCTCGACCGAGCGCTTGCGACACTGGCACCCGCCTTCAAGCGCGACGCCATCGAGGTCCAGCCCGACGGTCTGCGTCCCGCTTCCTTCATCGACACCGCCCTGCGCGACGTGCGTAACTCGCTGTCCATCGGCGCTGTGCTGATCGTGCTGGTGCTGTACCTCGCGCTGCGCAACTGGCGCACGGCGGTGGTCTCCTTCGCGGCGATCCCGCTGTCGTTGCTGGCTGCTGCCCTGATGCTGGATCACTTGGGATTCAGCCTGAACACCCTGTCGCTCGGGGGCCTGGCGATTGCCCTGGGCGAAGTGGTGGACGACGCCGTGGTGGGGGTGGAGAACATCCATCGGCGCCTGCGCGAGAACCGCGCCCTGGCGCTGCCACGCCCCGTCCACGAGGTCATGCTGCGCGCGACCATGGAAGTGCGCAAGGCGGTAATCTTCGCGACCTTCGCGGTGGTCATCGTGTTCCTGCCCATTCTGCGCCTGACAGGCGTGGCGGGGCGTCTGTTCGGGCCGCTGGCTCTGGCCTACATCTTCGCCATCCTGTCGTCGCTGGCGGTCGCGCTCACGGTCACTCCGGCATTGGCCATGCTGCTGCTCGGCCACCGGCGGCTCGACCCGGCCGATCCCCCGGTGGTGGCCGGCGCCAAGCGCGTCTACGGCCGACTGCTGGCCGCGGTTCATCGGCGCCCCGGCCCCATCTGGGTGCTGGTGATCGTGCTCGTGCTCGGCGGCTTGGCCAGTATGCCGCTGCTGCGCACCAGCTTCTTGCCGCGCTTCAACGAGAACGATCTGATCGTTCACTTCCAGACGGCGCCGGGCACCTCGCTCGCCACGACCATGCGCATCGGCGAGCGGGCAGTCGCGATCATGCAAGGCCTGCCCGACGTGGCTCATGTCGTGATGCACGCCGGCCGCGCGCATCTCTCCAACGGCAACGCACTGACCAACAAGGCTGAGATCGATGTCGGTCTTTCAACCCAGGGCAACGCGGACAGCGCAGCCGCCGAGCGCCACATCCTGGAGGTTGTCCGGGGCGCGCCGGGAGTGCGCTGGTGGGCGAACACCTTCCTCACCGAGCGAATCCACGAAACGCTGTCGGGCGTAGCCGCGCCGGTGGTGGTGACGATCTATGGCCGCCATCTCTCCACGCTGAACGCTGATGCCCGGAGCGTGGCCGACGCTCTACGCCGTGTCCCCGGCGCGGCCGGGGTACGCGTGCAGGCTCCGCCGGGCACTCCGGAGCTCTCGATCGTCCTCGATCGGGACGCGCTGACGCGTTACGGATTCACCTCGGCGCAGGTGCTGAAGGCCATCCAGACCTGCTACCGCGGCAGTACGGTTGGGCGTGTCTACACGGCCGGGGCGTCGGTGCCGATCGTGGTGGTCCTTCCACCCGCCCTGCGCTCGGATCCGACAGCGATCGCCAAAGTGCCACTGGTCAACCGCGACGGTACCGTGGTGCTGCTGGGCGCGTTGGCGACCATCCGTGAGCGCTCCGGCCAGTCGCTCATCCTGCACCGCGGCGCGCAGCGAGTGCAACTCGTCACCGCCAACGTCAGCGGCAGTGCGGGACGGTTCGTGACGCGGGCACGTCGCAGGCTTGCGCACCTGCCCCTGGCGTCGGGCGACTACCTGCGCATCGGCGGAACAGCCGCGGCGTCGGGACAGGCCAGGCTGCAATTGGCGCTGGACTTCGCGCTGGCGCTGGCGGCGATTCTCGGCCTCTTGGTCATCGCGCTGCGCGACGGCCGCACGGTAGCGCTTCTGGCGGTCAACCTGCCTTTCGCGCTGGTGGGCGGCGTCGCGGCCATCTGGATCGCAGGTCTGCCGGTCTCGCTGGGCGCAGCGGTCGGTTTCGTGACCGTGTTCGGGATCACGCTGCGCAACGCGATCATGCTGTTGTCGCACTACCGCTCGCTGGTCACCGAGGACGGTCTGCCCTGGTCCTGGGAAACAGCACGGCTCGGGGCCACGAATCGGCTGACGCCGATCCTGATGACCGCTTCGGTCACGGCGCTGGGCCTGCTGCCGCTGGTCATCGGCGCGCATCTTCCTGGGCAGGAAATCGAAGGACCGATGGCCATCGTGATCCTCGGCGGCTTGTTCAGCTCAACCGCGCTGACCCTTCTAGTGCTGCCCACTCTGGCGTTGCGCTTCGCGCGGTTCCCGCAGGAGGTGGAGCGGACACAGTGACCACGCGGAACGCATCGCTGACGTCCTGAGAGGTCCGCGGCAGTACGTGCAGCCGTGCCTGCCGGGCGAGGCGAGCGGGGAACCCGGCCCGGCATCTGCGCCCGAGGCGCCACACTCCAGCTGATACGTGGCGGGGCACTCCACGCAGATCTGCAGCATTCGCCCGAGCAGTTGCGGCAGCTTGCGCACACCGCCTGTGGCGGTGGCGTTTTGCGCAGTGAGCACGAACTCACCGGCGTGCATGTGCAATTGCGCGCCCAGCGCGCGCATGCCGTGGGTATTCGACCATCGCCTGATAGAGCTTGGCGATGACCTACAGGTGCATGCGCATGGTGGCTAGCACTACCTCCGGATACTTGCTTGGTGGTGCGCCTCGAACGCATCGATGCGCTGCTTGCCCTCGTCAATCGCTGCGTTCAACATGACGTCGTAGCTGCTTTGGGGACGATCCGCGCAATCCTCGTAGCCAATACCGTCGATAGCGTAGGACCATGTCCACTGGCCTTGCTTCGTTGACCGTACGCGCACGGAGATTGTGTGACCTCTGTACTTACGCTGTATGACGGACGTTGACATGGTTCGGTATCCGATCCGAGAGACGGCAGCTTGCACGCATGGAATGTAACCGGGCTCGCGAGTGATTGGGGCATGTTATCGACACCTTTTCGGCTCGCGAGTCGAGTGTGGGCCATCGGGTGAGGGCGGGGAGGCGATCGGGGCGTCAGTCGGCTCGAAGCGTGAAGTGGGCGAACATGGTCCGCAGGCGCGCGACGGTGGAGCGTGCCGGGTAGTTCAACGCCCGTGGGGCCGTCGTACCGGTCGCACGGGCCAGTTGCAGCGCGTATCGCTGGATTCCCAGGCTCGCCACGCTGCCGGCCAGGCGCAGCAAGGCGGCGTCGTCAAGGAGGGAAGAATGCGCTGTCGTGCGAACTTCATGCGCGATGCCGGCCTCGCGCACCGCGCGCAGGCTTTCGCGCACTGCATCGATACCGCCAGCCACACCGGTGATGCGCTCATGCAGCGCATCGTCGTCCAGCGGCGCCTTGACGTCCAGGCCCACCCAGTCCGTGCGCGACAGCACGGCACGAAGGCGGCGCGGATACATGCCGGCGCTGTGCAGCCCCGTGGCGAAGCCTAGTTCGCGCACCTCGTCCATGGCCGGCCCCAGGGCCGCGTCGAGGGTCGGCTCGCCGCCGCTGAACACCACCGCGTCGAGCAGGCCGCGGCGGCCCCGCAGCCAGGTCTTGAGCGCGGGCCAGGCCGGCCCCGCCGGCGCGTCGCGTGCCTGCAGGTGCTGGTTGTGGCAGTAGGCGCAGCGCCAGGGGCAGCCCAGCAGGTACACCACGGCGCTGAGCTTGCCGGGGTAATCGATGCTCGTGAAGGGTGTCAGGCCGCCGATGCGCGGCCCGGCATGCGCCGTGGCCGTGGCGGGCATCAGGCGCGGCAAGGGTTTTGCTCGAAGCAGGTGCGCTGCTCGAATTCGCCGCGCTTGCCGATGTTGAACGAGGCCACCGGGCGGTGGTAGCCCATCACGCGGGTCCACACCTCGCAGCGCTGGCGCTCCTCGTCGCGCAGGCTGAGGGCAGGGGCGGCGACGGCTTCGGTGGATGCGGTTTCAGGCATGGTGGTCATCTCCAGGTCGGGTTGTGGCGGGCAATGGACTCAGGCCGCCTGGCGCTGCTTGCGCGCCAGGATCTCGGCATCGCACTTCGGACAGAACTCGTGGTGTCCGTCGAGGTAGCCGTGGCTGGGGCAGATCGAGAAGGTCGGGGTGACGGTGATGTAGGGCAGGCGAAAGCGGGTCAGCGCTCGCCGCACCAGATCGCGGCAGGCCTCGGCGCCGGACAGGCGTTCGCGCATGTACAGGTGCAGCACGGTGCCGCCGGTGTACTTGCGCTGCAGCTCGTCCTGGCGCTCCAGCGCCTCGAAGGGATCGTCGGTGAAGTCCACCGGCAATTGCGAGGAATTGGTGTAGTAGGGGTTGCGCGCCGTGCCCGCCTGCAGGATGCCGGGGTAGCGCTTGCGGTCTTCCTTGGCGAAGCGGTAGGTCGTGCCTTCGGCCGGCGTGGCCTCCAGGTTGTACAGATGCCCGGTCTCTTCCTGGAAGGCGACCATGCGCGCGCGCACGTGATCCAGCAGCCGGGCCGCCAGCGCGTGACCGGAGTCGGTGGTGATGCCGTGCGCGTCCCGCGTGAAGTTGCGGATCATCTCGTGGATGCCATTCACGCCCAGGGTGGAAAAGTGGTTGCGCAGGGTGCCCAGATAGCGCCGGGTGTAGGGGAACAGTCCCTGGTCGATCAGGCGCTGGATCACCTTGCGTTTGATCTCCAGGCTCTGGCGCCCGAGTTCCAGCAGCTCATCCAGGCGCGCGAACAGGCCGGCTTCGTCGCCCGCGTGCACATGTCCCAGGCGCGCGCAATTGATCGTGACGACCCCGAGCGAACCGGTCTGTTCCGCCGAGCCGAACAGGCCGTTGCCGCGCTTGAGCAACTCGCGCAGGTCGAGCTGCAGGCGGCAGCACATGGAGCGGATCTGGTGGGGCCTGAGTTCCGAGTTGATGAAGTTCTGGAAGTACGGCAGGCCGTAGCGCGCCGTCATCTCGAACAGCGCCCGCGCATTGGGGCTGTCCCAGTCGAAATCGGAGGTGATGTTGTAGGTGGGGATCGGAAAGGTGAACACCCGGCCGCGGGCGTCGCCGGCGCTCATCACGTCGATGTAGGCGCGGTTGATCAGGTCCATCTCGGCCTGCAATTCGCCGTAGTGGAAGGGCATCTCGCGCCCGCCGATGCACGGAACCTGCTCGCGCAGGTCCTCGGGGCAGACCCAGTCGAAGGTCAGGTTGGTGAAGGGTGTCTGCGTGCCCCAGCGCGAGGGCACGTTGAGGTTGTAGATCAGCTCCTGCACGCACTGGCGCACCTGCGCGTAGTCCAGGCCGTCCTTGCGCACGTAGGGTGCGAGGTAGGTATCGAAGGAGCTGAAGGCCTGCGCCCCGGCCCACTCGTTCTGCATGGTGCCGAGAAAGTTGACGATCTGTCCGACGGCGCTGCTCAGGTGCTCCGGAGGTCCCGATTCCACCTTGCCAGGAACGCCGTTGAGCCCTTCCTGCAGCAAGGTGCGCAGGGACCATCCGGCGCAGTAGCCGCTGAGCATGTCCAGATCGTGGATGTGGATGTCGGCGGCGCGGTGGGCCTGGCCGATCTCGGGCGGGTAGACGTGATCCAGCCAGTAATTGGCCACCACCTTGCCGGAGACGTTGAGGATCAGTCCGCCCAGCGAATAGCCCTGGTTGGCATTGGCGTTGACCCGCCAATCCGTCTGCTGCAGGTACTCGTTCATCGAGGCCTCGACGTCGACCAGACTGCGTCGCGCGTCGCGCAGCTTGCGGTGCTGCTCGCGGTAGACGATGTAGGCACGCAGCGTCGCGCGGTGGCCGGCATCGAACAGCGTGGCCTCCACGGCGTCCTGGATCTGTTCGATATGCGGTGTCGGCGCTCCGAGCGCGGCCAGGCGCGGCAGCACGCCGGCGCGGGTCAACTGCAGCGCCCGCGCGGCATCGAACTCGCCGGCGGCCTGGCCCGCGCGCGCCAGCGCACTGGCGATCTTGTGCGCATCGAAGGAGCGCAGGCTGCCGTCGCGCTTGATCACATGGAGGGTCGGGGTCGTCGCATCGGAGAACATCAGGGCTCCCATTCCACTAGATCTAGTGGCTCATGGCAATCATAGACACTAGCGCTAGTGTTGCAAACTCCTCAATCCTCAGGCTCGCGCATGACTTTTGCTCTGCATCAAGCATTCTCTACTGGCGCATTCAGCCGCCAGCCCCTGGGATCGAGGAGGCCAAGCCGATATCGTGGGCCGGTGGCGCTGGTCATCTATATCGCCAGCGACGAGGGGTGGCTTTACTTGGGCGCGGTGATCGACCTGTTCTGGAGCCGTTGGTCGGATCGCCCAGATCACTCGGAAACGCATTGGCGTGACATTTGTCGCAATTGCTGCCTCCTCGCGCCGAAATTCGATGGAAGGCACGCGATGCGCGAGCCACAATGAGAGGACTTTCGCAGGATGGGGATTCGTCGAGGACGCATAGGGCACCTCCAACTTGGATTGGAACGATCGCTACTTCACGGCACCTAGAGCGCAGGATTGCGAGCGCACCGTCAGGAGAAGGTCAGATGGACCTCGAAGCATCGAAGCTGAGCGTGCTCACCGGTGAAGCGCACGATCTCGAGTCATTCTTCGTCGCGGATCAGGCCCTACGCATCCTCGACGCTGATCGCGCCTTTGCGAACATGCTGGGCATAACGCGCGAGGATGTCGAGCGCGGTTGCGCGCGGCTGCCCTTGGGCGATACGGATGAGCAATCCGAGCTCGCGAGGCGCCTGGCCGCGCTCGCGCCTGGTGATATCTACCAGAGACAAGTGGAGCTCGGGGGCCCGGATGGGCGCGCGAGGAAGGCTACTCTGACGATGTTCCCTCGCAGAGACGACCAAAAGCGGGTGTCCGACTTCTTTGGCTCCATCCGCGACGCTAAGGCGCCGGTCGGGGTGGATTGCGTCTCGGCAGGGCCGCGCACGGATGGCGAGCAAGACTTTGCTCGCCAGCTGCAGTCGGAAGTCGCCCATCGGCAACGTTCCGAGCGTCGACTAGGGCGATTGCTGGAATTCAACAGCCTGCTCGCAAGCGTCAATCACGCGATCAGCGTGCATGAAGACGAAGTCCATTTGCTCCAGTCGATGTGCGACCTGGCAACCCAGCATGCGCACCTCGCACTAGCCTATGTCGCGCGCCCGAACGCGCAAGGCCGTTTTGAATTCCTGGCCGTTTCCGGGCGAATCGAGGCTGTCGAGACCGTTGCAATCACAACCAACGAACGCAGTCCCAGTGGACGAGGGAGTGTCGGCCGCGCCTGGCGCGACGGCAACGCACAGTTCAACAATGCCTATGCAGCGGAGCCGACCCTGGCGCCATGGCGCGAGCATGCGCGGGCCTTCGGGCTGCGCTCCAATGCCGCGCTACCCTTGTTTCGCAGGGGCACGATCTGGGCGGTGCTGGCCGTCTACCACGAGGAGGAGAATGTCTTCGACGCGGACCTGCGCAATCTGCTCGAGCAGATCGCGCGGGATGTCTCAAGCGGATTGGACAGGATCGACCTGCTGGCCGAGGACAAGCGTAATCGAGCGCTGCGAGAGAGCTTGTTGACCAATGCGCTTGTGGGCATCGTCATGACGCGCGGTCGACGCATCGTCGACGCGAACGCCCACTTTGCTTCCATGCTGGGGTACCGGGACGTCCAAGACCTCGTAGGCCGCGAGACGCGCGCGCTGTATGCAGACGAAGCCTCGTTCGACCGCGTCAAGGTGCTTTATCCACAACTGTACGAAACCGGATCCGCCCAGCTCACCAGTGCCTCCCTCGTTCGCCAGGGCGGAGATCTGATCGCCTGCGACCTCTCCGCCAACATGACCTACGAGGTTGGAAAGCGCCTGGTCGTGTGGACCGTGGTCGATGTCACTGCGCGCGACGCCCTGCAGCAGCGGATCGCCTTCGAGTCCTTGCATGACCCCCTGACGGGACTGGCCAATCGTCGTTCGCTGAATCACGATCTACCTCGAATGCTTGCCCGGGCCGAGCGCAGCGGCCATGTCGTGGCGGTTGGGATGCTCGATCTGGATGACTTCAAGCAGGTGAACGATACGCTTGGGCACGATGCTGGGGACGCGCTGTTGCGTGCACTGACAGAGCGTCTGCAATCGCGATTGCGCGCCTCTGACCTTCTGGTTCGCCTGGGTGGTGACGAATTTGTCATTGTTCTCGACGATCTGGACGCCCCAGATTTGGCAGATCAATTGGCCAGTGCGCTCGATCGTCTGCATCAGGCCGTAGAGTCGCCGTTCATCGTCGGACATGGACAGCGCGCGGAAGTCGGCATGACCATGGGTATCGCGATTTTTCCCGGCGATGCCAAGGAGAGCGATGCGCTCATCCGGCAAGCCGATGCCGCGATGTATCAGTGCAAGCAGCATAAGCACGACCGCTCCAGTTGGTGGCGCGTGAGCTCAGCGGGTGCTGGTTTGTTCGAAGGCGAGCAGGACAACGATCCCTTTGGGACCGAGGCGGCACGCTTGCTGGACAAGGCCAAGGTGCATTTCGTCGAGGTAGGCACGGCATTCGCCGAGAAGTTCTATCGCGAATTGCAGCGCGACGAAGCCCCCGAGGCGGTCCTGCGTACCCTGACGGAGCAGGAGATGCAGGTGCTACTGCGACGGCAGGCCGCGCACCTGGGTTTTTTGCTCCACCCTCAGACAACGCGCGAGGCTATAGTGGCTCGCGCGCGACGGCTCGGCCAGGTTCACGCGCTGTGCGGCGTAGGTGGAGCCTGGCTGTCGCGGGCGCAAGGCCTTTACCGCAAGCTTCTTGCCGAGCAACTGAACCACGTTCCCTTGCGCGCGCGCGAACGTCTGAGCATTCTGCACACGGCCGAGGAGCGCCTGCAGGAAGACTTCCAGGCCGAACTCGACGCGGGAGCGCTGACCACGGCAGCCTACCTGGACGTGCTGGCTACGCCCTTGCCGGCACAAGGCTCACTATGGGTCGATGCGAGCCACGCGGGCATCGCCGAGCTCAGTGCCTTGCCCGGAATGCAGGCGACCCTTCTGCTGCGCCTGACATCCAACGGTGCGTTCGCCGTCGAGGGCAGCGCGGGGCCCCAGGCCCGCGCTCTTGCGGATCTGCTGCAAAAGCCAGGATGGGAGCCCGTGCTCGACCCTACATCCGAGCGTGGGCAGGCACTGACAGCGCGGGCTTGGCGCTCGCTGCAGGTCGAGAGCTCCGCATCTTTCGTGCGTGATACACGATATGCCGCCTGGCAGGGATGGGCCCCCCACGTGGAGAATCTCGCCATCCGTTCGGCCATCAGCATCCCCGTGCTCAACGCGGCGGGGCAGGGGGTGGTGGTGCTCGGCCTGTTCGGCGCCTACCCGAATCAATTCGAATCAGATCTGATGCGGCAATTCTCGCGTAGCCTCAAACATCGCTGGGAGCAGATCTGGAGCCTGTGCGCGGCACCTGCACCCGTCATCGCGCAGGACCAGGCGCGCGAGTACCGGAATCAGCTGCTCAACGGCGGCCTGCGCATGTTCGTACAACCCGTGATCGACCTGAAGAGCCGACGCCTGGTCAAGGTCGAAGCGTTGGCGCGACTCGTGATGCCGGACGGTGTGGTCATTGCACCGGGGGTCTTTCTCCCCTTGCTGGGCAGCGCCGAGCTCGACCGATTGTTCTCACTGGGCCTCGACCAGGCCCTGGGCCACCTTGCGAGCTGGGATGCGCAGGGGATGGAGATTGCGATTTCCGTGAACCTGCCGCCCAGCACCTTGCTCGACGGTGGCTGTGTGGAGGTTGTCGACCGAAGCCTGCGCCACCACGGCATTGCCCCGCACCGGCTGACGCTTGAGATCCTCGAGAGTCAGGGGATCGAGACGCGCGAACAGGACCAGGCGATCGAGCAGTTGCGCCGGCTCGGCGTGAAGCTGGCCATGGATGATCTCGGCTCGGGGTATAGCAGCCTGCGCCGCCTGTCGCTGCTGCCGTTCGACGCCATCAAGATCGACCAGAGCTTGTTGCTGCAGATTCGCAGTCTTCCCGTACAAACGCTCAGTCTGGTCAGCACGATCGTCCAGATGGGGCGCGACTTCGAGCTCGAGGTGGTTGCCGAGGGGCTGGAGGACGACGCGGTGATCGAGGCCGTGACGGTCCTCGGGGCGGGCTCGGGGCAGGGCTACGGCCTGGGCCGCCCAATGCCGGCCGAGGAACTCGTCCAGTGGAAGCAGGCCCGTCCGCGCGCGGCTCCGGGCGGGCAGATCCGCCATGTGCTCGGTGCGCTCGCGTACCACTGGCAGTACATGCATGGCGTGAAGCCTCCACATCCCTCCGCAGTCGAGGCTTGCCCGCTGACAGGTTTCTTCGCGCAGCAGGGGCTGGAGCACTCCGAGGCCGCCGCGTGGCACGCGCAGATCCACGCCGGCCAGAACGTCGCCACCGCCTCCGCGCAACTGCTTCAGTGGCTCGTGGCCCAGGTGCAAAAGGATGATTCCCAGCGGCAGGCTGGGAACTGAAGCGCTCAGCCCGGCGGCCGAGACCCTTGATCGGTGTCAAGATCGCCGCGCCCGCGGTGCTCTCCAATGGGGCCATGGGATTCCTGCACGCCATGTCACGCGCGGCCGCCGCGGCACGCGCCGAGTGCTTGACCCGCCGTCACGGAGCATCATGAGGATCGTCGTTCTCGGCGCCGGAGTGGTCGGCGTCGCGTCAGCCTTTTTTCTGCGCGAGCAAGGACACGAAGTCACCGTGGTCGAGCGACAGGCGCATGTCGCGTCGCAGACCAGCCATGCCAACGGCGGACAGATCTCGGTCAGCGGGGCGGAACCCTGGGCCAACCCCGGGGTGCCCCGCCAGTTGCTGGCATGGCTGGGCCGCGACAACGCGCCGCTTCGGCTGCGGCTGCGCGCCGACCCCCGGCAATGGGCCTGGTGCATGCGATTCCTGCGCGAATGCGTGCCGTGGCGAACCGAACGCAACATGCACGACATCCTGCAGCTCGGGATGTACAGCCGGGACATGCTCCACGCGCTTCGCGAACGCCGCTCGCTGAGCTATGACCAGCAGCGCCGCGGCATCCTGCATCTGTATGCAAGCAGCTCCGCCCTGCGCGCCGCTGCGCGGTGCACCCGGCGCATGCAGGAACTCGGCTGCGAGCGACGCCTGGTCGACGTCGAGGAGGCGCTGTCGATCGAGCCCGCTCTGCGCGCGATGCGAGCCCGGCTGGTGGGCGCGACGTACACCGCCTATGACGAATCGGGCGATGCCTGCGCATTCACCCGCGAATTGGCCGCGCATTGCGCGCGCGAGGGCGTGCATTTCCTGCTGGGCCAGACGGTGACGTCGTTGTGCCGGTCCGGTAACGCAATCGCGCATGTCGAATCGACGGCCGCGGATGGCCGGTTCGAGCGCATCACGGCCGATGCCTACGTGCTCGCATGTGGGAGTTGGAGCGTGCCGCTTGCGCGCACTGCAGGGCTCGTGGTGCACATTCATCCGGTCAAGGGATACTCGGTGACCCTGCCGGTTGCCGATGCGGCTGCGGCCTGGAAGGTCTCGCTGACCGATGAGCGCAACAAGCTGGTTTTCTCGCGGCTAGGCGATCGGCTGCGGGTGGCGGGCATGGCGGAAGTCGGAGGATGGACGCGCGTCATCGACGATCGCCGCTGTGCCGCGATGACCGCGCGCGTCGAGGCGATGTTCCCCGGTGCCGCCGACACGTCGCGAGCAATTTCGTGGACCGGATTGCGCCCGATGACTCCCGGCAACGTTCCCCTGATTGGTCGAAGCCGCTTGCGCAACCTGTATCTCAATACCGGGCACGGCAGCCTGGGGTGGACCTTGGCGTGTGGTTCGGCAGCGGCGCTGGCCGACCTGGTGGACGGCCGGCTCCCGCCGATTCGCTTCAACTTTCTCGGAACCTGATGAAGACCATGGGTGAACCCTTCTCTCCTGCGGATGGCGTCTGGGAAGTCGACGCTGCGCAGCTGCGCAGCAGGCTGCTGCTCGGCAGTGCGAGCTTTGCGTCGGCGCAGATCATGCGCGCTTCGATCGTCGCCAGCGGTGCCGAGATCGTCACCGTCGGCATCCAGCGCATCCAGCAAGGCAGCGAGGCCGATTCTTTCGTGCCGACCTTGCGCGAGACGGTGCGAGCTGTCGGAGCCCGCCTTCTCCCCAACACCGCCGGCTGCACGGATGCGCGAAGCGCCGTCAACGCCGCGATGATGGCACGCGAATTGTTCGACACGCACTGGATCAAGCTCGAGGTGATCGGAGATCGCGGTTCGCTGCAGCCCGATCCCGTTGAACTCGTCGAGGCCGCCAGGACGTTGGTGCGTGAAGGGTTCGTCGTCTGGCCTTACTGCACGGACGACGTGGTCAGCTGCAAGCGCCTGCTTGACGCCGGCTGCTCGGTGCTCATGCCCTGGGGCGCGCCCATCGGATCAGGGCAGGGCCTGCTCAACCCGTTCGCACTGCAGTACCTGCGGCGTAGCCTGCCACAGGCCGTGCTGATCATCGATGCCGGCATCGGCGCGCCTTCGCACGCGGCACACGCGATGGAACTTGGCTTTGACGCGGTGTTGCTGTGTTCGGCGGTTTCGCGCGCACGCGATCCGGTCGAAATGGCCGGCGCATTCGCGGCTGCGGTGCGCGCAGGCCGCAGCGCGTGGCGCGCTGGCGTCATGCCAAGAAGTGATCACGCGGTTCCCAGCACGCCGGTGGGGCACTGACGGCAGGTACCGGAAGTGGCAGATCGCTGAAGCGAATTCAGGCCAGGCGGACCCGACTGCCTCGGTGTTGGCGTAGCTACTCGACCGCGCCCCTCACCGGCGCGATTCATGCAAATTCGGTCGCCCGCAGCCCCTGTGTGCGGCTTGAATGGGGTCTGCCGGGAGAGCCATCAACGCGCCCACAATACACGAAGCAACGCGAAGCCTGCGGCGACCCAGGTCAGCGCAATGAGCGTTGCCGCAATCCGGCTGACGGGCCGTGCCCCCGCGCTTGCCGCCACGCAGCGATGCTCGGCCATCACTTCGGGCGGAATCAGACGCACCGCCACCACAATGCCCAGGGGCACGACGAGTAGGTCATCGAGCAAACCGAGCACCGGAATGAAATCCGGGATCAGGTCCAGCGGCGACAGCGCGTAGGCCGCAACCGCCACAGCCAGCGCCTTGGCGTACCAGGGCGTGCGCGGATCCCGCCCGGCGAGCCACAGGGCGTGCGCGTCCATCTTGAGCGTGCGAGCCCATTGGCGCATGACCTCGAGCTTGGTGCGCTGTTTGTTCAAATCGAGTCCCTCGCGAATGGCCGGCTGGTCGGCACTGCGCTCGGGGCATAACGCTGCATATCCCTACGATGGTCCAGCACCCCATGCACAACAGCGGCCGCCATGAAAATTCCGAGCAGCAGCATCGCCAGCCAGCGTTCCTGCAAGCGCTCGCGGCAATGGTAGGTGTAGGCCATCGCCGCCAGCGCGACCCAGCCGACCCCGAAGGCGAGGCCACCCAGCACGTCCGACAGCCAGTGCGCTCCCAGGTACACCCTCGATAGCCCGATCAGCAGAACCAGCGTCATGGCTGCGGCACCGCCCACGCGTTGCCAACGCGGGGAGGCCCGCCGCAACAACAGCCAGGCCAGCATTCCGTAGACCACGGCGCTCATGACGGCGTGGTCGCTGGGAAAGGAAAACGCCTGGGCGCCCGCGTACAGCGGCATCGGCCGTGGCCTGTGCAGCGCCAGCTTGATGACCTGCGCCAGGAGCTGGGCCACGCCGACCGCCCCCACCCAGTACGCCGCGCTCAGCCACAGCCTGCGCGCCACGAACCAGGCGAGCGTGGCCACGATCAAGGGCAGCAGCACGGCGGCGTCGCCCAGTTCGGTGATGCCCACCATCAGGTGATCCGTGGTCGGGCCACGCAGCGCCTGCGCAAGGTGGAAGACCTGCACATCCACCAGCACCAGGGGATCATGGCTGAGCACATCCTCCAGCACGCCGAAGAACAACCAGGCGCCGCCGACCACCAACAGCGCCGAGACCGCGAGGAACACCTTCGGGCTGTCGGCGCCGACCAGCCAGCGCAACAGCTCATGCCCGTTCCAGCGACGGTTGCGCGCGCGGCGCTCGGGCATGGACAGGGCTACGGCGCGGCTCCAATGCAACGCCACCATCGCGGCGGCGCCGATCGCCGCGCATTGCAGCCATGCGGCGCCCGACAGGCTGCGCAGCGCGAAGAATTCCCGGAGTTGGGGTACCAGTAGCGTCGGGAGGAAGGCCAAGGCCATGGCGGCGACCAGCCAGGCCCGTCGGGCATGCAAGGGCGCTGCCGCCAGTGCCAGCACCCACAGCGCGGTCGCGAACAGCACCAACGTGGCCGCGCTGCGCGCTTGCGGCAGAGCCCCCCCGCCCTGCACGCGCACCAGAGCGAAGGCCGCAAAGGCCGCGGCGGCCACGAACAGTCCGGCTGGAATCGCAAACCGCAGCACCCGCTCGACAAAGCCCGGGCGCAGGCGCTGCCCGTTGGGCTCCAGCGACAGCAGGAACGCGGGGATGCCCAGCGTCAGCGCGTCGACCAGGGAAATATTCCTGGGCAGGAAGGGGAAAGCCACTCCCGCCACCCCGACCGCAAGCGCCAGCAGCATGGCGTACACGCTCTTGGTCAGGAACAGCACGGCCACGCGTTCGATGTTGCCCACCACACGGCGACCCTCGGCCATCACCGCCGGCATGCCAGCGAATCGGTTGTCCAGGAGCACCAACTGCGCCACCGCGCGCGACGCGGGGGTACCCGCGCCCATCGCCACGCCGACGTCGGCGCGTTTGAGCGCAGGGATGTCGTTGACCCCGTCGCCGACCATGGCCACCGGGTGGCCCGCGGACTGCAGGACGCCGACGATCAACTCCTTCTGCCGTGGCGAGGTGCGCGCGAACACGCTGTGCGCAGGCACCCTTGCGGCAAGCTCGGCGTCACTGAGCCCTGAAGCGTCGACGACCTGGGCGGCGTCGCCGATGCCCAGCTCGCGCGCGACACCGCCGACCGTGGCCGGATGATCTCCGGAGATCAGCCGGACCGCGACACCTTGTCCGGCAAGATCGCTCAGCGTCGATCGAGCGTCGGCGCGGATCTGTTCGGACAGAAGGATAAGCGCCACCAGCCGGACTTCCATGGGCGGATGGCTCTCGTCCGGTTCACCTGCAGCGCGCGCGAGCAAAAGCACCCGAAAGCCCTCCGACGCCCATTGGGTGGTTTGAGCCAAGACGGGATGGGCCGAATCGACCGAGCCGTGCTTCGCCAGCAACACGTCGGGAGCGCCAAGCAGCCAGGTGCCGAGCCCTTCGAGCACGCCGCCGCTCCACTTACGTGCCGAGGAGAACGCGACACTGCGCACCACCGCCGGCGCGCCGCGTTGCGCGGGCCAGCGCTGGGCGATGGCCTGCAGCGTGGCATTCGGCCGCGGCTCGGCGGCGGCCAATGCGGCCAGCGCAGTCAAGGCCGATGGCTCCTGGGCGAGCATCTCAATGCGCGCCACGCGCAAGTCGCGCTCGGTCAAGGTGCCGGTCTTGTCCAGGCAGATCACGTCCACCCGGGCCAGCGCCTCGGTGGCGGCCAGGTTCTGCACCAGCGCGTGCCGACGCGACAGCCGCACCGCCCCCACCGCCAGCGCGAGGCTGCTCAGCAGCACCAGGCCCTGGGGCACCATGGCGACCACGCCGGCGGCCCCATACAGCAGCGCCGCGCCGGCGGGCAGTCCGAGTGCGAACTGGGTGACGAACAGCAAGGTGGCGGTTGGCAACAGCGCCCAGCCCACGAGGCGCAGGATGCGGTCGATTCCCGCGCGCAACTCGGAATGGGCGAGGTTGAAACGCCTCGCCTGCCGCTGCAGGCCCTGGATCCATGCCGCCTCGCCCACCGCGGTGGCACGACAACGCGCCCGCCCGCCAACCACCAGGCTTCCCGAGCGCAGTGTGTCGCCCGCGCGGCGAGGCACCGCATCCGCTTCGCCGCTGAGCAGGGATTCGTCGAGCTCCAGGTCCGTGGCGTCGAGCACCGTGCAGTCGACGGGAACTGGATCCCCCGCGCCCAGATCGAGCAGGTCGTCCTGCACGATGTCCTCGGGCGCAAGGTCGACCATGCCGCCGGCGCGCAACACGCGAGCGCGCGCCACAGATTGCAGGGCCAGCCGATCCAGGGTGCGCTTGGCGCGCAGTTCCTGCGCGATGCCGATGGCGGCGTTGACCACGATGACCCCGCCGAACAGGGCGTCCTTCCAGGTCCCCACCGCGATGACCAGCAACCACAGCGCGCCCAGCAGTGCGTTGAAGGGGGTGTACACGTGCACGGCGACAATCTGCCGCAGCGTTCGACTGGGCCGCGAGCGCGTGCGGTTGGCCTGCCCGCGTGCAATCCGCTCGGCGACTTGTGCATCGGTCAAGCCGCCGGGTACGCGCAGTTCATCCGGTTGGGCCGACATCATGGTCCCTTCGACGTGTGTGGAGCACCGCTCTGTCGCCTCTTCATGGAGCGCGACACTGCGTCTGCGTTGCATTGTCCGCGAGCCGTTGCGACGCCGCCTTGATCCAGCATGCTCCCGTCGTCGTGCTGCCACGCCTTGGCTATGTCTACCCTAAGCCAGTTTGTGGATACTTCAGCCTGCCGACACGCCATCCATGATCGCAAGCGCATGAACGACACCGAAGCCCCTGCAGACCGACTGGGTCGAACCCAATCGGCACCGCTTCCCGCGCTGGCGCGTCTGCGCTCGGGCATGGGCAGCAGCGCCACGTCAATCTTTCTGCGCGAATGGATACGCCATCCGGCGGAGGTAGGCGCAGTGTGGCCGAGTTCAGATCGCCTCGCACGGCGAATGGCCGACTGCGTGCCGCGATCGGGCGACGGGCTGGTGATCGAACTGGGCGCCGGGACCGGGTGCGTGACCAAGGCCTTGTTGGAGGGCGGCATTCGTGCGGATCGCCTCGTGGTCGTGGAACGCTCCTCGCAGTTCGTTCGGCACTTGCGCCGCAGATTTCCCGCGCTCAACGTCCTGCATGGCGATGCGCTGCGCTTGGCGCACCTCTTGCCTGCCGCAGCGAAAGTCGACGCTATCGTTTCCAGCCTGCCCTTGCGGTCGCTGCCACAGGCTGATGCCCGGCAAATCGTTTCGCAATGGCAGAAAGTGCTGCGCCGCGGCGGACACGCCGTGCAGTTCAGCTACGACCTGCGCGACAGACTGCGCCATGAATGCTCGGGCCTCGAGCAGCGCGCCAGCCATGTAGTCTGGGCCAACGTGCCGCCAGCGCGAGTTTTCGTTCTGGAAGCATGCCCATGAATCGATGAAGGAACGCATGGCCACAGGCAGCCATCAGGCGCAGAACAATATAGCCAACATTCCGCGCATGCGTGTGCCTGGGGGCCTGACCCGAAGGCCGAGTTCAGCCTCGGACAAGTTCCAGGCGGAACAAGAGACCTCGTCCATCGGGACCGTCATGCAGCGAAAGTTTCCCACCCATTCGCCTGGCCGCCTCCAGCGCAATGGCAAGTCCCAGTCCGATACCTTCGAACTGATTACCATGCAAGCGTGGAAACGGCTCGAACCCAGGCGTGACATGCACGGTACTCGTCGGGCTGCAGGTGTCCTGCGCGAACAATGCGAGGTCCCGCTGGTTCTAGATGTCACTGTCGTAATTGCCGCCTGGGCTGTTAGGCCCCACGCCTGGAAGACCGCTGTAGGGCTGCTCGACGGAGAGGTGGTTGGAATACTGAGCGCAGGCGCCGGCGGCGATGTGGTTGTGAGGCAGGGCCGCGGCAGAGTGATGTCCACCAGGACCATTTGGTAGGCGTGGTCAGGCAGTGCGCTGTGCTCGCTGGCACCGTCTCGCGCGTCCTGCACTTCATGGCCCGCATCCTTGAACGACGAGCAACAGCGTCACGACGACTCCAAGGTGCAGGCGTAGAGGGCCATCACTTCCCGTACACTTTCACGCAACCTCCGGCGCAGGCGCTGTCGCCCGCAGCCACCGGAACGAAGGCGCGTCCGTTGATCGGATCCGCTGCCACCGAATGGGCGTGACGGCCGCTCGGAAGGTTGGCGATCCAGCGCCCATCGCGCGCGTCGATCACCCCCAGCACCGGCCCACCCGGGTTGGCCACGGCCGCGAGCAGGAAGTCGCCAAGCGCGCGGTCGTACCAGACCTCGTCGGAGCCGCCGACTTGATCGTAGGTCCGCAGGAGCTTGCCGGAGGCGGGGTCGATCAGCAGGGACTTCGCCTTGAAGCCGGCAGCGACCGCGTCGTCGCTGCAGCCGACCAACAGCTTGCCTCCAGGACCGAGCGCCAGCCCCGCGGGCATGCATCGACTCAACTCGTGCATGTCCACCAGGCGTGCGCTGCGCGGGTCGATCACCGCAACCCCTCCATGGGCCGCAATGCCGTGTAATTGCGGAACGGCCACGTACACCATGCCGCTGCGCACATCCCACAGCGGCTGTTCCAGTGCGCCGGTGGCCTGGGGCAGCATCAGGCGAGCGCGAACGCGGTAGGGGGCGCGGGTGGAGATGAAGCTGAGGAATGGTGGATCGTCGGCATTGTTGGCAGCGATCACCAGATGGTCCCGCGCGTCGTATGCGAGTTCGTCCACGCGCTTTTTGCCGCCGGTCGAGATGGTGGCAACGATGCGGCGCGAGGCGATATCCGCCACGCGAACTCGGCTGGAACCGTCGCCTGCCCAGATTTGCTTACCATGCACGATGAGCACGCCGTTCGGGCCGCCTTCGCCCCCGCTCCTCGGCCCTGCGAAGCCAGGCACACGGCCGAGGAATCGCAAGGTACGTGTATCGATCAGGTCCACGCCGTGGTTGGAGCGGTCGGCGAAGGCGTACACGCCGTTCTGCGCGTAGCCGATATCGAAACTCCGCAAGGGATGGCCGAGCACATGGATGGTGCGAACTTGCTGGGAAATGGGCGCTGCCTGCACCGTGCCAGCGACGCATGCCAGAAGTGTGAGGCAAGACAGAAGACGGGAGATCGAGGATGTCATGCGGAGCCTTGAGCCAGCGGGAGAACAACGCACGGCCACGGGGACGGTCGGCCCGTGCGGGGATGGAAGCGGCGAGACCCTACCAGGAATGACTTAGCCTCGACTGAGGCTGCTGCGCCTTGCCATCCGCCCAGGCGACGCGCGCGAGGGCTCGAAGCTTGCTGATCGGCTCGAGTCAGGCGCGCAGGATGCCCCTGGCAATCGGGCGCGCCAGCACCAGCCTGTAGACGCTCTGGAGGCGTGTCGTGCAGGCTACCCCCATGCGCTGCCACAGCGGCACGATGACGGCGCTGCAGAGGGTCGCGACCATCAACGACCCTGCCATGTCCAGCGGGAAGTGCAGCCCGACGTAGACCCGCGCCCAGCCGACGAGCAGTCCGACGACGAGGGTCGCAGCGCCGACGCGTTTTAGCCCACCGAAGAGCAGCCCCAGCCCGATGGAGGTGAAAAGCGTCAGATGGTCGCTGGGAAACGAAGCGTCGGGCACATGGGAGGTCCAGGTGTGGCCCAGCCCGATCACGAAGGGGCGAGGCTGGTACCAGGCGAGTCCGATGAGCTGGTTGGCTCCGAGCGCGGCCATGGCGATCGCAAAGGCCAGGAGTGCGGCGCCGCGACGCGACGGACCACCTGCAAGCCACAGTCCGATCAGCAGCACCGGCACGCCGTAGACGAGGTCATTGGCGACGAAGACCGCCAGGTCGATCCACCAGCGTGGCGTGGTCGCGCCGGCATTGAGCAGCAGGAACAGGGCGTGATTGAGATTCTGGATCGCGTGCATCGTCAAGCAGGGTATGGGACTCGCCGAGTATTCCCGCCCATTCTTAGCGTCGACATAGCAGGCGCCGCGCGCGGCCATGAAAAGGACCGGGGCGCCAAACGCCACCGGCCTCGCGGGAGGCACGCCTGCGATTACTTCTTCGCGGCTTTCGACTGCTGCGCCGAGGCGCCGGTCTTGCCGTTGTGGTGGGCCATGGATGCGGCGTTGGCAAGCAGCGGGCTGGCCAGCGCGGACAGTGCGGCGGCGGCGACGATCACGCGGGCGAATGTGCGGGAAGCAGTCATCGAAAACTCCTCTTGAAGGTTTGTACAAGGCGGCACAGCCGTTGGTGGCCGCAGGGTCCGGGCGTCGGACCCTGCCGAGCGCAATGCAACGGGCGTGCCAAAGGAAAATACCCATTTGTTCTCCATGGTTTATCAGCAAGAGCCCGGCCGCGATGGAGGCTTGAGTCCTCTCGATGCCGGGCCGCGGGGGTTAAGGCGTCGCCGATTCGGGACAAACGTGGCCCGCTGAAGCGACAAACCTTGCAATTCCGCGGCTTTACAGTGTCGCCATGACCCGACAAGTCGCCTGAGGCTGACATACGCTTACGAATCAGGCCCGACCGCGGTCGCCAAATCGTTGCATTGGACGACGACGCGCCACACGCTAAATGTGAGCTAAACCTGCCCGCGCACACTCCTGCTCATGCGCCGCATCGACGCTGCCCACGGCCACCGGGCCGCCGGGCCCATCATCCTCAGGAGTGTTTCCATGAACTTGCACAAGCCCCTGGTCATCGTCGGCGCCGCGGGCGCGGTCCTGATCGCCGCCACCGCGGCGCATGCCTACGACGGCCAGAAATATGCCAAGGACGCGACCGTCACCATGGAGCAGGCTTCGCAGATCGCCCTCAAGGCCGTTCCCGGCGCGACCATCACCGATCGCGAGCTCGAACGTGAAAAGGGCGGTAGCGGACTGCGCTATTCCTTCGACCTCAAGACGCCACAGGGCGAGCGGGAACTCGGCGTCGACGCCAGGACGGGCAAGGTGCTCGAGGACAGCGTCGAGGGAGCGAACAAGGACTGAGTAACCGGTAGGGCTCCGGCCGGCGCCGGGGCCCTTCCCCAGCCTCGATCACCCACCGATCCATGAAAACCACAAGCGTTGAATCCGTCCTTGCCAAGGTCCCCGAAGCCACTTTGGGCTTCTGGCTGGTCAAGATTGCCGCCACGACCCTCGGCGAGACGGCCGGGGACGCGGTCTCGATGTCCCTGCACCTGGGCTACCTAGCCGCCACGGGAGTCTTCGCGGCCCTGTTCGCCGCACTGGTCTTCGCGCAGATGCGCGCCAGGCGCTTTCACCCCGCTTTGTACTGGTCGACCATCATCGCCACGACCACGGTGGGCACCACCCTGGCGGATTTCGCCGATCGCTCCCTGGGCATCGGCTACGCTGGCGGCACCAGCCTGCTGCTGGCCCTGCTCGGCGCCTCGCTGCTGCTGTGGCAGCGCTCCACCGGCAGTGTCGCGGTGGGCAGCGTGCAATCGGGCAAGGCCGAAATGTTCTACTGGGTGACCATCATGTTTTCGCAGACCCTGGGTACCGCCCTGGGCGACTGGAGCGCCGACACGGCGGGACTGGGCTACCAGGGAGCTGCCGTGGTGTTCGGCTCGGCGCTGGCCGTGGTCGCGCTGTTGTACTGGCGCGCCGCCGCATCGCGCACCGCGCTGTTCTGGGCCGCCTTCATCCTGACGCGCCCGCTGGGCGCCGTGCTGGGGGACTTCCTCGACAAGCCGATCGCCTCCGGCGGGCTCGAGCTCAGCCGCTTCGCGGCTTCGGCCGCACTGCTCGGGGCCATGGTGCTGGTGCTTCGCCTGCTGCCGCAGCGCGCGGCGGCCGTCGCGCACTGAGCCGCGGGGCAAGGCCTCATGCGCGCGCTGCTGATCGAGGACGATCCGATGATCGCCGCGGCGATCGAAGTCGCGTTGCGCGACGCCGCCTACGCGGTCGACCTGGTGCGCGACGGCGAAACCGCCGACCGTGTGTTGCGCGACGGCCAGCACCAGATCATGCTGCTCGACATCGGGCTTCCCGGGCGCGACGGCCTCAGCGTGCTGCAGCGCCTGCGCGAGCGGGGTGACCGCGTGCCGGTGCTGTTGATCACGGCCCGCGACGCGGCCGCCGACCGCGTACGCGGGCTCGACCTCGGCGCCGACGACTACGTGGTCAAGCCCTTCGACATGGACGAGCTGCTGGCGCGCATGCGCGCGGTCGTGCGCCGCCAGTCCGGCCAGGCGGCCGCCGAACTGGGCAACGGCGACGTGCGGCTCGATCCCGCCACCCGCGAGGCCCGGCGCGGCGACCTGAGCGTGGTGCTGACCGCGCGCGAATTCGCGCTGCTGCACGCGCTGCTGCTGCGCCCGGGAACCATCCTCACCCGCGCCCAGCTCGAGGACCGGCTGTACGGCTGGAACGAGGAGGTCGAGAGCAGCGCGGTCGACTTCCTGATCCACGGCGTGCGCAGGAAGCTCGGGGCCGACGTGATCAAGAACGTGCGCGGGGCGGGATGGATGGTGGACAAGGCGCGATGAACAGCTCCTTCCAGCGTCGACTGGTGCTGCACCTGGGCGTCGCCGTCGTCGGCCTCGGCCTGCTGGCGGCCGCGGCCCAGTTCGTGCTCGCCTGGCGCGAGCTGCGCGAATCGCAGGACGACATGCTGCGCCAGGTCGCCGCGCTCGCGCTGCGGCACCCCGGGCATGAAATGTCCGCCCCGGGGCGCGGGGGCCTCGACGACCACGATTCGCGCATCCACGTGTCGATGCTGCCCATCGATCCGGCACCGGCATGGCTGGGATCGGCCATGCGTTCCAGGCTGCACACGGTCGACACCCGCACGGGCCGCATGCGCGTGTACGTCCAGCGGCAGGGGCCCTACACCGCAGTGGTCGCGCAGGCCACCGATGCGCGCGACGAGCTGGCCTGGAACGGGGCGCTGCGCGCGCTGCTGCCGTCGTTGCTGCTGGTGCCCTTGCTGGTGTGGCTGATCCGTCGCGGGGTGCGCCGGGAATTCGAGCCCGTGGTGCGCGCCGCAAGGCGCCTGGAAGCGCTCGAGACCGTGCAGGAACCGGCACTGGAGTTGCGGGGCATGCCGGCGGAGATCCAGCCCTTTGTCGACGCCATCGAAGGACTGCTCGGGCGCACGCGCGAGCTGATGCGCCAGCAGCAGCGCTTCGTCGCCGACGCCGCCCATGAACTGCGCTCGCCCTTGACGGCGCTGGCCCTGCAGGCGCGCAACCTGCGTCACGCGAAGTCCCTCGACGAAGCCCGGCTTCGCCTGGCGCCCCTGGAGCAGGGCATCGAACGCGCGCGCAAGCTCAGTGAGCAGTTGCTCGACCTGGCGCGCATCGAAAGCGCCGATGCGCCCCGCGAAAGCGTCGACCTCGTGGCCCTGGGGCGCGAGCTGCTGGCGATGCATGTCCCGGTCGCCGGACAGCGGGGAATCGACCTGGGCATGGAGGCTGGCGACGTGCCGTCCGTCGTCAGCTCCGCGCGCTTGCTGCGCGCCATCCTGGGCAATGCGATCGACAATGCCCTGAAGTACACCCCTGCGGGAGGCGAGGTCACGCTTCGAATCACCACGCTCGGCGCTGGTGCGCGGTGCGAGGTCATCGACAGCGGCCCCGGGGTGGAGCCGAGCGAGCGTGACGAGGTCTTCAAGCCCTTCCACCGCCTGGCGGGCCAGGAGATCGGAGGCACCGGCCTTGGACTGGCCATTGCACGCGAGGCAGCACGGCGCATCGGCGCGCACATCTCGCTGCACGATCGGGACGATCGGCGCAAGGGGCTGGTCGTGCGCGTCGATCTGCCCGGCTTGCGCGCAATCGGCGGGAATGTTTCCTAAAACGGGAAACGGCTCGGTACGAAGGCTGCCCAGAACAGCAGGCGCCTGTCGATGCGCGTGGTGTGGCGCCCCCACCAGAGCAGGGCCAGGAGTGCCGCGTACAGCGCGCTGGTCGCTGCGAACCCTAAGCCCCAGCGATCTCCCAGCCAATCGCCGAGCACTGAGCCGAGGCTGTTGCCCAGCAGCGCTGCCGCCCAGAACCAGACCTCATCGCGCCGGTCGGCGATGAACCCCAACGCCGGCAGACCGCGGCATATGCCCCACGACAAGAGGGTGGCAAAGAGGCCGGCGAACAGCACGAGTCCGGTGAAGGCCGTGCCCCAGCCGGAGCCCCGGGAAAGCGTGTCTGATATTTCGGCGCCGACCGCCGAGATGGCGACCATCAAGGCCCAGAAATGCAGAGGCCGAAGCCGGCGCGAGCGAATATTCGCGACCAGCAGGACCAACATGGCCAAGACGGCGGCGGCCAGAGCCAGCGAGTAGCCCAAGTGCAGCGTGACGGACAGAAAGTCCCCCGACAGGTCACCAAGGGTGGTGGCGAGGACCTTGAGGATCCAGAAGGACAGGCCGATCGGAGGGATCTTGCTGAGACTCGTCGTACGCATCGGTCGCTCTGCTGAGTTTCTTCGACTTGGTCTATGCGAGACTAGAGACCCTCCCTTAGCAGCGGCTTAGGCGCCCGGCACTGGCGGTGCACCTAGGTGCGGTCACGCCCTCGACGAAGTCCAGGTCCAGGGAGGGCAGGGGCGGCAAGCGCTCCGGAGCCTGGCACAGGATCTTCTCGACGACGCACAGAACCAGGGCGCTGTCGGAAGGGTTCAGGTACATGCCGACGAAGTCGCGCAACGTTTCCAGAAGCCGCAAATGGGTGAGGCGTTTGAGGTGGCGATGCACACTGGTGGGCAAGTCTTGGCCTCGAGAGCGACGGCGCACTTGGTCAAGTGCGTCGAGCGCCAGCGCTCGAATGGTTTTGCCGCGTCTTGTAAATGAGCTCGGCCACGCGCTCGTCCTCCCTGCACGGCGTGCCCAGACGCAGCTCGTCGTATGGCCGTACCAACAGAATCTCAAACAAGGCTAATAGCAGGCTAAGTCTTGGCAACTACTCTTTCGTAAAGAAGGAAATGCCTCGGAGCCATTTCGCCAGCTTCCACTCGATTGCCACACCAGAAAATGCGCCATCTTCCTACGGTACAGACACGCTTAAATCAAGCCCGCGCGCAGCCGAGTCTCGTGGCCTTCGTCAGCGAGGTGCGCAGCCAGCGCGACCGGGCTCGTCACCTGAGCCGGGCCGCTAGCCTGGCCACCTTGCTGCTCGTGCTGGGCGGCTGTGCCAGCTATCGCGCGCAGCCGTTGGCCGAGCGGCCCGATTCAGCGCGTCATCTGCGGTCCCTACGCGTCGATACCGCCCGCATCCCGCTGCCGCGTCTGGCCGCCCAGCGCATCGACCTCGACCAGCCCTTGCCCTTGGCTGCGGTGGCCGCGCTCGCCGTGCTCGACAACCCGCAACTTCGTCTGGCGCGCGACCGCCTGGGCGTGGCGCAGGCCCAGGCCTTCGCCGCCGGATTGTTGCCCGACCCGCAGTTCTCCACCTCGCGCGACTTCCCGCGCCACAGTCCGGGCGCCACCAGCATGGCCTACTGACCTGCCACGGTTCGTCGGACCACTCATTCCTGGACGACAGCCCCCTGTTTCGCGGTTGAATACCCTTGCTGCACGAACTCGTTCGGGGTCCGGTAGCGGAGACTGCTGTGCGGCTGAACCTCGTTGTAATGCCGTCGCCATTGCTCGATGACGACCTTCGCCTCGGTGCGATTCCTGAACCACTCCAGGCTCAGGCATTCGTCCCGGAACTTGCCGTTGAAGCTCTCGTCGACACCGTTCTGCCAGGGCTTACCCGGATCGCTCAGCGCCAGGTCGACGTTCTCGGCCTTGGCCCAGCGCAGGATGGCCCGCGAGACAAACTCGGGACCATTGTCGGACCGAACATACCTCGGCGCGCCGTGGACGCTGACGAGCTGAGACAGCACCTCGACCACCCGCCCAGATCGGATCGACCCGGCCACATCGATCGCCAGGCTGACCTTGGTGAACTCGTCGATCACGGTCAGACATTTGATCTTCTGTCCGTTGGCGCAGGCGTCGTGCACGAAGTCGTAGGCCCAGACCTGGCCAGGCCCGCGCGGAATGCAGGGTCGCGGCCGGCTTGCCGCCACGCGCTTCCTGGGCCGCTTGCGCGGCACCTGCAGATTGCCCTTGCTCCACAGCCGCCACGCCCGGCCATGGCCCATCTGGAAGCCCTGACGCTCCATGAAGACATGCACGCGCCGATACCCGAAGCGCGGGTACTGCGCCGACAGCACGCTCATCGCACCCAGCGCTGCAACATCCTTCTTCAGCATCTTCGACATGTAGTTCAAGGTCGACCTCGCCACCGACAGCAGCGCGCAAGCCCTTCGCTGCGACAGGCCCCGCCCAACGGCGAACCGGACCTGCTCGCGACGCGCCTGCGCGCTCACCATTTTTTTGCGGCGATCTCCTTCATCACGTCGATCTCCAGGTCCCGATCGGCCAGCATCTTCTTCAGCCGGGCGTTCTCCTGCTCGAGCTCCCGCAGCTTCTTGACGTCGGCCGTGTCCATGGACCCGAAATGCCGCCGCCAGTTGTAAATCGTCTGCTCGCTGATCCCGTGTCGCTTGGCCACCTCGCCCACGGGCTCCCGGTCGGCCTCCCGCAGGATCGACACCATCTTCTCTTCGCTGAACCGGCTCTTCCTCACCACTCCCTCCTTGTCGGCGGGAGCCATCATCTCAAGTTTCAGCTGGTCCGAGAATCCCGGGGCAGGTCACTACGGCTACGGCCTGAGTTTCGACCTCGGCAGCCTGCTCACTCGACCCGCCGCCGAAGCGGCGGCGCGCGAGCATGTACGCAGCGTGAACCTGGACCTGCTGTGGCAGGAATGGCAGACCGCCTCGCAAGCGCAACTGATCTACGTGCGACTGAGTGCACTGCAGGCGCGCCGTAGGTTGCTACTGCGCGAGCTGGCGCTGGTACGCCGCAGCCTGCGACGCAGCCTCGCCGCCGTGGCGCAAGGCAACCTGCCGCGCGGCGACGCCAACGTGCAACTGCTGCGCCTGCAGTCGCTGCGCCATCGCCTGGAAACCGACGAGCGAAGCCGCGTAGGTCTGCAAGCCAGCCTGCATTCGCTGCTCGGCCTCGCGCCTAGCGTGCCGCTGCACCTGGCTGGACTGCCCGGGATCACGCCCGAGGCCTCGGCGCAGGCCCGTGCGGCGCTGGCGCGTGTGGCCGACATCCGCCCCGACCTGCTCGCGCTGCGCGCCGGATATGCCAGCCAGGAAGAGTCCTTGCGCGAGGCCGTGCTGCAGCAGTTTCCCTCGGTGAGCGTAGGGCTGAGGCGCGCGCGGGACGTCAGTAACGTGAACACCGTCGGCTTCGGGGTCAGCTTCCGCCTGCCGCTGTTCAACGGTTCGCGCGGGCGCATCGCGATGGCCCGCGCCACGCGCCGTGATCTGCGCGATGCCTACCAGCTGCGCCTGGACCAGACCCAGGCGGACGTCGAACAGGCGTTGGCTAACCTGGCGTTGCTGCGACGGCAGCATGACGCGCTGCGCGCCGGCCTGCCTGCGCTGCGCACGGCCGCCTCCGCCGCGCGCCAGGCCCTGGCCGACGGTAGCTACACGCTGCCGCAGGCCCAATCTCAGCAACTGGCCCTGCTCGAACAGCGCCTGGCGCTGTTGGACGTCGAACAACGGCAGGCCGAACAGGCGGTCAGCCTGGACTTGCTCACCGGCGCCGGCTTGTACCGCGGAGGCGCCAACGCATCTTCCTCTGATCCCACGCCCTTCAAATCATGAGCCTGCACACCTTTGCGACCGCGACCGCGCCGCGGCTTCGCGACTTGCCGCCCGGCAACACACGATGGGCCCTGATCCTCGCCGCGGCGCTTGCAGCCGCCACCATCGCACCCGCGCTGGCCGACGTGGCTCCCAGCGCCCTCGTGCGCATGGCCGCGCTTCAACGCGGGGTGCTCACGCGCAGCGTGGAGGCCGTAGGCACCGTGCGCACGGCCAGCGGCGGCACCTTGAGTGTGGACTTCGCGCGCCCCGTGCGCGTGCGCCGCGTGCTGGTGCGCCCGGGCCAGGGCGTGCGGAGGGACCAGGTCCTGCTTGAGGTCGACAACACCCCGGCCGGCAAGGCTAGGTACGCGCAGGCCCGCGAGGCCCTGCGCTTCGCCAAGGCCGATCTGGGCAGGCTGCTGCAATTGCAGAGCCAGCAGCTGGCCACGCAATCGCAGGTGGACGCAGCGCGCAAGAGCCTGGCCGATGCGCGCGCGACGCTGGCCGCGCAGCAGGCCCAGGGGATGGATCAGGCGCGCGAGATCGTACGCGCACCCTTCGACGGACTGGTGCAATCCGTGCAGGCTACCCCGGGCATGCAACTGGCCGCGGGGGGCACGGCGCTCAGCCTGGCGCCGGGCGCCGGGCTGCAGGCAGTCGTGGGCGTTGACCCGCGGCAGGCCTCCGAGCTGGCTCCCGGCACCGTCGCGCAACTGGCCTCGGTTTTCGATCCCGCACAGAGCGTGCAGGCCACCGTGCTGGACGTGGCCGGACGCGTCGACCCGGCCAGCGGACGCGTCGAGGTGCGCCTGGCGCTGGGCGCCACGCTACGCTGGCTGCTGCCCGGGCTGGCCGTGCAGGCCAGCCTGCCGCTGCACGCCTGGAGCGGCTGGCTGGTGCCGCGCCAGGCCGTGCTGCGCGACGCCGACGGACAGGCCTACGTGTTCCAGGACGACCATGGGCACGCCCGGCGCGTGGCCGTGCGGGTGGAGGGCGACGAGGGTGAACGCAGCGCCATCTCCGGCGCGCTGCAGCCCGCGCTGCCCCTGGTCGTGCTCGGCAACTACGAACTGAAGGATGGCATGGCGCTGCGCGCCGGCGCTGACACCGCGCAGGGGCAGGCCCGATGAACGCCTCGCTGTGGTTGCAGCGGCATCGCCGCTCGGTGCTGTTCCTCGTGCTGCTGCTGGCAGCCGGCGGTATCCTGGCCGCCTTCAAGCTGCCGGTGGGCCTGTTCCCCAACGTGAGCTTCCCGCGGGTCGTGGTGTCGGTGGACGCCGGCGTGCGCCCGACGCGCCAGATGGTGCTGCAGGCCACGCAGCCGCTGGAGGAGGCCATCCGCCGCGTGCCCGGCGTGGTCACGGTGCGCTCGGAGACCAGCCGCGGATCCTCGGACATCTACGTCACCTTCCACTGGGGCAGCAACATGGGCCTGGCCGCGGTGCAGGTCAACGAAGCCGCCAACCAGGTCCTGCCCATGCTGCCGCCGGGAACCACTATCCGCAGCAAGCGCATGGACCCCACGGTGGATCCGATCATCGCCTACAGCCTCACCTCCTCCACGCTGAGCCCGGTACAGCTGTACGACCTGGCGCAGCTCGACCTGCGCCCGCTGCTGTCGGGCGTGGGCGGCGTCGGGCGCGTGCAGGTGCAGGGAGGCCGGCAGGAGGAATACCACGTGATCGTGGACCCGGCGCGGTTGCAGGCCCTGAACCTCAGCCTGGGCGAGGTCGAACGCACCCTGTCGGGGGGCAACGGGGTCAAGGCGCTGGGCCACCTGGAGGACCGCTACAAGCTGCTGCTGGCGCTGGCCGACTCGCGCCTGCACGACGCCCGGCAGATCGGCGACCTGGTGTTGCGGGCCACGCCCACCGGCGTGGTGCGCCTTCGCGACGTGGCCACCGTGGCACGCGGCACGCTGCCCCAATGGACGACCGTCACCGCCGACGGCAAGCCCGCAGTGCTGCTCAACATCTACCAGCAGCCCGGCGGCAACAGCGTGAAGATCGCCCGCGATGTGCGCCAGCTGCTGGCCTCCACCAAACTGCCCGCCGGGGTGCATCTGGCCAACTGGTACGACCAGAGCCAGCTGGTCATCGACTCGGCGCTGAGCGTGCGCGACGCCATTCTCATCGGCGTGGTGCTCGCCGGCCTCGTGCTGCTGCTGTTCCTGCGCAGCCTGAAGATCACGCTGATCGCCATGGTCACGGTGCCGGCGGTGCTGGCGGCCACCGTGGTGCTGCTGTACGCGCTGGGCATGAGCTTCAACATCATGACCCTGGGGGGCATGGCCGCCGCGGTGGGCCTGGTGATCGATGACGCCATCGTGATGAGCGAGCACATCGTGCGCCGCCTGGGCGAAGGCGGCGGCGCCGCCCCCCCGGGGGAGCCGGCGCGCCACGGCGGGGTGATGCGCGCGGCGATGGAGTATTTCCAGCCACTGGCGGGGTCGAGCGCGTCCACCGTGGTGATCTTCATCCCCCTGGCCTTCTTGTCGGGGGTCACCGGTGCGTTTTTCAAGGCGCTGGCGCTGACCATGGCCGCGTCGCTGGTCATTTCCTTCTTCGTCTCCTGGCTGGCCGTGCCGCTGCTGGCCGACCGACTGTTGAGCGCGCAGGACATCGCACGCGAACATCAGCGCGAGCATGGACGCGTGCTCGGCGCCTTCCAGCGCGGCTACGCCCGTCTGCTGCCGGCGCTACTGCGCAAGCCCTGGATGGCCCTGTTCGGGGTAGTGCCGCTGCTGGCCGCCGGCTGGATTGCCTACCACGCGGTGGGCAGCGGCTTCCTGCCTCGCATGGATGAAGGTGGATTCGTCCTCGACTATAGGACCCCTCCGGGCACTTCGTTGGCAGAAACTGACCGTTTACTCACTCAAATCGAAGACATCCTACGCACTACACCGCAGGTGCAGACCTTCTCACGCCGCACTGGGCTGCAACTCGGCGGCGGCATCACCCACGCCAACGCGGGCGACTTCTTCGTGCGCCTGAAGCCGCTGCCGCGCGAGCCGATCTGGCAGGTCGCCAATCAAGTACGAGCCCGCATTCACGCCCGTGTTCCAGGGATTGCCATCGACACTGCTCAGCTCATGGAGGACCTGGTCGGTGACCTCACCGCAGTGCCGCAGCCGGTGGAGATCAAGATCTTCGACGACAATCCGCGGCAGCTGGCGGCGCTGGCCCACAAGACCGCGGCGGCGATCTCCAGGGTGCAGGGCATCGTCGAGGTGCGCAGCGGCATCGTCGTCGCCGGCGACGCGCTGGACATCCGCCTCGACCCCACGCGCCTGGCCCTGGAGGGCGTGGA
>NZ_KB898488.1 GCF_000377645.1 Thiomonas sp. FB-6 | reverse complement strand
TGCAGCCCGGCGATGGTTCAGGCCACGCGCAAGCCGCTGGCGTCGGCAGCGGGGGCATGCGCTGTAGCCTGCCCGGCCGAGTCGAGGTCCAGCATGCAGGCCTGCACGGTCTCGAGGTTGTTGTCGCGCGCGAAACGCAGCACGAACTGGTAGGCCATGGGCTCCACGTCGGCCAGTTCGCGGCTGACCACCACCGCGCGCACGCCGTCGACCAGCGTGGGCATGCACAGGGGCGAATAGCACAGGTGTTCCTCGGCGTGCCCGGCCCCGATGGGGCGGAAGCGCGACATCACCCCGGCCAGGCGCTCGGCCCAGTCGCTGGGGCGGAAGGCGCGTCCTTCGTGCGTGCGCCCCAGCACCAGGATTTCCCCGGGCTGGAGATCACGGTTCAAGGCCCGTTGCACGGCGCGTTGTACGGCCGCCGGATCGGTGGGATCTAGCATCGGAGGAGCCTGCACGAAGGATTGTGTCCAGACCCTATTTTGCGCCTGCTCAGCCCCCCTGGCAAACCCTGATACGGGTGGATACGGAGCCGCCGGCCAGGTTTTCAGGGTGGAGCCCGGGCAGGCGCGCACTACCATGCGTTGCATGGAAACGTCGTTCACCCCCTTGCGGACAACCCCAGGGGCGCACGGAGGGACATCTTGAGTCCGGGGCTCCAGGGTCGCCTGTGGGTGCTGGCCCAGTTCGCCCTCATCGCGCTGATGCTGCTGTGGCCGGCGCATTGGCGCCTGAACGCCGCGGCGCTGGGCCTCGCGGCGGCCGGACTGGGCCTGGGCGCCTGGGTGCTGGCCTGGAACCGACCGGGCAATTTCAACATCCGCCCGGAGCCGCGGCCCTCGGGGCGCCTGGTCACGGGCGGTCCCTACCGGCGCATGCGCCACCCCATGTACAGCTCGCTGCTGCTGCTGATGGCCGCGGTGGCGGCGTCGGCCGCGGACCTGCCCCGCCTGGCCGCCTGGGTGGGGCTGCTGCTGGTGCTGCAGGGCAAGTCCTCGATGGAGGAGCGCCTGCTGCTGCGGCGCTGGCCCGAATACGCCGCCTACCGCGCGCGCAGCTGGAAATTCATCCCCAGGCCCGGGCCCCGGCATCCCTGAGCCCCAGCTGCAGCCACAGCGCGCCGGGCACGAGCAAGGCGAGGCCGGCCCAGCAGGCCCACGGCGCCGCGTTTTCCAGCAGGGACTGCAGCAGCAGCGCCGCGCCGGCCGCCAGGGGCAGCAGCGCCGGCAGGGTTCCCTGCCGCACGCCGTCGCGCGGCGCGATCCACAGCAAGGCCAGCGCAAGCACGCAGCAGGCGACCTGCGCGGCCAGCGCCCACCATGCCGTGGCGCCCGGATGCACCAACCAGTTCTCGCCGGCCACCACCGAGGCCACCGGCAGGGTGACGGCGGCACCGATCAGCTGGTAGAACACGAACTGCTCGCCGGCGCAGTCGATCAGCCGCGGGTCGCGCAGCAGGCGTTGCTGGGCCACCCACGCCAGCGCGGCGCACGCGGCCAGAGCCAGCCCGGGCAGCGGCAGCACGGCGCTCAGCACGAGCAGCACCAGCACGCCGGCGAGCAGGGCCGGCCACGCGCGCGGTCCGCGCCGCAGCGCGGCCTGCAGCAGCACGGCGCCCGCGCTGAATTCCACGGTGGCGGCGGCGCCCACGTGCGGCACGGCCAGGTACAGCAGCGCCAGGCGCACGCTGAACAGCAGGCCCAGGCCCATGCCGGGGGTCAGCGTGGCGTCCTGCGCGAACACGGCGATGTGGCGCCAGCGGGTCCACAGCCACAACAGGAGCAGCGAGGCCGTGCTGGTCAGCGTGGCCTGCAGCAGCGGCGGCACGTCGCGGGCCGCAACGGCCACCGCCGCCAGCTGCACGCCCCACAGCATGGCCCCGACGGCCTCGCCGCGTGCCGCCTTGCGCGAACTCGCGTCCATGCCGCCGGCCGGCCTGCGATGCAAAGGGGGCGCGGGCGCCTGCTCAGGCGTCCAGGCCCTGCTGCACCTGCTCGGCCGCGCGCAGCACCGCGCGCGCCTTGGCCTCGGTCTCGCGCCATTCCATCTCGGGCACCGAGTCGGCGACCACGCCCGCGGCCGCCTGCACGTACAGCCAGCCGTCCTTGACGATGCCGGTGCGGATGGCGATGGCCAGGTCCATGTCGCCGGCGAAGCTCCAGTAGCCCACGGCCCCGCCGTACAGGCCGCGGCGCGTGGGTTCGAGTTCGTCGATCACCTCCATGGCGCGGATTTTCGGCGCCCCCGACAGCGTGCCGGCGGGGAAGGTGGCGCGCATCACGTCCAGCGCGCCCAGGCCGGGTTGCAGCAGGCCCTCGACGTTGCTGACGATGTGCATGACATGGGAATAGCGCTCGATGGCGAAGGCCTCGGTCACCTGCACGGTGCCGATGCGCGCGATGCGCCCCAGGTCGTTGCGCGCCAGGTCGATGAGCATCAGGTGCTCGGCGCGCTCCTTGGGGTCGGCCAGAAGTTCGCGCTCGTTGGTCAGGTCCCGCTCGGCGGTTTCGCCGCGCGGGCGCGTGCCGGCCAGCGGGCGGATGGTCACCTTCTGCCCCTCGGGCGTGGCCTCCTGCCGCACCAGGATTTCCGGCGACGAACCCACCACCTGGAAGTCGCCGAAGTTGTACAGGTACATGTAGGGCGAGGGATTCAGCGTGCGCAGCGCCCGGTACAGCGACAGCGGCGACTGCCCGAAGCGCTTGCGCAGGCGCTGGCCGACCTGCACCTGCATGAAGTCCCCGGCGGCGATCAGTTCCTTGGCACGCTCCACCGCGCGCAGGTAGTCGGCGTGCTCGAACTCGTGCTCCACCGGCGTCACCTCGGCCGCGGGCATGGCCGGCGCCTTCACGCTGGCGCGCAGGCGTTCGCGCAACTCCAGCAGGCGGGCGCGGGCGCGCGCGTGGGCATCGGGCTGGGTCGGGTCGGCGTAGACGATGAAGCTCAGGCGGCCCGCCAGATTGTCGATGACCGCCAGTTCCTCGCATTGCAGCAGCAGGATGTCGGGAAGCTCCAGCGGGTCCGGGCGCGGGTTGCGCTGCGCCGAGGCCTGCAGGCGCGGCTCGATGTAGCGCGCCGCGTCATAGCCGAAGTAGCCGGCCAGGCCGCCGCAAAAACGCGGCATGCCCTGGGGCAGTGCCACCTTGTGGCGGGCGCGGAAGGCCTCGATGAAGGCCAGCGGCGGCTGCTCGGAACGCTCGACCTCGACGCCGTCGCGCAGCACGCGCGTGACGCCGGCCTTCACGCGCAGCTCGGTGCCGGCGGCCAGGCCGATGAAGGAGTAGCGTCCGAAGCGCTCGCCGCCGACCACGGATTCGAGCAGGAAGGTGTTGCGCGCCGCGCCGCCGTCGGTGAGCTTGAGATACAGCGACAGCGGGGTCTCGAGATCGGCGAAGGCCTGCGAGACCATCGCGATGCGGTTGTAGCCGGCGTCGGCCAGGGCCTGGAATTCGGTTTCGGTCATGGGTGGACTCACTGGCGGCCCCGGGGCCGCCGGATGTTCATGGGCCGCCCGCGACGGGCGGTCTCTCGGCTGCGGCGCGTGGCGCCGCCGGTCACGCCGCGCAGCGGCGCGAGCAGCAGCGGCGCCAGGGCCAGGCTCCCCGGTCCAGCGAACCCAAGGTGTGCTTGCGAGAGAGGAACATCGACGAGGACGAAGACAGGGCCCGCGGAAAACGGACAATACCCAAGCTGCGCGAACTTTAGCAAATCCCCACGGCGCGCAGCATGTGGGCGCGGGCCGATTGCCAAGCCGTCGCGATGCAGGCACACTGCCGCCCCATGCGAACGGTCGTTCGCTTTTCAACCGTCGAGGAGCCCCGATGCGTCTGCCCCGCCCGTCCAGACCGCCGCGCCGCGTGCCGCTGCCGCTGCTGAGCCTGCCCTCGTGCCTGGCACTGTGCCTGGCGCTGGCTCCAGGCGCCGGCGCCGCGCAGGCGTCCCAACCGGCCTCCGCACCCGCCGCCCCCGGCGCGTCGGCGCCGGCCGCGCAAGCGCCCGGCGCCTTGCGCCTGCACGGCGTCAGCGTGCCGCCGAGCGCGCAGGTGGGCAGCACCCGGCTCATGCTCAACGGCGCGGGAACACGCTACTTCCTGATCTTCAAGGTCTACGTGGCCGAGCTGTACCTGCCGCGGCCCGCGCACAGCGCCAGCGCCGCGCTGGGCATGCCCGGGCCCAAGCTGATGCGCCTGGTCATGCTGCGCGACGTCAGCGGCAAGGAACTGGGCGACAAGCTGACCGAGGACATCAAGAACAACGTGCCCGCGGCCGACTTCGCCACCATGATCACGGGCCTGGCGCGCATGGGCGGGCTGTTCGCCGACCGGCATGAGCTCCACGAGGGCGACGTGGTCGAGCTGGCCGACGTGCCGGGCCAGGGGATGCGCATCAGCATCAACGGGCAGGTCGAGGGCGCGCCCTACGCCGACGCGCACTTCTTCGACAACCTGCTGCGCGTGTGGCTGGGCCCGCGCCCCGCCGCGCAAGGCCTGAAGAAGGCCCTGCTGGGCGACTTCGACGACTCGAAGTGAGCGGGCGCGGCGCTCAGGCCAGGGGCAGCTGGTCCAGGCGGTCGAAATAGGCCAGCGCCGGCGTGGCGCGAATCGGCTCGCCGTGGTTGTAGCCGTAGGTGGCCAGCACCGCGGGGCAGCCGGCGGCCGCGGCGGCGGCGGCGTCGTTCTGGGAGTCCCCCACCATCAGGGTGCGCGCGGGTGCGTGCCCGAGGCGCTCGCAGGTGCGCAGCAGCGGAAGCGGATCGGGCTTCTTGCGCTCGTAGGCGTCACCGCCGGCGATCTCGGAAAAGAACTCCAGCAGGCCCTTGCGTTCGAGCAGTGCGCGCGCGTGCATCCCGGGCTTGTTGGTCACGCAGGCCAGTGCCAGGCCCGCGTCGCGCAGGCGCCGCAGGCCCTCGAGCACCCCGGGAAAGAGTGCGGAATGCCGGCCGTTGGCCTGCGTGTAGTGCTGCTGGTACACGCGCAGCGCCCGCGGGTGCAGCGCGTCGGCCTGCTGCGCCGGCAGGTGCAGGCGCAGCACCTGCGCGACCAGATGCTCCGAGCCCTTGCCCACGCGCTGCGCGACCTGCTCGGGCGTGATCTCGCCCAGGCCGAGTTCATGCAGCATGCCCCGCAGGGCCACCAGGAAGTCGCCCAGGGTGTCGACCATGGTTCCGTCGAGGTCGACGATGGCCGCGCGCACGGGCACGCCGGCCACCGAGACCGCGGCGGCCCCGGCGGGCGCCGCCGGGCTCACTGGACTGCCCTCCTCGCTACGCTCGACTCCCCGAGGGAGTGGAGCGCCGCTTCGGAGCGGCCGTGCACGGCGCTCATGGGACGACCCTCCTCGCTACGCTCGACTCCCCGAGGGAGTGGAGCGCCGCTTCGGAGCGGCCGTGCACGGCGCTCATGGGACGACCCTCCTCGCTACGCTCGACTCCCCGAGGGAGTGGAGCGCCGCTTCGGAGCGGCCGTGCACGGCGCTCATGCCACCCTGGCCAGTTCGCCGCGCATCGCGTCGATGACGGCGCGGTAGTCCTTGTGGCCGAAGATCGCGCTGCCGGCCACGAAGGTGTCGGCGCCGGCGGCGGCCACCGCGGCGATGTTGTCGGCCTTGATGCCGCCGTCGACCTCCAGCAGCACCTCGCGCCCGCTGTGCGCGCGGTAGGCGTCCAGGCGCTGGCGCACCATGGCGGTCTTGCGCAGCGCCTCGGGAATGAAGCTCTGCCCGCCGAAGCCGGGGTTCACGCTCATGATCAGCACCAGGTCGACCTTGTCCATCACGTGGTCGAGCACGTCCAGGCTGGAAGCCGGGTTGAACACCAGCCCGGCGCGGCAGCCGGCGTCGCGGATCAGCTGCAGCGTGCGGTCCACGTGGCGGGTGGCCTCGGGGTGGAAGCTGATGATGTCGGCCCCCGCCTTGGCGAACATCTGCGCCAGCGCGTCCACGGGCTCGACCATCAGGTGCACGTCCAGCGCCACCGGGGTGCCGTCGGCGCGCTTGCAATAGGGCTTGATGGCCTGCGCCACCAGCGGCCCCACCGTGAGGTTGGGGACGTAGTGGTTGTCCATCACGTCGAAGTGGATGAAATCGGCGCCGGCGTCGATGACGCTGCGGACCTCGTCGCCCAGGCGGGCGAAATCGGCCGACAGAATGCTGGGAGCGATGCGGTAGGTCGTCATGGTGCGCACATTCTAGGAGGGGGCCCCTTCCCCCGGAGCGCGGCGTGTCTACAATCGTCGCCACCATGGATGCGTATCAATTCTCGGTGTCGGTGGAGCCCGCGTTCCTGCCCGACGAGTCCGATGTCCAGCAGGGCATGTGGGCCTACAGCTACACCGTGCGCATCCGCAACAGCGGCAGCCGCGCGGCGCAACTGATCGCCCGGCACTGGATCATCGTCGACGAATCGGGCCGCACCGAGGAGGTGCGAGGGCTCGGCGTGGTGGGCCACCAGCCGCTGCTGCGCCCCGGCGAGGTGTTCGAGTACACCAGCTGGACGCGCCTGCGCACGCCCAGCGGAAGCATGCGCGGAAGCTACCTGTGCGTGGCCGAGGACGGATCGCAGTTCGACGCGCCCATCCCCGAATTCGCGCTGATCCCGCCGGGCGTGACCCTGCATTGAAGCCGCTGGCGCGCATGACCCGGCCCGCGCAGTCCCCGAGTGCCGCGCCCCGTGGGCGGCGCCTGGCCCGGCTGAGCGCGCTGCTGCCGGGCCTGCTGGGCGCCTGCGTGCTGCTGGGCTCCTGCGCGACCACCCCGCTGCCGGGCTCGGGCCAGGCGCCGGTGAGCGCCGGCTCGTCCGCGCCGGTGGCTTCGTCGCCGGCGGCGCCCGCCCTGCCCCCCGCCGCTGCTTCCGCGCCCGTGCCGCCCGCCGCCGCGAGCCCGCTGCCCATGCGCGCGACGAGCTTCGCGCAGCTGCCGGGCTGGAACGCCGACGACTTCCAGGACCTGTGGCGCGCCTGGCGCCGCGACTGCGGCGCCCGCGTGCCCTTGCTGGCGCGAGCCTGCGCGGCCTCCGCGGCGATCGGCGAGTCCGACCTCGCGGCGCAACGGACCTTTTTCGAGCAGTGGTTCCAGCCCTGGCAGCTGCTGTCGCCGGGCGGGGCCGACGATGGGCTGGTCACCGGCTATTACGAACCGGTGTTCGCGGGCTCGACCACGCGCGGCTGGCCCTACGTGGTGCCGCTGTGGGGCCTGCCGGACGACCTCGTGGACCTGCCCGCCAGCACCGCCGGCGAGGTGCGACGCGGCCGCACCGTGGACACCGGCGACGGGCCGCCGCGGGTGGAGCCCTTCTGGAGCCGCGCGCAGATCGAAGGCGACGCGCAGGCGCGGCGCCAGCTCGACCGCAACGTGGTCGCCTGGCTGAGCAGCCCGGTGGACGCGCTGTTCCTGCAGGTGCAGGGCTCGGGGCTGCTGCGCCTGCCCGACGGCTCGATGCTGCGCCTGAGCTACGCGGGGGACAACGGCTGGCCCTACAAGTCGGTGGGGCGCTGGCTGCTGGACCAGGGGGACCTGCGCGGCACCGTCACCATGCAGATCATCCGCGCCTGGGCGCAGTTGCACCCGGAGCGCGTGCAGCAGATGCTGGACGCCAACCCGCGCGTGGTGTTCTTCCACGCCGCGCCGCTGCAGCACGCCGGGCGCGGCCCGCTGGGAGCGCTGGGCGTTCCGCTGACGGCGCTGCGCAGCGTCGCGGTGGACAAGAAGCTGCTGGCGCTGGGCATGCCGCTGTGGCTGTCCACCCGGGTGGCCGGCCAGCCGCTGCGGCGCCTGGTGTTCGCCCAGGACGTGGGAGGGGCCATCCGCGGCCCGCTTCGCGCCGACCTGTTCTTCGGCACCGGCGACGCAGCCGGCGACGCGGCCGGGCGCATGCAGTCGCCCGGGCGCATGTGGATCCTGCTGCCTCGCGCGCAGCCCGACACTCCCGGCACCGCGCCCTGAGCGATCTGGTGTAATGCATGTCATCCGCAGCCAAGGAGTCCGCCTCGATGCCCGCCTCGACGTCCCCCATGCGAATGTCTGCTGCGCTGCGCGCCCATCTGCGACTGCCGCGCAGCGCCCTGGCGCTGGGCGCGGCGGCCGCGCTGGGCCTGCTCGGCGGCTGCGAGACCGTCTCGCTCAACGGCCCCGCGCCGGTGGTGGTGCTGCATCCGGCCGCGTCCGCGGCTTCCGCGCCGGCTCCCGCTGCCAGCGTGGCCGCGCAACCGGCGGCGCAGGCCCAGGGCCTGCAGCCCACGCCGGGCGTGGAAGTCCAGCCGCTGGCCCCGGCCAGCGCCGCCAGCCTGCCCGCGCAGCCGGGAGCCTCGGCTCCGGCGGCGGCCTCGGCTGCGTCCTCCGCGTCGGCCCCGGCGGGTGCCGCGGCTTCCGCTCCCGCCGCGGCTTCCGCCCCCTCGCCCATGGCTTCGGCGCCGGCCCCCTCGGCCTCGCAACCCCTTGCGCTGCCGCCCGGCGCCGTGCGCTACGTGTGCAACGACGGCACCTCCTTCCTGGCCAGCTTCGGCGACGTCAGCGTGACCATGAGCACCGCGCTGGGCGTGCTGCAACTCGAGCAGACGGTCGCCGCCGACGGCGCGCGCTATGCCAACGGCGAGGTCCAGGTGTGGTTCAAGGGCCGGCAGGCCACGATCTCCAACCTGCGCAACCCGGGCAGCGCGGTGCTGTGCCTGGAGCAACGCTGAGCACCGCTGAGCAGCGCCGGGCAGCGTCGTACGCGGCTCGCCGCGCATAGGTAGCCCTGCTGTTGGCAAGCGCCGGGCGCCCGACTAGGATGCCCGCTGAGAGACGACCGCAGGGCGGGCCCACGAAGCCCGCCCCGTGGCGGGCGCGGCATCACCCTGCCGTGCCGGTCGCGAACCACCTGCCACCACCGTGGCGGGGGACGGCCGTTGCGCATCGAGTCGCACATTGAGGAGATAGGCGCCATGAACGCAGCGCTGCCCGAAGCCGTCCGTCGGGCCCTGGAGACGATCCGTCTCGACGACAAGTACACCCTGGAATCCGGCCGCGCCTTCATGAGCGGCATTCACGCGCTGGTGCGCCTGCCCCTGCTGCAGCGCAAGCGCGACCAGCTGGAGGGGCTGCGCACCGCCGGCTTCATCAGCGGCTACCGCGGCTCCCCGCTGGGGGGCTACGACCAGGCGCTGTGGAAGGCGCGCAAGCTGCTGGCGGACAACGACGTCGTGTTCCAGCCGGGGGTCAACGAAGAACTCGCCGCCACCGCGCTGTGGGGCAGCCAGCAGCTCGACCTGTACCCGCAGAGCAAGCGCTTCGACGGCGTGTTCGGCATCTGGTACGGCAAGGGTCCGGGCGTGGACCGCTGCGGCGACGTGTTCAAGCACGCCAACATGGCCGGCACCGCACGCCACGGCGGGGTCATCGCGGTGGCCGGCGACGACCACGTGGCCAAGAGCTCCACCGCGGCGCACCAGAGCGACCACGTGTTCAAGGCCGTGGGCTTCCCGGTGTTCTTCCCCAGCAACGTGCAGGACATCCTGGACCTGGGGCTGCATGCGCTGGCCATGAGCCGCTACAGCGGCCTGTGGGCCGGCATGAAGACCATCCAGGAAGTGGTGGAATCCTCGGCCTCGGTGGACGTGTCGCCCGAGCGCGTGCGCATCCTGATGCCCGAGGACTTTCCCATGCCCGAGGGCGGCGTGCACATCCGCTGGCCCGACGATCCGCTGAGCCAGGAAGCCCGCCTGATGGACGTGAAGTGGTACGCGGCGCTGGCCTACGTGCGCGCGAACCGACTGAACCACACGGTCATCGACAGCCCCGACGCCCGCCTGGGACTGATGGCCTCGGGCAAGGCCTACAACGACACGCGCCAGGCGCTGGCCGATCTCGGGCTGGACGAACAGGCCTGCGCGCAACTGGGCCTGCGCGTGCACAAGGTGGCGGTGGTGTGGCCGCTGGAGGCGCACATCACCCGCGAGTTCGCCACGGGATTGCAAGAAATCCTGGTGATCGAAGAAAAGCGCCAGATCATCGAGTACCAGCTCAAGGAAGAGTTGTACAACTGGCGGGAAGACGTCCGCCCCAACGTGATCGGCAAGTTCAACGAGACGCCCGGCGACCGCAGCGGCGGCGAGTGGAGCCAGGCCAACCCGGGCGACAACTGGCTGCTGCCGGCCAAGGCCGACCTGAACCCCGCGGTGATCGCGCGCGCCATCGCCTCGCGCCTGGAGCGCCTGGGCCTGCTGGCGCGTGCGTCGCAGGACCTGCAGCGCCGCGTGCGCGAACGCGTGGCGCTGATCGAGGCCAAGGAGCGCGCGCTGGCCGAGGCGCCGCCCAGCGAGAAGCGCCCGCCGTGGTTCTGCTCGGGCTGCCCCCACAACACCAGCACCCGCGTGCCGGAGGGCTCGCGCGCGATGGCCGGCATCGGCTGCCACTACATGGTGGTGTGGATGGACCGCTCCACCTCCACCTTCAGCCAGATGGGCGGCGAAGGCGCCGCCTGGGTGGGCCAGGCGCCGTTCACCACCGACAAGCACGTGTTCGCCAACCTGGGCGACGGCACCTACTACCACTCCGGCCTGCTGGCCATCCGCCAGGCCATCGCCAGCGGCGCCAACATCACCTACAAGATCCTCTACAACGGCGCCGTGGCGATGACCGGCGGGCAGCCCGTCGAGGGCCAGCTCAGCGTGGGGCAGATCAGCCGCGAGCTGCACGCCGAAGGGGTGCGCGAGATCGTCGTGCTCAGCGACGAGCCGGACAAGTACCGCGAGGTGCGCGACCTCGCCCCCGGCGTGACCGTGCACCACCGCGACGAGCTGGACCCGGTGCAGCGCCGGCTGCGCGAAGTGCCCGGCACCACGGTGCTGATCTTCGACCAGACCTGCGCCACCGAGAAACGGCGCCGCCGCAAGCGCGGCACCCTGGCCGAGCCCGACCGCCGCGTGGCCATCAACCCGCTGGTGTGCGAGGGCTGCGGGGATTGCTCCGAGCAGAGCAACTGCCTGTCGGTGGAGCCGCTGGAGACCGAGTTCGGGCGCAAGCGCACCATCAACCAGAGCAGCTGCAACAAGGACTTCTCCTGCCTGAAGGGCTTCTGCCCGAGCTTCGTGTCGCTGGAGGGGGCCAAGCCTCGCAAGGCCGCCGCGGCCGCGGCGCCCAGCCTGGAGGCGCTGCCCGCGCTGGAGGAGCCGCAGGTGCCGGATCCGGTGAAGGCCGACCGCGCCGGCGGCGGCAACTACGGCATCCTGGTGGCCGGCATCGGCGGCACCGGGGTGATCACCATCGGACAGCTGCTGGGCGTGGCCGCGCACATCGAGGGCAAGGGCATCGTCACGCAGGACGCCGCCGGCCTGGCGCAAAAGGGCGGCGCGACCTGGAGCCACGTGCTCATCGCCGACGATCCGGCGCAGATCCACACCACGCGCATCGCGATGGCCGAGGCCGAGCTGGTGCTGGGCTGCGACCCCATCGTGGCGGCCGACCGCGAGACCCTGGCGCGCGTGCGCAAGGACCGCACCTTCGTCGCGCTGAACACCCACGGCGCGCCGACCGCCGCGCTGGTGCACCAGCCGCAATGGCAATTCCCGGAAGCGGCCTGCCACCAGGCGCTGGAACAGGCCGTGGGCGCCGGACAGATCGCCGGCTTCGACGCCGACGCGCTGGCCCGCCGCGTGCTCGGCGACAGCATCTACGCCAACCCGATGATGCTGGGCTTCGCGTGGCAGAAGGGCTGGATCCCGCTGCGCCGCGAATCGCTGCTGCGCGCCATCGAGCTCAACGAGGTGGCGGTGGCGCAGAACCGCGCCGCCTTCGAATGGGGCCGACATGCCGCCGCGCACCCGCAGCAGCTGGCCGCGCTGGGCGCGACCGAGCAGGTCATCGCCTTCGCGCGCCGGCCCGGGCTGGACGATCTGGTGCGCACGCGCAGCGAGTTCCTGAGCGGCTACCAGAACGCCGCCTACGCGAGCAGCTACCAGGAGCTGGTGACGCGCGTGGCGCAGGCGGAGTCGGCGCTGGGGAGCAAGCGCCTGAGCGAGGCGGTGGCGCGCACGCTGTTCAAGCTGATGGCCTACAAGGACGAATACGAAGTCGCGCGCCTGCACAGCGACCCCTCCTTCGCCAGGTCGCTGCGCGAACAGTTCGACGGCGACTTCAAGCTGCGCTACCACATGGCGCCGCCGCTGTTCAGCCGCCCCGGCCCCGACGGACGCCCGCGCAAGGTCGAGTTCGGCCCCTGGATGGGCACGGCGCTGCGCCTGCTGCGCCACGGCAAGGTGCTGCGCGGCAGCGCCTTCGACCCCTTCGGGCGCAGCGGGGAGCGGCGGGCCGAGCGCGCGCTGATCCAGCGCTACCGCGAGAGCGTCGAGAGCCTGCTGGCGGGCCTGCGCGCCGACAACCTGGATCTGGCGGTGCGCGTGGCCGAGATGCCCTCGCGCATCGCCGGCTACGGCCCGGTGAAGCAGCGCAGCATGGAGCAGGTGCTGCCCCAGTGGGAGGCGCTGCTGCAGCAATGGCGCGCGGCGGCGCAGCCCGCGCCGGCCGCCCCCGTCGCAGCCCGAGGCGCCACGCTCCCCCATTGAACATGGCCCAGGGCTTGCTCGGAGATTTCGCCCGCTGAGTCAGCGTACCGAGCGCAGCCCCTGCGCTCGGTACGGTCGTTCAGAACTCGGTGGGGTCGACGTCGATGGCCCAGCGCACGCCGCCGCGCAGGTCCTGCAGGGCCTGGCGCCAGCGTGCGAGGAAGGCGTGCAGCAGCGCGCGGCGGGGCGCCTCCACGAGCAGCTGCAGCCGATGCACGCCCGCCAGCCGGGCCAGGCTCGCCGGCACCGGCGGGTAGATGGTGGGCCCGGCGTCGGCGACGAGGCCGGCCGCCAGTTCGGCGGCCTGCTCGACGAACTCCTGCAGGCGCTGTTCGCGCGCATGCTCGGCGCGCAGCAGGGCCTGGAAGCTGAAGGGTGGCATGCCGGCGCGCCGGCGTTCGAGCAATTCGCGCTCGGCGAAGCCGGCGTAGTCGTTGCGCTGCAGCGCCTGGTACAGCGGGTGCTCCGGGTAGGCGGTCTGCACCAGCATCTGCGGCTCCAGCGTGGAGCCGCCGGCGCGGCCGGCGCGTCCGGCCGCCTGCACGAGTTGCGCGAACAGGCGCTCGGGCGCGCGCGGGTCGTGGCTGAACAGGCCCGCGTCGGGGTTGAGCGCGGCGACCAGGCTGACGCGCTGGAAGTCGTGCCCCTTGGTGACCATCTGGGTGCCCACCAGGATGTCCACCTCGCCGGCGTGCACCTGCGCGAAACCGGCCTCGGCCTGGCCCTTGCGCGAAGCGGTGTCGGCGTCGATGCGCGCGATGCGCGCCTGCGGGAACAGCTGCGCCAGCGCCTCCTGCACGCGCTGCGTGCCGCGGCCCAGGGGCTGCAGGTCCAGGCTGCCGCAGTCCGGACAGGCGCGGGGCACGGCGGCGCGGTGCCCGCAGTGGTGGCAGCGCAGGCTGCGGTCGTCGCGGTGGTAGACCAGGTGCGCGTCGCAATGCGGGCAATCCGACTTCCAGCCGCAATCGGGGCAGCACAGCACCGGCGCGTAACCGCGCCGGTTGAGAAACAGCAGGCTCTGCTCGCCTTGTTCCAGGCGCTGCGTGAGAGCGTCGAACAGGATCTGCCCGATCGGACCGCCGGCGCGCAGCAGGGGGTCGTGGTGGCTGGGCAGCAGGCGCACGCGGGGCAAGGCCCCGCTGGCACGCTGCTGCATGCGCAGCAGCCCGTAGCGCCCCTGGGTGGCGGCATGCCAGGACTCCAGCGACGGCGTGGCCGAGCCCAGCAGCACCGGAACGCCGCGCTGGCGCGCGCGCCACACCGCCAGGTCGCGGGCGGAGTAGCGTGCGCCTTCCTGTTGCTTGTAGGAAGGATCGTGTTCCTCGTCGACCACCACCAGCGCCAGGCCCGGCAGGCTGGACAGCACCGCCAGGCGCGTGCCCAGCACGATGCGCGCATGCCCGGCGTGCGCTGCGGCCCAATGGTCGAAGCGCTCGGCTTCCGCCAGGCCGCTGTGCAACAGGGCCAGGCGCTCGCCGGGGAAACGCTCGGCGAAGCGCCGCAGCAACTGGGGCGTGAGGTTGATCTCCGGCGTGAGCACCAGCGCCTGGGCCCTCGGGTCGCGTTCGAGCACCCGCTGCACGGCGCGCAGGTAGACCTCGGTCTTGCCGCTGCCGGTCACGCCGAACAACAAGTGCGCGCCGAATCCCTGCTGCTCGGCCAGAACGCGCAGGGCCTGTTCCTGTTCGGCGTGCAGGCTGAGCGCCTCGCCGGCCGCCGCGGGCGGCGCCTCGGGCGCCAGCGCGCACAACCAGCCCAGGCTCGCCCACTCCCGCAGCAGCGCCGCGCCGCGCGGATGCAGGCGCCGCGCGCCGGCCTCGTCCAGCGTGTGAAGCGCGCCGGCCTGCGCCGCGGCGGCAGCCGGCGGCTCGGCGGGCGGTTGTGCCGCGGGAGCCTGGGCACCCGATGCACGCGGCGCGGGCAGGCCGAGCGCCTCGGCCAGGCGCCACAGCGCGGTGCTGCGCGGCCCCAGGCTGCGCGCCAGCTGCTCGCGCCCCTGCGGGCTCAGCCGGTAGCGCATGCCGGCACGGCGCGCGGCCTGCAGCCGGCGCTCCACCGCCCGCGCCCCCTGTTCGCGCAGCCAGCCCGGCAACGCGGCCGCCATCAGTTCGCCCAGCGGGCGCTGGTAATAGTCGGCGGTGAAGCGCAGCAGCTCGATCCACTCGGCCCCCAGGGGCTGGAGCGCCTCGCAGGCCTCGTGCACCGCCTTGAGGCCCTCGGCGGCGCCGGGCTCCAGGACCAGCGCCTCCAGCACGACGCCGCAGACCGTCTGCCGCCCCAAGGGCACGCGGACCACGGTGCCTGGCGCCAGCTCGCGCTCGCCGCTGTAGTCCAGCGCGCCCCAGATCGGAGCGTCCACCGCCACGCGCAGGCGCCAGGCGCCGGCTCCCGCCGGCTCGCCCGGAAGCAGCCCGGCGGCCTGCGGGTTTACCACGAGCAGCGCCCCGCCCCGCCAGCGGAATGTGAGTAGCGGCTCGCCTCGCGCGCGGCCCCGCGGCGTGCTGCCCATCGGCCGATCAGGGGAATCCCCAATCTGTGGATAACTTTGTGCATAGAGCCCGCCCTGATCATGTCGAGATCTGTGGATAACTGCAGACACCAGTCATGCCGCTCTGCACAAAACGGCCATAAACCCTTGAAATTCAATGGGTTGAATGACCCATCCTGAAGTAAGGTCTGGGATCCCTGCGCTATGTCCTAAAATCGGGCGCGGTGTGTATAAATCGGTGCTTCGGGCTTGACAACGGGGCGGAATTGGGCGGCTCCCCCCGCCGCCGCGCACCGAAATCAGGCCCCGCGCTGGTGCAGCGCGCGGCTGTGCTCGTGCACGGTCCGCACCAGCACTCCCACATGCTCGGCCGGGGTGAATTGCGAAATCCCGTGCCCAAGGTTGAACACGTGCCCCGCGGCCTCGCCGGCGGCGATGGGGCCGAAGCTGTCGAGCACCGCGCGCACCTCGTGCTCGATGCGCTCGGGCGGCGCGAACAGCACCGTCGGGTCAAGGTTGCCCTGCAGCGCCACGCGCTGGCCCACCAGTTCGCGCGCGCGGCCCAGGTTGACGGTCCAGTCCACGCCCAGCGCGTCCGCGCCGGACTCGCTCATTTCACGCAGCCAGGGCCCGCCGCCCTTGGTGAACAGGATCGCGGGCACGCGCCGCCCCTCGTGCTCGCGGCGAAGCGCGCCCAGCACGAGCCGGCTGTACTGCAGCGAGAACTCCTGGAAGGCGCCGTCGGCCAGCGCGCCGCCCCAGGAATCGAACAGCATCACCGCCTGCGCGCCGGCCTCGATCTGGGCGTTCAGGTAGGCCGCCACCGACTGCGCGTTGACCCGCAGGATGTGGTGCATCAGGTCCGGGCGCGAGTACATCAGGGTCTTGGTCTGGCGCCAGTCGTCGCTGCCCTGCCCCTCGACCATGTAGCAGGCCAGGGTCCAGGGGCTGCCGGCGAAACCGATCAGGGGCACGCGCTGCACCCCGTCGCGGGTCAGCGCGCGGCGGATCTGCGAGACGGCGTCGAACACGTAGCGCAGCTTGTCCAGTTCCGGCACCTGCAAGGCGCGGATCTGCGCCTCGGTGCGCAGCGCATGCTCGAAGCGCGGTCCCTCGCCAGCGGCGAAACGCAGCCCCAGGCCCATGGCGTCGGGCACGGTGAGGATGTCGGAGAACAGGATGGCCGCGTCCAGATCCCAGCGCTCCAGCGGCTGCAGCGTGACCTCGGTGGCCAGGTCCGGGCTCGTGGCCAAGCCCAGGAAGCTGCCCGCGCGCGAGCGTGTCGCGTTGTATTCGGGCAAGTAGCGTCCGGCCTGGCGCATCAGCCACAAGGGGGTGAATTCGGTGGGCTGGCGCAGCAGCGCACGCAGGAAAGTGTCGTTGGCGATCGTGCTCATGTGGGTATTGTCGCAAAGCCTCCGCCCCTTACCGCCGAAACCTTTTATGCAATCGACTTGCATTATGATCGGCGCTTCCCATCCAGACCGATCCAGGCCCTCCTTCATGCCCACCGCGTCCGGCCCCGAGCACGCGACCGACAGCGCGACCGACACCACCGCCGCGGTGCTGGCGCGGGGCCTGCACCTGGCGCGCGGCGCGCGCGACGTGGTAGGCGACCTGGATCTGCGCATCGCGCAGGGCCAGGTGGTGGGCCTGTTCGGCAGCAACGGTGCCGGCAAGACCACGCTGCTGCAGGCGCTGGCCGGGCTGCTGCCGGTACGCCAGGGCGAGTTGCGCGTGTTCGGGGGCGCGGCCGCGCAAGCGCGACGCGCCATCGGCTACGTCGCGCAGGGCGTGCCCGACGGGGCCTGGTCGCGCCTGCGCGCCTGCGATTTCGTGGCCAGCGCCTGGCAGGGCGAGCGCTGGGGCATCGGCCTGTCGCCGGGCGGGCGGGCCCGGCGCGCTGCCGCGGTGCGCGAAGCCTTGCAGGCGACCGCCGCCGGGCATCTGGCGCAGCGCGGCATGGACACGCTGTCCGGCGGCGAACGCCAGCGCGTGTGCATCGCGCAGGCGCTGGTGAACCCGGTGCGCATGCTGCTGCTGGACGAGCCGCTGGCCAACCTGGATCCGCGCGCCCAGCTCGGCGTGCTCGAACTGGTGCGCGCGCTGCGCGACCGCCAGGGCCTGACGGTGCTGCTCAGCGCGCACGACATCAACCCCCTGCTGGGCCTGATGGACAGCGTGCTGTACCTGGCCGGCGGGCGCGGCCGGCAGGGCCGCGTCGACGAGGTCATCGAGCCCGGCGTGCTGAGTGCCTTGTACGGGCTGCCCATGCAGGTGGCGCGCCACGACGGCTACCTGTTCATCCACCCGGCGCGCGGCTTCATGGCCGAGGAAGGCGGGCCTTGCCACCACGGCAGCGCCGACGCGCCGGGCGCGCACGGTCCTGGAAACGGCCATGGGCACCACCATGCGCACGACCCTGCGCACGCTGCGTCGGAGGATCCGCCGTGATCCTGGGCCTCGAGTACGCCTTCATGCGCCAGGCGCTGCTGGCCTCCGGCGCCATCGGCGCGGCGGCCGCCGCGGTGGGCTATTTCGTCACGCTGCGGCGCCAGACCTTCGCCGCCCATGCGCTGTCGCACATCGGCTTCGCCGGCGCCGCGGGCGCCATCGTGCTGGGCCTGAGCGCCTACCTGGGGCTGTTCGCCTTCACGCTGGCGGCCGGTGTGGCGCTGGCCCTGGCCGGACGGCGCCTGCGCCAGCGCGACGTGGGCATCGGCATGGTGCTCATGTTCGCGCTGGGCCTGGGGGTGCTGTTCCTCAGCCTGTACACGCGCAACGCGCAATCGGCCATGAGCATGCTCTTCGGCAGCATCGTGGGCATCAGCGCCGCGCAGGCGCGGCTGTCGCTGCTGGTGGCGGCCGGCGCGCTGCTCGGCCTGGGCCTGATCTACCGCCCGCTGTGCCTGGCCAGCCTCAACCCGGACATGGCGCGCACCCGAGGCGTGCCGGTGAACCTGCTCGACCTGCTGTTCGCGCTGCTGCTGGCGGCCACGGTGGCGGTGGCGGTGCCGGTGATCGGCGCGCTGCTGATCTTCGCCTTCCTGGTCGGCCCGCCCGCGGCGGCGCAGGCGCTGACCCGGCGCCTGGGCCCGGGCGTGCTGCTGTCCATGCTGCTCGGCGTGGGCCTGGCCTGCGCGGGGCTGGAGGCTTCCTATGCCGTGGGCTGGCCCGCCAGCACCTGGATCGCCGCGCTGAGCTTCGCGCTGTACCTGGCCGCGCAGGGCTGGCGCTCCCTGCGCGACACCCTGCGTTGACGCAGCGCAGCATGGGTACAGCGCCCGCGAGTCGTCCGGCGCGCGCTGGTGTCTAATAATGGATTGGAACCTTCCGTGCCGAGGCTACCGCCGGGCCGGCACGGTGGCGCCGCGCCGGCGCCCCTTGGGACATGATCTGTCCCGATCATCGATGAACAAGCTGAAAAAAGCTGGAAACCCTGGAGATTCGCATGCAGCACCCTCAACTGCCGGCGGGCGTGACCATCACGGCGCCGCACAACCCTGAATTCGATTCCGTGCTCAGCGCCGAGGCGCTGGGCTTCGTCGCCAAGCTGCACCGCCAGTTCGAGGCGCGGCGCCAGCAACTGCTGGCCGCCCGTGTCGAGCGCGCCAAGCGCCTGGACGCCGGCGAGCGCCCCGACTTCCCGGCCGAGACCCGCTCGGTGCGCGAAGGCGACTGGCGCATCGCCCCGGTGCCGCCGGCGCTGCACACGCGGCGCGTGGAGATCACCGGCCCGGTCGACCGCAAGATGATCATCAACGCGTTCAACTCGGGGGCCGACAGCTACATGGCCGACTTCGAGGACGCCAACACCCCGAACTGGGACAACCAGATCCGCGGCCAGTTCAACCTGTCGCAGGCGGTGCGCCGCGAGATCTCGCTGGAGCAGAACGGCAAGACCTACCGCCTGGCCGACAAGATCGCCGTGCTGCAGGTGCGCCCGCGCGGCTGGCACCTGGACGAGAAGCACGTGCTGATCGACGGCCAGCGCGTCAGCGGCGGCCTGTTCGACTTCGGCCTGTTCCTGTTCCACAACGCTCGCGAGCAGCTGGCGCGCGGCGCGGGCCCCTACTTCTACCTCCCCAAGCTGGAGAGCCACCAGGAAGCGCGCCTGTGGAACGACGTGTTCGTGGCCGCGCAGGATGAGCTGGGCCTGCCGCGCGGCACCATCAAGGCCACCGTGCTGGTCGAGACCATCACCGCGGCCTTCGAGATGGACGAGATCCTGTACGAACTGCGCGAGCACAGCGCCGGGCTGAACGCCGGGCGCTGGGACTACATCTTCAGCGCCATCAAGAAGTTCAAGAGCAACCGCGACTTCTGCCTGGCCGACCGCGCGCTGATCACGATGACGGCGCCGTTCATGCGGGCCTACGCGCTGCTGCTGCTCAAGACCTGCCACCACCGCGGCGCGCCCGCCATCGGCGGCATGAGCGCGCTGATCCCGATCAAGAACGATCCGGAGAAGAACGCCAAGGCCATGGAAGGCATCCGCGCCGACAAGCGTCGCGACGCCACCGACGGCTACGACGGCGGCTGGGTGGCGCACCCCGGGCTGGTGGGGCCGGCGATGGAGGAGTTCGTCGCCGTGCTGGGCGACAAGCCGAACCAGTTCTCCAAGACCCGCGACGACGTGAAGGTCAGCGCGGCCGACCTGCTGGACTTCCGCCCGGAATCGCCGATCACCGAGGCCGGGCTGCGCAACAACGTCAACGTGGGCATCCATTACCTGGGTGCCTGGCTGGCCGGCAGCGGCGCGGTGCCCATCCACAACCTGATGGAAGACGCCGCCACGGCCGAAATCTCGCGCAGCCAGGTGTGGCAGTGGATCCACAGCCCCAAGGGCGTGCTCGACGACGGCCGCAAGGTCAGCGCCGACATGGTGCGCGCGCTGATCCCGGAGGAACTGGCGAAGGTCAAGGCCACCGGCGCCGAAGGCCACTTCGACAAGGCCGCGCGGATTTTCGAGCAGATGGCCACGGCCCAGGACTTCGTGGAATTCCTGACCCTGCCGCTGTACGAGGAACTCGGCTGAAGCCGACCGCGAGCGCTCAGGCAGCCGCCCTCCGGGGCGGCTTTTTTTGCGCCTTCGCCCGGGGGGGGGAGCGGCCCCGACGCGCGCGCCACGCGAGCAGGCGCAGGTCCGTTTCCGGCCAGACCGGCGCGCGGGCGGCGGCTACATTGCGGCTACGCGCTTCCCGCGCTCGCTGAAGGCCCGCAACCATGCCGCTGTTCGAACTCCTGCTGCTCGCCGCCATCTGGGGCGGCTCCTTCCTGTTCCTGCGCCTGTGCGCGCCGGTGCTGGGCGCGCTGCCGCTGATCGCGCTGCGCGTGAGCATCGCCGCGCTGGTGCTGCTGCCGGTGCTGCGCAACGCCAGCCGGCGCGCGCAGTTGCGGCGCCACTGGCGGGCGCTGGCCGTGGTGGGCCTGAGCAACTCGGCCCTGCCCTTCTCGCTGTTCGCGGCGGGGGCCCGGCATCTGGGCGCGGGCTATGAATCCATCCTCAACGCCACCACGCCGCTGTGGGCCGCACTGGTCGGCGCGCTGGCCTTCGGAGCCGCCGTCACCCGCACCCAGGGGGTCGGCCTCGTGGTGGGCCTGGGGGGCGTGGTGCTGCTGGTCGCCGGCCAGGCCGACACCGGGCCCGCGGGCTCGCTGGCGGCGGCCGGCCTGGTGCTGCTGGCCCCGATGTCCTACGGCTTCGCCGTGCACTACGCGCGCCGGCACCTGGCCCAGGTGGATCCCCTGCTCACGGCATTCGCCAGCCAGGGCTTCGCCGCGCTGATGCTGGCGCTTCCGGGCGCGGCGCTGTGGCCGAGCGCCCCGGTACCGCCGGTCGTCTGGGCCTACGTGCTGGCACTGGCCGTGCTGTGCACCGCCGTCGCCTACGTCCTGTACTTCCGCCTGCTGGCGAGGGTGGGCGCGGCCTATGCGGCCTCGGTCACCTTCCTCATCCCGGTATTCGGCATGCTGTGGGGGCGCCTGTTCCTGCACGAAGCGATCACGGCCCCGATGCTGCTGGGCTGCGCCGTCATCCTGGCGGGCACCGCGCTGGCCGCAGGCCAGTGGCGACGCCTGCTGCCGCAGCGCGCGAGCTGAAGCCGGCCGCGCCTCGGCGGCCGCTTCGAGCCATGACGGGAAGGAATCGCGCAGATGCACAAGAATGTCGGTTTCAGACCGATCAGGGACCCGACATGAACCAGGCACAAGACCGCGACGGCGGCGCGCTGCCGCTGCGCCGGCTGGGCAGCACCGACATGCACATCACCCGCGTGGGCTTCGGCTCCTGGGCCGCGGGCGGCCCGGACTGGGCCGTGGGCTGGGGCGCGCAGGACGACCGCGACTCCATCGCCGCGATCCGTCACGCCGTGGAGCGCGGCGTCAACTGGATCGACACCGCGGCCGTGTACGGGCTGGGACATTCTGAGGAGGTCGTACGCCAGGCTCTGGCCGGCCTACCCGCCGAGCACAGGCCCTACGTGTTCACCAAATGCGGCCTGCGCTGGGACCCCCAGGATCGCAAGGCCCCGGCGCGCGCCGTCGGCGCGGCCGCGAGCATACGCGCCGAGGTGGAGGAATCCCTGCGCCGCCTGGGCGTGGAGCGTATCGACCTGTACCAGATGCACTGGCCCGCCAAGGACGGCGCGCCGCTGGAGGAGTACTGGCAGGCCCTGCTCGATCTCAAGCGCGCGGGCAAGGTGCGCGCGGTCGGCCTGTCCAACCACGACGCCGCGCAGCTCGAGGCGGCCGAGCGCCTGGGCCACGTGGACACGCTGCAGCCGCCGTTTTCGGCGATCCGCCGCGACGTGGCCCTGAAGGAGCTGCCCTTGTGCGCCGCGCACCAGACCGGCGTGATCGTCTACAGCCCCATGCAGGCCGGCCTGCTCAGCGGACGTTTCAGCGCCGAGCGCGCGGCCGCGCTGCCCGCCGACGACTGGCGCTCGCGCAGCCCGGAGTTCACGGGCGAGCGCCTGCAGCGCAACCTGAGGCTGGCCGCCTTGCTGCAAGCGCTGGCCGAGCGCCATCGCAGCACCGTGGCCGCGGTGGCGATCGCGTGGACCCTCGCATGGCCCGGCGTGACCGGCGCCATCGTCGGCGCGCGCACGCCGCAGCAGGTCGACGGCTGGCTGGACGCGGCGACCCTGGAACTGGACGCCGCCGACCTGGCCGCGATCGCCTCGGCGATCGAGCAAAGCGGGGCCGGCTCGGGGCCGACGCGCGCGCAGCCGTAGTCCACAGGCTCGCGCCGCGGCGGCTTCAACGCGGCAATGCGATGGTCAGCAGCGCCGAGGCATCCTCGGTGGCGACCAGTCCGTGCAGGCAGCCGCCCTGCAGGTACATCAGCTGGCCCGCGAGCATCGGCTGCTCGGCACCGTCGACCGTGACCTTCAGCGCGCCCTCCAGACAGTGGATGGTGATGTCCCCCGCGACCTTGTGCGGCGCCATCTGCTCGCCCGTGCGCAGCACCAGCCGCACGACCTCCAGGTCGCGGGCCTTGAACAGCGCCTTGCTGCGCTCGGCCTGCACGCCCTGCCCGAGCGGTCTCACGTCGACGGCTTCGCCGGAACGTGCGTGATCGATGGCCATGATCATTTCCTTTCCTGGGACGCGCGCGGTCGCGCGAGACCGCCTCGAGGCAGCCGTGTCGCGAACGGCACGGTGCCGAGACGATGCCGTGGCTCCCACTGTAGCGCGGGCGGCGCGACGCCCCCGGCGCTACCGGACCGGGCCCGCGCGTGCAGCCTCACGGGCGCAGCGAAGCCCTGCCCGCCTGCCTGGCGAAGGCGAGCAGGAGCCTGGCCAGTTCAGCCGGGCGCTCCTGCTGGATCCAGTGGCCGGCGCCCTCGATCATCTCCGTGCCCGCCATGGCCGGCGCGGCCTGGGTCCTCATGCGCTCCAAGGCGCCCGGCGCCGCGTGGGTGCCCCAGTCGCGGCTTGCGCCGATGAACAGGGAGGGCACGTCGAGGGTCTTGCCCGAGAACAGGCGCAATTCGGCGTTGAGTTCGGGGTCGGCCAGCACGCGGTAGGCCTGCAACGCGCCCTGAAAGCCGGTGCGGGCGAATTCCTCCGCATACACGCCGAGTTCCGCCTCGGTGAGCCATGGGCAGTCCCGGATCCGGTCGGCGCAAGGCAGGAGGGGCGCGACGGTCTCGGGCATGGTCCTGCCGAGTTCCATCAGGTAATAGGCGGGCATTCGCGCGAATTCCGAGGCGGTCGGCGCCTTCAGGGGATGCGGCTGATTTCCCGGCCAGTCTCCGCTCTTGACGTGGAAGAAGGCCCGCAGGAAGGCATGCAGGCCTTGCGGGGGATGCCACATGTCCTCGTTCGCCGATCGGCTGCCCAGATACTGTTGATAGTGCACCCTCGGCGGATCCAGCGCCGCCAGCGCGGCCGCCAATTCCCGCTGCGCGTCCCTGGGTGATCCTGACGGCACCTCGCCTTGCGCGATGTCGAAGGCGAAGGCCGGCGGCCCGGGGAAGGGCGCGCTCATCAGCACCACCGAGGCGAAGACGTCGGGCCGGGCCAGCGCGCAATAGGCCGCCACCGGCGAGCCCAGGTCGTGCCCGACCAGCAAGGCCGTGCGCCGGTAGCCCAGGGCGCAAACCAGCCCGATCGCGTCGCGCGCAAGGTTCAGGAAGCCGAAGGGCGCCAGCGCAGTGTCGTAGGCGTTCACCCAGCCGGTGGTGCGGCCGTAGCCGCGCAGGTCGGGCGCCACCACGTGGTAGCCGGCCTCGGCCAGGATGGGCATCAGGCGGCGCCAGCCGTAGGCCAGATCCGGAAAACCGTGCAGGAGCAGCGCGAGCGGACGGTCGCGGCCCTCGTAGCCAGCCTCGAGCACATGGACGTCGAGGCCGTTGACTCCCTCAAGCATGCGCGAGCGGACACCCGGCGCAAGGGTTCCTGCGCCATAGGACGAAGTGGACAAGGCGGTTCCTTTCGGGGGATTGCGCGGGGTCGTCCCGGCGCGGGCGCGCCCGGAGTGGCACACCGGCGAACGACTATGGTGATTGCCATAGTATGTCGATCACCATAGCTCTGTCAAAGCCCGTCGCCGCGTCCCGTCCAGCCTCGTGGGGGCCGCCGAGCCGGCGTGCTACGTTCCTGCCATGACACGCAAGTCCGACGCCCGCGCCCGCGCCATCGCCGCCGCCGTGAAGCTGTTCCGCATCCAGGGCTACGCGGCGACCGGGTTGACCCAGATCCTTGAACAAAGCGGAGCCCCGAAGGGATCGTTCTACTTTCACTTTCCCCGCGGCAAGGCTCAACTCGCGGAAGAAGCCATCGATGACTACGTCGCCGGCCGAATGGCCGTGTTGCGCAGTCTGTCCGCCGGCACGGCGGGCGATGCCCCCGGATTCATCCGCCGGGTCTTCGGCGCCTTCGCGCAGGAAATGGTCGACTCGGATTTCCAGTACGGATGCCTGATGCAGAACCTGGCGAACGAACTGGCCGCCCTCGACCCCGCGCTGACCGCCCGCATCGCCCGCGGCTTCGCGGACTCGACGCGGATCATGGCCGAGCATTTCGGGGCCTGCGGCTTCGCGCCGGCGCGCGCCACCGCGACCGCGGCCGCATTGGCAGCCGCCCTCGAGGGCGCTCGAACCATCGCCCGCCTGGAACGCACACCCGCGGTGTTCGAGGCCCTGGCGGAGGTCTTCTGCCAGGGCTGCGCCGGCTCCGGGGGCTGAGCCGGCGCTACCGGCGCGCGGAGCGACGCCGGCTCCCTGCTAGAGAGCGATGCCACCGTCAAATCCGATCATCCCCGGGACTGAGTAGGAGTGCGTGTTAGGCAGATAGCAAGGCCGCATCGCGGTTGGAAACAACGCGTTGCCTTGCTCTACTCCTTATCCGCCCTGCCGAACTGAGCTGCGCTGCAGTCGATGCAGAGAGTGGCGGAGGTCTCGCTAGAACGCGACGGACGATCGAGCAACACGATGTCTCGGCGCAAGCCGGCTCAGCCGCTGCTCATTGTCCCGGGACGTGCCGCGAGCCGCGAGACGACTGCAGCGTGCATGGATCGCCAGGTCCTTCCCGTTTGCGCTACGACCTCGGGCCCGTAGCGCCAGGGGCTCAGACCCCCGCTTCGCGCGCCTGGGCGTCGGCGTGGTAGCTGGAGCGCACCATCGGGCCGACCGCGGCGTGGCTGAAGCCCAGGGCCTGGGCCTCGCGTTCCAGCGCCGCGAAGCCGTCCGGGTCGACGTAGCGCAGCACCGGCAGATGGTGGTTGCTGGGGGCCAGGTACTGGCCCACGGTGAGCATGTCCACCTGGTGCTCGCGCAGGTCGCGCATGACCTGCACGATTTCCTCGTCGGTCTCGCCCAGGCCGACCATCAGGCCGCTCTTGGTGGGCACCTGCGGATGCGCCTGCTTGAACTGCTGCAGCAGCTTGAGCGAATGCGCGTAGTCGGCGCCGGGACGGGCCTGACGGTACAGGCGCGGCACGGTTTCGAGGTTGTGGTTCATCACGTCGGGGGGCGCGGCCTCGAACACTTCCAGCGCACGCTCCAGGCGCCCGCGGAAATCCGGCACCAGCACCTCGATCTGCGTGGCCGGGGAGCGCTCGCGGATGGCGCGGATGCAGCCCACGAAATGCTGGGCGCCGCCGTCGCGCAGGTCGTCGCGGTCGACGCTGGTGACCACCACGTAGCGCAGGCGCAGCCGGGCGATGGTGTCGGCCAGGCGCTGCGGCTCCTGCGCATCCAGCGGATCGGGGCGGCCGTGGCCGACGTCGCAGAAGGGGCAGCGCCGGGTGCACTTGTCCCCCATGATCATGAAGGTCGCGGTGCCGTGCCCGAAGCACTCGCCGATGTTCGGGCAACTGGCTTCCTCGCACACGGTGACCAGCGACTGTTCGCGCAGGATGCCCTTGATCTCGTTGAAGCGCGACGATGCGGGCGGCGCCTTCACGCGGATCCACTGCGGCTTTTTCAGCGCCGGCGCGTCGGAGACGATCTTGATGGGAATGCGCGCGGTCTTGGATTCGCCTTTTTGCTTCTGGCGCGGATCGATGGCTTGGCTCATGAGCTTCGGGTAGGGGGTGGGCCGCCGGCGCAGGGGCCCGCGGCTTGCGCGTGCTCCAGGTCCTCGGCGAGCATCGCCAGTTCGGTGGCGAAACACATGGCCACCGCGTCGGGCAGCGCGTGCACGCCCAGCGTGGCCAGATCGACGCTTTCCAGGCCGCGGTAGCCGCAGGGGTTGATGCCCTGGAAGGGGCGCAGGTCCATGTCGACGTTGATGGACACGCCGTGGTAGGTGCAGCCGTTGCGCACCTTCAGGCCCAGCGCCGAGACCTTGGCGCCGGCACGCGCATGGGGGGCGCCGACGTACACGCCCGGTGCGCTGGGGCGGCGCAGGCCGACCACGCCGTGGCGGGCCAGCGTACGGATCACCGCCTCTTCCAGGCGCTGCACGGTCTCGCGCACCATCCAGCGGCGACGCCGCAGGTCGAACAGGCAATAGATCACCGCCTGGCCGGGGCCGTGGTAGCTGACCTGGCCGCCGCGATCGGTGGGCACCACGGGGATGGCGCCCGGGTCGAGCACGTGGGAGGGGTCGGCGGCCTGTCCGAGGGTGTACACGGGCAGGTGCTCGAGCAGCCAGATCTCGTCCGGCGTGTCGGGGCCGCGCGCATCGGTGAAGGCGCGCATCGCGCGCCACGTGGGCAGGTAGGACTGCAGGCCCAGGCTGCGCAGCAGGAAGCCGCCGGGGAGGGTCTGCGCCGGCCGGGCCAGCGCGCGCCGCATCGCCTGCTCGTCCGCGTGGGCGACACCGGCTGCGGCATCCCGCGCGAACAGCGCGGTGGACGATGCGCGCCCGGGACCCGGTGCGTCGGAAAGGCTTGCCTTGCCGTCGACCATGGGGGAGCCCGGATGGAAAGAGGCGACCATACCTTCCATCCTAGCGCGAGAATTCGGGTTTCCCCGGATTTCTGGCATGGGTCATGCGGTCTCTGTGCGGATCGGGCACGCGGCGGGGATTCACGATCGCGGCTCGGTGGTGCTCGCCGCGCAATCGCGCCTTCAGGCCTGTCGCTGCAACAACTGCCCGATCATCGCGTGCAGTTCGTCCATGTTCGGCGGGCCGACATATTGCTTGACGATGCGCCCGGAACGGTCGATGAGGAAACTGGTCGGGGTCAGGCGTACGTCGCCGAAGGCCTTGGCGACGTCGCCGGAGCGGTCCATCGCCACCGGGAAGGGCAACTTGCCCACCGGGCCGGAACGGGTGAAGTTCTCCACGTACTGCGGGTTGTCGTAGTACATCGACACCGCGACCAGGTCGAAGCCCTTGGGCGCGAAGGCGTCGTAGGTGCGCACCATGTTGCGCATGTCGGCCACGCAGGTGGTGCAGCTGGTGGCCCAGAACTCGACCAGCACGACCTTGCCGCGCAGGTTCGCGGAACTCAGCGTGTTGCCGCCGACCAGGTGGTAGTCGACGCTGGGGGCTTTCGGATCACGCCCGAAGGCGTTCCAGGCCAGCAGCGCGGCCGCCGCGACCAGCACCACGCCGGCGATCGCGCCCCACAGACTCTTGTTCGATGCTCGCATCGCAAACCCCTTGCCTTTGCGCCCACGTGCGCGAAGGCCGCGCCCGTGAGGCCGAGAGCGGGCATTTTACGCCGCCGCGCCGCCTTGCGCGGTGCGGGGGCGGCGCGCGGCGCCGGGCCGCGCGCGAGGCGCCCGGATTACTTCAGGTGGGCGTTGATCAGCTTGGTCATCTCGAACATGGTGACCTGCGCCTTGCCGAACACCGCGCGCAGCTTGTCGTCGGCGTTGATCATGCGCTTGTTGGCCGCGTCCTGCAGCTTGGCGGCCTTGATGTGCTCCCACACCTTCTTGACCACCTCGGTGCGGGGCAGCGGGGCCGCGCCGACCACCGCGGCGAGCTGCGGGCTGGGCGTCAGCGGCTTCATGAACGCCGCGTTCGGCGTCCGGGCGGGTTTGGCGGCGGCCTTTTTCGCGGGGGCCGGTTTTGCAGCAGTTGCCATGTCTTGTACTCCGTGAGATGCCTGAGGTGGTCGCCGCCCGCCGCCCGGATCGCGGTCCGGGCGCGCGCGGCGGCCCTGCTCGGCGCCCGCCCGCGAACAACCGCCCGGACAGGCCCCGTGCGCGCATCTTATAGCCCCTCGGGCGCCAGGCAAGTGCGCAGGCCCCCGGAGTGCGGCGCGGGCGCTGCAAAACCCCGCGGCGGCGCCCGCGCCTGACGGGCGCTTCATGCGGGCCTCATGGGATGCGGGCGCACCAGGGAAAGGCGGGGCGCGTCCCGCACCGTGGCAGGCTCGCGGGGTCGCCACGCTGCGGGCGCCTGCCCGCGCAGCAGTTGCGCCAGGCGCGCCGCGCAGGGCTCGGCCGCTCGCGGCGCCAAGGCGGCGAAACTCAGGCGCAGCGCGTGGCGCGTGGGCGCGGCCCCTTGCGGATCCTCGGCGAAGCGGCATTGGCTGCATTCGCCGAAACTGGCGCATCCGCCGGCGCCGGCGTCGAAGGCCCGGCCGGGCAGCAGCGGCAGGCCTTCGCGCCCGGCCGGCGCGAGCAGTTCGGCTGCGTCCACGCCATCAGGCAGGCGCAGCCAGAGGTGGGCGCCGCCCTGCGGGCGGGTCCACGCCACGCCTTCGGGCATGTGGCGCCGCAAGGCCTCGAGCACCGCGTCGCGGCGTTCGCGGCAGCGCTCGCGCAACGCGGGCAGGTGACGCTCGACGAAACCCTCGCGCAGCATTTCCAGCAGCACCCATTGGCTCAGGCTGCCCGGCTGCAGCTCGGCGGCGCGGCGTGCCTGGGCGAGCCTGGCGATCAGGCTCGGATGCCCGGCCACCCAGCCCAGGCGCAGCCCCGGGAACACGAGGGGGGAGAAGCTGCCGACGAGCACGCCGTGCTCCACGCCGCGTGCCAGCAGGCCCGGGGCCGGCGGCGTGTCCAGCCACAGCTCGCCGTAGGTCTGGTCTTCGACCAGCCAGCAACGCGAGCCGGCCAGCAAGTCCGCCAGTTCCCGCGCGCGAGCCTCGGGCACGGCCAGCCCGGTGGGGTCGGCGAAGCGCGTCTGCAGGTAGGCCATGCGCGCGCCCGGCAAGGCATCGGCCAGCGCCTCGGGCGCGGGACCCTGCTCGTCGCAGCGCAGGCCGACCAGGCGCGCGGCATAGGGCCGAAAGGCGCGCAAGGCACCCAGGCGGGTCGGGCGCTGCACCAGCAGCGGACTGGCGGGATCGAGCAGCACCCTGCCCAGCAGGTCGAGCGCGTGGCGGGAACCGGAACTGATCAGCACCTGCGAGGGCCGCAGGCGCAGGCCCTGCCCGGCCAGATGCGCGCACACCCACTCGCGCAGGCCTTCGAGGCCCTCGGCGGGGCCGTACTGCAAGGCCTCGCGCGCCCTGCGCGCCAGCACGCGGCGCATCGCCCGGCTCACGGCCTCCACGGGGAAGGCCTCGGCCTCGCCGGGCCACGCCGGCGACTCCCGGCCCTCGCCGGCCTCGAGCAGCGCCGCGCGCTGTGCCATCGGGGGAATGGGGGGGGACTGGAACATGCGGAACCTCCGGCTGGCTGCGCCCCCGCGGACGCGCCCGGAGAACCCGGACGCACCGTGTGGTCGCAATTTGACACAGGTTCAGCCTAGATCGGACACTGCGCCCCCACCAACACAGATGCCGGCCCGTCTCAGTTTGCTGTGCGGGTCCTTCCACCATGTCACACACCTGGCAGCGCGGCGCCGCGGCGCAGGCCCTGCACCTGCAGCTTGCCCAGCGCCTGCGCGAGCAGATCCGCCTGCAGGCCATGCCCCCGGGAACCCGCCTGGCCTCGGTGCGCGCCTGCGCGCGCGAACATGGCGTGAACCCGCAGACGGTGGTGGCCGCCTACGACCTGCTGCAGGCGCAAGGCCTGGTGGAGGCACGCGCGCGCCAGGGTTTTTTCGTGCGCGCCGCGCCCGGGTGCGCCACGCACTCGGGCGGCGAGGCCGGCGCCGCACGGCAGCCGGGCGATGCGCCGGCCCGGCGCGCGCCGCCGCCGACCCGTGCGGTCGCGCTGCTGCGCGCCGTGCTGGCCCGGGGGGACGAAGCCGCGGGCGCGCGCGCCATGCCCGGCTGCGGCAGCCTGCCCGCCGACTGGCTGCAGGCCACGCCGCTGGCGCAGGCCTTGCGCCGCCTGCTGCGCGAGGACGACTCCGTGCAGGCCTTCGGCTGCACCGAGGGCGATCCGCGCCTGCGCGCGCAACTGGCGCGCCTGCTCGCCGAGCAGGACGTGCCGGCCGCGCCCTCGCACCTGTTGCTGTGCAACGGCTCGACGCAGGCGCTGGACCTGGTGGCGCGCAGCCTGCTGCGCCCGGGCGATGCCGTGATGGTCGAGCGGCCCGGCCCGCCGCTGGCCTTCGCCCAACTGGCGCGCCAGGGCCTGTGCCTGCTGCCCGTTCCTCGCGGGCCGCAGGGGCCGGACCTGCAGCAGGTGCTGCACTGGGCGCGCACCCGCCGACCGCGCCTGATGCTGGTGTCCACCCGCCTGCACAACCCCACCGGCGGCGACATCGCCACCGGCTGCGCGCACCAGTTGCTGGAACTGGCGCGCGAGCATGATTTCCTGATCGCCGAGGACGACGTCTACGCCCCGCTGTGCGAGCGCGGCCCGCCGCTGCTGTCGGCCATGGACGGACTGCGGCGCACGCTGTTGTTGGGAAGCCTGTCCCAACTGCTGGCCCCCGGCTGGCGCGTGGGCTTCGTCGCCGCGCCGGACTTCCTGGCCGAGCGCCTGCGCGAATCCAAGCTGCTCGCCGGGCTGGCCTCGCCCACGCTCACGGAACGGGCGCTGGCGCTGCTGTTCGAGCGCGGCGCGGTGCCGCGCCAGGCCGCGGCGCTGCGCGAGCGCCTGGCCCGCGCCCGCCGCCAGGCCGTGCAGGCCGCGCGCCAGCATGGCTGCCGCTTCGATTTCCCGCCGCGCGGCTTGTTCGGCTGGGTCGACACCGGCGTCGACACCGAAGGGCTCGCGCTATGCCTGCACGACCGGGGCTATCTGATCGCGCCCGGGCGCCTGTTCGACCCGGAGGCAGGCCCCAGCACGCGCATGCGCCTGAACTTCGCCCATGCGCAGGACCCCGCCTTCTGGCGCGAGTACGCAAGAGCCCTTCGCGCGTGCGCGCCGCGGCCGGCCGCGCAGCCCTTGCGCGGGGTCAACACCTCCGAGCTCCCGCTTGCCTAGGCTGCTACCGCAGTCTGCGCGATTCCCGCGCGAGCCATGACACCAGGAGAAATGCGATGCAATCGGCGTGGACCACCCTGCTCACCACCGATTACGGATGGATGACCGTGGGCGTATTCGTCTTCATGCTCGGCATGGGCGTGTTCTTCGTGCTGTTCTTCCTGCGCAGGATCCGCGACGAGGAAAGCCGCGCGCCCGGCAAGGGCGCCGACACGATGAAGCAGCACCGCCCGGGTTGAAGGCTCAGGCCGCGGAAGCGGCCTGGGCCGTCGCCTGGGCCACCCAGCGCTCGCCCATGACGGAGCCCAGGTAGTCGACCAGCAGCGGATGCTGCTGCATGGGCACGTCGGGCTCGACCTCGTAGATGGCGATGCCGTACTCGCCCTGCCGGCGTGCGTGCTCGCTGCGCGCCAGGCGTTGCACGGACTCCAGGCTTCCCACCGCGACCACGTAGCTGTGGCGCTCGGGTTCGCCATGCTCGAAGGCCTGGGCCAAGTAGAGGTCTCGCACCGCGTTCATGTCGATCTCCAGGGTCGTGGCACGGCGCCAGGCCGCGGGCCGAAGCCCGCGGCCGGACTCAGATGGCCGTCCAGACGTAGACGTACAGACTGTTGTTCGAGCTGGCCCCTTGCGAGGATCCGGCGAACTTGTTGTACGTGGTGTACTGCACCCCAAGCCGCAGGTTCTTCTCCGGGTCCACCCAGCTCTTGCCGAAGGGATTCCAATCGAACTCCCAGGTCACGCCCGAAGTCTGCGCGTTGGTGTTGGGGTTGTAAAGGTTCGGATCGGTGCTGCCGGTGACGTTGAAGAACTGGATCGTGGCGCCGTAGGTGTTCTGGTACCAGTAGGCCGCGTTCACGTTCATCGCGTTGAGGGTGTCGCTGTTGTTCGACGTCGCCCCGGTCGAGTAGCTCTGCGTGAAGTCCTGGCGCTCGTGCATGTACAGCCCGTTGACCGACCAGATCCCGGTGTCGCCGAAGTACTGGTAGCTGGCGTCGACGCCAAGATCCTTGTAGGTCTCGTCGGGCCCGTTGCCGCTGATCGTGGGGTCGCCGTTGGGGTTCTGCGGATTCAGCTTGGTCTGCATTCCCAGCACGCCGAACTCATAGCTGTTCGAACCCACCGAGTTGGAGTAGTTGAAGCGCCAGTACGGGGCATAACCCGTGACCATGCCGCCGCCCGCGACCAGGTCCCCGTTCACGCCGGCCGCGTCGTTGAGCGGATCGGCCGAACCGCCCGCGTGCAACCGGTTGCCCCACCAGTTGGACATCTGGTGGTACAGGCCCAGTTCGCCGTACCAGTGGTTGTCGACCAGGGTGTAGACCGTAGCGCCGAGCACGTGCCCGCCCAGGTCCTCGATGATCGGGGTCTGCCCGTAGCCCGCGCCGAAGGGGCTGGTCATGAAGCCGAACTGCCAGGCCGGCACGGTGTTCCACACGTCGGACACCGTCGGGTTGTTGTTCAGCGAGACGCCGAAGATGCCGCTGGTGGAGCCAATCTTGTACTCGTTGGCGAAGCGCAGGTCGGAGTTGTCCAGCGCGATGTTCTGCGAGCCCGGATCCGAATAGGTGGCCTGGGCCAGCACGCCCACGTGGTCGCTCAGGCGCCCCGCCAGGAACACGGAAGCCTGTTGCAGCGCGGTGACGTTGTCGTTGGCGCTGAAACCGGCCGGCGGCGCGCTGTTGTCGGCCGTGGTGTGGGTGTAGGAGGCCACGAGCATCGCCGACAGCGGGATGTCGTGCTTGGCGCTGCCGCCCTTCAGGGTGTAGCCGCCGAGCTTGAAGGCGCGGCCGAAGGGCGTGAGCTGCGGGCCGAAGCCGCCGACGTGGCAGGCCACGCAGTCCTGGCCGGTCTGGCGCGCGAAGGCCGGCACGGCATGCGCCGGCGCGGCCGTCAGGCCGACGAAGGCCAGGGCGCCGAGACCCTGGAGCAGGCCGCGCACGCGGGTCAGCGACATGCGGGCCAGCGACAGGCGGGCCCGCGAGGTGGCAAGCGGTCCGCCGTGCGGCGGCCGCGGTGAAGCGAGAGCGAGATTTCTTGTCATGATGGCCCCCTTTGGGCACGAGCAGGGGAAAAACCCCCTTGCAACTCATGCTAGGGAACCACCCAGGTCCCGGCGCTTGACCAGGGTCAACAGACCCCGAGACGTCACGACTGGTTACAACCCCGCCCAGCGCACGATCTCTCGTGCGGGCATCGCGCCGCTGTGACGGCGTACTTCCTGACCGTTGCGAAAAAGCAGCAAGGTGGGAATGCTGCGGATCCGATGGCGCACCGAAGCCTGCGGGTTGTCGTCGGAATTCACCTTGGCCAGCACGGCGCGCCCCTGCAGCAACTGCGCGGCCTGCTCGAACTGCGGCGCCATCGTGCGGCAAGGGCCGCACCACGGCGCCCAGAAGTCCACCAGCAGCGGCAACTCGCTGCGCGCGACGAAACGCTCGAAATCGGCATCGCCCAGGGCCAGGGGCTCGGGCCCGAACAGCGCCTGGTGGCAGCTTCCGCATTGGGGGTGCTGCTGCAAGCGTTCCTCCGGAACGCGGTTGATGGCCGAGCAATGGGGGCAGACGACGTGCATGGTGACTCCCGCGAAACGAGGATGCCGGCGCCTGGGCCGGCGGCATGTACTCCGCTAGGTATATGGGGCGGCGCGGAGCCGGCTTCAAGCCCCCGGCTCGCGCGACGCGCGGCCCCCTCCGGTACTTCAACAGCCTGCCTAGCTACGGTACGCTGCGTGCGCCAACCTCCCTCCCCGTTCCAGGAGCCCCGACGACCATGCCGCGCATTCCCTACCTGCCCGCCGACCTGGCCGACCCCGCCGAGCTGGTGGCGGCGATCCGCCGGCGGCGCGGCGGGGACCTGCTCAAGCTCGACCGCATGCTGCTGTACAGCCCGGAATTCGCGGCGGGCTGGAACGCGCTGCTGGGGGCGGTGCGCACGCGCCTGCGGCTCGACGCGCGGCTGCGCGAGCTGGCCATCTGCGCGGTGGCCCGGCTCAACGGCGCCGCCTACGAGTTCGAGCAGCACGCTCCCGAGTTCCTCGCCGCGGGCGGCACGCAGCAGCAGCTCGACGCGCTGGACGACGTGGACGCCGCCAGCCGCGACGAGGCGCGCTTCGATGCGCGCGAACGCGCGGTGCTCGGCCTGACCCGGGGCATGACCCGCGACGTACGCCCCGCGCAGCCGGAATTCGCCGCCGCCGCCGCCCAGTTCCCGCGGCAGGAACTGGTGGAACTGGTGGGGGTCGTGGCCAGCTACAACATGGTCTCGCGCTTCCTGGTCGCGCTGGGCGTGCACAGCGAGCTCGACGAGATCGGCGAGACCGACAGAACCGACGCGGCCGGGCAGGCCGGCTGAGCCCGGCGGGCTCGGCGCAAGCTCAGGACGGATCGTCCTCCGGCGCGCGGCGCGGCTTGCGCCCCTGCAGGCGCGCCACGCGGTCCCACAAGGCGCGCGGCAGCACGTGCATCAGCTTGCTCAGCACGGCCATGGGCCAGGGGATGGTGGCGTAGGCGCGGCCGCGGTCGATGGCGCGCAGGGCACGCCGCGCGAAGGCGTGGGCGTCCAGCAGGAAGGGCATGGGGAAGGGGTTGCCGGCCGTCATCGGCGTGGCGATGAAGCCGGGGCTGACCGTGACCACGCGCACCCCGCTGCCGCGCAATTCCACGCGCAGGCTCTCCAGCGAATGGATCAGCGCCGCCTTGCTGGCGCTGTAGGCGGCATGCCCGGGCAGCCCGCGCACCCCGGCGACGCTGGCGATGGCCGCCAGCGTGCCCGAACCGCGCGCCCGCATCGGGGCGATGAACGGCGACAGCGTGGCCAGCGCCGCCAGCCAGTTGCTGTGCATGATCTCGCCGGCCACCTGCAGGTCCGGGCCGTGGGAGAGGTCGACGCCGTGGCTGATGCCGGCCGCGGCCACCACCACCTGCGGGCAGCCCCAGTCCTGCAGCAGGCGCACCGCGTGCTCGCACCAGGCCTGCCGGTCGCGCAGGTCGAGGCTGATCAGGCGCAGGCGCGCCGGGTCCACCACCTGCAGGCCCTGCGCCTGCGCGCAGGCCATGGCGGTGGCGTCCAGCGCGCTGCCGCGGCGTCCGACCAGCACCACGCGCCAGCCGCGCGCGGCGTAGGCCTGGGCCAGCGCCGCGCCGATGCCGCTGGAAGCGCCGGTGATCACCGCCACCGAGGCCTCGCCGCGCGCCGCGCCGGCGGCCGTCACGGCGCCGCCCCCTGGCGCAGGCTGCCGCGCACGGCGCCGTGCATGCTGAAGGTGCCGTCCAGACCGTTCATCTGCAGGTCACCGCCCGAGAACTCCGAGTCGCCCTGGCGCACGGTGCTGGGGCGGTTGGATCGGATGCGCCGCTCCTGCGGGAACACGTTGAGGAAGGTGCTGCGCACGGTGATGGTCTGCGCCTTCGGCGCCTCGCGCCGCAGCACGGCCTGGCCGTACAACTGCACGTTGCTGCCGTCGGCATTGCTCAGCCCCACGTCGGCGCTGGCCAGGGTCACCGCGCCCTGGGCGTCGTGCACGCGCAGGCGCGGCTGCACGATGCGCACCGTCTGGTTGCCGGGAATGTGTTCCATGGCGGCGCCGCTGAGTTCCGCGCTGGAATGCCCCAGGCTGTCGAAATTGCGGGTCTGGAAGTCCCGCAGGAAATAGTCGGGCTTCTGCGGGGCGGCGGCAGAGCTGCCGCCGCGGTGGATGGCCAGCAGCGCCTCGCGCGCCACCCAGGCGCTGAAGCCGGCCAGCAGCAGCATCATCGCCAGCGGCAGCATGCTGGACACGCGGCGCCACCACAGGAACAGGTCCGGGCGCGCGCGCCTGCCGCGCGGGGGCCTGGCCGGCCGCGGCGGCGTCATGGCGCTCACTCCCCGCGCACCGCCTGCTCCAGCAGGGCGGCGTAGGCGCCCTGCGCGCACAGCAGCAGGTCGCAGAGTTCGCGTACCGCGCCCTGCCCGCCGCCGGCGCGCGTGCGGTAATGCACCCGGGCCAGCACCTCGGGGTGGGACTGCGGCGGGCAGGCCGCCAGGCGCGCGCGCGCCAGCAGCGGCAGGTCGGGCCAGTCGTCGCCGATCACGGCCGCCTGCTCCCAGTCCACGCCCAGCTCGCGCAACACACCCTCGGCGCCCGGCAGCTTGTGGCTGCGCCCGAGCACGGCGTGCTCCAGCAGGCCGAGCTCGCGCAGGCGCGCGCGCAGGGCCGGGCTGTCGCGCCCCGACACCACCGCCGGGCGCACGCCGCAGGAGGCCAGCAGCTTCAGGCCGTGGCCGTCCAGGGTGCTGAAGCGCTTGAGCTGCTCGCCGTCGGCTCCCACCAGCAGGTCGCCGGGCGTGAGCACGCCGTCCACGTCCAGCAGCAGCACGCGCACCGGCTGGGCGCGCAGCAGGATGTCGGGGTCGAAGGCGGCCCGCGGGGCGACGTCGAAAGGAGCGGATTCGTTCACGGCCACTCAGACCACCTTGGCGTCGAACAGGTCGTGCATGTGCAGCGCGCCGATCACCTGCTCGTGTTCGTCGACCACCAGCATCTGGCTGATGCGGTGGCGCTCCATGCTCTGCACCGCCTCCACCGCCAGCGCCTGGGCGCCGATGGTGCGCGGCTTCGGGTGCATCGCCTCGCCGGCGCTGAGGCTGCGCAGGTCGACCCCGCGCTCGACCAGGCGGCGCAGGTCGCCGTCGGTGATCACGCCGCGCAGGCGCTGCTGCGCGTCGACCACGGCGGTCATGCCCAGGCCCTTGCGAGTCATCTCCAGCAAGGCCTCGGAGAAGGAAGCGCTCTCCCTCACGCGCGGCACGCGCTCGCCGACGCGCATGACGTCGGCCACGTGGGTCAGCAGCCGGCGCCCCAGCGCGCCGCCGGGATGGGTGCGCGCGAAGTCCTCGGCGCCGAAGCCGCGTGCGTCCAGCACCGCCACCGCCAGCGCGTCGCCCAGCGCGAGTTGCGCGGTGGTGCTGGTGGTGGGCGCCAGGCGCAGCGGGCAGGCCTCGCGCTCGACGGCGCAATCCAGGTGGATGTCCGCGTAGCGCGCCAGCGTGGAATCGGCCCGTCCGGTGATGGAGATCAGGCGCGTGCCCATGCGCTTGACCAGGGGCACGATGCGGGTGAGCTCCTCCACCTCGCCGGAGTTGGACATGGCGATGAACACGTCCTGCTCGGTGACCATGCCGAGGTCGCCGTGGCTGGCCTCGGCCGGATGCACGAAATACGCCGGGGTTCCGGTGGAAGCCAGCGTGGCGGCCAGCTTGCGCGCCACGTGCCCGCTCTTGCCCATGCCGGAGACGACCACCCGGCCCTTGCATTCCAGCAGGCTGCGCACGGCCTGCGCGAAGGCCGAGGCCAGGGGTTCGCGTTCGACGCGGTCGGCCAGCGCCTGCACCGCGGCGGCTTCGATCTGCAGGGTTTCGCGCGCCAGGCGCAAGGCCTTGTCGGGGGAGAAGTCCGATCTCATCGACCGCAGTATAGGCAGCGGGCGGGCGCCGCGCCGCCGCCGCGCGTGCCCGCAGATCAGGCGGCCGCGCCCGGTGGCTGGTCGCGCTGCTCGATCAGGCGGCGCAGCGCCAGCAGCATGAGCAGTCCGGGCGCCGCGCTGGCCACGCTGAACAGGTAGAAACCGGGCCAGCCCAGGTGCAGCGCCAGGTAGCCGCTCAGCGGGCCCACGTACACCCGCCCCACCGCCGACAGCGCCGACAGCAGCGCGAACTGCGTGGCCGAGTAGCGCGTGTCGCACAGCGCCGACAGGAAGGCCACGAAGGCCGCCGTGCCCATGCCCGCCGTGAAATTCTCCACCCCCACGGCGCCGGCCATCAGCGGCAGCGAGGCCGGAAGCACCGCCAGGCCCCAGTAGGCCAGGTTCGACAGGCCCTGGGCCAGCCCGAACACCATCAGCGAGCGCCACAGCCCCAGGCGCGCCAGCCAGGCGCCGCCCAGCAGCGCGCCGGCGATGGTGGCCAGCAGGCCCATGCTCTTGTAGACCAGTCCCACCTGCGCCGGGCTGTAGCCGGCGCCGCGGATCAGGAAGGTGGTCGACAAGGCCCCGGCGAAGGCGTCGCCGAGCTTGTAGAGCACGATGGCCACCAGCAGCGCCACCGCCTGCGGACGCCCGAAGAACTCCCGCGCCGGCTCCAGCACCGCCTCGCGCAGCGTGGACGGCGCCGGCAGCCCCGCCGGAGGCCGCGGCGCCCACAGCGTGGCCAGCATGCACAGGGCCATCACCGCGCCCATGGCCGCGTACATGCCGCGCCAGCCCAGCCACTCGGCGGCCAGCCACAGCGCCAGGCCGCCGGACACCACCATGCCCAGGCGGTAGCCCAGCACGATCACCGCCGCGCCGGCGCCGCGCTGCTCCGGCGGCAGCAGATCGGTGCGGTAGGCGTCGATGACCACGTCCTGCGAGGCCGACACGAAGGCCAGCGCCACCGCCAGCACCACCACCGGCAGCAGCCGGGCCTGCGCGGCGGGCAGGGTCCCGGTGAGTGCGCTCAGCCACGACGGCAACGCCGTGCCCTCCGGAATGCCCGACCAGGCCATGGCCCCCAGCAGCAAGGCCAGGCCCGCCTGCAGCGGCAGCAGCCAGGCACGCCGGCGCCCCAGGCGCCCGGCCAGGCCGGGCAGTTCCACGCGGTCCATCAGCGGCGCCCACAGGAACTTGAACACGTAGGCCTGGCCGATCAGCGTGGCCAGGCCGATGGCCTGCAGGCTGGCCCCGCGCACCGTCAGCCAGGCCTGCAGCGTGCCCGAGCTCAGGGCCAGCGGCAGCCCCGAAGAAAAGCCCAGGAACAGCATGGAAGCGACGCCGCGGTTGGCGAACACCGCGCGCAGCGTGGTGGCGGAAGGTGGCTGGCGTCGGGAGGCGGACACGGGCATGGGCATCGGGGACAGGCGCCACGGCCGATTCCCGCCGATGCGCGGGGTGGCGGGCAGGCCGTAGCATAGCGGGCGCTCGCGCCCGTGCAGGGGCGCTGCCGAGCCCGCGCGCGGCCCCGCTGCCGAGCCCGCCCTGCCCATCCACGCCCCCGCCCCCGCCCATCGCCGCCATGTCCGAACCCAGCAGCCTCGCCAAGGAATTCGTCCGTTTCGCCGTCGACAGCGGAGTCATCCGCTTCGGCTCCTTCGTCACCAAGGCCGGGCGCCAGACCCCGTATTTCTTCAACGCGGGCCTGTTCAACGACGGCGAGCGCCTGGGTCGCCTGGCCGGCTTCTACGCCGATGCGCTGCTGGCCAGCGGCATCGAGTTCGACATGCTGTTCGGCCCGGCCTACAAGGGCATCGCCCTGGCGGCGGCGCTGTCCGTGGAACTGGCGCGCCGCGGGCGCAACGTGGGCTTCGCCTACAACCGCAAGGAAGCCAAGGACCACGGCGAGGGCGGCAACCTGATCGGCGCGCCGGTGCAGGGGCGCGTGGTGATCGTCGACGACGTGATCTCCGCCGGCACCGCGGTGGGCGAATCGGTGCGCCTGCTGCGCGGCGCCGGCGCCCAGCCGGCCGCCGTGCTGATCGCGCTGGACCGCCAGGAGAAGGCCGCGGTGGCCGGCAGCACCCTGCCCCATTCGGCCGTGCAGCACGCGCAGAGCGAACACCACCTGCCGGTGGTGGCCATCGCCGACCTGGACGCGCTGCTGGCCGTGCTCGACGCCGCGCGCGACCCCGAACTGGCACGCTGGCTGCCCGAGGTGGCCGACTACCGGGCCCGCTACGGCGTCAGCCGCGGCTGAGCCGCGAGCCCCGGCCGGGGGCCGGTTTCCGGCTCTGTCGCCGCATGGCGACAGGGCGCCAGCTCGCGTTTGCGCGCTTCCGAGACAAGGCCGGGTCCACGCTGTCGCCGCAAAGCGACGAAATCGCGGCCCGCGTCATACGACGCAATGCCTGCCGCGCCGCGCGGACTCCGCTTCGGCGGGGATTTTTCCGTGCGGAATCGGACACTTGCGCAAGCATGCGGCGGCGCGCCCGGGCGCTAGCACGGGAATTGCTCAATGGATCGGGAAAGCCCGGCAGGACGCCGGCCCACCTGAGGAGACCGCCATGAGCACGAATTCACGCCCCGGACGCAGCAGCCGTGTCGACCACGACGCAATGTTCGCCCTCGCGCTGCAACGTGCCTGCGCGTGCGAACCGATCCATGTCTCGCAGGGCGCGAGCACGGCCAGCGCGCTGTTCGCCCGTGCCGGGCGCGTGCTGCCGATGCCCACGGCCGCGGCGCAGGCCGATCAGGTCCCGCCCACGTAGGGGTTGCTGCGCCGCTCGGCGCCGAAGCTCGACTCCGGCCCATGGCCGGGAATGAACACCGTGTCGTCACCCATGGGCCACAGCCGGGTGACGATGCTGTCGATCAGCTGCTGATGGTTGCCGCGCGGGAAATCGGTGCGCCCGATGGACCCCGCGAACAGCACGTCGCCCACCCAGCAACGCCGCGCCGGCGCGTGGTGGAACACCACGTGGCCCGGCGTGTGCCCCGGGCAGTGGCGCACCTCGAACTCCAGCTCGCCGAGCTCCAGCCGGTCGCCGTCGACCAGCCAGCGCGTCGGCGTGAAAGCCTGCGCGGGCGGAAAGCCGAACATCTGCGACTGCTGCGGCAGCATGTCGATCCAGAACTGGTCGTCGCGATGCGGCCCGACGATGGGCACGTCCAGGCGCTGCGCCAGCTCGCCGGCTGCGCCGGCATGGTCGATGTGCGCATGGGTCAGCCAGATCGCCCCCACGCGCAGCTCGCGCCGCGCGGCCTCGCCCAGCAGGCGCTCGACCTCGCCCCCCGGATCCGTGAACACCGCCTCGCCGGTGGCGTCGTCCCAGAGCAGGCAACAGTTCTGGGCGAAGGGGGTGACGGGGAGGATCTGGTAGCGGAGCATGGGGCCGGGAGGTGTCGGATAACAAAGTGTCAAAACCGAGAACAAAGTGTCAAACGCCTCTTCTTTTTCCGCCTGCGGGGAGGAAACAGAGTGTTGAAGCGCCTTGTTCGATAGGGAGATTTTGCCTGTCCGCTGCTGAGGATGCCGGGTCGCGCCGTTGACTCCGCATTCGAGACCGTCGAGTCTGGTCGGCGCAGGCACGCGCATCGAGCGACCCAAGCGCCATCGGCCGCGGGAATGGATTGAAAATGTGCGTGCACTGTGCGTAGGATGTGCACACTGGGAACCACCAAGGAGATCCCGATGCCAGCGCTTTCCGCGGATGTGCTTGAGTCCATGCGCGAGCCGGGCACCTCCCGGCTGTCCCCCTCCAGGCTCGCCGCGCTGCTCGAGATGCAGCAGCAAGAGCTGGCGGCTCTGGCAGGCGTTCATCGCAACACCTTGCGACTACATTCAGAATCGCCACGCCTGCAGGCCAGGCTGCGCGACCTCGTAACGGTGTTGTCGGCTGCGGCGGCCGTTCAAACCGATTGGCTGCGACTGGTCTTTTTCGTCAAAAACGAACCTGTTGCTGCGTTCCGCCACAAGACCTTGCTGCAAGTCGTCCAGGAAGGCCGAACGGACGACGCGATCGTATATCTCGAGTCCATCGCCGCCGGCTTCGCCGGATGAAAGCCCGCCAAGTTCGCTGGTTTGGGCGCCCCCTTCGCGCGGCCACCGGCAGCAACAACCCGGTCCAGTTCGCTCCGGTGCGAAATGCTTGGGTTGGTGGCCACCAAGCCGGCAGAAGCCCAGTTGCGCCAACTCAGCGGTGCACGACCACTGGAAGAGCTATTGAGGCCAGGGCCCACGCGCACGACTCTGGACGCGAAGCGTCATGGCCGCCGCCACCGCTCAAACTGCGAAGTGCTCCTTTGTCCGCCCTTTCGCCACTTCGGCGGCAAGCCAGCGCGGCATCTTCCCACGCCCCGTCCACGTCTCGCCCGTGGCCACATTGCGGTACTTGACGGCGACCGTTTGCCCCCGCCGAGAACTACGCACCGCACGGCCCATGTCGAGATCCGCGGCGGAGATGCCGAATTCGGCCATCTTGGCGCGAATGTCTCGAATCACCGTCGCCACCTCGGCCCGGCGCTGGGCCTCAGCTTGCTGCATGAGAGATGCAATCTGCGCGGAAAGTTCTTGGTATGTTGGCATCGATTTCTCCAGATGTTGGCGTTAAGCCCAAACAATACCTGAAATTTGCAAGGCAGACCTCCCCTGTAGCCGCAAAATGCCCCAACAGCAAAGTTCCGCCGGCCCGAATGGCTCGATGGAAGAGCGCCGGATCTGTCGTTCGACTGATGACTGTCGCGTCATCGACAGAATGCTTGTCAGAAAATCCACGGGACACACTTCTCCATGAACCCGGGCACGCCACATGTGAATCAGCCCCCCACTCAATCGATTCATCTTAGGCGCTCGACTTGCGGGATGTAATGATCTCAGGGCAATCGATGTTCACGTCCGGGCCCTAACCATTGACACCGTGGGGCAATGGATCATGGATCACACGACGCAGATGAACTTCATCCTGGACGAACGGGTCGGAATGCCAGTGCTGAACCTGTTGGAAGCCTTCCTGCACTGCCAACTACGGCCGGTGTTCGAGGGCTTCGACAGTCAACGCGCCGAGCCTGGACGTCCGCCGATACGCTGAGCGCTCCGCCATGTGCACAACGCCCGGTGGAATCCTGGTTGCGCTGCTGACCAGTTTCGCCCGAAAATCGCCTCCGCAGTTGAAGCTGACATTGACGCGCGGCTCTCGGTGAGAGCGAGCATGCCGTGCTTGTGCAGAAGCTCCACTCGCGGCTTGGAGGGCCGCGATCATTCCCTTGTCGAACGACAACCCTCGAAGTGCGCAGCGGCGCGTGATGGGCATGTTCATGGACACCATCGGCACCTTCGAAACTCTCCATGACCATGCGCCCCAGATTTACGGCGATCGAGCCGAGGCAATTCGGGCTGATCGTGGACGCTGTTTCAGCGTGATCGCGGTCGACGGGGGCCGTGCAAGCGATTCATTGAGCCGGCATAGGCTGGCCGCTTTTTGCGGCCGCGCCCATGCCCACGATCAGAAACACGATTCATCACACCGCAAGGAACCGAGAAACTAGGAGGATCAAATGGAACAAGGAAACGTGTCAACACTGATGAATCTACTCCCTCTTGTCATCATGACGATCCCACTGGGCTTCATCGCCCGCATGTTGGCAAGAGAGAAGGGGCGCAACGTCACGCTATGGACCGTGCTTGGCTTCGTTCCGTTGATCAACTACTTCTGCCTCGCTTTTTTCATTGGCGCAGTTAACCTTCGCCTTGAGAAGAAGCTTGACCAGCTTCTTGAACTGCAGGGCAAACGTTAACGGGCCCTCTCAAGCTGGACTGGGTGGTCGGACATGTTTTGGACCAGGCTGGTCCGACCGGTCACTGCATCGCCATGGCAGACATCGCGAACGCGCGGGGCAACAAGGGCGCAACCGCGGAGTTTGCTGTCCATGGCAAGGTTGAACAGGGCAAGTTCCCGGACGCGCGCTTCATTTGAAGGTTGACCCGTATTGCCCAGACGTCCTCCAACGTCAGCGGTGCTTTATGCCAGGAAGGCTTGAGCCCATCCGCCGCGCTCGAAGCCCCGGCCGATCAGGTCAGGGCAGCAGCAGCCTGATCTTCGCGCCCACGTCGAGCGTGCATTGGGTCGTGACGGATGCGAACTTGGAAGCGTTACACGAGCGCCAGTCAAGGCATCGGACTTGGTCGGCCAGCGCGACGCCCGTCACCTTGCCGGCCGATGGCGTTACCGCGACTTCGAAGGGGTGTCCCTTGACTTGGCTCGTCACGGGGCAACAAAGCATCAAGACGCTCTTGCCGTTGTAACTCGCGGGAGAGAGGACCAGCGCCGGACGGCGGCCAGCTTGCTCATGCCCAGCTTGAGGCGTGAGTCCAGCCACACCACATCGCCGCGTTCCGGCGCATCGTGCCCCGTCACCAAGCCTCATCTCCCACAGCGGGTCCTACGACGGCCAAATCGTGGCTATTCGCTGGGGTCATCTTCGCCAGCAAGTCTTCGAGGCTTTCGCGTGTCGGCTCAATGACCAGCTTACCCCCCTCGACCCGAAGGTCAAGGCTCTGCCCGACTTGCATGCCAGCGTCTTTCAGCGCAGGCGCAGGAATGCGCAATGCGGCGCTGTTGCCCCACTTTTGAATCTCGACACGCATGGGATTCTCCCGACTCCAAAGTAGCTACATTATAGATACTCTTGGGGGCGCAACGACACACACCCGGTGCCAGCTCGAGCGGACGATTAATCCGCACCGACTCGATGCACATGAAGTGGCGCCAGGCGCCGTGGGGCAGGTTGCCAAGCGCGCGGGCGCCGTCGGCAACCTTAGTATGTTGGCGCATCCAGCAGCGCGGGGCACCCCCCGCGCAAGCATCGCAGGAAGGGGCCAATGACCGATGTAGCCGTCGAGCAATCGCTTGATGGGTGCCGTGAATGGCAGGACCTCGGCCTTTGCGGTCTTCCGACTTCATCTGGTCCGGGGCAGGTTTCGACCCGTTGCTACCGTTGCGCTTTGAGAAAAGCTGTCGTCCAACGCTCGCCATAACCGGCGCGCAGAAGCGGAGCGCAGCGTAGCTTTTGCGCGTCCGAGTTGATGGCGTGGTTAGGCATCTGCTCGCCTCTTCACGCGCTCATTGCGCCAATGCTCTAGAAGCTCAGTGCTTCCTGATGCCACCTCAATGAGCATTTGCAGTGAGAGGACCGCACCGGGAACAATTCCCGCTTCATCAATCTCCTGTCCATCGAAGTCTGGATTGGTCGGGATTTCTACGTTCGCTACCCACCATACGCCAATCTTGCGCAACAGCCCCACTAGATCAGTGAACTGAGTTTCGTGGGCGGACTCGACTTGCCCAGTCACCACGGCGAAGAGCTGGTGAGCTAGTTGATTGCGGGTGCTCTTTATCTTTTCAAAGATGATCAAGTCTTCATCGTCAATGGCATCGTTCGCGCGTAGCCATTGAAGAGACGCATAGAGCGGGCTCTTGTTGTTGGACAGCACCTTGGAGTGGTACTCAGCCCCAACAGTGGGCCCATGCTCATCAAATCCGTTTGTATAAAAGCCGCGAACGTCGTCCACGATCGAGTCCTTGAGGATCTCGAATGTGGTGATAAACATCGTCGCCAGAAATAGCGACGGCCTGACTACCTCAGGATCAAGGAATCGATCCCACTTGTCAGCAGTGTTTGTCATTAGATGCCCAACGCCTGCGACAAACGGCGCGAGGAACGAGCGTCCGGCGACCAAAGGGAGCGAATTTGATTGCTTTGTTATATCCCATTCTCAAGATCTGAGATTAGGTCCAAGCATAGCGACTTGTAATTATTTACGACCTTCGGCTGAATTGCTATTGAATAATATTTTAGCAACGCAAGGGCGAATGAAGAAAAATACAGCCAGAACCAGTCATCATCCGATAAGTTGACATCCTTCACAGTCGCCGACCAACGCCCGTGAATCGGTGGATGAGTCTCTGAACCGGCGAGACGACCTTTTCCTGTTGCGAAAAGGATAAAGGCGGATGCTAGAGCGATCCCCATCATACGCTTCATCCTAACCTTTTCCTCGGGGTACCCACTGCTTGTGGCGTACTGATTGATTCTGGATATCATCATATCCTTCGCAAACTCATCACAGCAATATTCCTCGTCCTTCGGATCTTCCGGTGAATTGCCTTCAGCTGAGAAAATAATGTGCTTCAGTTCATGTAAAAACACAAAAGCCGTCGCCATGCACGTTAGATCATATATTGCAGCGCGCTCTGCATCTGATGGCCTACCCTTCTCTGGTTCTGGAATACCAACAGGCCATTCAAAGTCATCTTCATGAAATGCAGTACTAAGGTCTTTCACGGAACCAAGTATCGACTTGAAAGTTTCATCTTCTGCCGCCTGATCTGGAATTCTGCTTATTTCGTTGATATCGAGAGTGTCACCCCTTGATTTGAACAATACGATCAACGAAGCATAACAGTGTAGCGCCTGCCTTCCGGCATAACCGAAAAGCCACATTTGACGCGTTGATCTGCTGGTGTATTGGATCGCGGAGAACCCTCCAGCATCCAAGTTAAATCCTTCGCGGTCGCCAATCAGGCGAAACTGGGCATCATAATAATTAACGATAGACTCAATCTCTGATGCTCTCTCAGGAACAACACCGTCGAATAGTTTGCGGACAGTGTCTGTCGTTTCCACTACCCCTCCTATGGCATATAACGTGCGAGCTCAGCCGACTGCAGACAGCGTAGCTGGCTGACGGTCGGCTGGAGCGGACTGTTAGACCTCGTTCGCATTTAGCACCTCGCCGTTTTCTAAAGACTCAAGGTAGCACTCAAGGTTTCCCGCGATTTTCTCGAGTACGCGGGGTAGATACGGAACAAGGTCTTCAAAACGTTCGGCAGCAGGAGCGGGGCCACCATGGTAATAACGGCAGTGCTCCAAGATGTCCCTGCGTTCCTCGGTAGGTAGTTGTGACAACGGATCGCGGTCGTTGTAGTCGTGAAGGCCAGACAGATGGATGAACGCACACCCGAATTTGTACACGGACTGTGTCCAACCTTGAAGCGCCTGAGCAAGCTCAACCATTTCCTTATCTGTGACCTTCGCGCGCGAAGCTTCCTGTGACCATTTCTCGCCGCACACTGAAGCGTCGATTAGTAGTTCCCGGCGCTCTGGAGTTTGCGTGAGTAAGTAGATAACACGAACCATTGAATCCAGTTCTTGCCGCAACACAGAAACCATTTGCCCTGCAAGTCTGGCCCTGGCGAGAAGTTCCATTGCTCGCTGATGCTCCAGCGAACGGCTGCGGACTTGGCGGAGGAAGATGGCGAGATTCGACATGAGAGGTCTAACGTCTGACATAACCGGCGCTGCGCGACTTCATCGCGCAGCGCCCGTGTTGATGGATGAGTTGGGCCTCAGATGTCCCATATCTCACCCTTCTCCAAGTGCTCTTGAAGCTCGGGCGGATTCCGACGAACCTTGGGATGGTTTGCAAGAACAAGGCGCAGCGTACGGAGCGCGTCGTAGGCGTCAATCATAATTTTGCGCTGTTCCTTGAAGTAGGTCAGGTCGAAGATGTTTTCATTCACGGCATGGGCTGGCTTCTGCCGGAGACGGCGAACCGTTCGGAATGCCGTGAACATACTTTCGAAGGGCTTCGGGTCTGCCGGACGAAAGTACTTGCGGAGCCACTCCTCCAACAGTGCGAGAGTGCCTTTTTGCCTTACCTCAATCTTTCCATCGGGTCGCGTCTTATCCTCTTCAAGAGGTACATCGTTCTCGAAGAACGCCTTGTCGATGTTGTCCGATAACATCTTGTCCAGTAGCAAAACGAAGGCATTGAACTCTGCAAGCGTTGGGCGAAGCAGGAAGCCAAACTCTTTCGGCCTCTCAGACTGAAACACATTCCGGAATAGCGCTGGCTTTCCAATTAGCGCGGCCATTTGGTTGATGACCTTCAGCTCCAGTGTGAACGCCTCGAATATTGAGATTCGGGTGCCCCAATCACCGAGAATGCTGTTGCGGTAATAATCAGGGTGGAGTTTGTAGTCACCAGAAAGCATCTTGGCGTGCCACACACGCTGATGCTCTGGACTCAGATCTGCCAAGTAGCGCAGAAATACCGCGACTGCGCGGTTCAGGTCTTTGTCATATGCAAAGCCAAAGGATTGCATGAGCACTTGGTCATGCTTCGGCATCGACGGGTTCTCGAAGTACTCATCCTTGATCGAAATGGAGCCGTTAATAAAGTCGGTTTCGTAGTAGTACCGTGGATCATTCCGATAATGCTCTAATACGGAGAGATCAAATGCGCGGTACTCCAACTGCCCATAGCCCCGCGCGAGCTCCAATTCGAATGGGCGACCTTCGAATTGTGAATCTAAGGGGAGCTTTGCTAGGTGCTTCTTTCCTGGATACACACTGACAGAGTCAGTGAGGCCCAACTCCTTCAGGAACTCAAGCTGCTGCCCATGAGTGATGTGGGAGAATGCCTTGATGTGAGGGTTCGGGTGAGCGTTGCCAAAAAGCAGATCGATTTCTTCGGACTTGACCAATCTCTCAAGCAATTCACCTGTAGCGAGCATGTCGAGTCCGAGGTGCTTTCGAAGTGTCCTGACTGGCACACCGTTGAAGTCTCGCGAAGAGAGATAGAACTCGGTGATGTAGTCGAGAACGGCCGAGTCGGTCATGTTGCCTCTGAGGCCCAACGTAATGTATTCCGCAAGCTCTGTAAAATAAACTGGCCGGTGCGGGATATTCTGGCAAAAGCTTGCGCTGCGAAGTGACTTGCAGACTGGGTTTCGGATGAATAGACCGTGAAAAAACACAGGTCTAAATAAACCATAAAACCCGGCATGCCCGTGCGCACGCGGTTCGCCTGCTCGATCAGCTTCGCGAGCGCATCCGCTACATGCATTATAGCCTCAGCACCGAGAAGGCTTATGTGTATTGGGTTCGCTTTTTCATTCGGTGGAATGGGCGGGGCGGGGTTATGCGGCATCCGCGTGAGATGGGCGAGGCCGCAGTAGAAGCTTTCCTCACGATGCTGGCGACTGAACGCCATGTGTCGGCCTCCACGCACAATCGGGCGCTCAGCGCCTTGCTGTTTTTGTACCGCGAGGTGCTGGGCGTGAATCTGCCCTGGCTCGACGGTGTGAACCGCCCGGCGCAGAAGCGCCGCATTCCCAGTGTGCTGACCCAGGATGAGGTGGCGGCGCTGTTTCAATTTCTGGACGGCGAGATGGCCTTGCTGGCGAGACTGCTGTATGGCACGGGCATGCGTTTGTTGGAGGGATTGCGCCTGCGCGTCAAGGACGTGGATTTTGACCGCCATGCGATCATCGTGCGCGAAGCCAAGGGCAACAAGGGCCGGGTGGTCATGCTGCCGCAGTCGCTTGCGCCAGCCTTGCGGTAGCAGATGCGAGAGGCCCGTGCGCTGCGGGAACGCGACCGGAAAACCGGGCGCGGCGGGGTGCAGACGCGCCGCCTGCGCTGGATCAGAAGTATCCCAACGTGGGGCATCGCTGGGGATGGTTCTGGGTGTTTCCATCGCCAACCTTGTCGGTGGACCCGGCCACGGGTGTGGAGCGCCGCCACCATTTGTTTGAAGAACGGCTCCAGCGCGCCATCAAGAAGGCCGTCGCAGACGCAGGGATTGCCAAGCCCGTCTCCGTGCACACCTTGCGCCATTCCTTCGCGACGCATCTGCTGCAATCGGGCACGGACATCCGCACGGTGCAGGAATTGCTGGAGCACTCGGACGTGAGCACCACCATGATCCACACCCATGTGCTCAAGGTGGCGGCGGGCGGCACCGGCCAGCCCGCTGGATGCATTGGCGCTGGAGCGTTGAGTGACCGTTTTCCGGAATGTGTGCGACCGACTGCAACGGGTCGTGACCGGCCACTAGGTCGAATCCGGCGAGAGTCCGTTCAGGCCGAGGAGCGGTCTGGCGAGGCCATGTGACCCACACGGGAGCGGATCCCCAGAAATCGTCCGTTCCTCGCCCCGTTTCAGATGAGGGCCTGCCCTTCTCGCTTATCCTACCCGTCGCCCGCGGGCGAGCGTTGCGAGCAAGGAACCTGGAGGGGAGCCCCATGAAGCGGTCACTCATAAGTGCCATTGGCTATTGCGCCTTGACTGTGGCTGCGCACGCTGCTGACATTTCCGGCACGTACGTCGGCACCGCACCAAATTCATCCGTAATGCTCCAGTTGGTGCAAAGTCAAGGCGGCAACGTTCTGGGGCGATTCGAGCAGTTCTACGTCGCCCCCCGCGGGACCCAGGTCCAGATCATCAACGGTACCGTGAATGGCGCTGCCGGCGGCCACACCGTGGTGCTGCAAATCAAGCTTGCCGAGGCCTTCGGCGGGACGATTCCGGCATCTGGGGACCTCGATGGCAACACCATGGACCTGTCGGGCGGGCGCATGGGAGCCAACTTTGACTTCCACCTGGTGCGGTCGAGCGCGGCAGCCTTCCAGAGCCAGCTCCGGCGCCTCGACACGCTGGCCAGCGCGCAGGCTCAGATGCAAGCTGAAGCGGCGACGGCGAAGAAACAGTTGAAGCAAATGCAGGAACGACGCGACAACGTGGTATCCGCCACGCACGAACTGCGCCAGTTCGATGATCAGGTTCCTGCGATCATTGTGACCATACGCGCGATCACCAAGACCTTCTCGCAGTACACGACGATCATGCGCGGTAAGCTCGCGAAGGAAGGGGAGGTGTACAACGGCGCCGGATCGTTCCCAAGAAATCAGATCGCCTTCGAGATCAATGACATCGGCTTCCGTGCGCAAGATCAGCGCTATGCGCTAAATGATCAGGAAATGTCAATGCACTACGCCCATGGGCAGATCCCGCAACCGTCGACACAGGGCGAAGTTGGCCGGGCCACACGCTTTTGCACCGAACCGGCGCAAATGAGAACCGCCTCCTGCGCGGATTTCGCCGCGTCGCTCGCCAGCTACCGGGAGACCGTGGACAAGCTCGAAGACGTGTTTGCCAAGGCAGAGGCGGCGTGGTCGACGGAGCACGCTGCGCAGCGTGAGATCAAGGTACAGGCTTTCGACCTGGCTGGTCTGAGCCGATAGTCGCCTACTGGCCAGCACAGAATCTCTGCACCCACGCCGACCTCGGTTCTGGGTCGACACCAGCCTCTGGCGTTTGCGACGCGAGTGGCTGCAATGGCCGATGTGCCGTCGCCACGCTTCGCCCGCTCAGGCGGAAAGGCCCCTCACGCCACTCGCATGTCCATCGAGCACGCATTGAGCTCCTTCCATGCTCATGGACATGGGCGAGAGAGCACAATGACGAGGGGGTGCGAGGTCTTGTGATGAGTGACCGCTTGCGACCAACCAGAAGCGTTACGTGTGCATGAGGCGAAGGGCTGCAACGGGTCGAGAGTGCCCGTTGGCAGTCGCGTGAAGCCAACGCTCTGAAGAGCGATGCCTCCAGTGACTGCTGGCCGCTGCACACCGGTCATCGCGGCAGCATATGTCCAACGACTGTTCTGGCCGATAGGCGTTCGCTTGGACCGACACAGCAGCTACGAGGACGCAGTGCGCGCCGGCATCGAAGTGGCGAAGCGTGTGATCGACCATCAATTCGGAACGCCTGGCTTCCAGCGCACCGTCGATCGATAGAGCTGTCTCGCGGCCGGCCACAGAGGCAGCCCATCGCACGGTGACAGTTCGCTTTTTGTGGCTACGTCCTTGTCCGTTTTGCGACGAGACATGCGCCTGTGTTTTGTCGTCATGGAAGTCTCGCCTCCGCCGCCTATGTCCCAGCGCCGCCAGGCTCGCTCCGGCCAAATTGACATGTGGTGGCTTGCCTAGCGAAGTGTAGGAGCGGCATCGTGCCGGCGGCGCGTTCCATACATCTCGAGCTCGCACGCGATCCCGCAGAAGTGAGCCTGTTCCCAGCAACGCCTGCCAACGGGCACAACGGGGCGGGGTGATGCGCATCGACTAGCGTCGCCAACGCCGCCGAGACAGCCAACGAAGTGGGCCTGCGAAGCCCGCAGGTGCTTCCTTCGCGCCCCGCAGGAAGCCATGAAGAAGGTCTCGTAGTGCGTGCATGGTTTCAGTCGATCCGTGACGCGCTGTCCCCGGGGTTGCCCAAACCGTGGCGGTGCAGCCAGTCCCATCGAAGGCACATCGCGTCGTGCAATGCGTTGTGGGCGTACTCCCCCTCCCAATGACCAATCCAGTCAACGTCCGTCCGGACGTTGCGCCCCCGTACGCGCGCGGGCACCTGCTCAAGCAGCTCGGTGAAGAGCCCCCAATCGACGTCCGCCTCGTACAAGACTTCGATCTCGCCGGGAATGGTTCCGAGCCACGCGATCAATGCGTAGCGAAGCTCGAGGCCGTGCATTGCTCCGCCGGCCGCGATGCCACTGCCGGGCATCGGCTGATACAGCATGGGCAGCACCGCGCGACGCACAAAGTCGCTGCACGAAGCCAGATCGAAATCATCTCGAACGCCATAGAAGCGATGCGCGGCATCCTCGGACACGAGGCCAATGGAGATGAGCGATGGCGCCTCGAAGCTGGTGAACTCGCAATCCAGGAAAAGGCGTTGCATGGCCCTACCTTCCTCGTCCGCCTCGCCTTTGACCTTTCTGCACCATCGGCCGGGAATCGTCCGGATGACCGATCGCTGTTTGGCCAAGCGACTCGCCTTGCCTGCCGAGCCTGCGGTTCAAGCCCCAGACGACAACGGCCTGCAGCGCGCCAACGGCGGCGAGCAACACGTAGTAGCGCAGGTGCACATGCCGCACCACACACACGACAAGGAGAGCAAACATGGCCATCGCGCCCATGAATGCGTGACGTCGAACATAGCTTGCCATTTTCTACACCTTTGGATCCATAGGGCCGGAAGTCGAGCGCAGAAGGTCCAGCTGCCGGGGCCGGCGCTCGGGAATCGTTGCCAGCAGTTGCACAAGGTCCTCCTTCGCGTATCGACCCAGCCAGGCAACCGCTGCCTTGCAATCGCGATGAATCGCAGTTCGAGAGCACCCAGGATGCTGGGTCACGTACTGACGGATGGCCTCAAGCGCCTCGTGTCGCCGCTGGGATGCATGCGCCTCTGCAATGAACTGGCCGCCACGACATCCCTCGAGCTCCAGATGCCTGCGCAGCGTGACGACGGAGATCCCAAGGGCCTTGGCTGCGCACTTGAGCGACCCGTGGCTGAGGATCAGCTCCATGACGTTGGGCGGAAGCGCGAAGCGTGGGGCCGACCAAAAGCAGCCCTGGCCGCGCTCATCCCAGATTTCGGTGGACGCCGCCGGCGCGAGGAAGCCGCTCGTCAACGCGCCCAGCGAATGCTCGGGGTGGATGGCACACCACAGCATGAGCCACAGTACGGGGTGTTCCTCCCGGCGCCGTCGCAAGAGCGCATGCACCCAAAGCCCATCTGCGATGCGCGACTGCGACGGCTGCGCGTCACGCATCGCTCTCGCGAGATCGGTGCCACGGAACCATCGAGCCAACCGGGCCCCATCCACCGGGAACTGCCAGCTGGCGACACCGGCGGTTCGTAAGCCATGCAGCGCTGCCGACCGGACAAGATCCAGTTCGATGGCATCCACACCAATGCACGCCCAGGCAAGATGCGCGAGACGCTGCAGGATCCGTCCCACGACGGGTGACCAGGCGACTTCCTCGGTTGCGCCCATGGCAGCCTTGGCCGCTGGGGGAAGAAGCCAGGTCGAGGCCTTGACCTTCAGCGTCCGCAACGGATTTCCATGGTCGAGGCATACGTGGGCGCAAATGAGCTGGTGGGCCAGGCGCCAGCGCGCAATTCCGATCGCCGAGACATCCTTGAGCACGCACTCGTCGCAGTAGCGCAGATCCCTCGCGGCGATTGCGCTGGCCGGCATGCCGATCCGGGTCACCCATCCGCTGCCCGAGGTGCCCTCAAAATACGTCCGGATCTGCTCGCGTCGATGAGGGTGCAGGAACGGCCAATACAGGCCGGTCGCCGTGCGGGTGCGCAGGATCGACTCGACGGAGCCAAGGGCGCCATGCGTGGCATCGACAAAGTGCCGAAGATGCATCGGCGCGTCTCGCTCGCGCACGGCGTGCTCGCCTCCGAACAGAACGGACGAGGTCCTGCGGGCCGAGCCGTTGCCGCAAACCTGGTGGAAGCGCGCGCACCAGGAGTACAGGGTTTCATCACCCTGCCAGCTTGGGACGAACGCCAGGGACGACACGGCTGGAAGTCCTGCGCTACTGGGACTCCAGCCCGCTCGCGGTGCGCATGTTGGCAAGGAGGTTGCCCCTCCATTGCGGCGATCCAGGCTCGGTGGAGTTCACCTGTCCGCCAGGTTGGCGCTTGCCTCGCGACGAGGCTCCCTTGGCCTTGACCTTGGCCTTCGCGGGAGCCTCTTGCGGCTGGCCCTGTTCATCCCCCGCGGCCACCGGCCCGCTCCGCGGTGAAGCGGCCGCCGTGCTCGCCGCCGCAGGAGCCGCGTCAGCGGCCCATAGCGCCTTGTAGACGCCACTCGGAATGTCCACGTAGGCCCCGAGGGCGTTGGCGTCGCGACGAACGAACGCTTCGATCCGGGGACGTATGGGGATCATCATCTCGCTGGTCCGGTAGACGGCGTCGACCAGTTCTGCGGTGACGCGCCGAAGGCCACACCGAAGCGCATGCATCTGCACGGCGCGGCGAAGTCGGGAGACGTACCGAGGAAATCCCGCCGTGCGCCGCCAGATGAATCCCTCCAGTGTCTGGTCCAACGGGTGATCGGAAAACGGCCGATACGGCTCGTCCGGCTCCTCCAGGAGAGTGGGCAGCCACAGGGAGGGGATCCACTGGTTCTTCCAGGTCTCGCTTTCGTGGCTGAAGCTCGGCTGGGTCTCGAACCAGCCGCTCTCGGAGAAGCGGTCGACATCCTGGCTGAACGTACGAAGCACCTTGAAGGCCAGGGGATTGCCGATGAGCAGCGTCGGCACCCCCCAGTTCAGCAGACGAAGGAAGAAGGTCAGGAAGTCGGAACCGAATTCGTTGACGGCGAGGTTTCGCTCCTGCGCCTCCTCGATCACGAGCAGCCCGCAGCGGTGGACCGCGAGCAGGTGCAGAAACACCACCAGGCGCTTCTCCACAGTCCAGTTCGACCCCTTGTACTGCTCGGAATAGTTCTCCCCGAGCGCCTTGTCGAGTTCGAGGAAGGCCCCCTGCAGGAAGCCACCGCGCGTTCCATCGGATGGCATGTGGACTTTGAGCCAGACCAACTGCTTGAGCGATCGCCACCCCGCATCCTCGTTGGGCCCATGCTCGATGACCTGATGGTGCAAGCGCAAGAACGCATCGATGGCATGCGACTTGCCTGTTCCGGTGATACCTTGAATCACGGCGCCGTTGGCATAGGACGCCCACCAACGGGCCTCCTCGATCGTTTGTCCCTTCTGGCTTCCCGACTCGAAGATGAACCGCCGGTTCCGCTCCTCCCGCGGGTCGCGGTGGTGCAGCCCGGTGTAGAGCATGTCCTGGATGTGCGACGCGATCTTCAGGGTCTGGGGGGTCGGCACCAGGATCTGCTTGAAGACATGAACCAGGTCCTGGCGCATCGCGATCGGAATCTCTGCAACATTCTCCGGAGTGATCGGGCTCACGCGGAGCTTTTCGTAGAGCTGCGCATCGCTCATGCGCGGTGGGAGTCCCGCGACGAGAGGGTTGGATTGCATGGCTTGAAGCATCTGCTGAAGCACGTTCATGGGGCTACTCCTGGGAGACAGTGGGATCGGATCCCTGCCGCAGGGACTGGTGGACCAGGGCCTCGAAGGGATCGTGCATAGCCGCGTCGGACGGTCGTGGGACGGCCATGCTGGTGGCCTCCTGCGTGACTGCGCTCGCGCGAGCCTCGCTCTGGAGGGATTGGGTGAACCGCGGCATGCCGGTCATGGCCGCCAACTCCTCGGCCTTGTTCTTTCGGATGTCCTTGTTCAGGGAAGTCTTGCTGGGGACCTTCCCCGCCTCCTTCAGTTCGCGCAGTTCGGCCTTGCGTTCCTTGTCGGCGCGTGCGGTTGCACGTTGGGTCTCCTCGATGCGGTTGACCGCGGCTTGCGTACGCGCGGTGGCTCCGAGGTGCTTTTCCATCCGTTGGTCTTGCATCAGTCCGAGCCAGTCCAAGAGCGTCAGCTCGCGCCGTTCGGGGTCGTGGGTGACGAGGTCGACCTTCTGAAGGCCTTCGAGGTGAATCCACGCTTCGCTGGGATAGGAGGGGTTCAGATGCACCCTGACGTTCTTGGATGATTTGTAGGAAGACAGGACATGACTGTTCAGCCATTCGCTGCGGTAGACGAGGCCGGGAATCACGCGCCGGGTTTTCGTCATAGGATCGAGCAGATGCACGCCGTCCTGGTAAATCACGCCCTTCAGGGTGGGCAGGCAGCGCACGCGCAAGCTGTCGAGATTGCGGGGCGTCGAGGCGACGTAGCCGTTTTGCTGCATCCACAGAATGACGCCGCGACGTGTTGGCTCCACACCGGCCCGGCGCATCTCGAGGGTCGGAAGCTCGATGATTTCCTGGTTGTTGTGATACAGGATCTCGTTGATGAGCAGCGCCATGTACTCGGGAAAATTCAGTCGGGCGAGTTCCGCCCGCGAGGGCTCCCCGCGCTTCCTGACCCGCCCCATCGTCGAGCCCGGCGTGCGATGATCCACCCGGCCTTGCTTCTTTTTGTGGTCCGATTCCAGCGGTGACTTGTTCAGCGAGTTGTAGGCGGGCCCGAAGGACGCTCCAATTTCCGCTTCTTGCATGGCATCCATGGCATCGCGTCCCTTGGGCTCACCGTTGTCGCCAGGGTGTCGGTGGAAGGTCGTTGCCAGCCAATCGTTCTCCTCGATATGGATGCCGTAACGAGCGCAGAAGTCCACCTTGCTCTCGGCCGCGTGAAGAATGGCCAGGAGAGTCGTCATCGCGGACACGTTCTCAAACCCGGCGTGCAGCCCGAAGATGTAGTTCGAAGTGCCCTCCATGACCACCGTCCGCCACGGAGATCCGATGACCTTCAAACGCGAGACGCAGGACACCAGCGTCTGATCCGTGGCGGTGCTGTCGATGTAGGCCACCTCGTTGTAGGCCGACGACCTGCCCTTCATGCTGCCCATGCGCGCAGCGCGCCGGATCGCGTCGGGCGAAAGGCCCAACGGGCCTACCTTGGCTTTGAGAACCGCCTCGGCGCGCTCACCCCAGTACTTGAACTGCTCGACGGTGTATTGCTTGACCTCCTCCTTCAGCTTGACGTCAGCCTTGACGCCGTCGAACGCGACGCTTTCCACGAAGAAGTGATGCTTGGTCTTTTCGAACGCCTCTGTGATCGACACTCCAGGCTTGCGAAACTGTGTGCGCCGATGCAATTCTGAGCCACCGTGCCGACCCAATAGTGAGCCAGGGATGGGAGCCGGTCTGATGATGTCCGGCGGTGGATAAGTGTAGGTCGTGGCCTGGGTCGGTGATCTCCTGGTGGTCGGTTTGATCGAGGGGGAAGCCGTGGAGGGCGTAGCCCGGAACGGCTTCCCCCTCGGTGTCTTAGGTGGTCTGTGCTGGCGCCTTGCGAGCCTGTTCCCGGCTCTTGATCCGCGTCCTGGCGTCGGCACTGGAGCGCATGAAGCGGATCGACTCGTTGCC
>NZ_KB898487.1 GCF_000377645.1 Thiomonas sp. FB-6 | reverse complement strand
CCGCACAAAAAAACAGCAGGGTAGGTCGAACACCTGGCCCAGTTTTCGGTCGGCACAACCCTCATACGTGGCTCAAATTTCGGTCGGCGCCAACATCATTGAACGACTCAACACGGAAAAGACCCGCGTTGGATACGCCAGGTATGTCGATGACATTGTCCTGCTAGCCGACAGTCCGACCGTCCTCAGTGAGATGCGAGAGTCGATTGATCGGCATGCGCGAGCGCTTGAGCTGACCCTTTTGGCAAAAGCTGACGAGATCCCGCCAATGAGTGCGGACGAGTTCTCCCTATACATCAATCAGGGGCGGGCGTTGGCCGCATCAGGTCCTGCATGGGAGCCGCCGCTCATCGGCGATGGCGAATCAGGATGGGAGTTTTGGTCCGTTGCACCAAACACGGATCGGCAATCTGCGCTGCAGCTACTTCACAACGTCGAACTGTACAAGGCGCCCGGCTCGACCATTATTCAAACGGCCAAAACCGCTCTACAAGCTCCAGACCTTAGAACGTCAGAGTTGCCCAAAGTCGCACGGCTTCTGTGGTACGCGATCGCATGCGAACAGGAGGTGGACGGCAGTCGTGCGACCGCTGCTTCAGCCTGGAGCCGATACCTGACGCTCTGGACCGAATGCCAACAAGGGACTTCATGGCGTCTGCTCCCAGATAAGAACTCCTGGGAATCACCTCTCCTCTTCGGACTAGAAGGTCTTGAACATCTGATTGACACCAAGCCCCGCGATGTTCGGGAACTGACCGCGGAGGAAAACGTCACTCGACGGAGCCGGATCGCCTCGCTGGCCACACTAGTACTTGAGCCGGGGTTCAGCGCACCTTTCGGCGTCACCGATTCTGGGCCCGAGTACCAACGCGAAGCGAGATTCCAACTCTTGGCCTGGAAAGCCCGGCGCGCCACGAGTCATGGCAACGCATTTGTTATGCGGTCTGAAGCTGAGCGCGCCCGGTTGGTTCAGTCTTGGAGACCTTTCGAGTGGATGCACGAAGCAGTTGCACTTCTTGCCGCCTCTACAGCATTCCCTGAAGACCCGCTGAAGCCGTTTATCGAGCCGTTCACCCACGTCATAGGTCACGACGCCAGGGAAAGCTTTGCAACTCGCCTCTTTCAGAACCTGCTTCCTGACCGAGAAGATCAGGAACCACTTTCCGACGGAGGGACTGGGTCTCTCGACCAAAGCAACGCGACCATTGCGGCCATAGCTTTGCAGACCCTGGCGAGTGTTGTTCCCCGAAGCGAGATCCTTTCCTGCCTGAGTCGGCGCCACCGCTTGTTAGCTCCGACGTCTTTAGCTGACGCGAGGTCACGGCTGCTTCTGCCGCCACTTCCTGGCATTCGCGCTAAGCGCCTCTTTTCCTGTCTCATCGAGGGCGAGTCGAAGGAAAGTAGCGCAGTGGCGCGAGGCTTGGAAGCAATCGAACTGAACGACTCTGAACTGGACTTACCTGAGTTTATAGGCGCCGACTCGCAAGCAAGGCTGCGGCCCTTGGCGCTGCATTGGACTCGGGAGGCGATTGCGTCCACCGGAGGCCTTTTACGTCGACTCGAGGGGCGGCTGCCGCCTGAGGACTACCTCCGTCTGCGCACGTCGACGGATTCAGCAGGATTACCTTTGGCGCCAGGAAGCCTCCGACTCGCTGCTTGCATGTATCGCGCTATTGCAACGTCTGTCCGGCACTTCGCTCGCGAACATGCAGAATTAGAGCTTGTCCCCGCGTGGCCCTACCTTGCTCAAAGTCTTAACGGGAAGGAGCACTACGTCATTGCCGAAGGTGTCTTGCGAGCTGAACTCGGAAATCGAGCGTTTGTCCGCGATGGTGGTCGTGCGCTTCGTACCATAGAAATTCCGATCTACGAGGCGGAACTTTGGCGCGTCGGTGCGGCCGTAAGTGACTTCCTCGGGCTCCATGACGATGTGGCCAAATTCAGTGACGCGGAGACCGAAGTCGCCCTCGATGCCGTGGCACTGAGCAATCCAGCGAGATATGTGCTCCGCTCCCAGATGCGAAAGCTTCGTGGTGCATTTGCTGACTCGAAAATTAGCAAAAGGCAAACGTCGGGCGGCACGCTACCGGCCAGCATCGAGCGGTCCCTTCGGCTTCTGGAAGAATTCCCGGATGACTCGGCGCCTGCCGTCCAGCAGTTGGCCCATGTACTAGCGATTGAGGCCGAGTCGGCTGCAATGTTCCTATCCTTCCGAGAACAATGGAACTACGTTGATGCCGTAGTGTTCTTGAAAGAGCTTACCGGAAGGCTGATTGCACGCCTTCCCCTTTCTGTATCAAAGGATCTGGCGGTGGACGCCGGCAACCTGGGCGGGCTACGGCGAGATTTCTCCGGCGTCCTCGGCTTCGCGAGACAACTGAACTCACTCTACGGCAACACCTCTATTTCCGAGGAGCTCGTATGGAAAGCATTGTGCGCTGGGGCCGTTTGCACAGGAATTTCCGTTGCGATTGATGGGATAATCGCTTCCATACGGAGCCTTGCCGGCTTTTCGGCACTTGATACATTTGATTTCCCAGCAGACTGGAATATTGCGCCATCGACTGACGCCGTCTCAAACATCGCGGCAAACGAGTGCTCGAATGCTGAAGGCACTACGCGACAACGTGGGCGTGTGGGATTGGTCGATCAACTGAGAACGGTTGTTCGCCATCTTGGGCATCGGCTTCGAGGAGAAAACAGTTCGGATACACGCCTGTCGGCCGGTCTATGCGGCCTCCTTGAGTCAGTAGTCCGAAAAGTTGCTCAGGCTGAATATGCCTACGAGCAATCCGACGAGATGCTCGACTGGCCCTTTGAATGCCTGAGCAAGAGAACGCTCGAGCTGCTAAATCTAGAGTTACTTGAAGCGACGGCGGAACTTGTCCGCCTTCTTGACGCCGAACTGGGATTTGAACTGATTCAAGCTAATGAGGCCTCCTACGGCTACAACGCACAATCGCGACGGTTTATCGATTCGCGCAACGGTTCCTGGGAGGTAACACCATGGATGATTTCGCAGTTTCCGCGCTTTGCGAAGCATATCGAAGAGGCCGTCGTTGACGGGCGCGTACTGAGAAGCTGGTCTGAAGTCTATGACCGAAGGTCCGGTCGACTGCTCTCGGTGTCTGCTTTGGGTGAACCATTTGCTTCAATCGCACTCAAGAAGGAGGCGGGTGAGCGAGAAGTCGCTAGCGGCGCGTTGAGCCCTGCCGACCACCGCGATAGTCTTCTTGTGGAACCGCGGGCTGAACAAGGTCGACCTTCCGGACAGAGAAGCGAGCAGACCACATATTTTGCGAATCAAGAGGATTCTGGCTCAGCGGCAGCCTCTTCTGTTTCACTGGGCGGGCCGGCAAATCCCGTTGACCCGACAAGCGAGATGGCGACTGGAGGATCCGTCCCCAATACGGGTCGGACTCCGCCACCCCCAAGGCCGACGCCCGGGCCCGATGCTTCGCACTCGGCATCTTTTGCGCTTGACACCCGCGCGTTTAGGAAGAAGCAACGCACGGCTTGGGAGGCACGCTCCGAATCGAGAAAACGTGCAGCTCATATACGCGTTGCGTTGCTACAGATGTCCCTGGACATCACCTACTCACATCCAATGATGGAGACGTGCCCTTCCAAGTGGCCATTCTGTCCTGAGGTCAGAGATAGCTTATCTAAGCAACTTGAGCCAAAGGATCTGTACGCGATGTTGGCTCTTGCGACAGCTAGCTCTGGTTCGGAGCATCACTGGAAAGGGGGAGGAACTGATCCAGTTCAATTGTTGAGCTGGGCCGAGCACCGCCGTCGACGGGTTCTCGAAAGAATCATCGATAGCTGCGAGGCCTTCAAAGTTGATCTGCTTGTTCTACCCGAGTACTCAGTTCGGAGGGAGACAGTGGATTGGTTGAAGGGCTATCTGGCCGGCAAGCATGTTGCAGTGCTTGCTGGCACATACATGGAATTCCGGCCGAACCCACCACCTCACAATTTGGCCGCCCCGCTCACATTGCTGTGGCCGGTGCCAAAGGAGATCGCGCGCCAGATGGTGGGGTCTAGCGATAGGGGTGGCGACGGTCAGAATGGAAGAGAAGACGCATTGGCGCGAGGACTTGTCCTAGAGTTCTCACGCAGCAAGAAATATAGATCTGTCGCGTTGAACGAGATCTTTCGCCCGATGACGGGACCATTAGGGCCTTTGTTTAAGCCCGAGGATTTGATCAAGGAGATTCAGGAGAAGACTGGATGGGTGCCGACAGCAAGCGCTGTCAGCGCACTGCTCTCGCAGAGTCGCCTTCCGCTGAAGCATATCTTGGAATTAATCTGCTCCGAGGTCTTTCTAGTTTCAAGCCCTGCCAATTACTTGAATATGGCTCATGACTATGCGGATGTACGACGGCGCTTCGGCGAGGTCGCAGATGCCGACGAAGTCGAGAGAGATCTTCATGAACTGGCAAGGCATCTGTCGATCACTGGTGACGGAAGCGGCACGCGCAGGTCGGTACTTGCCATTCCTTCGGCAACAACTCGAAGTGCAGACTACTGGATCGCCGGGCAGGCCTGTCAACTTGCGGCCGGCACAACGTCGGTTTTTGTGAACGGGATTGGTGGTAATCTGGTTGGCGGAAGCTGTTTCATTGGCAGAGGTAGTTGGAAGTCTGCCCATTCTGCGCCCGGATACCTTTCTTCGCTCACCCCTTACCACGGTTGGTCAAAGGGGATCTACTACAACAACCCAAGCGATGCACTAAGCGAACTCGATCAAGCCGTGGTGATTGCAGATATTGACCCATACAACATGCTGGAAGGGAGGCCTAGACCGCAGACGATGCCAGTGCCTCTGCAACTTGTCGCGTATCTTCCTCTCGTAGAACATGTCGACTGGCAGAGGACGGAGTCTAACGTCTTACTGTCTACAGGGCTTCCCAAAAGTACAGGCGGAAATGTTGAACGGCCGAAAGGGATCGCGCAAGACGAAACAAAGTTCTGGTCGTGCGTGGAGCGCGCGATCACCGCACCTACCCCAGAGCACTTTAACGAGCTTTGGCACCACTTCCCCGATCGACATGCTATCTCGTCGCGAGCCACAGCCTTCTGGAACGACGGTGCAATTCAGCCTGCTCTCTGGGCACATGCGCCAAACGCATTTGGTTCGCCTGCACTCTACGATTGGATCGATGTCAGCTTATCGGTAGGTGGGGGCGAAACATTAGCACAGGTCGGCGTGCCGCCGTGGCCGAACGTAAGATTACCTTGAGAGGTCCGGCAAGAAATCGACAAGCGCAAGCTTCATATTTACGCGGATGGCGCCGAAAGCAGCGCTTGGCGATCACTGGGGCTCCCGAGACTTTTGACTACACCATTGCCGTCGTCGCGATAGGCCGCGCCTCAACTACGGCCATGGCCGAGAATCGGGCACTCGGCGGACCATCGCCCCCCCTTGCGTCAAGCAGGTATGCGGCTGTTCGTGGGAGCGCGAAGGTCGTAATGCGGTAAGGCACTTTGACGGGGCAACGATCATGGCGATTGGCATTCTCCTCGGCGTCACGGTGATGATGGCGGCGTTCGCTGGCGTCGTGATCTTCGGCCGCAAGCGTGGCCTGCTCTAGCTGCCTGGCCAAACCGCGGCCGACGCTTGACAAGCGTCGCGGCAATTCCATTGTGCCCAATTCACGCCCTCTCCTAGTGCGCGCGTGGATTGCACGCGCAGATTCACGTGCAGGCGATGGGGCGTGCTGAGCTTCGCGCAACGCTCGCCGTGGGTTTGGTGACCGCGAAGCGGGGCCAGGCGTCCAGCCGCAGCCCCTGCAGCCCACGGCTGCAGGTCGGGGGGAGCCAGCCGCGTGGTGCGCCGAGCAAGGTGCGCAGCACCGCACCGAGGCCACAGGCCGCCCCAGCGGCCGGCAGCGGTTGGGGGGCGGAGCCCCCGCCCCGCGGTACGCGCGGGGCGTTCCGAAAGGCTGCCCCTGCCAAAGAAGCCACCCGGGCCTCGCCGTGCTGCGCAGCGGCACGGTGGGAAGTGGCGGCTTTGGTAGAGCGTCCCGGAGACCCACGTCGAACGGGTAAGCGCGGGCTGGCTTTCCAGAGGACCCGCGCGTAGCGCGGGGCGCCGCGAGCTGCACAACGTGCGGCGCTGCAGTCGCCCACAGGGCGACGGAAGGCAAGGACGATGCTGCAGCGGCCCCCTTCGGGCCGCCAAGACCAAGCAAGCCGGCGCCGTAGCGCCGGGCCGCCAGGCGCACGTCCAGTGCCGCTTGGTCTTGGTGCAGCGCCTGACGCGCAGTAGCCGCAGGCACCGCATATCGGCGTTCGTGCCGTGCACATCGCGGGAACAGACAGACGTATGGCCTCTGGCTTGCGCAGCCAGCAATGCGAAGACGACTCCCAGGTGTCGATACATCCTCCGAGGCTTGGCGCTCACGTCGAATAAGATCAGGCGATTCCTGCAAAACAGCCAAGGCAAACCATGGGACGCCGGCGCAAGAACGAACTCAGGGAAATCGTCGAACTGCTTTCCGCGCTGCCCTGGTGGGCGTCGCTCATCGCGGCCGTGCTGAGCTATGCCATCCTGCACGCCTTGGCCAGGCCTCCTGCGGTGCAGCCCGGCGCCGACGCCGCGAAGCAGCTTGGCCCCGTGATGGTCCACGCACTCATCGCAGGCATGGCAACGTTCGGTCAATTCCTCGTGCCGGCACTTTGCGTGCTCGCCGCGGCCATGTCGATGTTCAAGCGCCGGCAAGGCCGTGATCTGGCCAGCCGCGTCGCCACCGCTCCGTCGGCCGCCGCGCTCGATGCCATGACCTGGCAGGATTTCGAGCGCCTGGTCGGCGAGGTGTTCCGGCAGCGCGGGTATAGCGTGGCCGAGACCGGGCGTGGCGGGGCTGACGGCGGCGTGGATCTGGTGCTGCGCAAAGGCCACGAGAAATTCCTCGTGCAGTGCAAGCAATGGAAGGCGCTGAAGGTCGGGGTCGAGGTCGTTCGTGAACTGTTCGGGGTGATGGCCGCAAGCGGCGCCGTCGGCGGTTTCGTCGTGACCTCGGGAACTTTTTCCAGCGACGCCACGGATTTCGCCCGTGGGCGCAATGTCGAGTTGATCGACGGCGTCGCCTTGCACCGCATGCTGCGCGCGGCGGAACCGCATCCGACGACGCCGGGATCCGCCTCAAGCGCAGACCACGGATCGCAGACGGGTGTACCGGCTTGCCCGGTCTGCGGGTCGGGCATGGTCCGGCGCACGGCGAGGAAAGGAGCGAACGCGGGCAAGGCCTTCTGGGGCTGCGAGCGTTACCCCGGATGCCGCGGAACCCGGCCTGCGTGATGACGCTCCTGCCTCACCCGCGGCGTCCGTGGCCCGCCGAAGGGATGCCGCCCTCCGTTCGGGCAGCCCAGCAGGAGGCCTGAGTGGACCCCGCCACCTGCGCCTACTACGCGGAACACGCGGCCGAGATCGCGGGGCGCTACGAGCAGGTGCCGAGCCCCCTTGCGGGCTATTTCGCGACGGCGTTCGCGGCGGGCAGCCGCGTGCTCGATGTCGGTTGCGGCTCCGGCCGCGACCTGACGGCGCTGCGCGCGGCGGGCTTCGACGCCTTTGGGGTGGAGCCGGTCGATGCGCTACGCGCGCAGGCCTTTCGCCTGCACCCCGAGTTCCACGGGCGCATCGCCGCGGCCGCTCTGCCGGCGGTCGGTGCGCCGTTCGGCGGCAACTTCGACGGTGTGCTGTGCAGCGCCGTGCTGATGCATCTGCCGCAGGCCGAGTTGTTCGACGCCGCGTTCGCGCTGCGCGCCCTGCTGCGCCCGCACGGCCGATTGCTGGTCTCGGTGCCGCTGAGCCGCGGCGAGCCCCTGCAGCACGACCGCGACGCCAACGGTCGACTTTTCACACCGCTGGTTCCGGAAGCCTTGCAACTGCTGTTCGAGCGCATCGGGCTGCCACTGATCGGGCGCTGGGACTCCGACGATGCGCTGCAGCGCGACGGCACGCGCTGGTCCACCCTGTTGTTCGAACTGCGCGCTGCGGGCTCGTTGCGCGCCGCGGATCAGATCGAGGGCATCCTGAACCGCGATCGCAAGGTTGCCACCTACAAGCTGGCGCTGTTCCGGGCTCTGGCCGAGATCGCGATGCAGGAGCCGCATGCCGTGCGTTGGCTGGCGGGCGGCGCGGTTGCAGTGCCGGTGCAGCGCATCGCCGAGCGCTGGTTGCTGTACTACTGGCCGATCATCGCCGCGGGCCATATTCCGCAATCGCAAGACGAAGGCGCCGGCAGCCGCAACCCGCTGCGCTTTCGCGCCTCGCTGACGGCGCTGATCGACGCATATCGCCATGCAGGGGAGTACGGCGGCTTGTCCGCGTGGCACCTCGACCGCATGGCCGGGCGGATGACGGCCGAGGTGCAGGCGCGGCTGCATGCGGCGCTGCGAGACATCGCGGTCGCGATCCGTACAGGCCCGGTGGCCTACTCGGGCGGCGCGCTCGATACCGGACGCGTGTTCGGCTGGGACGCACGGCTGCAGGGCGTGACCCTGTCGGCCGAAATGTGGCGGGAACTGAGCCTGCTCGGCCACTGGATCGTCGACGCCGTGATCGTGCGCTGGGCCGCGTTGACCGCGCGCTTCGCCCAGCGCCAGGGCCTGAGCGCGGGAGACGTGCTGCCCTTGCTGCTGGCGCGCCCTGCCCCCGAGCGCGCCACCGCACTGGCACGGCAGATCTATCTGGACAGCGGAATCGACCATTGCGTCTGGAGCGGCAGAGCGCTGGCACGGCGTTTCGAAGCCGACCACATCATCCCGTTCGCGCTGTGGGGCAACAACGCGCTGTGGAACCTGGTGCCGGTGGCCCCGGCGGTCAATCGCGCCAAGTCGGACCGCCTGCCCGCGGCGGATCTGCTGGCGTCGCGCCGCCCTGAGATCCTCGGCGCGTGGCGGGTTGCGCAATGCGCCGTGCCGGACGCATTCGATCGCGACGCCTGCTCGCTGCTCGGGCATCGCCTCGGCCGCGGTGAGCAGGGGTTGCGGGACTTGTTTGACGTACTCCGCGAATCCATTGAAATCACCGCGATGCAGCGCGGTGTTGCCCGCTGGGAGCCGTGAGACGGCCTCCGTTCGCCGGCGGGATGCGATTCTTGCGGGGGACGGGCGAGCGTTTCGATCGGGTCATGCCGGCCCAAGACGCCAAAAAGCCCGAGTGGCGTGAACCACTCGGGCCTTGAAACTGGCGTCCCCTAGGGGATTCGAACCCCTGTTATCGCCGTGAAAGGGCGGTGTCCTAGGCCTCTAGACGAAGGGGACAGGACGTACTGCGTACTGCATTTTTTTGCTTGGTTGGTGGAGGTAAGCGGGATCGAACCGCTGACCTCTTGCATGCCATGCAAGCGCTCTCCCAGCTGAGCTATACCCCCGCAAGCAAAGACATAAATGATAGCCGACATTCCGCGGCCCGCGCAAGCCCCTTGTCGGAAACCTGCGCGGGACGGGCGGAATGGCTCAATGCCGGGTGGTCGCCTCGATGGTGCCGGCGGCCGGCTCGCCGGCCGCCGCCGCGCCCGCCGCCGGCGGGTCCTCGGCCAGGGGCTGGGGGACGTGCTCGAGCGCGACTTCCAGCACCTTGTCGATCCACCTCACGGGGACGATCTCCAGGCTGCTCTTGATGTTCTCGGGCAGCTCCTGCAGGTCCTTGACGTTCTCCTCGGGGATCATCACGGTCTTGATGCCCCCGCGGTGCGCCGCCAGCAGCTTTTCCTTCAGGCCGCCGATCTCGAGCACTTCGCCGCGCAGCGTGATCTCGCCGGTCATCGCCACGTCCGCGCGCACCGGGATGCCGGTGAGCGCCGAGACGATGGCGGTGGTCATGGCGATGCCGGCGCTGGGGCCGTCCTTGGGCGTGGCGCCCTCGGGAACGTGCACGTGCAGGTCGCTTTTCTCGAACACCTCGTCCTTGATGCCCAGGCGTTTGGCGCGCGCGCGCACCACGGTGCGAGCGGCTTCCACGGACTCCTTCATCACGTCGCCCAGCGAGCCGGTGCGGATGATGTTGCCCTTGCCCGGCAGGCGCGTGGCTTCCACGGTGAGCAGCTCGCCGCCCACCTCGGTCCACGCCAGGCCCACCACCTGGCCCACCTGGTTCTCGCGCCCGGCCAGGCCGAAGTTGAAGCGGCGCACCGACAGGAACTCGCTGAGGTTGTCGGCCGTGACCACCACCTTGGCGCCGTACTTCTTGAGCAGCAGGCCCTTGACCGCCTTGCGGCAGATCTTGGAGATCTCGCGCTCCAGCGAACGCACGCCGGCTTCACGCGTGTAGTAGCGCACGATGCCGCGGATGGCGTCCTCGGTCACGTCGAGTTCGTCTTCCTTCACGCCGTTGTTGCGCATCTGCTTGGGCACCAGATAGCGTTGGGCGATGTTGACCTTCTCGTCCTCGGTGTAGCCCGACAGCCGGATGACTTCCATGCGGTCGAGCAGCGCCGGCGGGATGTTCAGCGAGTTGCTGGTGGCCACGAACATCACGTCGGACAGGTCGAAGTCGACCTCGACGTAGTGGTCGCTGAAGGTGTGGTTCTGCTCGGGGTCGAGCACTTCCAGCAGCGCCGAGGAAGGGTCGCCGCGGAAGTCCATGCCCAGCTTGTCGACCTCGTCGAGCAGGAACAGCGGGTTGCGCACGCCGACCTTGCCCAGGCTTTGCAGGATCTTGCCCGGCATGGAGCCGATGTAGGTGCGGCGGTGGCCGCGGATCTCGGCCTCGTCGCGCACGCCGCCCAGCGCCATGCGCACGAACTTGCGTCCAGTGGCGCGCGCGACGCTCTGACCCAGGGAGGTCTTGCCCACGCCGGGGGGCCCCACCAGGCACAGGATGGGGGCCTTGACCTTGTCCACGCGCTGCTGCACCGCGAGGTACTCGAGGATGCGTTCCTTCACGCGCTCGAGCCCGTAGTGGTCCTCGTCGAGCACCTGCTCGGCGAAGGCCAGGTCGTGGCGCACCTTGGACTTCTTGGCCCAGGGCAGGCCCACCAGGGTGTCGAGGTAGTTGCGCACCACGGTGGCCTCGGCCGACATGGGCGACATGAGCTTGAGCTTCTTGAGCTCGGCGTCGGCCTTCTTGCGCGCGTCCTTGGGCATGTGCGCGCCCTTGATCTTCTTCTCCAGCTCCTCGATGTCGGCGCCCTCCTCGCCTTCGCCGAGTTCCTTCTGGATGGCCTTGACCTGCTCGTTGAGGTAGTACTCGCGCTGGCTCTTCTCCATCTGGCGCTTCACGCGCCCGCGGATGCGCTTTTCCACCTGCAGGATGTCGACCTCGCGCTCGAGCTGCTCGAGCAGGTTCTCCAGGCGCGCGTGCACGTCGGAGAGCTCCAGCACGGTCTGCTTGTGCTCGAGCTTGAGCGGCAGGTGCGCGGCGATGGTGTCGGCGAGACGGCCCGGGTTGTCGATGCCGGAGATGGAGGTGAGGATCTCGGGCGGGATCTTCTTGTTGAGCTTGACGTACTGGTCGAACTGGGTGACCACGGCGCGGCGCAGCGCCTCGGACTCGGCCGAGGATTCGGAGCCGGCGTCGACCAGCTCGACGTCGCAGACGAAGAAGTCTCCGTTGTCCTCCACGCGGTGCGCCTTGGCACGCTGCACGCCCTCGACCAGCACCTTCACGGTGCCGTCGGGCAGCTTGAGCATCTGCAGGATGGTGGACATGCAGCCCGTCTCGAACAGGTCCTCGGGCTTGGGCTCGTCCTTGGCGGCGGTCTTCTGGGCCACCAGCATGATCTGCTTACCCGCCTCCATGGCGGATTCCAGCGCGCGGATCGACTTGGGCCGGCCCACGAACAGCGGAATGACCATGTGCGGGAAAACGACGACGTCCCGCAGCGGCAGCAAGGGCACCGCGGTCGTGGCGGTGGGTTCCGCCGGGGTGGTGATCTGGGATTCAGCCATCTTGGCCCCCTGAAAAGTCATGGTGCACAGATGGGGCGCCGGCCGGGAATTGCAAGCCCGCGGGCGCGGCACCCCCTGGAATGCCGGGTCGAAGCTTCGGCGCGCCGGGGCTTTGCGCGCGCCGAGGTACTCAGGCGCCAGCCGCTTGCGCCTTGTCCTCGAAAGTGAGCAGGGGCTTGGCGCCGCTGGCGATGGTGTTCTCGTCCACCGTCACCGCCGTCACGCCCTTCATGTTGGGGATCTCGAACATGATTTCCAGCAGCGCCTGTTCGACGATGGAGCGCAGCCCGCGCGCGCCGGTACGGCGCTGCAGGGCCTTGCGCGACACCGCGGCCAGCGCCGAGGAGCGGAACTCGAGTTTCACGCCGTCCATCTCGAACAGCTTCTGGTATTGCTTGACCAGCGCGTTGCGCGGCTCGGTGAGGATGCGCACCAGCGCCTCCTCGTCCAGCTCGGACAGCGTGGCGGCCACCGGCAGACGGCCCACCAGCTCGGGGATCAGCCCGAACTTGATCAGATCCTCGGGTTCGATCTGCTCGAAGGTCTCCGACAGGCTCTGCTCGGATTTGCTGCGGACGGTGGCGGAAAACCCGATGCCGGATTTCTCCGAGCGGTTTTGGATGATTTTCTCCAAACCGTCGAATGCGCCGCCGCAGATAAACAGGATATTCGTCGTGTCGACCTGGATGAAATCCTGGTTCGGATGTTTGCGCCCGCCCTGCGGCGGCACCGAGGCCATGGTGCCCTCGATCAGCTTGAGCAGGGCCTGCTGCACGCCCTCGCCGGAGACGTCGCGGGTGATCGAGGGGTTCTCGGACTTGCGCGAGATCTTGTCGATCTCGTCGATGTAGACGATGCCCCGCTGCGCCTTGTCGATCTCGTAGTTGCAGCTCTGCAGCAGCTTCTGGATGATGTTCTCGACGTCCTCGCCCACGTAGCCAGCCTCGGTCAGCGTGGTGGCGTCGGCGATCACGAAGGGCACGTTGAGCACCCGCGCCAGGGTCTGCGCCAGCAGGGTCTTGCCCGAGCCGGTGGGGCCGATGAGCAGGATGTTGCTCTTGCTCAGTTCCACCTCGCCGGGCTTGGCGCCGTGCTGCAGGCGCTTGTAGTGGTTGTACACCGCCACCGACAGGATGCGCTTGGCCGCTTCCTGGCCGATCACGTACTGGTCGAGGATGTCCTTGATCTCCTGCGGGATGGGCAGCTCGGAGCGCCCCTGGCGCTCGGCCTTGTCGGCCGCCACCGCTTCGTCGCGGATGATCTCGTTGCACAGGTCGATGCACTCGTCGCAGATGAACACCGACGGGCCGGCAATCAGCTTCTTCACCTCGTGCTGGCTCTTGCCGCAGAAGGAGCAATACAGGATCTTCTCGCCGGTGGGTGTCTTTTTCTCAGCCATGGCTCGCTAGGGTGATACGTGAAGGAGACGAGTCTCAGGTGCGGGTGGCGATGACTTCGTCGAGAAGGCCGTATTCCTTGGCCTGGTCCGCGGACATGAAGAAATCCCGTTCGGTGTCGAGGGCGATCTTTTCCAGCGGCTGGCCGGTGCGCTCGGAGAGGATGCGGTTGAGGCGCTCGCGCAGGTACAGGATCTCGCGCGCCTGGATCTCGATGTCGGTGGCCTGGCCCTGGGCGCCGCCCAGCGGCTGGTGGATCATCACCCGCGAGTTGGGCAGCGAGTAGCGCTTGCCCTTGGCGCCGGCGGCCAGCAGGAAGGCTCCCATGCTGGCGGCCAGGCCCACGCACAGCGTGGACACGTCGGGCTTGATGAACTGCATGGTGTCGAAAATCGCCATCCCGGCCGAGACGGAGCCGCCCGGGGAATTGATGTACAGCGAGATGTCCTTGTCCGGATTCTCGGATTCCAGGAACAGCAGTTGCGCCACCACCAGGTTGGCCGTCTGATCGTTGACCGGCCCCACCAGGAAGATCACCCGCTCGCGCAGCAGGCGCGAATAGATGTCGTAGGCCCGCTCGCCGCGACCGCTTTGTTCAATGACGATCGGCACCATGCCGAGGTTTTGGGTTTCGAGGGCACTCATGACTGTGGATTGCGATGGAATGCTTCAAGGTTAGCATGCCCCCCGCCACGTCGCCCGGAACGGTCGCGCCACGGCAACGCGGGCTTTGACCCGCCTAAAAGAAGGGGCATTCGGGGCACCAAGAAAAACCGCCCGGCCGCGCCGCCGCCGGGTGGCAGCAGGACGCGGGCCGGGCGGCCCTGGGCGGACTCGCGCAGCGGGGCGGCGCGCTTTTCAGTTCGACTGCATCAGTTCGTCGAAGCCCAGCGCCTTGTCGGTGACCCGTGCCTTCTCGAACACGTAGTCGGCCACGTTGTTCTCGATGACGATGGATTCCACCTGCGACAGGCGCTGCTGGTCGCCGTAGTACCAGCGCACGACTTCCTGCGGATCCTCGTAGCTGGAAGCCAGGTTCTCCACGTGGGCGCGGATCTGCTCCGGCTTGGCGTGCAGTTCGTTTTCCTTCACCAGCTCGGCCACGATCAGGCCCAGGCGCACGCGGCGCTCGGCCTGGTCGCGGAACATGTCGGGGGCGATGGGCAGCTTGTCCACGTCCTTCATGCCGCGGCCGGCCAGGTCCTCGCGGGCGCCGCGGATCAGGTTGTCTATCTCCTCGGCGACCACGCCGGCGGGCAGGTCCACCGGGTTGACCTTGAGCAGAGCTTCCATCGCGGCATTGCGGTTGCGCGAGCTCAGGCGGGCCTTCACCTCGCGCTCCAGGTTGCGCCGGATGTCGTCGCGCAGCTTGGCCACGTCGCCGTCGGGCACGCCCAGCTCGGTGGCGAACTCGGTGTTCACCTCCGGCAGCTGCTGCATTTCCACCTTCTGCACGCGCACGTGGAAGCGGGCGGTCTTGCCGGCGACCTCGCGGCCCTGGTAGTCCTCGGGGAAGTGCAGGTCGAAGTCGGTTTCCTCGCCGGCCTTGCGTCCGGTCGCGCCGGCCTCGAACTCGGGCAGCATGCGGCCCTCGCCCAGCACGAAGGCGAAGCCCTCGGCGCTGCCGCCCGGGAAGGCGACGTCGTCGATGGTGCCCGCGAAGTCCACGGTCACGCGGTCGCCCTCGCGCGCGGCGCCGTCGGCGGCGTCACGCTCGACGAAGCTGCGGCGCTGGCGGCGCAGCACGTCGACGGTCTTTTCCACCGCGGCGTCGTCCACCTCGCAGCTGGCGCGTTCGACCTCCACGCCGGACAGATCGCCCAGGGCGATGTCGGGGTACACCTCGAACTCGGCGTCGAAGGCGAAAGCCTCGGCGGCGTCGGAGCCGTCGTGCGGGGTGAACCGGGGCATGCCGGCCACGCGCACGTGGGCGGCGCGCACCGCTTCGAAGAACACCTGGCCCACCTTGTCCTGCAGCACCTCGGCTTCCACCGACGGGCCGTAGCGCTTCTGCAGCACGGCCAGCGGCACCTTGCCGGGGCGGAATCCGGACACGCGCGCCGTGCGGGACATGTTCTTCAGGCGCACCACGACTTCGCTCTGCAGGTCCGCCTTGGGCACCGAGACGGTGATGCGGCGTTGCAGCTTATCCAGGGTTTCTACGGCTGTCATGGAAAAATCCGTTGTTCGATCAAAAGTTCGGCCGGCGGCGTCGTGGTGCGAGGGGGGGGACTCGAACCCCCACGCCTGTGAGGGCGTCAGGACCTAAACCTGGTGCGTCTACCAATTTCGCCACCCTCGCGCGAGTCCCGTCGTCCCGTCCTCGACGCCGGCGTGATGCCCGCGGCGTCGCGCAGACGTCGGCGAAAGAACCATTCTATCCTTTGCGGCGGGCGCGCCCCACAGGGCCAGCGACGACGCCACTTCCGACTCCCTTGCCATGGCCTCCCAAGACCCCCTGCAGCCCGATTTCGCGCCACGCGGCACCGCGTGGTACTACGCCACGATGCACCTGGCCGGGCCGCGGCGGCGCCAGCTGCTGCTGCTGCAGGCGTGGTGGCGCGCGGTGCGGGTGATCCCGGCCTCGGTGTCGGACCCGATCGTGGGCGCGGCCAAGCTGGGCTGGTGGCGCGCGCAGCTGCAACAGATCGAGCAGGGCCGCCCCGACCACCCGCTGCTGCGCGAGCTGCACCCTGCCCTGCGCGAGGCCCCGGGCGCCCCGGCGCTGCTGGAGCAGGCGCTGGACACGGTGCAGCCCGCGGCGCCGGCGGCGCGCGCCGATTGGGAAGGCCTGCACGCCGATCTGCTGCGCGGCAGCGGCAGCGTGGCGCGCGTGGCCATGGCCCTGGCCGGCAGCGCCGACACCGCCGCGCAGGCCTACTTCGCCGAACTGGCGGCTGCGCTGGACCTGCTGATGCTGCTGCGCGACGTGGGACGCGATGCGCGCGAACAGATGGTGCGCCTGCCGCGCTCGCTGCTGCGCACGCACGGGCTGGGCGAGCACGATTTCACGCAACTGCGCGACTCGCCGGCCCTGCGCGCCGCGCTGCGCGATGCCGGCGCCCAGGCCGCCGGGCGCCTGCAGGCGGCGCGCGCGCTGCGCCCCCGCGGCATGGGGCGCGCGGGACGGGTGCCGGACGCGCTGGGCCGCATGGGCGCGGCGCTGCTGCGCGAGCTCGAGCAGGCCGACTACGCCTTGCTGGAGCAGCGCATCAGCCTGCCGCCGCTGCGCCTGCTATGGGAGGCCTGGCGCGCCAAGTTCGGCGCGTAATGTCGCTGCCCTGCCCGGCCCCCCGGCCCGGCCGGGCTGTCAGCCGGCCACCGCGCGGCGCATCGCCGCGGGCAGTTCCACGCTCTTGCGCAGCGCGTGGTCGATCCACACCACCTTGGCGCCGCCGTTGGCGTAGACCTCGCCGGGGCGGTCCTCGCGCAGCAGTTCGTAGAAGGTGTCGAAACTGCTGCGCCCGGGGTTGGCGGCATAGACCTGCACCAGCACCGAGCCGGGGTGGCGCAGTTCGCGCAGGAAGTTGCAGAAGGCGTTGACCACCACCGGCCCCTGCCCGGGCGGCGGCGCGTCGGGCCCCTGGCCGGCCTGCTCCAGCAGCGAGTGCAGCCAGTCCATGCGGCCGATTTCCATGTAGCGGAAATACAGGGTGTTGTTCACGTGGCCCATGGCGTCCATGTCGCCCCAGCGCATGGGCACGACGGTCTCGAACACCAGCCGGCGCTGCTCGGGAAGGCTCAGTTCCATCGTGCCCCCGTCAGACGCCGAAGCCGTCGTCGGCGGAAATGACCGCGCCGTTGACGAAGTGGCTCTGCCCGCTGGCCAGCATCAGCAGCACCGGGTCCAGGTCCTCGGCGCGGCCCACGCGCTTGCGCGGCAGCATGTCCATGAGCTTGCGCCCGGCCTCGGTGTCCCAGTGCTCGTGGTTCATCTCGGTATCGATGTAGCCGGGGCAGATGGCGTTGACGTTGATGCCGAAGCGCCCCCATTCCAGCGCCATCGCACGGGTCATGTGCACCACGGCGGCCTTGCTCATCGCGTACACGCCGATCTGCGGCAGCACGCGCAGGCCGGCCATGGAGGCGATGTTGACGATGCGCCCCCCGGCCCAGGTGCCGGGCGAGGCGCCGCGCGAACGCGCGATCATGCGCCGCGCCACTTCCTGCGCCACGAAAAAGGCGCCGCGCACGTTGGTGTCGAACATCAGGTCGAAGTCCTCGGGGCGCACGTCCACCAGCTTGGAGGCCACCGACACGCCGGCGTTGTTGACCAGGATGTCGATGTTGCCCACCTCGGTTTCCGCGTGCGCCACCGCGCTGCGGATGCTGGCGGGGTCGTCCACGTCCAGCGCCACCACGTGGGCGTCGCCGCCTGCTCCCTCGATGCAGGCGCGCAGTTCCTTGAGGCGTTCGGCGCGCCGGCTGGCCAGCACCACGGCGGCGCCGGCGCCCGCCAGCGCCCGCGCGAACTGCCAGCCCAGGCCGCTGGAGGCTCCGGTGACGAGCGCGACGCGCCCGGAAAGATCGATCGTATAAGCCATGGATGGGATGAGGACGAAGGGTGCGGCTCGGCCCTTGCCGCCGCAAGCGCCCGATGCTACGCGCCTTGACGCGTCGCAACAACGCCGTCGCCCGCAAGCGCCCGGGCCGCGGCCGGCGCACGCAACGCCCGATCCGGGCGGCGGCGGCCCGCGGATTTGTCGATAATGGGGCCATGTCCGAACGAACCATTCCGCTGGTCGACCACCGCTACGCGGCGAGCATCCCCCAGGTCCCGGCCGTCGCGCCCGCCGCGGGCAGCCAGGTTCACGACCGCCTGGACCGCCCGCTGCACGATCTGCGGATCTCGGTGACGGACCGCTGCAATTTCCGCTGCACTTACTGCATGCCGAAGGAGATCTTCGACACGCAGTACGAATTCCTGCGCCATGACGAACTGCTGCGCTTCGAGGAAATCGAGCGCGTGGCGCGCGCCTTCGTCGAGCTCGGCGTGCGCAAGCTGCGCATCACCGGCGGCGAGCCGCTGCTGCGGCGCGGCGTGGAACAGCTGGTGGCCATGCTGGCACGCCTGCGGGGCGCCGACGGCGAGCCGGTGGAGCTGACCATGACCACCAACGCCTCGGCGCTGGCGCGCAAGGCGCAGGCGCTGCGCGAAGCCGGGCTGCACCGCGTCACCGTCAGCCTGGATGCGGTGGACGACGAGGTGTTCCGGCGCATGAACGACGTGGACTTCCCGGTGGCCACGGTACTCGAGGGCATTCGCGCCGCGCAGCAGGCGGGGCTGGCGCCGGTGAAGGTGAACATGGTGGTGCAGCGCGGGGTCAACGACCAGCAGGTGCTGCCCATGATCGAGCATTTCCGCGGCAGTGGCGTGGTGCTGCGGTTCATCGAGTTCATGGACGTGGGCAACACCAACGGCTGGCGCATGGACCAGGTGCTGCCGGCCGCCGAACTGCTCGAGCGCATCGGCGAGCGCTACCCCCTGCGCGCGCTGGATCCCAGCGTCGCGGGCGAGACCGCCGAGCGCTGGATGCTGGCCGACGGCAGCCTGGAAATCGGCCTGATCTCCAGCGTCACGCGCGCCTTCTGCCGCGATTGCAACCGCGCACGCCTGTCGATGGAGGGCAAGCTGTACCTGTGCCTGTTCGCCAGCCACGGCCACGACCTGCGCGCGCTGCTGCGCGGCGACGCCCAGCGCGGCGTGCAGGCGGTGAGCGACGAGGCGCTGCGCGGCGCCATCGCGCAGGTGTGGGGCGCGCGTGCCGACCGCTACTCCGAGCTGCGCGGCCAGGCCGCTCCGGACACCGGCGGCACGCCGTCGCCGCGGCGGGTCGAGATGTCCTACATCGGCGGTTGAGATGCCGCCCGGCGATCCCCGTCCCGGCGCCGCGCCCGCCTCGATTGCCTCCGCGCGCATCACCGGCCTGCTGCTGGCCGGCGGGCGCGGTTCGCGCATGGGCGGTGCCGACAAGGGGCTGCTGCAGCTGCGGGGCGAGAGCCTGGCCGCCCTGGCCTTGCGCCGCCTGCGCCCCCAGGTGGGTGAACTGCTGATCAGCGCCAACCGCAACCTGGACGACTACGCGAGCCTGGGCGCGCGGGTGCTGGCCGACGAGCAGCCGCAAGACTTCGCCGGCCCGCTGGCAGGCATGGCCGCGGGCCTGCGCGCCTGCGCCACGCCCTGGCTGCTGTGCGTGCCCTGCGACGGCCCCTGGCTGCCGCAGGACCTGGCGCGGCGCCTGGGCGAAGCCGCGCTGGCGGCCGGACGCGACGCGGCCATCGCGGTGGCCGGCGGGCGCCGTCAGCCGGTGTACGCGCTGCTGCGCCGCGAATTGCTGGACTCGCTGCTGGTTTTCCTGCGCGGCGGCGGCCGCAAGGTCGAAGCCTGGCTGCAGACGGTGGGATTCGCCGAGGCCGCCTTCGAGGACCTGCGGGCCTTCGACAATATCAACCTGCCCCAGCAGCTGGAAGCGCTGCAGGCGCCCCGCTGAACCACAGCCCCTCCGACCACGCGACCCAGCGACAACTCGAGCCCCCGATGCCGCCGCCCTCCCCCCGCAGCGACGACGCCCTGCTCAGCGTGGAGCAGGCGCGCGAGCTGTTGCTGCAGTTGCCCGCCCCGCACCTGGAAACCCGGCTGGTGCCGCTGCACGAGGCGCTGCAGCGCGTGCTGGGCGCGGACGTGGTCGCCCCCTTCGACGTGCCCGCGCACGACAACGCCGCGATGGACGGCTACGCGCTGCGCGGCGCCGATCTGCTGGAGGGCGCGCCGGCGCGCCTGCGCGTGGCCGGGCGCGCGCTCGCCGGCCATGCCTTCGTCGGCGAGCTGCCGGCGCAGGCCTGCGTGCGCATCATGACCGGCGCGGTGATGCCTCCCGGCTGCGACACCGTGGTGCCGCAGGAGCTGTGCCGAGAGAGCGGCGGGGAATTGCACATTCCGCCCGGCGCGGTGCGCGCCGGCGACCACGTGCGCCGCCGCGGCGAGGACCTGGCCGCGGGGCGCCCGGCCCTGCACGAAGGGCGCGTGCTGCACGCCGCCGATCTGGGCCTTGCCGCCTCGCTGGGCATCGGCGAGCTGCCGCTGCGCAGGCGTCTGAAGGTGGCCTTCCTGTCCAGCGGCGACGAACTGCGCTCCATCGGCCAGCCGTTGGACGCAGGCTGCATCTACGACAGCAACCGGCATACCCTGTGGGCCATGCTCGCGCGCCTGGGCTGCGAGCCGCTGGACCTGGGGCTCGTGCCCGACCAGCCCGATCTGCTGGAGGCCGCGCTGCGCCGCGGCTGCGAACAGGCCGACGTGGTGATCAGCTCCGGCGGCGTCGGGGTGGGAGACGCCGACCACCTCGGGCGCACGATGGCCCGGCTGGGCGACGTGTCCTTCCGCCAGGTGGCGCTGCGCCCGGGCCGCCCGCTGGCCTGCGGCCTGCTGCGCTGCGAGCGCGGCCACACGGTGCTGCTGGGCCTGCCGGGCAACCCGGTGGCGGTGATGGTGGCCTTCTACGTGCTGGTGCGCGAGCTGCTGCTGCGCTTCATGGGCGCCAGCCCGGGCGCCCTGCCCACGCTGCGCGCGGTGGCCGCGCAGGCGCTGCGCAAGCGCCCGGGGCGCACTGAATACCAGCGCGCCACGCTCCGCCGGCTGCCGGACGGGCGCTGGGAGGCGGCCAGCACCGGCAACCAGGGCTCGGGGGTGCTGCACTCGATGAGCCAGGCCGACGGCCTGCTGGTGCTCGAGCACGAGCGCGGCAACGTGGCCGCGGGCGAGGCAGTGGACTTCCTGCCCTTCGACGGCCTGGCGTGAACACCGTCGCGCCGCCGCGCGAAGGCCTCAGAAAATCTGGTTGATCAGGTCCTCGCCCAGGCCGATTCCGGCGCCCATCGCCACGGCCTGGCCGAAACCGGAGCCCAGGAATCCGCGCAGCATGGAACCGACGCCGCCCTGCTGCGGGTAGCCCTGCTGGGGGTAGGCGCCTTGCTGGGGATAGCCCTGTTGCGGATAGCCGCCCTGCTGGGGGTAGCCGGGGGCATAGGCCGGCGCCTGCGGCGCGGGCTGCGCCACGGCCTGCCCGGACCCCGCCTGCATGCGCTCGTGCTCGGCCTGCCACATGGCGTGGATGGCCTGCAACAGCGCGTTCATCTGCTGTTGCTGGGCCTGCACGGCCAGCGCCAGCTCGCGCAGGTCGAGCTGCCATTCACGCGCGTCGGCGTTGCCCCCCTGCGCGGCGGTCTGCAGCTTGCCGGCGAGCGCCTGGAGTTCCTGCGCGATGGTCTGGTCCTGCGCCTGCAGCTGGGCGTAGGCCTGGTCGATGGTCGGCACGTCCATGTCATCCCTCCTTCGCATGGTTGATCGAGTACTTCGGGATCTCGATGGTCACGTCCTCGCCGTCGAGGATGGCCTGGCAGGACAGGCGCGAGCTCGGCTCCAGGCCCCAGGCGCGGTCGAGCAGGTCCTCCTCGCTCTCGTCGGCCTCGCCCAGCGAGTCGAAGCCCTTGCGCACGATCACGTGGCAGGTGGTGCAGGCGCAGGACATCTCGCAGGCGTGCTCGATCGGAATGCCGTGCTCGAGCAGGGCCTCGCAGATCGAGGTGCCTCGCTCGGCCTCGACCTTGACGCCCTGCGGGCAGTATTCCTGGTGCGGCAGTACGGTGATCAGGGGCATGGGGTCATTCTCCGTCGCCGGCGTCGTTGCCGGCCAGGCTGTCGATGCTGCGCCCGGCGAGCGCGCGCTGGATGCTGCGGTTCATGCGCTGCGCGGCGAAAGGCTCGGTGGTCCGCGCCAGTTGCCCGATGGCGTCGCGGATGGCCAGGTGGTCCTCGGCGCGCGCGGCCTGCGCCAGCGCCGCCATGGCGGCGTGGATGGCGTCGCGCTCCTCGGGGAGCAGCAGGTCGGAATCGGCCTGCATGGCCGTGCGCGTGGCGTCGAGCAGGCGTTCGGCCTCCACCTGCTCCTCGCGCAGCGCGCGCGAGGCGGCGTCGGCGTCGGCGTGGCTGAAGGCCGCGCGAAGCATGTCGGCAATGCGGGCGTCGTCCAGCCCGTAGCTGGGGCGCACCTCGACGTGCGCCTGCACCCCGCTGCTGGCCTCGCGCGCGCTGACCTCGAGCAGCCCGTCGGCGTCCACCTGGAAGGTGACCAGCACGCGGGCCGCGCCGGCCGGCATGGGGGGAATGCCGCGCAATTCGAAGCGCGCCAGCGAGCGGCAGTCGGACACCAGTTCGCGCTCGCCCTGCACGACGTGGATGGACATGGCCGTCTGGCCGTCCTTGTAGGTGGTGAATTCCTGCGCCCGCGCGGTGGGAATGGTGCTGTTGCGCGGAATGACCCGCTCGACCAGCCCACCCATGGTCTCCAGGCCCAGCGACAGGGCGATGACGTCCAGCAGCAGGGTGTCGTCGTCGCTGTTGCCCGCCAGGGCATGCGCCTGGCGCGCCGCGCCGACGGCCACCACCTCGTCGGGGTCGAGGTCGGTCATGGGCTCGCGCCCGAAAAAGTCCCGCACCGCCTCGCGCACGACGGGCATGCGGGTGGCGCCGCCGACCAGGATGATGCCGGACATGTCCTGCGGGGCGACGGCGGCATCGTCCAGCACGCCGGCCAGCAGTTCCACCGTGCGCTGGGTCAGCTCGCGGGTGCAGGCCGCGAAGTCCTCGCGGCTCAGCACGGTGTCGACCTTGCCGGCCGCGCCCAGATCCAGGCTTACCGGCACCCGCGGCTGCGAGCTCAGGCTTTCCTTGGCCTGGCGCGACGCGCGGCGCAGCGCCGCCTGCGCGGCGGCGTCGAGCTCGCCCAGGCCGGCGCGCCGGGACAGTTCGGCGGCCACGCGCTGGTCGTAGTCGTCGCCGCCCAGTGCGGTGTCGCCGCCGGTGGCCATAACCTCGAACACGCCGCGGCTCAGGCGCAGCACGGAAACGTCGAAGGTGCCTCCGCCCAGGTCGTACACGGCCCACACGCCGGAGGCGGCGCGGTCCAGCCCGTAGGCCAGCGCGGCCGCGGTGGGCTCGTTGATCAGGCGCAGCACCGGCAGGCCGGCCAGGCGCGCAGCGTCCTTCGTGGCCTGGCGCTGGGCGTCGTCGAAATAGGCCGGCACGGTGATCACCGCGCCCACCGGTTCCACCCCCAGTGCCTCGCGGGCCCGTGCGCCGAGTTCGCGCAGGATGTCGGCCGAGACCTCCACCGGGGTCTTCACGCCGGCCGCCGTGCGCAGCGCCACCATGCCGGGGCCTTGCTCGAAGTCGTAGGCGGCGCGCTGGTGGGGATCAAGATCGTCGAGGCCGCGCCCCATGAAGCGCTTGACCGACACCACCGTGTTGTGCGGATCGGCCACTTTCGCGGCCAGCGCCTCCCAGCCCACCTGGGGGTGCGAACGGGCCGCGTAGCGCACCGCCGAGGGCAGCAGCACGCGCCCCTGCGCGTCGGGCAGGCATTCGGCCACGCCGCTGCGCACCGCGGCGACCAGCGAATGCGTGGTTCCGAGGTCGATGCCGATGGCGACGCGGCGCTGGTGGGGATCGGGAGACTGACCGGGTTCGGAGATCTGGAGCAGGGCCATGCTGGCTTTCGCCGCGCGGCGGTCCGCGCGGCTGGGATTCGTGGAAAACGCAAGAAGGGGGGACCGGGAGGCGCCGCGCGGGCCGTCAGCTCGCCTCGGGCCTGCGCGCGCGCGGCGCGAGGTCGCGGCGGAAACGCTCGATGAACATCAGCACCCGCACCTCGGCCGCCGCTTCGCGCGCGGCGCCCTCCTCGGCCTCGGGCGGCGCCTGGTCCAGGTGCCGCTCGATGGCGCGCAACACCTCGCGCCGGCGCTGCTCCACGCGGGCCGACAGCGCCTGCAGGGCCTGCGCGTCGCCGTCCGCGCGCGCCTGGTCGAGGTCTTCACGCCACTGCATCTGCTCGTCGAGGAAATCCACGGGCATCGCTGTGTTGCGCTCGGCATCGATGGCCACGCCGCGCAGTTCGCAAAGGTAGGCAGCGCGGGCCAGCGGGTCGAGCAGCGTGCGGTAGGCGGTGTTGACCAGCGTGGACCACTGCATGGCCACGCGCGCCTGCGCATCGCCGCCGCCGGCGAAGCGGTCGGGATGCACCAGCGCCTGCAGTCGGCGCCACTCGGCGCTCAGCGCCTCGGTGTCGAGCGCGAAACGCGGCTCGAGCCCGAACAACGCGAAGTGATCGCCGCGGAAATCGGCGCCGGCCTTCGCCCCTTGCTGGGGCGAGCCGTGCACGCGGCCATGGACTGCGGTGTCCAAATCGGTGTCCGTGTCGAAGACTCAGACCCGGAAGGACTCGCCGCAGCCGCAGCGGTCGCGCTCGTTGGGATTGCTGAACTTGAAGCCCTGCTGCAATCCCTCGCGCACGAAATCGAGCTCGGTGCCGTCGAGATAGCTCAGGCTTTGCGGGTCGACCAGCACCTTCACGCCGTGGCTCTCGAACACCTCGTCCTCGGGCGCGACCGCGTCGGCGTACTCGAGCTTGTAGGCCAGGCCCGAGCAACCCGTGGTCTTGACGCCCAGGCGCACGCCGACGCCCTTGCCGCGCTGGGACAGGTATTTGGAGACGTGACTGGCGGCGCTTTCGGTCAGGGTGATGGACATGAAAACTTGCTCCGGTACGACGGGTTCGACGTGGGTTCCTTGCCGCGCCAGGCGTTCAGGCGGCGGCCTGCTGCGCCTCGGCGGCCGGCCGCGCGCCGGCGCCGTGACGTTCCTGGTAGTCCTTCACGGCGGCCTTGATGGCATCCTCGGCGAGGATCGAGCAATGGATCTTCACCGGCGGCAGCGCCAGTTCCTCGGCGATGTGCGTGTTGCGGATCTTCAGCGCGTCGTCGAGGGACTTGCCCTTGACCCACTCGGTCACCAGCGACGACGACGCGATGGCCGAGCCGCAGCCGTAGGTCTTGAAGCGTGCATCCTCGATGATGCCCTGCTCGTTGACCCGGATCTGCAGTTTCATCACGTCGCCGCAGGCCGGCGCGCCGACCATGCCGGTGCCCACCGCGGGGTCGTCCTTGGCGAAGGAGCCGACGTTGCGCGGGTTTTCATAATGATCGATGACTTTGTCGCTGTAGGCCATGATGTTCTCCTGATTCGAGTCGGGGCGCTGGGCGGGCCGCTCAGTGCGCGGCCCACTGAATGGTGTTGAGATCGATGCCGTCCTGGTGCATTTCCCACAAGGGCGAGAGTTCGCGCAGCTTGCCCACCTTTTCCTTGAGCAGCGCCACGGCCTGGTCGATCTGCTCCTCGGTGGTGAAGCGCCCGATGGTCATGCGCAGCGAGGAATGCGCCAGCTCGTCGCTGCGGCCGAGGGCGCGCAGCACGTAGGAGGGCTCCAGGCTGGCCGAGGTGCAAGCCGAGCCGCTGGACACGGCGATGCCCTTGAGCGCCATGATCAGGGACTCGCCCTCGACGAAATTGAAGCTCGCGTTGAGATTGTGCGGCACGCGGCGCTCCATGTGGCCGTTGATGTAGACCTCGTCGATGCCGCGGATGCCTTCGAGCAGGCGCGTCTGCAGCATGCGCACGCGCTCGATCTCGGTGCCCATTTCCAGGCGCGCGATGCGGTAGGCCTCGCCCATGCCCACGATCTGGTGCGTGGGCAGCGTGCCCGAGCGCATGCCGCGCTCGTGGCCGCCGCCGTGCATCTGCGCCTCGATGCGCACGCGCGGCTTGCGCCGCACGTACAGCGCGCCCACGCCCTTCGGGCCGTAGGTCTTGTGCGAAGCCAGGCTCATCAGGTCGATCGGGCTGCCCTGCAGGTCGATGGTGACCTTGCCGGTGGCTTGCGCTGCGTCCACGTGCAGCAGCACGCCGCGCTCGCGGCACAGCGCGCCGATGGCGCCGACGTCCTGGATCACGCCGATCTCGTTGTTGACCAGCAGCACCGAGGCCAGGATGGTGTCCGGGCGCAGCGCCTGCTTGAAGCGCTCCAGGTCGAGCAGGCCGTCGGCCTCGACGTCCAGGTAGCTGACCTCGAAGCCCTGGCGCTCGAGTTCGCGGCAGGTGTCCAGCGTGGCCTTGTGCTCGGTACGCAGGGTCACGATGTGCTTGCCGCGGCCCTGGTAGAAATGCGCGGCGCCCTTGAGCGCCAGGTTGATGGACTCGGTGGCGCCGGAGGTCCACACCAGCTCGCGCGGGTCGCAGTGCACCAGCTCGGCCACCTGCGAGCGCGCGCGCTCCACCGCCTCCTCGGCTTCCCAGCCCCAGGCGTGGCTGCGCGAGGCCGGGTTGCCGAAGTGCTCGTACAACCACGGGATCATGGCCTCCACGACGCGCGGATCGACCGGGGTGGTCGCGCCGTAGTCCATGTAGATCGGGAAGTGCGGGGTGGTGGGCATGATCGCGTTTGCGTCCGAAGTCCTAGGGTTGGGATCAGGGCGCCGGGCGGGATGCCGGAGCGGTGCCTCGCACCGCCCCGACCGCGCCGCGGCGCTCAGGCCAGGTTCTGCGCCAGGTTGAACACCGAGTTGGGGGCCCGCACCTTGGCCGGCTTGACCGAAGGCATCGGGGAGACGGGCTTGCGGATCACCGCGGTCTGCTCGATGGACACGCCCTGGGCCAGGTTCTGCTCGACCATGGTCTTGAGGTTGACCGAATCGAGGAACTCGACCATGCGCGTGTTCAGCGCGGCCCACAGGTCGTGGGTCATGCAGCGCCCGGCGATGCCGTCGCCCTGGCAGTTCGCCTTGCCGCCGCACTGCGTGGCGTCCAGCGGCTCGTCCACCGCGATGATGACGTCGGCGATCGAGATGTCCTCCGGGCGCCGGGCCAGGCTGTAGCCGCCGCCGGGGCCGCGCACCGACTCGACGAGCTCGTGGCGCCGCAGCTTGCCGAACAACTGCTCCAGGTACGACAGCGAAATATGCTGGCGCTGGCTGATGCTGGCCAGGGTTACCGGGCCGAGATGCTGCCGCATGGCCACGTCGATCATCGCGGTCACCGCGAATCGTCCTTTGGTCGTCAGTCTCATGGTGGTCTCCAAGTGTGCGAGCGCATCCGCCCGTTCCGGCCCGGCGATCGTGCCGCCGGGCCTTGCGGCCGGAACCGCCCAATACCTGACGAATTCAGTCGGGATTGTAGAAAACCCTACCGAATTCGTCAACTTCCCGGCACCCCGAGGGACCTGTCACGGGTGGATACCCGCGGTCCCAGGCGCGCCGAGCTCGAACTCCTAGGAGTCGCCGCATGACCTTAGGTTCCCATCAACAATCAAGGCATTTGCAAGCTGCTGTTCGAGAAAGGTTTTTTCCTGGAAGGGTTGAATGGCACAGGGCTATTCGGGCGCGCGCCTGGGGGTGGGTGCGCCCTTAGATCAACCACTTGAGACGCCGGTTAGAATGAGATCAACCGGAAATTTCGATGAGACTCACACTTCGCCAGCTCGACGTCATGGCCTCGATCGCCCGCAGCGGCAGCACCACCGAGGCGGGCAAGCAACTGGCCCTGTCCCAGTCGGCCGTCAGCGCGGCGCTGGCCGAACTGGAGAGCCAGCTGGGCACCAAGGTGTTCGACCGCGTGGGCAAGCGCGTCGTGCTCAACGATTGCGGGCGCCTGCTGCTGCCGCGCGCGCTGGCGGTGCTGGACCAGATGCGCGAGATCGAGCATCTTTTCGACGACGGCGCCGGGGCGCTGCGCGTGGGGGCCAGCACCACCGTGGGCAATTACATGATTCCCTCGGTGCTGGGCGCCTTCCAGCGGCGCTGGCCGCTGGTGCAGGTGGAACTGGACGTGGGCAACACCCGCGACGTGGTCGACGCGGTGGCCGCCTACCGCGTGGACATCGGCTTCATCGAGGGCCCCTGCCACCATCCGGACCTGGAGGTGCATCCCTGGCTGGAGGACGAACTCTGCGTGGTGGCCTCCCCCACGCACCCGGTGGCGCGCGATCCGGCGAAGCCCGGCACGCTGTCGGCAGCCCGCTGGATCCTGCGCGAGCCCGGCTCGGGCACGCTGGAGGCGGTGGAGTCGCTGCTGCTGCCGCACCTGGGCACCTTCGGCTCGACCATGCACCTGGGCAACTCGGAGGCGATCAAGCGCGCGGTGGCCGAGGGCATGGGGGTCAGTTGCCTGTCCCTGCGCGTGGTGCAGGACTGGCTGGATAATGGCCGGCTGCAGCGGGTGGACGCGGCGCTGCCCAAGCTGCGCCGGACCCTGTTCCGCATCCATCCGCGGCGCAAGGTGCTGTCGCAGCCCCTGCAGCGTTTCGTCGAGCACTGTCTGGCCTGGCACTGAGCCATCCCGGGCTTTCCGGCCCCGCCGGCCTTGCGCGCCCGCCTACCCCGCACCCGATCGTCGAGCTTCCATGTCCGATCCGATTTCCCCCGCCGACGGCAGCGCCCGCGCGGAACCCCGCCTGACCTCGCTGTCCCACGGAGGCGGCTGCGGCTGCAAGATCGCCCCCGGCGTGCTGAGCGACATCCTGCGGCGCCATGCGCCGCAGATCCTGCCTCCGCAACTGATGGTGGGCATCGAGACCGCCGACGACGCCGCCGTCTGGCGCCTGAGCGACAGCCAGGCGCTGGTGGCGACGACCGACTTTTTCATGCCCATCGTCGACGACCCGGCGGACTTCGGCGCCATCGCCGCGACCAACGCGATCTCCGACGTCTATGCCATGGGCGCGCGCCCGCTGCTGGCCTTGGCCATCGTGGGCATGCCCATCGCCGTGCTGGGGCCGCAGACCATCTCCAGCATCCTGCGCGGCGGGCAGGAGGCCTGCGCGCGGGCGGGCATCCCGGTGGCGGGCGGGCATTCCATCGATTCGGTGGAACCCATCTACGGCCTGGCGGTGATCGGCATCGGCCACCCCGACCGCATCCGGCGCAACCGCGATGCGCGCGACGGTGATCTGCTGGTGCTGGGCAAGGGCCTGGGCGTGGGCATCTACTCGGCCGCCCTGAAAAAGGACCGCCTGGATGCCGAGGGCTACCGCCACATGCTGGACGCCACCACGCGCCTGAACACGCCGGGCCCGCTGCTGGCGGACATCGACGAGGTGCACGCGATCACCGACGTCACCGGCTTCGGGCTGCTGGGCCACGCGCTGGAGCTGTGCCGCGGCGCCGGCCTGGGCGCGCGCATCCGCGCCGACGCCGTGCCGCTGCTGCCGGGCGTGCGCGAACTGGCCGCCTCCGGGCTGCTCACCGGAGCCTCCGCGCGCAACTGGGACAGCTACGGCGGCGAGGTCGACGTGGACAGTGCCGACCCGCTCGCGCGCAGCCTGTTCACCGACCCGCAGACGGCCGGCGGACTGCTGCTGAGCTGCGCGCCGGGCGCCCTGCCGCGGGTGCTCGAGGTGTTCCGCGCCGAGGGCTTCGAGCACGCCGCGGTGATCGGCGAGATGCACGCGGGGGAACCCCGCGTGCGCGTGGTGTAGGCGCCTGGGCGGCGCCGGCTGGCAACGGGCGCCTGCCGGCGCCGCGGGCCCGCTACGCCGCCTGCGCCTCGGGCTGCTGCGCGGCGGGCTCCGCCACGGGCAGGCAGGCGCATTGCAGGTTGCGGTCGCCCCACACGTTGTCCACGCGCCCCACCGGCACCCAGTACTTGTGGCGCCGCAGCTCGGGCACCGGGAAGGCCGCCTGCTCGCGCGTGTAGGCGTGCTCCCAGCTGTCGGCCAGCGCCACCGCGGCCGTGATGGGCGCGGCCTTGAGCGGGTTGTCCTGGCGCGGCCACTCGCCGCGCTCCACGCGCGCGATCTCCGCGCGGATGGCCACCAGGGCGCCGACGAACCGGTCGAGCTCGGCCAGGGACTCGCTTTCCGTGGGCTCGATCATCAGCGTGCCGGGCACCGGAAAGCTCATGGTCGGCGCGTGGAAGCCATAGTCCATCAGGCGCTTGGCGACGTCCTCGTTGGTGATCCCGCAGGAATCCTTCAGCGCGCGCAGGTCGATGATGCATTCGTGGGCGACGAAGCCGCCCTGCCCGCTGTACAGAACCGGGTAGTGCGGGGCGAGGCGCCGGGCCAGGTAGTTGGCGCCGAGGATGGCCACCGCGCTGGCCTCGCGCAGGCCCTGCGCGCCCATCATGCGCATGTACATCCAGGCGATCGGCAGCACCGAGGCGTTGCCCAGCGGGGCGGCGCTCACCGCGCCGACCGCGCCGGCCCCCTCGCCGGCCGCCACGTGGCCGGGCAGGAAGGGCCGCAGGTGCTCGCGCACCGCGACGGGGCCCACGCCGGGGCCGCCGCCGCCGTGGGGAATGCAGAAGGTCTTGTGCAGGTTCAGGTGCGAGACGTCGGCGCCGAACTCTGGCGGGCTGACCAGGCCCACCATGGCGTTCATGTTGGCGCCGTCCACGTAGACCTGCCCGCCGTGCTCGTGCACGATGTCGCAGATTTCGCGCACCCGCGGCTCGAACACGCCGTGGGTGGAGGGGTAGGTGATCATGCACGCAGCCAGGCGCGCCGCATGCTCGCGCGCCTTGCCGCGCAGGTCGTCCAGGTCCACGCTGCCCTGCGAGTCGCAGGCCACCACCACCACGCGCATGCCCACCATGTGCGCCGAGGCCGGGTTGGTGCCGTGCGCCGACGAGGGGATCAGGCACACGTCGCGCGCGGCGTCGCCGCGGCTGTGGTGCCAGGCGCGGATGGCTAGCAGGCCGGCGTACTCGCCCTGCGAGCCCGCGTTGGGCTGCAGGCTCACGGCGTCATAGCCGGTGGCCTGCGCCAGCCAGGCCTGCAGTTCCTCGGCCAGGCGCTGGTAGCCGCGGCGCTGCTCGGCCGGCGCGAAGGGGTGCACGGCGGCGAACTCGGGCCAGCCGATGGGCTCCATCTCGCTGGTGGCGTTGAGCTTCATGGTGCACGAGCCCAGCGGGATCATCGCGCGGTCGAGCGCGATGTCCTTGTCGGCGAGCTGGCGCAGGTAGCGCAGCATCTCCGTCTCGCTGCGGTGGGCGTGGAACACCGGATGGGTCAGGTAGGCGCCGCGGCGCGCCAGCGAGCGCGGCCAGCGCGGCTCGATGCCGGCGGCCGCCGCCTCGAACAGCCCGGGCCGCGGCGCGGCGGCTCCGCGCACCGCGGCGAACACGCCGAGCAGCGCGAGCAGGTCTTCGCGCTCGACGGTCTCGTCCAGCGCGATGCCCACGCGGTCCTCGCCGGCGCGGCGCAGGTTGATGCCGGCGGCCACGCTGGCCGCGTGCACGGCCTCGGTGTGCGTGCCGGTGAGCACGGTCAGGGTGTCGAAATAGCTGGCATGGCGCAGTTCCCAGCCCTGCGCCAGCAGGCCGTCGGCCAGCAGCGCCGTGTAGGCGTGCACGCGCTGCGCGATGCGCAGCAGGCCTTCGGGGCCGTGATAGACCGCGTACATCGCCGCGAGCACCGCCGGCAGCACCTGCGCGGTGCAGATGTTGCTGGTGGCCTTCTCGCGCCGGATGTGCTGCTCGCGGGTCTGCAGCGCCAGGCGCAGGCCGCTGTTGCCCTGGGCGTCGACACTGGCGCCGACCAGGCGCCCGGGCAGTTGGCGCTTGAGCGCGTCGCGCACTGCCAGGTAGGCGGCGTGCGGGCCGCCGCAGCCCAGGGGCAGGCCGAAGCGCTGGGTGTTGCCCACGGCGATGTCGGCTCCCAGTTCGCCGGGAGGCGCCAGCAGCGTCAGCGCCAGGATGTCGGCGGCGACGATCACCAGGGTGCCGCGCGCGCGCAGCCCGCCGATGAGTTCGCGCAGGTCGTGCACGCCGCCGTCCACGCCGGGGTATTGCAGCAGCACCGCGAAATGCTCGCCCTGCCCCGCCTGCGCGGCCGGGCCGACCTGCAGCTGCAAGCCGATGGGCTCGGCGCGGGTACGCAGCACTTCCAGGGTCTGCGGCAGCACGTCGTCGGCGACGAACACGCTGTTGCTGGCGTGGTCGGACACGCGCCGGGCCAGCGTGACGGCCTCGGCGGCCGCGGTCGCCTCGTCGAGCATCGAGGCATTGGCCACATCCAGGCCGGTGAGGTCGGCCACCATGGTCTGGAAGTTCAGCAGCGCCTCCAGGCGCCCCTGGCTGATCTCCGGCTGGTACGGCGTGTAGGCGGTGTACCAGGCGGGGTTCTCGAGCACGTTGCGCCGGATCACCCCGGGCATGTGGGCGTTGGCGTAGCCCTGGCCGATGAAACTGCGCAGCACGCGGTTCTCGCGCGCCACGTCGCGCAGCTCGCGCAGCGCCTGCTGCTCGCCCACCGCGGCCGGCAGCTGCATCGGCGCGTCGCGCCGGATCGACTCGGGGATCACCGAGCGCATCAGGCTGTCCAGGTCGCGCTGGCCCAGCACGCGCAGCATGTGCGCCTGCTCGTGGGCATCGGGGCCGATGTGGCGGCGACGGAAGGCTTCGGCGTCCTCGAGCTCGGCGAGCCCGGGAAAGGGGGATGCGGCAGTCTGGGACATGGGGACCTCGGTGCGAATGCGAGCCGGCGGCGGCCTCGCGGACCGCTGCTCGGGCGTCGTTCAGGCGTGGTTCGGGCTTCGCTCAGGCGTCGCCGAGCAGGCGGTCGTAGGCGGCCTGGTCGAGCAGCGCGTCGAACTGCGCGGAGTCGCTGGGACGCACGCGGAAGAACCAGCCGGCGCCCTGCGGATCGCTGTTGGCCAGCGAGGGGTCGGCCACCAGCGCGTCGTTCACCGCCACCACCTCGCCGGCGATGGGCATGAACACGTCGGCGGCCGCCTTCACCGATTCCACCACGCCGGCGGTGTCCTTCTGCGCGTAGCTGCGCCCGGTTGCCGGCAGCTCGACGAACACCACGTCGCCCAGCGCGTCCTGCGCATGCGCGGTGATGCCCACGGTGGCGGTGCCGTCGGCTTCCATGCGGACCCATTCGTGGTCGGAAGTGAACTTGGTGGTCATGGAGAACTCCGGTTCGGGGATGATCGAGGGTGAGCGCGCAGCGCGCGCGGGCTTTGCGAAAAAAAGGGGGATTCAGCCGCGCGCGTAGCGGTGGGCGACGAAGGGCATGTCCACCACCTGCATGGGCAGGCGCTTGTCGCGCACCAGCGCGTACAGCTCGGTGCCGGCGGCGGCGCAAGCGGTCTGCACGTAGGCCATGGCGATGGCCGCGTCGGCGCTCGGCGTGAGCGCGCCGCTGGTGACGCTGCCCACCTCGCGTCCCTGGGCGTCGAGCAGGCGCGCGCCCTCGCGCACCGGCGCGCGCTGCAGGCCGCGCAGGCCCACGCGCACGCGTCCGAGGCGGGCGGGGTCGTCGAGCTGCGCCAGCACGACCTCGGCTCCGGGGAAGCCGCCGGCGCGCGCACCGCCGCTGCGCCGCACCTTCTGAATGGCCCATTGCAGGCGCGCCTGCACCGGCGTGGTCGTGGTGTCCATGTCGTGCCCGTACAGGCACAGGCCCGCCTCCAGGCGCAGCGTGTCGCGCGCGCCCAGTCCGGCCGGCGCCACGCCGGGCAGCTTGAGCAGGGCCGCGGCCAGCGCCTGCGCATGCTCGGCCGCCACGGAAATCTCGAAGCCGTCCTCGCCGGTGTAGCCGCTGCGGCTGACGAAGACCTCGGCGTCGCCCACGCTGGGCGGCAGCGCGACCCAGGCGGCGTCCATGAAGCGCAGCTGCGCCACCGCGGGCATCAGGCTTTGCAGCGCCTGCGCGGCCGCGGGGCCCTGCAGCGCCAGCAGCGCGTGGCGCGGCATGGCCTCGATCTCGCAGCGCGCCCCCAGGTGGCCGCTCAGCCAGTCCTGGTCGTGCTGCTTGCGCGCGGCGTTGACCACCACGAACAACTCGCCGCCGGCGCCCGCCGCGCCGGAGCGCGCACGGTGGGTGATCATCAGGTCGTCGAGAATGCCCCCGCCCGCGTCGAGCAGGAAGCCGTAGCGCTGGCGCCCGCGGGCCAGGCCCTGCAGATCCACCGGAACCAGGCTTTCCAGCGCGGCGGCGGCCTGCTCGCCGCGCACGTGCAGCTGGCCCATGTGGGAGACGTCGAACAACGACGCGGCCTCGCGGGTGTGGCGGTGCTCGGCGACGATGCCCTTGGCGTATTGCAGGGGCATGGAGTACCCCGCGAAAGGCACCATGCGGGCGCCCAGGCTGAGGTGCAATTCGTGCAGCGGGGTCTGCTGCAGATCGTCCGCTTGGGCGGACGCTTTCGCGTCGGACATGCGAGGCTCCTTGGAACTCAGACCGCGCCGCGGAAGGTGTTCCGCGACGCTTTCCCGTCCCCCGCTGTCCTTGGTACCTGAGAGATTGACCCGGCTTGCGCCAGGGCTTGCCCCTTCGGTGGACGCCGCTGCGCGGCGCCGCTCTCCAGTGAGGTGAACCCCGTTGCCGGAGCCCCGTCAGTCCTGGTGCCTGCGCGGTACGCGCGCCGCAGGGCCCGAACGGGCCATGCAGGGCGCTTACGCCTTCGGCGGCCCGTTGCGCGGCGCGTCGGCACGCGCGCTCCAGGCTCTCTCCTGACGGCGCGAAGTGTAGCCCAAAGGAAGGCCCCGGCAAGCGCGGGGCCTCGCCCGGACGCCGAGGGCCGGTGGCCGCGCGCGGCTCAGGGCCCCTTGGCGTTCTTGTCGCGCGGCGAGCGCAGGCCCAGGTTGCGCCGGGCGCGCGCGTTGCGCTCGGCCTTGCGATCCTCGACCTTCTCCATGGCGCGGCGCTGGGACACGCCGAACATGGGGTCGATGATCTCCCACCAGAGGAAGGCCAGGCCCAGCGGAATGCCGATCCACCACCACGACAGGGTGGCGAAGGGCCCGACCGCGCCGAGCTTCAGTCCCAGTAGCAGGATTGCAACAAGCAGAATCCACATCGAAGCTCTCCTACCCGCATGGGCGATCCATCACGATCAATATTTCAAACGTTCACGGGCCTTGCACGGCCCAGGCGGCGGTCTTTCGCCGGCGCCTCGGGTAGCATATCCGGTGCTGTTCGACGATGGGCGCGTTTTTTCGCGGTGGCGGTCAACGAGCCCGCGCACAGCTGCGTTTATCGCACAGCCGCAGCGCAAACGCTTCGCTCAACCTTGGAGATCGAGAATGAAGAAACTCGTCATTGGTGTCGGCCTCGCCGTCGCCGCGATGTCGCAGGTCTACGCCGCCGACATGATGGCCCTGGCCAAGTCGAAGAACTGCCTGGCCTGCCACGCCGTCGACAAGAAGCTGGTCGGCCCGTCCTACCAGGACGTGGCGGCCAAGTACGCCGGCAAGCCCGGAGCCGAGGCCAAGCTGGTGAACGCCGTGCTGCACGGTGAATCGGGCACCTGGGGCCCGGTGCCGATGCCGGCGAACCCGCAGGTCACCCCGGCCGAAGCCAAGGAACTGGTGGGCTGGATCCTGACCCTGAAGAAGTAATTCCGGGCCGGCGCGCGCCTTCGGGCGCGCGCAAGCCGGCACGTGACGGCGCGAGCGAAGGCTTGCGCCGTTTTTTTTGTCCTCGCCACGCCTCAGCGCTGGCGCTCGACCCATTGCATGGCGCTGCGCGTCAGGTCGCCGCCGCTTTGCAGGTTGAGCTTTTTCTTGATCTTCTCGCGGTGGGTCTCCACCGTCTTCACGCTGAGGTGGATCTGCGCGGCGATCTGCGACGGACCCATTCCGCGCCCGATGAGCTCGAACACCGCCAGCTCGCGATCGGTCAGGCTTGCCACCGCGTCCGTTGGGGGCCGCGCGCCGCCGTTGGACAGCGCCTGGTCGGTCATCGACTGGCTCAGCCAGATATGGCCGGCGAGCGCGTGGCGCACCGCCTCGACCACGTGGCGCCCCGCGTGCTCCTTGCCCACGTAGCCGCAGGCGCCGGCGGCCAGCGCGCGCAGCGCGAACAGCTTTTCGTCGTGCATCGAGCACACCAGCACCCGCAGCTCAGCATGCTGAGCGAGCAGGCGCTTGATCAGTTCCAGGCCGTTGCCGTCGCCCAGCGACAGGTCGGTGATCACCAGATCGGGATGGTGCTTGCGCGCGGTGGCCATGGCCTCGGCCACCGAGCCGGCCTCGGCGCACACGCGCAGATCGCTTTCCGCCTCCAGCAGGCTGCGCAGCCCCATGCGCACCAGCGGATGGTCGTCGACGATCAGGATGCGCCACGGATGCGACTGCGTGCCCGCGGAGGGCGCGTCCTGCTCGGGCGGAAGGTCGGCTGGGTTCACGGATTCCAAGGACGCGGGCGGGACGACGGGTACGAAGGTAGCCCATGCGGCGGGCAGGCCGCAAGGGCCGCGCCCGGCGCCTCCCGCGCGCCGGGCCGGCGCATCAAGCCGCCACCGCCGCCTCGCGCCGCGGCAGCCCCTGTGCCGCCTGGCGCGCCGCGAACAGCGCGCTGGCGGCCACCCGAGCCACCACGCCAGGGGCCGTCTCGCGTTCCGGGCGCGCGCTGCCTTCGAGGATGTCCAGCAGGGCCCGGTGGTCGAGCAGGCGCACGCGCCGGCGGGCCAGCGCGATGATGCCGGCCCTGTGCAGCTCGGTGAACACCCGGCTGACGGTTTCCAGGCGGAATCCCAGGTACTCGCCAATGTCCTCGCGGCTCATGCGCAGCGTGAATTCGTCGGGCGACAGGCCGCGTTCCGCGTAGCGCCTGGACAGCTCCAGCAGGAAGCGCACGAGGCGTTCGCGCACGTGCATGCTGCCCAGCGCGAACTGCTGGCCCTGCGCGTGCACCAGGGCCTGCGCCATGGCCCGGCAGAGATGGCGCTGCAGGGCGGGCACCCGCGTGGCCAGGCTTTCCAGCTGGCGCAGATCGATCTCGCAGACCTGCGAGGGCTCCAGCGCGACCAGGTCGGCGCGATAGGCGCCGGACATGCCTTCCAGGCCCAGCCAGTCGCCCGCTTCATGAAATCCGACGATGCGCTGGCGCCCGTCGGCCAGGCCGACGAGGGACTTGAAGGCTCCGTTGTGCAGCACGTACACGCGCTTGGCGGCCTGACCGGAGCGCAGCAGCCGGGCGCCCTTGGCCACGCGTATCGGCGCGCCCACCAGGGCCTGCAGGGACGATGCCGCGCCGTCCTCGGCGAGCACCGCCGGCAGGCAGGTCCTGCGGTGAAAGCACATCGAGCAGGGCGAGGCTGCCGAGGCGACGGGCGCTGCGACGCGCGATGCGCCGTCGCCCAGCCGATCGAAATCTCCAGGAGTTTTCATGTGCGCCTCCCTCAAGGCTGAATGGCTGAGCTGGCCGCACGTGCGGTGCCGACCTGGAGACCATGCTAGAAACAATTGGCTACATTCCCCATCAGAGAAGCCCCGATGTACCCCTCGGGGTTTCCCCGATCACGCGGCCTGGATGCCGCGCTCGCTGCGCGCCACGTCCAGCCAGGCCCGCGCGGCGTGCGACAGATAGGCCCCGCGCAGCCACGCGAGGTCGATGCGCCAGGGAATGACGGGCTCGATCAGGGTGGAGACGGAAAAGTCCTCCGCCGCCAGATGGCGCAGTTCGGAACTCGGCAGCAGGGCCACGCCGACCCCGCTGCGCACGAGTTCCTGCAAAAAGCCGATCTGCCCGCTGCGCCCCGCGATGTCCGGCACGAAGCCGCATTGGCGACAGGCCTCCTCGATGCGCTCGTTGAGCATGTAGGGGGCCAGGAACAGGATCAGCGATTCCTCGGCGAGTTCGGCCAGGCGCACCACCGGGCGCCTGCTCCAGCGCGAACGCGCGGGTGCGAGCAGCGCGAGGCGGTCGTCGATGAGCATCATGTGCTCGTAGCGCCGCTCGTCCAGCGGCGCCAGCAGGCCGCCGAGTTCGAGTTCGCCGGCCAGCATGGCCGCCTCGATGGCCTTGGAGCCGTCCTCGAACAGCTTGAGCTCGATGCCGGGATGGCGCAGCTTGAAGGCATGCATCAGGGGCACGAACAACTGCGGCCCGAGGGGAGGTATGCCGATCCGCAACTCGCCGCTGCGTGCCTGCCCCAGGTCGGACAGGCCCGCGCGAATGTTGGCGGCCGCCAGCAACATGGTTTCCGCGTGGGCCTGCACGAGGCGTCCGGCGTCGGTGGCCACCGCCGGGCGCGTGTCACGGCGCAACAGCGGCTGGCCCAGTTCGCGTTCGAGTTGCGCCACCAGCTTGCTCACGGTCGGCTGGGTGGTCTCCAGGCGGTCCGCCGCGGCCGTGAAACCCCCGCATCGAAGCACCTGCACGAAGGCTTCCAGCGCACGCAGTTCCATGGTCCCCGCTCCATTCCATCCAGGAATGGAATATATACCACGCCAGCATTCAGGGAATGCCGCCCCCGTTCTACAGTGCGCTTCATCGCTTGCCGCATGGCAGCATCCCGCCCGCCGAGGTGTCCGACATGATCCCCATGGAATCGAATCTGCGCCAGCGCCCGCCCGGCGCGGGTTCGCATCCGCTGCGCGCCGCGGTGCAGGTCCTGTTCTTCATCGGCGTGTGGTTCGCGGCGCAGTTCCTGCTGCAACGGCTGCACTGGCCGCTGCCCGCCGCGGTCGGCGGGCTGTTCCTGGTGTTGGCCTTGCTGGCCGCGGGAATCCTGCCGGAACATCGCCTGGCCGCCGGCGCCGACTGGCTGCTCGGGCAGATGCTGCTGTTCTTCATCCCCCCGCTGCTGGCGGTCGTTCGCTTCGGCCCTCTGCTCGCGCACAGCGGCCTGCGCCTGCTGGGAGCCATCGCGCTGGGCAGCCTGCTGGTGCTGGTGGGCACGGGCCTGGCCGTCGAGCGCACCTTGCGCTGGGAACGGGCGCGCCAGGCGCGGCCCGGACGCGGCGGGCAGGCACGATGAACCCCTCGGCGCATGTCGATTCCCTGGCCAGCGCGGCCTGCCTGCTGGCCACTCTGGCGCTGTACGCGCTGGCCCGCTGGCTGTACCTGCGCCACCGGCGCGTGTGGCTGCAGCCGCTGGTGACGGCGCCGCTGGTCCTGCTGGCGCTGCTGCACTTGAGCGGGCTCGACTACGACGTGTACCTGCGCGACACCCATTGGCTGATGTGGATGATGGGCCCGGCCACCGTGGCCTACGCCTATCCGATCTACCAACGCCGTGCGCTGTTGCGCCGCTATCCGCTCAGCCTGGCCGCCGGCGTGCTCAGCGGCCTGGCGCTGGGCCTGCTGGGGTCGTGGCTGATGGCGCGGCTGTTCGAGTTGCCGCAGCCCCTGGCCCGCAGCATGCTCACGCGTTCGGTGTCGACCCCCTTCGCCATGGCGGCCTCGGGCTACTTCGGGGCCTCGCCCGACATCGCGGCGCTGTGCGTGCTGGGCACCGGGGTGTTCGGGCTGCTGGCGGGCGAGGCCGTGCAGGGCTGGATCGGCCTGCGCTCGGCGATGTCGCGCGGCGCCTCGCTGGGGGCCGCCGCGCATGCGGCGGGCACGGCGCGGGCCTACGAGCTCGACCCGGAGAGCGGCGCAGTGTCCAGCCTGACCATGGTGTTCGCCGGCATCGCCATGGTGCTGCTGGCACCGTGGATCGGGCACTGGTTCGGCTGAAGCCGCAGCATGCGCTGGCGGCGCCGGCCTCTGTCGGCGAAAATGCTGGTCATTGCGTTGAAGTACCTTCAAGCAATCTCCCGACACCCCATCCAGCCCGAATATCACCATGTCCACTCCCACTCCCCCCGAGAACACGGGCACGATTCCCCGAGCCGTGTGGATCGCGTTGATGACCATCGGCGCGCTGATCGTGATCCTGCTGGCCGCCGTGTTGTACAAGATCAGCGTGCCGGGTTCCCCGCAGGCTCCGGCAAGTTCGACGGCCAGCGCCGGGGCCAGCGCACCCGCGCCGACGTCTTCCGCCCAGGGCTCGCAGGCGGCCTCCGGGCAACAGCCGCGCTCGGCCGTCGCCGTCACCGGCACGAGCCCGGCGCGCCGGGCACCGAACAACTTCCCCTCGGAGCGTGAACGCGAACGCGGCGGGCAGGCCACGGGCTCCGCGCGCAACTCCGGTGCGCAGAGCTTTCAGCCGCAGACCTTCGCGCAGCAGGCCGCGCCCGCCGCGGCACCGGTGTGCCATGACTGCGGCACCGTGGAATCTGTCACCCCGGTGCAGCGTCCGGGCAGTTCCAACGGCCTGGGCGCGGTGGTTGGCGGCGTGCTGGGCGGCGTGCTGGGCAACCAGGTCGGCGGCGGAAACGGCCGCACCGCGGCGACGGTGATCGGCGCGGTCGGCGGCGGCGTGGCCGGCAACGAGGTGCAAAAGCGCATGGACGCCACCACGGTCTACCAGGTGCGCATCCGCATGGACGACGGAGCCACGCACGAGTTCACCCTGAACAGCGCGCCCCCGGTGGGCCAGCGCGTGCGGATGGGAGCGAACGGCGCGATCAGCCCGATGTGACCGCGCTCCCCGCTACCATGCGGGGAGTCGATGCATGAACAAAGCGAATCCGCCAGCGGCCATGGGGCCGAGCACGGCGGCGCGACCCGGGGGGACTGGCACGCCAGCCGTGGAAACGGCCGCGCCGGCAGCCGGCGCCTGAAGCCCCTCGCGGGGCTCGGGCGGGAGCTGCGGCGGGCCCCGACCGGCTGCGATTCGGCGCCCGGCGACGGGCGCGGGGCATTCGGTGCCGCCCCGGCAAGCTCCGCGGGCGCCCAGGGAGAGCGTTCTTGATCGGCAAGTCCCGTGCGCGCATGGCACGCCTGGTGGGCGCGACGCTCGTGCTCGGGCTGCTCGTGTCCTGCGGCGGCGGCTCCACGCTGGCCTCCGACCCCGACGCCGGCGCTGGAGCCGGCGAGGGCGCGATCTCGCTGGGCACGGTCACCGGCTTCGGCAGCGTGGACATCGAGCAGCGCAGCGTCGAGGGCGCGCCCCCGCATTATTTCGACGACAACGCACCCGGGGCCGCGCAGGCACCCGACGCGGTGGGACTCGGTCAGCGCCTGCAACTGGTGCGCTCGGCGGGGGGCAGCGTGGCCCTGGTGCAGCCCGATCTGGTGGGCCCCGTGCAGGCGGTATCCGCCGGCGGCAGGCGTTTCACGGTCAACGGCTTGCAAGTCCGCGTGAACGCCGACTCCCGCGCCGGGCCCCTGACCTTCTTCGCCGGCCTGTCGGGCCCTGCCGGGCTGCACGCGGGCACGATGGTGGTGGAAGTCGACGGAGCCTTCGGCATCGGCGCCGACGGCAAGGCCTTCCTGCAGGCCACCCGCATCGTGCAGCGCCCCGTATGGACCCGCTCGGTGCGGCTCACCGGCCAGGTGGCCGGACTGGACGCGGGCGCCACCAGCTTCCTGCTGGGCGGCGTGCGCGTGCGCATGGACGCGCACACGCAGATCTATCCGGTGGGCAGCAAGCCGCACGACGGGCAGACCGTCAACGTGTGGAGCGCGCAAGCCATCGAGGGCGGAGTGCTGCGGGCCGGCGTGGTGCGCGTGCGCAGCCTGCTGGGAGCCTCGGGCGCAGCCAGCATCGCGGGGCTGTTGCGCCTGCCCGCCTCCGGAGGCTACGAGGTCGCCGGCATCCCGGTCGTTCCCGCCAACTCCGTCGTGGCCTCGCAGTTGCAGGACCTGGGCCAGCCGAGTTACGTGACCGTCACCGGGCGCGTCGTGCCCGGCGCGGACTACGTGCTGGCCACCGGCGTCCAGCCCTACGCCGCCCTCGGCGCGCCGGTGAAGCTGCGCGGCAACATCACAGGTTTCGTGGACGATGCCCATTTCCTGGTGCGGGGCGTGCCGGTGGGCGCCTCGGCGGCTTCCTTCGACGGCAAGCTCGGCAACGGCGTGTTCGTGGACCTTCGGGCAAGCGTGGACCCGGCGGCGCCCAGCCGCGTGCGCGCCCTTGCCTTGCGCGTGCTCTCCGGAGCCCCCGACGGAGGGACCGTGGACCTGCAAGGCACGGTGAGCCAGTACGACCCGCAGGCCGCCAGTTTCGTGCTCAGCTGGTCGGAGTCCGGGGTGACCATGGCCTCCATGGTCCGCATCGCGCGCAACGCCGTGTTCAGCGGCGGCACGGTGGAGCATCTGGCCGACGGAAGCCACGTCGAGGTGCAGGCAAGGCAGACCTCCGCGGGACTGGCGGCCGACAACATCGTGTTCTGCCCTGCTTCGGTCGCGCAGGGCGTGCTGCGCACCGCGGGGGTCGTGCACCGCCTCGGCGCCGGGCGCCTGCGCGTGAACGGGCTGGAGATCCGCGACCAGGGCGTGGCCGTGCGAGGTGGTGTACTGGCCGACGGGGTGCGCGCGGACGTACAGTTCGATATCGACCCCCGCACCGGCGTGAAGCTGGCCCGGGCCATCACCGTCGACGAACACTGAGAAGCTTGAAGCTCGCTGCCCGCCGACGCAGCCGCAGCCACAGGAAAGCCATCATGGACATCATCGGACAGGGCCGCGCGGCCCCATCCGCGGGCTTCGAGGTTCCGCTGGAAATGCTCGCGGCCTGCCACGGCCGCGTGCAGGCGCAGTGCGAGCTCTTGCAGCGCCTGCTCGAACACCTCCCCGCCCACGGCGCCGACCGCCAGGCGCTGGAGGCCATCGAGCGCATCCGGCGCTATTTCGACACCGCCGCGCGCGACCACCACGCCGACGAGGAGCAGGACCTGTTTCCCGCCCTGCTGGAGGCCATGGCCGGCTCCGACGCCGTGTGCATACGCGACATGATGAGCAGGGTGCGCAACGAACACCGCATGCTGGAACAGCGCTGGGCGGCCTTGCGCGATGCGCTGCAGGCCATCGAGAGCGGCGCGAGCCGTGAGCTGGACGCGGAGCTGGCCCACGGATTCGTCGAGGCCTACCGCGCGCACATCGCCTTCGAGGAGGCGGAGCTGCTGCCGATGGCGCAGCGCCTGCTCGGCGATGAACAGCTCGACGCGATGGGCCGCGCGATGCGCCTGCGCCGCGGCATCGCCGATCCCCACTGAGTCTGCTCGCGTAGCTTTCGGTTACATCGGGACGGGCCGTCCCGATATCCGGTTCGGGAAGGCTCAGGCTAAGCTCCTCGCATTCCAATTTCCGAGGAGATCACCATGCCGACCGACCCGGCCGCGCAGGTTGCCGCACGCATCGACCGCCTACCCTCGTCGCGCACCATCTGGACCCTGGTGCTGCTGATCTCGCTGGGCGGGGTCTTCGAGTTCTACGATTTGTTCTTCACCGGCTACGTCGCACCGGGCATGATCGGCTCCGGGCTGTTCAAGCCCGAGTCGCTGGGCATTTTCGCGGCCCTGAAGCCGCTGGCGATCGCCGGTTTCGGCACCTTCGTGTTCGCCACCTTCGCCGGGCTGTGGGCCGGCGCCCTGCTGCTGGGCTTCGTGGCCGACCGCTTCGGGCGCCGCGCCATCTTCACCGGCTCCCTGCTGTGGTACATGGTCTGCACCGCGATCATGGCCTTCCAGACCACCGGTTTCTGGCTCGACGTCTGGCGTTTCATCGCTGGCATCGGCATCGGCGTGGAACTGGTGACCATCGACACCTACATCTCGGAGCTGATCCCGGGGCGCATGCGCGGACGCGCCTATGCCTTCAACCAGTTCATCACCTTCTGCGTGGTGCCGGTGGTGGCCTTCCTGGCCTGGTCGCTCAAGGGCAGCACGCCCTTCGGCCTCGAGTATTGGCGGGTGGTGATCCTGATCGGCTCGGTGGGCGCGGTGGTGGTCTGGTTCCTGCGCCTGGGCATTCCGGAGAGTCCGCGCTGGCTGGCGCGCCAGGGGCGCATCGAGGAGGCCGAGCGCATCGTCGCGGACCTGGAGCGCCGGGTCATGGCCGAGGGCCACGCGCAACTGCCCGAGCCCGAGGTGCAAAGCCGCGAGGTGTCCGGCACCGGCAGCTTCGGCGAGATCTTCTCGCCCAGCTACCTGCGGCGCACGGTGATCATGTCGATTTTCAACATGGCGCAGGTGGTGGGCTTCTACGGCTTCGCCGCCTGGGTGCCCTCGCTGCTCATCAGCCGCGGCGTGCACGTGACCACCAGCCTGCAATACGCCTTCATCATCGCCATCGCCAACCCCTTCGGTCCGCTGCTGGGGATGCTGTTCGCCGATCGCATCGAGCGCAAGACGCAGATCTGCATCGCGCTGGTGCTGATGGCGCTGACCATCGCGCTGTTCGCGCAGGCCAGCGAGCCGGCGGTGCTGATCGGGCTGGGGGTGCTGTTCACGCTGTCGTCGAACGTCATGTCCTTCGCCTACCACGGCTACCAGTCGGAGGTGTTCCCGACCCGCATCCGTGCCCGCGCGGTGGGCTTCGTGTACTCCTGGAGCCGCATCGCGGCGGCCTTCGCGGGCCTGGCCATCGGCATCCTGCTGCACGGCTGGGGCGTGCCCGGCGTGGCGAGCTTCATCGCCATCGCGATGGCGGTGGGCTTCGTGATGATCCTGATGGGCCCGGCCACCCGCGGCCGCTCGCTGGAGTCCATCAACGAGTAAGCCCGGCTGTGCGCGGGCAGGCCGGGCGCTTCAGCCCGCCCCGGCCAGCGCGGCGACGAATTCGCGTAGCAGCTGCAGCCGGCCGGTGAAGAAGTGGTCGGCGCCCGGCACGACGAACAGTGGCTGCGCGTGTTCGCGTGCCCAGCCCATCAGGGCCGCCAGCGAAGCGCGCTCGTCGAGTTCGCCGTGCACCAGCCAGGCGCCGGGCAGCGGCGCCGGGTCGTAGCTGCGCCAGTCCTGCACCGGGCCCACCGGCATGCCGGCCAGCAGCACGTGGCGCGCCGCTTCGCCGGCCGCCGCGATGCGCGCGGCCACGTGCGACTGCACGTAGGCGCCGAAGGAAAAACCCATCAAGGCCAGCGGCAGGCCGGGATGTGCGGCGCGCGCTTGTGCGGCCAGCGCCAGCAGGTCCTCGGTCTCGCCCGCCCCATGGTCGTGCCGGCCCTCGCTCCCACCCACCCCGCGGAAGTTCGGGCGCCAGGCGATCCAGCCCTGGTCGCGCAGCGCATGCGCGAGCACGTGCGGCACCTTGTGGCGCGCGCTGCCGCCTAGCAGGGGCTGCGGATGGGCGACCAGCGCCACGCCCCGCGGCGTGCCGGCGGGCGCGTCGAGCAGAATCTCGATGCGCCCCGCCCCTCCCTGGCCCCAGACGGTGACGGTGGCGGGTGCGACCCCGCCAGGAGGCGAAGCGGATGCGGAGGAAGGGAGCATGGCGTGGGAAGGCGGCGGCGCGCTTGCGCTACCCTATGCGGCGACACGATAGGGTATTGCAAAGCCGTTGCCGCCGATGAAGCCTTCTCTCTCCCGTTTTCGCTATGCGATCGCCGCCGCCGTGGGCGTGGCCTGCGCGCTGGCGGCCGACTGGCTGTTCGTGCCGGCCGGCTGGCGCCTGCTGCTCGGCCTGGGCATGAGCCTGTCGCTGGGCTTCGCGGCAGTCTTCTTCGCGGCCATGACCGACCCCAGGCTGCGACGCTAGCCGGCACAACCCGCCTCAGGCGCCCACGGGCGTCCAGGTCAGCTCCAGGAACACGCCCAGCGGCTGCGTCTGGTAGCCGTAGTTGGTCTGGTAGTGGCGGTCGAACAGATTGTCCACGCGCAGGCGCCAGCTCCACTCTCGGTTGATGCTGCGCGCGGCGCTGAGGTCCACCACCGCGTACGACCCCAGCGTGACGCCGCCGAAGGGGTCGTAGCGCGGCCCCGAGTAGTGCACTTCCGACCCCAGCAGCAAGCCGCCGAGTTCGCGCTGCAGGCCGGCGTTGGCCAGCGTGTGCGGCACCAGGGGTATGGCCGCGTTGCCCGCGCCCGGCGAGGTGTTCACGGGGTCCTGCAGCGTCAGGTTGCCGTGCCAGCGCCAGTCCCGGTGCGCGCCGCGCAGGCTCAGCTCCAGCCCTCGGGTGCGCGCGCTGTCGATGTTCTGGAACTGCCCGATGAAATTCACCGGGTCCACGGTCACGTAGGCCCATTGGTCGGTGGCGGTGGTCTGGAACACCGTGGCGCGCAGGTATTGGGAGCCGCGCGCCCATTGCAGCCCGGCCTCCACCGAGTGCGCCTTCTCGGGCTTGAGCTGCGGGTTCGGCAAGGTGCCGAACACCCCCGGCACCTGGTAGTACAGGTAGCCCAGCGGGGGCGCATTGAAGGCCGTGGAGGCATCGGCGAGCAGCTTGAAGCCGCCGCCCACCGGACGCCCCCAGCCCAGGTAGGCCGTGTCCTGGGCCTGGAAGCCGCCCACGTCGTCGCGGCGCAGGTTCAACTGAAGCTCGTTGCCCGACAGGGTGCCGTCGATGCCGGCGAACACGGCGTCGGCGTGGCGGCTGACCGAGGGAATGCCGCCATTGCCGTCGCTGTCGATGGACTGGCGCTGCAGGTCGAGTCCGCCGGTGGCCGTCCATGCGGAGGACAGGCGCAGCACGTTGCGCCATTCGAGCTGCTCGATGCGCGTGCGATAGTCCGCCGGATAGGAACCACCATAGCTGGTGCTCGTGGTCTGCTGCGACAGGCTCAGGTGCGAGGTCCAGGCCTGGGTGAAGCGGTCGTCGGCGTGCAGCCCGAACAGGCTCTGGTGCGTGCTGCCGCCGGCGGTGCCGTTGTCGTAGGTGTAGCGCCCCTGGCTGTCGAAGGCCAGCAGGCCCACCTCGTGCCCCGGCGCCAGCTTCTGGCGGATGGACAGGTTGGCGGTATTGTTGCGGTAGCCGTCCGACTCGTCGGGCAGGCCGGACTGCACCGGGTCCTGGGATGCAATGCCCTGGGTGGTGTAGCGGCTGAAGCCCCCCTGCAATTCGGTGCGCCCGGCGATGGCGTCGGCCTGCGCGGACAGGCTGGCCGTGCCCTGGCTGCCGCCGCCCACCGAGACGCTGGCATGGGGCGCGGAGCCGGCGCCCCGCGTGGTGATCAGCACCACCCCGCCCACCGCGCCGGAGCCGTAGATCGCCGAGACGTTGCCGCGGATCACCTCGACGCGCTCGATCTGGCGGGTCTGCAGGTTGCCCAGGTAGGCGTTGCCGGTGGAGTCCTGCGCGTTCATCGGCACGCCGTCGAGCAACACCAGCACGTTGGGCCCGCTGAAACCGCGGATGAACACGTTGCCGCTCTGGCCCGGCCCGCCCGCGCTGGTCATCTGCACCCCGGCCACCTGGCGCAGCAGGGTATTCAGGCTGTGCGCGCCCGAGGTCTCGATGTCCTCGCGCGTGAGCACGCTCACGCTGGGCAGCGCGGCGCTCAGCGGCTGCGCGTAGGTGGATGCGGACACCACCACGGGCGGCAGCACGACCGCGGTCTGGGCGTGGGCGCAGGCGCAGGCGAACACGGCCAGCAGCGCGGGAAAGCCGCGAGCCGCGGCGTGGCGTGGGGGGAAACGATGGCGACGATGGCCCATGATGGAAGACTCCAGGAGCAAGCACGTCCCGCGCCTCCCGCACGGGGTCTTGAACGCTGGAACCTGCGCGTGGCGCTGCGCGCCGCACGTGCCCGGCACGACCTCGCCCACCGACCCCGGACGGCGAAGTCCCAACGTGTCGGCCGGTATCCGGGCTGGCGGCATGCCCGGACGGCCTTCCCGGGCGAACCCAGTGGCCTGCTTGTCCGGGCTCGGAACTCGGTTCCGGGCCGTTGACCGTTGCGGGGGCAGCACAGGCCGGGAGCGGCAACGCCGGTCTCCTCCTGTTTCCCGTTTAACGTGGCACCGCGAACGCGACGCCAGCGCACCAACGTGGCGAAGTCTAGCAGTGCCGGAACGGCGGTCCTGCGCAAACATGCGAGAAAATGCAGGTCACTCCTTTCGCCGGCCTTTGCTTCGCGGATCCTCGACCGTGATCTCGACATGACCTACCTGTTCATCGCCATCTTCGCCATCCTCGGCGCCTTCGCGCGCTATGGGCAGACCCTCGCCGTCCAGGGCATCCTGGGGCGCGGCTTTCCCTTCGCCACCCTGTCGATCAACGTGCTGGGCTCCTTCCTCATGGGCTTTCTGTTCTTCCTGACCCTGGAACGCCTGGACATGCCCCCCGCGCTGCGCACGGGCGTCCTGACCGGCGGCCTGGGCGCCTACACCACCTTCTCCACCTTCTCGCTGGAGACCCTGAATCTCCTGGAAAGCGGAGAATGGACCAAGGCGGCGCTGTACGTCGGCGCCTCGGTGCTGCTGTCCATCGCCGCGGTGATCCTCGGCGCCTACCTGTCGCGCAACATTGGAGCCTGAGCATGAAGGACGTGACCATCGCCCGCATCTACATCAAGGAAGGCGACAAGGTGCAGGGCCACAACCTGATGCAGCAGATCTTTCGCCTGCTGCACGACGAGCACAAGGTGCACGGCGTCACCGTGTTCCGCGGCATCGCCGGCTTCGGCAGCCACGGCGAAGTGCATGCCGACGACCTGCTGCGCCTGACCGTGCACCTGCCCCTGGTGCTGGAGTTCTACGACTCGCCCGAGGTGGTGGCCGCCGTGCTGCCGAGCATCCAGCAGATGGTTCCGGCCGGGCACATCGTGTCCTGGCAGGCGCGCTGCGGCGCCTGACGCGCATGGCCGCCGGAAGCGGCCCCGAAGCGCCGGCGCGCTGGTTCAACGCCACGGTGGCCGGCGCCGGCATCACCAGCGCGCTCGGAGACTTCTGCTACGAGACCACCACGGTCATGCTGCCCGGTTTCCTGGCTGCCCTGGGCCTGCCGCCCGGCGCGCTGGGAACCATCGAGGGCCTGGCCGACGCCGTGGCCAGTTTCACGCGCATGGGCGCCGGCCACGCGGCCGACAAGCTGGGGCACCGCAAGGCGCTGGTGGTGCTGGGCTACGCCATGACCCCGCTGGGCCAGGCCCTGATCGCGCTGGCGGCGGGTTGGCCGCTGATCCTGCTGGGGCGCCTGGTGTCCTGGTTCGGCAAGGGCCTGCGCGGGCCGCTGCGCGACGCCATCGTCATCCAGGCCGTGCAGCCGCACACCAAGGGCCGGGCCTTCGGCTTTCACCGCGCGGCCGACACCGTGGGCGCGGTGCTCGGGCCGCTGCTCGGCGTGGCCCTGCTGGGCTGGGCGCAGCGCCTGCACTGGCACGGCGCCACGGGCCCGTTCCGGCTGGTGCTGTGGCTGTCGATCATCCCGGGCCTGCTGGCGGTACTCGCCTTCGTGCTGCTGGTGCGCGACCCGCGGCATTCCCCCAATCCCCAGGCGAGCTTCCTCGGCTCGCTGCGCGCACTGCCGCCGCGCTTCCGGCGCTACCTGGGAGCGGTCGGCCTGTTCGGGGCCGGGGACTTCTCCGCCTCGCTGCTGATCCTGGCCGCGACCACCTTGCTCGAGCCCTCGCTGGGCATGCTGCGCGCGGCGCAGGTGGCGGGGCTGCTGTACGTGTGGCGCAACGTCGTGCAGGTGCTGGCCTCCTACCCCATCGGCTGGCTGGCCGACCGCCTCGGGCACCTGCGCATGCTGCGCGCGGGCTATGCGCTGGGCGCCGCCACCGCCCTGCTCGCGGCCCTGGCCTTCGCGCTGCACGCGCACGGCATGGCGCTGCTGGGCCTGCTGTTCCTGCTGTCGGGCCTGTACGTGGCCGTCGAGGAAGCGCTGGAGCCCACGGTCAGCGCGGAAATGCTGCGCGCCGACGGCCTGCTCACCGGCTACGCCGCGCTGGGCACGGTCAACGGCGTGGCACGCCTGGTCTCCAGCAGCCTGGTGGGCCTGATATGGACGGCTGTGTCTCCGGTGCTCGCCTTCGCGCTGGCCGCCCTGCTGATGAGCGGCGGCACGGCCGCGCTGTTCGGCGGCGGCCTGCGGCAGCGGGAAGCCTAGGCCATCCCCTGCGCGGCCGCGTCGATCAGGGCACGCAGCTTCGCCGACATCGAGGCCCGGCGGGGAAAGTACAGGAACAAGCCGTCGTGGCGCAGCGAGGCCCGCGGCAGCAGGCGCAGCAGGCGCCCCTGCTGCAGGTCCTCGCGCACCAGGGGTTCGAACAGATAGGCGACGCCCACACCCGCGAGCGCGAGTTCGCGCGCCGCGGTGGCGTCGGTGACGATGGCGCTGCCCCGCGTCTGCACCACCACGCGGCGCCCTTGTTCGTCCAGTTCCCATTCGTACAGGTTGCCGGAGGCCAGGAGGCGGTAACCGATGCAGTCGTGTCCGGCCAGATCGGCGCAGTTCGACGGCGCGCCGCGTTCACGCACATAGGCCGGCGAGGCCACGACGATGGCCTCGAAGCCGGAGCTCAGGCGCACCGCGACCATGTCCTGCTGCACGGCCTCGCCCAGGCGGATTCCCGCATCGAAACCCTGGGCGACGATGTCCACCAGGGCATCGTCCGTGTGCACTTCCACGCTCAGGCGCGGATGCCGCCGCGCCAGCCGGGCCAGCAGCGGCACCACCGCCATCATGAAGGCCACGCGCGAGGCGTTGAGCCGCAGCAGGCCGCGCAATTCCCCGCGCGCGGCGCTCACCCCTTCCACCGCGGTGGCGATGTCCTGCAGCGCCGCGTCGATCCTGCGCACGAACTCCGCCCCGGCCTCGGTCAGCGACACGCTGCGCGTCGTACGCGCGAACAAGGCCTCGCCCAGCCGATCCTCCACCGCGCGCACCGCGTGGCTGACCGCCGACGCGCTCATGTTCAGCGCGCCCGCCGCGCCCACGAAACTGCGATGCCGCGCCACCGCGGCCACGACAGGAAGGTGGATCAGCAGGTCCTTGTCCATTCATGAACCATATCGCATGGTGCATGCGATGAATAGCTCTTTATCCCATTTCATGTGACTCCTACAGTGGATTCCAGGACGGCATGCGCCGACGTATCCACCCCACTCAGGAGAGTCTCATGGTTTCCAAGACTGCCCCCCGAACCTGGTTCATCACCGGTGCCTCCTCCGGCTTCGGCGCGGCCTTCGCCAGGCATGCCCTGGAACTGGGCGACAACGTGGTGGCCACCGCACGCAACTCCGACGCGCTGGAGGAACTGGTGGCGCTCGAACCCCATCGCGTACTGGCCGTCACGCTCGACGTCACGCGCCCGGGCCAGGCCCGGCAAGCCGTGGAACACGCCGTGCAGCGCTTCGGGCGCATCGACATCCTGGTCAACAACGCCGGCTACGGCATCGTCGGCGCTGTGGAGGAGACTCCCGAGGATGAATGGCGTGCCCAGATGGAGACCAATTTCTTCGGTGCCGTCGCGGTCATCCAGGCCGCGCTGCCGCGCATGCGCGAACAGCGCGCAGGGGCCATCGTCAACATCTCCAGCCTGGGCGGCCAGGTGTCCTTCGCGGGATTCGGGGCCTACAGCGCCTCCAAGTTCGCGCTGGAGGGGCTTTCGGAAGCGCTGGCCCAGGAACTCGCCCCCTTCGGCATCCGGGTGCTGATCGTCGAGCCCGGCGCCTTCCGCACCGGCTTCGCGGGCTCCAGCGCACTGCGGAACATGCCGGAGATGCAGGCCTATCAGGACGTGGTGGGCGGCACCCGCCGCTTCGCCCAGGGCATGCACGGCACGCAGGCCGGCGACCCGATGAAGGCTGCGCGCGCCGTCGCGCGGGCGCTGCAGGCGCCCGACGCTCCGCTGCGCCTGCAACTCGGACAGGACGCGGTGGATGCGGTGCGCGAGCATGCGCAGCGCCTGCTGCGCGACCTGGGCGCCTGGGAATCCGTGGCCCTCGACACGAGCCTGGCGCAGGCCTGAGCCGGCGCACGCAGGACCGGCGTCCGCGTGGAAACGGACAGGGGCCATCGCGAATTTCCGCATGGAGCCCTGTATGCCCTTTTCTCGCACCTTCGTGGCAGGCGCGGCGCTGGCTGCGGCGTTGAGCCTCGCCTGCGCCCATGCAGCTCAAGCCCCCAGTTGCACGTCCATCGGACGCGCTGTCTCGGCGGCCATCGGCCCGGTCACCTCCGTCACCGATAACACCGCCAGGATTCACGCGCTGAAGGCGACGACGCCCTATGCGGTGCTGCGCGCCTGCGACGTGCACGTCCCCGGGCACAAGCTGCCCTTGCAAGTCACCATCGATGCACCGGTACCCCGCCTGTACCTGCAGAGCATGGCGAAATTCGCGGCCAGCACCGGCCGCCATGCCCAGAAGCTCGACGGCGCCGGCTACGGCGATCTGGCCTACCTGATTCCCCAGATGGGTGGCGGAAACGCGGTCGACGCGCTGGTCGGCGATGAAGCCCTGTCCATCGGCTATTGGGCCACTGCGGCCGAAACACGGAATATGGCGCAGCACATCGTCGCGCTGATGAAATGAGCGCGATCGCGCGCGGTCAGGGCGCGCGCAGGCCGCCCCTCTGCGCAAGCGTCAGTCCTGCATGGCCCGTGCGACCAGCAATGTGTCGGTGAATTGTTCGAAACGGGTGATCTTGCCTTGCTGTACGCGCCAGACGTGGGTTACCCGCGCTCGCATCGCCTTGCCGGTCTTTCGGTAGATGCCGGAGTAGGTACCGACGCCCACCAGCTGCTCGCCCCCATCGATGATCTGCTCGAGTTCGAAGCCATAGCCTTCCCATTCCTCGCCGAGCACGGCAAAGACATGGGCCATGACCTGGTCGGGACCGATCCAGGTACCGGCGCAGGGAAAGCCGGCCATCTCGGTCCAGGTGGCCTCCGGCGCAACGTCGGCCATCATGGCGGCCAGATCCTGGCGTGCCGATGCGGCGTAGTGTTCGCTGACGATCTGCAGATTGGATTTCATGCGCGAGTCCCCTTCGAGGTACTACAGCTGTCGGCATCGCAGCCGAAGGCCTCGTCTCCGGCAGGCGCGATGGCCGCGTGCGCCTGAGCGCGCAGCCAGACCTGGAAATCCTCCGCCCGCCCCAGATGACTCGCGACCTCGATGGGCGTGAAAACGCCCTCCGATTCGAGCACGAAGCTGGGAAATCCCCGGGCGTCCACGTGTGCCATGAAGGCCCGGGTCTGCTGGATGTGCGCCTGGACGGCCGCGCCCGACTGCCCATCCAGCGCCGCGGCGAAGCTTTCAGCCTCCAGGCCCAGGCTGGCGGCGACGTCGATCAGCACCGCGCGATCGGCGATTCGGCGCCCTTCGACATAGTGCGCGATCTGCAAGCGGGCGAGCACGTCCATCCCGCGCCCGGCCAGCGCTTCGGCCGCCAGGATGGCAGCCGTCGGCGGCTCGGAGTCGAACACGGCCTCGGTATCGCGCAGCAGCCCGTCGAGGTAGCCTTCGCCGAAAGGCTGCCCGCTGCGCAGGGCAATCTGCGCGTCATGCAGCTTGACGTACTCACGCAACTGCGCGGTGACCTTCTGACGACGCGCGCCCGTCATCATGCCGCCACCGTGCGGGATCACGGGGAGAATTTCGCGAGCCGCCTTGACCAACGGAGCCGCGCCGTAGCACCAGCCGCACAAGGGGTCGTAGATGTAATGCAGCGTTGTTGTCGGCATGGTCTGGTATCCGGAGCCTGGAAGCTGTGAAGCTCCCGCGTCGTGGGAATGCACTGCGCTGGAGACGTTGCGCGAATCACCACGGCATTTCGCCCTTGTTGACCTTGGCACCGATATCCAGCGCCATGCCAAGACCCGCTTGCGGATACGCATTCTTCATGGCGTCGATCAGTTCCGCGGCATTCCCGGCCTTGGCGGCTTCCGCATGAAAGCGCTGCAGGTAGGCGCGGGTGTGGCGGATCGCGCTCAGGTCCATCGGCGCGCCCGCGGCCATGTGACCGGGCACCACGGTCGTGGGATGCAGCGCTTCGATTTCATCGAGCTGGGCGAGCCAGGCCTTGCGCTCGCTGTCTTTCTGCGTATCGGCGGTCCACACGTGAAGGTTCCCGAAGATGGCGATATTGCCGGCGATGGTCTGGATCGACGGAATCCAGACGTAGGGACGATGCGCCAGCTCACCCGTGGTGCCGCGCACTTCGAGGGTCTCGCCATCCACGCTCAGGCGGGTGCCCTGCAGCAGTTCCGGCACGATCGGCTGGCGCGGTGCGTTGGCGCCCATCTTCGGCGCCCAGAAGGCCAGCTTGCCGGCCAGCTTGGCTTCGATCCTCTCGCGCACCGCCGGGGTGGTGAGCACCTGGGCATCCGGGAAATGGGCCTTCAATACCTCGGCGCCGAAGTAGAAGTCCGGGTCGGCGTTGCTGATGAAAACGGTCTTCAGCGTCTTGCCGCTGTCGAGAACGTCGGCCGCCACGCGCAGTGCGTCGGCGCGGGTGAAGCCGCTGTCGATCACCAGGGCTTCGCTCTTGCCGCTGACCACGGCGGCATTGACGTGGAAGCTGTTGGCGCCGGCGTTGTAGACCTTGACGGTCAGCGCAGCGGGGGCCTGAGCGCCCGCGCCGGTGGAGTCGACCACGCCGGGACGCAGGATGGCCCCCATGAGGCGGACGATTGGGCTGGACGGGAACATGGTCGATCTCCTTGGGCAGGGTTGCTGTGGAACGAACTTTATGTTTTGCAGTTCCGTTGATAAAGTCCGTCTCAGTTGAATACTTATTGCACGGATCGACAAAATGGATCGCCTGATGGCTGTGCGGGTCTTCGTCGAAGTGGCCGATCGGGGCAGCTTCACGCTGGCCGCCGAGCATCTGGAAATGTCGGTGCCGATGGTCAGCCGCTACCTCGCCGCGGCCGAAGACTGGTTCGACGCCCGCCTGCTGCACCGGACCACCCGCAAGGTGAGCCTTACGGATGCCGGCTTCGCCGCGCTGCCTGCCTGCCGGCAGATGCTCGAGCTCGCGGAAGATGCACGGCACCTCGCGGCCGAACGTGGCCGCGCGCCAGCCGGTGTGCTGCGTGTCACCGCCTCGAGCTCCTTCGCGGATGCTCAGCTCACCACGGCGCTGGTCGAATTCCAGCGCCAGCATGAACAGGTCGAGATCGTGCTGTCGGTGGGCGACAAGGCGGCTGATCTGGTGGCCGAGCGAGTCGATCTGGCGGTGCGCATCACCAACACCCTGGACCCTGCGATGATCACGCGGCCGCTGGCACTCTGCCGCTCGATGCTTTGCGCCTCACCCGACTACCTCAAGAAACATGGCGTGCCGCGCGTAGCAGAGGACTTGCGTCAACACCGCTGCGTCGCCCATGCCTTCGGCATCAGCCATCAATATCGCTTCACGCATGCCGGCGAGACCCTCAAGGTGCCGGTCGACTGGAGCTTTCACACCAACGAGACCGCCGTGCTGCGCAGGGCTGTGCTCTCGGGCGCCGGCGTCGGCATATTGCCGACCTACTCCCTGGGTGATGAGCTGCGCACGGGCCGCCTCGTGCAGCTGCTGCCGGACCATGAGCCGGAAGTGCTGGGCATCCATGCGATCTATCTCTCGCGCCAGCACCAGCCCCTGGCCTTGCGCCTGCTGGTGGACTTCCTTGCCAGGCGCTTCGCCGGCGACCCGGCTCCCTGGGATCAAGCCCGGGCATGATTCTGAAATGCCGAGCCGGCCTCCTGTTTCAACCGTCTCTTGGCCGCGGTTTCAAGGCCCTTTGGGACGGCAAATCAGCACACGCAGCCTGGGGACGTCCGAAGTGCGCCGTCCCCACTTCGCGCTGACCACCACAAAGGGAGAGGATATTCCGCCCCGATCAAGGTAGATTATGTCACCATCCCGCAACATATCATCCTCGGTCAAAACGATCAAACCATCTGGTCGCTCGCAAATCTTCGCGCTCATCGGATACCTGGCTTCGCGATCGTAACTTACTCTCCCCGATGTGGGACCCGGATGATTTCGCCGATCGATCCAGCGCTTGTCCAGTCGATCGTCGATCAGCTTTTCCAAGGTCCGCGCATCGACGCCATGGCCGACGATTTCATGATCTTCGATCCACTTCTTGTTCATTTCATTTCCTCTTGCGGCACGCCAGAGACGTAGCCTTCCGGCCTCCATGCGCACCGAGACAACCGAAATTGAATGGACGGCCGGATCAGCAGCGCTGACCCATGGTTGAAATCTCAAAATCCGCTCCGGCACGGCGCATCAATGCTTCAAAATCCTCCAGGCGCATGGGTCTTCCAATCAAATACCCCTGGAACATCCGACACCCGCGAGCGTTCAAAAAATCCTGCTGGGCCATGCTCTCGACACCCTCGGCGATGACCTCAAGCCCCAGCGAGCTTGCCAGAGTTATAATCGTCTGCGTGATCAAGGCATCCCGCGCACTCTGCGGGAGATTTCGCACGAAACTCTGGTCGATCTTCAACTGCGACAGGGGAAGCCGCGCGAGGTAGGCCAGAGAGGAATGACCAGTTCCAAAGTCATCCATCGAGAATTGCACCCCGATGTTCCGGAGCGCATTCATCTTGTCTATTGCTGCATTGACGTTCTCGATAATCAGTGACTCGGTCAGTTCGAGCTTGAGCCGCTCCGGCCGTGCTCCCGTGCCATGGATCGCGTTGAGCACCTGCGACACAAAATCGGCCTGCCGAAACTGCAGCGCGCTCACGTTCACGGAAAGCGAAAGATCGCGAGTGACTTCATCGTCCTGCCAGGCGCGTAGCCGCTCGCAGGCCATGCGGATCACCCATTGACCGATCGGCAAGATGAGTCCCGTCTCCTCGGCCAGGGAGATGAATGTCTTGGGAAGCACCAGACCCAACGAGGGGTGCCGCCAGCGCAGCAGGACCTCGGCGCCGATGATGCCCCGGTCTTGTGCGTACTGGGCTTGGTATACGAGCCGGAATTGCCCGCCCTCCAGCGCCCGCCGCAAATGGTTTTCAAGCTTCACTCGATTCGCGATCGCCGCCTGAACCTCGGAAGAAAAGAAGCGCAGGGTGTTGCGGCCGGCTCCCTTGGCTTGGTACATGGCGACGTCCGCGAATTTCAGGAGGTTCGTCACTGAACCTTGCGAATCCCCGAAAAGCGCCAGACCGATGCTTGCGCTGAGGTACTGTTCGTGCGACCCCACCTGATAGGGAGAGTTGAGTGCTCGAAGCACCTCCTGGGCCACCGCCTCAGCCGCGTTGACGGCATCGTCGTGCTCCTCGGGCAGAGCCTTCAACATGACAGCAAATTCATCGCCGCCCAGTCTTGCCACGCTTCCCCGCGACCCAACGACTTGGTTGAGCCTGCGTGCGACATCGACGAGGATGCAGTTGCCGACTTCGTGACCGAAGGAGTCGTTGATGCCCTTGAAATGGTCCAGGTCGATGAACATCAGGACCCCTTGATGCCGGCTGTCTCGGTAGCCGCCAAGCGCCTCCTGGATGCGGTCCAGGAACAAGCGGCGGTTCGCAAGCCCCGTCAATTGGTCGTAATAGGCCAGTTGCCTGATTTCCTGCTCGGCGGCTTTGCGCGAGGAAATGTCGACGAAGTTGCCGACGTAGTACGACACGGCGCCACCCTTGCGCACAGCTGCAACGCTGAGCCACTGGGTGTAGGTTTGTCCATTCTTGCGGCGCCCGAGAACCTCGCCTTCCCAACTTCCCGTGGTGTTGACGGTGCGCCAGATTCTCCAGTGCAGATCCTCATCCTGTTCGGCGAACCGGGACAACCGTGCGTCACGGCCCACGACGTCGCGGGCTTCGAAGCCGGTGATGCGGGTGAACGCGCGGTTGACCCGGAGGATCGTGGTGTCCGTGCTCATCACCACGATGGCCTCCTGTGTATCAAAGGCCGCTGCCGCGATTAGCAATTCCTCCTCGGCCCGTGCATGCGCTTGATGCGCTCGCTGAGCGAGCATCCCGAAGGCAAGGTCTTGGGCCAGCTGTTCGAACAAATGCTCCTGCGCAGCATCCAGTGGCTCAGCCTTCTCGAAAAAGACGCCGAGCACACCAAAAGTCTCGTCGCGCTCGTTCCTGAGCCTCAGCGCCCGATAGGATCGGCAGGCTTCCAGCCCCGCCACTCCACGGAGCGACTCTTGCGCCGAAGGGATGACTTCGAGCATCGAATGGTCGGGCTCGCCGTGCGCGGGGCAGAGATCCTCCGCCAGAATGGCAGCCAAGCGATCCAGACTATTGCGCTCCGGAACCCTCGCGTCGGGTGGCCTGGAGGCCCCTGCCGCAGAGGCCACATGGCGCAGAGCTTCCGAAGGCGAAAGAAGTCCGATCCACGCAAGCAGGCATTCGCCGTCCCGCGCGAGGGCGCTGCAGAATCGCTGCAGCAACTCGCCTTCGCTTGACGCGCGCAGAATCGCGTCCTTGCACGCTCCGAGCAGCCTTTCGTGTCGGGCTTGGCGTTCCACGAGGCGCCGGGCCTCGCGATGCTCGGTGAGGTCATAGCCGACAGCGAGGACGCTGGATACCTGCCCGAGTTGATCGACCTCGGGCACGAAGGCGTACTGCAGAAGCCTCGTGTCGCCGCGCGCGTCGTGCCACTCGAACTCGACCGACTGCTGTGTGCCCTCCTCCCGCGCGCGACGCAATGCCGCGGAGTACTGCGCGACCCCCCCGATCGTTTTGATCAGCGCTTCGAGTACCGAATCGGATGCGCTGCCGGTCGCCTGCGGACTTTGCAAAAGCGCAGGGTTTACGTAAACAGGAGTCAGCTTCTCGTCGTAGCAGACCAAGTAGTTGGGGAGATTTTCCACCATCGTGTGATATTTCCGAAGTGGAAGCCGCGCCAATGAGGCCGGGCGCCGTGCTCCGTTGCAGGCGTTCTTTGCCGAGGGGCGCGCTTCTCGCTTACGCATCGATGTTGTCAAGGCTTGAAGTCCGAACTTCTCGCGGAAATGGCCGTATCCCCCTAGTGCGCACGGTTTCAGGTTCGCTCCCCACGATCGCCCGTCAGCCGCAGGAAGCGCTCCTCGATGAATTCCTTCTCCGTGAGGACCCGGCTCAGCTGAGCCCTGAGCGCCTCAAGTTCGGCTGCGTGCTTCGAACCTTCCGATTCGGCATGGTCGAGGCGTGCCTGCAAGGAAGCCTGGACGGATTCGGCCCCTGGCCGGGCCTGGCGTTGTGCCGGTCCGGGGTCCTTGAGTTCCTCGACTTGGATCGCCATGGCGTTCGCCCGGGATTCAAACCTCCTGCTCCTATCGGTGGCCGCCGCCAGCGCGCTGGTCAATGAGTCCACTTGGGCTAGCAGTTGCCTGGACTCACGATTCGCCTGTTGCCTGTCGCGCCGTCCCTGCTCTTCGAGCGCATCGGGAGACGCTGCAGGCAACACGCCTCGCTCCGTTTCCAGCGCGACACGCGCCACCACTGCCTGGGAGGGTTCGCCGACCAAGCGGGAAGATTCCTCGACCATGCGCAGTGCGCATGCCTTCAGTTCCTGCGCCTCACCGCGCAGGGATCGGACGAGATCGTGCAACGCGTCGTGTTCAGCGCGCACGCCCTCCAGAAGGCGCCAAGCCAGGACAGCCAGGATGCCGGGGCCGACACCACTGCCGGTGAGCGCCACGACGGTTGCCACGCTGATCCAGTCCATGGCGTTGCTAAGTCCGCAGGAATGCAAAGCGCCCGTCGAACTCCGTACCAGAAACCGCTACCTGGTAGTCGTGGCGCCCCTTCACACTCTCCAGTGCGCTCTTGAGCCTGGCGAATTCCCGCGGCAGCAATTTGGCTCCTTTGAATTCGACTTCCCTGAGCTCGGGAAACAGCGTTGGGACGCACCGCGCCGCCTGGTCGAAGAAACCCATTGCACGTCGTACGGTGGTTTGCGCAACAGCGCCGCGCGCCGCCTCGTCCGCAATGGAGTGGGCATCCCCGCCCAGGATGCCGAGCGCCTGCAGGTCCGCAATGGCGATGGCGCAGATGCCGCTACCGTGCCCACTCGTGTAAACAGCGAGCAGATTCTGGACGCAAAGATGCCGGACCTCGAAGCGTTCGCCTTCCCTGAGTTGCACGCTCTGCCCGGCAAGGTGCCCGAGCAGCAAGTCCTGCAAGGTGGGGCTCTTCGCGCCGCCTCTCTCAGGCAGGGATGCGTCTGCCCGTGCAAGGGCCTTGCCTACCTGGGCTACCAGATCTTCATCGCTGAAGGGCTTTCTGACGATGAACGCTGCGCCGTAGTGGCGAGCTTGTTCCAGGACTCCCGGGTCCATCTCCGTAGTGACGAGGCCGACCGTGAGGTCCTTGGGAACGGCTTGCAGCAATTCGAGGCCGGACATTCCCGGCATGTGCAAATCCGAGATCAGCAGTTGGGGGGCGAACGACTCGATGGCCGCCAGCGCCTGCTCGCCATCGCAAAGCGCCAGCACGTCCACCGGGCCCAGCTTCCCGTCTTGCAGGGCTCGGCGGATGATGGCCTGCGTTGCTCGACTGTCGTCGACCACCAGCACGCGGATCTTGCCGGGCGCTACGGTCGTATCCCTCACAGTCTCGCCGGCTTCGGCCGCTCGGCGCCTTTTCGACTGCTCGCATAGCCGTGCGGGCCTATGCGTCCCGGGGGCTGGATGGGTGTGTAGCTGTCATTCATGCATGTCTCCTACCTTCATGGGTGGCCTTGAGGCCGGCTTCCGCAGTCCCGCGGCTAGCATGGTTCGAACAAAGCAATGGGCGTGCCCGGTCCTCTTGGACCGGCGCCCAAGCTCCGCCTCGGGCGACAGCGCTCGGCCGACAGGCGCGAGCCGCGACAAGGCTGTGCGGAATTGGTGACGATCCGCCTGGGTCTGTGGATGGAAACGTGCACGCACGCGGGCCGATGGTCGCTTGACCGCCTTGCATGCCTTGCAAGGGGCCCGAGGTCGCATCGGCGCTCACATTCCCGATTTGTCGCCGGGGTAGACGACCACGATCCTGTTGCGGCCCGAGTGGTCGGGCACGATTTGCGCCACCGGCAAAGGCTGGCCCAGTTGCGCGCCGTTCGCATTCACTCGGAACGGCCCCAGCAGGGTCGTCGTCTTTCCCGACATTTCCATGATGGCCCGATGGAAGGAGAGCGGATCGAAGCGGGTAGCCCTACCGAGCATGTCTTGCACGATCAGCCCGGTGTTGTAGCCCGCTGTTGGCGCCGACCGAAATTTGAGCCACGTATGAGGGTTGTGCCGACCGAAAACTGGGCCAGGTGTTCGACCTACCCTGCTGTTTTTTTGTGCGGCGGGGACGACAGGAATGATCACCATGGACATGATCGGCAAGATCCGGCGCCTGCACCGTCGGGACAAGCTCAGTGAGCGCGAGATCGCCCGCAAGACGGGGTTGGCGCGCAATACGGTGAGCAAGTGGCTCAAGGGCGAAACGCCCAAGGTGCCGAAGTACGTTCGAGGGGAACAGGCGAGCAAGCTCACGCCC
>NZ_KB898486.1 GCF_000377645.1 Thiomonas sp. FB-6 | reverse complement strand
CCAGACCTCCCCGGGTATTGCGCACCCACCGTCACGCTTATGCCTGTCGGATCTACGCCGCATCGTTCCGTGCAAGTTTCGGGCTTTGATGATCTTGGGCACCTCACCCCGATGCGTCGCCTCGTATCCGCTTCCTGTTCGTCAGGCCAGCGCTTTGCCATCCGGCTTCCTCCAGACCCGCGGTCGCCCGCGAAACCCTTGCCTTCGGCTAACCGTTCCCCTTGCCGGGCCGGTAGAGGACTTCCACCTCCAAGTAGGTGCGCCCTGCCGGGCGCACCAAGCAAAAAGCCCGCGCGATGCGCGGGCTTCGAAAGCACTTCCACAAGGGCAGCGCGAGCTTCGGGGCCAGGCCCCGAAGCTCGGCGGACATTACATGTCCATGCCGCCCATGCCGCCCATGCCGCCGCCCATCGGGGCTGCGGGGCCGTCTTCCTTCGGCGCGTCCGCCACCATGCACTCGGTGGTCAGCAGCAGGCTGGCGACCGAGGCGGCGTTCTGCAGCGCGGTGCGGGTGACCTTGGTGGGGTCCAGGATCCCCATCTCGATCATGTCGCCGTACTCGGCGTTGGCCGCGTTGTAGCCGTAGTTGCCCTTGCCTTCGACGACCTTGTTCAGCACCACGCTGGGCTCGTCGCCGGCGTTGGCGACGATCTGGCGCAGCGGCTCCTCGATGGCGCGCATCACCAGCTTGATGCCGGCGTCCTGGTCGTGGTTGGCACCGGCGACCTTCACGCTCACGCGGGCACGCAGCAAGGCCACGCCGCCACCGGCGACGATGCCTTCCTCGACCGCCGCACGGGTGGCGTGCAGCGCATCCTCGACGCGGGCCTTCTTTTCCTTCATCTCGACTTCGGTGGCGGCACCGACCTTGATCACCGCCACGCCGCCGGCCAGCTTGGCCACGCGCTCCTGCAGCTTCTCACGGTCGTAGTCCGAGGTGGCTTCCTCGATCTGCACGCGGATCTGCTTGACGCGCGCCTGGATGTCGTCGGCATTGCCGGCGCCGTCGATCAGGGTGGTGTTTTCCTTCGCCACCTCGACGCGCTTGGCCTGACCCAGGTCGGCCAGGCTCACCTTCTCCAGGTTCATGCCGGTTTCTTCCGACACCACCTTGCCGCCGGTCAGGATCGCGATGTCCTCCAGCATGGCCTTGCGGCGGTCGCCGAAGCCCGGGGCCTTCACGGCCACGGTCTTGAGCACGCCACGGATGCTGTTGACCACCAGCGTGGCCAGGGCCTCGCCGTCCACGTCCTCGGCGATGATCAGCAGCGGGCGGCCCGACTTGGCCACCTGCTCCAGCACCGGCAGCAGGTCACGGATGTTGGAGATCTTCTTGTCGTTCAGCAGGACATAGGGGTTGTCCAGCGTGGCGACCTGACGGTCCTGGTTGTTGATGAAGTACGGCGACAGGTAGCCGCGGTCGAACTGCATGCCCTCGACGATGTCGAGTTCGTTGTTCAGGCTCTTGCCGTCCTCGACGGTGATCACGCCTTCCTTGCCCACCTTGTCCATCGCCTCGGCGATGATCTGGCCCACGTCCTCGTCGGCGTTGGCCGAGATGGTGCCGACCTGGGCGATTTCCTTGCTGGTGGTGCAGGGCTTGGAGATCTTCTTCAGTTCCTCGACCAGCGCGATCACGGCCTTGTCGATGCCGCGCTTGAGGTCCATCGGGTTCATGCCGGCGGCCACGTACTTCATGCCTTCGCGGGCGATGGCCTGGGCCAGCACGGTGGCGGTGGTGGTGCCGTCACCGGCGTTGTCGCTGGTCTTGGAAGCGACTTCCTTGACCATCTGCGCGCCCATGTTCTGCAGCTTGTCCTTGAGCTCGATCTCCTTGGCCACGGACACGCCGTCCTTGGTCACGGTGGGGGCGCCGAAGGAGCGCTCGAGCACCACGTTGCGGCCCTTCGGGCCCAGCGTGGCCTTGACGGCGTTGGCCAGGACGGTCACGCCTTCCATCATGCGGGCGCGGGCATCGGCGCCGAAAACTACTTCTTTTGCAGCCATCTGTGATTCTCCGGATTCAATAGGGTGGGACGGTGGCGCGGATTACTTCTCGACGACGGCCATCAGGTCGTCTTCGCGCATGACCATCAGTTCGTCGCCGTCGAGCTTCACGGTCTGGCCGGCGTACTTGCCGAACAGCACGCGGTCGCCGACCTTGACCGCCATCGGCAGCAGCTCGCCCTTGTCGTCGCGCTTGCCGGGGCCGACCGCCACCACTTCACCCTGATCGGGCTTCTCGGCAGCGGCGTCGGGGATGAAGATGCCGGAAGCCGTCTTGGTTTCCTGTTCCACACGCTTGACGATGACACGATCGTGCAGGGGACGCAATTTCATGAAGGTTGCTCCTGAGGAGGTGTTCGAAGGTTCAAAACCTGGTTGTCCAACGCATGCCGCGCCCCATGGGGCGCGGCACACCGGTGCCCTGCGGGTGGGGAGCCCGGACGAAACCGGCCCCGGCCATCCGCTCGTTAGCACTCAGCGGTTGCGAGTGCTAATTGTAGGGGCAGCGCGCCGGATTTCAAGAGCTGCCCCTACAGGACGCAGCCGCCAGGCGTACTGGATGAGCGAGCACCCGACCATGGCCGACACTCCCATCGCCCCCGAGATTCAGCGCGCTCAGGCGTCTGCCGCGAAGGCCGAGGTCTCCTTGGCGACTCGCCCTGGCGAGTTCGGCGAGCATCTGTCGCCACACGACGGGGCGCTGGGCGCGGATCGGGCCGATGTGCGGCCAGGTGGATCGCCACCATGCCGCCCAGGGAGTGTCCGACGACGCTCACCCCTTGGAGCTCGCGTTCGTCGGCCAGGCGCCCGACATCGGCGCTCAATTGCAGCGCTGAATAGCCTCGATCCGGCGCGGGCGAATGTCCGTGTCCCCGCAGGTCCACCGCCACGATCCTGAAGCTTGCACGCAGGGCGGGCGTGAGCAGATCCCAGCTTCGGCGGCTCGACGTGCCGCCGTGGATCAGCAGCAGCAGCAGGGGCCTGCCTCGCTGCCCTGCCACTTCATAGGCAAGGTCGACGGCCCCCTCGCCAGGCGCTTGTCTCGCCGCCGCGGCCGGGTTCATCGCAGCAGCTTGAAGGCGTGGGTCCACGAGTTCTCGCGGAAACCGGGGATGCACCACAGCATGCCCAGCGGCTCGATGGCGCGGGCGGCCACGGCCGAGCCCATGTCGGCGGCGTCCCAGCCCAGCTGGTCGAGCAGCGCCGTGGCGGCAGCCTTCGCACTGGCCTCGTTGCCGGCGATGAACATGGTCGGCCGGCCCCCCTCGAACTCCGGCTCGACCATGCGCGCGGCGCCGACCGAATTGAAGGCCTTGACGAACCGGGCCTTCGGATGCGCCTGCTGCAGGCCTTCCATCAGCGACTCCTGCGCAGTGGTGAAGTACGGCAGGACGCCGTCGACCGGCGGGGCGTCGGCGATCGGGTTCGTGGTGTCGAGCACGGGCTTGCCGTCGAGCCCGGCGCCGGCATCGCCGGCCGCCTGCAGCGCAGCGCCGCCCTTGACGGCGAGGACCACGAGCTCGCCGAAGGCCGCGGCCTCGGCGCTGCTGCCGATGCGCACGCCCGGCGTCCGCGCCGCGAATTCGTCCAGCCTGGCGGCGTCGCGCGTTCCCAGCATCACGGCATGCCCATGCCGTGTGAAGCCGGAAGCCAGAGTCTGCGCGACGATGCCCGAACCGATGATGCCGATGTTCGTGATTCCACTCCTGTTGGGTTGCCCGCGACGCGGACCTGGAACAAACTCTAGGCCCCGCTGATCGGCCTGGAAAGTCACTGCCTGTTGCAGCAATTGGGCGTGCGCCTCGTGCAGCGCAGCACGCGCACCGCGCGGCTCACCGACGAGGGCGCCCGCTTCGTCGCGAAAGCCCGCGACGGACTGCGCCTGCTCGACGACGCGGTGAGCGAGGTCTCGCTGGCCGCGGCCGAGCCTGCCGGCAACGTACGCATTTCGGCGGGGATTGCCTTCGGCCGGATGTGGGTGCTACCCGCGCTGCCGGCGATCGCGAATCGCTTCCCCCGGCTGAGCCTCGAGGTCGAACTGGACAACACGCCGGTGGACATCGTCGCCGACGGCATCGACATCGCGATCCGCGGCGGCTCGGTGACCGACGCCGGCTTCGTGGCACGCCACGTCTGCAGACTTCCGCTGGTGCTGGTGGCCAGCCCCGACTATCTGGCACGCAACGGGATCCCGCTCCAGCACGGCGATCTGCAAGGGCACCGCTGCATCCAGTTGCGCTTCGCCGACGGCTCGATGGCGCCCTGGGGCTTCGTCATTCACGGCCGGCGTGTCGCGATCATGCCGGCCGCGCCGCTGGTGGCCAACGACAGCGACGCCGTGCTCGAACTCGCGACCGCCGGCGCGGACTCGGCGCGGCAAACCGCAGTCGTGAGGCGCCCTTCCCGCTCTCAGGCGTGCGGCGCGCTCGCCGCGGCCGCGGCGTCATCCAGCTCGAGCCCTCGCCGCCGGGCGGGACGCTGTTCGAGCAGCGAGACATAGGCTTCGAAGGCCGGGCGCTTCTCGATGGTGCCGAAACGCATGCCGAAAGCCAGGTGCGAGCCGACGACCACGTCGGCCGCGCCGAAGCGCTCGCCCAGCAGGTACGGAGCGCGGGCGGCCACCGCGCCCTCCACGACATCCAGCGCTTCCTCGTAGCTGCCGTAGCCCATCATGCCCTTGCGCTCGGGCGGCACCACGAATCCCAGCGCGCGGTTGGACACCGCGGCCTCCAGGGGCCCGGCCGCGAAGAACAACCAGCGGTAGTAGGCGCCGCGCAGCGGCGAATCGCAGGGAGGCGCGAACCCCTTCGACGCGAAGGCGTCGGCCAGGTAGGCACAGATGGCGGCGACTTCCGTGACCACCAGGTCCCCATGGCGCAAGGCCGGCACCTTTCCCAGGGGGTTCACGGCCAGGTATTCGGGGGCCTTCATCGAGGCGCCGTACACGAGCAACTCCGTCCGGTACGGCACCCCGATCTCCTCGAGCATCCAGCGCACGATCCTGCCGCGAGATTGGGGATGGGTATAGAACACGAGTTCGCGACTGGTCATGATCCTGGTCTCCGTGGTAACGAGCCAGTGTAGGGCGCGCCCGATCGCGCGCCCCGGCCTGCCCGGGCGCCGCGAGGTGGGGCTGTATGCCTCGCGCGACTACCTGGAATGCCACGGCGAGCCGCTTCAGGCGTAGGCTTGGATCCTCGGGCAGCGGCCTGGCGACGGGAGACGGCGATGTCGCAGAACTTGAACGGCGTTCGCGAACACTATGCAGCCACCGGGGTGCTTCAGCGCATCCGCGCCGCGCTGGCCACGCTGGGCCCGGAAGACCGCCCGCTGACGCCCCGCGAGCTCGGCGCGATGGACCAGTTCCATACCCGTGGGCATGCCGCCACCGCCGAACTGGCGGAGCTGGCCGCCATCGGGCCCGCCGACCGGGTGCTGGATCTGGGCTGCGGCATCGGAGGGCCGGCGCGGCTCATCGCCGACAGCCGCGGCTGTCGGGTCACGGGGCTCGACCTCAGCGAGGGCTTCGTCGAGGCCGCCCGCTACCTGAGCCTGCGCACGGGCCAGCAGGAACGCGTGCAATTCCATTGCGGCAGCGCGCTGGCGATGGACTTCGCCGACGCCAGCTTCGACGTGGTGTTGCTGCAGCACGTGGCCATGAACATCGCCGATCGCGAGCGGCTGTACCGGGAGATCCGCCGTGTGCTGGCGCCGGGCGGACGCTTCGCCACCTACGACGTGGTGCGCGGCGAGGGCGAGCCCCTCTACCCCGCCCCGTGGGCACGCGATGCGAAGGACAGTTTCCTGCTCGACGCCCAGGCCACCCGCGACGCCGTCGAGGCCGCCGGGCTGCGTGTACGGGCCTGGCGCGACGATACGCAGACAGCCAGGGACTGGGCGGCGCAGCTCAAGGCCGCCGCTGCCTCGGCGCCGAGGCCTTCCGCGCCGGGGCTCGGCGTGGTGATGGGGCCGGACTTCCCGGCGCAGGCCGGCAACCACGCCCGCAACCTGCTGGAAGGGCGCGTGGGCGTGCTGATGGCGGTGTTCGAGGCGGTGTAGACGGTGTGCGCAGGGCAGGCTCCGCGGCCGCGGGGGCCCTGCAAAAAAGGCCGGACCGGTCGCCCGGGGAACCCTGCGCGCAGCGCGCGGGCCCTCGGAGCGCGACCGCTCCGGCCTCGGTCGAACCGGGCCGACGATTACTGCTTCGGCGCGTTCGAGTTCTGGGCCGAGCTGGCGGCCTTGTGGTGGTACATCGCCGCGTTCGCGATCATCGGGCTGGCGAGAGCCGTCACGGTGGCGACAGCCAGGATCACACGGGCGATCTTGCGGGAAGCGGTCATGACAAAACTCCTCTCTTGGGTTGATGCAGAGTGCGGCTGCGCCTTCGGCGGCCGCGGGATCCGGAGATCGGGTCCCGAGTTCTGTCTTGCAATGCCCGTGCCCGGACGCAAATTCCCCACTACATCAAGGGTTTAGCGACCGTGCCCGCGCCGGGCGCGGCGCCGCGGCGGCGCGACAGGCGCCGCAGGGGCCGATAGCGTCGCCCCGGAACGACGGCACGCGGCCCCGATGGACTTCAATCGAAGCAAATTCGCGGCCTTGCGCCTGTCGTCGTCGAGCGACAGGCCATCCGGCATGGCGTCAGCGAAGTTCGCGCTCGACCTGGGTGAATCCGTAGGCGGGAACGAGTTCATCGCGGCGGTCGTCGATGGCCTCCCAGGCCCCGGCGACACGCTGCGCCGCATCGTCGCCACCGTCGATGCGCACTCCGCGCGTGAGGGTCACGTGCGCGCTCGCGAAATGCCCGCCGCCGGTGCAGAGAATCGCTCGGGTGGGGGCATCGGGCCCGACCAGCGCGACCAGTCCGGGGCTGACCAGTTCGGGGGCCAGGCGCTGCAAGGCCTCGGGCGGGAGCACGCCCCCCGTCATCTGCGTCGCCGCCGTCGGCGCCAGGCAATTCACGCGGATCCCGTACTTGTCCCCTTCGATCGCGAGGGTCTGCATCAGTCCCACCAGGGCCATCTTGGCCGCGCCGTAGTTGGCCTGGCCGAAATTGCCGTAGAGCCCCGACGACGAGGTGGTCATGACGACGCGTCCGTACTGGCGCTCGCGCATGGGGTCCCACACCGCCTTGGTGCAGATGACCGAGCCCATCAAGTGCACGTCGAGCACCTGGCGGAACTCGTCGATGCTCATCTTGGCGAAGGTCTTGTCGCGCAGGATCCCGGCGTTGTTCACCAGGATGTCGATGCGCCCCCATGCGGCCAGCGCCTGCTCCACCATCGCCTGCACCGCCGCCGCGTCGGTGACCGAAGCCGCCGCCGGCAGCGCGCTGCCTCCGGCGGCCCGGATCTCGGCCGCCACCGCCGCCGCCTGCTGCGCGTCGACGTCATTGACCAGCACCCGCGCGCCCTGCCCGGCCAGCGCCAGCGCATGGCAGCGCCCCAGGCCCGCTCCCGCCCCGGTGACCATCGCCACCCGATCCTGCAGCATCATTGATGCCTCCTGTTCTTCTCGTGGTTGTCCGGCCTGCCAGCGGCTCAGTGCTCGTGCCGGTGGTGCGTGTCCGGCACGTGGGCGTGGCGGTGGGTCAGCTCCGCGTGCCGGTGCCGGTGCGTGTGCCGCACGCCGGGCGCCACCGGCTGCTCGTGCTCGTGCTGGTGATGCTCGTCGTGCACATGCTCGTGCTCGTGCTCCAGCGGCTCGTGCGTGTGCGCATGCTCGTGGCGCTCGCTGAGGTGCAGCCACACCCCCACGCCCATGAGGACGGCCGCGCCCGCCAGGGGCAGGCTCAACGCATCGCCCATCAGCAGCGCGAGCAGCGCACCGAAAAACGGCGCCACCGAGAAGTAGGCTCCCGTGCGGGCGGAACCCAGGTGGCGCAGCGCGACCACGAACAGCGACAGACTGACGCCGTAGGCCACCAGCCCCACCACCATCGCGGCCGCCGCCAGGCGCAGGCCGGGCAATGCCGCGCCCGTGCCCAGGGCCAGCGCCAGGTTCACGCTTCCGGCGGCCAGGCCCTTGACGCTGGCCACCCAGGTGGCGTCGGCCAGCGACACCTTGCGCGTGAGGTTGTTGTCGATGCCCCAGGCCAGGCAGGCGCCCAGCACCAGCGCGGCCGGCGCCAGTTGGCGCGGGCTCCAGTGGGCCGCGGCGCCGGCGGCGGTACCGCCGAGCAGCACGGCGCCGGCCACGATGGCCAGCATGCCCAGCGCGATGCGGCGGTCGAAGTTCTCGCGGAACACGAACCAGGCGAGCAGCGCGGTGAACACGCTCTCCGCGTTGAGCAGCAGCGCCGCCCCCGAAGCCGGCATGCCGCGCAGGCCAAGCATCAGCAGCACCGGCCCGAGCACGCCGCCGAAGCCCACGGCGGCTGCGAACCAAAGGCCTTCGGCGCGGGCCAGGCGCACCCGCGGCGCGCGCCTGAGCAGGCGCCAGCCTCCCAGGCCGAGACCGGCGCCCAGGTACAGCAGGCCTGCCAGCACCCACGGGTCGGTGCCCTGCAGCAGGCGCTTGGCCAGCGGCGTGCCCGCGCCGAACAGCAGCGCCGCGCCCAGCGCCGAAAGCACCCCCGGACGCGCCCACTCGCGGATGCCTGCCATTCCTGCGCCCCCTGCGCAAGCCATGCCGCGGCTCAGGCTCCGTGCGCCGGCTGCAGCGCGCAGGCGTGGCAGGTCGTGCCCTGCTCGACCTGCAGCGTGCTGTGGCCGATGCCGAAGCGCGAGCGCAGTTCCCCGGAAATGGCGTCCAGCACCTCGTCGCCGGGATAGCCGCCGGGCACCACCAGGTGGGCCGTCAGCGCGTTCTCGGTGGTGCTCATGCCCCAGATGTGCAGGTCGTGCACGTCGCTCACCCCGGGTCGCCCGCGCAGGAATTCGGCGACCTCGCCGGCGTCGATGCCCGCGGGAACGGCCGACAGGATCAGCTCCAGCGCCTCGCGCAGCAGGCCCCAGGTGCCCGCCACGATCAGGGCCACGATGACCACGCTGACCAGCGGATCCAGCCAGTTCCAGCCCGTGGCCATGATCGCCAGCCCGGCCAGCACCACGCCCAGCGAGACGGCGGCGTCCGACAGCATGTGCAGGTAGGCCCCGCGCACGTTCAGGTCGGACTTCTGCCCGCGCAGCAGCAGCCAGGCGGACAGCCCGTTGACAACGATGCCTGCCGCCGCGACCAGGGTCACCGTGAGCCCGGCCACCGGCGGCGGCGCGAACATGCGCTGCACGGCCTCCCAGGCGATGGCACCGGAGGCCAGCAACAGCAGCACGGCGTTGGTCAGTGCGGCCAGGATGGAACTGCTGCGCAGGCCGTAGGTGTAGCGCCCCTTCGGCGCGCGCCGCCCCAGCACGGCGGCCACCAGCGCGAGCACCAGTCCGAGCACGTCCGACAGGTTGTGCCCGGCGTCGGCCATCAGCGCGGTGGAGTTGGCGACGAAACCGAAGCCGAACTGGATGAGCACCAGCAGGACGTTGAGCGCGATGGCCATGCGGAAGGCCGAAGCCTGGCTCAGCGGGTCTCCGTGATGATGGTGATGGGCGCCGTGTCCGTGCCCATGATCGTGATCGTGATCGTGATCGTGATCCTCGTGCCGGGAATCGCGCACGCTCATTCGAGTTCTCCCGAGGGCTCGGCGATGTGTTCGAGCATGTCGCCGAGCATGCGCGCCACATGCTGGTCGGCGGTGGAATACAGCACATGCTTGCCCTGGCGCTCGGACTTCACCAGGCGCGCGGCACGCAGCAGTCGCAGGTGGTGGCTCACCAGCGTGGGCGCGAGTTCCAGGCCGGAGGCGATGTCGCCCACCGCCACCGGCCCCTGCAGGCAGGCGGTCACGATGCGCAGGCGGGTGTTGTCCCCCAGCAGGCGGAACAGGTCCGCGAGTTGCGGCAGCAGGGTGTCGGGTTGCACGGGAGCGATCTTTCACATGTGAACAGGTGTTCATATGTGACCACAACCCACCGGAAACCGTCAATCGCGCCCGCGGGCTCTGCAGGCGCGGCAGTGGCGCTAGCATCCTGCGCAAACCCCAGCCGGAGCACGCCATGGCCTACGACGCCAACAATCCCTTCGCCCGCATCCTGCGCGGCGAACTGCCCAGCATCCAGCTTGCCGAGGACGACGGCGCGCTGGCCATCATGGACATCATGCCCCAGGCCGACGGCCACGTGCTGGTCATCCCCAAGGCGCCCGCCGAGCAGATCTTCGATCTGCCGGACGCGGCGCTGGTCGCGGCCATCCGCATGACCCAGCGCCTGGCGGTGGCGGTACGCGAGACCCTGGAGCCCGACGGGGTCTTCGTCGGCCAGTTCAACGGCGCCGCGGCCGGGCAGACGGTGCCCCACGTGCACTTCCACGTCATTCCCCGCTGGAAGGGATCGGAGCTGCGCATGCACGCGCGCGAGCAGGGGGACCCGGACAAGCTGCGGGCCATCGCGCAGCGCATCCGCCAACAGTTGGCGGCAGGCTGATCAAGGCACCAGCCGGCCCGGCGGGCACTCAGGACACGCCCAGGCGCTTGAGCCGGTAGACCAGCTGCGCGCGCGTCAGGCCGAGCTCGCGCGCCGCCGCCGACACGTTGTAGCGGGCCGCCACCAGCGCCTCGCGGTAGGCGTCGGCCGGGTGCCCGGCGCCGCCCGCTCGCGCACCGTGCTCGGTCAGGCGCCCGTCGACCCCCGGCGACAGCCCCTGCGGCGCCTCGATCTCGCCGCCGCGGAACAGGTGCACCACGTCGATGGGTTCGTCCGGGCCCGCCATGATCACGCCGCGCTCGATCAGGTTCTGCAGTTCGCGCACGTTGCCGGGGAAGTCGTACTGCAGCAGCGCCTGCACGGCACGCGGCGTGAAGCCGGCCACGCGCCGCCCGTACTGCTCGCCGTAGCGCCGCAGGAAGGCCTCCATGAGCAGCGGGATGTCGTCGCGGCGCTCCTTCAGCGGCGGCAGCGCGATGGGAAACACGTTGAGCCGGAAGAACAGATCCTCGCGGAAGCGTCCGGCGCGCACCTGCGCGCGCAAGTCGACGTTGGTGGCGGCCACCACGCGCACGTCGACCGCGATCTCGCGGCTGCCCCCCACCCGCTCGATGCGCCGCTCCTGCAGCGCGCGCAGCAGCTTGCCCTGCGCGAAAAAGCTCAGCGAGGCGATCTCGTCCAGGAACAGGGTGCCTCCCTGCGCGCGCTCGAAGCGCCCGGCGCGCGAACTGCTGGCGCCGGTGAACGCGCCCTTTTCCACGCCGAACAGCTCGGTCTCGATCAGCGTGTCGGGAATCGCCGCGCAGTTCACCGCCACGAAGGGCGCCGCCGCGCGGGGGCTGATGGCATGCAGGGTCTGCGCGAAGAGTTCCTTGCCGGCGCCCGAGGGGCCGCTGAACAGCACGGTCGCGGGCGTGGGCGCGACGCGCTCGATCAGGTGCCGCGCGGCGCTGAAACTCGAGGAGATGCCCACCAGCGCGGACTCCTCGGCGCACGGCCCTGCCGCCGCCTGCCGCGCCGGCGAGACGCCTGGCGCGAGCGACGGCGCCGCCAGGCTGCGGCGGATGCCCGCGGCCGACAGCCCGGGAGCGAAGTAGTGCTGGTCGAGTTCGGGGTCCTCCCATTCCTCGGCCGGACGGCCCACCAGGCGGCAGGCGCTGGCTCCGGTGGCCCGGCACTCGATCTCGCGGTACACGATGAACTTGCCCATGAAGGCGCTGGCATAGCCGCTGGCGTAGCCGATCTGCATCCAGCACGCCGGCTCGGTGCCGATGCCGAAGGCGGCGATGTGCTCGTCGTCCTCGCTCGAATCGTGCCACCAGAAGTCGGCATGGAAGGTGCCGCGCGCGATGTCGAACTCGAAGGCGATGGCTTCGGGGCGCACGATGCCCCCGAGCTTGTGCATCTGCGGCCCGGCGTGAAAGGCGTTCACCGGGTCGCTGCCGGGCCAGGTGCGGCGCACCAGCTCGGCGTCGCGCGCGCCGGCGGCGTAGCCCACGCGGGTCAGCAGCGAACGCGCCTGCTCCTGGCCCAGGCGCGCGATCAGTTCGGCGCGCAGCGAGCCGAAGGTGGACGAACGCCACAACACCATGCGCTGGTCGCCCAGCCAGATGCGCCCGTCGTCGGGCGAGAAGCTCAGCGCCTCGGCCAGATCGCGCAGGGTGGGCGTGGCGCCTTCGTCGATGTCCAGGCTGCTGCGCGACGAACGCCGCTGCAGTTCGGCCAGGCTGACTCCTTTGGCAACGCTACGGGGCATGGGGATGGCCTGGTTCAACATGGATCATGCATTTTTGATCAAGATCTCGGAACCACTCCCTGGGTATACCCGGATGGGGAGGATCCAAGCCCTTGATTCGCCTGGACCGCGTGCCGCGGGCGGCCGCTGGCACGCCCTTTGCGGAAGCCTTCGCGCCCGACCGCGCCGAGCGAGCGCGCGGGCGAACCATTCGAGGAGACAACACATGCTCAAGGGAAAGACCATCGTGGTCACCGGTGCCGCGTCGGGCATCGGCGCGGCCACCGCGGCGCTGCTCGCCGAGCGCGGCGCCGAGGTCCTGTCGGTGGACATTCACCGTCCGCCGCGCGAGGTCGGCCGCTTCCTGCAGGCCGATCTTTCGGACCCGGCTTCCATCGACGCCCTGGTGGCGGCGCTGCCCGCGGGCGTGCACGGGCTGGCGAACATCGCCGGACTGCCGCCGACCCGCCCCGCGGCGCAGGTGCTCACGGTCAACCTGGTCGGCCTGAAATACCTCACGCAGCGCCTGGTGCCCAAGCTGGCCGACGGCGCATCCATCGTCAACCTGGCCTCGCTGGCCGGACTGGGCTGGTCCCAGCCCGAGGCGAAGCCGGCCATCGATGCCAGCGAGCAGCTCGATTTCGCCGGCGTCGGCGCCTTCTGCGAAGACCACGGCATCGAGGGCGCGCGCAGCTACTTCTTCTCCAAGGAGGCGCTGATCGTGTGGACCCTGCGCAACCGCTGGACCTGGCGCGAGCGCGGCATCCGCATGAACGCGGTCAGCCCGGGGCCGGTGGACACCCCCATCCTGAAGGATTTCATCGAGACCCTCGGCGCCCGTGCCGAGGAGGACATGCGCACCATGGACCGCCCCGGGCGCCCCGGCGACATCGCGCCGGTGGTCGCCTTCCTGCTGTCCGACGACTCGGCCTGGATCCGCGGCACCAACGTACCGGTGGACGGCGGCATGTATTCGAACGTGCTGTGCCAGATGCACGGCTTCTGAACCTGGAGACTCCCATGACCACGATTTCCCTGTTGATCGGCGGCGAGCGCCGCGCGGCCGCCGGTGGCGCCACCTTCGTGCGCCGCAATCCCCTGGACGGCAGCGTGGCCACGACCGCGCCGGCCGCCACCCCCGAGGACGCGCGTGCCGCGGTCGACGCCGCCGCGGCGGCCTTTCCCGCCTGGTCCGCGCTGGGACCGAACGCACGCCGCGCGCTGCTGATCAAGGCCGCGCACGCGCTGGAGGCCAAGGGAGAAGCCTTCGCGGCCGCCGTGGCCTCGGAGACGGGCGGATCCGGGCTGTGGGCCGGCTTCAACGTGCACCTGGCCGCCGGCATGCTGCTGGAGGCCGCCGCGCTGACCACCCAGATCTCCGGCGAAGTGATCCCCTCCGACGTGCCCGGCAGCGTGGCCATGGCCATGCGCCAGCCCGCCGGCGTGGTGCTGGGCATGGCGCCGTGGAACGCTCCGATCATCCTGGGCGTGCGCGCGCTGGCCGTGCCGCTGGCCTGCGGCAACACCGTGGTGCTCAAGGGCTCCGAACTGTGCCCGGCCACGCACGGCCTGATCGTGGAGGCGCTGGTCGACGCCGGGCTGCCCGCCGGCGTGGTCAACTTCGTCACCAACGCCCCGGCCGACGCGGCCGCGGTGGTGGAGGCCATGATCGCCCACCCTGCCGTGCGCCGCGTGAACTTCACCGGCTCCACGCGCGTCGGGCGCATCATCGCCGAGATGTGCGCGCGCCATCTCAAGCCCTCGGTGCTGGAGCTCGGCGGCAAGGCGCCGCTGGTGGTGCTGGACGACGCCGACCTGGACGCCGCCGTCAACGGCGCCGCCTTCGGCGCCTTCGCCAACTCCGGGCAGATCTGCATGTCCACCGAGCGCATCATCGTCGACGCCTCGGTGGCCGACGAGTTCGCGGCGCGCCTGGCGGCCAAGGCCTCGGCGCTGCCGCTGGGCGATCCGCGCAAGGGCCCGGTGGTGCTGGGCTCGGTGGTGGACATGAGCACCGTGCAGCGTTGCAACGCGCTGATCGACGACGCACTGGCCAAGGGCGCCAGGCTGCTGTGCGGCGGCAAGGCCGACTCCACGCTGATGCCGGCCACGCTGCTGGACCACGTCACCCCCGACATGGCCATCTACCGCGAGGAATCCTTCGGCCCGGTCAAGCCCATCGTGCGCGTGCAGGGCGTGGAGGCCGCCGTGGCCTGCGCCAACGACAACGCCTACGGCCTGTCGGCGGCGGTGTTCGGGCGCGACGCCGCGCGCGCGCTGGCCGTGGCCCAACGCATCCAGTCGGGCATCTGCCACGTCAACGGGCCCACCGTGCACGACGAGGCGCAGATGCCCTTCGGCGGGGTCAAGGACAGCGGCTGGGGCCGTTTCGGCGGCAAGGCCGGCATCGACGCCTTCACCGAGCTGCGCTGGGTCACGCTGCAGACCGGCACCCGCCACTATCCATTCTGATCGCCCCCGGGCGCGGGCGCGGGCCCGCCATCGTGCGCTTGCATGCAGGGGTTTCGCGGAGAATGCTCCCATCACCCGCTCAGGAACCACCTGCATGACACGAAGCAAGCAGCCCGTTTGCATGATCACGGGCGCGGCCACCGGCATCGGCGCGGCCACTGCCCTGCGCTTCGCGCAGGGCGGCTGGTCGGTGGCCATCGGCCATTTCGGCGCCGACACCCGCGAAGCCGCGCTGGGGGTCGAGGCGCGTTGCCGTGAGGCCGGCGCCGGCACGCTGGTCTTCGAGGCCGACGTGCGCGACGACGCAGCCTGCCGTGCCGCCGTGGCGACGGCCGAAGCGCGCTGGGGCCGGCTGGACAGCCTGGTCAATTGCGCGGGCACCACGCGGGTGATTCCCCACCGCGCGCTGGAGTCGATCGACGCCGCCGAGTTCGAGCGCGTGTACGGCGTCAACGCCATCGGCCTGTTCCAGATGACCCGCGCCGCCGCCCCCCTGCTGGAGCGCAGCGCCTCGCCCGAGGCCAGCAGCAGCGTGGTCAACGTGTCCTCGCTGGCGGGGCTCAACGGCACCGGATCGTCGCTGGCCTACGCCGCCTCCAAGGGCGCGGTCAACACCATGACCCTGTCGCTGGCGCGTTCGCTGGCGCCGCGCGTGCGGGTGAACGCGGTCGCCCCCGGCATGGTGGACGACGGCCTGTTGCAGCGCTGCCTGGACCCGCGCAGCTACGCCGGGGTGCTCGAGCGCATGACCCGCCAGGCCGCGCTGCGGCGCGTTTCCCGCCCGGCCGAGGTGGCCGAGATCGCATGGTTCCTGGCGACCCAGGCGCCGGCCCTCACCGGCCAGGTGCTGTGCGCCGAGAACGGTTTGCTGCTGGCCGAACCCAGCCCAGGAGATTCCTCGACATGAGCAGGCTCCACAAGCATCGCTCGCGCGCCGTCACCGACGGGCTCACCCGCACCCCGCACCGCGCCTTCCTGCGCGCCACCGGCCTGGACGACGAGGCCATGCGCAAGCCCTTCGTGGCCATCGTCGACACCCACGGCGAGAACACCCCGTGCTCGATGTCCCTGAACCAGGTTTCGGACAACGTGCGCCTGGGCGTGGCCGCCGGCGGCGGCGTGCCCATCCGGGGATCGGCGGTCTCGGTATCGGACGGCACCTCGATGAACCACGCCGGCATGCGCATGAGCCTGGTGTCGCGCGAGGTCGTGGCCGACAGCGTGGAATTGTTCGTGCGCGCCCACGGCTATGACGCGCTGGTGGGCATCGCCGGCTGCGACAAGACCCTGCCGGGCATTCTCATGGGCATGGTGCGGGTCGACGTGCCCGGCGTGTTCCTGTTCGGCGGCGCCATGCTGCCGGGCACCGCGCCGGGCGCACTGCCCGGCGGCGATGCGCCGGGCCCGCGGCGCCAGGCCACGATCCTCAGCGCCATCGAGGCCGTCGGCACCACGCAGCGCGGCGACATGACACGCGCGCAGCTCGACGCGCTGGAGCGCAACTGCACGCCCACCGCCGGCTCCTGTCCGGGGCAGTTCACCGCCAACACCATGGCCATGGTGGCCGAGGCCCTCGGGCTCGCACCGCTGGGTTCGGCCATGGTGCCGGCGGTGTACAGCGAGCGCATCGCCATTGCGCGCCGCGCCGGCGAGACCGTCATGCGCATGCTCGAGGCCGGCGGGCCGCTGCCGCGCCAGCTGGTCAGCGTCAAGAGCCTGGAGAACGCCTGCGCCGCGGTGGCCGCCACCGGCGGCTCCACGAATGCCGCGCTGCACATCCCGGCCATCGCGCACGAGGCGGGCATCGAGTTCACGCTGGATCACGTGCAGCGCGTGTTCGCGCGCACCCCGCTGATCGGCGACCTGCAACCCGGCGGACGCTATCTGGCACAGGACCTGCACCACGCGGGAGGGGTACCGGCGGTGCTCAACGCGCTGCTGGCCGGCGGCCACCTGCACGGTGACGTGCCCACGCTCGGGGGCGAGCCCCTGGAGCAGGCGCTGCGGCGCTTCGCCGGCCCCGACGGCCGGGTGGTGCGCGCCTGCGACGCCCCGCTGTCGCCGGACGCCGGCCTGGTGGTGTTGCGCGGCAACCTGGCTCCCGACGGCGCCTGCCTCAAGACCGCCGGCCTGCGCTCGCTGAGCTTCCGCGGCGTCGCGCGGATTTTCGAGTGCGAGGAGGACTGCATGGCGGTGGTCGCCGCGCGCGACTATCGCGAGGGCGAGGTGCTGGTGATCCGCAACGAGGGCCCCAAGGGCGGCCCGGGCATGCGCGAGATGCTCAGCGTCACCGCGGCCATCTACGGCCAGGGCATGGGCGAGAAGGTCGCGCTGCTCACCGACGGCCGCTTCTCCGGCGCCACCCGCGGCATGTGCATCGGCTACGTCGGCCCCGAGGCGGCCGACGCCGGGCCCATCGCCCTGCTGCGCGACGGCGACCGCATCCACATCGACGCGCGTGCCGGACTGCTGCAGGTGGAACTGGCGGAGCAGGAACTCGCGCGGCGCCGCGCCGAGGCTCCGGCACCGCGCCCCAGGCGGCTTGCGGGCGTGCTGGAGAAGTACGCCGCGCTGGTGCGCCCGGCGCGCCTGGGCGCCGTCACCCATTCGGGCGCCGTCGCCTGGCCCTACGAGCAGGCCTTGCCGGCAGACGAGGCATGAGTGCCGCGGCGCCGCGGGGCGTGGGCTTTTGCGGCCTGGGCAGGATGGGCCGCCCGATGGCGCGGCGCCTGCTCGACGCAGGCGTCGAACTGCGTGTGTGGAATCGCTCCGGCGTGGCGCCCGAACTGCTGTCGGGCCTGCCCGTGGGACGCGCGACGGCCTGCGCCCACCCCGCGGAGCTGGCGCGCGCCTGCGACGTGGTGCTGCTGTGCCTGGCCGACGCGCAGGCCGTGGAGGCCGTGGCCTTCGGCGCGCAGGGCCTGGCGCTGGGTGCCGGGCACGCACCGGTGGTGGTGGACCACTCCACGCTGGAGCCGCGCACGGCGCGGGCCCTGGCCGCGCGGTGGCACGAACGCACCGGCGGCCACTGGATCGACGCGCCGGTGTCGGGCGGCACCGGCGGCGCGAGTGCCGGCACGCTGGCGGTGATGGCCGGCGGCGACGCACGGACCATCGAATCCCTGCGCGTTCTCCTGGGCGCCTACGCGGCCCGGGTCACGCGCATGGGCGACAGCGGAGCCGGGCAGACCGCCAAGCTGGTGAACCAGACCATCGTGATGAGCACCATCGCCGGCCTGGCCGAGGCCGTGCGCCTGGCGCGCGGCGGCGGCGTCGACGCCGCGCGCGTTCCATCGGCCCTGCAGGGCGGCTGGGCCGACTCGGTGCTGTTGCAGACCCTGATGCCCCGCATGCTCGAGGCTCCGGCCGAAGCCGGGGGCACCATCCGCATCATGCTCAAGGACCTCGGCGCCGTGGAGTCCTTCGCCGCCGAGCACGCGCTGCATCTTCCTCTGGCCTCGCTGCTGCGCCGCTGGTTGAGCCGTGCCGTCGAGCAGGGCCTGGGCGACAGCGACATCTCGCAGATCGTCCGGGTACCCCTCGACGAGGCCGTCAGGCCTTGATGCCGCGCAGGCTGCGCGCCGCCGCGACCATGTTGGACAGCGCCGGCAGCACCTCCGACCACTGACGGGTCTTGAGCCCGCAGTCCGGGTTCACCCACAGGCGCTCGGCCGGGATGCGCTGCGCGGCCTTGCGCATGAGCTGCACGATCTGCTCGGGGGTCGGGATGTTCGGCGAGTGGATGTCGTACACCCCGGGGCCGATCTGGTTCGGGTAGTCGAAGCGATCGAAGGCGTCGAGCAGCTCCATGTCCGAGCGCGAGGTCTCGATGGTGATGACGTCGGCGTCCATGTCGGCGATGGCGCCGAGGATGTCGTGGAACTCCGAATAGCACATGTGGGTGTGGATCTGCGTATCGTCGGCCACGCCGTTGGCGGCGATGCGAAAGCTCTCCACCGCCCAGGCCAGGTACGGCTCCCACTGCGAGCGGCGCAGCGGCAAGCCTTCGCGCAACGCGGCCTCGTCGATCTGGATCACCCGCACGCCGGCGTCCTGCAGATCCAGCACCTCGTCGCGAATGGCCAGCGCCAGTTGCATGCAAGTGCGCGCGCGCGGCTGGTCGTCGCGCACGAAGGACCAGTTCAGCATGGTCACCGGGCCGGTGAGCATGCCCTTCATGGGCCTGGCGGTCAGCGAGGCGGCGAAGCGGGTCCATTCCACGGTCATCGGCCGCGTGCGCCGGATGTCCCCGAACAGGATCGGGGGTTTCACGCAGCGCGAGCCGTAGGACTGCACCCAGCCGTTGCGGCTGAAGGCGTAGCCCTCCAGCTGTTCCCCGAAGTACTCCACCATGTCGTTGCGCTCGGCCTCGCCGTGCACCAGCACGTCCAGCCCCAGCGCCTCCTGCTCGCGCACGCAGCGCTCGATCTCCGCCCGCATGGCCGCACGGTAGGCCTCGGCATCCAGGCGCCCCGCCTTGTACTCGGCGCGTGCGTGCCGGATCTGCGCGGTCTGGGGGAAGGAGCCGATGGTGGTGGTGGGGAAAGCCGGCAAGCGCAGCAGTTCCGCCTGGCGTGCGGCGCGCAGCGCGTGCACGCTGCGCCTGCGCCCCATCTGCGGCGTCACCGCGTCGAGCGCCGCGCGCACCTCGGGCCGGTGCACGCGGGCCGACGCGCGGCGGCAGGCCAGGGCCTCGCGGTTGGCCAGCAGCGCATCGCGCACGGCCTCGCGCCCCTGGTTCAGCGCCCGCGCCAGCAGTTGCAACTCGTCCAGCTTCTGGCGCGCGAAGGCCAGCCACGAGCGGATCTCGGGGTCGAGGGCGGTCTCGCTCTCCAGGTCCATGGGCACGTGCAGCAGCGAGCATGACGGGGCCAGCCACAGGCGATCGCCGAGGCGCGCGGCCAGCGGCTCCAGCCAATCCAGCAAGGCGCCCAGGTCGCTTTTCCAGACGTTGCGGCCGCTGATCACCCCCAGCGAAAGCACCTTGTGCGCGGGCAGCAGGTTGAGCAGCGGCGCGAGGTCGTCCAGCCCGCGGGTGGTGTCGACGTGCAGCCCGTCCACGGGCAGGTTCGCCGCCAGGTAGCGGTTGTCCAGCAGGGGCCCGAAATAGCTCGCCAGCAGGATGCGGATCCCCGGCACGCGCAACTGGCGGTAGGCCACGTTGAAGGCCTGTTGCCAGTCCATGTCGAGCTCGGTGGCCAGGATGGGCTCGTCGATCTGCACCCACGACACGCCTTGCCCGGCCAGGGCCTGCAGCAGCCGCGCGTACACCGGAAGCAGGCGCGGCAGCAGGCCCAGTCGGTCCGAGCCGTCCTTGGACTTGCCCAGCGCCAGGTAGCTCACCGGGCCGAGCAGCACCGGCTTGGCGCGCACGCCCGCCTGGCGCGCCTCCTCCAGCTGCGCGAGAAGCCGCGAGGCATCGAGTTCGAAGCAGGTGCCCGCGTGGAACTCCGGCACCATGTAGTGGTAGTTGGTGTCGAACCACTTGGTCATCTCCGCCGCGGCCACGCCGGCGCAGCAGGCGGCGGGACCGTCGCGGTCCTGGGCGGGGCGCCCACGCGCGACCCGGAAGTAGGCGTCCAGCGCATCGCCGCCCGGGCCGCGCGCGCGTTCGGGAACGTGGCCCAGCATGAAACTCGTGTCCAGCACGTGGTCGTAGAGCGAGAAATCCCCCACCGGCACCAGGTCCAGCCCGCCCTGCTCGTCCCAGTGCTGCCGGCGCAGCGCGGCTGCCTGCGCCTCGAGTTCGTCGGCGCCAAGCTGTCCCTTCCAATAGGACTCGAGCGCGAATTTGAGTTCCCGGCGCTTGCCGATGCGCGGGTAGCCGAGGTTGTGCGTGGTGACCATCGCCCAAGGTCTCCTGGATGTCGAAACGGCCATCTTAGGAAGGGAAATTCATGACGTAAAATGGTCATTTCTCACAGTTTGTTGAATTTTGGTCAACTGAGGCCGGCACCATGATCGAGCGCATCCATCTGGCCATCGTGCAGGAAGTGGCCCGCCTGGGTTCCCTGACCGCCGCCGCCGAGGCCTTGTGCCTGACGCCCTCGGCGCTGAGCCATTCGGTGGCGCGCCTGGAAGCCCAGGCCGGCACCGACATCTGGATCCGCGAGGGCCGCAGCCTTCGCTTCACGCAGGCGGGAGACCATCTGCTGGCGCTGGCCGGGCGCGTGCTGCCCCAACTGCAACTGGCCGAGCAGCGCCTGGAACAGTTCGCGCAGGGCGAGCGCGGCAGCCTGCGCGTCGGCATGGAATGCCATCCCTGCTACCAGTGGCTGCTCAAGGTGGTGTCGCCCTATCTGGCGCAATGGCCCGACGTCGACGTCGACGTGAAGCAGAAATTCCAGTTCGGCGGCATCGGAGCGCTGTTCGACCACGAGATCGACCTGCTGGTCACCCCGGACCCGCTGCGCAAGGCCGGGTTGCGCTTCGAGCCGGTGTTCGACTACGAGCAGGTGCTGGTGGTCGCTGCGGGCCACCCTTTCGCGGGGCAGGCCTGGGTGCGCCCCGAGCAGCTCGGCGACGAGGTACTGCTCAGCTACCCCGTGGGCATCGAGCGCCTGGACGTGTACAGCCTGTTCCTGAGCCCCGCGGGCATTGCGCCGCGGCGCCACAAGACCCTCGAGACCACCGACATCATGCTGCAGATGGTCGCCAGCGGGCGCGGCGTGGCCTCGCTGCCGCGCTGGCTGGTGCAGGAGTATGCAAGCCGCTTCGACGTGGTGCCCGTGCGCATGGGTCCCCGCGGAGTGGCCAAGCAGATCTTCCTGGGCTATCGCAAGGCCGACGAGGCCACCGCCTACCTGCGCGCCTTCGTCGATATGGCGCGCGGCGCCGGCACGCAGGCCTGAGCTTTCAGCGCGCCGGCCGCGCGCGCAGCGCGCCATCGGCCGCGTCCAGGCCGGCCAGCAGCCACTGCGCGTAGCCCACGCCGGGCCGCACGAACTCGTCGACTCCCACGACGGGGATCCCCGCCGATGCGGCCACCTGCTGCATGCGCAGCGCCAGCGGGCTGCTGACCTGGCGGTTGTAGAACAGCAGCGCCACGCGGCCTCGGCGCAGGTCGTCCTCGTAGCGCGCGACCACCGCCGGAGCCGGCTCGGTGCCGTTCATCACGTTGAACTGGAAGGTGTTGCCCAGGCTGGTCCAGCCCAGCGCGCGCAGCATGTAACCGTACACCGGCTCGGTGGCCGTGACCCGCAGCCCCGCATGGCGCAGGCGCAGCTGCGCCACCCGCGCGTCGACCTGCGCCAGGCTCGCGCGAAAGGCGCGCAGCCGGGCGGCGTAGTCGGCGGCATGCGCCGGGTCGCGCTGCGCCAGCAGGGTCTCGAGGCGCGCGGCCACGGCCTCGGCCACGCGGGTGTCGTAGAACAGATGCGGGTTGCCGTCCGGCATCACGCGCGCAGGCTGCAGGTCCGCGGCCACGATCACCTGGCGCGCGCCGGAGGGATTGGCCGCCAGCATGCGGCTCATCCACGCGTCGTAGCCCAGCCCGTTCATCACCACGATCGATGCGGCCGCGACTTCGCGCGCCGTGCGCGGCGAGGCCTCGAACTCGTGCGGGTCGACGTCGGGGTTGCGGATGATGCTGCGCACCTGCACCTGCGGTCCGCCGACGGCCTGCGCGATCACGCCGTAGGTGCTCTCGGCGGCAACGATGGAAACCGGCGAAGCCGCGGCGGCGGCGGGCGCCAGCGCCCACGAAACGACGGCTGCGGCGATGGCAAGGAACGGGAGACGCATGGACGGGAGCAGCCGGGCGGCGCGAAGGACACGAAGCCGCAGCGTAGGCGAGTCGGGGCCATTCTGCAAATGATTTGCGTAATCCGCGCGAGCGGCCTCGGCCATGACTGACCACGGCTGCCTCCTATTCGAAGCCGACATGCAGGCGCAGGCTGGCGACCAGCGCCGACGGCAGGATGCCGCCCGGGTGCACCACGTACTGCAGGTCGGGCTGCAGCGCCAGGTGCGGCGCCAGCGCGATCTGGTAGGTCGCTTCGTAGGTGGTCTCTGTTCCCAGGCCGCGGAAACGCGCGCGCGCCAGGCCCAGGCTGAACTGGTCCTGCGCGCGCCCGGGCAGCGGCCCCGGCACCAGGAACCCGGCCTCCAGGTCGTAGTCCACGGCGCCCACCCCCCGGGGGCTCCAGCCCGCGCGCAGGAAGGCGCTGGGCGGGTTGTCGCCGCCCTTGAGCGGCTGATCCGCGCTGAAATAGGTGCCCCAGTTCGCCCGCGGCAGCTGCGCATCGGCGCTCCCGTCGGGGCGGTAGCTCCAGGCACCGAGCTTGTAGGTTCCGCTGCCGTGGTAGCTGCCCTCCTCCATCCAGGCCTGCCCGCGGCGAAACGCGCTCGAGCGATCCTGCGGATCGGCCTGGAACACCCCGCTGCGGCTGGTCCAGGCGCCGGAGTGCCAGGTGGCCATGGCCCCGATGCCCGAGACGGGAAAGATCGGCGCCACCGTGTTGCCGGACCAGATCGGCTCGGCGCCGAAGCTGCCGTTGAGCAGCAGGCCGGCGCTGTCGAGCACGTCGAAATGCGCGTCGGCGGCGATCAGGCCCGCGCGCAGCTCCCAGTTCCGGCCGGCGGGCTGCCCGTACCACAGTTCGTACACGCGGCTGCGCGAAGGCGCCTCGATGTTGGTCACGCTTTGCGCATCGCCGATGCGCGTGGCCGAGGGCTGGCCGCTTTGCGTGCGTTGCAGCGTGGCCTTGATGCGCGAGCCCTGCGCCAGGCCCACCGCGCCGCCGTCGAGCACGAAGCCCAGCCGCGCGAGCGTGTCGCCCACGCTGCCCGGCGCGATGCCCCCGCCGAGGTTGTCGACGATTTCCGAATCCAGCGAAAAGGTCCAGTTGACCGGCGAAGCCGGCGGAGCATCGGCCATCGCGGCGGCCGATGCCGGCGCGGCGGCCGCGGCGGCTGCCCCCACCGCGAGGGCCAGGGACCATGCGGCCATGGCGCGGGCCCGGTGCCGGTGCACGTGGTGTTTCGAGCCTGCTGTTCGATCCATGCGTTCTCCCCTATCCATTGTCGGCAAAAGTGCTCCGCCCCGCCGCGGCTGGGCCCGGACTCCCGGCGTGGGGCCGGGTTCGCGACAAATCGTACTGGGAATGGTTCGTATTCGTAAAGCCATTTCGCCGTGGCCGTCGCGGGGCCTGCACGGTGCGCGGCGCCTCGCTATGCTCCCCTGCTCCCCACGAAGCCCCGAAAGGACATTGCGATGCGAGCCATTGCCTACCGCCAGCCCGGCCCCCTGGATGCCGCCGATTCCCTCAGCGACGTCACGCTGGACGACCCGCGCCCCGGGCCGCGCGACCTGCTGGTGCGCGTGCGGGCCGTGTCGGTCAACCCGGTCGACACCAAGGTGCGCAGGAACACCGCGCCGCCCGCGGGCGAGTGGAAGGTGCTGGGCTGGGATGCCGCCGGCACCGTGGAGGCGGTTGGCGAGGCGGTGCGCAACTTCCGCGTCGGCGACAAGGTGTTCTACGCGGGAGACCTCACACGCCAGGGCAGCAACGCCGAGCTCCAGGCCGTCGACGAGCGCATCGTGGGACACATGCCCGGCTCGCTGGATTTCGCACAGGCGGCCGCACTCCCGCTGACGGCCATCACCGCGTGGGAGGCGCTGTTCGACCGCCTGGACGTGCGCCGCGCGGTACCCGGCGGCGCCAGGGCGCTGCTGGTCATCGGCGGCGCGGGCGGCGTGGGCTCCATCGCCATCCAGCTGGCGCGCCAGCTCACCGATCTCACGGTCATCGCCACGGCCTCGCGCCCGCAGACCCGCGACTGGGTGCGGCGCATGGGCGCGCACCACGTGGTCGACCACGGCGAGGCGCTGGCGCCGCAGCTGCAGGCCCTGCAACTCGGCCAGCCCTCCTTCGTGTTCTCGACCACGCAGACCCACCGACATCTGGCCGACGTGGCCGCGCTGATCGCGCCGCAGGGGCGCTTCGCGCTGATCGACGACCCCCAGCAACTCGACATCTCGCCTTTCAAGCGCAAGAGCGTGTCGACCCACTGGGAGTTCATGTACACCCGCAGCATGTTCGCCACGCCCGACATCGACGAACAGGGCCGGCTGCTCGACGAGGTCAGCCGCCTGGTGGATGCGGGCAAGTTGCTGAGCACGCTGCACACGCGCCTGTCGCCCATCGACGCCGCCACGCTGCGCCAGGCCCACGCCATGACCGAGTCGGGCAGCAACATCGGGAAAATCGCCATCGAGGGCTTCTGAACCCTCGCCGACGCGCCGGCGCCGGGCAGGGATTCAGGCCGGCGCCATCTCCAGCCGGTCCTTGCCGGCGGCCTTCGCCGCGTACAGCGCCTGGTCGGCCAGGCGCAAGGCCTGGGCCAGCTCGGCCTCGGCGCCCTGCATGAGCGCGAGGCCCACGCTGACCGAAAGCCGCTGGCGCACGCCTTGCGGGCGCAGGTCCAGCGCGCGCACGCCGGCCAGCAGGCGCGCGCCGAGCTCGCGCGCCTGCTCCGGCGAGCCATCGGGAAAGAGGAAAGCGAATTCCTCGCCGCCGATGCGCGCGGCCACGTCGGTCTCGCGCACGGCCTGGCGGCAGGCATCGGCAATGTGCCGCAGCACCATGTCGCCGGCGGGATGGCCGTAGCCGTCGTTGATGTCCTTGAAATTGTCGACGTCGACCAGGGCCAATGCGAAGCGGCTGCCGTCGCGCCGCGCGCGCTCGACCTCGCGCTGCAAGGCCTGCATGAAATAACGCCGGTTGCGCAGCGCGGTCAGCTCGTCGACGTGGATCACCTCGCTGAGCATTTCCTGCAGGCGATCCAGGCGCTGCACCAGATGCAGGGTGAGCGCGCTCGGCGGCGGCGCGATCAGCGCCGGCGCCAGCAGCGTGACGGCCCACGCATGCGGCGTCATGCCGCTGCCGAAGCCCCAGCAGGTCACCACGGCGACGATGGCGGCCGAGGCCCCCACCGACAAGGCGGTCAGTGCCAGCACCATCGGCCACAGGCCGAAACGCCGCAGCGCCGCGTGCAGGCCGAAGCGGTCGACCGGGGACGAACGGGACGGGGCGGCCATGCGGGGATCATACGTTCCCGCTCCATGCGCCCGCCCGCCCCCCCCCGCGGCCGCCGCGGCGGCTACTGCACCTTGACCTCGAGCACCTTCGGCCTGGCCTCGGCGGCCTTGGGAATGCTCAGGCTGAGCACGCCTTCCTTGAACTCGGCCTTGGCGGCCTGTTCGTCCACGTTGCCAGGCAGGGAGAAGCTGCGGCTGAAACTGCCGTAGTAGCGCTCCACGCGGTGGTACTTCGTGTCCTTCTGCTCGGTCTCCTGGCGCCGCTCGCCGGAGATCGTCACCATGCCGGCGTCGATGGTGATCTTCACGTCATCCTTCTTCACCTCGGGAATCTCGGCCTTGATCACGAAGGCGGCGGGAGTCTCCGAGATGTCCACGCGCGGGGCCCAGTCAGCCGCCGCGGCCGGCTCCGTGCCCAGCGCGCGGCGCCCCCAATTGCCCACGCGCGACAACCCGACTGCGCGTGTGTAGCGATCGAACATGTCCTCGATTTCGTGCCAGGGATCCCATGGAACCATCGCCATGATGTGTTCTCCTTCGCGGGGGGAGTACAAGCGCTTCTCGCCGGCCACCCCGTGCACGGCCGCGAGGGGCCGACGCGGTGCGCGCCTGCTTCGAGCGCCGCCCCATGCGGGGCGCGTCGAGGGCGGCACGTCCTGTCGGCCAGACCACGGCCAGTATGGAGAGATGCGGCGGCAGCGTCCCTGATGTGCGTCAAGCAGGCCGCGCGGCGCCGCTCAGGGCGCCGCCGGCGCCTCGCGCAGGCGCGTCGCGGCGTCGCGCGCCGCACGCGCCATGGCCAGGGACATCTCGCGGCTGCGCCCCGTGTAGGAGGCAGGATCCAGCGCATGGCGCAGCGCCGTCTCGTCGATGGCCTCGCGCACCTCGTTGTCGCGCAGCAAGGCCTCGGCAAGGCCCCCGGGGCCTTCTCCGGCCTCGTGGATCGCATGTTTCACGCGGGCATAGGCGCGTGTGCGCCCGAGCACGGGCGCCAGCGCCATCATCGCGTTCTCCGCGGCCATCGCCTGGCCGGAGATGTCCACGTTCCTGCGCATGGCCTCTGGCACCAGGCGCAGGCACTCGAGCAGTTCGTCGAAGGCACAGATCATCTGGTAGGCCAGCGGGCAGGTCTGGTCGATCAGGGCGTGCAGCATCTGGTTGTTGGCCCCGTCGCCTTCATGCGTGGGCTGCATCGCCTCCAGCGCCAGCGGCACGCAGGAGCGCACGCGCGCGGCGAGCGAAAGGGCCAGCGCGGCGGACTTCGGATTGATCTTGTTGGGCATGGTGCTCGAACCCACCACCTCCTCGCCCTGCTGCTCGTAGACCTCGCCGATCTCGTCGGCCATCAGGGTGTAGAGCTCGCGCGCGATCTTCGAGCAGCTGGCGCTGAACAGGCCCAGCAGCAGGAAGTACTCGGCCAGGTAGTCCAGCCCTGCGCGCGACGGAACCTCCATGCAGCCCAGCCCCAGGCGCGCCGCCAGGCGCCGGTTGAGTTCGGGCCCCAGTTCGCCGCTGGCGTGCATCGCCCCCAGCGCGCCGCCCCACTGGGCGGCGAACACGCGCTCGCGCGCCCCCTCGAAGCGGCTGCGGTGGCGCAGCATCTCCTCGATCCACGCCGCCGCCTTCCAGCCGAAGGTGATCGGCAGGCCCTGGCGGAAATTGGTGCGCCCCACGGCCAGCATGTCCGCACCGACCTCGGCCATGGCGGCGAGGCGCTCCAGCACGTCGGCGAACACGCCCATGAAGGCCTCGTGCGAGCGCCGCATCAACACCGCGCGCGCGGTCTGCATGACATTCTGCGTGGTGGCGCCCCAATGCACGAAGCCGCCCGCCTCGCCCTCGCAGGCCTGGGCCAGCGCGCGTACCAGCGAAACCACCGGGGCACGGGTGCGCGCGATGTCCTGCGCCAGCTCCGCTTCATCCACGTGCCCGAAGCTGGCCTTGCGCGCGATCTCCTCGGCGGCCGCGGCCGGGATCATGCCGAGCTCGGCCTGGGTGCGCGCAAGCGCGGCCTCGACGTCCAGCCAGGCCTGCCACTGGCTGCGCTGGGCGAACAGTTCCGAGATCTCGGACGGGGACGGACGGACGCGGCTCGCGTGGCTCATGGTCGGGACGGGCTCAGAGGATCTGGTCGAGGAATTCGCGCAGCCGGGGATGGCTCGGCGCATCGAAAAAGGCGTCGGCGGGGGCGTTCTCCAGCACCTGTCCGCGGTCGACGAACACCACCTGGTTGGCCACCTCGCGCGCGAAGCGCATCTCGTGCGTGACCACCAGCATGGTCATGCCGCCGTGCGCGAATTCGCGCATCAGCGCCAGCACGCCCTTGACGAGTTCGGGGTCGAGGGCCGAGGTGGCCTCGTCGAACAGCATCACCTGGGGTTGCATGGCCAGGGAACGCGCGATGGCCACGCGTTGCTGCTGCCCGCCGGACAGGTCCGCCGGCCGGCGCCGCTCCAGGCCCTGCAGGCCGACCGCGCGCAACTGCTCCAGCGCCCGCGCCTCGGCCTGCTCGCGCGGCAGCGCGAGCACCTTGCGCAGCGCCAGGCTGACGTTGCCCAGCACGTCCAGGTGGGAGAACAGGTGGAAATGCTGGAACACCATGCCCACGCGCGCGCGCACCGCGTCGATGTCCACGCCGGGCGCGGTGATCTCGAGGTCGCCGATGTGCACGCTGCCGCCGTCGGGACGCTCCATCAGGTTGGCGCAACGCAGCAGCGTGGACTTGCCGGAGCCCGAAGGGCCCACGATGCAGGTGGTGGTGCCGGGCGCCACGTCGAGCTCGACGCCACGCAGCACCTCGACCGCGCCATAGGACTTGCGCAGGCCCGCGTAGCGCACGCGTACGGCCTGCCGGGAGGGATTCAGGAGCATGGCGGCCGGCTCATTCGACGTCGGCCCGCCCGCCACGCGCGCCGCGCAGGCGGCGGTCCCAGGCGTTGACGGCATAGCTGGTGGGGATGGTGAGCGCGAGATAGACCAGGCCTGCCGCGGTGAGCGGCGACAGGTTGGCGTTGTTGGTGGCGCTGTCCTGGGCAATGGCGAACATTTCACGTTGGGAGGCTGTCAGCCCCAGCAGATAGACCAGGGACGTGGCCTTGACCACGAGGATGAACTGGCCCGTCAGCGGCGGCAGCACACGCCGCGCACCCTGCGGGATCACGATGTGCAGCATGGTCTGCAGCCGGCTCATGCCGGTGGCCCGCGCCGCCTCGATCTGCCCGCGCTCGACACTCTGGAAACCGGCGCGGAAGATCTCGGCGAAATAGGCGCTCTCGATCAGGCCGATGGCCAGCGCCGCGTAGCCGTAGGTGTCGTTGCCGAAGACGCTCAGCCCGGCCAGCGGCAGGCCCTGCCCGATCAGGTACACGGTGAGGATGTGCGGCAGGCCGCGCAGCACGTCGACGTAGACGCGGCAGGGCGCTCGCACCGGGCGGCGCCCCGACAGCAGGCCCGCGGCCACCAGCAGGCCCAGCAGGATGCCGATGGCGCTGGCGAACACCGACAGCTCGAGCGTGTTGGGCAGGCCCACCCGCAACAGCGTGGGCAGGACCCGCAGAATCAGGGTCGGATCGAAGAAGGTGTCCGCGATCCGGTGCAGTCCGGCGAGCATTCCGGTCCCCGGCTCAATGGGCCGCCGGGTGGGGCATGCCGGGGTAGTCGGCGTACAGGCGGGCAGGAATCGTCACCGAAGGCGGGTTCCAGCGCAGGAACAGGCGCGTGAAGGTCCCGTCGCGCATGCTCCCGGCCAGCGCCTGGTTCATCGCCGCCAGCAGGGCCGGACGATCCTTGGCCACCGGGAAGGCGTTCATGCCGCTCTCCACGGTCTGCGAGGCGACCAGGCCGTGGTGTTGCGCGATCACGTGGGCGGCGGCCGCCTCGCCGGTGAACAGGCCGTCGACCTGGCCGGCCAGCAACGCATCGACGCTGGCCGCGATGTTGGGGAACTGCCGGATCACCACGTGCGGGGCGATGCGCGCGAGCTGCGGGATCAGTGCGCTGCCGATGGTCACGGCGATGGTCTTGCCCGAGGCGCTCTGCACCGTGGCCAGGGCTTCGCTCGCGCGGCTGACCAGGCGCGCCTGGCCGTAGCCGATGGCCGTGGTGAAGTCCACCACCTTGCGGCGGGCCGGTGTCACCAGCACGCCGAAGGCCGCCGTGTCGTACTGGTGATTGCGCACCGAGGGCAGCATGGCCGCGAAACTGGTGGAGACATACTCGACCCGCAGGCCCATGCGCCGCCCGATGTCGTTCATCAGGTCCACGAGCAGGCCGGCGGGCTTGCCGTCGCGCAGGAAGGACACCGGCTTGTCGTCGGCACGGTAGGCCACGCGCAGCACCCCGGGCGACAGGGTGTCGGGCGAAGGCGTTTCGGGAGAGGCGGCGCACGCGCCGGCGGCGCCGAGGACTGCGGCGCCGGCCAGGCAGGCCGCCGCGAGGGCTTTCCAGAACTTCATGCCGGAGTCTCCTGATATCGGTCTTGTCGGAGCGGCAAAGGTACGTTCCCGCTCGACCTGAAGTCAAATATCTGGAGCTCGGCTTCTCCATATGCGACGCATATGGAGACTCCCGGCGGCGCAGGCCGCCGGGCCGGCGCTCAATCCAGGAAGTCGCCGTGCGCCTCGACGTACCTGGCCAGGCCCAGCGAGTGCTCGCGCACCAGGCGTTCGGCCGATTCGGTGTCGCGGCGTTCCAGCGCCTCGATGATGCGCAGGTGGTCCTCGATGGAGCGCTCGGCGCGGTCGTCCTGGGAAATGGTCATGCGGCGGATCGCCCGCACGTGGATGAAGATGTTCTTGATGGTGTCGCCGATGATCCGCGACTTGGACAGGTCGACGATGCCCTGGTGGAAGGCGATGTTCGCGTCCGAGTATTCGTCGATGTGCTCCGCGGGCGTGGCGTCGCGGAAGTTGTCGAACATGTGACGCAGCGCGGCGATGTCCTCGTCGCTGGCCACCTGGGTGGCCAGGCGCGCGGCCATGCTTTCCAGCGCGGCCCACATCTGGATCATCTCCACGATCTCGCGCTTGGTCTTGCGCACGATGTAGATGCCGCGGCGCGGCACCATGCGCAGGAAGCCCTCCTGCTCCAGCAGGGTCATGGCCTCGCGGATGGGCGTGCGGCTGACGCCCAGCGCCTCGCTGAGCACGCGCTCGTCCAGGCGGATCTCCTCGCGGCTCTGGTAGATGTCCGCGTTGGCGATGGCCTGGCGCAGCGTGGCGTAGGCCTGGTCGCGCAGGCTCACCCCCGCGTTGATCGGCTGCAGTACCGGAGCCCAGGCGCCGGCCCTGGCCTCGGCTGTCGTGGTCGCTGACATCGGTCTCCCGGCCTGTAGGCCTCAGGTGCTGAGGTGCGTGGAGCCGCCGAGCTGGCGGCTGTCGGGCCCGTGCTCCTGCGTCGGGCTGGACGCGGCGTCATCGGCGATCACGGGAAGGCTGTCCGCGATCAGGAAGGTGGCGACCGAACCGGCAGCGATCAGCTCGAGAGCCCATCCGAGCAGGGTGCTTGCACTCATGTGTACTCCTGAAGACACGGCCGGAGCGGATCCCCCGACCGAGGCCCTCAGTGTACGCTGCACCGCAGCATTGTTCAACGTATGTGTTGTTCAAAATACAAAAAACATTGATCGATGTCGAATTCCGCGGCCGGGCACCGTGCCCGGCCGCGAAACGCAGCGTCGGCCGTCTACTTGCCGGAGGCCTGCACCTGCAGGTCCTCGAAACCGGCCGACTTGGCGCTGATCGCCGCCTGCTCCAACACCCACTGACGCCGCATCGGCGCCAGCACGAAGCGGGCCAGCAGCCCGGCGGCGATGGAGGCCACGGCAGCCACGCCGAACACCGAGCCCCATCCCGCGGTGGCGGCCAGCACGCTGGCCAGCGGCACCAGCAGGGAACCCGTGCCCTTCGCGGTGTAGAGCACACCGGCATTGGTGGTGGCGTACTTCGAACCAAAGGTGTCCCCGCACAGCGCCGGGAAGATCGAGAAGATCTCGCCCCAGCACAGGAAGATCAGCGGCGCGAAGATCATGAAGGCCACCGGGTTGTGCCCGAAGGCGCGCAGCCCGAGCATGGCCACGCCTTCCCCGCAGAAGATCACCAGCATGGTGTTCTCGCGCCCGAGCCTGTCGGAGATGAAGCCGGTGAGCGGACGCGTGAAGCCGTTGGCCAGGTTGTCGATGGTCAGGGTCATGGTCAGCAGCGGCAGCGTCAGCCCGAACAGGGTCATGGGCATCTTGGCCAGGTTGAACTGATGCGCGATGGGCCCGATCTGGGCGGTCGTGATCAGCCCGCCGGCGGCCACCGCGACGAAGCACAGGTACATGAGCCAGAACACGGGGGTGCGCACCATCTGGCCCGGCGTGGAATCGCGCTTGGCGGCCACCGCGGCCTTCGGCAGCGCGAAGCCCACGGGCGGACGGGGGCGCAGCATCATCAGCGACAGCACGAGGATGGCCGCGCCCTGCAGGATGCCGAAGAAGAAGAAGGCATGCTCGTAGCCGTTGGCGTGGATCATGTGGGCGATGGGCACCACGGTCACCGCGGCACCGGCACCGAAGCCCGCGGCCGCCAGGCCCGCGGCCAGGCCGCGGCGATCCGGAAACCACTTCAGGGCCATGCCGACACTGGTGCCGTACACGCAGCCCACGCCCAGGCCGGCGACCACCGCGGCGAAGTACAGGGTCGACAGGGAATTGGCGTAGGAGTCCAGCACCCAGGCCAGGCCCACGCACACGGCGCCGAAGGACACCACCGGCTGCGGGCCGAAGCGGTCGACGAGCCAGCCTTCCAGCGGAACCAGCCAGGTCTCGGTCAGCACGAAGATGGAGAAGGCCACCTGGATGTCGGCCACGCTCCACTGGTGCTTCAGATGCATCGGCGTGACGAACAGAGTCCACGCGTACTGCAGGTTGGCCACGAGGCCCATGCAAAGAATCGCCAATACCAACTGGGTCCATCGGTTGCCGAAGAACCCAGGTTCCCGCTGGGCTTGCAGCCCGTCCGAACCTGATTGAGCCATGACCTTGTCTCCTGGTTTCATGCGCCGCGAATTGCGGCCTTCTTCAGACCGCCTGCGCTGCCCGCAGGCAGGCGATTTCCTCGGGTGCGAAGCCGAACTCGGCCAGCACCTGTTCCGTGTGCTCGCCCAGCAGCGGCGAGCGGCGGACCTCGGTCGGGCTGTCCGAAAGCTTGATCGGATTGCCCACGGTGAGATAGCTGCCCCGCACCGGATGCTCCACTTCCACCACGGTGCCACTGGCGCGCAGCGCCGGATCCTCCGCGAGTTCCTTCATCGACAGCACCGGGCCGCAGGGAATGTCGTACTGGTTGAGGATTTCCATGGCCTCGAACTTGGTCTTGGTCATGGTCCAGCGCTCGATGCGTTCGAAAATCGGCTTCAGGTGCAGCAGGCGCGCGGCGGGGGTGGCATAGGCCTCGTCCTCGATCCAGCCCGCCTCGCCGATCACCCGGCAGATGGCCGGCCACGCGGCCGCCTGGGTGATGAAATAGATGTAGGCATTCGGGTCGCGCTCCCAGCCCTTGCACTTGAGGATCGAGCCCGGCTGCCCGCCGCCGCTGGCGTTGCCGGCGCGCGGAACCGCGTCGCCGAAGTTTCCGTCGGGGTACTGCGGGTACTCGTGCATGGTGCCGGTGCGCTGCAGGCGCTGCTGGTCGCGCAGCTTGACGCGGCACAGGTTGAGCACCGCATCCTGCATCGGCGCCAGCACCTTCTGGCCCCGCCCGGAATGCGTGCGCTGGTACAGCGCCGCCACGATGCCCAGCGCCAGGTGCAGCCCCGTGCCGCTGTCACCGATCTGCGCGCCGCTGATCATCGGGGGCCCGTCGTCGAAGCCCGTGGTCGAGGCGCTGCCGCCGGCGCATTGGGCGACGTTCTCGTAGACCTTGCATTGCTCGTAGCGTCCGGGGCCGAAACCCTTGACCGAGGCCAGGATCATGCGCGGATTGAGCTCGTGCACCCGCTCCCAGCTCAGGCCCATGCGGTCGAGCACCCCCGGGGCGAAGTTCTCCACCAGCACGTCGCAACCCCGGATCAGGCGCTCCAGCGCCGCCTTGCCCTCGGGCTTCTTGGCGTCCAGGGTGAGGGAGCGCTTGTTGTGGTTGAGCATCGTGAAGTACAGGCTGTCCGCGCCGGGCAGGTCGCGCAACTGGCCGCGCGTGGCGTCGCCGGCGCCGGGCCGCTCCACCTTGATCACGTCCGCGCCGAACCAGGCCAGCAGCTGCGTGCAGGTGGGGCCCGACTGCACGTGCGTGAAGTCCAGCACGCGCACCCCGGCGAGCGCCTGGGCGTTCATGATTGCGAGGCTCCGGCCAGGCGCTGCTCGAGCTCCACCAGGCGGGCGCGCAGCTTGCGGTCCTCGGCGAAGCGCGCGGTCTCGTCGCGCACGATGGCCGCGATGCCCTGCACGCCGCCGTCCGGCCCCTTGAGCAGGGACACGGTGAAGGCGATGGACAGGGTGCGGCCATCCTTGTGCAGCGCCGGCACGCGCAGCAGGTCGGCTCCGTACTTGGTGATGCCGGTGGCCATGGTCTGGTGGTAGCCCTGCCAATGGCGCCCGCGCTGGCGCTCGGGGATGATCATGTCCAGCGAGCGCCCCATCGTGTCGGCCGCATTGAAACCGAAGATGCGTTCGGCCGCCGCGTTCCAGTACTGGATCGCCCCCTGCGCGTCGCAGATCATGATGGCGTCGGCCGCGTCGGCGACCAGCCTGCTGAAATCGATGTCCGGATTCATCGTGCCACCCGTGTTTGTCGCGGCCCCGTCCTCGGCGGACGGGGCCTTGGCCGTTCAGACTACCCCGCCCTTGTGCAGCTCGGCAATCTGGTCCTGCGAGTAGCCCATCTCGCCCAGGATCTCGTCCGTGTGCTCGCCCAGCAACGGCGAGGCCGTGACCTCGGGCTTGAGCTCGGAGAACTTGATCGGGCTGCCGATGGTCCAGTAGCTGCCACGCACCTTGTGCGGCACCTCGACGATGGAGCCGCTCTTGCGCAGGGATTCATCGCGCAGCAATTCATACATCGACAGCACCGGCGAGCAGGGGATGTCGTGCTTGCGGAACATGTCCACCGCCTCGAACTTGGTCTTGTCCTTGATGAAGTCCTCGATGGTGGCGAAGATCTCCTCGATGTGCGGCTGGCGCGCCTTGGGCGTGGTGTAGGCCGGATCGGTCTTCCACTCCGGCTTGCCGATGGCGTCGCAGATCGGCTCCCAGGCGTGGCCCTGCACGGTGAAGTAGATGTAGGCGTTGGGGTCGGTCTCCCAGCCCTTGCACTTGAGGATCCAGCCCGGCTGGCCGCCGCCGCCGGCGTTGCCGCCGCGCGGGGTGACGCGGCTCTTGAAGGCGTCCATCTCGTGCGGGTACTGGGGGTACTCCTCCAGATAGCCCACGCGCTCCAGGCGCTGCTGGTCGCGCATCTTCACGCGGCACAGGTTGAGCACGGCGTCCTGCATCGACACCGCCACCTTCTGGCCCTTGCCGGTCTGCTGGCGACCGATGATCGCGGTGAGGATGCCGATGGCCAGGTGCATGCCGGTGTTCGAGTCGCCCAGCGCCGCGGCCGAGATCGTGGGTGCGGAGTTCTCCCCCTTCCACCAGCCGGTGGTGGAGGCCGCGCCGCCCGCGCATTGCGCCACGTTCTCGTAGACCTTCAGGTCCTCGTAGTGGTGGCCTTCGCTGAAGCCCTTGACGGAGGCCAGGATCATCCTCGGGTTGAGTTCCTGGATGCGCTCCCAGCTGAAGCCCATGCGGTCGAGCGCGCCGGGCCCGAAGTTCTCCACCATCACGTCGGAGTCACGAATCATCTCCTCCAGGATCTTCTTCCCCTCGGGCGCCTTGGTGTTGAGGGTCAGCGATCGCTTGTTGCTGTTGAGCATGGTGAAGTACAAGGCATCCGCGTCGGGCATGTCGCGCAACTGGCTGCGCGTGACGTCGCCCGCGCCGGGGCGCTCCACCTTGGTGACGCTGGCCCCGAACCACGCCAGCATCTGGGTGCAGGCCGGCCCCGCCTGCACGTGGGTGAAGTCGATGATCTTGATTCCCTGGAGAGGAAGGTTCCCGGACATGGCTCTGCTCCTGAAGAGGTCTTTTTGGAAGGAAGGGACTCGTGCCGGCGCCAGGGCGGCCGGCCCGGTCGGTCTGCTCGGTCGCGCTATTTCTTCGCCGCGGCGGGGTTCAGGCTGGTGATGCGCCCGCTCTCGGTGCCCGCGTTCTCGTCGATCACCGCGTTGATCAGCGTGGGCCGTCCCGAGGCCAGCGCCTGGCGGATGCCCTGCTCGAGCTCGGCCGGAGTGGTCGCGTGCACCCCGACGCCGCCGAAGGCCTCGATCATCTTGTCGTAGCGCGCGCCCTTGACGAACACGGTGGGCGCCACGTCCTTGCCCCCGCCCAGGTTCTTGTCGGTGCCCCGGTACACGCCGTTGTTGTTGAACACCACCACGCATACGGGCAGCTCGTAGCGGCAGATGGTCTCGATCTCCATGCCGCTGAAGCCGAAGGCGCTGTCGCCCTCGACGGCGATCACCGGCTTGCCCGTGGTCACGGCGGCGGCGACCGCGAAGCCCATGCCGATGCCCATGATCCCCCAGGTGCCCACGTCCAGGCGCTTGCGCGGCTGGTACATGTCGACGATGCTGCGCGCGAAGTCCAGCGTGTTGGCGCCCTCGTTGACCAGGTAGATGTCCGGGCGCTCGCGCACGATGTTGCGCACCACGCCCAGCGCGCTGTGGAAGTTCATCGGCACCGGGTTGGCGGCCAGCGTGGCGGCCATCTTCGCCAGGTTCTTGTCCCGCCGCTCGGCGATCGCGCGCAGCCATTCGGCCGGCGGCGGCGCCCATTTCGCGTCCACGCCCTCGAGCAGGGCCTGCACGCAGGAGGCGACGTCGCCCACCAGCGGCGCGCCGATGGCCACGTTGCTGTCCATCTCCGTGGGAGAGATGTCGATCTGCACGAACTGCTTGGGCGTGCCGCCCCAGGTCTTGCCCTTGCCGTGGGACAGCAGCCAGTTCAGGCGCGCGCCCACCAGCAGCACCACGTCGGCCTCCTGCAGCACGTAGGAGCGAGCCGCCGCGGCCGACTGCGCATGGTTGTCCGGCAGCAGCCCCTTGGCCATGGACATCGGCAGGTAGGGCATGCCGGTCTTCTCGATCAGCGCGCGGATGTCCGCGTCGGCCTGCGCGTAGGCGGCCCCCTTGCCCAGGATCACCAGCGGGCGCTTGGCCGAACGCAGCACGTCCAGCGCGCGCTGCACGGCCTCGAGCGCCGGACGCTGGGCCGGCGCTGGATCCACCACCTTGACCAGCGAGCGGCGCCCCGCCTCGGCATCCATGGTCTGCGCAAACAGCTTGGCCGGCAGATCCAGGTACACGCCGCCGGGCCGCCCCGACAGCGCCGAGCGCACCGCGCGCGCCACGCCGATGCCGATGTCCTGCGCGTGCAGCACACGGTAGGCCGCCTTGCACAGAGGCTTGGCGATGGCCAGCTGGTCCATCTCCTCGTAGTCGCCCTGCTGCAGGTCCACGACCTCGCGTTCCGAGGAGCCGCTGATCAGGATCATCGGGAAACAGTTGGTGGTGGCGTTGGCCAGCGCGGTCAGGCCGTTCAGGAAGCCCGGGGCCGACACCGTCAGGCAGATCCCGGGCTTCCTGGTCAGGAAGCCCGCTGCCGCCGCCGCGTTGCCGGCATGCTGCTCGTGCCGGAAGGAAATGACCCGCAGGCCCTCGCCCTGGGCCATGCGCGTGAGGTCGGTGATGGGAATGCCCGGCAAGGCATAGATGGTGTCGATGCCGTTGAGCTTCAGCGCCTCGAGCACCAGGTGGAAACCGTCGATCACTGCCTCCGGGGCCTGCGCCCCCGCCTGTTCCGCGGGCTCCTGGGCCCGCTGCGCCACCACTGCAGATGCCATGAACGTCTCCTGAACGTGAAGGATCGAATCTCGTGTTTGTGTCGCGGCGCATGCGAACGCCAACTCAATACGACACACCATATGTGATATATCAGAGTACATCAAGGGCTTTGACCCTCGAATGGCGTAGGTGCTTTCCCGGATCCGCCCGCCGAAGGGATTAGGGGTTTGCCCGCAATGCGCCCGAAGTCACGCCGCGCCCACGGCGGGGCCTACCGATTGTGTGCGGCGCGGAGCTTGCCTATCCTGGGGCGACAACATCCCGACACACGGAGACCCCCATGTCGCGCCCACAGCGCTTTTCCCTGGACCTGCGCGGCAGCCTCGTCGCGCTGATCGTCGTGACCGTCGTGGGCATGGTCACGATGGCCTGGCAGAGCGTCAGCGCGGTGCACCAGTCGATCCTGACCGAACGCCAGGCCATGCTGCGCGACGCCACCGAGACGGCGCTGGGCACGCTGCGCTACTTCCAGGCGCAGGCGACCGCCGGCAAGATGAACGAAGCGGCGGCCCAGGCCCAGGCCATGGCCGCGCTGCGCGAGATGCGCTACGGCAAGAGCGGCTACTTCATCGTCACCACCGACGCCTATCCGGTGCCGACCATGGTCATGCACGCGACCGTGCCGAAAATGGACGGCAAGCCGCTCGACTCGCCGAAGAACGACGACGCCACCTCCTACCAGCAGATCGGCGGCGCGCTGCACGAAACCGGCGGCAAGTTCAACCACTACACGGCCTTCGTGCTGGCCGCCCGCGGAGCCGACGGCGGCTTCGTGCAATACGCCTTCCCCAAGCCCAGGCCCGGCGGAGGCGTGACCACGCGCAAATTCCCCAAGCTCACCTACGTGCGCGCCTTCGCGCCCTGGCACCTGCTGGTGTCGACCGGCGCGTACATCGACGACATCGATGCCGCCTCCTGGTCGCGCAGCCTGCGAGGGCTGGTGGTCTCGGGCATCGCCGTGTTCATCCTGCTGGTGTCGGCCACGCTGGTGGTGCGGCGCGCCAACCGCGGACTGTCGACGGCCCTGGCGACCTTCTCGCGCCTGGAGGGCGGCGACCTGACGGTGCGCTTCGGGCAATCGTCGGGGGACGAGATCGGACGCATCATGCGTTCGGCGCAGGCCATGGTGGGGCGCTTCGGCGAAGCCATCGCGCAGATCCGCGACGCCGCCGCCGAGATCGGCTCGTCCTCGCAACAGGTGTCCTCCACGTCGCAGAGCCTGTCGCAGGCCACCTCCGAGCAGGCGGCCTCGGTGGAACAGACCTCGGCCACGCTGGAGCAGGCCAGCGCCTCCATCCGCCGGAATTCCGACAACGCGAGCCTGACCGACACCATGGCACGCCAGGCCGCCGATCAGGCCGGCCAGGGCGGCAGCGCCGTGCGCGCCACGGTCTCGGCCATGCAGCGCATCGCCGAACGCGTATCGGTGATCGACGACATCGCCTACCAGACCAACATGCTGGCGCTGAACGCCGCCATCGAGGCCGCCCGCGCCGGCGACCACGGCAAGGGCTTCGCGGTGGTGGCCGCCGAGGTGCGCAAGCTGGCGGAGAAGAGCCAGGCAGCGGCCAAGGAGATCGGCGAACTCGCCAGCTCCTCGGTGGGCCAGGCCGAATCCGCCGGCGACCTGCTCGAGCAGGTCGTGCCGGCGATCACCCGTACCTCCGAGCTGGTGCGGGAGATCCACGCCGCCAGCGAGGAGCAATCCACCGGCATCCAGCAGATCAACCAGGCGGTGGCGCAGCTTTCCTCGGTCACCCAGCAGAACGCCTCGGCCTCCGAACAGCTCGCGGCCACCGCCGAGCAGATGAGCGCACAGGCCAGCGCGCTGCAGCTCACGGTAGCGCGGTTCCGCACCTGAGCAAGGAACGCGCGCCCGCGGCCTTCGCTACGATGAGGCTCCGGACGGTGCAGGCCGCGCCGTCCGGCCGCGCAGTCCCCGCCCGGCCGCCCGCGCCGCGCGGCCGCCCTTTCGCCGCCACCCCGTTGCGCAGCCCCTCATGGCCCGTCCCGCCCGCGTTCCCGACCAGGTGCTCGAACTCCTGCGCCAGGGCAGCCGTCATGCCTGGACCATGGAACAGATCGCCAGCGGCCTGCAGGAGGCCGGGCAACAGGCCGACTTCTCCACCGTTTATCGCGCGGTCGAGCGCCTGCTGGGCGAGCACAGCCTGGAGCGGGTGCCCCTGGGCGACGGCGCCACGCAATACGAACTCGCCGGCAAGCACCACGACCATGTGCGCTGCGTGCGCTGCCACGCGCTGGCCGCGCTGGACTGCGTGCTGCACGACGACGAACTGCGCGCCGCCGAACGCGCCAGCGGCTGGACCATCCTGGAGCATCGCGTCGTGCTCGACGGCCTGTGCCCCGCGTGCCGCGAGCAGGCGGGCGCGGCACGCGGCCGCGCCGGGCCGCGGCGCCCGGCACCCTGAAGCCGGCTGCAATCAGGCCGTTTCCCCGGGGGAACACAAGCGCTGTTCAGCGCCTGGCGTACTCCACCATCGCGCCGGGGATCTCGGTCAGCCCCAGCACCCGCTCGGCCCCGCCCATGCGGATGGCCTCGCGCGGCATGCCGAACACCACGCTGCTGGCTTCGTCCTGGGCGATGGTGCGGGCTCCAGCCTCGCGCATCTGCACCAGCCCGCGCGCCCCGTCGTCGCCCATGCCGGTCATCAGGATGCCCAGCGCGTTGCGCCCGGCGCACTGCGCGACCGAACGGAACAGCACGTCCACCGAGGGTCGGTGACGGTTGACCGGCGGGCCGTCGCGCACCTCTGCGTGGTACTGGGCGCCGCTGCGCCGCACCTGCAGGTGGCGCCCGCCCGGGGCGATGAGTACGGTGCCGGGTAGCAGCCGCTCGCCGTCGCGGGCCTCGCGCACCTGCAGCGCGCACAGCCGGTCCAGGCGCTCGGCGAAGGCCGCCGTGAACTTCTCCGGCATGTGCTGCACCACCGCGATGGCCGGCAGCGTGGCCGGCAGCTCCACCAGCACCCGCTCCAGCGCCGTGGTGCCGCCGGTGGACATGCCCATGGCGATGATCTTTTCCGTGCTTTCGTGCAGCGCCAGCAGGGAAGCGCCCGGCGCCGCCTGCGCGGTCGCGGAGGGCGCCGGCGCGCTCGGCGCGGCCGGCCGCGCCGAGCGCGCCGAATGCGCCAGATGGGAGGTGTTGGCGCGCGCCGCGGCGCGGATGGTCTGCCCGAACTCGGCCGTGCTCTCCACCAGGAAATCCTTCAGCCCGACCCGGGGCTTGGTGAGCACGCTGAAGGCGCCGGCCGCCAGCGCGTCCAGCGTGAGCTGCGCGCCCTTCTCGGTCAGCGTGGAGCAGATGATCACCGGCAGCGGGTGTTCCTGCATGATCTTGCGCAGGAAGGTGATGCCGTCCATGCGGGGCATCTCCACGTCCAGGATCAGCACGTCGGGCCAGCCCTCGCGCTGCATGCGCTGCAGCGCGAACAGCGGGTCGGGCGCCACGCCCACGACCTGGATGCCGGGGTCGCGCGCCAGCACGGCCTGCAGCACCTGACGCACGACGGCCGAGTCGTCGACGATGAACACGCGCACGGCCGCGCCGGCTCCACCAGGGGCAGGACTCATCCTCGGATCTCCATCGGGTTCTGCTCGGCACCCTGCCCCCAGAAACGCAGGTAGGCGTCGCCGTTCCACAATTCGAACACCAGGTTGCGGTGTCCCTGTCCGCCCAGGTGCTCGGCACGCAGGCGCATGCCGTGCTGCTGCACCAGCGAGCGCGCGGCGACGACGTTGCGATAGGGCACGTCACCCGCAGCGCCCTCGCCGCCGAACATGCGACCGCCGCCGAACAGCTTGGCGTCGAACTCCTGCGGCTTCGCGCCGGCGGCGTGCATGCTGCGCAGGAACAGATACATGGCCTCGTCGGCGTAGCGCCCGTCGAGGTGCGCGCCGTGGCCGCCGTGGCCGTGGGGCGGATGTCCGTGGCGGGCGTAGGCGTTGCGGGTCGGCAGCATGAAATGGCACAGGCCGCCCACGCGCAGCCCCGGATGCCACACGGCAATGGCCACGCAGGACCCCAGCAGAGTGCGCACGCGCGTGTGCCCGGAGCCGAAATGCCAGTCTCCCGGCTGCAGATAGACCTCGCCGGGCGCGTCCGCCGCGGCGGCGCCCGGCGCGCCGGCGACGCCGAGGGCGGGCGAGGCAGCGCCCGGAGTCGTGCGTGGCGGGTTCATCGCGAGGCGCGTCGGTAGATCGCCGGCTGCACCGGCTGCAGGTCGCTGTCCAGCCCGCTGAGGCTTTCGGAATGGCCGACGAACAGATAGCCGCCGGGGCGCAGCGCCTGCGCCAGGCGCGCCACCAGCGAGCGCTTGGTCGGCGCATCGAAATAGATCATGACGTTGCGCAGCCAGATCAGGTCGAAGGCCCCCATGTCCGGCCAGCTGCCGTTGAGGTTGATGCACTCGAAACGCACGCGCTCGCGCAGCGGGGCCTGCACCGCGAGCTTGCCCTCCTGCGCCCCGACCCCGCGCAGGCAGTAGGCCTTCAGGTAGGCCTGGGGAATGCGCTGCGCGCGCTCCATCGGGTACACGCCGGCGCGCGCCTGCTGCAGCACCCGCGTGCTGATATCGGAGGCGACGATGTCCCAGGGCCGCGAGGCCATGCGCTCGGCCAGCACCATCGCGACGCTGTAGGGCTCCTCGCCGCTGGAGCAGGCCGCGCTCCACACACGGAACGGGCGTGAGGGATCGGCCGCCGGCAGGATGCGGTCGGACAGGAAGCTGAAATGCTGGGGCTCGCGGAAGAAATAGGTTTCGTTGGTGGTCAGCAGGTCCACCGCGCGCTGGCGCTCCTCGGCGTCGCGCCGCAGATGGTCCAGGTATTGCGCGAAGCTGTCGTGACCCAGGATCTGCAGGCGCCGGCCCAGCCGGCTGCTCACCAGCGCCTTCTTGGACATGGGCAGCGAGATGCCCGCGGCCTCGAACATGAGCTTGCTGAATCCCTGCAATTCCTGGTCGGTGAGCGCTTGCATGCTGGAGCAAATGAGGTTGGCGCGGGCGAAATGCCGCCGCGTCCTGAGCGAGAGACTAGCATCCGGCGCTATGCCTGTGAGCTCTCGCCGCCTTCGCCGATGAACCCTTCCCTCGCCCCTGGCGCCGCGCAGGCCGGCGCCGCCAGCTTCGCCGAACTGGCGCGGCGCATCGCCGAGCGCGACCTGCCCTCCTTCGGGCTCACCTTGCGCGAACTGTTCCAGGCGACCGAGGACGCCAGCGCCTCCGGGCAGCGCATCGCCGGCATCGTGCTGCGCGACCCCGCGCTGACCTCGCGCGTGCTGCGCGCCGCCAATGCGGCCCACCTGGGCCTGGGCGGGCATGCCCGCGTGGTCACCATCAGCCGTGCCGTGGTGGTACTGGGGCTCAACCCGATCCGCTCGCTGTGCGTGTCCGCCCTGACGGTGGAAGCCATGGCCGGCGGCGCGCGCCAGACCCAGCGCGTGCAGCATGCGCTGGGCCGCGCGCTGCACGCGGCCGTGCAGGCGCGCGACATCGGACTGCGCCTGCGCGCCTCGCGCGAGTCCGCCGAGCAGTTGTTCGTCGAGGCCCTGCTGGGCAGCATCGGCGAGCTGGCCTTCTGGTGCTTCGGTGGCGCCCATGCGCAAAACCTGGACGCGGCGCTGCGCGAGGGCCAGCCCGCCGAGCAGGCCGAGGCCGCCGTGCTGGGCACCACGCTGCGCGCCTTCGGCCGCGAGCTGATGCGCGCCTGGAACCTGGAAGCGCTGCTGCGCGACAGCCGCGAGGTGGCGCTGGCGCGGCGCCTGGGCCAGGCCGCCGGCGGCGGCGCCGCGCCGGGCGGAGGATGGGCGGGGCCCGCGGTACGCGAGGCCGTGCACGCCATCGGCCAGCTGCTCGGCCAGAGCGAGGCCGACACCCTGTCGCGCCTGCGGGACAACGCCCGCGAGGCCCTGGATCTGGCCCGCGCGCTGGGCGCGCACGACGCCGCGGCCAGCATTCCCGCCAGCGCCGCCGCGGCCGAGGCGCCGCCCGAGCCGGCACCCGAGCCCTTCCCCGAGGCGGACCCGCAGGCGCAGTTGCGCGTGCTCACCGAGATGAGCCAGGCCGCTCGCTCGCGCAAGGAATTGCCGCTGCTGCTGGAGACCTGCGTCGAAGGTCTGCACCGCGCCGTCGGGCTGGACCGCGCCGCGCTGTGCCTGCTCAACCCCTCGCGCAACCGCCTGACGGCGCGCATCGCCATCGGCGTGGACGCCGCCGCGCTGCGGGAGACGCTGCACTGGGACTGGAGCCCCGAGGTCGAATCCCGCTGGAACCTGAGTGCACCGATCTGGTGCAGGGGCGAAGCCGGGGAGCCTCCCGGCCTGCTGCGCGCCGCCGGCACCGCGCAGGCCTTCGTCGCCCCTTTCGTGGTCGACGGACAATTGCTCGGGCTGTTCTACGCCGACCGGCAGGCCTCGGGCCGGCCGCTGGGAAACGAGCAGTTCGAGAGCTTCCAGAGCTTCGTCGCGCTGGCCCAGGTGATCGTGCGCTCCCTGCCCCGCGCCTAGACGCAAGGCCCGCCGGGGGCCTCCCGACGCTGTTGTCCATGCACAACAGTTGGGGCGCCGCGCCCGGGTTCTGGAAGGGTTTGCCGCGACTCTGCGCTTAGGATTGTCCCTGTCTGGCATTGATCGTCCCCGCTTTCCTGAGGGCCGGACAAAGCAGCGGTCCGACCCTCGCGGGATCGGGCCCAGCACCAAAACGATCCGCGAGGATCACAACTCTGGAGATTTTCACGATGAAAAAATCCCTGATCGCGCTGGCTGTGTTCGGCGCTTTCTCCGGTGCCGCTCTGGCTGACGGCAGCAACGTGCAGCTGTACGGCCTGATCGACCTGGGCGTGACCCACTTCACCGGCGGCGCCGACGGCAACGTCACGCAGCTGAGCTCCGGCGTTCAGTCCGGCTCGCGCATCGGCGTGAAGGGCACCGAAGACCTGGGCGGCGGCCTGTCGACCATTTTCGACGTCGAAACCGGCTTCTGCGCCAACGGCAACACCGGCGCCGCTGGTTCGTCGGCCTACTGCACCGGCGGCCCCGGCGGCCCCGGCTTCATGGGCCGTCAGGCGTGGGTCGGGCTGAAGGGTGACTTCGGTACCGTCCAGGCCGGCCGTCAGTACACCCTGAGCTTCGGTGACCAAGCCAACATCGATCCGTTCGGCTACGGCCTGACCGGTTCGATCTCGAACATGGGTACCGTGGGCGTTCCGGCACGTGCCAGCCAGGTCATCGGCTACACGTCGCCCAACCTGAGCGGCTTCACCATCGCCGGCCAGTACATGTTCGGCGCCGGCATGCAGTACCTGAGCACCGCCGAGCAGTACAAGACCACCGGCGGGTACAACCTGCAAGCTGGCTACGCCAACGGCCCGATCGGCGTGACCCTGAGCTTCCTCCGTGTCAACGACGCGAGCGGCAACGCCTACGTCAAGGACACCGAGCTGAGCGGCAGCTACAACTTCGGCGTGGCCAAGGTCGTGGGTTACTACTCCGACAACAAGCCTGACACCGCCGCGACCGGCAAGGACAACCTGAAGGCCTACATGCTGGGTGTGACCGTGCCGGTTGGCCCGGGCAGCATCCTGGCGTCGTACACCCACCTGAAGAACGACAGCGTCAACAACGCTGGCGCCAAGCAGTACGCCGTGGGTTACACCTACTCGCTGTCCAAGCAGACCAACCTGTACGCGTCCTACGCGCACATCAGCAACGACTCCGTCGCGACCTACGCGGTGGGCGACTCGACCGACGGCGGCTTCGCGCCGACCGCCGGCGGCTCGTCGTCGGGCCTGGGCTTCGGCATCCGCCACCAGTTCTGATCGACGCAAGTCGAACGAGTTGGAATCGCGCCGCCTTCGGGCGGCCGGTTCCGGAAAACCGCCTTCGGGCGGTTTTTTTTCGCCTGCCGCGCGTAGCGGCCTGACCGGGGCACGAGCCCGCACGGCAGGGATGCGCGACAATGAAGTCGTCCGATTCCCAGGTTTCCACGCACGCCATGACCACCCGTTTTCCGCGCCCGGGCTCCGACACCCGCGCCCGCGCTTCGCTGCAGGACCGCCTGCTGGCTCTGGCCGACAACGCCCTGAAGACCCTGGCCGGAGGCCTGCATGCATCGCGGCCGACGCCCGAGGCTCCGCGGGGCGCCGGCCCCCGCGCGCTGGAAGACGCGGAGCGCGAACTCTCCGGGCGCCTGATGCGGGTCAATCACGTGGGCGAGATCTGCGCGCAGGCGCTATACCAGGGCCAGGCCCTGGTGGCGCGCGACCCCGCGCTGCACGCGCATTTCACGCAGGCCGCGCGCGACGAATGCGACCACCTGGCCTGGTGCCGCGAACGCCTGCGCGAACTCGATTCCCGGCCCAGCCTGCTGGACCCGCTGTGGTACGCCGGAGCCCTGGGCCTGGGCATGGTGGCCGGCACGTTCGGAGAGAAGCTCAGCCTGGGTTTCGTGGTCGAGACCGAGAACCAGGTCGAGCAGCACCTGGCCTCGCACCTGCAACTCCTGCCGCAGGCGGACCTGGCCTCGCGCGCCGTGGTCGAGCAGATGCGCGGCGACGAGGTGGCCCATGCGACGGCCGCGGAAAAACTCGGCGGCGTGCCGCTGCCCGCTCCGGTGCGCTGGGGCATGCGCGCGGCGGCGCGGGTCATGACCGGCACCGCGCACTGGATCTGAGCGGCCCGCGCGCGGGCCGCTCCCCCGCCCCAGCGGGGCTCAGCCCTCGACGATCTCGAAACTGGTGGTGATGGCCGCGGTCCTCGCCAGCATGGCGCTGGCCGAACAGTACTTCTCGTGGGACAGCACGATGGCGCGCTCCACCTTGGCCGGGTCCAGCCCGCGCCCGCTGACCACGAAGTGCATGTGGATCGCGGTGAACACCTTCGGGTCGCTGTCCGCGCGCTCCGCGCGCAGCTGGACGCTGCAGTCCCGCACGTCCTGACGGCCCTTGCGCAGGATGTAGACCACGTCGTAGGCCGTGCATCCGCCGGTTCCGGCCAGCACCGTTTCCATCGGGCGCGGCGCCAGGTCATGCCCGCCCGGCTCGCCCTCGCGCGAAGCCGGGGCCCCGTCCATGGTGATCATGTGCCCGCTGCCGGTGGTGGCGACGAAGGCCATGCCCTCACCATCCAGCGGCTTGGTCCAGCGCACCGTGCATTCCATTCCTTGGCTCTCCCATGCCGCGCGGTCGCGGCCTCCAGGCCCTATTGTGCGTCAGGCGCCCGCGTGCAGTTGCGTACCCGCAACAGCGCCGCGCCGCCTTTGCAGCCCCCACCCGGGAGAGCGCGCAACCCAGGCCGTACATCAGCGCATTCGAATGCACGGAATTTAACCTCAGAGCCCGAGGGGTTTTGCCAAAACCTCGGGTTTGTCCTAAGATGAATGCATGTCGACGATGTCTGGTCGACGCCTCTTGTCTCCTCCACCCTCCTCCATAGGTGGATTCAAACCCAGGCCCCAAGCCTGGGTTTTTTTTGTCCCGCGCGCGCGGGGACCGGCGTGCGGCCTTGGATAAACTGGGGTCTTTGCCCGCCCAGGCCCCCCACGTGACCCGCAAGCCCATCGACTACCTCCAGCGCATCCTGACCGCGAACGTCTACGACGTCGCGCACGAGACGCCGCTGGACCCGGCCCACAACCTCAGCCGGCGCCTGCACAACACCGTGCTGCTCAAGCGCGAGGACCAGCAACCGGTGTTCAGCTTCAAGCTGCGCGGCGCCTACAACAAGATGTCGCGCCTGAGCGAGGACGAGCGCAAGCGCGGCGTGATCTGCGCCTCCGCCGGCAACCACGCGCAGGGCGTCGCGCTGGCCGCGCGCAAGCTGGGCTGCCGCGCCGTGATCGTGATGCCCTCGACCACCCCGAAGGTGAAGATCGACGCGGTGCGTTCCTTCGGCGCCGGCTCGGTGGAGATCGTGCTGGAGGGCGAGAGCTACAGCGACGCAGCCGCGCACGCCGCCCAACTGCAGACCGAGCGCGGACTGAGTTTCGTGCACCCGTTCGACGACCCCGACGTGATCGCCGGCCAGGGCACCATCGGCATGGAAGTGCTGCGCCAGCATCCGGGCCCCATCCACGCCGTGTTCTGCGCCGTCGGCGGCGGCGGACTCATCTCCGGCGTGGCCTCCTACGTCAAGGCGGTGCGCCCCGAAGTGCGGGTGATCGGGGTGCAGACCCCCGACTCCGACGCCATGCTGCGCAGCGTGCGCGCCGGGCGCCGCATCGAACTGGCCGAGGTGGGCCTGTTCGCCGACGGCACCGCGGTCAAGCGTGTGGGCGAGGAGACCTTCCGCATCGCCCGCGAACTGGTCGACGACTACGTGGTGGTCGACACCGACGCCGTATGCGCGGCCATCAAGGACGTGTTCGAGGACACCCGCAGCGTGCTCGAACCCTCGGGGGCGATGGCGGTGGCCGCGCTCAAGGCCTACGCCGCCGAGCACAAGCTCAAGGCGCAGACCCTGGTGGCCATCACCTGCGGCGCCAACATGAACTTCGACCGCCTGCGCTTCGTCGCCGAGCGGGCCGAGGTCGGCGAGGCCCGCGAGGCCCTGTTCGCGGTGAGCATTCCCGAGCAGCCGGGGAGTTTCCGCAAGTTGTGCGAGCTCATCGGCCAGCGCGCGGTCACCGAGTTCAACTACCGCCTCGGCGACGCCGAACGCGCGCAGGTGTTCGTGGGCATCGCCATCAGCAGTCGCGACGACGCGCGGCGCATCGCCAGCCACCTGGAACGCGCCGGCTTCTCCACGCTGGACCTCAGCGACGACGAACTCGCCAAGCAGCACGTACGCCACCTGGCCGGCGGGCGCGCGCCGCACGCCGACGAATCGGTGCCGCTGCACGAACGCATCCTGCGCTTCGAGTTCCCCGAACGCCCCGGCGCCCTGATGCGCTTTCTGGACCGGCTCAAGCCCGACTGGAACATCAGCCTGTTCCACTACCGCAACCAGGGCGGCGACAGCGGCCGCGTGCTGGTGGGCATCCAGGTTCCGCCTTCCGACCGCAAGCGCTTCGCGGAATTCCTCGACGCACTGGGCTACTCGCACGTCGAGGAAACCGCCAACCCCGCGGTGCGCCTGTTCCTCTGAACGCCCCCAGGGCCGGGCCGCGCGGGCGCGCCGCCTTCAAGGCCGGGGGGTCTGCTGCGCCGGCTCGCCCTCAGGCGATGGCTGTGCCTCGAACAAGGGGCGCTGCGGCATGCCGGGCGCCAGGATCGCGGCGCCCGGGCCCGGCGGCGCGAAAGTGGGCGCCACGTCGCGCGGCGGCTCGCTCTCGAGTTCGCTGCGCCGCCCCTGGCGCTCGATCTGCACGCGCCCGAAGGCGGTCGACACCAGGCGCACGCCCGGCTCGATCTCCGAGCCCACCGGGTAGACGGCCGCGGGCCGGCCGTCCACGCCGATCAGGGCCGCGCCGGCGTGCTCGCCTCCGCCGATCACTCCGAACAGGCGAAAACGCCGGGGCGCCGGCGCCTGCTGCGGCGCCGCACCGTAGAGCCGGGGAGCCTGCTCGGCCAGCGCCCCCACGCGACCCGCGCCACCCGCCAGCGCATGCGCGGGCAGTTCCAGCGGCCGGGCCAGCAGGCGCAGCAGGTACTGCGTTCCCAGCTCCGCGCAGGCGAAGGCCAGCAGCAGCGACAACAGCCCGGCCAGCCGGCTGGAGCGGCGGCCGAAAGCGCCGCCGTCGGGGCGGGTACGCGCCAGGTCAATGACCCGCCTGGGGTGATGGGAGAAGAGTCGCATGGGCCTCGTATTATGGGCTCGACCATGTGCTGCACCGGTTTCCGGCGCGCCTGGCACGAAGTTCCCTTCTCCATGAGCCAGAGCATGCAAGCCGCGCCCTTTCCCTCGAACAAGCCCTGCCGCGCACGCGGTTTCACGCTCATCGAATTGATGGTCGTGCTGGTCATCATGGGCGTGCTGGCCGCCCTGATCGTGCCCAACATCATCGGTCGGACCGACGAAGCCCGGGTCACCGCGGCAAAAACCGATATCGGCACCATCATGCAGGCGTTAAAGCTCTATAAGCTGGACAACGGCTTCTACCCCTCGCAGGAACAGGGCCTGCCGGCGCTGGTGGCCAAGCCCTCGACGCCCCCCATCCCGGGCAACTGGAAGCCCTACCTGGAAAAACTCCCGAACGACCCCTGGGGACGGCCCTACGAATACCTGAACCCCGGCGTGAAGGGTCCGGTCGACGTCTTCAGCTACGGGGCCGACGGCAAACCGGGCGGCGATGGCTCGAATGCCGACATCGGCAGCTGGCAGTAGCCCGCGCCGCCGCGCCGCGCGCGCCTGCGGGGGCTTCACGCTGCTGGAAATCCTGGCGGCGGTGTTCATCATGGCCCTGCTGACGTCCCTGGCCGTGCTGGCGCTGCCCGGGGGCAACGACGAACTGGCGCGCACCGAGGCGCAGCGCCTGGCCGCGCTGTTCGACACCGCACGGGAGCAGGCCGCGGCGCTGTCCATGCCGGTGGCCTGGGCAGCGGGCCCCAAGGGCTACGAATTCCTGCGGCCGTCGGCCCGCGGCTGGGTGCCGCTGGGCCAGGCCCCGCTGGGTCCGCGCGCCTGGGGCTGGCTGGATGCGGCGCCCCCGGCAGGCGCCATCCCGCGCATGCCCGGCTCCATCTGGTACGCGGGTCACGTGCGCGTGCGCGTGCTGGGCGGCGGGGGCGCGCTGGGCGCGGCGCCGGGCTGGCTGGTGTTCGGGGCCGAGCCGGTGTCGCAGCCCATGCGCGTGGAGCTGGATACCGGCAGCCTGCGCCTGAGCGTGAGCAGCGACGGCGCGCAGGCCTTCGAGGTCCGCGAACAGCGCTGAGCACCGCCACCGTGACCGCCCCCCCGCCGTCCCCTCCCCCCACCCCGCCCGCAGGCCCGCCGCTGCGCGCAGGCGCGGGTTTCACGCTGCTGGAAGTACTGGTGGCCCTGGTGGTGGTTTCGCTGGCACTGCTGGCCGCGCTGCGCGCCGGCGGCGGGTTGCAGGACGATGCCGAACGCTACCGGGAGTCGGTGCTGGCCCAGCAGTGCGCCCAGAACTACCTGGTGGAGCAGCGCCTGCGCCAGAGTTTCGTGGGCACCGGCGTGCACGTGCAGGCCTGCACCCAGGCGGACCGTTCCTTCACCGTGCGCGCCGACGTGCGGCCCACGCCCAACCCGAATTTCCGGCGCGTCGACCTCAGCGTGATCGACGCCTCGGGCTGGGCCGCGTGGAAGCTGGTGGCCATCCTGTGGAATCCCTGATGCGAGCCCCCACGAGCCCGCGGCGCGCGCGCGCCGGACGCCAACGCGGCTTCACGCTGCTGGAAATGCTGGTGGCCGCCTTCATCATGGCCATCGTCGCCGGACTGGGCTGGCGCGGGCTCGACAGCGTCGCGCGCTCCCGCGACGACGCCGACCAGCGCATGCGCGCCGGCACCCAGCTGCAGCTGAGCCTGCAGCAGATGAACGACGACCTGGCACAGGCCAGCGACGGCGGCCCGTCGCTGCCCGCGGTCAGCCTGGCCGGCAACGGCGACCTGTTGATCGTGCGCCGCGTGGGCGTGGCGCTGGGATCGGACCTGCGCGCATCGCCGCAGGCGCCGTCGCCGCTGTCGGCCGCGCTGATGGTCGTGCGCTGGGGCCTGCGCGACGGGCGCCTGCTGCGCTGGGCGAGCCCGCCGCAGCTGGCGCGCGCCGGACTGGTGCAGGCCATGCGCGAGCCCAGCGGCGGCGCCGTCACGCTGCTCGACGACGTGCGGGCGATGCACGTGCTGGTGTACCGCTACGCCGGCAACGGCTTGCAGGGCCAGTCGGGGGCCTGGGTCAATCCCTACACCGCGGCCGACGGCGACAGCGGCGCCAGCAATCCGCTGCAGGCGCTACTGCGCACCCCCGGCGGGCTGCGCCTGGGCCTGGACCTGGCGGCGCCGCAGCTGCGGGGCGTGATCGAACGTGAATTCCTGCTGGAGAACCGGGGATGAACCGGCCCCGCCGACCGGCCCGCCAGCGCGGCGCCGCGCTGATCACCGCGCTGCTGCTGGCCGCGCTCAGCGCCGTGATGGTCTCGGGCATGCTGTGGCGCGAATGGGGCGCGATCCAGCGCGAGCAGGCCGCGCGCGAAAGCGAGCAGGCGCGCTGGCTGCTGCGCGGCGCGGTGGACTGGGCGCGCCTGATTCTCAACGAAGCGGCGCGCAACTCGCCGGTGGTGGCGTTGGACCAGCCCTGGGCCGTGCCGCTGGCGGAGGCCGATCTGGGCAGCTTCCTGGCCGCCGGCCAAGGCAGCTCGCTGGGGCGCGTATGGCTGGAGGGCCGCATCGAGGACGCGCAAAGCCGCTTCAACCTGAACGACCTGGTGCAGTTCGGCAAACCCTGGCCCAGCGCGGTCGAGACCCTGCAGCGTCTGTGCTCCGGACTCGGGCTGTCGCCGGCGCTGGCCCTGCAGATCGCGCAGGCGATGGCCCAGTCCCAGATTCCGAGCTCGGGCGCACTGCCCATCCGCGAACTGCAGGACCTGGCCCGGGTGTCGCCGGGCGTCGCCGCCGCGCTGCCGCGCCTGGCTCCCTACGTGACGGTGCTGCCCACCACCACGCCGGTCAACGCCAATACCGCCAGCGCCCCGCTGCTCGCGGCGGTGCTCGACATCGGCAACGAGCAGGCCGCCCGCCTGGTCGAGGCGCGCAGCCACGGCCATTTCGCCGACTACAACGCGATGAAGGCCGCGCTGGGCCCGGACGCGCTGCCCGGCGGGGTCAACTACGCGCTGGTGGCGATGACCAGCAGCTATTTCGACGCCATCGCCCGCGTGCGCATCGGGGACTTTGAATATGCCGAACGCGCGCTGATCCAGCGCGTGGGCACACTGAGCATGGTGCTGCGCATGCAGCGGGTCGCGCCGTGGCTGGCCGATCCGCGCTCCTGAACGGCCCTTGAACCCCCCATCATGCTCCGGAACCCTGCTCGCCCAGACGAATTTCATGAAGATTTCATGAAGGCTCAGCTTTTGTTGCGTCAATCCCCTGCCCGCGCTTGGGAAAGCTGCGGATACCCCTGGGGCGCTCCTTACAATCCTCGCGCATGATCCGCCTCGTGCTCCGCCTTCCCGTCGGCAACCGTGCCGGCGCCGTGCCCTACGTGCGCGTCGACGCCTCCGGGTCCGCGGGCGAACATGGCGAGGCGCAGCCGGCTCTGTTGCCCAAGGCCGGCCTCGCGGTCGGCGTGTGGCCGGCCGAACAGCTCACGTTGCTGGGCCTGCAGTTGCCGGCGATGCCGGCGGCGCGCCTGCAGGCGGCGCTGGCCGGCGCGCTCGAGGACCGCCTGCTCGGCGACGTCACGCTGCAGCACCTGGCGGCCGCGCCGCGCGAGCCGGACGGCAGCCTGCGCTGGGCCGCCTGCTGCGAACGTGAAGCCCTGCGCCAATCCCTGCAACGCCTGGAACAGGCCGGCTGCGAGGTCGGCCGGGTCGTGCCCGAGCCCGCGCTGCTGGATCCGGGCTGGGCCTGCCTGCAGCAGCTGGACGAATCCCGCGTGCGCCTGTTGTGGCGCGATGCCGCCGGCGAGGCAGGCTGGCTGCACCTCGCGCGCGAGGAGGCCGCCGCGGCCTGCCCCCAGCTTCCGCTGGGCATCCTGGTGGAGCCGGGCCTGGAAGGCCTGGCCACGCGCTGGTTCGGCGAGGCCGTCGCCCAGCAGCCCTGCGACCACGCGCGCTGGCTGGCGCGGGCGGCCGACTCGGCATGGGATCTGCGCCAGTTCGACCTCGCACCGCGCGCCGCCGCGCAGCGCCTGTGGAACCTGCTGCGCGAGCAGGCGGCCACGCCGGCGTGGCGCCGCGTGGCCTGGCTCGCCGGCACGCTGGCGGCACTCGAACTCATCGGGCTGAACCTGCACGCCGCGCAGCTTCGCCGGCAGCAGACGACCTTGGAGTCGCGCCTGCAGACCACCGTGGCACAGGCGCTGCCGGGAGCGCCTGCCGTGCTCGACCCGGGGGTGCAGATGCGCCGCGCCCTGGACCAGGCGCGCCTGCGCAGCGGCGCGGCGACCAGCGACGGCCTGGAGGTGCTGATGGGCCGCGCCGCGCAGTTGCTCGCGGGCACGCGTCCGCTGGCGCTGGACTTCAGCCCCGGCAGCCTGAGCCTGCGCCTGCCCTCCGGGCAGGCCGCCGCCGCGTCGCGGCGCTGCCAGGAGCAGGGCCTCGATTGCAAGGTCGACGGCGCTTCGCTGGTCGTCACCGCATCCGACTGACTCCCAGGCGACCCCGGCCATGGCCCTGTCCCCCCGTCGCGGCGCGCCCGCACCGCTTGCCACGCTGAACGCCAGCCTGCTGCTGCGCTGGCGCACGATGTCCCTGCGCGAGCGCCGCCTCGTGCTGGCCGCCGCCGGCCTCGTGGCGCTGGCGCTGGCCTGGCTGGTGCTGCTGCGCCCGGCGCTGCGCACCGAGGCCCAGGCGCCGCAACGCATCGCCCACTTGCAGGCGCAGCTCGCGCTGGCGCGCAGCCAGGCCGAGGAACTCTCGCGCCTGGCCGCGCAGCCAGCGGTTCGCGCGCAGGAGGGCGATCTCGGCGCCGCAGCCACGCGCTGGCTGCGCGCGCACGGAGCGCAGGCCCAGGCCGCGTCCTTGCCGGGCAGCGTGAGCCTGCAGCTGCAGCACCTTCCGGCCAGCGAACTGGCCGAGTTCGCGCGCACCGCCCGCCAGCAATGGGCCGCCCGGGTCGCATCGGCCCGGCTCAAGCTCGATGCCGGCGGCAGCAGCCTGTCGGGCAGCCTCGAACTGCTCGCGCAACAGGTGCAGTCCGGCGATGCGGCGCAGGATGCTCCCGAACAGGCGCCGGCCGGCGCCCAGGGAGGCTAGAGCCATGACATCCCGGCGCTGGCCCTATGCCGCGGCAGTGCTGCTGGGCTGCGTCTGGGCGCTGCTCGCCCACGCCCCGGCGAGCTGGGTGGCCTCCGCCGTGGCGCGCGCCTCGGGGCGCCACGTGCTGCTCAGCAATGCCCAGGGCTCCTGGCACGACGGCCGGGCACTGGTGGTGCTGAGCGCCGGGCCACAGGGGCGCGATGCCAGCACCCTGCCCGGCCTGCTGTCCTGGAAGCTCGGCTTCGGCCGGCTGTGGGCGGGAGCGGTCGACCTGCGCCTGAGCTGGCCGCCGCTGGCCGCGGATGCCTTGCGCGCGCGGCTGGAGCCGGGCTTCGGCGGCTGGAGCCTGGAGCAGCAGGGCGGCCCGTGGCTGGCCGCCTTCCCCGCCTCCTTGCTGGAGGGCCTGGGAACTCCGTGGAACACGCTCGCCCCGCAAGGCCTCGTGCACCTGCGCCTGCAGCAGCTGCGCCTGCGCTCGGCGGCCGGGCGCCTGGATCTGCAGGGCCGGCTGCGCGCGGATGCGATGGACATGAGCTCGCGCCTGAGCACGCTGTCGCCGCTGGGCAGCTACCGCGTCGAGGTCGACGGCCGCGGCGGCACCGCCGGCGTGGCCTTGAGCACGCTGTCAGGCTCGCTGATCCTCGCCGGCGACGGTGTCTGGAACGGCCAGCGCATGCAGTTTTCGGGAACCGCGCGCGCGGCGCCGGGCCGGGAGCAGGCGCTGGCCACGCTGCTCGGCCTGCTGGGCCGGCGCGAGGGCGACCATGTACGCATCGGATTGTGAACGCATTGAGCGGTGAACCAGGGGGACCCATTTCCATGAGCGCAAACTTCATTCCCAGGATGATTCGTCCGGCGCTCCTCCGCGGCCGCGATGCCACGGCATGGCTGCTTTGCACGGCCCTGGGCCTGGCCCCGCTGGCCCCCGCCGGCGCTGCGCCGCGCACGGTCGAGCGCCACGCGCAGCAGGCCGACGCCCGGCCGCCCATGACCATCGACCTGGTCAACGCCGAGATCTCCAGCGCGGTGCAGGCCGTGGCCGCCGCCACCGGGCGCAACTTCATCGTGGATCCGCGCGTGAAGGGCCGCATCTCGCTGCAATTCAAGACCCCCGTGCCGCCCCAGCAGGTCTACCTGGCCCTGCTCACCCAGCTGCGCCTGGCCGGCTACGCGGTGGTCGAGCACGAGGGCGTGTTCAAGGTGGTGCCCGAGGCCGATGCGCGCCTGCAGACCACGCCGGTGGGCGTGGGCAACACGTCCGCGCACATTCCCGGACGCGGCGACCAGGTGGTCACGCAGGTCTTCGAGCTGCGCAACCAGGCCGCCAGCAACCTGCTGCCGGTGCTGCGCCCGCTGATCTCGCCGAACAACACCATCAACGTGGACCCGGGCAGCAACGCGCTGGTGATCACCGACTACGCGGACAACCTGCGGCGCCTGGCGCGCATCATCGCCGGCCTCGACATCCCCACCGGCAGCGAGGTGGACGTGGTGCCGCTGCGCTACGCGGTGGCCTCCGAACTCGCCTCCACGCTGGACAAGCTGATCTCGCTGCAAGGCGCCTCGGACAACTCGCGCGGCGCGGCGGTGCGCGCGCCGGTGCAGAACGTCGGCGCCATCGCGAGTTCCACGGGCATGCGTGCCGTGGTGCTGCCCGACACCAGCAGCAATTCGCTGATCGTGCGCGCCAGCAACGGCGTGCAGCTGATGCAGATCGAGCAGATGATCCACAAGCTCGACCGCCCCGCCGACGACGACGGCGACGACATCCACGTGGTCTACCTGCACAACGCTTCGGCTGCCTCGCTGGCCAAGGTGCTGCAAGGCGCGCTGTCGAACTACAACGCGGACGGGTCCACGGGAGCCGGCTCCCTGCAGCAGGCGGCGAACCGCAGCCTGACCGGCGCGGCCGGGGGCGCATCCTCCGGAACCACCAGTTCCTCCTACGGCGGCTCCATGTCGGGCGGCCTGGGCCAGGGCAGCAGCGGCGGCAGCGGCTCGGGGATCGGCTCGGGCAACGAGCCGCAGTTCACGCCGACCCCCGACGACCAGACCGTCGCGCTACCCCAGGGCGGCTCGGTCTACGCCGACGTGTCGATGAACGCGCTGATCATCAACGCGCCCCCGCCGGTGTACCGCCAGCTCAAGTCCGTGATCGCCAAGCTCGACGTCGCGCGCGCGGAGGTTTACGTGCAGGCCCTGATCGTCGAGGTCAGCGCCAACAAGCTCGCGCAACTGGGCGTGCAGTGGCAAAGCGCCGCCGGCAGCGGCAGCGGCAACAACGCGGTGTTCGGCGGCACCAACTACAGCAACGCAGCCAACGCCTCCCGAAGCAACATCATCGCGCTGCAGACGGCGATCGCCAGCGGCAACGGCGGAACCGCGCTGAGCTCGGGCGCGGTCGCTCCGGAGCAGGGGCTGAACATCGGCATCCTGCACTCCATCGCCGGGATCACGACCCTGGGCCTGCTGGCCAATTTCCTGCAGTCCAACGTCGACGCCAACATCCTGTCCCAGCCCAACCTGATGACCCTGGACAACGAGACGGCACGCATCGTGGTGGGCCAGAACCTGCCCTTCGCCACTGGCTCGTACACGAGCACCGGCAACACCAGCGCGGTCAGCAATCCCTTCACCACCTACAGCCGGCAGGACGTCGGCCTGATCCTGAAGATCCGGCCCCAGATCACCGCGGGCAACGTGCTCAAGCTCGACGTGTACACCGAGAACTCGACCGTCGTGGCGCCCACCGCCCAGCAGGCGCAGGCGGGCACCTTCATCACCAACACCCGCTCGCTGCAGACCACGGTGCTGGTCAACAACGGCCAGACCATCGTGCTGGGCGGCCTGATGCAGAACCAGGTCAGCGCCAACGACAGCAAGGTGCCGGGCCTCGGCGACATCCCGGTGCTGGGCCTGCTGTTCGGCGGCAAGTCGCACCAGGCCGTGAAAACCGACCTGATGGTGTTCCTGCGCCCGGTGATCGTGCGCAAGCCGGACCAGGCCGAAGGCCTGTCGCGAGGCGACTACACCAGCATGCAGTCCGTCGAACGCGGCGCGCAGTTGCCCCCCTCCTTCGCGCTGCCGTTGATGCCCGGCCCGATCCTGCCCGACCTCGGCCCGGCGCAGCCGCCAGCCCCGGCGCCCGCCCCCGCCCCCGTGCCGGCGCCGGCGGCGGCACCCGCGGCCAGGCCCTGAGCCCCGGAGCCGGCGATGTCCGCACGCTACCCGCTGCCCTACGCCTTCTGCCGCGACCAGGCGCTGCTGGCCGAGCGCGAGGGCGACGATCTGATGCTGTGGATCAGCGAGTCCACGCGCGCCGCCGGCATGGCCGAGGTACAGCGCCAGCACCGCGTGCGCGAGGTCCAGCGCATCGCGCAGGATGAACTGCTCGAGCGCATCGGCGCCGCCTACGCGCAGCGCGACGGCAGCGCCGCCGAGGTGGTCAGCGAGGTCGAGGGCGACGTCGACCTTTCGCGCCTGCTGCAGGACTTGCCGGCGGTGGAGGACCTGCTGGAGACGGCCGACGACGCGCCGATCATCCGCATGCTCAACGCCCTGTTCACGCAGGCCGCGCGCGACGGCGCCAGCGACATCCACGTCGAGCCCTTCGAGACCTTCTCGGTGGTGCGCTTCCGGGTCGACGGCACGCTGCACGACGTGGTGCGGCCGAACAAGGCGCTGCACGCGGCGATGATCTCCCGCGTGAAGATCCTCGCCCAGCTCGACATCGCCGAGAAGCGCCTGCCGCAGGACGGGCGCATTTCCCTGCGCATCGGCGGGCGCGCGCTGGACGTGCGCGTGTCCACGCTGCCCTGCGCCCACGGCGAGCGCGCGGTACTGCGCCTGCTGGACAAGTCGGCGGCGCGCCTGGACCTGCGCGTGGTGGGCATGTCGGCCCCCATGCTCGAGCGTTTCGACGCGCTGGTGCGCCACCCGCACGGCCTGCTGCTGGTCACCGGGCCGACCGGCAGCGGCAAGACCACCACGCTGTACTCCGCCCTGTCGCGCCTGGAGTCGGCCGAACTCAACATCATGACCGTGGAGGACCCGGTCGAGTACGACCTGCCGGGCATCGGGCAGACCCAGGTGAATCCGCGCATCGAGCTGAGTTTCGCCCGCGCGCTGCGCGCCATCCTGCGCCAGGACCCGGACATCGTGATGATCGGCGAGATCCGCGACTTCGAGACGGCGCAGATCGCCATCCAGGCCTCGCTGACCGGCCACCTGGTGCTGGCCACGCTGCACACCAACGACTCCCCGTCGGCCGTCACGCGCCTGATCGACATGGGGGTCGAGCCCTTCCTGCTCGCCTCCTCGCTGCTGGGGGTGCTGGCGCAACGCCTGGTACGCGTGCTGTGCCCGCAATGCCGCAAGCCCTCGCCCGACGGCACGGGGTTCATCGCCGACGGCTGCCCGGCCTGCAACCACACCGGCTACCGCGGCCGCACCGGGGTGTTCGAGCTGCTGGAAGCCGACGACCCGCTGCGCGCGGCCGTGCACGAGGGCGCGTCCGAAGCCGAGTTGCGCCGGCTGGCCACCGCCGCCGGCATGCGCAACATGCGCGAGGACGGCATGCGCTGGGTGCAGTCGGGCCAGACCTCGCTGGCCGAGCTGATGCGCGTGACCCGCGAGTAGCCCGGAGCACGCTGCCATGCCCGCCTACCGTTTCATCGCGCTGGACGCGGCCGCCGCCGAACATCGCGGGGTGCTGGAAGCCGACAGCGCGCGCGGCGCCCGCTCGCTGCTGCGTTCGCGCGGCCTGATCCCGCTGCAGGTCGACGCCATCGCCGCCGAGGGCGCGCCGGAGGGCACGCGGCGCTTCGCGCGCCGGCGCATGAACGCGCAGGAACTGGCGCTGCTGACCCGCCAGATCTCCGGGCTGCTGGTCTCGGGCCTGCCGCTCGAGCGCGCGCTGGGCGCGCTGGCCGAGGACGCCGACCGCGCCGAGGTGGCCGACCTGCTGCAGGCAGTGAAGAGCGAGGTGGGCGGCGGCCACAGCCTGAGCGCGGCGCTGTCGCGCCACCCGCGCGAGTTCTCCGAGGTGTACCGCGCGCTGGTCTCTGCCGGCGAGGATAGCGGCGACCTGGGCGCGGTGCTGGGCAGCCTGGCCGACTACCTGGAGAGCAGCCAGCAGCTGCGCTCCAAGCTGCTGCAGGCGGTGGCCTACCCGGTGATCGTCGTGCTGGTGGCCATCGCCGTGGTCACGCTGCTGCTGACCTACGTGGTGCCGCAGGTGGTCGGGGTGTTCCAGGGCGCGCACCAGAAGCTGCCGCTGCTGACCGTCATGCTGATCGCGCTCAGCGGCTTCATCCGCCACTGGGGCTGGCTGATCGCGCTGATGCTGGCCGCCGGCGCGCTGCTGTTGCGCCAGGTGCTGCGCGTGCCGGGGCCGCGCGCGGCGGTGCACGCCGCGCTGCTGCGCGTGCCCCAGCTCGGACGCCTGATCCGAGGGCTCAACACCGCGCGCTTCGCCTCCACGCTGGCGATTCTCAGCGGCGCCGGCGTGCCCATCCTTCGCGCGCTGCAGGCGGCCATCGACACCGTGTCCAACACCGTGCTCAAGGCCGATGCGCAGGAGGCCCTCGCGCTGGTGCGCGAAGGCTCGTCGCTGGCCTCGGCGCTGAGCCTGCACCGGCGCTATCCCCCGGTGCTCATCACCTTCATCCGCCTGGGAGAGCAGACGGGCACGCTGCCCGAGATGCTGCAGCGCGCGGCCGCGCAACACGCGCAGGAGGTGCAGCGCCGCGCCTTCACGCTGGTCACCATCCTCGAGCCGCTGCTGATCCTGGGCATGGGCCTGATGGTCATGACCATCGTGCTGGCGGTGATGCTGCCCATCATCCAGATGAACAACCTGGTGAAGTGAGCCCCATGGCCGAGACCTCCCTGTCCCCGCACACGCGCCCGAACGGCCCGCGCCTGGCCGCCGGCCTGGCCGCTTTGGTCCTGAGCGCGGCCTGCGCGGCCGCGGCCGTGCACTGGGGCCTGCGCATCTGGCGCGAGGTCCAGGTCGCGCCGCCCCCGCCGCGCGCGCTGACGGACTGGGACGCGCTGGCCTCGCAGGCCGCGCGCCTGTACCCGGCGCCCCATGTGGCCGCGGCCTCCACGCAGTTTCGCCTGTGGGGGGTGATCGGCGGCGGGGAGTACGCCGGCGCGGCCCTCATCGGCATCGACGGCGGGGCGCCCCAGGCCTACCCCGCCGGCGCGCTGGTGGCCCAGGGCGTGCGCCTGGTGGAGACCGGCTTCGGCCGGGCCGTCCTGCTGCGCAACGGCGCGCGCGAGGTGCTGCAGACCAGCCCCGGCGCCGAGCCCGCGGCAGCGCCGCCGGGCGCGCCGGCGGCCGAGGCCTGGCCGGCCGAAGGCCGCCCGGTGCTGTCCGGCGCGAACTCGGCGGCCGCCGAGGCCGCCGCGCTGCGCGCCGCGGCACGGCATCCCGGCTGAGTCCTCCCGGACCCCCGCGGACACGGGGGAGTGGCACGGGCCGTGCGCGCTGTCATCAAAGCGTCGCGCGCAAACCCTACAAATCGTGTCCGGCGCAACCCGATGCAACTTCGCGCCGCCGCTTGGCCACTTTTCCCGAGGACAACCATGAAACGCAAGATCCTTGCCGCGCTCGTCGGCGCCAGCCTCCTGTCCTGCGCAGCCGCGCGGGCCGACCAGGGCCCCGTGCCCGCCGGCGTCCCCCACCTGGACCACGTCTGGGTGATCATGATGGAAAACCAGCCCATGAGCGCCGAGGTGGGCAACCCCGACGTTCCGTACATCAACCAGCTCTACCGCAGCGCCAACGTCGCCACCAACTACTACGGCGTGGGCCACCCCAGCCTGACCAATTACCTGGAGGTGATCGGCGGCTCCAACTTCGGCGTGCGCAGCGACAACATGCCCGACTGGCACAGCGCCTCGTGCTCGCCCAACATCGTCACAGGCGTGCCCAACCTCGACGCCGCGGCGCCGCAGGGCCAGCCCACGGTGATCTGCCCCATCCAGGGCTCGGGCGTGGACGCCGAGACCCCGGCCATCGATTACGTGAACGAGGTGTACCCGGTAGGCTCGGGCGTGCCCGGCAACCCCGCCACCGGCTCCTGGGACCTGGACGGCAAGGTGGGCTTCGCCGCCGCCCCGACCGTGGGCAAGACCATCGCCGAACAGCTCATGCAGGCCGGCAAGTCCTGGAAGAGCTACCAGGAGGACCTGCCGCTGGCCGGCGCCGACAACGTCAACTACAGCGACGGCGTGTTCGTCAACGGCAACGACAGCGCTTCGCTGCTGAGCCAGCCCACTCCGGGCGGCTCGATGGTGCAGTTGTACGCGGCCAAGCACGACCCCTTCGCGTACTTCCGCGACATCCAGGAAAGCCCGGCCCTGCACGAGAACATCGTCGGCTTCGACGGACCGCGCGGCCTGTACGCCGACCTGCGCAGCGGCCAGGTGCCCAACTTCTCCTTCATCGCGCCCAACCAGTGCAACGACCAGCACGGCCGCGGCAATGCCGGCGCCGACTGCACCGGCGCGGCCCTGATGTACCGCGGCGACGCCATGCTCAGGAAGCTGGTGCAGGCCATCCAGGCCTCGCCGTCCTGGGGCCACGGGCACAACGCCATCGTCGTCACCTGGGACGAGAACGACTACGGCGTCAACGAGCCCAACAAGGTGCTGACCCTGGTGATCAACAACCACCGCGCGCCGCGCGTGGTGGATAACACCTTCTACAGCCACTTCTCGCTGCTGCGCACGCTGGAAGGCGGCATGGGCCTGCCCTGCCTGAACCATGCCTGCGATGCGGGCACGGCGGTGATGAGCCCGCTGTTCGCCGGCACGCGCGATCGCGATCAGGATCGCGACCACGATCGCCGCTGAGCAGGAGCCGCCCGCCGCGGGAGCTTGCGCCCCGCGGCGGCCCCCGGGGCGCCCGTGCCCGCATGGCGGGGCACGGGCGCCCGCTCAGGTAAGCTCGGCGCAGTGTCCGAACCTGCCGTGCCGCCATGAGCCAAGCCGAAGCTCCCGCCGCCGAAGTCCCCGTACCGCCGGAAAAACTGGTGGTGGCGATCTCCTCGCGCGCGCTGTTCGACTTCGAGGAGGAAAACCTCGTATTCGAGACGGCCGACGACAACGCCTACATGCAACTGCAGCTCGACCGACTGGACGTGCCGGCCTCGCCCGGGGTGGCGCTGCAACTGGTACGCAAGCTGCTGGCCTTCAACACCAGCGACACCGACCGCGACCGTGTCGAGGTGGTGCTGCTGTCGCGCAACGATCCGGTGTCGGGGCTGCGGGTGTTCCGCTCGGCCCGGCACCACGCCACGGCCATCGAACGCGGGGTGTTCACGCGCGGACGCCCGCCCTACCACTACCTGCACGCATTGGGCGCCAGGCTGTTCCTGTCGGCCAACACCGAGGACGTGCGCGCCGCGCTGGCTGCCGGCTTCCCCGCCGCCCAGGTGTATCCGCAGTCGGTGCGCGCCGGCGAGGCGTACCCGAACGAGGTGCGCATCGCCTTCGACGGCGACGCCGTGCTGTTCTCCGACGAGGCCGAGCGCGTGTACCAGCGCGAGGGCCTGCCCGGCTTCACCCGCCACGAGACCCGCAAGGCCGCGCTGCCGCTGCCTCCCGGCCCCTTCAAGCCGCTGCTGGAGGCGCTGCACCGGCTGCAGCACGCGGCCAGCAGCGGCGCCACCTCGATGCGCCTGCGCACCGCGTTGGTCACCGCGCGCAGCTCGCCGGCGCACGAACGCGCGGTGCGCACCCTGATGGCCTGGAACATCGCCATCGACGAAGCCATGTTCCTCGGCGGCCTGGACAAGGGCCCCTTCCTGCGCGAATTCCAGCCCGACTTCTTCTTCGACGACCAGACCGGCCACGTCGAGTCCGCGGCGCGCCACGTCCCTGCGGGCCGGGTGCACTCCGGGGTGCACGACCAGGGCGGCGACGGGAAGTTGCGATAATCCCCCCATGCAAGCTTGGCTCCCGCTCCCGCACGCTCCCGCGCAGCCCGCGTGGCGCAGCGCCGTGGGGGAGGCCTGGCCCTGGCGCAAGCCAGCCGCCTGAACGAATCCCCCTCCCCCGCCTTGCCGCCCGCACCGGGCGGCCCCCCGGCGCGTGCCGGCCGCGATCCCGCGGCCGGGCCCGCGCGGCGCAGACTCCGGAGTGTCACGCCATGCTGCTGATGATCGACAATTACGACAGCTTCACCTTCAACCTGGTGCAGTACCTGGGCGAACTCGGCCAGGACGTGCGCACCGTGCGCAACGACGAGCTCACGACGGCCGACATCGAGCGCCTGGCCCCCGAACGCATCGTCATCTCCCCCGGCCCCTGTTCGCCGGCCGAGGCCGGGATCAGCGTGGAGGTGTTGCGCTCGTTCGCCGGCCGCCTGCCCATCCTGGGCGTGTGCCTGGGCCACCAGGCGATCGCGGCCGCCTTCGGCGGGCGCGTGGTGCGCGCGCGCACCATCATGCACGGCAAGACCAGCCCCATCGAGCACGACGGGCGCGGCGTGTTCGCCGGCCTTCCCAGCCCCTACACCGTGGTGCGCTACCACTCGCTGGCCATCGAGGAGGCCAGCCTGCCCGGCTGCCTCGAGGTCTCGGCCCGCACGGCCGACGGCGAGATCATGGGCGTGCGCCACCGCGACCACGCGATCGAGGGCGTGCAATTCCACCCCGAGTCCATCGAGAGCGAGCACGGCCACCGCCTGCTGCGCAACTTCCTCGACATGCCCAATCGCTGAAAGAGGCGCCCGACCATGACCATCGCCAACCAGGACGCGCTGGTGCGCGTCATCGAGCACCGCGAGATCTTCCACGACGAGATGCTCGCGCTGATGCGCCGCATCATGACCGGCGAGATGTCCCCGGTCATGATCGCCGCGCTGATCACCGGGCTGCGCGTGAAAAAGGAGACCGTGGGCGAGATCACCGCGGCCGCCATGGTCATGCGCGAGTTCGCCACCAAGGTGCCGCTGCACGACACCGACCGCCTGGTCGACATCGTCGGCACCGGAGGCGACAGCGCGCATACCTTCAACATTTCCACCACCAGCATGTTCGTGGCGGCCGCCGCCGGGGCCCGGGTGGCCAAGCATGGCGGGCGCAGCGTGAGCTCCTCTTCGGGCTCGGCCGACGCCATCGAGGCGCTGGGCGGCGCGCTGGATCTGGGCCCCGAGCAGGTGGCGCAGTGCCTGCAGCGCACCGGCATCGGCTTCATGTTCGCCCCCAACCACCACAGCGCGATGAAGCATGCGGCGCCGGTGCGCAAGGAACTGGGGGTGCGCACGCTGTTCAACATCCTCGGACCGCTGACCAACCCGGCAGGCGCTCCCAACCAGCTGCTCGGGGTGTTCCACCCCGACCTGGTGGGCATCCTGGTGCGCGTGCTGCAGCGCCTGGGCAGCCGCCACGTGCTGGTGGTGCACGGCGCCGACGGGCTCGACGAGGTCTCGCTGTGCGCGCCCACGCAGGTGGGCGAGCTGCGCGACGGGCAGGTGCGCGAGTACTCGGTGCACCCCGCCGATTTCGGCATGCGGGTGTGCGATCTGCGCGAGCTGCAGGTGTCGTCGCCGGCCGAGTCGGTGCAGCGCATGCGCGAGGTGCTGGACGACCAGCCCGGTGCGGCGCGCGACGTGGTGCTGCTCAACGCCGGCTTCGCGCTGTACGCCGCCGACGTCGCGCCCAGCGTGGCCGAAGGCGTCGAGCTGGCGCGCAAGGCGCTGGCCACCGGCGCGGCGCGCACGAGCATGCAGACCTTCGTGGCCTGCACGCGTGAACTCGCCGGCCTGTCCTGAAACCCGCCGCGCCGCCGCGCCCCCTGCCGATGACCGACATCCTGCAACGCATCCTGGCCACCAAGGCCCGTGAAGTCGAGGCCGCGCGCAGCGCGCTGCCGCTGGCCGAACTGGAGGCCCGCGCACGCGCGCGCGGCGACGCTCCGCGCGGCTTCGCCGCCGCCCTGCGCGCGCGCGTGGACGCCGCGCGGCCCGCGGTGATCGCCGAGGTCAAGAAGGCCAGCCCCTCCAAGGGCCTGCTGCGCGCCGACTTCCGCCCGGCACAGATCGCCGCCAGCTACGCCGCGCACGGCGCGGCCTGCCTGTCGGTGCTCACCGACCGCGAGTACTTCCAGGGCTCGCCCGAGTACCTGCGCGCCGCCCGCGCCGCCTGCGCGCTGCCGGTGCTGCGCAAGGACTTCCTGGTCGACCCCTACCAGGTCTTCGAAGCCGCGGCGATGGGGGCCGATTGCGTGCTGCTGATCGTCGCCGCGCTGGACGATGCGCGCATGGTCGAACTCGAGGACTGCGCGCTGCGCCTCGGCCTGGACGTGCTGGTGGAGGTGCATGACGGCGCCGAACTGGAGCGCGCCCTGCGCCTGCGCACCCCCCTCGTGGGCATCAACAACCGGGACCTGCGCAGCTTCGAGACCCGGCTGGAGACCACGCTGGACCTGCTGCCTCGCATTCCCCCCGGGCGCGTGGTGGTGACCGAAAGCGGCATTTCCACCGCGGCGGACGTGGCCCGCATGCGCGGCCGCGGCGTGCACGCCTTCCTGGTGGGGGAGGCCTTCATGCGCCGCGAGGACCCCGGCGCCGCGCTGGAACAGCTGTTCGGCGCGCCTTTCCCTGATGCGCCGCAGCAGGGGAGTTGACAAATCGGCGAAACGCCTTGAGAATTTTAGGTTCGCCTCGGAGGGGTGCCCGAGTGGCTAAAGGGGGCAGACTGTAAATCTGTTGGCTTACGCCTACGTTGGTTCGAATCCAACCTCCTCCACCAGGATCGAGACTCGAGAAGCCGCGCCGCGGCGGCTCGGGGAGCAGCAAGGATTGAACGGTTTTCGCAGGATTTCGGGGGGTCGCCCGGCGCCGGGTCAACAGGCGCGGCAGGCGGCCCGCGGACGCAGCAGGGATCAGGCAGCAAGGAAGGGACAGCCAGGCAGCAGCGATACGACAAGGCCACGCCGGCAGGCGCGGTTCGCGCAAGCGGATTGCAGTCGCGGGAGTAGTTCAATGGTAGAACCTCAGCCTTCCAAGCTGATGGCGCGGGTTCGATTCCCGTCTCCCGCTCCATGCTCCCTCGCGCCACGCCCTGCCCGGTCTCGTCGATTCGCCCGCAGCTTGTCCGCCCGTCCAGGCCGCCGCGCCCGGCGCGTTCTCCCGAAGTTCTCGCAAACCGGCGGCAACATGCCCATGTGGCTCAGTGGTAGAGCACTCCCTTGGTAAGGGAGAGGTCGCGGGTCCGATTCCCGCCATGGGCACCATCTTCCTGGTTTGAATTCGCGGCATCCGTTTTCCAGGTCGCGCCGTTTTTCGAGTCGCAGGTTTCACCCCTCACGGTTTTCAGGAGCATTCATCATGGCGAAGAGCAAATTCGAGCGGACCAAGCCCCATGTGAACGTGGGGACGATCGGACACGTGGACCACGGCAAGACGACGCTGACGGCGGCGATCACGACGGTGCTGTCGAACAAGTTCGGCGGCGAGGCCAAGGCCTATGACCAGATCGACGCGGCGCCGGAAGAGAAGGCGCGCGGGATCACCATCAACACGGCGCACGTGGAGTACGAGACGGCCAACCGTCACTACGCGCACGTGGACTGCCCCGGGCACGCCGACTACGTGAAGAACATGATCACGGGAGCCGCGCAGATGGACGGCGCGATCCTGGTGGTGTCGGCCGCCGACGGCCCGATGCCGCAGACGCGCGAGCACATCCTGCTGGCGCGCCAGGTGGGCGTTCCCTACATCATCGTGTTCCTGAACAAGTGCGACATGGTGGACGACGCCGAGCTGCTCGAGCTGGTGGAGATGGAAGTTCGCGAGCTGCTGAGCAAGTACGACTTCCCCGGCGACGACACGCCGATCATCAAGGGCTCGGCCAAGCTGGCGCTCGAAGGCGACAAGGGCGAGCTGGGCGAGCAGGCCATCTTCAAGCTGGCCGAGGCGCTCGACAGCTACATCCCCACGCCCGAGCGCGCGGTGGACGGCGCCTTCCTGATGCCGGTGGAAGACGTGTTCTCGATCTCCGGGCGCGGCACGGTGGTGACCGGGCGCGTGGAGCGCGGGGTGGTCAAGGTGGGCGAGGAAATCGAGATCGTCGGCCTGCGCGACACCCAGAAGACCACCTGCACGGGCGTGGAGATGTTCCGCAAGCTGCTCGACCAGGGCCAGGCTGGGGACAACGTGGGCATCCTGCTGCGCGGCACCAAGCGCGAGGACGTCGAGCGCGGCCAGGTGCTGTGCAAGCCCGGCAGCATCAAGCCGCACACCCACTTCACCGCCGAGGTGTACGTGCTGAGCAAGGACGAGGGCGGCCGTCACACGCCGTTCTTCAACAACTACCGGCCGCAGTTCTACTTCCGCACCACCGACGTCACCGGCGCCATCGAGCTGCCCAAGGACAAGGAAATGGTCATGCCGGGCGATAATGTGAGCATCACCGTCAAGCTCATCGCCCCCATCGCCATGGAAGAAGGCCTGCGCTTCGCCATCCGCGAAGGCGGCCGCACCGTCGGCGCCGGCGTCGTGGCCAAGATCATCGAGTAAA
>NZ_KB898485.1 GCF_000377645.1 Thiomonas sp. FB-6 | reverse complement strand
CCTCCAGGGTCAGCATGGCCTGCTGCTCGCTCAGGTGCAGCACCTCCTGCAGCGGGTGGCTGGCCCCGGGCAGGTCGCTGGAGGCGTGCAGGATGCGCTGCACGCCCTGGGTGAGCAGCGCGTCGGCCTCGCGCAGGTTGTGCAGCGCCTGGCCCGAGGCCTGCGCGTCCGGTGGGCTGCTCATGGCCGCCCCCCGCCCTGCAGCCGGTGCAGGATGCCGTCGATCTTGGCCTTGAGCGCGTCGGCCGGGAAGGGCTTGACGATGTAGCCGTTGACCCCCGCCTGCGCGGCCGCCAGGATGTTCTCCTTCTTCGCCTCGGCCGTGACCATCAGCACCGGCAGGCCGCGGATGCCGGGGTCCTCGCTGGCGCGGATCTCGCGCAGCAGGTCGATGCCCTGCATGTTGGGCATGTTCCAGTCGGTCACCACGAACTCGATGCCTCCGGCCTGGATGCGCTTGAGGGCCTGCACCCCGTCCTCGGCCTCGTCGATCGTGCCCGTCACGTGCCCGGTCTGCATGAGCAGGCCGCGCACGATGCGCCGCATGGTCGGGAAATCATCAACAACCAGGAATTTCAAGGAATGCTCCGGCAGGCTGAAACAGTTCGGGGCCCGCGCATGAATTGACGGCACGGACGGCGCCAACTTGAATCCTTGTGTTGCCGAGCGCGGGGCGCGGGGCGCCCCGGCACGCGCCGCGAGCCCGACCTGCAATTGTGCTCCGGCGTTGCGGCGACGCACCACGCGGGCATCCCCCATGTCGCAAGAATGCCGCAAGGACGCGGCGCGGCCGGACGCCGCCGCGTCACGTTCGGGACCTGGGGTCCGCGCTGCCGGTACCATCGTGATTGGATAGCCTGTTTCCTGACCATGATCGGAGCCGAATTCACGGGATTCGCGCATCCGGCACGCACACTCGCATGCACTCCCCATGTTTCTCCTGATCGGATATGTGCTGTCGCTGGCGGCGATCTTTGGCGGATACATCGCCGAGGGCGGTCACGCCGGCGCCCTGTTCCAGCCCTACGAATTGCTGATGATCGGCGGCGGCGCCTTCGGCGCCTTCTTCGCGTCGACCTTTCCCAAGTCTTTCAAGGCCACGCTCAAGGCCCTGCCCACGGCGATGAAGGGCTCGACCTATTCGAAGGCGGCCTACCTGGAGCTGCTGTCGCTGCTCAACGAGCTGTTCACGCGCATGCGCCAGAACGGGCTGATGGCCATCGAAGGCGACGTGGAAGAGCCCCACAACAGCGAGATCTTCAAGAAGTACCCCCATATCGTGGCCGACCACCACGTGCTGGAGTTCATCACCGACTACCTGCGCCTGATGATCGGCGGCAATCTCGGCGTCATGGAGATGGAAAATCTGATGGACGTCAATATCGAGACCCATCACCGCGAAGCCGAGATTCCCGTGCACGCGATGAGCCGCACGGCCGACAGCATGCCGGCCTTCGGCATCGTGGCGGCGGTGATGGGCGTGGTGCACACCATGGCCTCGGTGACCCAGCCGCCGTCCGTGCTGGGCGAACTGGTGGGCGCGGCGCTGGTAGGCACCTTCCTCGGTATCCTGATCGGCTACGCCATCCTGGCGCCGGTGGCGGCGCGCATGGAGGACCGTGCGCACGAAGCGACCAAGATGCTCGAATGCATCAAGGTGGCGCTGCTGGCCACCATGAACGCCTATCCGCCGCAGGTGGCGGTGGAGTTCGCGCGCAAGGTGCTGTTCACGAACGAGCGCCCCAGCTTCACCGAGCTGGAAAGCCACCTGCGCGACGCCAAGGGGAAATAAGCCATGGCCGACGGCAAGGCGCAGCCGATCGTCATCAAGAAGGTCAAGAAGGTCGTCGCCGGCGGGCACGGCGCGGCCTGGAAAATCGCCTACGCCGACTTCGTCACGGCGATGATGGCCTTTTTCCTGCTCATGTGGCTGCTGGGGTCGTCCACGAAGGCGCAGCTCGAGGGCATCGCCAAGTATTTCCAGCAACCGCTGAAGGTCGCGCTGGAAGGCGGCCCCGGCGCGGGCTCGGCCACTTCGGTGATCCACGGCGGCGGAACCGACCTCACGCGCACCGTGGGCCAGGTGCGCAACGGGGCCACGCCGGGCCAGACGGTGCGCCCGAACGCCACCACCACGGTGGTGGTGCGCCAGGAGCAGATCGACCGCGCGAACCTGGAGGCGCTGAAAAAGGCCCTGGACGAGCAGATCCGCATCAATCCGCAACTCAGCGCCTTCCGCAACCAGCTGCTGATCGACATCACCCGCGACGGCCTGCGCATCCAGGTGGTCGACAGCGACAAGCGGCCCATGTTCGGGCTGGGCGGCGCGCAGTTGCAGACCTACGCGCAGGCGATCTTCCACGATATCGCGCCGACCCTCAACAGCCTGCCCAACTCGATCAGCATCACCGGGCATACCGACGCGCTGAACTACCAGAACCAGGGCAAGGGCTACAGCAACTACAATCTGTCCGCGGACCGCGCCAACGCGGTGCGCCAGGTGCTGGTGCAGTCCGGCCTGGACGAGAACAAGGTGTTGCGCGTGGTGGGCATGGGATCGGCGGCGCCCTTCGACCCGGCGAACCCGAATTCGCCGCTCAACCGGCGCGTGAGCATCCTGGTGCTGACCAAGGCCGCGAGCGCGCGCATCCTGAAGGAACAGGGCGCCGAGCAGACGGCGGCGACGGCCGGCGAGGCAAATTCCCAGCTCGGGGGCGCCAGCCAGCCGGGCGCGGCCTCCGCGCCGGCTCCGGCCGCCCCGGCGGCGGCGGGGAAGCCGCCCGGCGCGGCCACGGCCGCGAAGGCGCCCGGGCCCGGCGTGGTGGCGGGGCCGCCGCCGTTGCATATCGGTCCGGCATTGCTTCCGCAAGGGGCTTTGCCCAAGAAACACTCGGAACCGTGAAATTCTTGGCTCAAGTTCTCGCTCTGCGTGCCGTAACACCATCCAGCAGGAGAGAATCTGGCGATCATGAACCCGATCCAGCAGACCTACACCCCGACCACAGGCGATAGCGCGCAGCGCGTCGAGCTGCCGGCACAGCAGGTGCAGGGCGGTCGCAGCCCGGCGTCTTCGCAGGGACCGGCCGCTTCGGGTGCCGGCGCGGGGGATACGGTGTCCATTTCCGAGTCCGCGCGCCAGTTGCTGCAAACGGGCGCCCCGCAGGGGGCATCGGCCTCGTCGCAGCGCCTGGGTGCGCTGCGTCAAGCCATCGCCTCGGGCAGCTACACGGTCGACCCGCGCCAGATCGCGCAGGGCTTGCTGCGCGACAGCCGCGCGCTCGCGCAGGCCGGCGCAGGCTCCTCCGGCGGCGGAGCCTGAAGCCGGGCGCGATGGCATCCCTGCCGCCGGATCCCGCGGGGCCCGAAGGGGCCGGCGCGCTGTTGCCCTTGCTGCTGGAGCAGCTGGGTGAACTGCTGCAAAGCGAACTCGACGCGCTGGTGCACACGCATGACCCCGCGCGCATCGAGCAGCTGGCTGCCCGCAAGAGCGAGCTGTGCGCGCGCATCGACGGTCTGCAGCGCGAACTCCCCGAGCAGGACCCGGCGCAGGCCGGGCGCCTGCGCGAACTGACGCTCGCGGTGGCGCGGGCGAATCAGCGCAACGGGGCCGTCGTGGCCGCCCTGATCCGCAACACCCAGGGCGCGCTGGACATCCTGCGCTCCATCCCGGCGGGCGAGTCGGCCGCCGTCTACGGCCCGCGGGGCCAGACCCTGGGCGCCGGCAAGGCCAAGCCCCTGGGCAGCGCCTGAGCGCGGCGGGGCGCATCTCCGGACATGCTCATTCTCAGCCGTCGCAGCGGGGAGGCCATCCGCATCGGCACGGACATCCGCATCGTGGTGGTGCAGCTCGGCGGCGGCAAGGTGCGCCTGGGCATCGATGGTCCGCGCGACCTGCGCATCCTGCGCGAGGAGCTCTACGAGATGGTGGCCGGCCTGAACCAGCAGGCGCAGGCGGCCGATCCCGAGGCGCTGGAACGGTGGCTGGAGCAGCCGCCGCAGGCTCCCGAGGAGCCCACCTGATGGCCGTGTACGCGACCCGGCTGGGCCTGGTGGAGGTCGCCGATTCGCAACGCTGGAGTTGCTCGCTGCCGCTGGCGGGCTTCGAGGAGTTGCGCGAGTTCGTGCTGATGCACGTTCCGGCGCAGGGCCCCTTCCTGTGGCTGCAGTCGCTGGAGGTGCCCGAGCTGGCCTTCGTGCTGTGCGACGCAGCCTGTTTCGGCCTGCGCTACGCGGCCGGCGCCGAATACGAACCGGAGCACCTGCTGGCGCCGCCTTGCGTGCTGGTCATGCTGCCGGGGCGGGCGGGCGAAACCCTGCGCGTGCACCGTCAGGCGCCGGTGCTGTTCGACGTGCACGCCGGCACGCTGCGCCAGCAGGTGTTCGAGCCCGAGCACATCCACGGCGACGGCGCCTGGGTGGGGCCGGGCGCCTGCGCCGCGGTGAACCCGGCGTGGGCCGAACGCATCATTTCCGTGCAGCCGCTGCAGTCCGGGGGCGAGGGCGCCTAGGCGCCGCCCGGCCCCGGGGGTTCACAGCCTGCCGTCGCGCAGCAGTTCGCGGTCGCGCCGCTGCACGTAGCGCTGCAGCAGGCGCTGCTGGGGCATGGACAGTTGCTCCAGGGCCAGGCCGATCAGGCGTGTGCCCGATTCCCCCGAAGGGCTGCGCGGCGCGCGTACGAAACGCAATTGCGCGGCGCATTCGATGAGCTCGCCTTCGAGCCGGAATTGCAGGTGCTCGATCCATTCGTGGGCGGCCAGTTCGAAGTCGCCCGGCGCGGCGCAGCGCACACGCATGCCGCTGGCGCTGAGGTCCAGGCACTCGGCCTGCAGGCCGCGCGCGCCGCGGCGCGAGAGTTCCAGCTCCGAGACGTCGCCGGGGCGGGCGGGAACGCGATAGTTGGCGCGGCGCTGCAACTGGTACAGCGCGTGCGGCCAGTCCAGGCGCAAGGCGCCGTAGCCTTCCCAATCCTGCGCCCGGTCCAGGCGGCAGCGCAGGCCGACGAACATGCCGCCAGCGCGGCCCAGGCACAGCAGCTCCTCGCCCGGCTGCGGCGCCGCGCCGCGCGGCGGGTTGAGCTCGTCGATGACCAGGTAGCGCGCATCGGCGTCCACATGCAGCAGCATGGACATGTGCTCGACATCGTCCCCGGGCACGATCACGCCCAGGAATTCGCGTGCGCGCTGCAGGCGATCGAGGGTCTGGTGGGCGCGCGCGGCGACGCGGAAGCCGTCCTGGAACAGGGTATGGACGATGGCTCGCATGCGTTGTCGGAGGCTTGACGGGCGCCCGCCGCGGGGCAGGTGGGCGGGCGCCTCAGAGCCCGAGGTTCTCCGCCCAGGCCAGGGCTTCCAGGTGGGCCAGGGCCACCGCGCGCTGGCTCAGGCCCAGCAGGCCGGCATGCTCGTCGATCTCGTCCCAGTCCTCGCGCTCGCAGGCCAGCACGATGCGCAGGTAGGGGCCGAAGGGGCCCTGGCGGTCACGCAGCGCCTGCATCACCGGTTCGGCCAGCGAGATCTCCTGCAGCGCGCGCTCCAGCGGCACCCCGAGCATGGCGTCGAGCATGGAAAACACCCCCACCACGAAGGCGTTGTCGCAGTCGGCCGGGGACATCTGCCCCTGGGCCAGCAGTTCGAGCATGCGCCCGCGGGTGATCGCCACGCGCGCCTGGCTGGACGCCGCGCTGCTGCCGGGGGTGATGGCCAGCAGCAGCACCAGCCAGCGCAGCAGCTTCTTGTAGCCCAGGATCACCACCGCGTGGCGGAAGGAGGTGATCTCGGTCATCAGGCCGAAGCCCGAGGAATTGATGTAGCGCAGCAGCTTGAAGGACAGCGTCGGGTCCTGCTTGAGCACCTCCTCGATGGCAGGCACCTCGGCGTGCTTGTTGACCAGGTCGATGAGCCGCAGGACCGTCGTGTAGGCGGGGTTGACCACCTTCGCGCTGACCGTCTGCGGGCGCGCGAAGTAGTAGCCCTGGAACAGGTGCAGGCCGGCGTCGAAGTATTCCTGGAACTTCTCCTGGGTCTCGACCTTCTCGGCCAGGATCTGCAGCTTGGGCAAGGCGCCCAGGCGCTTGACCAGCATGGGCAGCACCCCGGCCGGCAGGGCCTGCACGTCGATCTGCACGTAGCTCAGCAGCGGCAGCCAGGCCGCGTAGGGGGCCGTCAGCGCGTGCACGCCCGCGGCCAGCCGGAATCCCTTGTCGCGCAGCGATTGCATCGCCGCCGCGGCCTCGGCGATCAGCTCGGCGTTGTCGCCCGCGGCGCGCGGCAGCTCCAGCACGATGCGCTCGGGGAAGACGATTTCCAGGTGTTCCGCGCCCAGGTCCGCCAGGCGCACGTTGATGAAGGCCAGCTTGTCGCCGAACAGGTTCTCCGAGGAAATACTCGACAGCGCGTGGAACAGCAGCGCGGTGTCCGAGGCACGGGTGTGCTGGGACGGAGCCTGCGTGCTGGTGGCGCTTTCGCGCGCCAGCAGCTCGTAGCCGATGAGGTGCTGCTGGCGATCCAGGATCGGCTGGCGCGCGATGTGCGCGTAGTTCTCGCCGGACGCGGCATCGCTGCCCGTGGGCGCGGGAGTCGTAGTGGATTCCATCGGGGATTGCTGGCTGGACAAGCGGCTCGTACGGCGGGTGCGCCGTGCCACCGGATGCTAGCAGGCCCCGGCTGCGCGACCCGCGCATCCGCAGGCAAGCGCCTCAGCGCGTCCAGGCGCGCAGCCAGGTGTCCAGGTGGTCCTCGAGCATCCAGTCGGCCAGCACCTTGGCGCGCAGCGCATCGCCCTGGGCGCGCAAGGCCCTGGGGTCGCCCACCGCGTCGTGGATCGCGCGCATCCAGTCGCGGAATCGGTTGGGAACGCGCACGACCGGGAAGTCGCCCTGGTAGGGCGTGATGTCCGAGCAGATCACCGGATAGCCGAGCACGCCGTACTCCAGCAGGCGCAGGTGGCTCTTGGCCTCGTTGAAGGCGTTGTGCTCCAGCGGAGCCACCGCCAGGTCCAGGTCCAGCTCGGCCAGCTTGGGCGCGTACTGGTCCAGCGGGATGCCCGGGTGGAACTCGCGCACCACGTCCTTGAGCTCCGGGGGGCACAGGCCGAAGAACACCCAGTCCACCAGCGGCGCGCTCTCGCGCACCACGTCGACGATGAGTTCCAGATCGCCGCTGTGGCCGACCCCGCCGGCCCAGCCCACGCGCAGGCGCTTGCGCTCGGCACGGGCCGGGCGCAACTCGCCCCAGCGGGCGCGCTCCACGTAGTTGGGGCACACCACCACTTCGTCGCTGAAGCCGGCGTAGGCCTTGGCCAGCGGCTCGGTGGCCACCACCAGCCGGTTGCACAGCCCGGCGGCCTTGCGGAAGCGCTTGGCGATGTCCTTGTGGATGTGCGCGCGGTGCACGCTCTTGACCGGCAGGTTGGTGATCAGGTCGTCGATCTCGAACACGCGGAACGCGCGCAGCAGGCGCGCATTGCGCTCCAGCGCCTCGATCTGCGGCCACTCCATCTGGCGTTGCACCACCAGGCTGTCGGCGTCGATGCGCTGCATCTCCGCCGGCTGGAACAGGCGCATGGTCTCCCAGCCCTGGGCCAGTCCGGCGCGGTTGAGCGCGCGCATTGGCGAGATGATGCGGTACTCGCCGCAGCCCTCGCGGTCCGCGGGGTGCACCAGGATGCGCGGGCGCGGGCGCCACGCCGGGTCCCAGGCCAGCGGTGCCTGGTCGTCGAGCTGGAACTCGGTGCTGGCCAGGCTGAGGTGGGTGTTGTAGGCGGGGTCGCGCGCCAGCAGCGGCAGCCACTTGTCGTACATGGCGTCGCGCTCGGCGGCGAAGCGCTTCTGCTTGGCCTCGTCGGGCTTTTGCTCGACCTGGCCCTTCTGGCTGGCCGAGCCCTCGTGCATCAGCAGCGCGTAGGGCGTGAACACCACCTTCAGCCCGGCACCGCGCACGCGCAGGCACAGGTCGATGTCGTTGTAGGACACTTTGAAGGCCTTCTCGTCCAGGCCCCCGAGCTGCTCGTACAGGCTCTTGCGCACCAGCAGGCAGGCGCCGGTGACGGCGCTGAGGTCCTGCACCAGCTGGGCGCGGCCGAAGTAGCCGCGATCTTCCGGGGCGCGCCCGAGGAAGGGGTGCTCGGCCGGGCCGCGCACGCCCAGGATCACGCCGGCGTGCTGGATCTTTCCGTCCGGGAACAGCAGCTTGGCGCCCACCGCGCCGACGTCGGGGCGCACGGCATGGGCCATCATCTCCTCGAGCCAGTCCTCGTGCAGCGCCGCGGTGTCGTTGTTGAGCAGCAGCAGGTACTCGCCGCGCGCGGCGCGCGCGGCCAGGTTGTTCATGGCGGAGAAGTTGAATTCTCCGGGGGCCCGGATCACCCGCAGGCGCCCGCCGAGCTCGGCCTCGCGCGACTCCACCGTGGCCAGGTAGCGCATGGCGTCGTCGGCGCCGCTGTCGTTGTCGATGATCAGGATCTCATAGGCCGGGTAGCGGGTCTTCTCGATCACCGATTCGATGCAACGCTGCAGCATCGGCAACTGGTCGCGCGTGGGAATCAGGATCGACACCAGCGGGCGCGGCTCGGGCAGGGGCCAGCGCACGCGGTACGAGGGCGGGAAGGGCCCGCCCTGGACCTGCGCGGCGATGCCCAGGCGGTCGAAGTGGGCCTGCAGCACCTGCTGCCCCATGGCCAGGATCTCGGGCACGCTCTTGCGCGTGTGGCCCGATCCCGTGCGCCGGTGGTAGAGCACCTCCGGGATGTGGCCGATGGCCTCTTCGGCCAGGCCGGCCGCGTGCAGGCGTTCCCAGGCCCGCAGCACGAGGTCGTAGTCCTCGGCTCCCTCGCATTCGGGGTCGAAGCCGCCCAGCGCCTCGAACAGGTCGCGGCGCACCAGCATCAGGCCGCCGATGTAGGGCAGGCTGCGCAGGTAGTCCAGGTTGAAGTCGGGCTTGCAGTGCGGGTTGAGGTGCTGGCCGTCGGCGCCGAGCCCGTCCTCGTCCGTGTACAGCAGCTGCCACTGCGGGTGCAGGCGCAGCGCATGCTGGATGCGGAACAGCGCGTCGGGGGCGATCATGTCCTCGGCGTCGATCAGGCCGAGCCAGGAATCGCCGCTGTCGAGCAGGGCGCGGTCGGCGGCCTGGATGGACGCGGCGGCTCCGCCGGCCCCGTCGATGCGCAGCAGGCGCAGCGGCCTGCCGGTGGGCCATTGCCCGGCCACCGCCTGCTGCGTGGTCTGGCCGGACATGTCCGCGCGCGACGCGATCATGGCCAGCGCCACGCCGGGCGTGTCCGCCGGCTCCCAGGCCTTGCAGGTCTCCTGCGCCCAGGCGAACTCCTGGGGCGACAGCCGGTGCTGCGGCAGCCAGGGAAGCAGCGGCGGGCGCGGTGGCGCGGCCTGTGCCGGCGCGCCGGGCACCTGGGGGGGCTGGGCGCTCGCCAGCTGGGGCAGATGCGCGACGTTGCAGGCGCTGCGGTAGGGCAGCTCGCGCACGGCGGCCTGCGTGGCGTCGACGAAGGCGCGCAGCTGCTCCTCGAAGCGGGCGAAATTGTCCAGGTAGCGCTCGCGCACGCGGTGCACGCTGCGGCGCGCGCGCTCGATCAGCTCCGGCTCGGCACCCCAGGCCCAGCCGTCGTCGCCCAGCTCATCCGAGTGGAAGGATTGCTGGAAGTGGGGGTTGGGCAGGAACACCACCGGGCAGCCGCAGAGCATGGCCTCCAGCGCCAGCGACGAGGGTTCGTAGCAGTACAGCAATTCCGAGCGCTGGAACAGCTCCACCAGTTCCGCCTGGGTCTGCATCGGCTTTTCCGGATTGCGGATGCCGCCCAGGTTGCTGATGATCTCCACGCTGTCCTTGCTGATGTCGAACAGCTTGCCGCCGTGGATGTGCTGGTACTTGCCGGCGTACAAGCAGGTGCCCGAGCGCTGCTCGCGCGCCGGAGGCTGGAACAGGTTGGGATCGGAGGCCGGCAGGTACAGGGTCTGGCGAATGCCCGGCACCATGCGGCCGAGGCCGGCGGTGTAGGACATGCAGTACTCGCTCGCCGGGAAGCTGGCATCGCCGCCCAGCGCGCCGGGAGTGTTGAGCACGTAGCGCGCGACGAAGGGTGCCTGGAAGGGGTTGCCGCGCAGGGTCTCGGGGTACACGAACACCGGGGTGCGGCCGGCCCGGAAGTCCTGTTCGAGACGCCAGCGCGTCAGCAGCGGCGTGACCAGGTCCGGGTGCACGCCGGTCTCCGGCTGCGGCAGCGGGGGCAGCACCAGGAAGGCCTGCTCGCCGATGCGGTTGAGCGCATGGCACAGGGTGTGCATGACCCGGATGCCCGCCGAGGTGCGGGAATAGGCGGGCGCGAAGACGTAGTACGGATGGCGGTGTCGTGCGAGCGCGATGCTGTCGAAGGTCATGGACGGAATCGGTTCGTGAAAGGGGGAGGGCATCGCCTCGGGTCAGTCCCAGGATTTCCAGGGAGCCTTGCCGCTGCGCCACAGGTCTTCCAGCAGGTTCTTGTCGCGCAGGGTGTCCATCGGGTGCCAGAAGCCTTCGTGCCGGTACGCCATGAGTTCGCCGTCGCGCGCCAGCCCGGCCAGGGGTTCCTGCTCCCAGGCCGTGGCGTCGCCGGCGATGTAGTCGAACACGCGCGGGCTGAGCACGAAAAAGCCGCCGTTGATGGTGCCGCCGTCGCCCTTGGGCTTTTCCGTGAAACTGCTCACCCGCTGGCCCTCCAGTTCCAGCGCGCCGAAGCGGCCGGGCGGGTAGGTGGCGGTCAGCGTGGCGGCCTTGCCGTGCGCGCGGTGGAAGGCGATGGTGGCACCGATGTCCACGTCGCTGAGGCCGTCGCCGTAGGTGAAACAGAAGTCGGACTGGTCCGCCAGGTGCTCGGCCGCGCGCAGCAAGCGCCCGCCGGTCATGGAGTCCTCGCCCGTGTCGAGCAGGGTGACGCGCCAGGGTTCGGCGCGCCGGTTGTGCACGTGCATGGAGTTGCTGCGCATGTCCAGCGTAACGTCGGACATGTGCAGGAAATAATTGGCGAAATATTCCTTGATCACGTAGCCCTTATAGCCGCAGCAGATCACGAAGTCGTGGATGCCGTGGGCGGAATAGGACTTCATGATGTGCCAGAGGATCGGCTTGCCCCCGATCTCCACCATCGGCTTGGGGCGCAACTGGGTTTCCTCGCTCAGCCGGGTGCCCAGGCCGCCGGCCAGTATCACTGCTTTCATCGGGGAACTCCTGGAGTCGCGGCCTTGCCGGCCGGGCAGCGGCGCGCGTGGGTCATGCGGGGATTCCAGCGTACAACAGCAGCATCCAGGCCAGCGCGCGCAGCAGGCGCAGGTTCGCGCGCAGCGAGGAGCCGAAGCGCGGGGCGTCGAGACGCTCGCGTGTGCGGATCGGAACCTGGACGACGCGGCCGCGGCGCCGCAGGCAGCGTGCCAGCAATTCGCAGCCGACCATGCGGTGGCTGTCAAAGGGTTGTTTGGGATCGAAGGCGCCGAGCTGGTAGCCCTTGAGCCCGGAGAAGGGGTCGGAGATGTCCCAGAGCAGGCGCCCGCACACCGCAGCGACGTGCTCGGCCAGGCGCTGGCGCCGGTCGCGCACGCCGACCACCACGTCGGCGCCCCCGAGCAGGCCTTCGCAGACCGCGGCCACCGCCTCGCGCGGATGCTGGCCGTCGGCGTCCAGGGTCACGCAATAGCGCGCCCCCAGCGTCCGTGCGGCCTCGAACCCGGCGCTCAGCGAAGCCTCGTAGCCGCGGTTGGCCGGTGCGCGCAGCACCTGGGCGCCGGCCTGCTCGGCGCGTTGCGCGGTGGCGTCGCTCGAGGCGTCGTCGACCACGATCACCTGCCCGAATTCCCGCGCCCAGCCCACCACCTCGGCGATGGTCGCGGCCTCGTTGAATGCGGGAATCACCAGGGCCACCTCGGGCCGCGCCCGCGCCTGGCTCATCGCAGGTGGCGCTGGCGCAGCGCTTCGCCGGCCTGCACCGGCTGGGCCACCAAGCGGCCCACGAGCTGCGCCGCCTGCGCGGGCGTGAAGGCGTCGGCGGGGCAGGGGCGCAGGGCCACCAGGTCCTGTTCGCGCAGGGTGTGTCCCGGCTCCAGCGCCTGCGCCGCGCACAGCGAGCGGCGCTGGATCACCACGGTCTGGCGTTCGTTGGGCTCGACGCGCTTGATGCCGGCGCCCAGCGCGCGTTCCAGTTCGCGCGTGCGCTCGACCATGTCCCTCCAGTCGCGCGGGGTCATGGAGAAGCGATGGTCGGGGCCCTCGCGCCCGTTGTCGTCGGTGAAGTGTTTCTCGACGGCCTTGGCGCCCAGCGCCACCGCGCCCAGCACCGCGGCGTGGCCCGGCGTGTGGTCGCTCAGGCCGAGCACCGCGCCGGGGAACATCTCGCGGTACGTGGCCAGCACGCGCAGATGCAGATGGTCGAAGTTCTCGATGCTGCCGGTGTAGTTGGTGTTGCATTGCATCACGCACACCTCCGGGTGAATGCGCGCGATCGCCTCCACCGCCTGGGCCACCTCGTCCAGGGTCGACGCCCCGGTGGCCAGGAACACCGGCTTGCGCTTGCCGGCGATGTACTCGAGCATGGCCGTCCAGGTGATGTCGCCCGAGCCGATCTTGTAGGCGTTGAGAAAGCCGTCCACGGCATCGACCAGGTCGAAGGCATAGGGGCTGGTCATGAACTCGATGCCGCAGGCCTCGCAGGCGGCCTTGAGCTCGCGCGTCCACTCCAGGTTCAACGACGCTTCCTCGTACACCTGGTACACGCTCTTTTTCCACGTGGCCTGGTGGCTCAGGCCGGAGCGCATGGCGGCGAACTCGAAGTCGCTGATGATCGTGGACGCCGCGAAATGCTGGAACTTCGCGGCGTCCGCGCCGGCCTCGGCGGCCAGCCGGATCAGGTCCTTCGCGCGCTCCAGGTCGCCGTCGTGGTTGGCCGCGATGTCGGCGATGAAGTACACGGGGGAGCCTTCCCCCACCTCGCGGGACCCGATGCGAAAACTGCGCCGATAGTCAATGGGCGGCGGGGTATTCATGCTCGATCTCCTCGTGGATGTCGGGAACCTGCCAGGCAAGGGCGTCGGCCAGGCGCGCCGATCGCATGCGCATGTCCCTGGGGCGCGGCGCGCGCAGCGCGAGCCGCTCGATGCTGCGCGGCTCCAGGCGCGCGCCGCTCAGGCCCAGGTGCCGGCACAGCAGCGCGGCGAAATCGGCCTTGGACAGGCCTTGCTGCGCCGAGCCCGCGTTGAACAGCCCGGCCACGCGCCGCAGCAGCAGCGCCTCGATGGTGCGCGACAGGGTGTGCAGGCCCAGGGGCGAGAACAGCACGTCGTCGAACACCGGCACCGTGGCGCCCTTGGCCACCTCGCCCAGGATCCAGTCGGACAGGCTGGCGCGCGCCGGCGTGGGGCTGCGCCCGAAGAAATTGGTGCGCAGCACGCAGCCGCCGCGCTCCAGCACCGGAAACTCGCCGTGGTACTTGGTCAGCGCGTACACGTTGAGGGGATGGAAATCCTCCTCCGGGTGCGGGCCGGCGGTGCCGTAGAGCTGGTCGGTGGAAACGTGCAGCAGGAAGCTGCCGGGGACGCGCCCGAGCAGGCGGCTGAGCATCTCGGGAACCTGCGCGTTGAGCAGGCTGGCCAGCGCCAGGTCGTCCTCGCAGGCGTCCACCTGCGTCAAGGCGATGAGGTTGACCACGCCCTGCGGCCTGGCCTCGTCGATGGCATGGGCGAACTGGGCCTCCAGGCCGCGCGCGTCGCCCGCCGCGCCGGGCTGGCGGCGAAAGGCGATCACCTCGTGGCCGGAGCGCGCGAGATGCGGAAGCAGGAAGGAGCCCAGCAGTCCCGAGGCGCCGAACACGAGAATGCGCATGACGGCGGCTCAGAGACTTTCGGCCAGCGAGGGCAGCCACTCGACGATGCGCGCGCGCGTGGCGGCGTCGAGCCTGGGCGTCATGTCGGCCAGCGTGGGCGAGATGAAGCGCCCGTTCTCCACGCGCGACACCAGCCGGGGCTCGCGCAGCTGGCCCGGGTCCAGCATGCACTCCACCAGGCGAGGCGCCGGCGAGCGCCGGTGCAGATCGACGAGGGCGTCCACCTGTTCGGGGCGGTCCACGCGGTGGTAGTCCAGGCCGAAGGCCGGAGCGACCTTGTGCAACTGCGGCATGTGCAGCCCGGAGGCGGAGTCGCAGCCGAACACCGACTCGGCGAAGAAGTTGCGCTGGGTGGTGCGGATGGACACGTAACCGTCGTTGTTGAACACCACGATGCACAGCGGGAGCTTCTGGCCCGCCACCACCGCGAGTTCCTGCAGGTTCAGCATCAGGCTGCCGTCGCCGGTGAGCAGGTACAGCCCGCCCGCGGGGTCGCGCGCGTGCGCGGCGCCGATCGCGGCCGGCAGGTCCCACCCCATGGGGCCGAGATTGCGGCTGACCAGGATGCGCTGGTCGCGCCCCACCTCGAAGGCATTGAACACGGAGTGCGCGTCCAGCGAGATGCCCAGCACCACGGTGCTGGCCGGCGGCAGGCACTGCGACAGGCGCCGCGTGATGTCGTAGGCCGAGGCGAAGCCTTCGCCCACGGTGGTGCGCAGGCCGCGCTCGTGATCCGGGCCGAGCAGGGCCTTCAGGCGCGGCAGCACGCGGCGCCACTCCTCGATGTCCAGGGCTTCGCGCAGGCCCTCGAGCAGCGCGCGGCAGGCTCCCAGGGCGTCGGCCTCGACGGGGTGCAGCGAGGAAGCCTGGAAGCGCAGGAACTCGCCGGGATCCACGTTGACCATGTAGATCTCGCGTCCCCGGGTCCAGGCCTCGACGTTGAATCCGGTGACGCTCTGGTCGACGCTGGAGCCCAGCACGACGATGCAATCGGCGGCCTGCATGGCCAGGTTGGCCGCGCGTTGCGAGGTGGGGCCGACGCAGCCCACCGACAGGGGATCGGAGGCGTCCTGCAGGTCCACCGCGCCGATGGTCACGCAGTAGGGCAGGCCGGCGGTGCGCACGAGTTCGCGCACGGCCTCGCGCGCGCCCCCCAGGCGGATGCCAGCGCCCAGCACCAGCAGGGGACGCCGCGCCCGGCGCAGCGCTTCCAGCACGGGCGCCAGCCGCGGTGCCAGGTCACGGCCCTCGGGCGCGGGGCTCGCCGGCGCGGGCGCCTGCAGGTCCCCGGCCGCGTGCTGCACGCCCTGCGCGTCCAGCGGCAGGGCGATGCACACGGGCCCCGGGCGTCCCTGCGTGGCGACGCGCACCAGGCGGTCCACCGCGGCGATGATCTGCGCGGCGGACATGCCGGGCTCGACGTACAGGTATTCCTTCACCAGGGGCGACAGCAGGCGGCCCTGGTCGACCTCCTGCGGAGCGCTGTAGCGCTGGCGCCCGAAGTCGGCGCGGATGGTGCTGCGCACGTCGCCCACCAGCAGCACCATGGGCACCGAATCCATGTAGGCGTCGGCCAGGCCGGTGATGAGGTTGGTGACCCCCGGCCCGGCGGTGGCGAACACCAGCGCGGGCCGGTTCTCCATCTTGCCGAAGGCTTCGGCGGCGATCGCGGCGGCCTGCTCGTGATGCGTGAACACGTGGCGCAGGCGGGTGCACTTGCGCAGCGCGTCGGTGATGAACATGATCGCCCCGCCGACCACGCCGAAGGAATGCGTGACGCCCAGGTCGGCCAGGCGTTCGACGATCAATTCAGAGGTGGTGGGCATGGGGCGGGGGGCTGGTCTGCGGGGCGAGCGCCGCGTCGAGGGAGGCGGCGAGCTCGCGCCCGGGGAGGAAATCGTGGTCGCAGACGTAATCGCCCACGCACCACGAGTCGGACACGCCGACGCGGTAGCGCAGGGCGGGATGGCCCGCGGCCAGCGGCAGGCGCGCCACGTCGTCCAGGCAGAAGCAGCCGTCGACCAGCGGGCCCCGCACCGCGGCCGGGTGCGGCTCGCGCAGGAAGCCCGACAGGGCTTGCGCTACCGTCGCCTCGTCCACCCAGAAGCGGCGGCTGAAGGGGTCGTGGATCACGGTCTGCTCCTGCGCCCGCACGCGTTCGGCCAGGATGCGCGCCCAGGCCGCGGCCTGCCGGGCGTGGGTGATCGGCCCCACGAGGGTGAAGATCGAGGGCAGGAAGCCCGGGCAGCGCAGGCGCTCGTACAGCTCCATCTGGCGCAGCTTGGTCTCGCGGTAGGCCAGCATGTGCGGATGCTCGGCGCGGATGCGCTGCGCCGGCAGGTGGGCGATGCCGGAGCTGAAACCGATGGCGCGCCCCAGCAGCGAGGCGCGGTCCAGTTGCTCGCACAGCTCGGCCTTGTCCGCCTCGTGCCGCTGCAGGGCCTCGGTGCCGCGGTGGTCGACCGAGGCGTCCACGAATACCCAGGGCTCGGAGTCCGCCTGCGCGGCGAGTTCGCTCCGCTCCACCCGGGACATCGCCTGCCCGCCTCCCACGCGGCGCAGGAACGACCCGTCGCGCTGGTGCTCCAGGCAGATGGCGTCCGGATCCAGGCCCGCGAGCACTTCGCGGCAGAGGGTGCCCAGGCGTCCTCGGGCGCCGAACATCAGCAGCTTCACGACGGATCGGCGGCGTAGGCCTGGATCAGCGTGCGCAACTGCTCGGGTCCGAGCCAGTCGGTGTTGGTGCCCGAACAGTACTCGGTGGACAGCGAGGTGTTCTTCAGGTAGCCGGCCGCCTCGATGTCCCGTTGTACGTACTTGTTGAGAATGCCGTCCGGCGGGAGGATCGCGAAGCCGCCTTCCCAGTCGTAGGTGGCGGCGATGTCGGAGGAGGTGATCATGATCTCGTGCACCTTCTCGCCGGGCCGGATGCCGATGAATCGGATGTCCTTGGAGGGGTCGATGGCCGCGCAGATGTCGACCACCTTGTACGAGGGCAGCCGGGGCACGAAGATCTCGCCGCCGCGCATCTGGCGGTGGCACTGCCAGACGAACTCGACGCCCTGGCGCAGCGTGAGGGAAAAGCGGGTCATCTGGGCGTCGGTGACCGGGAAGGCGTCCCACTTGGCGTGGTTGTTCAGGAACACCGGGACGATCGAGCCCCGGCTTCCGAACACGTTGCCGTAGCGCACCACCGAGAAGCGCGTGGCATCGCCGCCGACGAAATTGTTGGCGGCCACGAACAGCTTGTCGCTGCACAGCTTGGTGGCGCCGTACAGGTTGACCGGACCTGCCGCCTTGTCGGTGCTCAGCGCGATGACCTTCGGCACGCGGCAGTGCAGCGCCGCCTCCAGCACGTTCTGCGCGCCGAACACGTTGGTCTTGATCGCCTCGATGGGGTTGTACTCGGCCGCCACCACCTGCTTGAGCGCGGCCGCGTGCACCACCAGGTCGACCGAGTTGAAGGCGTGCTTGAGCCGGTCCGGGTCGCGCACGTCGCCGAGGAAATAGCGCATGCGCGGCGCCTGCGCGGCGAACTCGGGCGAGGACTGCATCTCGAATTGCTTGAGTTCGTCGCGCGACAGGATGATCAGGCGCTCGACACCGGTGTTCTCGAGCAGGAAGCGTGCGAAGGCCTTGCCGAAACTTCCCGTGCCGCCCGTGATCAGCACGGACCGGGGCTCATGTGGCATGGCGGCGAGTGCGGCGTTGGCGGGCATGAGGGTGTCGTGGAATGGGTGCGCCGGATGAACAGGGCCGCGCTGCGCGCCACCTTCGCGCGCCGGCGCCGCGTGCGGGCCCCGGGGGCAAGGCGATCGCCGCGCGGGCGATCAAAGATATTTGAACAGACTCAGGCCCTGCAACTGCGAGAACGCGCTCTCCGAGGCCTGAAGCGCGGTCAGGCTCTGTTCGTACTGGGAGATGGTCTGCGGATAGTTGATGCTGGCGATGGTGGTCTGCTGGGTCTGCAATTGCAGGGTCACGCTGGAATTCTGCGTCTGCACGGCCTGCACCTGCTGCAGCCGGCTGCCGATCGCCGACTGCGTGCCCAGCAGCACCGTCTGCGCCTGGTCCAGGCTGGCCACCGCGTCGGAGATGGCCTGCGCGCGGCGCGCGCCGGACCCGCTGGCGGGTCCGCTGCCGCTGAAGGCCTGCTGCAGGTCCAGGAAGGTCGCGAACAGGCTCTGCGGCCTGGAGCCGGCGATGGTGAAGCTGTCGCCCGCGGCCGGCGCGCCGAGGATCGGCACCTCGATGGCCGGACTGGCTCCGGGCGGCAGCCCGATGCTCATGCCGGAGCTGAAGCTGCCGCTGGAGACCACGCCCGAGGCGCCGAAGGAGGCGCCGCTGCCGCTGCTCACCGTGTAGACCAGCCCGCTGCCGCTGGGGGCCGCGCTGAAGCTGATCTGGTATTCGGTACCGCCGACGGTCAGCAACTGCTGGGCCAGCGAGCTGTTGTTCACGGTGCCCGGGCCGGCGGTGGCGCCGCCCGTGTTGGAGCCGCTGGCCGACACGCTGAAGCTGCCGTTGCCGCCGGGAATGTCCATGAACACGGCGCTGCCCGGATCCCCGGTCGCCGTGCTCAGGCTGGGGCCCAGGGCCAGCTGGTTCTGGGCGCCGTCGCCCTGGTAGAGCACCTGGCCGCCCGATTGCAGCACGAAGGGCTGGGTCTGGGACTGGCTGCCGGCGAACACGTAGTTGCCCTGGCCGTCCTGGGTGTTGCCGTACTGCACCAGTTGCTGCAGATAGCCCTGCATGGTCGTCGCGGCGTTGTGCAACTGCTGAGCATCGACGGTGCCGTTGTTCATCTGCAGCGCCAGTTGGCGCACCTGCTGCACCAGCGTGCCCACGCTTTGCAGCGTGGAGCTCTCCAGCTGCAGCGACTGCTGCGCGTTGCTGCCGTTCTGGCTGAACCCGGCCAGTTGTCCGATCTGCGCCGTCAGGGAAATGTTCTGCGCCACCGCCACGGGCTGGGCCGAGGGATTGACCAGGGCGTTGCCCGTGGACAACTGCTGGCTCAGGGTGTTCAGCAGGTTCTGCTGCTGCAGGATGCCGCTGAGGCTGGCGCCGTAGAACTGGCTGCTGCTGATGATTTGCATCGAAGGCTCCCGTGCGCGCCGCTCAGGCGGACTGCACCGCCGTGATCAGGGATTGGAACAGGCTGCCGCCGATCTGGATCGCCGTGGCCGCGGCCTGGTAGGCCTGCTGGTATTGCATCAGGCGCGCGGCTTCCTGGTCGAGGTTCACTCCCGAGACCGATTGCTGCGCGGCGGTGGCCTGCTGGGCCACCGCGGTGGCCGCGCTGAGCGCGCTCTGCGCCTGGTTGCCCTGCGAGGCCACCTGGCCCACCATCTGCGTGTAGGCGCCCTGCAGCGACAGTGTGCCGTTGCTCAGCGTGTCGGCGCTCTGCAGCGCCGCCATGCCCTGGGCATTGCCGCCGTTGCCCGGCCCTCCGGGGCTGAGGCTGAAGGCATCCCCCGACACGGCGAGGTTGCCGCTCAGGTTCACGCTCCAGTAGCCGCCCGGCGGGGTCGAGCCGTAGGCGATGTCCAGGGTCGTGCCGCTGCCGCCCAGCGACACGCTGCCGCTGGCCAGCACCGTGCTCGAGCCGGGCTGGGTGACGATGAAGCCGACGCTGGAGCCGCTGGTGCCGCCGCTGGTCAGCGTGACCTGCAGCGCCGTGGGCACGCTGACTCCGCCGACCACGATGGCGCCGGCGCTGCCCGATGCGTACTGCCCGCTGGACAGCGCGAGATTGCCCAGGTTGGAGTTCTGCAGGCTGCCCGAGACCATCTGGCCGCTGCTGCTCACGTAGGGCGAGGCCGCGGCGATGGCCTTGGGGTCGGTGAGCACCGAGCGGAAGTTCACCGCGCCCAGGCGCGTGGGCAGCACCTCGAAGTTGTTGCCCGCCGAGGCGCCGCTGACGTTGATCTGCACACCGCCGAAACTCAGCGTGGTGACGCCTCCCGAGCTGGTCTGGGTCAGGCTGGTGGCCTGGCCGGTGTTGAGGTCCGTGGCGCTCCAGTTGGTGCCGTCGAACTTGAGCCGGTAGTTGTCGCCGCTGAGCTGGTTGGCGTCGACGATGGAGCCGCTGATGGTGGCCCCGCTGGTGTTGGCGCTGTTGGCCAGCACCAGCACCGGCCCGGACGCGAACATCGGGCCGCCCAGGTTGCCGTTCATGTCCAGGCCCTGCGCCTGCTGCTGGTTCATCGACTGCGCCAGCGCGTCGGCGATGCGCCCGAGGCTGTCCTGCGCCGGTTGCAGCACCTGGCTGCGGAACTGCAGCAGGCCCCCCAGCGTGCCGCCCTGCAGGCTGGGCGACAGGATGGCGCCGTTGCTGGCGTAGGCGACCTCGGTCTGCGAGGGATCGTAGGGGTTGTTGGCGGTGGTCAGCGCATAGGACTGGCTGCCGGCCACCAGCACCTGCCCGCTGTTGGTGAACACGTTCAGCGAGTTGCCCTGCTGCAGCACGCTGACGCCGAGTTGCCCGGACAGCTGGGTGATCAGCTGGTCGCGCTGGTCGAGCAGGGTGTTCGGGTTGTTCGTGCTCGTGGTCATCGAGTTGATCTGCACGTTGAGCTGTGCGATCTGCCGGGTCAGCGAGTTGATGCTGGTGATGCTCTGTCCGATCTGCTGGTTCACCCCGCTGGACTCGCTTTGCAGCTGGGCGCCCGCGTTGCCCAGGGTCTGCGCCAGGGTCTGCGCCTGGCTGACCATGGCCTGGCGCGAGGGAATGTCGGAGGGGTTGGCGGCGACCTGGGCCACGCCGCTGGCGAAGAACTGGTTGATCGACGTACTCAGGCCCGACTGGTTGCCGCTGACCAGGTTCACCAGGGATTGCAGTTCGCTGTTCAGGGTGTTCGCGCCGCTGACGCTGGACGTGGTGCTCCACACCTGGGTCTGCACGAAGTTGCTGTAGCTGCGCGTGACCGTGGTCAGGTCGGTGCCGTTGCCCAGGTACAGGCCGCCGTAGGCGCTGGCCGGCTGCGTGCTCTGCACCACCTGCTCGCGGCTGTAGCCGGGGGTGTTGACGTTGGAAATGTTGTTGCCCGTCACCTGCAGGGCGTTGAGCGCCGCTTCCAGCCCGGTGAGGGCGTTGCTGACCAGACCGCTGACTCCCGACATCGCTCAACCCCTTCCCAGGCTGCCGCGCGCGCGGCTCGCCAGCGCCTGTCCGTAGACGGGCTCGGTGGCCCGGTGGGCCGACTTGTCGCGCGCCACGCGTAGCGCGTCGCTCCACAGCTGCAGCGTGTGCCGCAGGCCGTCGTACTCCTGGCGCAAGGCGTCGGCCTGCGCGCGCAGCTGGGCGCCGGGCTCGCCGGCGCGGCCATCGGCGCGCCGCGCCGCGAAGGGCGCCAGCCGGTCCAGCAGGGGTTGCCACAGCGGCAGCATGGCCTGCGCCGACACCTCCCCCTCCATCAGCGCGCGCCGCTTGTCGCGCAGCATGGCCTCCAGCGCGCCGAGCACGGCGAGCTCCTCGCCGTCGGGGTCCGGCCGGCTCAGGGAAGAAGGGTTCGCGCGCGTGGACATCGGGGTGGGAGTTCAACGCAAGGATGAGTGTTCAACGTCACGGCAGCGCCAGACTTGAGCCCGCCACGCCCAATCCCGAGGCCGCGAGCGCGTCGCGCATGGTCGGGCTGTCGGCCACCTGCAGCAGCTTGCGCGCATAGCCGGGGTCGGTGGCGTAGCCGGCCTGCTGAAGGCCGCGGGCGAAGGCGCCGAGGTCCTCCCCGTGGCCTCGCACCGCGGCATAGCGCGGCGATTCCAGCAGGGACGCGTAGTCGTGCACGCTGGCGGCCACGCTGCGGTAGGCGCGAAAGGCCGCTTCCCCCAGGCTGCGCACGCCGTCGGACACCTCGGAACTGAGCGTGCGCAGGCTCGCGCCCTGCCAGTGCGTTCCCGCCTTGATGCCGAACAGGTTGTTGCCGGGCGCATGGCGCCCCCAGCCGGTCTCCAGCGCGGCCTGCGCCAGGATGCCCACGGGGCTGACTCCCAGCGCCTGGGCCGCCGCGCGCGCGCTGGGCGCGATGGCGGCGATGAAGGCGCGCGCGTGGCGCTGCAGGGCCTGGGAGTCGGCCGCGTCGGCCGCATCCGCGGAGTCCGCGGCGTCGGTGCCCGCGTGGGCGCCGGCGGCGGCCGCATGCCAGGCCGGGCCCGTGTTCGGCACGGCGGCCGCGCCCGGCCCCTGCGCCGGGTCCGCGCGGCCGCGCGCGGGCAGCGCCTGCGCGGATGCCGCGGGCGTGCCGGAGGCGGGCGCCGAAGCGCTGCCGGCCACGCCGTCCCCGGCTTTTCCGGCGGCGCCGTAGCGCGCGGCCAGTTCACGGGCCAGGAAGCTGCCCAGGCCGATGCCCGAGCCCTGGCTGACCACGTCGGCCACCTGCTGGGTGAACAGGGATTCGAACAGCGGGCCGCCGCTGTCGCCGAGCAGGTCCGGGCCCAGCTTGGTGGCGTTGGCGCTTTTCATCAGCTCCTGCACCAGCAGGGCCTCGAACTGGCGGCTCACCGCGCGGATGGTCGCCGGGTCGTGCGGGTTGGATTGCGCCAGCGCCTGCAACTGGTTCAGGCCCTGGAAGGACAGGCTGTCGGTGGCCTGCGCGGCGGCGGGGTTCAGAGGCGAGCTCATCGGCGGGCCTGGAGCAGTCGAGCGGACAGGGTGGTTTCGCGCACGGTGACTCAGATCACGTCGAGCTGCGCGTGCAGCGCGCCCGCCTGTTTCATCGCCTGCACGATGGCGATCAGATCCTGCGGGGACGCGCCCACGGCGTTGAGCGCGCGCACCACGGCGTCCAGGGTCACGCCCGGGCGGAACATCAGCAGATCGGCCTTGCCGGACTTGGCCTTCACCGAGGTCTTCGGCACCACCGTGGTCTGGCCCGCGCCCAGCGGGTTGGGCTGGCTGACCTCGTACTGGGTGTTGATGCTCACCGAGAGGTTGCCGTGCGCCACCGCGCAGGCACCGAGGGTCACGTTCTGGCCCAGCACCACGGTGCCGCTGCGCGCGTCGATCACCACCTTGGCCGGCGGCTCGGAGGGGCTCACGTCCAGCGCCTGCATGCGGCCGAGGAAGGCGGTGCGCGCGCCGGGGGAACCGGGCGCCTGCACCTGGATGTTGCCGGCGTTGAGCGCCACCGCGGTGTTGGCGCCGAAGGATTCGTTGATGCGCTCGGCGATGCGCGAGGCCGTGCCGAAGCTCGGCGTGTCCAGCGCCAGGGTCAGCGTGGGGCCCTGGTCGAAGGCGTCGGGCACCTTGCGCTCCACCGTGGCGCCGTTGGCCACGGTGCCCGCGGTGAGGAAATTGACCTGGGTGCTGGTGCCGCCGGAGGAGGCGCCGTAGCCGCTGACCACGATGCTGCCCTGGGCCACCGCGTAGGTCTGGCCGTCGGCGCCTTTGAGCGGGGTCATCAGCAGCGTGCCGCCGGCCAGGCTGGAGGAGTTGCCGACCGCCGACACGGTGACGTTGATCTTCTGCCCCGGCAGCGAGAAGGCGGGCAGGTCGGCCGTGACCATCACGGCCGCCAGGTCCTTCGGCTGCAGGTTCTGCGCCACGCTGGCCGGCAGGTTGATGCCCAGGCGCTGGAACATGTTGAGCAGCGACTGGGTGGTGTAGGGCACCTGCGTGGCCTGGTCCCCGGTGCCCGACAGGCCCACCACCAGGCCGTAGCCCACCAGCTGGTTGCTGCGCACGCCCTCGATGCTGACGAGGTCGCGGATGGCCATCGCGCGTGCCGGCGCGGCCCAGGCGGCCAGTCCCGCCAGCAGGGCGGCCAGCAGCAGTGCGGGCAGGCGTGGAGTTCGGAGCGCGGACATGGAAGCTCGGGAGAACATGCGGGCAGGCCTGGGCGGCGGCGGGCTCAGAAAGGCCACAGGGAGAGGAAGAACTTGGTCAGCCACGGCACCTTCGCGGCGTCGTACACGCTGCCGTTGCCGCTGTATTCGACCCGTGCGTCGGCGATCTGCGTGCTCGTCACGGTGTTCTGCGGCGTGACGTCGGCGGCGCGCACCACGCCGACGACGCGGATGAATTCGTGGCCGCCGTTGAGCAGCACTTCCTTCTGGCCGGACAACTCCAGGTTGCCGTTGCTCATGACCTGCACGATGGTGGCCTGCAGCGTGGTGGTGAAGGTGTTGCTCTGCGTGGTGGCTCCGTTGCCGCCGAATTTCTGTGCCGAGGTCGCGCCCAGGCTGGGCGTGTAGGCCCCCAGCGAGGGCTGCACGCCGAACAGGCTGGACAGGCCGGCGCTGACCGTGTCGGACTTGGCGATGGTGGTGTTGGTGGACTTGCTGGCGTTGGCGTTCTCGGCGATCAGGATGGTGATCAGGTCGCCCACGCGGTGCGCGCGCGAGTCCTCGAACAGCGCCACGTTGGTGCCGTCCTGCCAGATGGCACCGTTGGACGGGTGCGCGTTCATCGCCTGCGGCTGCGCCGGAATGGGCAGCGGCTCCAGCGGCTGCAGCGCCATCTTGTCGCTGGGCGAGGCCGCGCAGCCGGCGAGCAGCAGGGCAGCCGCCGCCAGCAGCGGCGCGCAGGCTCTGCGCAGGAGCAGTGCCGGGGTGCTCATCAGATGTTCTGCTCCACGTACTGCAGCATCTGGTCGGAGGTCTGCACGGCCTTGCTGTTGATCTCGTAGGCGCGCTGGGTGGAGATCATGTCCACCAGCGCCGAGACCACGTTGACGTTGGACGATTCGAGGTAGTTCTGCTGCACCGCGCCAAGGCCGTTGAGCGTGGGCTGGCCCGTGTTCGGGCTGCCCGAGGAGCCGGTCTGCAGGTACAGGTTGCCGCCGATGCTCTGCAGCCCGGCCGGGTTGATGAAGCTCGCCAGCTGGATCGTGCCCACCTGCTGCGCAGCCGCCTGCCCGGGCAGGGTGACCGAGACCGTGCCGTCCTCGCCGATGGTGATGGTCTGCGCGCTGGAGGGAATGGTGATGGTCGGCTGCACGAGGTAGCCGCTGGCCGTCGTGAGCTGGCCCTGGTTGTTGAGCTGGAAGGTGCCGTCGCGCGTGTAGGCGATGGTTCCGTTGGGCTGCAGGACCTGGAAAAAGCCGGCGCCGTTGATGGCCACGTCCAGCGGGTTGCCGGTCTGCGTCAGGTTGCCCTCGGTGAACAGGCGCTCGGTCGCGATGGGCGTGACCCCGGTGCCCAGCTGCAGGCCCGAGGGGTACATGGTGGTCTGCGACGATTGCGCGCCCGGCTGGGTCAGGTTCTGGTACAGCAGGTCCTGGAACACGGTGCGCGCGCTCTTGAACCCGGTCGTGTTGACGTTGGCCAGGTTGTTCGAAATCACGTCCATGTTGGTCTGCTGGGCTTCCAGACCGGTGGCGGCGACGTACAGGGATCGGATCATGATGGCTGCGCCCCGGGGCTCAGGTGACGTTGAGCAGCTGCTGCGCCGCCTGATGGTTCTGGTCGATGTTCTGCATCAGCTTGGTCTGCATCTCGAAAGCGCGGGTGTTCTCGAGCATCTGCACCATCGCCCGCACGGGGTTGACGTTGCTGCCCTCGAGCACGCCGCTGGCCAGTTGCACCGTCGGATCCGGCTGCGCGGGGCCCTGGGTGTCGCGGAACAGGCCGTCGTTGCCGCGCTGCAATTGCGTGGCGGGCGGGTTGACCAGCTGGATGGTGCCCAGCACCACCGGGGTGCTGGGCGAGGAGCCGGCCGGAACGCCGGAGATCGTGCCGTCCACCCCGACCTGGATCGAGGTGAGCTGGGGCAGCGAGATGGGCGAGCCGGACTGGCCCAGCACCGCATGCCCGTCGCTGGTCGTCAGCACGCCACTGGGGGAAATGCGCAGGTCCCCGTTGCGGGTGTAGGCGGTGCTGCCGTCGGCCGCCTGCACGGCGATCCAGCCGGAGCCCTGCACCGCCACGTCCAGGTTGCGCCCGGTGTGGACCATCGGCCCCTGCTGGTAGTCGGTGCCCTCGCTTTGCGTGGCCACGTAGGCGTTGCTGGGCAGCGGCTCACCGTACACCGGCAGCGCGCGGAATTGCGGCGTGGCGCCGCGGTAGCCGGTGGTGCTGGCGTTGGCCAGGTTGTTGGTGACCACGTCCTGGCGTTGCAGCACGGCGCGCGCGCCGGTGGCGGCGATCCACAGGGAGTCCATCGTCCGATTCCTCGTTCAGCCCGCGTGTCCGGCTCAGAGTGCCAGCAGGGTCTGCAGCACCTGGTTCTGGGTCTTGATGGTCTGCGCGTTGGCCTGGTAGGACTGCTGGGCCACGATCAGGTTCACCAGCTGGGTCGACAGGTCCACGTTGGAACCCTCGACCGCGCTGGACTGCAGCGTGCCCAGCGAGCCCGAACTCGGTGAGCCCGTCAGCGGAGGCCCCGACTGGAAGGTCTCGAGGAAGTAGTTGTTGCCGGCGCGCTGCAGGAACTGCGGCGCCGCGAAGTTGGTCAGCGTGACCTGGCCGAGGATCGAAGACTGGCCGTTGCTGTACTGCCCGTAGACCGTGCCGTCCGGGTTGATCGCCAGGTTGGTCAGGCCGCCGGCCGCGTAGCCGTTGTTGCCGATGCTGTTGACCGCCGAGGCGGTGGCGTAGTTGGTCGAACCCGAGAAGCCCACGCTGAGGGTGCTGGAGTTGGCGCCGTCGGTCCAGGTCAGTGCCCCGGTGGACATCGAGACCGTGCCGCTGACCGTCCCGGTGGAGGTGAAGGGCAGGGTGCCCAGCGCTCCGGAGGTCATGCCGCTGGTCCCGGTGGTGCCGTTGACCGAGTAGTAGACGTTCCAGTTGGTGCCGGCCCCCGACACCAGCTGGTAGTAGCTGGTCAGCAGGTGGGGCGAACCCAGGCTGTCGTAGACCGTGGTGCTGGTGGAGTAGGTGTAGCTCGACGGATCGCTGGTGGAAAAGGCGGTGCCGCTGGCCACCGGGGTGGCGGCCGAGTTCAGGTTCATCGAGAACACCAGGCCCGAGGTGGCCTGCGGCGCCAGCATGCCCTCGGTGATCTGCAGCGGCCCGGAGCCGCCGGTGAGCACGCCGTTGACCGCGGGGACGCCGATCAGCTTGCCGCCGTTGGAGTCGATGACGTAGCCGTTGGAGTCCAGCTGGAACTGGCCGTTGCGTCCGTACACGGTCGAGCCGTTGTAGTCGAACCGGAAAAAACCGTTGCCGTTGATCGCCACGTCCAGCGGATTGCTGGTGCTCTGGATGTTGCCCTGGGAGAACTGCTGCGCCACCGTGTCCACCGAGGTGCCGATGCCGATCTGCCCGTTGGTCGGCGCGTTGCCGGCGACGGCCGCGGCGTAGGCGTCGGCGAACTCGGCGTTCGACTGCTTGAAGCCGACGGTGTTGGCGTTGGAAATGTTGTTGCCCAGCACCTGCAGGTCGGTGGAGGCGGCCTGCAGGCCGGAGATCGCGGTCTGGAACGTGCTCATGGCGCGGCGTGGGGGACGTGGAGGTGGAGGGGCGCGGGCGGGGGTCTTACATGACCCCGACGACGCCGGACAAGGGAATCGAGCCGCTCTGGCCCTGGATCTGCAGGGTCGGCGAGGAGCCCGCGTTGAGCATCACCGACACCACCTGGCCGCTGCCGAAGGGGGCGGCGCCCACGCTGGCTCCATTGGCGTCGGCGGCCTGCACCGCGAAGCTGTAGTTGCCCGGGGCGGCCGCCGCGCCGGAGGCGTCGGTGCCGTTCCAGTTGAAGGACTGCACCCCCGCGGCCATCGAGCCCAGGTCCAGGGTGTTGACGATCTGGCCGGCCGCGTTGCTGATCTGCACCTGCACGTCCTGCGCGCCGCTGGCCAGCGTGAAGCCGCCCGCGCTGCCGCCGCTGGCGCCCAGGCTCAGCGAGTTGTCGTCGAACACCACGTTGCGCCCGACCAGCGAGGCGGCCTGCAGGCTCTGGCTCTGCGCCAGTTGCGAGGTCAGCGCCGCCATGGATTGCTGCATGGCCTGCACTCCACTGGCGGTGCTGAACTGGGCCAGTTGCGCCGACAGGTCGGTGTTGCTCATCGGGTTGAGCGGGTCCTGGTTGGTCAGTTGCGTGACCAGCAGGTTGTAGAAGGTGTTCGCGTTGCCCAGCGCCGACATGCCGCTGGCGCCGGAGGTGCTGGAGCTGCCCGCCGATTCCAGCGAGGAGAGAAAGGGGTTGCTGCCGATCGGGGAGGTGGACATGACGGAATTCCTCGGGGGTTCACTGGCCCAGCGTGAGGGTCTTGAGCAACAGGTTCTTGGCGGTGTCGGCGACGTTCACGTCGGCCTGGTAGGAGCGCGACGCGGAGATCATGTTGACCATTTCGTCCACCGGGTTGACGTTGGGGTAGGCGACGTAGCCCTGCTTGTCGGCCAGGGGATTGCCCGGCTGGTACACCATGCGCATCGGCCCGGGCTTTTCCACCACGCCGGCCACCTGCACGCCGTCCACGCCGGCGGCGGCGCCGCCGGCGCTCAGGGGCTGCGCGGCGAATACCACCTCGCGGGCGCGGTAGGGCCGGCCGTTGGAACTGGTGGCCGAATCGGCGTTGGCCAGGTTGCTGGCCACCACGTTGAGCCGGTAACTCTGCGCGTTCAGGCCGGTGCTGGCGACGTCCAGGGCGTTGAACAGGGACATGGAGGGACTCCTGGGACGGAACTCAGCCGGTGATCGCCGAGTTGAGGGTCTTGATGCGTTCGGTCAGGAAGCTCAGGTCCGATTCGTACTGGATCGAGTTCTTCGCGAATTCCGATTGCTCGCGGTTCATGTCCACCGTGTTGCCGTTCAGGCTTTCGGTGTTGCCCTGCTGGTAGCCGACGAAGCCGGCGCCCGGCTGGCCGGATCCGGCCGTCTGCAGTTGTCCCGCCTGGTCGGTCTTCAACGCGAGATCCGGGCTCTGTCCGGACACCGCGCCTTGCAGCGCCTTGGCGAAATCCATGTCGACGGCCTTGTAGCCCGGCGTATCCGCGTTGACGATGTTCGCGGCCAGCAACTGCTGGCGCGAGGCACGCAGGTCCAGCGCATCTTGCAGCGGCGCGAAGGCGCGGTCGAGGATGGAAGGCGGGGACATGGGCGGCAGGGCGGCAAGAAGCTCTCGTGTGTCCCAGGGGAAGCAGAAACCGTGCCATGGGCATCGCCCGGCCCGTCCGCCCGGCGCCGCGGAGCTGCTTTGCCTCGGAGGGCGGGTGCCGCGGGCCCCGCGACGCGACGCGCATCGCGTCGCTTCACCCGCCTTGCCGCCCGGCCGCGGGCGGCAAGGCCTTGCCGCTCGGCCGCCGTGCCGGGCGCGGGCGGCATGGCGGGCCCGGCCCGGAGAGGCAGGTCCGCGCCCGCGGGTGGTACGGAGCTTGCATGGCTCGCGGTCAGGAGCGCGGCGCTCGCGCTCCCCGAACGGAGCGATGAACAGGGAGGCGGAGCAGGGTGATGGGATCGAGCGTGGTTCGCAGGGCCGGCGGTGCCCTCGTGATGCTCGCCGTCGTGGCGGGCGCCGCAGCGTCAGCCGCGCCCGCCGCGGCGCGCTGGGAATCCCCGCGGACGATGAGCGATGCGGCCGAGCAGTTCGTGCGCGCCCATCTGCCCGCCGGGGCGGCGGCACAGCACGTGCGCGTGCACGCCGGCGAGGTGGCCGCGCGCTTCCCGGCTTGCGCGCCGCAGCATCTGCTGACGCTGCCCTTCGGCAACTCCAGCCCCTACGGGCCGCAGACCGTGCAGCTGCGCTGCGAGGCGCCGCACAGCTGGTCCGTGTACCTGCAGGTCGACGTGGACTGGCCGCAGCAGGTGGTGGTAGCCGCGCATGCGATCTCCCCCGGGCACACCCTGGGGCCCGCGGACCTGCAGCTGCTGCAGCGCGACCGCGCCGGCTTGCCGCCGGGGGCGCTGCAGGACGAGTCGCAGGCCGAGGGCCGGGTGCTGCGCTTCGGCGTGGCCGCGGGCCAGAGCCTCACCGAATCCATGCTCTCCGGGCCGCGGCTGATCCATTACGGCCAGGCGGTGTCCCTGATCGCCGAAGGCGACGGAGTGCGCCTGGTGGCCCTGGGCATCGCGCTGCAGGACGGCAGCCAGGGGCAGACCGTGCTGGTGCGCAACGCCCAGTCGGGCAAGGTGGTCAGCGGCGTGGTCGACGCGCGGGGCGACGTGGTCGCGGCGCTGTTGCGCTGAGGCTTCGAATCTCGCGTCAAAACCCTGACGCTCGCGGGGCCGGCGCGCCGCGCAGCTCGAAGTCCGGCCGCTCGCCCGGCCCCGGCACGCCGGCTTTTCCCCTCTGAAGACGCCAGTTCGGCCCTCGCCTTGCCCCGTGCTGGCATCAGGCTTGCTAAGGGCCAGTACAAGCACAGGGAGGGCGACGCCATGGGGGCGTGGGCATTCGACGAGATTCAGGGCACGGGCCCGGTGGGCGGTTCCGGGACGCCGGGCCGGGTGGCGGCGCAGGCGCGGCCGGCCGGCCCGGCGGATCGCGCGCCCGAGCTGCAACTGCCTTCGGGCGTGTTGCGCCACGTGCGCCGCGGCCTGTCGCACTGGCTCGAAGGCGTGCTGGAGGCGAACGCGATGGCCCGGCCGGCGGCCTTGCCCGCGCAGGTCCCGCAGGGGCTGGACCAGGCGCTGCAGGCGGCCGGCCACGACTCGTCGCTGCAGCCCGCGCTGGCCGACGCGCTGCAACAGGCGCACGCCCTGCAGCGCATGAGCGCGGGGGCGATCCCGGCGCGCACGCTGGTGCGCGAAGGCCTGGGCCTGCTCATGCGCGTGGCGGACCTGGAATCCGACTGGGCGGCGCAGCAGGCCTGGCTGGACCCCTTGACCGGCCTGCCGGGCCGGCGTGCCTTGCTGCAGCGCCTGCAGGCCGAACTCAGCCGCCTGCGCCGCCAGGGCGATCACTGCTGCGTCGTGCTGCTCGACCTGGACCAGTTCAAGCCGGTCAACGACGAGTTCGGGCATCTGGTCGGTGACCGCTATCTGGCGGCCTTCGCCGGCGCGCTGAGCGCGCGTCTGCGCAGCTACGACGCAGCGTTTCGCTACGGTGGCGACGAATTCGTGCTGTGCCTGCCGCAGGCCAGCGAGCAGGAGGCGCGCGGCGTGATCGAGCGCCTGCGCCTCGGCATCGCCGAGAAGCCGCTGGTTCAGGCCGGCGGGCGGGACCTGTTCGCGGCCTTCTCGGCGGGCGTGGCAGCGCTGGATGCGCACAAATCCCTGGGCCAGACCCTGGGCGAGGCCGACTCGCGCCTGTACGCCGCCAAGCGCGCGGGCGCCTGCCGGCCCGTCGCCGTCTGAGGCCGTGGGGATCCTCGCCCGTCCGGAACTCCTGGCATGAACCTCGCCCAAGCCAGTCCCAGTGAACTGCGCGCGGCCTTCGGGCTCGATGCGCGCGAGTTCCTGGCGCTGTTCGACGACGCGGTGCGGGAAGCCTGCGACCGGCGCGATCAGCAGGCGCTGGGAGCCGCCGCCGAGGCCCTGCGGGGCATTCGCATCGGAGCCGAGTTCCTCGGCCTGGACCCCCTGTCCAGCGCCTGCCGCGAACTCGAGGGCGAGTTGCTGGTGCAATTGCCCCGCCTGGGCGCGCAGGCCGGCTCCGAGTGCGGCCGCGTGCAACGCCTGGTCCGTGGGCTGCACGAGGTGCTGGAGGATTTCCTGCGCGAGGCGCCCCCCGCGCGGGGCATCGGCGTCAGCGCCGCCCGTTCGCGCCTGAACCTGGTGGCGGCACCGGCAGCGGCACCGGCACCGGAGCAGGCAGGTCCAGGCGAGGCCGGGCCCGCGGCCGTGCAGACGACCGAGCCCCCGGGAGGCACGCAGGGGGTCGTCGACGCGCAGCCCGTGCCCTTGGCGGAGCTGGAGCCCGGGGCGGAGCCGGTGCCCGAGGCGGAGCCGGTGCCCGAGGCGGAGGCGTTCTCCGAAGCAGGGCCGTTGTCCGAGGCGGGCCCGGTACCCGAGGCGGAGCCGGAGTCGTTGTTCGAAGCGGAACCGTTGCCCGAAGCGCAGCCGCCGCTCGAAGCTCGGGCGCTCGGGCTCGCGCCGGCCTGGGACGCGCAGGAGGTGGCGCAGTGCCTGCGGCAGGCCGTGGAGCCCTTGCGGGAGAGCCTGGCGCAGACCAACGAGCTGTTGCGCGGCCAGGCGCATGGCTGGGAGGGCTTGCGCGACACCCTGTCCCAGGCGCTGGCCGCGGCCTCCGAGCAGGCGCGCTCGCTGGCGTCCCAGGCGGCTTGCGAGGCGGCCTCCCGAGCGGCATGGGGAGCGGCGTCGCAGGCAGCTTCGGAGGCGGCTTCGGAGGCGGCCTCCCAGGCCGCCTCCCAGGCGGTGTCCCAGGCGGTGTCCCAGGCGGTCTCGGAGGCGGTCTCGGAGGCGGCAGCGGAGACGGCCTCCCAGGTCGCGCAGGCGCTGCGCGAAGAGCGGGAGCAAAGCGCGCAGGCTCTTGCCAGACAGGCCGCCGCGTTCGCGGCCGCCGGCCGGGCGTCAGGCGCGCAGGCGCCGATTGCGCTGGAGGACACGCCGTCCGCGGCCGCGGCGTCGAACTGGCACGGCGTGCTGCAGGTGCGCCTGGCACGGCTGGGGTCCTGGACCCTGGCGCTGCCGGCCGACCAGGTGATCGGCCAGGTCCAGGCGCCGGCGCGTCTGTTGCACCTGCCGCGGGGCGACACGCTGGTGCTGACCGAGCATGGCGCGCTGCCCGAGGTGGCCCTGGAGGCATGCTGGGGTGTGCAGGAGCCGGAGGCCCCCGACGAATACCTGCTGCTGCGCGACGCGCAGGTCTGCTACGCGCTGCGCGTGCAGCAGGTGCTGCAGCAGCAGGCGCTGCATTTCTGGGGACTTCCCGCCGTGCTCGGCGGGCCGCTGGGCGTGGCCGCCGCGGCGGTGTCGAGCGAGCCGGCCCAGGTCCCCGGGCTGCAGCCCGGGGCTTGCGAGCTGGCGCTGCTGCTCGACCCGGGCTTTGTCGCCTGGGTGCATGCGCGCGCTCAGGCCACGCGCGAGCCCGATGCATGCGCTGCGCCGGAACAGGGGGGATCATGAAAGACCCCATGCAGCGCGACCAAAGCGTCAAGATTCCGTCGGAGGCCGCGCCGCTGGAGGCGCCCGCCTCCTGGCAGGCCGTGCGCGCAGCTGCTCCGGCGGGGCGTGCGCAGCCTGCAGGCCCCGGCGGGCAGGCGCTGCCGCCCATGGGCTTCGGCCCGGCGCTGGCCGGCAGCTGGATGTTGTTCGAGGTCGACGGCCAGGCCTGCGCGGTGGACAGCCGGCAGCTGCGCCAGGTCGCGCTGGCCGCCAGCCTGGCGCAGCTGCCCGGGCGGCGGCACCGCGTGTGGCCCGGGGTCATCGCCTGGCAGCAGCGCGTGCTGCCGGTGCTGGACTGCGGTGCCGCGATGGGGCGGCGCCCGAGCCTGGGCCGCGAGGGCGCGCGCGTGCTGCTGGTCCAGGATGACGCGCGTCTGTGGGCCTTGCTGGTGGATCAGGTGCGCGGGGTCCACCAGGAGCAGCCCGAACGCCTGATCGAGGTGCAGCCCGGCCTGCCCGCGCCGTGGAACGCGGTGCGGGCGCTGTTGCCCCTGCCCGCGGAGTCCGGCGGGGAAGTCTGTCCCGTGCTGCATGTGCCCACCTTGTGCAAGGGCTGTCTGGAAGCGCCCGACGGCGCGCGCTCCGCAGACGCCGAGCCACCGGAGTTCCGAGCGTGAGAATCACACCGACCCGAGCCATCGTCGCGATGTGCCTGCTGTGCTGCGCGTGGCTGCCCGGCATCTGGTGGCTGCAGGGCCTGCTGGCGCCGCATGCGGGCGGCGCCTTGCCCACGGCTCCCGCCGTGCTCGGAGGCGGCGTGCTGCTGCTGCTGGCCGCGCTGTTCCTGAGCCTGAGCCTGCGCATCGAGCAGGCCCGGCTGCGCGTGGCGGTGCGCGCGGTGCTGCGTGGCGAGGCGGTGGCCGACGCTGCGCCGGAGTGGCGCGGCCTGCTCGACGACCTGCGCCTGGCCATGCGCCGGGCCGGCCTGGAGCGCGAGCGCCTGGCGCTGCGCGCGCAGCAGGCCGAGGATGGCCTGCGCGAGCAGGGCGAGCGCTCGCTGCAGGCGGCGCGCAGCGCCCAGGACTCGCTGCAGCAGGTGCAACAGGAGTGGAGGCGCCTGGTGCCCACGCTGCCGTCCGCGCGCGACGGACAGGCGCGGCTGCAGGCCTTGCGCCAGTCCGCCCAGGCGCTGGAGGGCGCCGGCGAACAGGCCCGCCGGCTCGAAAACGGGGTGGAGCAGGTGCAGGCCTGCCTGGGCCAGGTGCACGAGGCGCTGGGGGCGCTGGGCGGCGAGGTCGAGCGGGAATTCCTGCAGCGCGCGCGGCGCCTGGCCGAATCCCTGCAGTTGCTGAGCCTGAACTTCCGCCTGACCCTGGAGCGCCTGGAGCTCATTCCCGGCGTGCACGGGGATGCGCTGGACACGGTGGTGCAGGATCTGGAGCCGCTGTGCGTGCAGGCCACCGCGCTGCTGGAGGCGCTGCCGTCGCCGGATGCGGCCGGCACCCGGGCCGCGGACCTGCTGCAGCCGGTGGAGCAGGCGCTGCGCCAGTTGCCCAGGGAGGTGGCCCAGGTGCGCGAGGCCCTGGTGCAGGGGCGCGCCGCGCTGGAGCCCCTGCTGGGCGAGGCCCAGGCGGCGGCCTCGCGGGATCTGCGCGCGGTGGTGGAGCAGGCGCTGCTGGAGCTTTAATAACGGAACGAAATATTCCAATAAAACAAGAATTCCCAGCGGGCCCGCCGAGGCGAGCCCGAGCCTGGGCGCGCGCGGCGGAGGCCTAAAGTCCGCCGCGCTTGTGACGTTGAGCCTGCTGCGGACAGCTTTGTCCGCGTCCGGCAGGGAAGCCGGACCCTGTCTCTCCCAGGAGCTTCGTCATGGCCATTTCCGGCATCATCAACACCAACGTCAATGCGCTCAACACGCTGAACGCGTTGGGCAACACCACCAGCAGTCTCAGCACCTACATCCAGCAGCTGTCCACGGGCAAGCAGATCAACGGCCCCGCCGACAACCCCGCCGGCTACTCGATCGCGCAACGCTTCCAGACCCAGATCAACGGTCTGAACCAGGCCGTCTCCAACGGCAACCAGGCGGTGTCCCTGGTGCAGACCGCCACCGGCGCGCTGCAAAACGAAACCAACCTGCTGCAACAGATCCGCACCATCGCGGTGCAGTCGGCCAACGGCTCCAACACCACGCAGGATCGTCAGTCCCTGCAAAGCGTGGTCACCCAGCTGCTGGCGCAGGTGCAGACCATCGCCACGCAGACCCAGTTCAACGGCCAGAACCTGCTGGACGGCACCTTCGCCGGCTCGCAGTTCCAGGTCGGCGCGAACTCCAACCAGATCATCAACGTGTCGGTGGGCAACGCGCAGACCAGCGCGCTGGGCAACTACACGACCACCACCTCGGGCGCCGTGTACACGACCTCGGGTGCCTACTCGGTGGACGGCTACCTGGGCGGCGGCGCCTTCACGATCACCTCCGGCTCCGCGGGCGCAGGCGGCGCGGGCAACTTCAGCATCGGCACCCTGGGGGTTTCCGGCTCCGTCGGCAACGCCGCGGTGTCCATCTCCAGCAAGGACGAGTCCGCCGCCACGATCGCCAGCAGCGTCAACGCGGTGTCCTCGCAGACCGGCGTGACCGCGCAGGCCTACACCAGCGTGGCCTTCACGGTCGCCGCCTCGGGCAGCATCAGTTTCTCGCTGAGCAACGGCACCTCGGGCACGCAGACCAACGCGGTGAACATCTCCGCGACCGTCACCGGCACCTCGGGCAACTACGACCTGAGCTCGCTGGTCTCGGCGATCAACAACCAGGCCGCCACCACCGGAGTGTCCGCGGACACCCAGGTGGTCGGCGGCACGCAGGAGATCGTGCTGACCCAGAGCCAGGGACAGAACATCGTCATCCAGGCCAGCAGCGGTAGCGCGGCCTCGGGCCTGGCCTCGGGTTCGACGGCTTCGCTGAACGTCGTGGCCAACACGGTCAACACCGACGGCAGCCAGTCGGAGACGTCCGTGGGCGGCGCGCTGACCAGCGGCACCGGCAGCCTGCTGGTGCAGGGCGTGGTGCAGTTCGAGTCGAACAACTCGTACGCGATCGGCAACGCTTCCGGCATCGGCTTCAGCAGCGCCGCGGCGACGCTGTCGTCCGGTTCGGGCGGCTCGCAGGTGGCCAGCGTGGACGTCAGCACGGTGGCCGGCGCCAACCATGCCATCGCGATCCTGGACCAGGCCATCAATTCGCTGAACGCGCAGGGCGGCGCGCTGGGTGCGGTGCAGCAGCGGGTGCAGGCCTCGGTCAGCAACGCGCAGACCGCGGCGACCAACCTGCAGTCGGCACAGTCGGTGGTGCAGGACGCGAACATCGCTTCCGCCACCACCCAGCTGTCGAAGTTCCAGATCCTGCAACAGGCCGGCATCTCGACCCTGGCGCAGGCGAACGCGCTGCAGCAAAGCTACCTCAAGCTCCTGCCCTGATCGCAGGCGACTGAGGTCTCGGACCACGGGGGGCCCCACGCGGGTTCCCCGTGGCCAGGATCCTGGAGACGAGCTCCGTCATGGACATCTCGAATCTTCGTACCACCGTCGACCCCGGCGTCCCGGCGGTTTCCGGCGCCGCCCCCGTGGGCGGCGTCGGCTCGTCCGCCTCCGGCGCGAACGCGCCGGCGTCCGGCTCGGCGGGGGCCGGCGCGGCGCCCGCCTCGGGCTCCGGCACCGCGCAGGCGCAGGCGCAGGGCGGGGCATCGTCGCAGGCCGCGGCGCAGGTGAGCGCCGAAAGCCTGCACAAGGCAGTGCAGAAAATCAACCAGCAACTCGAACAGTCCAGCGGCGTCACCCTCAGCGCGGGGCTCGACACCAGCGGGGAACACCCCGGGCAGGTGCTGGTCGAGTTGTCGGACAAGTCGACCCGGCAGACCTTCTTCAAGTACTACGTGCCGGCGCAGCAGGTCGTGCAGGCGTCGCAGAACCCGGGTGGTGGCTCGGCGGGTGCGTTGATCAACGCCAAGGCCTGAGGCCCATGCGCGCCATGCCGTAGTCTTCGCGCCGAACGCCAGCCCAACGCAAGTCCGAAGCATTCCCTGGAGTACAGCATGTCGGTTTCCCTCTCAGGCCTGGTCAGCGGCATCGACGTCCAGTCGCTGGTCACGCAGCTCAGCGCCGCCTACCAGAGGCCGATCACTCTGCTGCAGAACCAGGAGCAGTCCTACCAGACCACCCTGTCGGCCTGGGGCACGGTGCAAAGCGCGCTGTCGACCCTGCAGACGGCGGTGTCCAGCCTGCAGGCGGTCACCCAGGTCAACAATCGCACGGTTACGCTGAGCAATTCGGCGGCGGTCTCGGCCAGCGTGGCCTCCGACGCGCCGCTGGCCAGCTACTCGCTGAGCAACATCGTGCTGGCGCAGTCGGAAAACCTGTATTCGCAGGACTTCGCCTCGGCGACCAACAGCACGGTGGGCACCGGAACCCTGCAGATCCAGGTGGGTTCGGGCACCGCCACCGCGGTGACCATCGACAACAGCAACAACACCCTCAACGGCATCGCCGCGGCCATCAACAACGCCAAGGCAGGGGTCAGCGCGGCGGTGGTGTACGACGGCACCGGCTACCGCCTGACCCTCACCGGCAGCAACACCGGGGCGGCCAACGCCTTCACCGTCGGGGTCAGCGGCGCCACCGGCTCGCTGGCCTCGCTGGCCTACAGCTCCGGCACCGGCGCCAGCGGCCTGACCGAGAGCCAGGGCGCCAGCAACGCGCAGGTCACCATCAACGGCCTGCCCATCACCAGCGCCAGCAACACCGTCAGCGGCGCCATTCCGGGGGTCACGCTGAACCTGCTGCAGGCCAGCGGTTCCAGCACCCTGCAGGTGGGCAACGACTCGGCCACCTTCGTCACCTCGGTGCAGGCCTTCGCCAGCGCCTACAACACGGCGATGAGCGCCCTCAACGCGGTCAGCGCCTACGGCGGCAGCGCCAGCAGCGGCGCCTCGGGGGGCAGCGGGCCGCTGATCGGCAACGCCGCCATCCAGGGGCTGCGCACGCAGCTGATGAGCCTGATCAGCGGGCAGGCGCAGGGCACCGTGTCGGGCAGCGCCTACACCTCGCTGGGCAGCGTGGGCCTGAACCTGGCGACGGACGGCACGCTGCAGCTCGACACCAACCTGCTGTCGTCGGCGCTGTCGGACAATTACCAGCAGGTCACCGGGCTGTTCGGACAGGTGGGCACGCCCAGCAACGCCAGCGTGGGCTTCGTCTCGACCACCACCGACACCCAGCCCGGCACCTACGCGGTGAACATCGTCTCGGATGCCACGCAGGCCTCGCTGACGGCGGCCAGCGCGGTGCCCAGCGGCGGCCTGAGCAGCGCCGAGAACCTGACCATCAGCTCCGGCTCCACCAGCGTGACGGTCAGCCTGGCCTCGGGCTCGACCATCGACGCCGTCGTCGCCACCATCAACGCCACGCTGAGCCAGAAGGGGCTGAGCGCGATCACCGCGCTGAACAACAACGGCATCCTGGAACTGCAGACAAGCGCCTACGGCAGCGCCGAAGCCTTCAGCGTGGTGTCGGACCAGGCGGCCACTTCGGGCGGCACGGGCATCGGCACCACCCGGCTCAGCGCGGCAGGCACCGACGTGGTGGGCAGTGTCAACGGCCAGATCGCCAGCGGTTCGGGCCAGACCCTCACCGTCACCGGCCCCGGCGCGGCGCTGGGGCTGAAGGTCAACGTGTCCGGGCAGGCCACCGGCAGCCTGGGCAGCGTGACCGTCAGCCAGGGCGTGTACCAGCAGATGAATGCGGTGCTGACCCAGGCGCTCAACACCACCACCGGCTTCGTCGCGGCGGCCACCAGCGGGCTCAACAACACGATCACCGGCATCAACCAGCAGATCACCCAATTGCAGAGCAGCGCCAGCGCCCAGACGGCCCTGCTCGAGCAGCAGTTCGCGGCCATGCAGGTGCAGGTGGCCCAGCTGCAATCGGTGGGCCAGTATCTCAGCGCGTTCTACAACACCAGCTCCGGCTCCTCGGTCGGATGAATCGTCAAGCAAGGAGGCTTGAACCATGAATGCAATGACGGCGTTGAACGCCTATCGCCAGGTCGGCCAGCAGGGGGTCCAGGAGGAACGCCTGCTGGTGCTCGGCCTGGACGGCATCCTGGAATACCTGCGCCGTGCGCGCGGCGCCATCCAGGAGCGGGCGCTCGACCGCAAGGCGCAGGCCATGGGCCGCGCCTACCAGATCGTCGAGCACCTGCTGGTGGCGCTGCCCGATCCGGCCTCCAGCGAATCCGGAGAGCTCAGCCAGCGCCTGGCCGGCGTCTACCGCTACCTGCTCGAGCGCATGGGGCAGGCCAACATCTTCGACGACACGCAGGCCCTGGACGACTGTGCCGCGGTGGTCACGACCCTGCGCGACGCCTGGATCGAAGGCCTGCGCCGGGCCTGATCACGCCTGGAGGCGGTATGCTGGGGCCTGAGCCTTCGTCCCGGGGCACGCGCCGCCATGATCCAGCCACCGCCACCGCCGTCGACCCTTCCGCCCGAGCTGGACGATGCCGCCGCCGCGCCCGTGCGCGGCGAGGCCGTGAGCCTGCACGCGCGCCTGCCGATGGACTGGGTGGACACCATCACCCCCGAGTCGGCGCTGGCCGACGTCATGGCCGACAACCTCACGCTGCTGCGCGCCTTGCTGATGCTCGACGAGCCTGCGGCGTCCGTCGACCCCGCGCGCGCCGACGCGAACTCCCATCTGGAGCGCCGCCTGGACCTGCTGCTGCTGATGGCCAGCACCGCGCTGCGCGGCATGCAGGCCTTGCCGCGCGAGCGCTCCTGCGTGTTGTCGGCGCGGCGCCTGTACTGGGCCAGCGAGGGCTCGATCGGCGTCGGGCGGCGGCTGTGGGTGCGCATCTGGCTGCGCCACCGCATCGCCTTGCCGCTGATGCTTCCGGGCCAGATCGTCGAGGAGGAAGTGGAAGGCGAGCTGCTGTGGCACAGGCTGGACATCGAAACCCTGGAGCCGGCACTGCAGAACGACCTGGAACGCTTCGTGTTCCGCCATCATCGCCGCCAGATCGCGCGCCAGCGCGCCGGGCTGTGAGCCCGCGCATGAGCCCGCGCATGCGGCCGGGCCCGATCACGGCTCGCGCCCGCGACTGAGCCCCCAGCCCGGAGCCCGGAGCCACGCCATGGGACGCCGCAAGGCGCAGCACGAACACGAGAACCACGAACGCTGGCTCGTGTCCTACGCCGACTTCATCACCCTGCTGTTCGCGTTCTTCGTGGTCATGTACTCGATCTCCTCGGTCAACGAGGGCAAGTACAAGGTCCTGTCCAAGACCCTGGTCGCGGCCTTCACCGGCCAGCCCACGCGGCCGCTGCCGCTGGAGGCAGCCGACGGCGCCGGCGGCCGGGCGCGGCTGGTCCAGCTGCCTCCGCTGCCCACCGCGGGCACGCAGTCGGGCGGCGGAGAGCGCGCCCGCCAGGCGCTGCGCCGGCGCCTGGCGCAGATCGCGCAGTCGCTGGCGGCCGGGCTGGCCCCGCAGATCCGCCAGGGCCAGGTGCAGGTGCGCCTGAGCCCCCTCGGCGTGGTCATCGACATCCACGACAACGTGCTGTTCGCCTCCGGCAGCGCGCAGCTGGGCGGCGGCGCGCAGGACCTGCTGGCCCAGGTCTCGCGCATCCTGGCCCGGCTGCCGTATCAGTTCCAGGTCAACGGCTACACCGACGACCAGCCGATCCACAACGCCGAGTTCGCGTCGAACTGGGAACTCTCGACCATGCGCGCGCTTTCGGTGCTGAACATGCTGGTCGGGCAGGGGGTTGCTCCGCAGCAACTCGTGGCCGCCGGCTATGGCCAATATCATCCGGTGCAGAGCAATGCCACCCCGCAAGGCCGTGCGGCCAACCGGCGGGTCAGCATCGTCATCGTTTCTCCCGACCAACCCACGGGCGCCGATCGTGGCGTGGTGGTCGCGCCCCCCGGCGCGCCCGCCTCCGCCGCGGCCCCGGTTCCCGCTCCCGACAGCCCTCCATCGTGACAGACCCCCTGGACAACATTCAGAAGCGCCTCGGCTGGATCAACCGCGGCCTGATCGTCGGCGCCGCGGTCATCGTCGTCGCGCTCATCGTGTTCGCCGTGCATCGCATGCGCGGGGGCACGGCGCCGACGCCGGCCCCGGCCGCCTCCGGCGCCTCGGCCGCACTGCACCCGGCGCCCGCCGCTTCGGTGCCCGGGCTCGCCGCCAGCGCGGCGGCGAAGCTCGCGTCGGCACCCGCGGCCGCCGCCTCGGCGGCGCCCGCGCGGGCCGCGTCGGGCGCCTCGCAGCCCGCCGCTGGCAGCCAGCTGGCGCAGGCCGCGCGCAGCGCGCAGGCCGCGGCCAGCGGCGCCGCCCTCGCGCTGCCGCAGGTGCAACCGGGCGTGGCCCCGCAGGGCTCCGCCAGCGCCGCCCCGGGGGCTTCCGCCGCGGCCGTGCCCGGCGTCCCAGCTGCGCTGCCCGCGCCGCACGCGCGCGCGGCGCGCCGGCCCGAGCACCATGCCGCGCAGCGTGCGCACCCGCGCGCGCACGGCGCCGCCAGCGCGGTGTGCAGCCGTGCCGGCTGGTACGTGCAGGTCGGCGCCTTCGCCGAGCTCAAGAGCTACGAACAGCTGCGCGCCCGGCTGGAGCGCTTCCACCTGCCGAACTGCCGGGGCGCCCACAGCCCCCACGGCCTGCACGTGCTGCTGGTGGGTCCCTACGCCACCCGTGCCGAGGCGCAACGCCTGCGCTCGCATCTGAAGGAGCCGCTGCGCAAGGCGAGCTACCTGCGCCATCTCGGCTCCAAGTAGCCCGCGCGGGGCGCGCAGGCGTTGCGCGTGGGCGACGCGCGGCGCGGTTTTCCGGCACCGCGCGCGCGCGGTGCGAGAATGCGCGTCATCACGCCATGAGCAGCACGACCATCAACGCCGAGGAAGTCGCCGCCGCCGAGCCCTTGCTGCTCGGCGAGAGCGCGCAGATGGTCGCGCTGCGCGCGCTGCTGCGCCGCGTGGCGGGTGCCGACAGCACGGTGCTGGTGCAGGGCGAGTCCGGCACCGGCAAGGAACTGGTGGCGCGCCTGCTGCATGCCTGGTCGCCGCGCGCGGGCCGGCCCTTCGTGGCCGTCAACTGCGGCGCGATCCCCGGCGAGCTGATGGAAAGCGAGCTCTTCGGCCACGAGCGCGGAGCCTTCACCGGCGCGCAGTCGGCGCGCAAGGGGCGCTTCGAGCTGGCCGGCCGCGGCACGCTGTTCCTCGACGAGATCGCCGAGATGAGCCCGGCGCTGCAGGTCAAGCTGCTGCGCGTGCTGCAGGAGCGCTGTTTCGAGCGCGTGGGCGGCAGCGAGACCCTGGCGGCCGGCGCGCGCATCGTGGCCGCCACCCACCGGGACCTGGAACAGCTCATCGAGCTGGGCCGTTTCCGCGAGGATCTGTACTACCGCCTGCATGTGGTGCCGGTACAGATTCCGGCGCTGCGCGACCGCGGGGAGGACATCCTGCTGCTCGCCGAGCATGCGCTGCGCGGCCTGGAAGCCTCGGGGCTGGGCAGGGTGCGCCTGGGCGACGGCGTGCCCCAGGCCCTGCTCGCCTATGCCTGGCCCGGCAATGTGCGCGAGCTGCACAACCTGATGGAGCGCCTGGTGATCCTGCATGCCGGCGCCACCGTGCAGCTGCGCGATCTGCCGCCCAAGATGCTGGGCCCGCAGGCGCTGCCGCAGGGCCTGGCGCAGGCCGCCGACGCCGGGAGCGACGACGACGGGCTGCACGACCTGATGCAGCTGGTGGCCGAGCCCGCCGAGCCGGTGCTGCCGGCGCAGGGCATCGACCTGCGTGCCTACCTGGAGCGCATCGAGCGCTCGCTCATCGAGCAGGCCCTGCAGGCCAGCCAGAACGTGATCGCGCACGCGGCGGCGCGCCTGGGGCTGCGGCGTACCACGCTGGTGGAGAAGATCCGCAAGTACAACCTGCGCGAAGGCGCGGAATGAGCGGCGGGCTCCCGCGGCGCCGCCTGCGCGCGACGTCAAGACTTTGACACCGGAGGCGCGGCCCGGCGCCGGCGCCCGCGGATTGCGTAGGATGTCGTCGTGGGCCCGCCTGCTTGCGCGTGCCGATTCCTTTCCAGCCCGATGTCCCTCGCACCCCGACTCTCCGAAGCGCCCAGCGCGGCCGGCGCCCCCGCGGCGGGCCTGATCGCGCGCTCGGCCGCCATGCTGCAGGTCATGGACATGGCGGCCCGGGCGGCGCGCACCGACGTGAGCATCATGCTGCTGGGAGAGAGCGGGGTGGGCAAGGAGGTGCTGGCGCGCTACGTGCACCGGGAGTCCCCGCGCGCGGCCGGACCCTTCGTGGCCATCAACTGCGCGGCCATCCCCGAAAGCCTGCTCGAGGCCACCTTGTTCGGTTTCGACAAGGGGGCCTTCACCGGCGCGGCGCAGTCGGCGCCGGGCAAGTTCGAGCAGGCGCAGGGCGGCACGCTGCTGCTGGACGAGGTGACCGAGATGGCCGCCTCGCTGCAGGCCAAGCTGCTGCGCGTGCTGCAGGAGCGCGAGATCGAACGCCTGGGCGGGCGCCGGCGCATTCCGCTGGACCTGCGCATCGTGGCCACCAGCAACCGCGACCTGCAGCAGGCCGTGGGCCAGGGCGTGCTGCGCGAGGACCTGTTCTACCGGCTCAGCGTGTTTCCGCTGCGCGTGCCGGCGCTGCGCGAGCGTCCGGAGGACATCGTTGCGCTGGCCGAGGCCATGCTGCGGCGCTTCGCGCAGCAGTACGCGGGCGGGCAGGCCGCGGCGGCGCTCGACGGCTCGGCGCGCCAGGCGCTGCTCGCGCATGCCTGGCCCGGCAACGTGCGCGAGCTGGAAAACGTGATGCAGCGCGCGGCCATCCTGTGCAGCGCCGGGCGCATCACCGCCGCGGACCTGCTGCTGCAGCCGGGTGCCTCGCCGGGCGCCGCGGCGCCGCGTCCCGCGCCGGCACCGCAGATGGTGCGACCGGCCGCGATGGAAACGCTGGCGGGCGCCGGCGCCGGCGCGGCCACGGCCCTGCCGGGGCAGGGCGCGCGCGCGCTGGGCGCCGAGCTGGCCGAGAACGAGCGCAGGATGATCGCCGATGCCTTGCGCGATAGCGCGGGCTCGCGCAAGCTGGCCGCGCAGCGCCTGGGCATCAGCCCGCGCACGCTGCGCCACAAGCTGCAGCGCCTGCGCGAGGCGGGGCTGGAGTTGCCGGCCTCCTTCGACGATGCCGACGACGCGTAGTCGCCGGGCGGCGGGGCAGGCAGGTCTGGAACGCGTCTTGCTTCACCCTGGTTGGCGTCAGGGTCTTGACGCCGCCTGGCCTTTGGGGAGATCCGTCCGATGAACGTCGATCGCATGCAGGAACTGGTGCAGCAGATGCGCGCGCTGGCCGCCGAGGCGGCGGCATCGCCCCGGCTGGACGGCGCCCGGGCGCCCGCGGGCGCCGCCGGCACCGAGGGGGATTTCGCCGGCACCCTGCGATCGGCGCTCGCCGGGGTCAACGCGCAGATGCAGCAGGCCGACCAGTTGCAGACGCAGTTCTCCACCGGAACCAGCAACGTCAGCCTGAGCGACGTGATGCTGGCCACACAGAAGGCCTCGCTGTCCTTCCAGGCGGCGCTGCAGGTGCGCAACAAGCTGGTCAGCGCGTACCAGGACATCATGAACATCCAGGCCTGAGTCCGCGCGCGAGGCGCCTTGAGGCCTCGATGCGCATGCTCCGACCGGCACCCACGAACCACCGATGGCCACCGTCACCGACAACGCCGCGCCGCAGGCGCTCCAAGCTCCCCTGGCGCTGTGGCGGCGCCTGAGCGTCAACCAGCGCATGGGCCTGATCGTCGGCCTGGCGGCGCTGGTGGCGCTGCTCGTGGTCAGCCTGATGTGGGGACGGGTGCAGGGCTACCAGGTGCTGTACACCAACCTGTCCCAGGCGGACGGGGGCACGGTGATCGCCGAGTTGCAGAAACTGGGCGTGCCCTATCGCATCACCGACGCGGGCAACGTCATCCAGGTGCCCTCCGACCAGGTCTACGCCACGCGCATGAAGCTGGCCGCGCAGGGCCTGCCCAAGGGCGCCGGGGTGGGTTTCGAATTGCTCGACAACGAGCCGATGGGAACCAGCCAGTTCGTCGAACGCGTGAACTACCAGCGCGCGCTGGAAGGTTCGCTGGCGCGCACCATCGACTCCATGTCGGCGGTGCAGGCGGCCACCGTGCACCTGGCCATTCCCAAGCCCTCGGTGTTCCTCGACCAGGAGCAGAAGCCCTCGGCCTCGGTGCTGCTCAAGCTCTACCCGGGGCGCGTGCTCAACTCCGCGCAGGTCGCCGGCATCGTGCACCTGGTGGCCTCGGGCGTGGCCGGCATGAGCGACAAGGCGGTCAACGTGGTCGACCAGGACGGCAACCTGCTGACGGCCGCCGGGCCGTCGGACAGCGGCATCGAGCCCAGTCAGCTCGCCTACCGCAACGCCGTCGAGCAGCAGTACCGCAAGCAGATCGAGAGCATCCTCAGCCCGCTGGTGGGCAGCAACGGGGTGCGCGTGGCCGTGTCGGCGGACCTGGATTTCGGCAAGACCGAGACCAGCTCGGTGATCTACGGCCAGGGTCACCTGCTCAGCCGCCAGGCGCAGACCCAGAACAGCACGGGCAACGCCAGCCTGCCGGCCGGCGTGCCGGGAGCCCTGAGCAACCAGCCGCCCGGCGGGGTGGCCGCTCCGTTCGCTGTCGGTTCGGCCTCCGAACCGCTGACCCCGCAGCAGTTCACCCAGTTGGCCCCCGCGCTGCGCAGCCTGGCACCCACCGCCGCCAGCAGTTCGGCCACCACCAACTATGACGTCGACAAGACCATCAGCCACACGCAGCAGCCGGTGGGCTCGGTGCGGCGCATCAGCGTGGCGGTGCTGGTCAACGACCGGCCCGCGGCCGGCAAGGGCGCCAGCGCCAAGCCCCAGCCGATGAGCGCGCAGCAGCTTGCGCAGCTGCGTCAACTGGTGCAGGATGCCATCGGCTTCGACGCCAAGCGCGGCGACCAGGTCTCGGTGGTCAGCATGCCCTTCGGCGGCAGCACCGAGGCGCAACAGGCGGCCCTGCCGCTGTGGCGCTCGCCCGCGATCTGGGATTCGGTGCGCGAGGCGGTACCGTACCTGCTGGCGCTGATCCTGGGCCTGCTGATCTACCGCGCCGTGCGCCGGCTGGCGACGCCGGCCGAGCGTGGCGAGGAGGAAGAGGAGGCCGAGGAACGCGCCGAAGCAGGCCGGGGCGGGGCGGGCGCGGGCGAGCTCGCGCCGGAGGTGGTGCACCTGAGCAACACCTTCGAGAACGACGCCGCCGTCTCGCGCGAACTCGCCAAGCAGGACCCGCGCCGCGCCGCGCAGGTGGTCAAGGAGTGGCTTGCCGATGGCCAGTGAGGAGCAAGACCTCAAGGGGCTGGACCGCGCCGCCGTGCTGTTGCTCAGCCTGGGCGAGGACCAGGCCGCGGAGGTGATGAAACACCTGGCGCCGCGCGAGGTGCAGCGCCTGGGCGTGGCCATGTCGCGCCTGGGGCGCGTGAGCACCGACCAGGCCCATTCGGTGATGCGCGAGTTCCGCGACAAGCTCGAGCGCCAGACCTCGCTGGGCCTCGGGGCGGACCAGTTCCTGCGCTCCGCGCTGACCAAGGCGCTTGGAGGCGATCGGGCGAATTCGCTGATCGAGCGCATCCTGCACGGGGGTGAGTCCACCGGGCTGGAAAACCTGAAATGGCTCGAGCCTCGCGCGGTGGCCGAGCTGATCAAGCTGGAGCACCCGCAGGTGGTCGCGCTGGTGCTGTCCTACATCGACCCCGACCAGGCCGCCGAGGTGTTGCATTTCCTCACCGATCGCCTGGCCAGCGAGGCGATGCTGCGCCTGGCCAACCTCGACGGCCTGCAGCCCAGCGCGCTGCGCGAGCTCAACGACGCGCTGGACGAACTGCTGTCGGGCGACTCGCAAAGCGTGCAGGTCAGCGCGATGGGCGGGCCCAAGATCGCCGCCGAGGTGCTCAACCGCCTGGACACCACGCTGTCGAACACGATCATGGACCACATGCGTTCGCAGGACGAGGGCCTGGCCGGCAAGGTGCAGGAACAGATGTTCGTGTTCGACGACCTGATCAACGTCGACGACCGAAGCATGCAGACCATGCTGCGCGAGATCTCCTCCGAGTCGCTGATCGTGGCGCTCAAGGGCGCCAACGCGCCGCTGCGCGAGAAGTTTCTGGGCAACATGTCCAAGCGCGCGGCCGAGATGCTGCGCGACGACATGGAGGCCAAGGGCCCCGTGCGCCTGAGCGAGGTCGAGGCGGCGCAGAAGGAGATCCTGCAGGTGGCCACGCGCCTGGAGTCGGCCGGGCAGATCCAGCTCGGCGGCGGCGGCGCCGAGGCGATGGTGGGCTGATCCGGTCATGCACGCGAGACCAGCTTTCGCGCGCGGAGCGCGCCGATGATCATCCCCAAGGAATCGGCCGGCAAGGCGCGCGCCTGGGCGGCGCCCGAGCTGGGCAGCGGCGCCCCGCGCGAAGCGGGCCGCGGGGCCTCGGCGGGTGTGCCGGGCACGCCGGGCGGGCCGCCGCTGCCCACCGCGCGCGACCTCGAGGCGGTGTTCGAGGCCGCGCGCGAGCAGGGCCGCCGCGAGGGCTTCGAACAGGGCTACCAGGAGGGGCGCGCCGGCGGGCTGCAGGCCGGGCGCCAGCAGGCGCAGGCCGAGCTCGAGTCGGTGCGGGCGCTGCTGCAGCGTCTGGGCACGGCGGCGGCCGCGCTGGACGCCGAGCTGGAGGCTTCGCTGGTCGCGCTGGCCATGGAGCTGGCGCGCCAGGTGATCGTGCACGAATTGCGCACGCAGCCCCAGCAGGTGCTGGACGTGCTGCAAAGGGCGCTGGCGGCCTTCCCCGCGCGCGCCGGGGTGCCCTGGGTGCGGCTGCATCCGGACGATGCCGCGCTGCTGGGCGAACTCGCGCCCGAACTCGAGGAAAGCGGCATGGGCCTGGTGGCCGACCCCACGCTGCAGCGCGGCGACCTCGTGCTGGGCGCCGGGCCGGAGGGCTCGCGCGCGCATCCGGAGCGCCGCTGGCGCGTGCGCGACGCGCAGGCCGAGCTCGACCTGCGCCTGGAAGAGCGCTGGCGCCAGGTCATGGCGCGCCTGTTCGAGGAGGGTTCGCTGTGAGCGCGCCCACCGTGGGTTCGCCGCAGGCCCTGGCCCGCCTGGGCACGCTGTACCGGCGCCTGCGCGCGGCCGGCGACCTGCCGCTGGTGCCCAGCGGCAGCCTGGTGCGCGTGCGCGGCCTGATCCTCGAGGCGCAGGGCCTGGACCTCAGCCTGGGCGCGCGCTGCCTGATCCGCACCGACGGAAATCGCCGCATCAGCGCCGAGGTGGTGGGCTTCCACGGCGACAACGTGCAGCTGATGGCCAGCGGCGACATGCAGGGCCTGGCGCCGGGCGCCCGCGTGATGCCGGTTCCGGGCGACCTGCGCGTGCCCGCCGGCATGGAACTGTGCGGGCGCGTGCTCGACGCCGATGCGCGCCCGCTGGACCGCCACGGGCCGCTGCTCGCCGGGGACTTCACCAGCCTGAGCACGCCGCCCATCAACCCGCTGGAGCGCGCGCTGGTGCGCCAGCCGCTGGACGTCGGCGTGCGCGCCATCAACGCCCTGTTCACCGTCGGGCGCGGGGCGCGCATGGGCCTGTTCGCCGGCAGCGGCGTGGGCAAGAGCGTGCTGCTGGGCATGATGGCGCGCAACACCACGGCGGATGTCATCGTGGTCGGCCTGATCGGCGAGCGCGGACGCGAAGTCAAGGAATTCATCGAGGACATCCTGGGCCCGCAGGGACTGCGCCGCGCCGTGGTGGTGGCCGTGCCGGCCGACGCGCCCGCGCTGTCGCGCATTCGCGGCGCGCGCCTGGCCACCGCGCTGGCCGAGTACTACCGCGACCAGGGCCTGCACGTGCTGCTGCTGATGGACTCGCTGACCCGCTATGCGCTGGCGCTGCGCGAGGTGGCGCTGGCCGCCGGCGAGCCGCCGGCCGCGCGGGGCTTCCCGCCCTCGGTGTTCGCGCGCCTGCCGGCACTGGTCGAGCGCGCCGGCAACGGGCGCGACGGCGGCGGCAGCGTGACGGCCTTCTACACCATCCTGATGGAAGGCGACGACCAGCAGGATCCGGTGGCCGACAACACGCGTGCCATCCTCGACGGGCACGTGGTGCTCAACCGGCGCATGGCCGAGCAGGGGCATTTCCCCGCCATCGACCTGCAGGCCTCGATCAGCCGCGTGATGCCGGCGCTGGCCGACAACGAGCAACTGCGCCGGGTGTATCGTCTCAAGGAACTCGAGGCGCGCTACGCCGCGCAGCAGGACCTGATCGCCGTCGGTGCCTACACGCCGGGCTCGGACCCGGTGCTGGACCAGGCCGTGCATGCGCACACGGCCATCGGCGCCTTCCTGCGCCAGGGCATGCACGAGGCGGTCGACCTGGCCACGAGCCGCGTGATGCTCGAACAACTCATGGCACCCTATCTCGCTGTCGTTTGATGGACAGCCCCCACGCTCGCTAGCGCTCGCTGCCCCCCGAGGGGGCGCAGTCGGCTTGGGGCGGCCCTGCGCCGACTGCGGGACAGCCCCCACGCTCGCTAGCGCTCGCTGCCCCCCGAGGGGGCGCAGTCGTCTTGGGGCGGCCCTGCGCCGACTGCGTCTGTCGTTTGACCACGACAGGGCCTACACTCGTGTCAGGTCGACGATGGTCGGCCGTTGAACACGGTCCATGACGCAAAACCAAGCCAGTTCCCAACGCGCGCAGACCCTGCGCAATCTGCACGAGCAGGCCCAGCAGGAGGGAAACCGGATCGCGGTACTGCTCAAGCGGGCGCAGGCGGAGCAGGCGCAGGCGCAGGCCAAGCTCGGGCAACTGCAGCAGTTCGCCGAGCAATACCGGCGCCAGCTCGCCGACATCGAGCGCAGCGGCGGCGCGTGGAGCGCGGTGCGCGACATGCGCAGCTTCCTGGAGCGCATCGGCGCGGCGCAGGCGGCCCAGCGCGGGGAAATCGACCGCGCGAGCGAACGCTGCGCCGAGCAGCTGCGCGCCTGGACCGCGATACGCCAGAAAGAGAAGGCCTTCGAGGTCCTGCTGGCGCAGGAGCAGGGGCTGCTGCTGACCCAGCAGCGCAAGCGCCAGCACGCCGATCTGCAGGAATGGGCGCTGAACCGCCGCGACGCCTTCGCCGACAGTTTCACGGACAGCCAGAACTCGCGCTTCGGCGATACCGGGACCCGGCGCCGCTGAGGCGCTCCGGGGGCGCTTCGGGGACGCTTCGGGGACGCTTCGGGGACGCTTCGGGGACGCTTCGGGGACGCCGGCGACGGAATTCCGTCGCGCGCCCGGCGCGCCGGGCCGGGAGTCACGAGCTGCAAGCTGGCGCGACTCTTGCATGCGGTGGGCTGCGCCCAGGGCACCCTTGCCGCCCGCGCTGTTCCCATGACCCAGATCGCATCGATTTCCTCCCTGCTCGGCAGCCCGGGCGCCAACCTGCAGGCCGCGTCTTCCGCGGCCTCCGACGGGGCGAATTTCGCCAGCGTGCTGTCGGTGGCGCAGACCGGCGCGCAGGCGCCCCAGCCGGCACCGGCCACGCCCTCGGCGAGTCCGTCCCCGCAGCCGCAGAGCCAGGCTCAGGCGCAGCCGGCGGCCGCGTCGCAGGGCGCGGCTTCGGCGGCGAACGGCGACTCGCGGGCCCAGGGCTCGGCGGGCTCGTCCGCGCAGTCCGGCGACGCCGGGGCCCAGGGCGGCTCGGCGGGCTCCGCCTCTGCCCACGACGGCTCCGCATCCTCCCAGACCGCGGATGCCTCGGCCCAGGGCGCCGCCGCGGCGCCCCAGGCAGCGGCCGGCAAGGCTTCCGACAAGGGCTCGGCGCAGGCTTCCGGCGGCTCCGCCGCCGCGGGCGACCCCAAGCGCGCGGCCGCCGATGCCGCTGCGGCGCAGGGCGGCGCGGCGGCGCAGGCAGCCGCCCAGGCGATCCTCGCGCAGTGGGCGGCGCTGGCCGGGCAGGGCGGTGCCGCGGGCGGCGGCGGCAAGGCCGAACTGGCGTCCGGCGGCAAGACCTTGCCGCCCGGCGGCCGCGCGGCGACGGCCGCCCAGGTGCTGCCGGAGGGCCAGGCGCTGGCCAAGGCCGCGCCCGACCTCGGCGCACAGGCACTGCAAGCCGATGCCCGGGCCGCCCAGGCGGCGGTGAAGGCCGACGCAACGGCCGCTCCGGCTAAATTCGCGCAGGTCGCCACCGAGGCCGTGGCCGCGGCGGCGCGTGCCGCCGCGCCCTCCGCGGCGGCCCTGCCCGGCCTGGGCCCGGCGGGCGGCGACGCCCAGGCGACTGCAGCCGCCGGCGGCAGTCCGCGCGGCGATGCGGCGCAGGTGCCGGCGGCCGCGCTGGCCGCGCTCAATGCCGCGGGGCAGTTCGGCACCGCGATGCAGGCCCCGGTCTCCGGAGTCGAGGCCGCCGCCACCTATAGCGCCGCGTTGCCCTCTCCGGTGGGCAGCGCCCCCTGGGGCCAGGAACTGGGCCAGCAGATGCTGATGGCCGTGGACGGCAAGCTGCAGACCGCGACCCTGCATCTGAACCCGCCCCAGCTCGGCCCGCTGGAAGTGCAGTTGCAGATGCAGGGCGGGCAGGTCAACGCCCAGTTCGCCTCGCCGCACCAGTCGGTCCGCCAGGCGGTGGAGAGCGCGTTGCCGCAATTGCACGACATGTTCGCCGGGGCCGGCATCAACCTGGGACAGGCCTCCGTCGGTACCGGCAGCCCGCGCGACGGCGGCAGCGGCGGCGCGCGCCCGCGCACGGCATCGCGCGCCGGCCGGGACGCGCTGGACGCGGTGGGCGCCGGGCTGGCGCCCCAGCCCTCGGCGGCATGGCTGCGCGGCCTGGTCAACACCTATGTGTGAGCGCGGCGCGCATTCAACTTGCCGGCCCGCGTGTCGTTTACAGTACTGAATCCCCACGGGGCCGGGCCGCGTCCGGACCGCCGCGCCGAGGGGCCGAAGCATCCGGGGCGGGCCGGTTGCTCGCGCTGAATCCCCCGAACGCGTAATTCACCGCCCGCGCGGCGCACCCATGGTCAAGGACGTCTTATCCCAGGACGAGGTCGATGCCCTGCTGCAGGGCATCACCGGCGAGGACACCGAACCCGAGCTCGAGGAGGTCGACGAGGGCGGGGTGCGCCCCTACGACCTGGCCAGCCAGGACCGCATCGTGCGTGGGCGCATGCCCACGCTGGAAGTGATCAACGAACGTTTTGCACGCCTGTGGCGCGTCGGCCTGTTCAACTTCCTGCGGCGCTCGAGCGAGATCTCGGTGTCCTCGGTGCGCCTGCTCAAGTACAGCGAATTCATCCGCACGCTGGTGGTCCCCAGCAACCTCAACCTCGTGCAACTCAAGCCCCTGCGCGGCACGGCGCTGTTCATCTTCGATCCGCGCCTGGTGTTCAGCGTGGTCGACAACTTCTTCGGCGGCGACGGGCGCTTCCATGCGCGCATCGAGGGGCGCGACTTCACCAACCTTGAGCAGCGCATCATCGGGCGCATGCTGGACATGGTGTTCAAGGAATACCGCAGCGCCTGGAGCCCCGTGCTGGGCCTGGACATCGAGGTGCTGCGCTCGGAGGTCAATCCGCAGTTCGTCAACATCGCCACGCCGACCGAGGTGGTCATCACCTCCACCTTCGACGTGGAGATCGAGGGCGGAGGCGGCTCGCTGCACATCTGCATTCCCTACAGCATGATCGAGCCGATCCGCGATCAGATGACCACCGGCATGACCACCGACCGCAACGAGGTGGATCAGCGCTGGATGCAGGCCCTGCAAAGCGAGATGCGCGAGGCCGAGGTCGAGTTGCGCGTCGAGTTGTTGCAGCGCAAGGTGCTGGTGCGCGAGCTCCTGAGCATGCGCGTGGGCGACGTGATTCCCGTCGAGATGCCCGAGACCGTGGTGGCTCGGGTCGACGGAATCCCGGTGCTGGTCGCAGAATACGGACAGCGTGACGAAAACATGGCCATCAAGGTTCGCCAGCGCCTGCTCGCGGAGGCCGGGCTGGGCCAGTCCCCGAAGGCCCACCTGCGCTGAGCGCCGGCCGAGCACCGCGCGCGCAGGCTCTGCAACCCATCCCTCATCCGCACGACGATCATGGCCGATTCCGACCCCACCGGCGCAGCGCCCGAGCTGAGCGACATCCCGGCATCGGACGCCGCGATGGCCGACGACTGGGAGGCCGCGCTGGCCGAACAGGAGCCGGCCGAGGCCGAGGCCCCGCCGGCGCCCGCGGCGCCGCAGGCGCAGCGGGCCAGCTTTGCGCAATTGCAGCCCGACGCCGCGCCGGGCGGGGCCGTGCCCGAGCAGCTGGATCTGGTGATGGACATCCCGGTCACGCTATCGGTGGAACTCGGGCGCACCAAGATCCAGATCCGCGAACTGCTGCAACTGGCGCAAGGCTCGGTGGTCGATCTCGACCGCCTGGCCGGCGAACCGATGGACGTGCTGGTCAACGGTTTCCTGATCGCGCGCGGCGAGGTGGTGCTGGTCAACGACAAGTTCGGCATCCGGCTCACCGACATCGTCAGCCCCACCGAACGCGCCCGCCGCCTGGGCTGAAGCCCCGCACGCTGGCGCACGGGCCCCCGCGGGCCGGGCGCGGGCGAGCGATCAGTGCGCGGAGGATGCGGCGGACAGGATCTGCTCGCGGGTTTTCGCGTAGACCCGCGGGTTGGGCTTGCCGACGGCGACCGCCCGCTCCACCGCGCTGCGAGCGCCCTGCAGGTCGCCTGCTGCCAGCAAGGCCTGGGCCAGATTGTTCAGCGGATCCCCGTCGTTCGGATGGGCGCTTGCCGCCTGCGCGAAGCGCGCCGCGGCCTGCGCATAGTCCTTGCGCGCGTAGGCCAGGTTGCCCAGGCCCATCATCGCCACCCAGGAATCGGGCCAGCGGGCCAGCGCGTCGCGGTAGGCCCGGCGCGCCGCCTCGGGCGCCACGCCTTCCATCGGCGCCACCGCCTGCAGATAGCGCAGCGGCTGCACCTGGGCGGGGAATTCGCCGGGGCGCAGCGCCACGAAGGCCCAGCGGCCGCCGCCGGCCCAGGTGGCGTCGAACTGGCCGACGGACAGGACCAGCGCGCGCGCGGTGCTCGACCGCAGCGTGACGCTGTCATGGCGCAGGTCATAGCCCACGACCACCGCGAAATGCCAGATGTTGCCGGGAATTCCCAGGCGCTGCAGCACCACCACCGGGCGCCCCTGCGCCACGTTCTCGAACAGTTCGCCCAGCTCGGGGCGGATCACGTAGGCCACGCGTCCGGCGCGGCGGGTCGCGCCGAGCATGTCGTATTGCAGCGTGCCGTCCAGCGCCGGGGTGAGGAGCTGCGGTTTCAGGCGATCGGCGTCGGTGTCGACGCCGGCGAAGCGCAGCACCTCCGCCAGCGAGGCGGGGCCGCAAGCGTTGGTGTCGTCCGGGTAGAAGGGCACCCCGCTCACCCGGGCCTGATCGGGCAGGCCGGCCGGGCGTTGCAGCAGCTGGCCGTCGCGGACCTGCGGCGGGCCGGAGGAAATCGGCAAGGCGCAGCCACCCAGCGCGGCGGCCAGCGCGAGCGCGGCGGCCGTGCGCAAGGCCGCCCCGGGGCTTCTCGCCCCCCTCGGGAGGCGGGTCGGGCGCAGCCCGGCCCTGGGGGCTGCCATCAAATGGCGATGACCACGAGAATGGCCACCAGCAGGATGATCACGGTCTCCTGGAAGCCCAGCGTGCCGGCGGCGGGCATCGACTGGATGCGCGTGGCCAGGCTGGCCACCTCGGAGTCGCTGAGCGCGGCCACGCGCTGCTGGGTCAGCCCCGCGCTCACGCCCATCTGCTCCATGCGGTGGCGCACGTCGGAGCGGGCGAGGAACTGCTCGACCATGGCGCGGTCGTGCGCGATGTCGGCCGCGCCGTGGCCGCTGGCCTGGCTGGCGATCTGCTGGGTGCCGATCAGGTCGGCCTTGGCCACCGGGGGCAGCGCGAGCATGCCGGCGCTGAGCAGCGCGGCCACGAGTTGGCTGGACAGGCGTCGGGTTTGCATCGTGGATCTCCTCGGATAGGGGCGGACCGGCAGGGGTGCGAGGCCGCCGCGGATGGGCTCCACCCGCTGGCGGGCACGGCCCGGCCGCGGGGGCTGTCGCGCCGGAAAGTTTACGACGAGTGCCGTGCCGCGGCGTGGTCTGCGCGACGGCCGACCGGCACGCGCGCCGCGCGCCACCACAGGCGGCGCAGCGTGCGGGCGTCGGCCGCGTCGCGGGCGTAGCGCGCGCGCTCCAGATCCATCAGCAAGGCACGCAGTTCCTGCAGACGCGGATCGCGTCCCAGCGCGCGCGCCAGCGCGGCCGGAGACTGCGCTGGCCCTGCGTCCCTGCCGGCCCGGCGCAGGCGCGCGCACAGCAGCGCGTAGGCGCGCTGCCAGGGGTCGCGGCGCGGCCGGCCGCGCCACAGCAGCCAGGTGCCGCCCAGCGCCAGCAGCAGCCCCAGGCTGAGCGCGGCATCTCCGCCCAGGCGCGCGGGGTCGGTGGAGTCCAGGCCGAGTTGGCGCAGCAGGCGGCGTTGGCGGGTCTGGCCGTAATCGAGCACCCAGTCGTTCCAGGTCTGGTCCAGCGCGTCGCCCAGGTTGCGCACCCAGCGCAGCGCGGTGGTGTCGCGGGGGCCGAGCAGGGCCAGCCCGAGCAGCGGCTCGGTGTTGTCCAGCGTGCGTCCGCTGCGCTCGACGCGCGCCGGATCGACCATCGCCGTGGGGTCGGCGCGCAGCCAGCCGCGGCCCGCTACCCAGTATTCGGCCCAGGCGTGGGCATCGCTCTGGCGCACCACCCACAGGCCGTCCACCGGGTTCTCCGAACCTCCCTGGTAACCGGTGACCACCCGGGCCGGAATGCCGGCGGCGCGCATCAGGACCACGAAGGCCTCGGCGTAGTGCTCGCAAAAGCCCACGCGGCGCTGGAACAGGAACTGGTCGATGGCGTCCGGGCCCGCGTAGCTGCCCGGGTGCAGGCTGTAGCGAAAGGGCTGCTCGCGGAACATGCGCAGCGCCGCCGAGGCCACCGCCGTCGCGCCGCCGACGGCCTCGCGGCGGGCCAGCTCGCGCCCCAGCGCCACGGTGCGTGGATCCTGGCCCGCGGGCAGGCGCGTGTAGGCGCGCAGGCGCGCGGGTGCCTCGGGCGCCACCCAGGCGCGGCGCAGCCAGGAAGTGACCGTGTAGCGCGTGACCTGGTTCAGCGCATGGTCGGCGCGCAGTTCCAGGTCCGGCAGCAGGCGCAGGCTGGTGCCGGGCTGGCCGTGCAGGGCCGGAGCGCTGGCCGGCGCCTCCAGCGCGAAGGCGAAATCGCGTTGCGTGGGCTGCAATGTCACGGTGTAGCGCACCGGCTCGCCCAGGTCGCGCAGCGCGGGCCCGGGCGTGGGCGCCGCGGCCGCTGGCAGCGCGCTCCAGCGCCGGCCGTCGAAGACGCCCAGCACCGGACCGCGCCAGTACAGCGTGCGTTGCGGCGGAGGCCTGCCCTGGAAGCGCACGTTGAAGGCCACGCTGTCGTCCAGGGCCAGGCGCGCGATCGCGCCCGGGTCCATCGACGAGGCCAGGCCGGTGCGTGCCCGCGCGTCGTCCGGCAGGCTCCACAGCGGCCCGCTCAGGCGCGGGAACAGCAGGAACAGCGCGGCCATCACCGGCAGGCCCAGGCCGATCAGGCGCAGGCCCAGCCCGAGGCGCCGCGCCAGCGGCGGGCGCCGCCCCGGCAGGTTCGCATCCAGCAGGGCGGTCAGCCAACCCAGGGTGCAGGCCAGCATCCAGGCGGCGGCCAGCGCGGACTGCAGGTACAGGAATTGCGCGAATACGCAGAACAGCCCGAGGTAGAACACCACGTAGGCGTCGCGCCTGCGGCGCACCTCCAGCAGCTTGAGCGCCAGCAGCATGCACACCAGGCTCACGCCCGGGTCGCGCCCGAGCAGGCTGTGAAAGCGCAGCAGCACCGCGCCCACGGCGGCCGCCAGCAACAAGGCCAGCAGCGTGCGCGAGGGCAGGGGGCGCGAGCGCCAGGCGAGCAGGGCCCGCCAGGCCAGCAGGGCCAGGCTGAAGGCGCCGGCCCATGCGGGCAGGCGCGGCAGCAGCGGGGCCAGGCTCATCACCGCCACGCCGAGGATCCACAGGGTGTCCTGCGCCTGCGGCGGCAGCGCGCGCAGGCGCGCGGCCGCCGCGCCGCGCCACGCGCGGGAGGGCTCAGTCATGGTCCGCCTCCTCCGGCAGGCCCCAGGCGGCGAGCAGGCGCAGGCATGCGCGCGCGTGCTCGTCGCCCGCGGCCGGCGGCAGGGCCCTGCCGGGCATGCGCAGGCCGTAGTCGAGCTCGCGCGCACGCGCGGCCAGCACCCAGGCGCTCAGGCGCCGCAGGCGCGCCTCGGAGTCCTGCGCGCCGGCCGCCGCGTCCCAGTCCAGCCACAGCCTCGTGCGCGCGGCCGAGGCGCCCGCGGCGCGCACGACCCGCTGTTCGCCGCGGGTCTTGCGCCACACCACGCGGCGCAGTTCGTCGCCGTCGCGCCAGGCGCGGAGTTCGTCGGGCTCGTCGCCCGCGCCGCTGCGCGTGGCCGCGCCGTCGCCGGCCTGCGCCTGCGTCGGCGGCAGCGGCGGGCAGGGCTGCTCGGGGGCCGGGTACACCCACAGGCGCCCGGGCGGGCGCCACACGCTCCAGGCGCGCCACAGGCCCAGCGGAAAGCGTGTCTCCAGGCGCAGCGCGGGCCAGCGCGTGCGCCCGCGCCGCGGCGGCGTCCACGCCAGCGCGAACTCCGCGGCCACGCCGGGCTGCAGGTCCACCACTTGCGCCGCGCCCGTGTCCAGCCTGGCCAGCAGGCCCCAGCGCGCGCCGCGTTCGGCATGCAGGCGCAGCGCCAGCGACGCCGGCCGCCCGGCGTAGAGTTCCGGTTCCTGCGCCGGCGCCACCGATACGCGCACGCCGCGCAGGTTGGCGTGGGTGACGTGCATCGACATCAGCGCGCTGCCCGCCAGCGCGAAGGTGAACAGATAGCCGAGGTTGAGCTGGTAGTTGATCGAGCCCAGCAGTAGCACCAGCACGGTCAGCGCGAACATCCAGCCCGCCGGCGTGGGCAGGATGTAGACGTTGCGCTGGCCCAGCAGGGTGCTGGGCCCCGGCGCATGGCGCGCCATGGCCCAGCGCGCGAAGCGCTCGCGCGGCGAGCGGCGCGCGATGGAAGAGCCGGGCGCGGCCATGGCGCCCGGCTAGAGGGACACGCGCTGCAGCATGTCCTGCAGCTGCGCGCGCACCTGCGCGCCGCCCCCTGCCTGCTCGCCCACCGCCACCAGCCTGTGGGCTGCCACGGCGTGCAGCACCTGCTGCACGTCCTGCGGCGCGCAATAGTCTCGCCCTTGCATCAGGGCATGCGCGCGCGCCGCGCGCAGCAGCGCCAGGCCGGCGCGCGGGCTCAGCCCGGCCGCCAGGCCGCGGGCCTCGCGGCTGGCGGCGAGCAGGCGTTGCACGTAATCGGCCAGCGCCGGGGCCGCGTGCACGCGCTGCGCCTGCAGTTGCAGGCGCAGCAGCGCGTCGCGATCCAGCCGCGCCGGCAGGCGGCGCAGCAGCTCGCGCCGGTCCTCGCCCAGCAGCAGCGCGCGCTCGGAGGCCGCGTCCGGGTAGCCCAGCGACAGGCACATGAGAAAGCGGTCGAGCTGGGATTCGGGCAACGGGTAGGTTCCGCGCTGGTCGTGCGGGTTCTGCGTGGCGATCACGAAGAACGGCTCCGGCAGCCCATGCGTGCGGCCGTCCACGCTGACCTGGCGCTCCTCCATCGCCTCCAGCAGCGCGCTCTGGGTCTTCGGCGGCGCGCGGTTGATCTCGTCGGCCAGCAGAACCTGCGTGAACACCGGCCCCGGGTGGAAGCGGAAGGCCCCCGTCTCGCGCTCGGGCATGCTCACGCCCAGCAGGTCGGCGGGCAGCAGGTCGGCGGTGAACTGCACCCGCGTGAAGCCCAGGCCGAAGCCATGCGCCAGCGCCTGGGCCATGGTGGTCTTGCCCACACCGGGCAGGTCCTCGATCAGCAGGTGCCCTCCGGCCACCAGGCAGCACACCGCCAGTTCCAGTTGCGCGTGCTTGCCCACGAGCACGCCGTCGAGTTGCGCCACCAGTTCGCCGAGTTCGTGATTCATCGCAAGCCGCAGCCCTCCGGGCGGGAGCACAATCCAGGATCGAGAATGGTAATCGTGCCCGTGCCTGCCCGCCGGCACCGACCCGCGCCAACCCAGGAGACGACATGCGCACCGGGTACTACACCCATCCCGACTGTGTCCGCCACGAGATGGGCGAGGACCATCCCGAGTGCCCCGCCCGGCTGGCGGCCATCGAGGACCGCCTGATCAGCGCCGGGCTGGACTGGGTGCTCGAGCGCCCGCAGGTGCCGCTGGCGCAGGAACCGCAGCTGGAGCGGGCGCACAGTGCGTTGTACCTGGCCGAACTGCGCGACCGCGGCGGCCTCGACGAGGGCTACGCCTGGATCGACCCGGACACGCGGATGAACCCCCACACGCTGCGTGCCGCGCTGCGCGCGGCCGGCGCCGCCGTGGCCGCGACCGACGCCGTGCTCGACGGCAGGCTGGACAATGCCTTCTGCGCGGTGCGCCCCCCCGGGCATCACGCGACCCACGACCGGGCCATGGGCTTTTGCTTCATCAACAACGTGGCCGTGGCCGCGCGCCACGCGCTGGACGTGCGGGGCCTGGAGCGCGTGGCGGTGGTCGATTTCGACGTGCACCACGGCAACGGCACCGAGGACATCCTGGCCGGCGACTCGCGGGCCTTGATGGTCAGCTTTTTCCAGCACCCCTTCTACCCCTACAGCGGCACCGAGCAGCCGGCCTCCAACATGGTCAACGTGCCCTTGCCCGCCTACGCGGCGGGGGCGCAGGTGCGCGAGGTGGTCGCGCACCACTGGCTGCCGCGCCTGCGCGAGTTCGCGCCGCAGATGATCTTCATCTCCGCCGGATTCGATGCGCACCGCGAGGACGACATGGGCCAGATGGGCCTGGTGGAGTCCGACTACGCGTGGATCACGCGCGCCATCCGCGAGCTCGCCGACGAGGTCTGCCAGGGGCGCATCGTGTCCTGCCTGGAAGGCGGCTACAACCTCAGCGCGCTGGGGCGCAGCGTGGTCGAGCACCTGCGCGTGCTGGCCGGCGTCGAGGGGTGATGACAACCGCCAGGTCCGGGCTGCGCCCGGCCCGCCCCCCTGGGGGGTCAAGGAATCTTGGGGCGGCCCCGGGGCATCGGGAGAGTTCTGGGCTACGCTTCATCATGGCGCCCGGCGTGGCCGGGCGCGGCCCGTTCCCGACTGGAGAGATCCGATGTCCGCCGTCCATGATCCCGCCGCGTCCGCCGCGGCCACCCCGATCCCGCTGCTGGTCGAGCGCGATGCGCGCGGCGTGGTCACGCTGACCCTGAACCGTCCGCAGGCCTTCAACGCCCTGTCGCGCGGCCTGCTGCAGGCCCTGCGCGAGGCCCTGGCCCCCTTGCGGGACGACGCGCAGGCGCGCGTGGTCGTGCTGCGCGGCGCCGGCAAGGCCTTCTGCGCCGGGCACGACCTGCGGGAAATGCGCCCCCAGGCGGGCAGCGACGGCATCCACGAGTTGTTCGACCTGTGCGGACGATTCATGCAGGACCTGGTGGCCTTGCCGCAGCCGGTCATCGCCTGCGTGCACGGCATGGCCACCGCCGCGGGTTGCCAGATGGTCGCCCAGGCCGATCTGGCGGTGGCCAGCCTGGATGCGCGCTTCGCCACCTCCGGGGTGAACCTGGGCCTGTTCTGCTCCACGCCCAGCGTGCCCCTCGGGCGCAACGTGCCCCGCAAGCGTGCGATGGAAATGCTGCTCACCGGCGAGTTCATCGACGCGGCCACCGCCGCCGACTGGGGCCTGATCAACCGCGCGGTACCCGCCGAGCAACTCGAGGCGGAGCTCGAGACCCTGGTGGCCTCGATCCTGGGCAAGCCGGCGCAGGCGGTCGCGCTGGGCAAGTCGCAGTTCTACCGGCAGATGGAAATGGGCCTGGCGGGCGCCTATCAGCTGGCCTCGCAGACCATGGTGTGCAATTTCCACGAACCGGACACCCTGGAAGGCGTGCAGGCCTTCCTGGAAAAACGCCCGCCGTCCTGGAAACAACCGCTGTGAGCCGGGCTTTGCCCATGCGCGAGGGCTCGCCCCTGCTGCAGGCCATCGCGCATCCCGGCTGGGGCGAACCGCTGCACAACCAGTGGCTGCTTCTCGGCGCCGCGCTGCTGCTGGGCCTGCTCGCCGGAGCCGTGGTGGAGCGGCGTTTCACCGCCTCCAACTGGAAGGGCGCGCTCGGCGCCGCGCTGCACCACGGCGTGGGCCTTCCGCTGGTGGCGCTGCTGGCGCTGCAGCTGACCCGCCACGCCTCGCGCGACCTGCAGCGCGCCGAGTTGCTCAAGGTCATGCTGCCGGTGCTGGCCGTGTGGCTGCTGGCACGCGTGGCCGCGCGCGCCGCGCAGCGGGTGCTGGCCGACCCGCACAGCGCGCGCTGGCTGACCTGGGGTGTGCGCATCTGCGCGGGGCTGGGCCTGCTGCTGTACCTCACGGGCGCGCTGCCGGAGATCATCGAGGCGCTGGACGCCGTGTCGGTGCACATCGGCCCCCAGCGCCTGACCGCCTGGACCCTGCTGCGCGGGGTGGTCTCGGTGGCCGTGACCCTGCTGCTGGCACTGTGGCTGTCCTCCCTCATCGAGGCCCGCCTGCTGGCCTCGCCGCTGGACATCAACCTGCGCCTGGTGGTCTCGCGCCTGGTGCGCGCCGCGGTGTTCACGGTGGCGCTGCTGACGGCCCTGCAGATGGTGGGCATCGACCTCACCGTGCTGGGCGTGTTCGGCGGCGCCCTGGGCGTCGGCCTGGGCCTGGGCCTGCAGCGCATCGCCGCCAACTACGTGTCGGGTTTCGTGATCCTGCTCGAACGCAGCGTGCGCGTGGGCGACAACGTGCGCCTGGACACCTTCCAGGGACGCATCCAGGACATCAAGACCCGCTACACCGTGGTGCGCAGCGCGGGCGGCACCGAGTCCATCGTGCCCAACGAGATGCTGATCTCCAGCCGCATCGAGAACCTGTCCTACACCGATCCCAACGTGTGGTTCTCCACCGTGGTATCGGTGTCCTACGCCAGCGACCTCGAGCAGGTGCTGGCGCTGCTGGCGCGCGCCGCCGGCACGGTGCAGCGCGTGGTCGCGCAGCCGGGGCCTTCGGCGGTACTCAGCAATTTCGGGGCCGACGGGCTGGAGATCACCGTGGGTTTCTGGATCGCCGATCCCGAAAACGGTACTCTCAACGTGCGGGGCGCCGTCAACCTCGCCCTGTGGCGCGCGCTGCGCGAGGCGGGCGTCGAGATCCCCTTCCCGCAGCGGGTGCTGCACTGGCCCGCGGGCGCCCCGCCGGCGGCTGCCGGCGCGCAACCCGCTTCGGGGGCTTGATTCGCCACCGGGCTTGCCGATACACTGCGTAAAAAAGAACGATCGTTCGTTTTTGGCTGCCAGCCGCTGCTCGCGGCGCCGCGCGGCCGTCATCTCCTGAGGAGTCTGAGGCATGAAGGTTCTGGTCGCCGTCAAGCGGGTCGTGGACTACAACGTGAAGGTCCGCGTGAAGTCCGACGGCAGTGGAGTGGACACCGCCGGGGTGAAGATGAGCATGAACCCCTTCGACGAGATCGCGGTGGAGGAGGCGGTGCGCCTGAAGGAAAAGGGCGCGGCCACCGAGATCGTGGCCTTCAGCGCCGGGGTGGCGGCCTGCCAGGAGACGCTGCGCACGGCGCTGGCCATCGGGGCCGACCGCGGCGTGCTGGTGAGCACCGAGGCCGAGCTGCAGCCGCTGGCGGTGGCCAAGCTGCTCAAGGCGCTGGTGGACAAGGAGCAGCCTGGGCTGGTGATCCTGGGCAAGCAGGCCATCGACGACGACAGCAACCAGACCGCGCAGATGCTGGCGGCGCTGCTGGGCTGGGGCCAGGCCACCTTCGCCTCCAGGGTGGAGCTCGACGGCGACAAGGCGCGCGTGACGCGCGAGGTGGACGGCGGGCTGGAGACGCTGGAGCTGGCGCTGCCGCTGGTGGTCAGCACCGACCTGCGCCTGAACGAGCCGCGCTACGTGACGCTGCCCAACATCATGAAGGCGAAGAAAAAGCCCCTGGACACCCTCAGCCCCGAGGATCTGGGAGTGGACGTGGCGCCGCGCCTGAAGACGCTCAAGGTGGCCGAGCCCCCGAAGCGCGGCGCCGGCGTGAAGGTGCCCGACGTGGCCACGCTGGTGGCCAAGCTCAAGAACGAAGCCAAGGTGATCTGAGATGAGTGCACTCGTCATTGCCGAACACGACAACCAGGCCGTCAAGGCGGCGACCCTCAACACGGTGGCCGCGGCCGCCGCCTGCGGCGGCGAGGTGCACGTGCTGGTGGCAGGCCACGGCTGCGCCGGCGCGGCGCAGGCGGCCGCGCGCATCGCCGGGGTGAGCAAGGTGCTGTGCGTCGACGCGCCTGCGCTTGCCGACGCGCTGGCGGAGAACCTGGCGGCGCAGATCGTGGCGCTGGCCCCCGCGTACAGCCACATCCTGGCTCCGGCCACGGCCTCGGGCAAGAACGTGATGCCGCGCGTGGCCGCGCTGCTGGACGTGATGCAGGTCTCCGACATCATCCACGTGCTGGCCCCCGACACCTTCGACCGCCCGATCTACGCCGGCAACGCCATCGCCACCGTGCAGAGCGCCGACAAGGTCAAGGTGATCACGGTGCGCACCACCGGCTTCGACCCGGTGGCCGCCGAAGGCGGCAGCGCCGCCGTGGAGAACGTGCAAGCGGCGGCCGACAGCGGCAAGAGCCGCCTGGTCGGGCGCGAGCAGACCAAGAGCGAGCGCCCGGAACTCGGCGGCGCGAAGATCGTGGTCTCGGGCGGGCGCGGGCTGGGCTCGAAGGAGAACTTCGAGGCCGTGATGACCCCGCTGGCCGACAAGCTGGGAGCGGCGCTGGGCGCCAGCCGCGCCGCGGTGGACGCGGGCTACGCGCCCAACGACTGGCAGGTGGGGCAGACGGGCAAGATCGTCGCGCCGCAGCTGTACGTGGCCGTGGGCATCTCCGGGGCCATCCAGCACCTGGCCGGCATGAAGGACTCCAAGGTGATCGTGGCCATCAACAAGGACGAGGAGGCGCCGATCTTCGGCGTGGCCGACTACGGACTGGTGGCCGACCTGTTCACCGCGGTGCCCGAGATGGTGGGCGCGCTCTGATCTCCGATTTCCCCGGGCCGGGGCGGTCCCCGGCCGGATCTTCCTGCTGGATGCCCCGATGAGTGACTACAACGCCCCGGTGAGGGACATGATGTTCGTGCTCGGCAAGCTCGCCGGGCTCGACGACGTGGCGGCCACGCCCGCCTACCGCGAAGCCGGCGCCGACGCCGAGACGGCGGCGGCGGTGCTCGAGGAATGCGCGCGTTTCACGCGCGAGGTCGTGGCTCCGCTGAATCGGTCCGGCGACACCCAGCCCTCGAACTGGAAGGACGGCGTGGTGAGCACCTCGCCCGGATTCCGCGAGGCCTACGCCAGCTTCATCCAGGGCGGCTGGCAGGGCCTGCAGCACCCGCAGGAGCACGGCGGCCAGGGCCTGCCCAAGCTGATCGGCGCGGCCTGCAACGAGATGCTCAACAGCGCCAATCTCAGTTTCGCGCTGTGCCCGCTGCTCACCGACGGCGCCATCGAGGCGCTGCTCACCGCCGGCTCGCCGGCGCAGCAGGCGCGCTACCTGCCGCGCCTGGTGTCGGGCGAGTGGACCGGAACGATGAACCTGACCGAGCCGCAGGCCGGCTCCGACCTCGCGCTGGTGCGCACCCGCGCGGTGCCGCAGGAGGACGGAAGCTACCGGCTGTTCGGGCAGAAGATCTTCATCACCTACGGCGAGCACGACATGGCGGACAACATCGTCCACCTGGTGCTGGCGCGGCTGCCGGACGCCCCCGCGGGGGTCAAGGGCATTTCGCTGTTCATCGCGCCGAAGGTGCTCGAGGACGGGCGACGCAACGACGTCTGGTGCGCGTCGCTGGAGCACAAGCTGGGCATCAAGGCCAGCCCGACCGCGGTGCTGCTGTACGGCGACGACAAGGGCGAGGTCGGCCCCGGCGCCATCGCCGAGATGGTGGGCGAGCCCGGGCGCGGCCTGGAGTTCATGTTCATCATGATGAACGCCGCGCGCTACGCGGTGGGCATGCAGGGTGTGGGCCTGGCCGAGCGCGCCTACCAGCAGGCGGCGGCCTACGCGCGCCTGCGCGTGCAGTCGCGCCCGCCGGGCGCGCGTGAGTCCACGACCATCGTGCACCACCCGGACGTGCGGCGCATGCTCATGACCATGCGCGCGCTCGCCGAGGGCTCGCGCGCGCTGGCCCTGGTGGCCGCCGGGCTTCACGACCTGGGCATCGGCGAGTCCGACGCCTCGCGCCGCGCCGCCCACACCGCCGCCTACGAGTTCCTGGTGCCGGTGGTCAAGGGCTTCAGCACAGAGATCAGCCTCGAGGTCACCTCGCTGGGCGTGCAGGTGCACGGGGGCATGGGTTTCATCGAGGAGACGGGCGCCGCGCAGCATTACCGCGACGCGCGCATCCTGCCCATCTACGAAGGCACCACGGCCATCCAGGCCAACGACCTGGTCGGACGCAAGACCCTGCGTGACGCCGGTGCGCTGGCCCGCGTCTTCGGCGAGCACGTGCGCGCCACCCGGCAGGAACTTGCGGCCCGCCCGCAGCCCGCCGCGCGCACGATGGGGGCCCGCCTGGACGATGCGCTGCGCGCCTACGACGAAGTGGTCGAGTTCCTGGTGGCCCACGGCGCCGAACAGCCCGCCAGCGCCTACGCCGGCAGCGTGCCCTACCTGATGCTGTGCGGCTATCTGTTCGCCGCCTGGCAGATGGCGCGCGCCTGGCTGGCCGCCGAGGCGCTGCCGGCCGAGGAGGGCGATTTCGCCCGCGCCAAGCAGACCACCGCGGAGTTCTTCTGCGTGCACCTGCTGCCGCGCTGCGCGGCGTTGCGCGACGCCGTCGTCGACGGCGCCGACAGCGTGATGGCGCTTCCCGCCGAGGCCTTCTGAGCATGTCCCTGCCCACCGTCCTGTCCCGCCTGCGCCTGCCGGTGATCGGCTCGCCGCTGTTCATCATCTCCAACCCGGAACTGGTGATCGCGCAATGCACCGCGGGCATCGTCGGCAGCTTCCCGGCGCTCAACGCCCGTCCGGCCTCCCAGCTCGACGAGTGGCTGGCGCAGGTCACCGAGGCGCTGGCCGCCTGGGACCGTGAGCACCCCGAGCAGCCGGCGGCGCCCTTCGCGGTGAACCAGATCGTGCACCGCAGCAACGAGCGTCTCGAGCACGACATGGAGCTGTGCGCGCGCTACCGCGTGCCGCTGGTCATCACCTCGCTGGGCGCGCGCCCGGAAGTGAACCAGGCGGTGCACTCCTGGGGCGGCATCGTGCTGCACGACGTGATCGACGACCGTTTCGCGCACAAGGCCGTCGAGAAGGGGGCCGACGGGCTCATCGCGGTGGCGGCCGGCGCGGGAGGGCATGCCGGCACGCTGTCGCCCTTCGCGCTGGTGCAGGAAATCCGCGCCTGGTTCGACGGACCCCTGGTGCTGTCGGGCGCCATCGCGCGCGGCGAATCCATTCTCGCCGCCCAGGCGATGGGCGCCGACCTGGCCTACATGGGCAGCGCCTTCATCGCCACCGAGGAAGCGCGCGCGATGAGCGCCTACAAGCAGATGGTGGTCGATTCCAGCGCGCGCGACATCGTCTATTCCAGCCTGTTCACCGGGGTGCTGGGCAACTACCTGCGCGGCTCCATCGTGGCGGCCGGGCTGGACCCCGAGCACCTGCCGGCGGGCGATCCCAGCCAGATGGACTTCGCCGCCGCCATCGGCGGCGCCAAGGCCTGGAAGGACATCTGGGGCTGCGGGCAAGGCATCGGCGCGGTGCGCGAGGTGCTGCCGGCGCGCGCCCTGGTGCAGCGCCTGCAGGCCGAGTACCAGGCGGCGCGCGCGCGCCTGTGCGGGGCCTGAGCCCAGGGGCCGGGCCGGCCGGGCGCCTGCCCGGGCCCCTGTTGCGCGGATACAGCATGACCCGTTGACCCCTAAGCCCGTCGGGGCGCGGGGGCGTGGCCCGTGCGCGGGCCTCGCCGGTCCTACAAGCTGCTCCTCCCCCTCGCAATCGAGGGCGCGCGGAGGAGCATGCCGCAGACCCTGGTCGCGGCGTGAACGAAGACCCTTGGTCTCGACCACGCGAAACGACCATGAAACCCATCCGATGGCTTGTCCACGGTGGCGCCGCCGCCTGCTGCGCCGGCTGCCTCTGCTGCGCCAGCGCCCAGGCGCAGGAAGACTCCACGCTCCAACTCTACGGCTCCATCGACGTCAGCGTCGCGCGCTTCAGCGGCGTGCGCCAGCATTCCCGCGACCCCGACGCGCCCCCCGTCGCCACCTCCCTGACCGGCATGGGGGCCGGCGGGGTGACCGGTTCGCGCCTGGGGCTGCGCGGCAGCAGCGCGCTGCTGCCCGGCCTGAGGCTGGATTTCAAGGCGGAAACGGGCTTTTGCGGCGTGGGGCTGAACCAGCTCGACTCCGGCGGCGATCCCTACTGTTCCGGCGGGGGTTTCATGCAGCGCGAGTCCTGGCTCGGCCTTTCCGGAAGCCTGGGCAGTTTGCGCATGGGTCGCCAGGTCACGCTGGTCAACCAGCATCTGGGCCAGGGCGATGCCTTCGACAATGCCTACCTGGGCCAGGTGGGCAACCTCTCGCTGGTCGGCAACAACCGCATCGGCGCGGACATGGGGCGCGCCAGCCAGGCGCTGAGCTGGATCTCCCCCGAGGCCGGCGGATTCGGCCTGCAGGCGCAGTACTCGCCCCACGCGCGCGGCGCGCGGGCCTGGAACGATCCCGACGATGCGCGCGATCCCGCCGCCCTGCTGGTCGGCGCGCAGTACCGCGTCGGCGCGTGGCGGCTGGGTGCCGACTGGGCCCGCTGGCAGCACGCCCGCGCGGTGTCGGGGCCCTCGCTCGGCGACACCTACCAGCTGTGGACGGCCCATGCCGGCCTGAGCCTCGGGGCGCTGGACCTGTTCCTGCACGGCGAGCAGGGAAGCGCCGACGGCGCCAACGGCGACCAGAGCGTGCTCAACCTGGGCCTGCGCCTGCCGCTGGGCCAGGGCAAGCTGATGGCCTCGGTCGGACGCTACGCCGATTCCATGGCTCCCAGGCCCACGCGGCTGCAGACCTCGCATGCCACCCAGTACGCACTGGGCTACAGCCATGCGCTGTCGCCGCGCACCCAGCTGTACCTGTCGGCGGCGCACATCGTGAACGAGGGCGCGACACCGGCGCGCCTGGGCACCGACCTGGCGGTGGGGGCCGCCGGCGACGTCGTGCACGGCATCATCGGGCACAATTCCAACGGCGTCGCGCTGGGCCTTTCGCACAGTTTCTGAATCCCTGCCCCGTGGCGCATGGCCCACAATCCCCACGGGCCATGCGCCCATGCGCCGAGGGGTCGTTGCTTGCTCACGAGGCCGGCATGAGGTAGTGCACTAGCATTGCGCTCGAAACCAGCAACAGGACCTTCATGCACCAGGAATTCGATCCCGACTACGCCGCGCTGTTCGACAACAACCGGCGCTGGGTACGCCGTGTCAACGAGACCCGCCCGGATTTTTTTCCGACCCTGGCGCGCCAGCAGGCGCCGAAGTATTTCTGGATCGGCTGCGCGGATTCCCGGGTTCCCGCCAACGAGGTCATCGACCTCGCGCCGGGCGAGGTGTTCGTGCATCGCAACGTGGCCAACGTGATGCCGCACTCGGACATGAACTCCCTGTCCACGCTGCAGTTCGCGGTCGACGTGCTGAGGGTCCAGCACATCCTGGTCGTCGGGCACTACGGCTGCGGCGGCGTGAAGGCGGCGCTGGACGGCGCGCGGGTGGGGCTGGTGGACAACTGGCTGGGCCACGTCGGCGACGTCATCGAGCGCCACGCGGCGCGCCTGGCCGCGCTGCCCGCGGAGCAGCGCTGGGACCGCCTGTGCGAACTCAATGCCCTCGAGCAGGCGCACAACGTGTGCCGCACCACCGTGCTGCAGGACGCCTGGGCCAGGGGTCAGCACGTGGAAGTGCACGCCTGCTGCTACGGCCTGAAGGACGGCCTGCTGCGCGACCTGGGCCTGGCCGTGCGCGGGGGACAGGCGCTGGCCGAGCGTTTCGTCTCGGCCTTGGCATTCGTCGACCACGGGGCCCGAGGAGCCATCCGATGAATTCATCCGCATCCGTCTACCCCGGCCTCGACGCCGACCGCCACGGCCTGACCCAGCTCGGGCGCATCGTGCTGGACGCGCGGGTGTTCGGCTTGATTGCCGACACCGAGGACTGCGCCGGCTGGACCCTGGGCCGCATGCAGGAACTCGCACAGCGCGTCGACCAGGCCTGGGACCGCCATGGCGGCCTGCCGAGCCGCCTGCCCGCCGATCTGCTGGCGCGCCACCGCGCCATCTACGAGCGGGCCGTCGAGCAGGCGCGCGAGCGCGGCTGGGACCCGGAACTCGGCGACGACGAGTAGGCGCGCGCTCAGGCGCCGCGCCGCGGCTGCCCGCCTCGCGTGGGCAGGTGCAGCAGCGTGGCGGGCTGCTCGTTGCGCCGCCGCAGCGCCAGGGTGCGCAAGGCCTCGTGGAACTCGCGTGGCAGGCGCAGCATGGCGTCGCGCGCGGGCTCGCCGTAGCCCACGGCCTCGAACTCCACCGGCTGGTCCAGGCCGCTGCGGTGGTCGGGGCGCAGGCGCTCCCAGGCCAGCAGGGCGAGCGCGCGCTGCTGGCTGTCCACGAACACGAATTCCTCGCGGTCGACGATGGCCAGCACCTGCAGGCTGCGGATGGGGACGAAGGCCACGCCGTTGGCGCTGCGCATCTGCAGCGTGCGCGCCAGGTTGTAGGTGGCCGCGGCCAGGCTGCGGGGCTCGCGCCAGAGCTCGGGACCCCGATGGACCGTGATCTGCATGTTCGCGCCTCGAGTCGGCAATAGGGCGCCCCGCGAGTTCGCGCGGCATGACCGGCCTCCCGCGGGGAGGGAACCCGGGCGTGAGCCCATTGTGCACCGCCCCGGCGTCCACGCGCCAGCCAGAACCCGTGCGCCGGCAGGGTTATAGGCCGCGGGCCGGCCCGCCCGCGTCAGGATGGTTCGCGTTGCAGCAGGTCGTGCAGGGTGAGGGCCTGCAGCGGCTCCAGGGCCTGCGCCAGGCGCGCCGAGCCGCTGGCGGCCGCGCGGTGATCCAGCACCAGCTGGTCCAGCAGGGTCTGGGCCGGCGCCTGGCGCGGATCGACGAGCAGGGCCCAGCGCACCCAGCGGTGGCGGGGGACGGGCGCCACGCGGCCCACCCAGCCCAGGCGCTCCAGCAGATCCAGCAGCGGACGCAGGTGCAGCGGGTCGCAGCGCAGGCTGGAGCCCAGCGCGAGGATGTCGCGCCCGGCGTCGCCCGCGCCGCGCGCCTGTTCGAGCAGGCGCAGCAGGCGCAGCGCCAGCAGGAACTCGGCTCCGGCCCCGCGCGCGTGCGGCTGCGCGTGCAGGCGCAGCAGCGGCAGATGGGCGGCGACCATCGCGCCGAGCAGCACGACCATCCAGCTGGTGTAGATCCACAGCAGGAACATGGGCAGCGCCGCGAAGGTGCCGTACACCGCGGTGAAATTCGCCGCGCTGCCCACGTACCAGGTGAACACGCGTCCGGCCAGTCCGAAGCCCACGGCGGCCAGCGCGGCCCCGCCCAGCGCGTCCGGCCAGCGCACGTCGGCGTTGGGGGAGAAGCGGTACAGCGCGCCCAGCGCCAGCGCCACGAACAGCCACGACAGCGCGGTCAGGAAGGCGCCGGCCGCGCCCGGCATGTGGTGCAGCAGCCCGTGGCGCGAGGCCAGCGCCGCCCAGGACACGGCCAGCGTGGAGCCCATGGCCAGCGGCCCCAGGGTCAGCGCCGCCCAGTACAGCAGCACGCGCTGGCCCAGCGGGCGCGGGCGCGCGGTGAACCAGATGCCGTTGAGGGCGCGGTCCACCGTGAGCATCAGCGAGGTGGCGCTCAGCGCCAGCCCGGCCACCCCCGCGATGCCGAGTCCGGCGGCGCGTGCGGCGAAGGCGTTCAGGTAGCCCAGCACGGTGGCGGCGATGCGCGGCGGCAGCATGGTGCTGGCCAGGCGCTGCTGCAGGTGCTGCTGCATCTGGTGAAAGGCGGGAAAGGCCGTGAACAGCGACAGGCCCACCGCCAGCAGGGGCACCAGCGAGATCAGCGTGGTGAAGGTCAGGCTGGCGGCCGTCTGCGCCAGCCGGCACTGCTCGAAGCGCTCGCGCAGCGCGTTCAGCACCCGCAGCAGGCGCAGCATTTCAGGTCGGGCGGTCCACTCGCGCATAGGATGGGGTCATGCAAGAGATTCTGATCCTCTACTACAGCGTACACGGCGGCACGCGCGAACTGGCCGAAGCCATCGCGCGCGGCGTGGCCGAAGTGCCGGGCATGCTGCCCCGCGTACGCACCGTGCCGCGCGTGAGCTCGCGGGTCGAGACCCCGGATGCGCCGGTTCCGAACGAGGGGCCGCCCTACGTGGAGCTGGCCGACCTGCAGGAATGCGCCGGGCTGGCGCTGGGCTCGCCCACGCGTTTCGGCAACATGGCGGCCCCGATGAAATATTTCTGGGACCAGACGGCGGCGCTGTGGCTGTCGGGAGCGCTGGCCGGCAAACCGGCCGCCGTGTTCACCTCCACCGGCAGCCTGCACGGCGGCCAGGAGACCACCCTGCTGTCGATGATGCTGCCGTTGCTGCACCACGGCATGCTGCTGGTCGGGCTGCCCTACACCGAGGCCAGGCTGGGCGCCACGCGCAGCGGCGGCAGCCCCTATGGCGCCAGCCACCACGCCGGTGCCGACGCCTCGCTGGCGGCCACCGAGGACGAATTGCAGCTGGCGCAGGCGCTGGGGCGGCGCCTGGCCGCCACGGCGCGCCGCCTGGGAGCGCCGGCATGATCCCGCCGCGCGGCACCGAACGCTTCCTCGACGCGCTGCAGGCGCTGCTGGGGCCCGGCCACGTGCAGCAGCGCGCCGAGGACATCGCCGCCTGGACCCGCGACTGGCGCGGGCGTTACCAGGGCCGCGCGCTGGCGCTGGCCTCGCCGGGCGATACCGCGCAGGTGGCCGAGATCGTGCAACTGTGCGCCGCGCATGGCGTGGCCGTGGTGCCGCAGGGGGGCAATACGGGGCTGGTGGGCGGGGCCACTCCCGACGCCAGCGGGCAGCAGCTGCTGCTGTCGCTGCGGCGCCTGAACCGCATCCGCGAGATCTCGCCGGCCGACGGCGTGATCGTCGCCGAGGCCGGCTGCATCCTGCACAGCGTGCAGGAGGCGGCCGACGGGCAGGGCATGCTGTTTCCGCTCAGCCTGGCCGCCGAGGGCAGCGCCACCATCGGCGGCGTGCTGTCCACGAATGCCGGCGGCACCGCGGTGCTGCGCTACGGCAACGCGCGTTCCCTGTGCCTGGGCCTGGAAGTGGTGACGGCGCGCGGCGAGGTCTGGAACGGCCTGTCCAGCCTGCGCAAGGACAACACCGGCTACGACCTGCGCGACCTGTTCATCGGCGCGGAGGGCACGCTGGGGCTGATCACCGCGGCCAGCCTGCAGTTGTTCGCGCGCCCGCGCGCGCAGCGCACGGCGCTGGCGCAGCTCGCGCACGCGGGCGACGCGGTGGCCTTGTTCGAGCTGGCGCGCGGCGCGCTGGACGCCGGGCTCACGGGCTTCGAGCTGATGAGCGCGCACAGCCTGCGCCTGGTGGCCCAGCATTTCCCGCAGCTGGCGCGCCCCTTCGAGCTGGAGGCGGCGTGGTGCGTGCTGCTCGAGTTGTCCGACAGCGAGAGCGAGGAGCACGCGCAGCAACGTCTGGAGCACCTGCTGGGCGACGCGCTGGAGCGCGGGCTGGTGCGCGACGCCGCCGTGGCCCAGTCGCTGGCGCAGGCCGACGCGATGTGGGCGCTGCGCGAGCACATCCCGCTGGCCCAGGCGCAGGAGGGGCTGAACATCAAGCACGACATCTCGGTGCCCATCTCGCGCATGGCGGCCTTCGTCGAGGGCACCGCCGAGCTGGTGCTGCAGGCGCTGCCGGGGGCGCGCCTGATCGTGTTCGGGCACCTGGGGGACGGCAACCTGCACTACAACGTGCAGGCGCCCGCGGGCGCGGACGGCCCCGGTTTTCTGGCGCGGCACCAGGATCTGTGCAATCGCATCGTGCACGACGCCGCCGCGGCCTGTGGCGGCAGCTTTTCCGCCGAGCACGGCGTGGGCCAGCTCAAGACCCCCGAACTGGCGCGCTACAAGAGTCCGGTGGCGCTGGAGCTGATGCGCGCCGTGAAGGCCGCGCTGGATCCGCAGGGCCTGTTCAACCCCGGCAAGGTGCTGCCCGGGGGCGCGACGCGGGAGCCGGGGGCATGAGCGCCGTGCACGGCCGCTCCGAAGCGGCGCTCCACTCCCTCGGGGAGTCGAGCGTAGCGAGGAGGGCAGTCCAGTGAGCGCCGTGCACGGCC
>NZ_KB898484.1 GCF_000377645.1 Thiomonas sp. FB-6 | reverse complement strand
CCTTTGCCCTTGGGATAGTGCGGCTCGATCACCTCGCACAACTGCGCCCACGGCACGATCTCGTCCATCGTCTGCAGGAACACGTCGCGCTTCGTCGGCTTACGGTATTGCTCAAATCCGGCGGCTTGATCGGCGGCCATGGCAAGGGTCTGTTGCTTCATCTACCTTCAACGCACGAGCCCCCTCGGCGGTGGACCTTCTTCAGCGTTGCCCTAAGTGCTTGATCATGTTCTGGTGCCGGGAGGGGGACTCGAACCCCCACACCATTTCTGGCGGCGGATTTTGAGTCCGCTGCGTCTACCGATTCCGCCATCCCGGCCCGCAACCCGTCATTATTCCATACGGGCCCTGCCTGCTCAGCCGGTGTTGCGCAATCCCGCTGCGATGCCGTTGATGCTGAGGTGGATGCCGCGGATCGTGCGCTCGTCGGTCTGGCCCTCGCGGAAGCGGCGCAGCAGCTCGACCTGCAAGTGGTTCAGCGGGTCGATGTAGGGGAAGCGCGCGCGAATCGAACGCGCCAGCGTGGGGTTGGTCTGCAGGAACTGCGACCAGCCGGTGATGTCGCGCAGCGCCTGCACGCTGCGCTCCCATTCCTGCTCGATGGCGCGGTACACGCGTCGGCGCATCGCGGCGTCGCCCACGAGTCGGGCGTAGTTCGAGGCCACGGCCAGGTCGGTCTTGGACAGCACCATGTCCAGGTTGGACAGCAGGGCCTGGAAAAACGGCCATTGCCGGTGCATGCGCGCCAGCAGCTCGGCGCCTTCGTCGCCGCGGCGCTCCACGAAGGACTGCACGGCGGAGCCGAAGCCGTACCAGCCCGGCAGCGCCACGCGACACTGGCCCCAGGAGAAGCTCCAGGGAATGGCGCGCAGGTCGCCCAGCTCGGTGCTGGGCTTGCGCGAGGCCGGGCGGCTGCCGATGTTCAGCCCGGCGATTTCGCGGATCGGCGTGGCCGCGTAGAAATACTGCGCGAAGGAGGGGTCGCCGTAGACCAGCTCGCGGTAGGCGTGCATGGCCGATTGGGACAGCTCCGCCGCCGCCTCGCGGAAGCTCTGCGGCGCCGCCATGCGGGTACCTCGCCGGCCCGCGCCGCGCGCCGGCTGGCGCGCGCTGAGCAGCGTGGCCTCCAGCGTGGCCGCCACCAGGGTCTCCAGGTTGCGCCGGCCGATCTCGGCGTTGGCGTACTTGCTGGAGATGACCTCGCCCTGTTCGGTGAGCCGGATGCTGCCGCCCACCGTGCCCGCCGGTTGGGCCAGGATGGCCTCGTAGCTGGGGCCGCCGCCGCGCCCCACGCTGCCGCCGCGCCCGTGGAACAGGCGCATGCGGATGCCGTGGCGCTCGCCCAGCCGGCCGAACAGATCGGCCAGCGCCACCGAGGCCTTGTGCAGCTCCCAGTTCGAGGTCAGGTAGCCGCCGTCCTTGTTGCTATCGGAGTAGCCCAGCATGATCTCCTGCAGCGAACCCGAGGCCGCCACCAGTTCGGCGATGCCGGGAAGTTCGTACAGACCCTGCATGATCTGCGGCGCGTTGCGCAGGTCGGCGATGGTCTCGAACAGCGGCACGACGATCAGCTCGACCTGCGCGCCCTCGGCCCCCAGCGTGCCGTGCAGCAGGCCGCATTCCTTCTGCAGCAGCAGCACTTCCAGCAGGTCGCTGACGCTCTCGGTGTGGGAGATGATGGCCTGGCGCACCGCCTGTTCGCCCAGGCTGCGGCGCGCCGCGCGTGCGGCTTCGAACACCGCCAGCTCCGACACGGTCAGCTCCGAGTACTCGGCGTCGGGTACGCGCAGCGGACGCGGGTCGCGCAGCATGCGCAGCAGCAGTTCGATGCGCGCGGCCTCGTCGAGGCCGGAGTAGTCGTGGCAAAGCTGCGCGCGCTGCAGCAGTTCGGCCAGCACGGCTTCGTGCTTGTCGGAGCTCTGGCGCAGGTCCAGCGTGGCCAGGTGGAAGCCGAACACTTCCACCGCGCGCAGCAGCGGCGCCAGGCGCATGCCGGCCAGCGCCTGCGCGTGGTGGGCCTGCAGGGAGTCGCGCACGATGCGCAGGTCGGCGGCCAGCGCCTCGGCATCGGGATAGGGCTCGGCGGGGCCGACCTCGTGGCGCAGCGCCTGCGTGCCGCCGAGCTTGCGCAGCGTGGCGGCCAGGCGCGCGTACACGCCGATCAGCGCGCGGCGGTAGGGCTCGTCGCGCCGGTGCTCGCTGGTGTCCGGCGAGGCCTCGGCCAGCGCCAGCAGCTGCGGGCTCGCACTGGCCAGCATCAGCGACACCGACAGCTCCGAGCCCAGCGCGTGCACCTGGTCCAGATAGTGGGTCAGCGCGGTGCGCGCCTGCAGGCGCAGCGCGTATTGCAGGGTCTCGGCGGTGACGAAGGGGTTGCCGTCGCGGTCGCCGCCGATCCAGTGGCCCATGCGGAAGAACGAGGGCAGGCGCCAGGGCTTGCCGTCCGCGCGGGGGAAGAGTTCGTCCAGGTCCTGCTCCAGGTCCAGGTACAGGCGCGGCACTTCCTGGAAAAACGTGCTGCCGTAGTAGGACAGCGCGTTCTTGATCTCGTCGGACACGCGCAGCTTGGTGTAGCGCAGCAGGCGCGTCTGCCAGACCTGGGTGATGCGCGCCTGCAGCTCGGCTTCGAGCTGGCGGCGCCGCCGCGGCGCCGCCGGCGCATCGCGCTCGGCGAGCAGGCGGGCGATCTCCCGCTCGGCGTCCAGCAGGCTCTTGCGCTGCACCTCGGTGGGGTGGGCGGTGAGCACCGGCGCGATCAGCGAATGCGCGAAGAACTCCTCGAGCTGCTCGGGCGACACCTCGGCGCGGCGCAGCTTGTCCAGCGCGGCGCGCACGCTGCCCGGCTGGGGCCTCTCACTGGCCAGTTCGTGGGCCTGGCGCCGGCGCAGCACGTGGCGGTCCTCGGCCAGGTTGGCGAGGATGGAAAAATAGCTGAAGGCTCGGATCACGCTGACCGCCTGGTCGCGCGACAGGCTCTCGAGCAGCCGGCCCAGCATGCGGCGCTGGCGGGCGTCGCCCTCGCGATGGAAGCGCACGGCCAGTTGGCGCACCTGCTCGACGGTGTCGAACATCGCCTGCCCCTCCTGTTCCCGGATCACGTCGCCCAGCATGCGCCCGAGCAGGCGGATGTCGTCGAACAGGGCGGTATCGTCGGGCACGGGCGGCTTGGAGGGCATGGGTGTCGGGCGGGCAGGGCGGCGGCCGCGGGGGCGCTCGCGGGGTGGACGAAGGGGGAAGCCCGGCCCGGCGCCGCCGGTCGGACCCCCGGATGCTAGCAGCGCGCCTGCCTGGCGGAACCTCCCGGGAGGGCAGGCGCGGCCGCGCTGCTAGGATCGCGCGCATGTCCGAAGCTTCCACTCCCTCCTCCGAAGCCCGCGCCACGGGCCTGGTCATCGCGTCGCGCGAGAGCCGCCTGGCGATGTGGCAGGCCGAACACGTGCGCGAGCGCCTGAGCGCGCTCGACCCGGGCCTGGACGTGCGCATCCTGTCCATGACCACCCGCGGCGACCAGATCCTCGACCGCGCGCTGTCCAAGGTCGGCGGCAAGGGGCTGTTCGTCAAGGAGCTCGAGCTGGCCATGCAGGAGCGCCGGGCCGACCTCGCGGTGCACTCGCTGAAGGACGTGCCCATGCAGCTGCCCGAGGGCTTCGATCTGTGCGCGATCCTGGAGCGCGAGGATCCCCGCGACGCCTGGGTGTCGAGCCAGGCCGCGGCCTTCACGGAGCTGCCGCGCGGCGCGGTGGTGGGCACTTCCAGCCTGCGGCGGGAAATGCAGATCCGCGCGCTGCGTCCGGACCTGCAGGTGCGCGCGCTGCGCGGCAACCTCGACACCCGGCTGCGCAAGCTGGACGAAGGCCAGTACGACGGCATCGTGCTGGCGGCCGCCGGCCTGCTTCGCCTGGGGCTGGGCGAGCGCATCCGCGGCTTCATCGAGACCGAGCAGATGCTGCCGGCGCCTGGGCAGGCCGCGCTGGGCCTGGAAATCCGCAGCGGCGAACCCGCGCTGGCGGCGCGCCTGCAGGCCTTGCAGCACACGCCCACGGCGCTGGCGGCGCTGGCCGAGCGCGCGCTGGCGCGCGCGCTGGGCGGCAGCTGCAGCACGCCGCTGGGCGCGCATGCGCGCTGGGGCCTGGGCGGTGGCGAGCTGTGCCTGCGCGCCGTGCTGGGCATGCCCGACGCCTCGCAGGTGCTGCGCGTGGAACTGCGCGCGGCGGTGGCCGACGCGGAGCAGGCCGAGGAACTCGGGCGCGCGGCGGCGCGTCAGCTGCACGAGCAGGGCGCGCAGCCCCTGCTGGAGCGGCTGCAGGCGTCCTGAGCGGCGCCGGCGCGGCCCGTCCGGCCGCGGCGCCGCGCACAGCTCCGACCCTGTGCGCAGCCTCGCAGCCCGGCCAGGGACGATACGGCACCCGATACGGCACCCGATACGGTACCCACGCCATGGACTCCCCGCACTTCGTGGTCACGCGCGCGCGCGAGCCCGGCCAGGATGCCGGGCCCTCCGCGCTGGAACTCGAGCTCGGCGCCGCCGGCGTGCGGGTGCACGAGTTCGCGCTGATCCACGTGCTGCCGGCGGCCGATCCGCTGCCCGCGCGCCGCGCCGTGCAGGCGCTGGAGGAATTCCAGCTGGCCGTGCCGGTCAGCCCCTCGGCGGTGCAGGCGCTGTTGCCTATGCGCGAGCAGCCCTGGCCGGCGGCGTGCGCGGTGGGCCTCATCGGGCGCGCCAGCCGGGAGGCCTTCGAGCGCGGCCTGCGCGAGCGCGGCGAGGACCCGCAGCGCCTGCGCCTGCTGTGCGCGCAGCAGGCCGGCGCCGATTCCGAGGCGCTGTGGCAGGAACTGCAGGCCCTTCGCGCGCAATGGGGGGGCGCGCGGGTGCTGATCCTGCGCGGCGACGGCGGGCGCGACTGGCTGGCGGCCACGCTGCAGGCCGCGGGCGCCGAGGTGCGGGTGGTGGAGTTGTACCGGCGCGCCGCGCCCCCCGCCGACGCCCCGCGCCTGGCGCGCCTGCGCGAACTGCTGGGCCTGCGCGCGGCCTGGCAGATCGGCGCGGCCTCCTCGCTGAACAACCTGGTCGAACTGCTGCGCGCGGCCGGGCTGGACCCGCGGCGCGAACTGGCGGGACAGCGTGCGCTGGTGCATCACCCGCGCGTGGCCGAGGCCGCGCGCCACGCGGGTTTCGGGCGCGTGGACGTGGTGGAGTTCCGCGCCGGCACCCTGCTGCGCGCCCTGCGCTGAAGGCGCCGCGTGGCGTGACGGGCGCTGCCCGGGCGCAAGCTTCTAGAATCGGCGCCATGTCCGAGCCCACCGTACCCGACGAAAACCCGCCGGCGCCGCCTCCGGCCGCGCCGGCTCCCGCAGCTGCACCGGCCGCGGGCATCCCCGGCGGCGGCGGCAGGCCGCCCCCGGCGCCACCCGCTGTCGCGCGGCGCGGGGGAGCGGCGCTGTGGCTGGCCGTGCTGGGCCTGCTGGTGCTGGTGGGCCTGGTGGCCTGGTGGTTGAACCAGCGCCTGTACGCGACCCAGGCGGAAATCGCGCAGCGCCTGCAACAGGCCCAGACCCATTCGATCGAGGCGCGCACCATCGCCACGCAGAACGTGCAGGCCACGCGCGATCTGGCCGCCAAGATCGCCGTGCTGCAGTCGCGCGAGCAGGACCTGGCGGCGCAGCGCGCGGCGCTGCAGCAACTGGTGCAGGACCTCGCCAAGTCCCGCGACGACGCCTTCCTGGGCCAGACCGCCGAGCTCATCGCGCTGGCGCAGCAGCAGGCCGAGCTCACCGGCACGCTGCAGCCGCTGATCACCACCTTGCAGTCCAGCCTGCAGCGCCTGCAGCGGGTGGACAGCCCGCGCGCCGCGCTGGTCGCCCACGCGGTGCAGTCGGACCTGGCCCGGCTGAAGGCGGCCGTGGTGCCGGACGTGCCGGTGGCCGCGCAGCGCCTGGACCAGCTCGCCGCGATGATCGATCGCCTGCAGACCCTGGGCTCGGCCGATCCGCTGGAAGGGGCCTCCGCCCCCGACCAGGCGGCCTCGCAGCCGGCTGCCAAGGGTTGGCGCGGCTGGCTGAGCCGCGTGGGCGGCGAGGCCTGGCGTCAGGCGCGCGGCCTGGTGACCATCACCCGCGTGGAGCACCCCGACGCCTTGCTGGCCTCTCCCACGCAGGATGAATTCCTGCGCGCCAACCTCAAGCTGCGCGTGCTCAACGCCCGGCTGGACCTGTTGTCGCGCAACGCCTTCGGTTTCAAGGTGGACATGCAGGACATCGAGCGCGTGCTGCAGACCCAGTTCAACCCGCGCCAGGCGCGCACCCAGATGGCCCGGGCCCTGGCCGCGCAGATCGCGCAGGTCGACCTGACGGTGCAGCCCGCGGCCAACCTGCAATCCCTGCTGGTGTTGGCCAACCTCGGCCTGGGGAGCGACTGATGCGCTGGCTGGCCTGGCTGATCACCCTGGCGCTGGGCGCGGCGCTGCTGGCCATGGCGGCCAGCGGGCGCCCGGGCAACGTCGCCATCCTGCTGCCGCCCTACCGCATCGACGTTTCGCTGAACCTGGCGGTGCTGGTGCTGCTGCTGAGCTTCGCGCTGCTGTACGCGGCGGTGCGCGCGCTCAGCCTGCTGCTCGGCCTGCCGCGCGCTGCCGCCCAGTTCCGATCGCGCCGGCGCGTGCAGGTGGCCGCGGCCGCGCTGCACGAGTCGCTGCTGCATCACCTGGGCGGGCGTTTCCGGCGGGCCGAGCGCGCCGCGGCGCGCGCCGCCGAGCTCGAGGCCTTCCGCCCCGGCGCGCTGCTCACCGCGGCGCAGGCGGCGCAGGCCGTGCAGGCCTACGAGCGCCGCGACGCCTACCTGGAGGCCCTGCCGCCGGCCGCCCGCGAAACCGGCACGCTGCTGCAGGCGCAGTGGCAGATCGAGGCGCGCGACGCGCAGGCCGCGCAACGCGCGCTGCGCGGCCTGTCGGGCGGCGTGCAGCGCCGCACCCAGACCCTGCGCCTGGCGTTGTCCGCGGCGCGCGCGCTGCACGACCATGCGGAAGTGCTGCGCCTGGCCGGCGCGCTGCGCAAGCACCACGGCCTGCATCCGGCCGCCGCGCAGGCCATGATCCACGGCGCCGCGCTGGGGCTGATCCGCCAGGCCGACCACGACGCCGAGGCGCTGCGCGCGATCTGGAAATCCTTCGATCCGGCGCTGCGCCACGATCCGCAGATCGCCGCGGCCGCCGCGCGCGGCCTGGCCCAGGCCGGAGAGGCCGCGCAGGCGCGCGCGCTGCTGGTGGAGGCCCTGCGCGTGCCGCAGGCCGAGCCGGCGGCACTGATGCCGGCGCTGCGCGGCATGCTGGGCGGCATCGACGCCGCCTTCGTCGCCCAGGCCGAGGCCTGGATGGACCGCTGGCCGCAGGAGGCCCAGGCCAGCTTCCTGGCGGCGCGCGCCTGTGTGGAACTGGAACTCTGGGGCAAGGCGCAGCAGTACCTGCAACGCGCGCTGGAGCAATGCCAGCCGGACGAGCGCCGCCTGCGCGGGCAGATCCACGCGGCGCTGGGGCGCCTGCAGGAGCGCATCGAACGCGAGGACCAGGCCATGCGCCACTGGCGCCTGGCCGCGCTCGACCTGGCCAACGACGACGGCGGTGCCGCGGGTGGTGCCTGAGCGCCGGGCGCATGCCTGGTGGAAGGCGCTGCGCCGCGAGCGCCTGCTGCTGGTGTTCGGCGGTGTCGCCGTCGCGCTGCAACTGATCGATGCGCAGCCCTGGGCGCGCTGGCGCGACTGGCTGGCGCTGCCGACCCTGCTGGGCCTGTTCGCGCTGTTGCTGAGCATCGAGGGCATCCGGGCCAGCGGCGCGGTGCAGCGCGCGGCGCAGGCCCTGGCGAAGCGCGCCCACAGCCAGCGCACGCTGGCGCTGGCCCTGGTGGCGGGCTCGGCGCTGTTGTCCATGGTGCTGACCAATGACGTCAGCCTGTTCCTTCTGGTGCCCCTCACCGTGGCGCTGGGACGCGGTAGTGCCTTGCCGGTGCGCAGGGTGGTGATCCTGGAAGCGATGGGCGTGAACGCCGGCTCGGCGCTCAGCCCCGTGGGCAACCCGCAGAACCTGCTGCTGTGGCAGCACTCGGGCTTGTCCATGGCGGCCTTCGTGTGGCGCATGCTGCCGGCCGCGGGCACCATGCTCGCGCTGCTGGCGCTTACCGTGTGCCTGCTGGTGCCCGCGCGCGCGCTGGCCGACGGCGACGCCGCGGCCGCGCCGACCCCGGCGGTGCGGCCGGCACTGGGCTGGGTGTCGGCCCTGCTGCTCCTGGGCGTGCTCGTGCTCTTGCAGGCAGACCGTTCGGGCCTGGCCGCGGCACTCGCGCTGCTGGTGTTCGCCTCCGCCTGGCGCGAGGTGCTGCGCCGCGTGGACTGGGGCCTGCTGGCCACCCTGGCGGCGATGTTCGCCGGCCTGGGTCATCTCGCCCAATGGGCGCCGCTGCAAGCCTGGCTGCTGCGCCTGGACTGGCACAGCCCGCCGGTGATCTACGCCGGCGGCGTGCTGCTGTCGCAGGTGCTGAGCAACGTGCCGGCCACGGTGCTGCTGTGGCCCCAGGTGGGGGGCCAGGCCATGCCGCTGGCGGTGGCGGTCGACGTGGGCGGCTTCGGGCTGGCGCTGGGTTCGCTGGCCAACCTGATCGCACTGCGCCTGGAAGGCGGCCGCGGCAACCTGGGCGAGTTCCACCGCATCAGCCTGCCTTTCCTGCTGGTGTGTGCCCCGCTGGTCTGGCTGGTCATGCGCCTCGTGGGCTGAAGCCGCGAATCCAAGCGGCATGCCGGCGCCGATCGGGCGCCCATGCCAGAATGTAGGAAGGAGAAATTCGATGCCCTCGTACAAGACCCTGGAACAGACCATCGGCGCCACGCCGCTGGTACGCCTGCAACGCATCGGCGCCGCCGACAACGAGCGCCGCGGCAACGTGCTGCTGGCCAAGCTCGAAGGCAACAACCCGGCGGGTTCGGTGAAGGACCGGCCGGCCCTGTCCATGATCCGCCGCGCCGCCGAACGCGGCAGCATCCGCCCGGGTGACACGCTGATCGAGGCCACTTCGGGCAACACCGGCATCGCGCTGGCCATGGCGGCGGCCATCCTGGGTTTCCGCATGGTGCTGATCATGCCCGAGGACCTTTCGGTGGAGCGCGCGCAGACCATGCGCGCCTACGGCGCCGAGCTGATCCTCACGCCCAAGGCCGGAGGCATGGAGTACGCGCGCGACCTGGCGGAGCAGATGCAGCGCGAAGGCAAGGGCCTGGTGCTGGATCAGTTCGCCAATCCCGACAACCCGCGCGCCCACTACGAGGCCACCGGCCCCGAGATCTGGCAGGACACCGATGGCACGGTCACGCATTTCGTGTCGTCCATGGGGACCACCGGCACCATCACCGGGGTCTCGCACTACCTGAAGGAGCGCAACCCGGCGGTGCAGATCGTCGGCGCCCAGCCCGAGGAAGGTTCGCGCATTCCCGGCATCCGCAAGTGGCCGCAGGAGTACCTGCCCAGGATCTACCAGCCCGAGCGGGTCGACCGCATCGAATCGGTCAGCCAGGCGGCGGCCGAGGCCATGGCGCGGCGCCTGGCCCGGGACGAGGGGCTGTTCTGCGGCATCAGCTCCGGCGGCGCCTGCGAGGTGGCGCTGCGCCTTTCGCGCGAACTGAGCAACGCCACCATCGTGTTCATCGTCTGCGACCGCGGCGACCGTTACCTGAGCACGGGGGTATTCCCAGCTGCGTGAGCAGCGCGTCCGGGCGTAGAATTGTCAGGGTTTGGGACTGCAACGGACGAGGTTGGCCATGAGCGGGGAAAGCGCGGCGCTGGACAAGGTGGACGCGGAAGTCGATGCCCGCGGCATGAACTGCCCCTTGCCCATCCTGAAGGCCAAGAAGGCGCTGTCGGCCATGCAAAGCGGCCAGGTGCTGCGGGTGCTGGCTACCGACCACGGCTCCATGCGCGACTTCCAGGCCTTCGCGCGCCAGACCGGCAACGAGCTGGTGGCGCAGACCGAGCAGGCCGGTGTGATCTCGCACCTGCTGCGCCGGCGCTGAGGCCCTCAGCCGCTGGGCGTCGGCTCGCCGGTGACACGATCATCCACGAGAGCTTCGTAGGCCATCCTGGTGCGCCACTGCGTCTCCTGCTCCGTCTGCAGCGAGGGCGATAGCGCCGCGCCGGCCGTGACGTAGCCCAGGCTGTTGGGTGCATCGGCGGCGCCTTGATCGGGCACCAGGCGGTAGCGTAGACCTCCCCACTGCGCGGCGCCGGGTGTGAGCAGCCGGGCCTGGCGTGTGAACTGCTGCAATTCGGGTGTCCCGCGCGTACCCACTCCCAGGGTCTGCGCCGGCAGCACGTCCAGCCTGGCGTGCACCTGGAACTGAGTCGCCTGGAGTCGCACACCCTGGCTATCCAGGTGCAAGGCGCTGGGGCCACCTTGCAGCAACAGGTCCTTGTCGGCGCGGATGCTGATGTGTTCGGCCGACTCCTCCAGGCGCAGCCGCGCCCAGATGTGGATGTTGTGCCGCAGGGCGCGGATGTCCAGGTCGCCGCCGTAGGCCATCAGGCGCAGGCCGGTGCGCCAGGCGAACAGGCGGATGCCCCGCGCCGCGCTGGCCAGCAGGCTGCCTCCGGTGCTCAGGCTGGTATGCGCGCCGCTGCTCAGGCTCAGGTGCTCGCCCGCCGCCACGTGCGCGTGGTTTTGCGCGCTGGCGTGCAGGGAGGCGGCCGAGCCGAGGTTCAGGTCCGGCGCGGCGGAGGCCGTCGCCTCGCCCGGTGCCCGCCGGGCCGCGTCCTTCAGGCTGGAGGTCACCTCGCCCTGCTCGGCGGCGTCGTCCAGGCCGGCCTGCCGGGCCGCTCGTGCTTGCACTTGTTGCTGCTGCGCTGCCTGCAGCAGCCGGGCGCGTGACTCCTGGGTATCGTCGATGCGTCCCGCGGCCCTTGGCCGGGCATCGGTGCTCAGACTCAGGCCGGCCGCGCCACGCACGGAGCCGAAGGCATCGCTGCGCAGCTCGAAGCCTTCGCCGCGCGGCTCCAGGCGCCCGCTGCTGCCCGCGATGCGGGTGACGCGGCCCAGGGCCAGCGCGGCGTGCGCATGGTCGCAGGCCAGCTGGGCCTGGATTTCGCCCTCGGTGTCGTCGAACACCAGATGGCTGCTGCGCCCCTCGCTCCAGTTGCCCCGGTATCCGGCGAGCTCGCGGCTGCGCCAGCCGCTGAGCGGCGCCTGGCCGGGCAGGTTCCAGTTCGGCGGATTGTCGGGGCCGTTCACGCAGCCCAGCACCAGCGGGCGGTCGGGGTCGCCGTGTTCGAAGGCCACGATCACCTCCTGGCCGATGCGCGGTACGCCCTGGTAGCCCTGTGCGCCGCCGCTGGCCGGGCTGCCCACGCGGATCCAGCAGCTGCAGTCTTCCTTGCGCTTGCCGTCACGGTCCCAGGGGAACCACACCTGGATGCGTCCGTGCGAATCGGTGTGGATGCTCTGGCCCTGCGGGCCCACCACCCAGGCAGTCTGCACGCCGTGGATGCGCGGCTTGCGCAACTGGCCGTCGAAATCGCGCGGAGCATCGACCAGCACCAGGCGGTAGCACCACTGAGTCTCGAACTCGCAGTGGGCCTGCGGTTCGCCGTCGGCCGGATCCTGCGTCTCGCCGTGGTCTTCCGGAACCTGGATGCGCAGGCGCGTGGAGGTGAGCAGGTGCGGGCGATTCTGCGACTCCAGCGAGTGGCCGCTGAGGTCGAAGCGGTACCCGGGGCGCAGCCCGCGCATGGCGCCGTGGCCCTGCGCGACGAAGTTCCCTCGTTCGGCCTGGTATTGGCGCACCTTCGCCAGATGGTGCGAGACCTCCGTGTCGTGGGCCGCCGCGTCGAATCCGGCCGGCCAGTGCAGCCAGGTGGACCCGGTGGCGCTCGGAACGTCCCTCGGCACCTGGGTCCTGGCCTCGGCGCCGAGGCTGCGTTGCGGCGCCAGGAAGTCGTAATCCCAGGCCTGGGTGTGCTCGGCGTGCAGGCGCAGGCAGGTGTCGAAGGCATGCACCACCGGCATGTCGCGCTCGCCGTGGGCGTCGCGCCGGGGGCGCAGTTCGAGCTCGCGGTAGGCCGGGCAGGGTTGCAGCTGCACGCCCGAGGCGGGGTCGCGGATCACCAGCGTGTGCGCCGGCGTGCGCGAGCATCGCCGCGGGTCCACGCAAGCATGCTCGAAGGAGTAGCTCAGGCCCCAGCGCGCCATCAGGCGCACGACGAAGTCGAAGTCCGTCTCGCCGTATTGCACCTGGTATTCGAGCTCCGGATAGTCGCCGCCGCAGCGCATGTCCAGCGGCCAGGGGTAGGCGCCGAGCACCGAGCGCAGGATGTCGGGGACGCGCTGGCGCTGGAAGATGCGGTAATGGTTGCGCATGCGCGCAAGAGCCAGCCAGGGTTCCAGGCGCAGCTCCACCATGCGGCCGCGCGGATCGGTATCCAGGTGACGCAGTCCGGTCACGATGCCGTTGATGCAGCGCCAGCGTGTTTCCGGGGGCCCGAGCCGGTCGCGGATCCCCGCTTCCAGCTCGATGCACACGCCGAGCTCCTGCCCGAGCAGCGCATCCGCGTCGGTGCGGTCGGTCTCGCCGGGGCGCAGCGTGTGGTCCTCGCCCTGCCGCACGACCCAGGCGGAGCGCCGGTCGCGCGCCAGCAGGCGGTAGCAGAAGGGCTTGCCGAGTGCTTCCTCGCCCTCCAGTTCGAGCAGGCGCAGCGCGGGTTCGTCCCGCCACAGCGGCATGCGCTCGCTCAGCAGGGACACGGCAATGGCCTCGTCGGGCTGGATGGGCATGGCCGCCTCCCCTTCAGGCCGCCCGGCCCAACGCCAGGATGGGCGGGTCGCGGTAGGTCTCGTCGATCACGTAGCCCTGGCGGCGCAGCTCGGCTTCGGCGCGCGGGCGCAGGTGGCTCAATTTTGCGAGTTCGGCGGGAATCAGTTCCGTCCAGCGATGCATGTCCTCGACGTTGCGGAAGTACTTCCAGAAGTGCGGCGGTTCGCTTTCCAGGGTGATCGAGAACAGGTAGACGCCTGGGCGCTCGAGATTGCGCAGAGCCGGCTCGTCGATGACCTGCACGTCCAGGTACACGCCGTCGGCCCAGAACTGCCAGTAGGGCAGGCTCTCGTTGACCTTCATCCACTGGTCCAGGTTGAGCGGGTACGCCGGGTCTAGGGGGTAGCGGCCTCCTTGCTGCAGGAAATACCGCAAGGCCTCGGCGCCGCGGAGCCGCGCCTTGGAGCGCGGCAGGAGTCGTCGCCACCCCGCGCGCAGGATGTCTTCGAACAGCGCGAACAGTCTGTCGCGTGCGAGCGCGTGAGAAATCCTTGGTCCGTCCATGGGGAAGGCCCTGATACGCCAGGCGTAGATGCCCCGTTCGGGCCTCTCGGGGTTGGACGAACCGCTCACCCCGGAAACCCGGGGAACACCGAAGCTGTGGGGCCCCTGCAGATAGCGCACGCTGCCGAGCGCATTCACCGGCCACCTGCGTTCGTAGAAGTGCATGCCGACCGGCTGGCGGTCGATGCCGGTGCCCGGAGCGTGCAGATCGAAGTTCCTGGGATCGCCGAGTGCGATGGTGGCGGGAGAGTCGGTCATGGCTTGCTGGGTTGCGAACAGGGAAACGAGGCCGCGATGCCCCCAGCGCATGGCGCCGGGCAAGGCTGCCGCGCCGCAGGCTGCGGCGCCCGCAAACAGCAGACGGCGGCGAGTCAGGGACAGGAGCACGTCAGCCCTCGTAGTCGGCCAGGATGCGCAATTCGGCGAGCATGCGCTGCTGGAACTCCCCGTACATGAGTGCGTGATACTTTCCGGCGGCGTCGTCGATCCAGTCCATCCGCTCCTTGTAGTCCTCCACGCGAATGCCTGGAGGAGCGTCGGAGCGCCACGCGGGGTCCGACACGTAGTCCTTGGCGCTGAAGCTGAGCTGGAACTTGAAGGCGACGGAACGTTCGGACAGGTGCAGGTGCAGCCATTCGTCCCCGAACCGCACCAGGGCCAGGCTCTTCGAAAACAACGTCACCCCGTAGGTGAAGCCCTGCAGGACTTCGCCCTGCTCGTGGCGGGCCATCAGCTTCAAATGCTCGAGCGCCCGTTTCGCGCGCTCATCGGTGTCCGTCTCGGTCTCCAGCGCCCTCCAAGCCTCGATCGCCTCGCCCATCATGGGCGTCCATTGCACGTTGCCGATGGGATCTCCCAGTTCGGCCTTGGACTCGTCGAAACGGCAGGGGACGTTCTTCAGCGCCTCCTCGGACCACTCCTGCATGCTCAGATTGGCCAGCACGATGGGGTCCAGGTTGCGCGCGTCGCGTTGCTTCGCGCACTTGTCCACCGACTTGGGGCACAGCGCCCAGGCGTAGTGCCAGGGCAAGGCATCGTTGTACAGCCACAGGTTGCCCCTGCCCAGGGCGCGCAGCGTCGGCGGGGCGTATTTCTGCACGAGTTCGTGGCGCAGGACGAAGGCGACCTGCTTGGAGGCGAAGGCGGCCAGCCCCGCCCAGTGAAAGCGCCCCAGACGCTTGATGTCTCCATGCTCGAAGTCTTCCAGGAAGACCCTCGCGTAGGCGCCCGCGATGCGCAGCGCACGATTGGAGTAGCGCGCTAAGCCGTGCAGGTAGTCGGCACGCACGGCGGCCGTCAGGGGGATCACATGGCCGTCCACGCCCTTCGCACAGGGCTGTGGCCAACGCGGGTCGGGCGCGGGATGCGGGGGAATGATCCGGATGTCCTCGCGCCGCAGGTTGATCTCGCCGGGCGGGGACAGGACCTTGCGGGCGTACAGCTGCAGCAGCGCGAACTGCTGGGCCACGCTCCAGAAGTCGTCGCAGGAGCACACGATGTCCACCGGCTCGCCGGGGTCGCGCGAGGTGCACAGCAGGAAGTCGAGATGCTCGGGCATGGCGGTCTGGCGGGCGGCGCGCAAGGCGCTGCCCGCCAGACTAGGCCCGTGCCGCAAGCCCCTGCCGGCGTGGGGATGCAAGACCTGAATAGCCCGATCGCGCGTGGGGATCGGTGTCAGGGGAGTGCGCGCCCCGCGCGGGTGGCGGGGCGGCGGGGCCCGCGCCATCCAGGCCGCGGACCCTCGAGGCCGCCGCGCGGCGGCCTCGGACCGGCAGGGCCGTTCAGGGCAGTTGCAGGCCCTTGAGGTAGGCGGCCAGCGCCTCGCCGGTCTCGGGGTGGGCCAGGCCGAGTTGCACGGTGGCCTCCAGGTAGCCCTGCTTGCTGCCGCAGTCGTAGCGGCGGCCGCTGTAGCGGTAGGCGTAGACGGCTTCCTCGGCCAGCAGCGCGGCGATGCCGTCGGTGAGCTGGATCTCCGAGCCGGCGCCGGGGGCGACGTGGCGCAGGTGGTGGAACACCCGCGGGCTGAGCACGTAGCGCCCGACCACGCCCTGCGTGCTCGGCGCCTTCTCGGGGGAGGGCTTCTCGACGATGGCATCCAGCGAGGTCAGGCCCGGCAGGATTTCCTGGCCGCGCACGATGCCGTAGCGCCGCGTGTGTTCGCGCGGCACCTCCTCGGTGGCGATCACGCTGCGGCCGTGGCGGGCATGGATGTCCACCATTTGCGCCATCACCGGGGGCTGGCCCACCAGCAGGTCGTCGGCCAGCAGCACCGCGAAGGGCTCGTTGCCCACCAGGCGTTCGGCGCACAGCACCGCGGCGCCCAGGCCGTTGGCCACCGGCTGGCGCACGAACACGCATTGCACGTCGGCCGGCTTGACGCTGCGCACCACGTCGAGCAGCGCCTGCTTGTTGGCCGCGGCGAGCTCGTTCTCGAGTTCGTAGGCGGTGTCGAAATGGTCCTCGATGGCGCGTTTGTGGCGCCCGGTGACGAAGATCATCTCGGTGATTCCGGCCGCGTAGGCTTCCTCCACGGCGTACTGGATCAGCGGCTTGTCCACCACCGGCATCATCTCCTTCGGAGTGGCCTTGGTGGCGGGCAGGAAGCGCGTTCCCAGGCCCGCGACGGGGAATACGGCCTTGGTGATTGCGGGTGGTGGCATGGTGGATCTCCCTGGAAGTCGAGGTTTCAGGATCCGCCGAGGCGGGCGAGTTGTTCGAGCACCTTGTCGCGCGTGGCGCCGAACTCGGCCACGCGGCGTTGTTCCTGTTCCACCACCGCGGCCGGCGCGCGCTCGACGAAGGAGGCGTTGCCGAGCTTGGCCTGCGCCTTGGCGATCTCGGCCTCGAGGCGCTGGGCCTCGCGCTGCAGGCGCTCGCGTTCGGCCGCGCGGTCGACCTCGATGAACAGCGCGATGCTGGCGTCGCCGACCACCGCGGTGGGGGCGGTCTGCACGGCGGCGGCCCATTCCTCGCGGCTGGCGAACACGCGCAGCTCGGACACGCGCGCCAGCGCCTGCAGCGCCGCTCCGTGGCGCTGCAGCAGCGCGGTGTCGCCGCAGGCCAGCAGCGGCAGGCGCTGCGCCGGCGACACGCCGAGCTCGCCGCGCAGGTTGCGGCAGGCGTCGACGAACTGCTTGAAGCCGGCGATCTCGGCCTCGGAGCGCTCGTCCAGCTTCGACGGCTGCGCCTCGGGGTAGGGCGCCAGGCTCAGCGTGGCGCCGCCGCGCCCGGCCAGCGGCGCGACCTTGTGCCACAGCTCTTCGGTGATGAAGGGAATGATGGGGTGGGCCAGGCGCAGCACGGTCTCCAGCACGCGCAGCAGCGTGCGTCGCGCGCCGCGCTGCAGCGCGGGGCTGCCGTGGGCGATCTGCACCTTGGCGATCTCCAGGTACCAGTCGCAGTACTCGCTCCAGACGAACTGGTAGATGGCCTGCGCGGCGAAGTCGAGGCGGTAGTCGGCCAGCCCCTGCGCGACTTCCTGCTCGGTGCGCTGAAGCAGAGAGACGATCCAGCGGTCGGCCGCGCTGAAGTCGAGGTAGCCCTCGGGCCCGCAGTCGTGCGCGCACTCGGCCATGCCGCGCTCGCGCTCGTCCAGGCCCTCGACCTGCATCAGCACGAAGCGCGTGGCGTTCCACAGCTTGTTGCAGAAATTGCGGTAGCCCTCGCAGCGCTTGGAGTCGAAGTTGACGTTGCGTCCCAGGGTGGCCAGCGAGGCGAAGGTCAGGCGCAGCGCGTCGGCGCCGAAAGCCGGAATGCCCTGCGGGAATTCCTTCTCGGTGGCCTTGCGCACCTGCGGCGCCAGCTCCGGGCGGCGCAGCCCGGAGGTGCGCTTGTCCAGCAGGGGCTCGAGGGCCACGCCGTCGATCAGGTCCACCGGGTCGAGCACGTTGCCCTCGGACTTGCTCATCTTCTTGCCGTGCGCGTCGAGCACCAGGCCGTGGATGTACACGTCGCGGAACGGCACCTTGCCGGTGAAGTGGGTGGTCATCATGATCATGCGGGCCACCCAGAAGAAGATGATGTCGTAGCCCGTGACCAGCACCGACGAAGGCAGGAACAGATCCAGCTCGCGCGTGGCGTCCGGCCAGCCCAGCGTGGAAAAGGGCACCAGCGCGGAGGAATACCAGGTGTCGAGCACGTCCTCGTCGCGGCGCAGGCTGCCGCGGTAGCCGGCGGCGCGAGCCTTGGCCTGGGCCTCGGCCTCGTCGCGGGCGACGAACAGCTCGCCGCCTTCGCCCCACCACGCCGGGATCTGGTGCCCCCACCAGAGCTGGCGGGAGATGCACCAGTCCTGGATGTTGCGCATCCACTGCTCGTAGGTGTTGACCCAGTTCTCCGGCACGAAGCGCACCTGGCCGCCGCGCACCGCCTCCAGCGCCTTGTCGGCCAGGCTGCGGCCGTCGGGGCCGGGCTTGGTGGTGGCCACGAACCACTGGTCGGTGAGCATGGGCTCGACCACCTGGCCGGTGCGGGTGCAGCGCGGGATCATCGACTGGTGCTCCTTCACCTCCACCAGGGCTCCGTCGGCCTGCAGTTGCTCGACCACGCGCTTGCGTGCCTCGAAGCGGTCGAGGCCGCGCCAGGGCTCGGGCACCTCGTCGTTCATGCGCGCGTCCAGGCCCATGACCGAGATCATCGGCAAGCCGTGGCGCTGGCCCACCTGGTAGTCGTTGAAATCATGCGCCGGGGTGACCTTCACGACCCCGGTGCCGAACTCACGGTCCACCGCCGCGTCGGCGATCACGGGGATCAGGCGCCCGCTCAGCGGCAGGCGCACGCGCCGGCCCACCAGCGCGGCGTAGCGCTCGTCCTCGGGGTGCACCATGACGGCCGTGTCGCCGAACAGGGTTTCCGGGCGCGTGGTGGCCACCACCACCGCGCCGCTGCCGTCCTCGAGCGCGTAGCGCAGGTGCCACAGCGAACCTTCCTCGGCCGCGCTCTCCACCTCCAGGTCGCTGACCGCGCTGCGCAGCACCGGATCCCAGTTGACCAGGCGCTTGCCGCGGTAGATCAGGCCCTGCTCGTACAGGCGCACGAAGCTGTCCATGACCACGCGCGAGAGCTTGTCGTCCATCGTGAAGTACTCGTACTTCGACGACAGCGAGTCCCCCATGCGTCGCATCTGGCGCGCGATGGTGCTGCCCGAATGGCGCTTCCATTCCCAGATGCGGTCGACGAAGGCCTGGCGGCCCATTTCATGACGGCTCAGGCCGGCCGCCTGCAACTGGCGTTCCACCACGATCTGGGTGGCGATGCCGGCGTGGTCGGTTCCGGGCACCCACAGGGTGTTGTGGCCGCGCATGCGGTGCCAGCGCGTCAGCGTGTCCATCACCGTGTGGTTGAAGGCATGGCCCATGTGCAGCGTGCCGGTCACGTTGGGCGGCGGAAGCTGGATGGAGAACGATTCGCGGGCCGCGTCCAGCGTGGGATCGAAGCAGCCGAGCTGTTCCCAGCGGGCACTCCAGCGCGCTTCGATGTCGGCGGGTTCGAAAGACTTGGCGAGGTCGGTCATGGGGGGACGGGTGGGGGCGTGCCCGGGCGATCGCGGGCAGGCCAAAAGCTCAGGATTGTAGGCGGGCTGCCTCGGCCGCGGGCGTGGTGCCTCCTACAATGGGGCCATGTCCGATCTGCTCGCACGGCTCAACCCCGAACAGCTCGCCGCGGTCACGCTTCCCGCCGACAGCGCGCTGGTGCTGGCCGGCGCCGGCAGCGGCAAGACGCGCGTGCTGACCACCCGCATCGCCTGGCTGATCTCCACCGGGCAGGCCTCGCCGGCCTCGATCCTGGCGGTCACCTTCACCAACAAGGCGGCCAAGGAAATGCTGGCGCGCCTGTCGGCCATGCTGCCGATTCCGCTGCGCGGCATGTGGATCGGCACCTTCCACGGCCTGTGCAACCGCTTCCTGCGCGCGCACTGGCGCAGCGCGGGGCTGCCGCAGAGCTTCCAGATCCTGGACACCCAGGACCAGCTGTCCTCGCTCAAGCGCCTGCTCAAGGCGATGAACGTGGACGACCAGCGCGCCCCGCCCAAGCAGGTGCAGTGGTTCATCAACGGCTGCAAGGAGCGCGGCATGCGCGCGCGCGACTGCGACTCCCACGATGCGCACAGCCGCCTGTTCGCGGAGATCTTCGCCGCGTACGAGGCGCAGTGCGAACGCGAGGGCGTGGTGGATTTCGCCGAGCTGCTGCTGCGCAGCTACGAGGTGCTGCGCGACCACCCCGAGGTGCGCGCCCATTACCGCCAGCGCTTCCGCCACATCCTGGTCGACGAGTTCCAGGACACCAACCGCCTGCAGTACCTGTGGCTCAAGCTGCTGGCCGGCCCCGGCGAGGACCAGCCGGCGGCGGTGCTGGCGGTGGGCGACGACGACCAGAGCATCTACGCCTTCCGTGGCGCCCATGTCGGCAACATGGACGACTTCCAGCGCGATTTCCACGTGCGCCACCTGATCAAGCTGGAGCGCAACTACCGCTCGCACGCCTACATCCTGGAGGCCGCCAACGAGCTCATCGCCCACAACACGCGCCGCCTGGGCAAGGTGCTGCGCACCGAGGCCGGCGACGGCGAGCCGGTGCGCGTGATCGAGCACCCGACCGACCAGCAGGAGGCCTTGTGGCTGGTCGAGGAGATCCGCCTGCTGCTGCGTGAGGGTTTCGCGCGCGAGCAGGTCGCGCTGCTCTACCGTTCCAACGCGCAGTCGCGGGTGATCGAGGGGGCGCTGTTCAACGCCGGAATTCCCTACCGGGTGTACGGGGGGCTGCGCTTTTTCGAGCGCGCGGAGATCAAGCACGCGCTGGCCTACCTGCGCCTGCTGCACAGCCTGCACGACGACACCTCGCTGCTGCGCGTGGCGAATTTCCCGCCGCGCGGCATCGGCGCGCGCTCGCTGGAGCAGCTGGCCGACGCCGCCGCCGCGCGCGGCGTGCCGCTGGCCGGCGCGATTGCCCAGCTGCCCGGGCGCGCCGGTGCCAGCCTGCAGGCCTTTGCCGCGCTGATCGAGCGCATGCGCGGCGAGTGCGAGCACGCCAGCCTGCCCGAGACGGTCCGCCAGGTGCTGGAGCACAGCGGCCTGCTCGACCACTACCGCGCCGAGCGCGACGGCCAGGACCGCGTGGAGAACCTGGAGGAACTGGTCAACGCCGCCGCCGCCTTCGTCACCCAGGAAGGCTTCGGGCTGGACGCGCGCGCGCTGCTGGAGCAGCCCCTGGGCACGCAGGCCCTGGCCGAGCAGGGCATCGACCCGGCCACCGGGGAGACGCTGTCGCCGCTGGCGGCCTTCCTCTCGCATGCCTCGCTGGAGGCCGGGGACAACCAGGCCCAGGCCGGGCAGGACGCGGTGCAGATGATGACCGTGCACGCGGCCAAGGGGCTGGAGTTCGACGCCGTGTTCATCACCGGCCTCGAGGAAGGCCTGTTCCCGCACGAGAACGCACTCAACGAGGCCGACGGCGTCGAGGAGGAGCGGCGCCTGATGTACGTGGCCATCACGCGGGCGCGCAAGCGCCTGTACCTCAGCCATGCGCAGACCCGCATCCTGCACGGCCAGACCCGCTACAAGCTGCGCAGCCGCTTCCTCGACGAACTGCCGCAGGAATCCATCAAGTGGCTGAGCCCGCGCCAGTCCGGTTTCGGCGTGCCCGGCATGCTCGCGGGCGCCGTGCGTTCCGGGCTGGGGGGCTGGCCGGGCCAGGGCCTGCAACCGGCGCCGCCGGCCGCGGCCCCCGCCGGCGCGGCGGCCCCCGTCCCGGCGGGCGGCGCCTTTCGCGTGGGCCAGGCGGTGTTTCACAACCGCTTCGGCGAGGGGGTCGTGCTGAGTCTGGAAGGCCGGGGCGAGGACGCCCGCGCACAGGTGCGCTTCCATCGCCACGGCACCAAGTGGCTGGCGCTGGCGGTGGCCAAGCTCACGCCGGTGGATTCCTGAAACAGGGCGACGGCGAGGCGTCGAGGCGCTGGATCGCGGAAGCGGACCGATGCCGGGAGCTGCAGTCCGAGTGGGTGGCCGTGCTGCGGGACGGCGCGGGGGCCATCGTGCTGCGCCAGGCCTTCGCCGATACCGCGCCCATCGACGAGGCCACGGCGGTGTTCGAGTCGATCATCCGCGACCCGAAGTGCGCGACTATTTCGAGGCGCATTTCGTGCAGTTGCCGCTGCGCAAGGGCGATGCGCTGTTCTTCAATCCGGCGCTGTTCCACGCCGCCGGGGCCAATCGCACGGCGGAGGTTTCACGCATGGCGAACCTGCTGCAGGTATCGTCGGCCTTCGGTCGGGCCCTGGAAGTGCTGGACCGCCGGCGCATGTGCGAAGCCGTGTATCCGGCCCTGGGGGCGTTCTCAAGAAAACGCCGGGCCGCCCCAAGTTTTCTTGACCCCCACGGGGGGCGGGCTGGGCGCAGCCCGGCCCTGGGGGCGCTCAGGAGCCGTCGGCGGGCGGCTCGCCCAGCAGGCTGTGCACGCTGGCCTGGAAGGACAGCGCGAAGGGCGCGAACAGCAGCAGCCACAACGGCAGTTCCAGCAGCAGCGAGGAAGTGTCCAGGCGCAAGGCCGCCGCGGCCAGGGAGCCGAGGATCAGCGTGGCGGCGAACAGGCCCCACCATTGCGCCACGTACAGCGCGAAGGCACCGAGATTGCGGCCGACCACGACGAAACTGGTGAACAGCGCCTGCGCCACCCCCATGCCCCACCAGGCCACCAGCGGCGGCGCGAACCAGAAGGCCATGGAAACCGGCAGATAGACCAGCAGCGTGATCAATCCCGCCTGGCCCAGCGCGCCGTTGGCCACGGCACCCTTGGCCGGGTAGGCCGAGAACAGGAACAGGCGCAGCAGCGCGCCGCCGTCGGCCAGCGAGGACAGGCCCAGCGCCAGCATCAGCGCGAGCGCGTAGACCAGGCACAGCAGCAGCATCGAGCGCAGGCGCCGCGGCGGCACGCGCAGCAACTGGGCGAACACCGTCGGCCACGCCGGCTGGCCGCGCGCGATATTGCGCGCGCCCTGCATGAAGCCCAGCGTGGTGACCTGGGTGACGGCGATGGACAGTGGAATGCCCAGCAGGGGCACCAGCTGCAGCGCGGCGACCAGGCCGAAATACACCAGCACAAGCAGCAGGGCCTGCAGGGGGCGGCGCATGAGGCAGGCGAAGCCGAAGCGCACCCACAGCAGGCCCACGCGGGCCGGAACCGATCGAAGGATCATGGGATGAGGCCGTTCAGTCCAGGCCCTCGCGCAGCCGGGTCTCGAGCTGGCGCTGGCGCAGTACGCGTTCGAAGTGGGTGGGGTCGTGGGGTTGCAGCAATTGGGCGTCGCGCGGCAGGTGCAGGTCTCCCAGGCGGGAGACCCAGAAGCGCAGCGCCGCCGCGCGCAGCGCGTCGGGCAGCAACTCGCGTTCCAGCGGCTGCAGCGGGCGCACGCGCTGGTAAGCGTCGAGCAGCGCGGCGCGCCGCTCGGCGTCGAACACCCCGGTGTCGAGCTCGATGCACCAGTCGTTGAGCGCCACGGCGAGGTCGAACACCCAGGTGTCGACGCCGGCGAAGTACCAGTCGAACACGCCACTGAGCTGGTCCTGGTCGAACAGCGCGTTGTCGCGGAACAGGTCCGCGTGCACGGCGCCGCGCGGCAGCGACGCATGTTCGGGGCTGGCCGCCAGCAGCGACTGGTGGGCGAGTTCCGTCTCCAGCAGCAGGCGCTGGGCCGGCTCGATCCGCGGCGCCAGCCGCGGGGCGATGCCGCGCTGCCAGTCCAGCCCGCGCAGGTTGGGCTGCCGGGGCGCGAAATCGCGCGTGGCCAGGTGCATGCGCGCCATGCATTCGCCGATCTGCGCGCAATGCAGGGGCCGCGGGCGCAGCACGCTGCGGCCGCGCAGGCGCGTGACCAACGCCGCGGGTTTGTCCTTCAGGCGCCGCAGCGCCTGGCCGTCGCGCCCTGGCATCGGGTCGGGCACCGCGATGCCGTGCGCGGCCAGGTGGTGCATCAGCGCCAGGTAGAAGGGAAGTTGCTCGGCACCCAGGCGCTCGAACAGGGTCAGCACGTAGCGCCCGCGGGTGGTGCCGACGAAGTAGTTGGTGTTCTCGATGCCGCTGCCGATGCCTTCCAGTTCGGTCAGTTCACCGAGGTCGAATTCGCGCAGGAAGGCTTGGACCTCGGCAGGGTCAACAGGGGTGAATACGGCCATCGGCGTCGCGGGCGCGAGGTTCGGGGTTGCAGGCGGGGTGGCGGGTGCAGTGGCAATAGGGCCGCGGTTGCGGCCCTACTTGAAGGTGCCGATGTGCCATTGCATGCGCCCCTGCATGCTGCCGGGGCCCTGCGGCTGGTCGGCCTTCGGCGGCACGATGCTGTAGGGAGCGCCGCCGTGCAGCGGCTTGACCTCGATCCTGGTGGTGGCTCCGCGTACCTGCTCTTCCTCGATGCGCACCGCGCGGTCCTGCGTGACCAGGTGGCGCACCAGGGGTTCCGGGTAGCGCGACGCCGGCTGCGAGGCCGCCAGGCGCGGGGCCTGCGGCACGGCCGGCGCGGCCCCGGCGGCCAGGCAGCTTAGCGGCAGCGCGGCCAGCAGGGTGCCGGCGCCCAGCGCGCAGGCAACACGCAGGCAGCGCAAGGGAGCTTGCGGAAAGGTTCTCATGCTCTGCATTTTAGCCGCCCTGCCTGCCTGCGCCGTCGGGCTGGGACCGATAATCCGGCCATGACCCAAGATCTCGAAGCCGAGCGCATGCTGTTGCTGGTCGACGGCTCCAGCTACCTGTACCGCGCCTACCACGCGATGCCCGACCTGCGGGGCCCCAACGGAGAACCCACGGGCGCGCTGTACGGCATCACCTCGATGCTGCGCCGGCTGCGCCAGCAGTACCCTCCCGACAAGGGCTACGTGCACGCGGCCTGCGTGTTCGACGCCAAGGGCCCCACCTTCCGCAACGCCCTGTACGACCAGTACAAGGCGCACCGCCCGCCCATGCCGGAGGATCTGGCCGCGCAGGTGGAGCCCATCCGCGAGGTCGTGCGCCTGATGGGCTGGCCGCTGCTGGTGGTGCCCGGCGTGGAGGCCGACGACGTGATTGCCACGCTGGCCGCGCGCGCCAGCGCCCGTGGCATGCGCACCCTGGTGTCCACCGGAGACAAGGACCTGGCGCAACTGGTGGACGCCCACGTCACGCTGGTCAACACCATGACCAACGAAACCCTGGACGAAGCCGGCGTGCTGGCCAAGTTCGGCGTGCCGCCGCAGCGCATCGTGGACTATCTGTGCCTGATCGGAGACACCGCCGACAACGTGCCGGGGGTGCCCAAGGTCGGACCCAAGACGGCGGTGAAATGGCTGCAGCAGTACGGCAGCCTGCAGGGAATCGTCGAACACGCGGCCGACATCGGCGGCGCGGTGGGCCAGAACCTGCGCGACACCGTGGAGTGGCTGCCGCGCGCGCGCGACCTCATCACGGTGCGCGCCGACTGCGACCTGGACGGCCACGCCGGCGACCTCGACCGCGATCTGCACGCGGCCCCCGAGGACCAGCAGGCGCTGGCGCCGTTGTTCGGGCGTTATGGGCTCAAGCGCTTCCTGCATGAACTGCCCGCGCAGGCCGCGGGCGCCGCGCCCACCGCGGGGCTGGAGGCGCCGGGCGAGGCGGATCCGCCCCCGCAGCCGCTGCCGCCCGGCGAATACGAGACCGTGCTCACGCTGGAGCGCCTGCAGCACTGGATCGGGCTGATCGGGCAGGCCGAGCTGACCGCCCTGGACACCGAGACCGATTCCCTGGACCCCATGCATGCGCGCCTGGTAGGGATTTCGCTGGCGGTGAGGCCGGGGCAGGCCGCCTACATCCCGCTGGCCCACGCCTACCCGGCTTGTCCTCAGCAGTTGCCGGTCTCGCAGGTGCTGGAGCTGCTGCGCCCCTGGCTGGTGGACCCGGCGCGCCCGAAGCTGGGGCAGAACAGCAAGTACGACCGCCATGTGCTTCAGAACGCCGGCATCGTCGTGCAGGGCTACGTGCACGACACGCTGTTGCAGAGCTACGTGCTGGAGGCGCACAAGCCGCATGCGCTGGACAGCCTGATCTCGCGCCATCTCGGGCGCAGCGACACGCTGAGCTACGAGCAGGTGTGCGGCAAGGGCGCGAAGGCCATCGGCTTCGACCAGGTGGACCTGGAAACGGCCACGCGCTACAGCGGCGAGGATTCGGACCTGTGCCTGCAGGTGCACCAGCGCCTGTGGCCGCGGATCGAGGCCGACGAGGGCCTGGCGCGCATCTACGCGCTGGAACTGCGGGTCAGCGAGGTGCTGCAACGCATGGAGCGCGTGGGCGTGCTCATCGACGCGGCCGCGCTGCGCGCGCAAAGCGGGCAGATCGGCGCCCGCATGGTGGAGCTGGAGCAGCGCGCCTACGAACTGGCCGGCGGACCCTTCAACCTGGGCAGCCCGCGCCAGATCGGCGAGGTGCTGTTCGGGCGCCTGCAACTGCCGGTGCAGAAAAAGACCAGCGGCGGCGCCGCCTCCACCGACGAGGAGGTGCTGGAAAAACTCGCCGAGGACTATCCGCTTCCGCGTGTGATCCTCGACCACCGCGGGCTGTCCAAGCTGCGCAGCACCTACACCGAGAAGCTGCCGCTGATGGTGGACTCCGGCACCGGGCGCGTGCACACCAACTACGCGCAGGCGGTGGCGGTGACCGGGCGCCTGGCCTCCAACGATCCCAACCTGCAGAACATCCCGGTGCGCACCGCCGAGGGTCGGCGCATCCGCGAGGCCTTCGTGGCCCCGCCGGGCTGGCGCATCGCCTCCAGCGACTACTCGCAGATCGAGTTGCGCATCATGGCCCATCTGTCGCAGGACGAGGGCTTGCTGCGTGCCTTCGCCGCCGGCGAGGACATCCACCGCGCCACCGCCGCGGAGATCTTCGGCGTGCTCCCGGCGGAGGTGAGCAGCGACCAGCGGCGCATGGCCAAGGTGATCAACTTCGGTTTGATCTACGGCATGAGCGCCTTCGGGCTGGCGCGCAACCTGGGCCTGGAGCGCGACGCCGCGCAGGTCTACATCGGGCGCTATTTCGCGCGCTACCCGGGCGTGGCGGTGTACATGGAACGCACGCGCGAGCAGGCGACCAGCCAGGGCTACGTGAGCACGGTGTTCGGGCGGCGGCTGTGGTTGCCCGAGATCAATTCGCCCAACGGCCCGCGCCGCGCGGCCGCCCAGCGCGCGGCGATCAACGCGCCGATGCAGGGCACCGCGGCGGACCTGATCAAGATGGCCATGATCGACGTCGAGCAGGCGCTGCTGCGCGAGGGCCTGCGCGCGCGCATGGTCATGCAGGTGCACGACGAACTGGTGCTCGAGGTGCCCGACGAGGAACTCGACTGGGTGCGCGAGCAGGTGCCGGCGCTGATGGCCGGCGTGGCCCAGCTCAGCGTGCCGCTGGTCGCCGAACTCGGCACCGGCCCCAACTGGGAGGCCGCGCATTGAGGGCAAGCCGCCTTCAGGCGGCTTGCCCTCACCTCACCACGAGGACGGGGATCTTGCTGTGGGAGAGCACGCGGGCGGTCTGGCTGCCCAGCAGCGCGGAGCTGATGCCCCCGCGGCCGTGGGAGGACATGACGATCAGGTCGGCCTTCTCGCGCTCGGCCACGCTCAGCGCGCCGCGCCAGGCCAGGGTGTCTTCCTGCACCGCGGTGTTGCATTCGACGCCGGCCGCGCGGGCCGCGTCGGCCACGGCCTGCACGGCCGCCTCGGCCTGGGCCCGGATGGCCTCCTGCCAGCCCTCGATGCCGGTGGGCATGACCTCGATGGCGCCGATGTAGGGGTACAGGTCGATCACCGACACGGCGGTGATGCGCGCGCCCTGCAGCTTGGCCTGCTCGATGGCCACCGGAATCGCCCGCTGGGCGATGTCGGAGCCGTCGGTGGGAATCAGGATGTGCTTGAACATGGTTCGTCTCTCCGTTTGCGAGGCGTCAAGGCCCGGGCCGGCCGGGGATCAGCGCACCACCAGCACCGGCAGGCGCGAATGGGTCAGCAGCTTCTGGGTTTCGCTGCCCAGCAGCACGGCCTGCATGCCGCGGCGCCCGTGCGAGGCCATGACCACCAGGTCGCAGCCGCGGGACTCCGCGGCGTCGAGCAGGGCCTTCCAGGGGTGCGGATCCTCGGAGACCACGCATTCGCAGGCCAACCCGGCGGCCTTGCAGGCGTCCACCAGCGGTTGCAGCGCGGCGTCGGCCGCGCGCAGCGTGCTCGCGCGGTATTCGTCGGCGGTGATGGGCACCGCGTCGGCCAGGCCGGCGTAGGGGTAGGGGTCGGTGACGGTGGCGCCCACCAGCGGCAGGTTGCCGCACTGGCGCGCGAATTCGACGGCGGGGCCGATGGCCTTGGCCGCGGTGGCCGAGCCGTCCAGCGGGACGAGGATCTTCTTGTACATGATGGCTCCTGGCTCTTGCGCCCGACTGGGCGCCTGACCATTATGCTGCCTGCGCCGCGCGGGGCGGGCCTTGATCTGAGGCAACCTCGGCCACGCCGTTGACAAGCGGGCGCGCCCACGGGCGCTTCAGAGCTTCAAGGCTTCAGGAGTCCAGGACTTCAGGGCGTCGCGCCGCGCGCGACGGGGCGCCGCGGATCGGAGCACCACTGGCTCCACGAACCCGGGTACAGGTGCGCGCCGCCGAGCCCCGCCAGTTCCATCGCCAGCAGGTTGTGGCAGGCCGTCACGCCCGAGCCGCACTGGCTGACCACCCGGCCCGGATCGCTGCCCGCGAGCACCCGGCTCCATTGCTCGCGCAATTCCCCGGCGGGCAGGAACCGGCCGTCGGGCTGCAGGTTGTCACGGAAAAAGCGGCACACGGCGCCGGGAATGTGCCCGCCCACCGGGTCCAGGGTCTCGCCTTCGCCGGCGTAGCGTTCGGGCGAGCGTGCGTCCACCACCAGCAGGGAGGGTGCCCGCGCGTCCCGGGCCAGGACCTGGGCGAGCAGTTCGTCGACTCCGATGCTGGGCATCGCCGCCGGCGCGGCGCCGGTAAAGTCCCCGGGCGGGCGGGAGACGGCCGGGCCGGATTCGCTCGCGCCGCCGTCGGCCAGCCAGGCCTGCCAGCCCCCGTCGAGCACCGCCACCTGCGCGTGGCCGAGCCAGCGCAGCAGCCACCACAGGCGCGCGGCGTAGGGCGAGAAATTGCGGTCGTAGGCCACCACCGGCTGGCCGCGCCGCAGGCCGAGTGCGGCCAGGCGCGCCGCCAGCGCCTCGCGCGCGGGCAGCGGGTGGCGCCCGCTTCCCGGCTCCACCGGGCCGGACAGCTCGCGGTCGAGATGCATGTGCACGGCGCCCGGCACGTGGCCTTGCGCGAAGGCCGCCGCGCCGGCCTCGGGCGCGGCCAGGTCGTGGCTGCAATCGACCACGAAGGCCTCCGGCAGGCACTGGCGCAGTTGCTCCGCGCGGATCAGCGGGCTGGGGAAGGCAGGGCTGGCAGCGTTCATGGCGGGGCAGGGGGCGGAGGCTTCAGACCAGCGGCTCGGACTCGGGAAGGCCCATGCGCCCGCGCCACCACTGGTGGAAGTGGCGCATGCCGTCTTCCATGGGCGACTGGTAGGGGCCGAACTCGTCGTCGCCGCGTTGCAGCAGGGCCAGCCGTCCGGCGTCCATGCGCAGCGCGATTTCGTCGTCCTCCACGCAGGTTTCCATGTACGCGGCGCGTTCGGCCTCGATGAACTCGCGCTCGAAGGCGGCGATTTCCTCGGGGTAGTAGAACTCGACCACGTTGACGGTGCGTTGCGGGCCCTGCGGGTACAGCGCCGAGACCACCAGCACATGCGGGTACCACTCGACCATCAGGTTCGGGTACAGCGTGAGCCAGATCGCGCCATGCTCGGGCGGCACCCCCTGGCGGAACTTGAGCAACTCGTCGTGCCAGCGGGCGTAGACCTTGCTGCCGGCGCGCTTGAGGGCGTTGTTCACGCCCACGGTCTGCACGCTGAAGTGGGTGCCGAACTGCCAGCGCAGGTCGTCGCAGCTGACGAACTGGCCCAGGCCGGGGTGGAAGGGCACGACGTGGTAGTCCTCGAGGTACACCTCGATGAAGGTCTTCCAGTTGTACTCGCACTGGTGGTGCTCGACGTGGTCGAGCACGTAGCCGCTGAAATCGAGCTGCGGCGCGTTGACCATGCCGGCCAGCGCCTGGCCCACGTCGAAGCCGTTGCGCTCGAACAGCAGCCCGTTCCACGACTGCGGCGCCTCGAAGCGCTGCAGGTGCAGGCAGGGGTCGTGGTCGAAGTGCGGGGCGCCGATCAGGCGGCCCTGCAGGTCGTAGGTCCAGCGGTGCAGCGGACAGACGATGTTGCGGCCCGTCTTGCCGCGGCCGCGGAGCATCACCGCCTGCCGGTGACGGCACACGTTGGACACCAGCTCCACGCCGGAGGCCGAGCGCACCAGGGCGCGGCCTTCTCCCTCCTGGGGCAGCGCGTAGTAGTCGCCCACCTCGGGCATGGACAGTTCGTGCCCGAGATAGCGGGGGCCGGCATCGAAGATGAGCTGCTTCTCCATGGCATACAGATCGGGGTCGAAGTAAGACACCACGGAAAGCTGGGTCTTGCTCGGGGCCAGATGTACGCTGGGCAGGCTCAAATCCGACATGATGGGATCGAAATCTCCTGGAAAATCAAACGGCTGCGGGAGGGGGGATTGTAGACCGCCCGGGATTTCCAGGGGGCGGGCCGACCCGCTTCCTTCCATGGGGATAAAATCAACGCTTTCCCCAGCTGCCGCCGGCCGCGCCGCGGAACGCCCGCGGGGACGTGCCGGCGCGCCGGAACTTCCTCGATGAACGCAACCACGCGCAAGCAGCAGCCGGCCAGCTACGAACAGGCCTGCGCCGAGCTCGAGCAGCTCGTGCAGCAGCTGGAATCCGGGCAGATGAGCCTGGACGACACGCTCAAGGCCTACGCCCGCGGCTCGCAGTTGCTGCGCTACTGCCGCGAACAGCTGCAGGCGGTGGAGCAGCAGGTGCAGATTCTCGAGGGTGGCGAACTCAAGCCCTTTGCCGATGAGCGCGCACGCGAAGACGATTGAAGCCGCCTCGCCGCCGGATGCCGGAGCGGATTTCGAGGCGTGGGCGGCGCGGCGCGCCGAACGGGCACGCGCGCTGGTCGAGCGCCACACCGGCGCCTGGCTCACGCCCGGTTCTCCGCTGGGCGAGGCCATGCATTACGCGGCGGCGCTGGGCGGCAAGCGCATGCGCCCGCTGCTGGTGTGGGCCGCCGGCGAATGCCTGGGCGCCGACGAGGCCGCGCTGGACGCGGCCGCCTGCGCCACCGAGCTGGTGCACGCGTACTCGCTGGTGCACGACGACCTTCCCTGCATGGACAACGACGTGCTGCGCCGCGGCCAGCCCACCGTGCACGTGCGCTTCGGCGAGGCCATGGCCTTGCTCGCCGGCGATGCGCTGCAGACCCGTGCCTTCGAGGTGCTGACCGCGGATGCGGCGCTGGCGCCTGCGCTGCAGGCGCGCCTGTGCGGCCTGCTGGCCGGGGCTGCCGGCGCGCTGGGCATGGCGGGCGGCCAGGCGCTGGACCTGGGCGCCACCGGGCGCCGGGTCGACCTGCAGGTGCTGCGCGACATGCACGCGCGCAAGACCGGCGCGCTGCTGCGCGCCAGCGTGATGATGGGCGTGGCCTGCGCCGCCGAGCGCGAGCCGGCGCTGGCGGCCGCCTGCGAGGGCGCGCTGCGGCGCTACGCGGACGACGTCGGCCTGGCCTTCCAGGTGGTCGACGACGTGCTCGACGCCAGCATGGATTCGGCCACGCTGGGCAAGACCGCCGGCAAGGACGCCGAGCAGGGCAAGGCCACCTTCGTGGGCCTGCTCGGCGTGGAGCCGGCACGCGACTATGCGCAGCGCCTGCTGGAGCAGGCGCTGCAGGCGCTGCGCGAGCTGCCGCAGCCGGCGAGGGAGCGCTCGGCGCGCCTGGCCGAGCTGGCGCAGCGCGTCGTGGCCAGGAGCCATTGATGAACCTGTTGGACGGCATCGACGACCCGCGCGATCTGCGCCGGCTCCCGCCGGAGCAGCTTCCCGCGCTGGCGCGCGAACTGCGCCAGTTCCTGCTGGAGACCGTCGCGCGCACCGGCGGGCACCTGTCGTCCAACCTGGGCACGGTGGAACTCACGCTGGCGCTGCACTACGTGTTCGACACGCCGCACGACCGCCTGGTGTGGGACGTGGGCCACCAGACCTACGCCCACAAGATCCTCACCGGCCGCCGCGAGCGCATGGGCACGTTGCGCCAGTGGGGCGGCCTTTCCGGATTCCCGCGGCGCGACGAGTCGCCCTACGACACCTTCGGCACCGCGCATTCGTCCACGTCGATCTCGGCCGCGCTGGGTCAGGCGCTCGCGGCGCGGGCCAAGGGCGAGCGGCGCAAGGTGGTGGCGGTGATCGGCGACGGCGCGATGACCGGCGGCATGGCCTTCGAGGCCCTGAACAACGCCGGGGTCCACCCCGAGGCCGACCTGCTGATCGTGCTGAACGACAACGACATGTCGATCTCGGCGCCGGTGGGCGCGCTCAACCGCTACCTGGCGCGGCTGCTGTCCGGGCGTTTCTACGCCAGCGCGCGCGATGCCGCCAAGCAGGTGCTCAAGGCGGCGCCGCCGCCGCTGCTGGCGCTGGCGCGGCGCCTGGAGGAGCAGGCCAAGGGCCTGGTGGCGCCGGGCACGCTGTTCGAGGAATTCGGCGTCGAGTACTTCGGCCCCATCGACGGCCACGACCTGCATGCGCTGGTGCCCACGCTGCAGAACCTGCGCGAGCGCGGCGGCCCCAGGCTGCTGCACGTGGTCACGCGCAAGGGCTACGGCTACAAGCTGGCCGAGGCCGATCCCATCAAGTACCACGGCCCGGGACGCTTCGATCCCGCCGTGGGCATCAAGCCGCCGGCGGAGGCGCCGCGCCCCACCTTCGCGCAGGTGTTCGGCCACTGGCTGTGCGACATGGCGCAGGCGGATTCGCGCCTGATGGCGGTGACCCCGGCGATGTGCGAGGGCTCGGGCATGGTGGAATACGCCGCGCGCTTCGCGCAGCGCTATTTCGACGTGGGCATCGCCGAGCAGCACGCGGTGACCTTCGCCGCCGGGCTGGCCTGCGAGGGCATGCGCCCGGTCGTGGCCATCTATTCGACCTTCCTGCAGCGCGCCTACGACCAGGTCATCCACGACGTGGCGCTGCAGAAGCTGCCGGTGGTGTTCGCCATCGACCGCGCGGGCATCGTCGGCGCCGACGGCGCGACCCACACCGGCGCCTACGACATCGCGGCGCTGCGCTGCCTGCCCGGCATGGTGCTGATGGCTCCCAGCGACGAGCTGGAGTGCAGGCGCATGCTCAGCACCGCCTTCGCGCTCGACGGCCCCAGCGCGGTGCGCTACCCGCGCGGCGCCGGCATCGGCGCCGAGGTGGACCGCTCCGACCTGTCGACCCTGCCGGTGGGGCGTGCGCAGCTGCGTCGCCAGGGGCGCGCGCCGGCCGGGCGCCGGCTGGCGCTGCTGGCCTTCGGCCCGGTTCTGCACACGGCGCTGAAGGCGGCCGAGGAACTCGACGCCACGGTGGTGGACATGCGATTCATCAAGCCGCTGGACCTGGACATGCTGCAGCGCATCGCCGCCGCGCACGATGCCGTCGTGACGGTGGAGGAGGGGGCGGTGCTCGGCGGCGCCGGCTCGGCCTGCCTGGAGGAGCTCCAGCGTCTGGGCTGGCAGCTGCCGGTGCTCAACCTGGGGCTGCCCGACACCTGGCTGGAACATGGCGATCCGGCGCACGTGACGGCGGCGGCCGGCCTGGATGCCGCGGGGCTGCTGCGCAGCATCCGCGAGCGTTTCGGCCCGCTGCTGGGGCAGGCCGACGCGCCGCGCCGCGAAGCGGCGAATTCCTGAGCCGCGGCCGCTTCGGCCCGCGCCGTGCAGCTTCGGCGCGGCGCCGCGATAATCCTGAGTATTTCCACGGGTCTTCGGGGGCGTTGCTGCCTCCAGCGGCCCTCGACACAGGCCGGCGGCCGGCTGCCGGCTCGACCATGAATCAGCCCTACGAACCGATCCCCGACGTCCAGAGTTCCTTCGACCACCGCCGCCTGGCGATCCAGCGGGTGGGCATCAAGGATCTGCGCTACCCGGTGACGCTGCGCACCGCCGGCGGCGGGGTGCAGCACTCCGTGGCCTGGGTCGACGCCGACGTGGCGCTGCCGGCCGAGCGCAAGGGCACCCACATGTCGCGCTTCGTGGAGTTGCTGGAGGCCTCGGCGGATACGCCGCTGGACCACGCCAGCCTGGGCGAGATGGCGCGCGCCATGGTGCAGCGCCTGGATGCCCAGACCGGACGCCTGGCCTTTCGCTTCGTGCTGTTCATGCGCAAGCAGGCCCCGGTCAGCCGGGTGGCCAGCCGCATGGACTACGAGGCGCAGTGGATCGTGCGCGTCGACGGCGGGCACACGCAGGTCACCGCGGTGGTGCAGGTGCCGGTGAAGGCGCTGTGCCCCTGCTCGAAGGAGATCTCCGAGTACGGTGCGCACAACCAGCGCTCGCACATCACCATCCGCGCCGAGTTGCGCGAGGCGATGGCGCTGGAGGAACTGATCCGCATCGCCGAGGAAGAGGCGTCCTGCGAGATCTGGGGTCTGCTCAAGCGCCCGGACGAGAAATACGTGACCGAGCGCGCCTACGACAATCCCAAGTTCGTCGAAGACCTGGTGCGCGACGTGGCGGCGCGCGTGGGCGCGCAGCCGCGCATCGCGTCCTTCGTGGTGGAGGCGGAGAACTTCGAATCCATCCACAACCACTCGGCCTACGCCCGCATCGAGGGCTGAGCCGGGCGGGGCCTGCGGGGCCTGGGGCCCCGCGGCACGCTCACTGGCCGGACAGCAGCGCCTTCGCGCGCGCCGAGACCTGCGCCATGTCGGCGCGGCCGGCCAGCCGGGGCTTGAGCACGGGCATGAGCTTGCCCAGGTCCTGCGGGGCGCCCAGGCCGAGCTCGGCGATCGCGGCGCGGATCTCGGCGTCCAGTTCCTCGCCGCCCAGGCGGGCCGGCAGGTAGGGTTCGAGCACGGCGATTTCCGCGGTCTCGGCGGCCGCCAGGTCGGCGCGGCCGCCGGCCTCGAACTGGGTGATGGCGTCGCGGCGCTGCTTGATCATGCGCTCGATCACCGCCAGCACGGCGGCGTCGTCGAGTTCGATGCGCTCGTCCACCTCGCGCTGCTTGACGGCGGCCAGCAGCATGCGCACGGTGCCCAGGCGCGCAGTGTCCTTCGCGCGCATCGCGGCCTTCATGTCGTCCTGGATGCGGGTCTTGAGCTGGGACATGGGATCCACCAATGGAAACCGGCGCTGCCTCGCGGCGCGCCGGTTGTTTCACGTCGTGCGTCGGAGGGCGCCAGCACGGCTGCGCGCCCTGCCGGGAGAAGCTTCTTCAGTACAGGCGCTTGGGCAGCATGTGGCTGCGGATGCGCTTGTAGTGACGCTTGACCGCGGCGGCCTTCTTGCGCTTGCGCTCGGCGGTGGGCTTCTCGTAGAACTGGCGCGCGCGCAGGTCGGTCAGCAGACCGAGCTTTTCGATCGTGCGCTTGAAACGGCGCAGCGCGACGTCGAAGGGTTCGTTCTCTTTAATGCGAATCGTTGTCATTGCAGACGGGTACCTTTATTCGGGAAATGCGCCCCGCCACGGCTGGAGCCGCCAAGGGCCTTTGCGTCGCAGGCAGATCGCTCCGGGCATCGAGGCTGCTGAGGCGTACGCTTCATGCGCTTCTTCAGGCCCGGTGCGTGAGTGCAATGCGACGAAAAAACCTTTAAAGTATAACCCATCCTCCGCGTCGTGCCCAGGTGGGGGACACATTTTCCCGGGATTGCCTCCTCCGCCGCCTTGACCGACGCCGTTCTCCCCCGCGCCGCAGCGCCGCGCCTGCGCGTGCTGGGCATCGAAACCTCCTGCGACGAAACCGGCCTGGCCGTGTACGACAGCCGCGACGGGCTGCTCGGCCAGGCGCTGCATTCGCAGATCGCGTTGCACCGGGACTACGGCGGCGTGGTGCCGGAGCTGGCCTCGCGCGACCACATCGCGCGCGTGCTGCCGCTGCTCGACGACGTGCTGGACCAGGCGCGCCTGGAACTGCGCGACCTGGACGCCGTGGCCTACACGCGTGGTCCCGGCCTGGCCGGCGCGTTGCTGGTGGGCGCCGGGGTGGCCGCCGCGCTGGCCATGTCGGCCGGTCTGCCGCTGCTGGGCGTGCATCACCTGGAAGGCCACCTGTTGTCGCCCCTGCTGGCGCAGCCTGGACTGGACTTCCCCTTTGTCGCGCTGCTGGTCTCCGGCGGGCACACCATGCTGCTGCAGGCCAACGCGCTAGGCTGCTACGAACTGCTGGGCGAGACCGTCGACGACGCCGCCGGCGAGGCTTTCGACAAGTCGGCCAAGCTGCTCGGCCTGGGGTACCCGGGCGGGCCCGAGTTGGCGCGCCTGGCCGCCGGCGGGCACGCGGGGGCTTTCGATCTGCCGCGCCCGAAGCTGCATTCCGAGGATCTGGACTTTTCCTTCGCCGGCTTGAAGACGGCCGTGCTGACGCGCGTGCGCCAGCTCGGCGAGGACGCGCCGGCGCAGGCGCGCGCCGACCTGGCGGCGGCCACGCAGGAGGCGATCACCGAGGTGCTGGCGGCCAAGGCGGCCGCCGCGCTGCGGCGCAGCGGCATGCGCACGCTGGTGGTAGCCGGGGGCGTGGGCGCCAATCTGCGCCTGCGTGAAAAGCTCGACGCGGCCTGCGCCGCGCTGGGAGCCCGCGTGCACTACCCGCCGCTGCAGTGGTGTACCGACAACGGACCCATGATCGCCTACGCGGCCTGCCGGCGCCTGCAGGCCGGGCTGGCGCGCGCCAGCCGCGACTACGCCTTCGACATCCAGCCGCGCTGGGATCTTGCGGAGCTGAGCGCGGCGGACGGCGCGTCCTAGACTTCCCACACCCCCAGGGGCTGGAAGTCCTCCGCCTCGCCCTTGCTGGCGTGGCCGCGCGCATTGCACACCACGCGGGAATGTTCCGCGCGGTAGTCGTGCCGGCAGTGCAGGTGACCGTGCAGCCACAGGTCGCTGCCGCCGATCATGTCGTCGTAGGCGTTGCAGAAACTGGCCGTGGCGCCGTTGACCGGGTAGCGCGGGTCGGTACTGCGCAGGCTGGGGGCGAAATGCGTGACCACCACGGTGGCGTCCCAACGGCCCGGGTCGCTGCGCGGCAGGCGCAGCTGCTCGCGCAGCCAGTCGCGGCTGCGCAGGCCTTCCTGGCGCAGCGCATGGGCGTCCATGGGCTTGCCATGGCGCACCGAGCGCTGCACCTGCTCGATGAAATAGCGCGCGGCGCGCATGCACTGCTCGCGCCGGGCCTGGCCGAACAGGTCGAAATCGTTCCACAAGGTGGTGCCGACGAAGCGCACCTTGCGCCCGGCGGCCTCCAGCACCACGCTCTCGCGTTCGAGCATGCGGATGCCGGCGCGATCGCAGCGCAGGCGTAGCGCCGCGGTGGCGGCGTCGAAGTCGCGCTCGTCGTACTCGTGGTTGCCCGCCACGAACAGCACGGGCACCGGCCAGTCGCGGAAGCGCTCCAGGCCCTCGTGGCCGGCGTCGATGTCGCCGGCCAGCACCAGCAGGTCGGCGCCGGGGGCGGGTTGGGGGTCGAAGGCTTCGGCTTCGAGGTGCAGGTCGGAAAGCAGTTGCAGGCGCATGTGCGGCGTGGAACACCTCGGCGCGGCGCGAGGCGACGCGGGCCGGGTGAGAATGTCGGGGTCGATGTCGGCGGGCAAGACACAGTTTCGGGCTTTGCTTGCGCAGGCGCAAGGCCTGGGGAGGCACGCGGACGGGGTGCCCGCTACAAATGCGCTAAACTGTGTTTTTTTTCACGGCGCGGAATGGTTTCTTCTGCGTTCGCGAGTTCTTCTCAGGAAACTGCACCATGAGTCTGGATCAAGCCACGACGGCCAAGGTCGTCGCCGAAAACGCCCGCGCTCCCAAGGACACCGGATCCCCCGAAGTCCAGGTCGCGCTGCTCACCGCCCGCATCAACGAACTGACCGGGCACTTCAAGACCCACGCCAAGGATCACCATGGCCGCCGCGGTCTGCTGCGCATGGTCAGCCGCCGCCGCAAGCTGCTCGACTACCTGAAGGGCAAGGACGCGGACCGCTATCGCGCGCTGATCGCGAAGCTGAACCTGCGCAAGTAGTTCTGCATGAAACGAGGGGCGCCTGCTTCGCTGAGTCGAGCCAGGCGCCCTGTTGTCGTGCGCGGCGCGCGTGGCGTGCCGTGTACCCCGAGCCGGGAGGTGCTGCTGTGTCATTCCTGGGCCGCTCTGGCCGCCGCGCGCAAGGCGGCGGCACCGGGCAGAGCCGCGCAGGAATGGCATTGTGCTTCCCGACCTGCCCGCTGACGCGGGCGCAGGCGCTGGCGGCCCGAAGGGGCGCGGCGCCCGTCCAACCGGAGTGAAATCAATGTTCAACAAAGTCACCAAGAGTTTCCAGTGGGGTTCGCACACGGTCACCCTGGAAACGGGCGAGATCGCCCGGCAGGCCGGCGGCGCCGTGCTGCTGAACATGGACGATACCGTCGTGCTCGCCTCCGTGGTGGCGGCGAAGTCGGCCAAGCCGGGCCAGGACTTCTTTCCGCTGACCGTCGACTACATCGAGAAGACCTACGCCGCGGGCAAGATCCCCGGCGGTTTCTTCAAGCGTGAAGGGCGCCTGAGCGAGCACGAGACCCTGACCTCGCGGCTCATCGACCGTCCCATCCGCCCGCTGTTCCCCGAGGGCTTCTACAACGAGGTCCAGGTGGTGGCGCAGGTGCTGTCGCTCAACCCCGAGGTCGAGTCCGACATCGCCGCGCTGATTGCCGTCAGCGCCGCGCTGGCCGTCTCGGGCATTCCCTTCGACGGCCCCATCGGCGCCGCGCGCGTGGGCTACGTGGGCGGCGAGTACGTGCTCAACCCGAGCCGCGCGCAGCTGGCCGATTCGCGCCTGAACCTGGTGGTCGCCGGCACCGACGCGGCCGTGCTGATGGTCGAGTCCGAGGCCGACCAGCTGACCGAGGAAGTGATGCTGGAGGCCGTGATGTTCGGCCACCGCCAGCTGCAGACCGCCATCGACGCCATCCACGAACTGGTGCGCGAGGGCGGCAAGCCGGCCTGGGAATGGCAGGCCGCGCCGCGCGACGAGGCGCTGATCGCGCGCATCGACTCGCTGGCCGGCGAGGCGCTGCGCGCCGCCTACAAGATCACCAGCAAGCAACTGCGCACCGACGCGCTGCGCAAGGCCTACGCCGCCGTGCACGAGGCGCTGGGCGCCGACGGCGCCGAGGTCGACTCGACCAAGGTCGAGCAGATCCTGTTCGACATGGAAGCGCGCATCGTGCGCAGCCAGATCCTGGCCGGCGACCCGCGCATCGACGGGCGCGACACGCGCACCGTGCGTCCCATCGCGATCCGTACCGGGGTGCTGCCGCGCGCCCACGGCAGCGCGCTGTTCACGCGCGGCGAGACGCAGGCCATGGTCGCGGCCACGCTGGGCACCGACCAGGATTCGCAGATCATCGACGCCCTCGGCGGCGAGTACCGCGACCGCTTCCTGCTGCACTACAACATGCCTCCCTACGCCACCGGCGAGACCGGCCGCATGGGCACGCCCAAGCGCCGCGAGATCGGCCACGGCCGCCTGGCGCGCCGCGCGCTGCAGGCGGTGCTGCCGAAGAAGGAGGATTTCGCCTACACCATGCGCGTGGTCTCGGAGATCACCGAGTCCAACGGCTCCTCCTCGATGGCCTCGGTGTGCGGCGGCTGCCTCAGCCTGCTCGACGCCGGTGTGCCGTTGAAGGCCCACGTGGCCGGCATCGCCATGGGCCTGATCAAGGACGGCAACCGATTCGCCGTGCTCACCGACATCCTGGGCGACGAGGATCACCTCGGCGACATGGACTTCAAGGTGGCGGGCAGCTCCACCGGCGTGACGGCGCTGCAGATGGACATCAAGATCCAGGGCATCACCCGCGAGATCATGCAGGTGGCGCTGGCGCAGGCGCGCGAGGCGCGGCTGCACATCCTGGGCCTGATGCAGCAGGCGGTGGGCGGCGCGCGCGCCGAGGTGTCGCAGTACGCGCCGCGCCTGTACACCATGAAGATCAACCCCGAGCGCATCCGCGACGTCATCGGCAAGGGCGGCGCCGTCATTCGCGCCCTGACCGAGGAAACCGGCACGCAGATCGACATCGCCGACGACGGCATGATCACCGTGGCCTCCACCGACGCCGACCGCGCCAAGGAAGCCATGCGCCGCATCGGCGAGCTGACCGCCGAGGTCGAGATCGGCCAGATCTACGACGGCACCGTGGTCAAGCTGCTGGACTTCGGCGCGCTGGTCAACGTGCTGCCGGGGCGCGACGGGCTGCTGCACATCTCGCAGATCGCCAACGAGCGCATCGCCAAGGTCTCCGACCACCTGCAGGAAGGCCAGAAGGTGCGCGTGAAGGTCATCGAGACCGACGACAAGGGGCGCTTCCGCCTGTCGATCAAGGCGCTGCTGGGCGACGGCGGGGCGGCCCCGTCCGAGCCGCAGGCCTGAGCGGGCCCGCGCGCGCCGACCTCCCCGAGCGAAGGAGCCTGAAGCCATGAGCCAGACCATGCGGGTGGCCGAGATCACGGCACCGGGCGGGCCCGAGGTGCTGCGTTGGGCCGAGCGCCCGATGCCGCGCCCCGGCGCCGGCGAGGTGCTGTTGCGCGTGCGCGCCTTCGGCGTCAACCGTCCGGACCTGCTGCAGCGCCAGGGCTCGTACCCGCCGCCGCCGGGGGCCTCGGACATCCCGGGCCTGGAGGTCTGCGGCGAGGTGCTCGAGGGCGACTACGCGGGCACTTCGCTGCGCACCGGCCAGCGCGTGGTGGCGCTGGTCAACGGCGGCGGCTACGCGGATTACTGCGTGGTGCCGGCCGGCCAGTGCATCGAGGCGCCCGGTTCGCTGAGCGACGTCGAGGCGGCGGCGATTCCGGAAACCTTCTTCACGGTCTGGCATAACCTGTTCCAGCGCGGTGCGCTGAAGGCGGGTGAACACGTGCTGGTGCAGGGCGGTGCCAGCGGCATCGGCAGCACCGCGGTGCAACTGGCCCACGCGCTGGGTGCGCGGGTGTGGGCCACCGCGGGCAGCGCGGCCAAGTGCCAGGCCTGCGTGGAACTGGGCGCCGAGCGCGCCATCAACTACCGCGAGCAGGATTTCGCGGAAGTGGTGCGCGAGGGCACGGACAAGCGCGGCGTCGACGTGATCCTGGACATGGTGGCGGGCGACTACGTGGCCCGCGAAGTACGCAGCCTGGCCGAGGACGGGCGCCTGGTGATCGTGGCGGTGCAGGGCGGCACGGCCGCCGGCTTCGATGCTTCGCTGCTCATGCGCAGGCGCCTGCACATCACCGGCTCGACGCTGCGCCCGCGCGACGCGGCCTTCAAGAGCGCGCTGGCGCGCTCGCTGGAGCAGCAGGTGTGGCCGCTGATCGAGTCCGGGCGCGTGCGTCCGCGCATGCACGCGGTGCTGCCCGCGCAGGACATCGTGCGCGCGCACCAGATGCTCGAGGCCGGCGAACACGTGGGCAAGATCGCCCTGAGCTGGAACTGATGCACCCGGGCGGCGAGGGCCGCCTGAAGCCTTTGAACCGAGGAGACGAACGCATGCGCCGAACGATGGTCGCCGGGAACTGGAAAATGCACGGGAGCCTGCAGGCCAACCGCGAACTGCTCGACGCGCTCGTCGCCGCGCCGCGGCCGGCCTGCGAGCTGGCGGTGTGCGTGCCCTTTCCGTACCTGGCGCAGGCGCAGGCCCTGCTCGACGGCTCGGGCATCGCGCTGGGCGCGCAGGACTGCTCGATGCACGAGCAGGGCGCCTACACCGGCGAGGTGGCCGCGGGCATGTTGCGCGAGTTCGGCTGCGGCCATGTGATCGTGGGGCATTCCGAGCGCCGCGGCCTGCACGGCGAGAACGACGCCGTGGTGGCGGCGAAGGCGCAACGCGCGCTGGCCTGCGGGCTCACGCCCATCGTGTGCGTGGGGGAGACGCTGGAGCAGCGCGAGCAGGCCCAGACCGAAGCGGTGGTGGGGCTGCAGCTCGACGCCGTGCTGCACCTGCTGGGCGCGCAGGCCGAAGGCATCGTGCTGGCCTACGAGCCTGTGTGGGCCATCGGCACCGGGCGCAGCGCCAGTGCGGCGCAGGCGCAGCAGGTGCACGCCTTCCTGCGCGAGCGGGCGCGGCACCACAAGATCGACGCCGATGCGCTGCCGATGCTGTACGGCGGCAGCGTCAAGCCCGACAACGCGCGCGAACTGTTCGCGCAACCCGACATCGACGGCGGCCTGATCGGCGGCGCGTCGCTCAAGGCGGCGGATTTCCTGGCCATCGCGGCGGCCGCCGGCAGTCACTGACAAACGGTTTTCCCTGTTCACCATGACCCTCGTCCTCAACCTGATTCTCGTCGTGCAGATCCTCTCCGCCATGTCCATGGTCGGGCTGATCCTGCTGCAGCATGGCAAGGGCGCCGACATGGGCGCGTCCTTCGGCTCCGGAGCCTCGGGCAGCCTGTTCGGCGCCACCGGCTCGGCCAACTTCCTCAGCCGCAGCACCGCGGCGGCGGCGAGCATCTTTTTCGTCTGCACCCTCGCGCTGGCCTATTTCGGCACGCGCCCGGCCGACAGCGGCGGCGGCGTGATGGGCGAGTTGGCCGGCAAGACCCTGGCGCCGCAGGGCGCCCCGGCGGCCTCCAAGCCGGCGCCCGCGGGTTCGCAAGGCGGCGTGGCGCAGATTCCGGGCAGCGTGCAGGCGCCGGCGGCGGGCTCCGCTCCGGCCAAGGCCAAGCCCTGATCGGGCGCTGGATCCTGTAGCGTTTTGTTGCAATGCACAACACGCGCCTTGCCTCTTGTCAAGGGGCTCGCGTGGCGTGCTTTGCCGCAGCGCAAGCAAGGCGCTGCAAACGTTGCGTCGCAACAGCGCAGGCCTTAAGATTGACGGGTTGCGCGAATCCGGAACACGGTTTTCGCGCCGCATGCTTGGCCCATGAATACGGCGGGTGAATCCCCCTTCCTCCGGGGTGTGAAAAAACCCGCCAGCCGCGACCGGATTCGAGGGAGCGGGCAAGGTAGAAAACCCGTGGTGCTCGTTCGAGCGTCATGGCCGACGTGGTGAAATTGGTAGACACGCTATCTTGAGGGGGTAGTGGCGAAAGCTGTGCGAGTTCGAGTCTCGCCGTCGGCACCACACAGGAAGGACCCGCGTGCAGCACGCGGGCTGGCAGCCGCCGCGATGCGGCGGCGCTGATTTGCGCGAATCTGCCGGGGGGAACGCTGCGAACGCGGCCCGCCCTCGCGGCGTCAGACATGACGAGGAGGGCGTGATGTTCGTCGAGCAGTACCTGCCAGTCTTGCTGTTCATCCTGATCGGCATCGCCGTCAGCGTCGCCCCGATGGCGCTGGGGCGCTTGCTCGGGCCCTCGCGCCCCGACAGCGCCAAGAACTCCCCCTATGAATGCGGCTTCGAGGCTTTCGAGGACGCGCGCATGAAGTTCGACGTCCGCTACTACCTGGTGGCGATCCTGTTCATTCTGTTCGACCTCGAGATTGCCTTCCTGTTCCCGTGGGCCGTGGCGCTGAAGAAGATCGGTGCCGTGGGGTTCTGGGCGATGATGATCTTCCTGTCCATTCTGGTCGTGGGCTTCATCTACGAGTGGAAGAAGGGCGCGCTCGACTGGGAGTGAGCGCTCGGGTGTCTGCTCGAGCGGACCGGGGCCACGGCCCCGGGCATGCCCGGGAATGTCGGTGATGCGAGGTTTGGGGATCTGCGATGAGTATCGAAGGTGTTCTGAGCGAAGGTTTCATTACCACCACAGCTGACAAGCTGATCAACTGGACGCGCACGGGGTCGCTCTGGCCGATGACCTTCGGTCTGGCCTGTTGCGCGGTGGAGATGATGCATGCGGGGGCCGCGCGCTACGACCTGGACCGTTTCGGCATCGTGTTCCGCCCCAGCCCGCGCCAGTCGGACCTGATGATCGTGGCCGGCACGCTGTGCAACAAGATGGCCCCGGCGCTGCGCCGCGTGTACGACCAGATGCCCGAGCCGCGCTGGGTGGTCTCCATGGGCTCCTGCGCCAACGGCGGCGGCTACTACCACTACTCCTACTCGGTGGTGCGCGGCTGCGACCGCATCGTGCCGGTGGACGTCTACGTGCCGGGCTGCCCGCCCACCGCGGAGGCGCTGCTGTACGGCCTCGTGCAACTGCAGAACAAGATCCGCCGCACCAACACCATCGCCCGCTGAACGGCGTTCCCGGCGAAGGCTCCTCCTTTCAGGCCCGTTTCCCGATGTCCAGCAAACTCGAACGGCTTCAAGAAGAAATCCGGCAGCAACTGGGCGAAGCCCTGCTCGGCATGCGCGCGGATCTGGGTGAACTCACCATCGACCTGGCTGCGGCCTCCTACGTGCAGGCCTGCACGCAGCTGCGCGATGCGCCGGCGCTGCGCTTCGAGCAGCTGATGGACCTCTGCGTGGTGGACTACCAGGGCTACGGCGACGGCCTGCGCGAAGGCGCGCGTTTCGTGGTCGTTCTGCACCTGCTGTCGGTGAGCCTGAACCAGCGCGTGCGCGTGCGCGTGGGCTGCGCCGACGACGAACTGCCGGTGGTGGCGTCCATCAACCCCGTGTGGAACGCCGCCAGCTGGTACGAGCGCGAGGCCTTCGACCTGTATGGCGTGGTGTTCGAGGGGCACGAGGACCTGCGCCGCCTGCTCACCGACTACGGCTTCATCGGCCACCCCTTCCGCAAGGATTTCCCCGTCAGCGGCACGGTGGAGATGCGCTACGACCCCGAGGCCCGGCGCGTGGTGTACCAGCCGGTGAGCATCGAGCCGCGCGAGATCGTGCCGCGCGTGGTACGCGAGGCCGGCTACGGCGACCTTCCGCGCGAGCGCAACCAACCCGGCGCCTGAAATCCTGGATCCGACATGGCCGAGATCAAGAACTACACCCTGAACTTCGGGCCGCAGCACCCGTCCGCGCACGGCGTGCTGCGCCTGGTGCTCGAACTCGACGGCGAGGTCATCCAGCGCGCCGATCCGCACATCGGGCTGCTGCACCGCGCCACCGAGAAGCTGGCCGAGACCCGCACCTACATCCAGGCGCTGCCCTACATGGACCGCCTGGACTACGTCTCCATGATGTGCAACGAGCACGCCTACGTGCTGGCCATCGAGAAGCTGCTGGGCGTCGACGTGCCCATCCGCGCGCAATACATCCGCGTGATGTTCGCGGAGATCACGCGCCTGCTCAACCACCTGCTGTGGCTGGGCGCGCACGCGCTGGACTGCGGCGCCATGACCGTGTTCCTCTACGCCTTCCGCGAGCGCGAGGACCTGTTCGACGTGTACGAGGCGGCCTCCGGCGCGCGCATGCATGCCGCCTACTTCCGTCCGGGGGGCGTGTACCGCGACCTGCCGGATCGCATGCCGCAGTACCGCGAGTCCAGCGTGCGCGGCCCGCGCGAGCTCGAGGCGCGCAACGCCAACCGGAAGGGCTCGGTGCTGGACTTCATCGACGAGTTCACGCAGCGCTTCCCGAAGTACGTCGACGAGTACGAAACCCTGCTGACCGACAATCGCATCTGGAAGCAGCGCACCGTGGGCATCGGCGTGGTGTCGCCCGAGCGCGCGCTGCAGCTGGGCTTTTCCGGCCCCATGCTGCGCGGCTCCGGCTTCGCCTGGGACCTGCGCAAGCAGCAGCCCTATGACGTCTACGACCGCATGGAGTTCGACATCCCGGTCGGCAAGACGGGCGACTGCTACGACCGCTATCTGGTGCGTGTCGAGGAGATGCGCCAGTCCAACCGCATCATCCAGCAGTGCGTGAAGTGGCTGCGCGCCAACCCCGGGCCGGTGATCACCGACAACCACAAGGTGGCGCCGCCGTCGCGGGTGCAGATGAAGACCAGCATGGAGGACCTGATCCACCACTTCAAGCTGTTCTCCGAAGGCTTCCACGTGCCCGAGGGCGAGGCCTATGCCGCCGTGGAGCACCCGAAGGGCGAATTCGGCATCTACCTGGTCTCCGACGGCGCGAACAAGCCCTTCCGCCTGAAGATCCGCGCTCCCGGCTTCCCGCACCTGGCCGCGATGGACGAAATGTCCCGCGGCCACATGATCGCGGATGCCGTGGCCATCATCGGCACGATGGACATCGTGTTCGGCGAAATCGATCGGTAAACCCCCATGCTGTCAGAAACCACCCGCCAGCGCATCGACCGCGAGCTGGCCAAGTACCCGGCCGACCAGAAGCAGTCGGCGGTGATCGCGGCCTTGTCCGTCGTGCAGGCCGAACGCGGCTGGATCTCCCCTGAATCCGAGCTCGAGGTGGCCGAGTACATCGGCATGCCGCCGATCGCGGTGCACGAGGTGGTGACCTTCTACAACATGTTCAACACCCGGCCCGTGGGGCGCTTCAAGCTCAACGTGTGCACCAACCTGCCGTGCCAGCTGAGCGGTGGCGCGCAGGCCGCGCAGTACCTGAGCGAAAAGCTCGGCGTGGCGCTGGGCGAGACCACCGCCGACGGCCTGTTCACGCTGCAGGAGTGCGAATGCCTGGGCGCCTGCGGCGACGCGCCGGTGGCGCTGGTCAATGACCGCCGCATGTGCAGCTTCCTCGACCGCGAGCGCATCGACGCGCTCCTCGAGTCGCTGCGCTCGCAGGCGCGTTCGGAAGGACAAACCGGAGGACAAGCGTCATGACCTTCGCTTCGAGCGGGGCCGAAACCTGTTTCCACGGCCGCCACATCCGGCCGCAGATCCTCGCCGGCCTGGACGGCGCCAACTGGCGCCTGCAGGACTACCTCAAGCGCGACGGCTACCAGGCGCTGCGCCGCATCCTCGGCGCCGACGGCCAGCCCGGCATGAGCCCGGAGCAGGTTATCGCCGAGGTCAAGGCCTCGGCGCTGCGCGGGCGCGGCGGCGCGGGCTTCCCCACCGGGCTGAAGTGGAGCTTCATGCCGCGCCAGTTCCCGGGGGCGAAGTACCTGGTGTGCAATTCCGACGAGGGCGAGCCCGGGACCTTCAAGGACCGTGACATCCTGCGCTTCAACCCCCACATCGTGATCGAGGGCATGGCCATCGCCGCCTACGCGATGGGCATCGGCGTGGGCTACAACTACATTCACGGCGAGATCTTCGCCGACTACGAGCGCTTCGAGGAGGCGCTCGACGAGGCGCGTGCCGCCGGCTTCCTCGGCGACAACATCCTGGGCAGCGGCTTCAACTTCCAGTTGCACGCCTCGCACGGCTTCGGCGCCTACATCTGCGGCGAGGAGACGGCGCTGCTGGAGTCGCTGGAAGGCAAGAAGGGCCAGCCGCGCTTCAAGCCGCCGTTCCCGGCCAGCTTCGGCCTGTACGGCAAGCCCACGACCATCAACAACACCGAGACCTTCGCCGCGGTGCCCTGGATCATCCGCAACGGCGCCGCCGCCTACGTGGAGACCGGCAAGCCCAACAACGGCGGCACCAAGATCTACTCGGTCTCGGGCGACGTCGCGCGCCCGGGCAACTACGAGATCCCGATGGGCACGCCCTTCGCCGAACTGCTGGCCCTGGCCGGCGGGGTGCGCGGCGGGCGCGGCCTCAAGGCGGTGATCCCGGGCGGCTCCTCCGCCCCGGTGCTGCCGGCCTCGGTGATCATGGACTGCACGATGGACTACGACTCCATCTCCAAGGCCGGCTCCATGCTGGGCTCGGGCGCGGTGATCGTGCTCGACGAGTCGCGCTGCATGGTCAGGTCCCTGCAGCGCCTGTCCTACTTCTACCAGCACGAATCCTGCGGCCAGTGCACGCCCTGCCGCGAGGGCACGGGCTGGCTGTGGCGCGTGGTGCATCGCATCGAGCACGGCCAGGGCCGTCCCGAGGACCTGGACCTGCTCAATTCGGTGTCGGACAACATCGCCGGGCGCACCATCTGCGCGCTGGGCGACGCGGCGGCCATGCCGGTGAAATCCTTCGTGCGCCATTTCCACGCCGAGTTCGAGCACCACATCGAACACAAGACCTGCCTGGTTCCGGCCTACGTCTGAAGCCGCAGCCCGCCCAAGCAACGCACGCCCCGAGAGACTCTGACGTCATGGTTGAACTCGAAATCGACGGTCACAAGGTCGAAGTGCCCGAAGGCTCCATGGTGATGGACGCCACGCGCAAGCTCGACCTGTACGTGCCGCACTTCTGCTATCACCCCAAGCTGTCCATCGCGGCCAACTGCCGCATGTGCCTGGTCGACGTGGAAAAGGCGCCCAAGCCGCTGCCGGCCTGCGCCACGCCGGTCGCCCAGGGCATGATCGTGCGCACCCGCTCGGAGCGCGCGATCCAGGCGCAGAAGGGGGTGATGGAGTTCCTGCTGATCAACCATCCGCTGGACTGCCCCATCTGCGACCAGGGCGGCGAGTGCCAGCTGCAGGACCTGGCCGTGGGCTACGGGGCCTCCACCTCGCGCTATCAGGAAGAAAAGCGCGTGGTGTTCCACAAGAACGCCGGGCCGCTGGTGGGCATGGAGGAAATGACCCGCTGCATCCACTGCACCCGTTGCGTGCGATTCGGGCAGGAAGTGGGCGGCCTGATGGAACTGGGCATGGCCAACCGCGGCGAGCATTCCGAGATCACCACCTTCCTCGAGGGCTCGATCGAATCCGAGCTGTCGGGCAACATGATCGACCTGTGCCCGGTGGGCGCGCTGACCAGCAAGCCCTTCCGCTTCGAGGCCCGCCCCTGGGAACTGTCGCGCCGCGCCTCGGTGAGCCCGCACGATAGCGTGGGCGCCAACCTGATCATGCAGGTCAAGGCCAACCGCGTGGTGCGCGTGGTGCCGCAGACCAACGAGGCCGTCAACGAGTGCTGGCTGTCCGACCGCGACCGCTTCAGCTACGAGGGCCTGGCCAGCGCCGACCGCCTCACGGCGCCGATGGTGCGCGACGAGGGCGCGTGGCGCGAGGTGGACTGGCCGACCGCGCTGAGCTTCGTGGCCAACGGGCTCAAGCGCGTGGTCGAGGTCGAGGGCCCGCAGGCGCTGGGCGCGCTGGCCTCGCCGCTGTCGACCAACGAGGAGCTGTACCTGCTCGGGCGCGTGCTGCGCGGGCTGGGCAGCGAGAACATCGACACCCGGCTGCGCCGCAGCGACACGTCGCCTCAGCAGGCCGTGCCCTCGCTGGGCCTGGCGCTGGCCGAGGTGGGGCAGTTGCAGGCGGCCTTCGTGGTCGGCTCCTTCCTGCGCAAGGATCATCCGCTGCTGGCTGCGCGCCTGCGCCGCGCCGCGCGCGCCGGCACCCAGGTCAGCGTGCTGCACGCCAGCCGCGACGACGCGCTGATGTCCTTGCATGCCGCGCTGGCCGCCGCTCCCGGCGCCTGGGTGGCCGAGCTGGCCGGCGTGGCCGCCGCCGTGGCCGATGCCGCGGGCGTGCAGCGTCCGGCGGCGCTGGCCTCGATCGAGCCGGCACAGGCCGCGCGCGACGTGGCCGCCAGCCTGGTGGGCAAGCAGCGTGCCGTGGTGTGGCTGGGCAACGCCGCCGCGCAGCATCCCCAGGCTTCCACGCTGGAGACGCTGGCGCGCTGGATCGCCCAGACCGCCGGCGTGCGCTTCGGCTATACCGTGGAAGCCGGCAACACCGTCGGGGCCCACCTGATGGGCGCCGTGCCGCGCGGCGCGGGGCAGGGCGCGGCGCAGATGCTGGCCAGGACCCCCAGCGCCATGCTGCTGCTGGGCCTGGAGCCCGAGCTCGACCTGTTCGACGGCGCGGCCGCGGCCGCGGCGCTTCGGCGCAGCGCCTTCGTCGTGGCCATGAGCGCCTACCGCAACGCCGACCTGGAGCAGTACGCCCAGGTCCTGCTGCCGGTGGCGCCGTTCAGCGAGACCGCCGGCAGCCTGATCAATTGCGAAGGCCGCGTGCAGTCCTTCCAGCAGGTGGCGCCCTCGGTGGGCAGCTCGCGTCCGGCCTGGAAGGTGCTGCGCGTGCTGGCCAACCAGCTCGGCCTGCCGGGCTTCGAATTCGACACCACCGAGCAGGTACGCGAAGCCGCGCTGAAGGGCGTGGACGTGGTCGCCGCGCTGGCGCTGCCGCAGGTGCAGGTGCCGCAGGCGCTGGAACTGGGCGCGGCCGAGGCCGGCGAGGGATTCGAGCGCGTGTCCGACGTGCCGATCTACAGCAGCGACGCCATCGTGCGCCGCTCGCCGTCGCTGCAACGCACCGTGGACGGCCAGCGCGCCGCGCAGGTGGCGCTGCCGCGCGACGCCTGGGAGCGCCTGGGTCTGCAGCCCGGCGCCACCGTGCGCGTGCAGCAGGGCCAGGCCAGCGCCGAGCTGCCGGCCCGCCTGGACCCCCTGCTGGCCAGCGGCGTCGTGCGCATCGCCGCGGCCCATCCCGCGACGCAGCCGCTGGGGCCGATGTTCGGCCGCGTTTCCGTGCACAAGGTCTGAACCATGCTCGACGCCTTCACTTCCAGCGGACTCAAGCTGCTCGGCCCCTTCGCCTGGCCCCTGGTCTGGGACATCCTGCGCATCGTCCTGATCGTGCTGCCCGTGTTCATCGGGGTGGCCTACCTGACCCTGTGGGAACGCAAGGTCATCGGCTGGATCCAGGTGCGCATCGGGCCCAACCGGGTGGGACCCTTCGGGCTGCTGCAGCCCATCGCCGACGGCCTGAAGTTCATCTTCAAGGAAATCGTCATTCCCACGCGGTCCAGCCACTTCCTGTTCGTGCTCGGGCCCATCATGACCCTGACGCCGGCGCTGGTCGCGTGGTCGGTGATTCCCTTCGGACCCGAGGTCGCGCTGGTCAACGTCAACGCCGGCCTGCTGCTGCTGCTGGCGGTGACCTCCGTCGAGGTCTACGGCGTCATCATCGCCGGATGGGCCTCGAACTCCAAGTACGCCTTCCTCGGCGCGCTGCGCGCTTCGGCGCAGATGGTCAGCTACGAAATCGCCATGGGCTTCTGCATGGTGGTGGTGCTGATGGTCTCCGGCAGCCTGAACCTGACCCAGATCGTCGCCGGGCAGCAGCACGGGCGTTTCGCCTCCATGGGGCTGAACCTGCTGTCGTGGAACTGGCTGCCGCTGCTGCCGATCTTCGTGGTCTACATGATCTCGGGCATCGCCGAGACCAACCGCCACCCCTTCGACGTGGTCGAAGGCGAGTCCGAGATCGTCGCCGGGCACATGGTCGAGTACTCGGGCATGTCCTTCGCGCTGTTCTTCCTCGCCGAGTACGCGAACATGATCCTGGTGTCCTTCCTGGCCGCCGTGATGTTCCTGGGCGGCTGGGACGCGCCCTTCGCCTTCCTCGGCTTCATCCCGGGCTGGATCTGGCTGGGCCTCAAGGCCTTCGTGCTGGTCACCATGTTCCTGTGGGTGCGCGCCAGCTTCCCGCGCTACCGCTATGACCAGATCATGCGCCTGGGCTGGAAGATCTTCATTCCCGTCACGCTGGTCTGGCTGGTCCTGATCGGCGCCTGGATGCAGACCCCGTGGTCCATCTGGAACTGAACCGGAGCCAGGAATGTCCGCAGTACTCGATACCGTCAACAGTTTCTTCCTGGTCGAGCTGATCAAGGGCCTGGCCCTGACCGGCAAGTACGCGCTGCGCCGCAAGATCACGGTGCAGTACCCGGAGGAGAAGACCCCGATGTCGCCGCGTTTCCGCGGCCTGCACGCGCTGCGCCGCTACCCCAACGGGGAAGAGCGCTGCATTGCCTGCAAGCTGTGCGAGGCCGTTTGTCCGGCGCTGGCCATCACCATCGAAAGCGCGCAGCGCGAGGACGGCACCCGCCGCACCACGCGCTACGACATCGACCTGACCAAGTGCATCTTCTGCGGCTTCTGCGAGGAAAGCTGCCCGGTGGACTCGATCGTCGAAACCCACATCTTCGAATACCACGGCGAACAGCGCGGCGACCTGTACTTCACCAAGCCCATGCTGCTGGCCGTCGGCGATCGCTACGAACACGAAATCGCGCCCAACAAGGAGGCCGACGCACCCTACCGCTGAGCCGGCCGCGCCGGGCTTCGCCGCCGGCGCCGCCGCGGGGGAGTCACCGTGCCGCCCCGCGCAGCAGACCTTGCGTCGCAAACCGCTGACAAGCCATGACCATTGCCACCGCGTTGTTCTATCTGTTCTCGGCCGTGCTGCTGTTCGCGGCGTTTCGCGTGATCACCGCGCGCAACACCGTGCACGCCGCGCTGTTCCTGGTGCTGGCCTTTTTCCAGGCCTCGACCATCTGGATGATGCTGGAAGCCGAATTCCTGTCCATCGTGCTGGTGCTGGTGTACGTGGGCGCGGTGATGGTGCTGTTCCTGTTCGTCGTCATGATGCTCGACGTCAACGTGGATCAGTTGCGCCAGGGTTTCTGGCGCTTCTTCCCGGTGGCCGCGCTGTTCGGCGTGTTCATCGTGCTGGAGATGTCCGCGGTGTTCATGCAGGCCTTCCAGATCGGCGGCCAGACCGCGGCGGCACAGGTGGGAGGGCAGGTGCTCAGCCCGGCCGCGCGCGCGGCAGCGCAGATCCCGAACACCGAATTGCTGGGCCGGGTGCTGTACGGCGCCTACCTGTATCCGCTGGAGATCGCGGCGGTCATCCTGCTGGTGGCCATCATCGCCGCCATCGCGCTGACCCTGCGCAAGCGCAAGGACTCGAAGAGCCAACGCGTGTCCGAGCAGCTGCGCGTGCGCCGCGCCGACCGCGTGCGCCTGGTGCAGATCCCGGCGCATGCGCCGGCGCAGGCGGCTGCCGCCGCAACCGACAAGGGGGAGTGACAAGATCATGCTGGGATCTCTCGGTCTGGCCCATTACCTGGTGCTCAGCGCCATCCTGTTCGCGATGGCCGTCGTCGGCATCTTCCTGAACCGCCGCAACCTGATCGTGCTGCTCATGGCCATCGAGCTGATGCTCCTGGCCGTGAACATGAACTTCATCGCCTTCTCGCATTACCTGCAGGACATGGCTGGCCAGGTGTTCGTGTTCTTCATCCTGACCGTCGCGGCCGCCGAATCGGCGATCGGGCTGGCCATCCTGGTCGTCCTGTTCCGCAACCTGTCGACCATCAACGTCGACGAACTCGATTCACTCAAGGGCTGAGGCATGGCTGCCACCATCAATCCCACGCTGTTGCTCGTCATCGCGCTGGCGCCGCTGGTCGGGGCCATCGTCGCCGGGCTGTTCGGCAAGACCCTGGGGCGCGTGGTCTCGCACAGCGTGACCACGGGCTCGGTCGCGCTGTCGTGCCTGCTGTCGCTGGTCGTGCTGTGGCAGGTGCTCGGCGGCGCGCATTACAACGGCACCGTCTACACCTGGATGCAGGTCGGCTCGCTGCAGATGCAGGTGGGCTTCCTGATCGACAGCCTGACGGCGCTGATGATGGTCGTTGTCACCTTCGTGTCGATGTGCGTGCACATCTACACCATCGGCTACATGGCCGAGGACCCCGGCTACGAGCGCTTCTTCTCCTACATCAGCCTGTTCACCTTCAGCATGCTGATGCTGGTGATGAGCAACAACTTCCTGCAGTTGTTCTTCGGCTGGGAAGCGGTGGGCCTGGTCTCCTACCTGCTGATCGGTTTCTGGTACACCCGCGAGTCGGCGGTGTTCGCGAACCTCAAGGCCTTCGTGGTCAACCGCGTGGGCGACTTCGGCTTCATCCTGGGCATCGGTCTGGTGGCGGCCTACACCGGCAGCCTGAACTACACCGACGTGTTCGCCAAGGCGCCCGAGCTGGCCAAGCTGGTGTTTCCCGGCACCGACTGGATGCTGCTGACGGTGCTGTGCATCTGCCTGTTCATCGGCGCCATGGGCAAGAGCGCGCAGTTCCCGCTGCACGTCTGGCTGCCCGATTCGATGGAAGGCCCGACCCCGATCTCCGCCCTGATCCACGCGGCCACCATGGTGACGGCGGGCATCTTCATGGTCTCGCGCATGTCGCCGCTGTTCGAGCTGTCGGACACCGCGCTGTCGGTGGTCATGGTGCTGGGGGCGATCACCGCGCTGTTCATGGGTTTCCTGGGGGTGATCCAGAACGACATCAAGCGGGTCATCGCCTACTCGACCCTGTCGCAGTTGGGCTACATGACCACCGCGCTGGGTGCCTCGGCCTATCCGGTGGCCATGTTCCACCTGATGACCCACGCCTTCTTCAAGGCCCTGCTGTTCCTGGCGGCCGGCTCGGTGATCATGGGCATGCACCACGACCAGGACATCCGCCACATGGGTGGGCTGCGCAAGTACATGCCCATCACCTGGTTCACCTTCCTGATCGGCTCGCTGGCGCTGTGCGGGACCCCGCTGTTCTCGGGCTTCTACTCCAAGGACAGCATCATCGACGCCGTCTCGGCCAGCCACCTGCCGGGTGCCGGCTTCGCCAGCTTCGCGGTGACCGCGAGTGTGTTCGTCACCGCGCTGTACTCCTTCCGCCTGTATTTCCTGGTGTTCCACGGCGAGGAGCGCTTCCGCACCGCCGTGTCGCAGCACGGGCATGACGACCACGGCCACGACGATCACGCCGCGCACGGCCACGGCAGCTTCGAGCCCAAGGAGTCTCCCTGGGTCGTGACCCTGCCGCTGGTGCTGCTGGCCATTCCGTCCGCGGTGGTGGGGTGGTTCACCATCCGTCCGCTGCTGTTCGGCGGCTTTTTCCAGGGCGCCATCGTCACCGACACGGCCGCGCATCCGGCCATGGCCGACCTGGCCGAGCATTTCCACGGCCCGCTGGCCATGGCGCTGGACTCCTTCGTGCACCTTCCGCTGTGGCTGGCCATCGCCGGGGGCGTGGTCGCCTACTACGCGTACATGGTGAACCCGAAGTTCCCGGTGGCGATGGAGCGCATGTTCAAGCCGGTGTACGTGCTGCTGGACCACAAGTACTACATGGACTGGATCAACGAGCACGTGATCGCCGCTGGCGCGCGCCTGCTCGGCCGCGGCCTGTGGCAGGGCGGGGACGCCGGGATCATCGACGGCCTCCTGGTCGACGGCACGGCGCGTCTGGTCGGCATGGGGGCGGCGCTGATGCGCCGGCTGCAGACCGGTTTCATCTATTACTACGCGCTGGCGATGATCGCGGGCGTGGTCGTGTTCATGTGGATGTTCGTGCCGGGCAAGCTGCTCTCCGGCTGGTTCATCCGATAAACCCAGGGCCTGCGGCTAATCGATAACCTATGCACTCGCTACCCTTGCTGAGCCTGTCCATCTGGACGCCCATCGCCTTCGGCATCCTGATCCTGCTGATCGGGCGCGACGCCAACGCCCCGGCCATGCGCTGGCTGGCGCTGGTCGGCGCCGTCGTGTCCTTCCTCGTCACGCTGCCGGTGGTCGGCGGCTTCGACGTGGCCAAGGCGGGCATGCAGTTCGCCGAACAGGCGCGCTGGATCGAGCCCTTCAACATTCAGTATCAGCTGGGCGTGGACGGCATCTCGCTGTGGTTCGTGCCGCTGACCGCCTTCATCACGGTGATCACCGTGATCGCCGGCTGGGAGGTGATCACCGAACGCGTGGCGCTGTACATGGCCTCCTTCCTGATCCTGTCGGGGCTGATGGTCGGCGTGTTCTGCGCGGTCGACGCCATGCTGTTCTACGTGTTCTTCGAGGCCACGCTGATCCCGATGTACCTGATCATCGGCATCTGGGGCGGACAGCGCAGGGTGTACGCGGCCTTCAAGTTCTTCCTCTACACGCTGCTGGGCTCGCTGCTCATGCTGGTCGCGCTGCTGTACCTGTACAGCCAGTCCGGCGGCAGCTTCAACATCCTCGACTGGTACACGGTGCCGCTGACCCGCACCGCGCAGATCCTGCTGTTCGTGGCCTTCTTCGCCGCCTTCGCGGTGAAGATCCCGATGTGGCCGGTGCACACCTGGCTGCCCGACGCGCACGTGGAGGCGCCCACGGGCGGTTCCATCGTGCTGGCGGCCATCATGCTCAAGCTGGGCGCCTACGGTTTCGTGCGATTCGTGCTGCCCATCGTGCCCGACGCCAGCCGCGAGCTGGCGCCGCTGGTCATCACCCTGTCGGTGATCGCGGTGATCTACATCGGCCTGGTGGCGATGGTGCAGACCGACATGAAAAAGCTGGTGGCCTACTCGTCGATCGCCCACATGGGCTTCGTCACCCTGGGCTTTTTCCTGTTCTCCAACCTGGGCGTCGAAGGCGGCCTGGTGCAGATGATCTCCCACGGCTTCGTGTCGGGGGCCATGTTCATGGGCATCGGCGTGCTCTACGACCGCATGCACACCCGGGCCATCGCCGACTACGGCGGAGTGACCACCAAGATGCCGCATTTCGCCGCCTTCGCCGTGCTGTTCGCCATGGCCAACGCCGGCCTGCCGGGCACCAGCGGCTTCGTCGGAGAGTGGATGGTGATCCTGGCCGCCGTGCGCGAGAACTTCTGGCTGGGCCTGCTGGCGGCCACCACGCTGGTGCTGGCCGCCGGCTACACGCTTTGGATGGTCAAGCGCGTGTTCTTCGGCCCGGTGCGCAACGAGCACGTGGAGGCGCTGCGCGACATCGGCGCGCGCGAATTCCTGATCCTGGCGCTGCTGGCCGCGGGGACCCTGTGGTTCGGCCTGTATCCCAAGTTCTTCACCGATCCGATGCAAAGCAGCGTCGCCCAGCTGCTTCAGCACGTGGCGGCCTCGAAACTGCAGTAAGGCGCGAAGCACATCATGAACTGGATTGCGGTCTATCCCGAGATTTTCCTGCTGGTCATGGCCTGCCTGGTCATGCTCGCCGACGTGTTCTTCCGCGACCCCCAGCACCGCGCCGCCTACGCGCTGAGCGTGCTCTGCCTGGTGCTGCTGGTGGTGCTGTGCGGCGCACTGTACGCCGACGGCGGGCGCATGCTGGCCATGCAGCGCATGGTCTGGTACGACCCCATGGCCAACCTGCTCAAGATGTTCGCCGCAGTGGCCACGCTGTTCTCGCTGGTCTACGGCCAGCGCTACGCACTGGACCGCGGCATGTGGGGCGGCGAGCTCATGTCCCTGGCGCTGTTCTCGCTGCTCGGCCAGTTCATCATGATCTCGGCCAGCAACCTGCTGATGGTGTACCTGGGCCTGGAACTGATGTCGCTGTCGCTGTACGCGCTGGTGGCCCTGCGCCGTGATTCGGCGGTGGCCACCGAGGCGGCCATGAAGTACTTCGTGCTGGGCGCGCTGGCCTCGGGCTTCCTGCTCTACGGCATGAGCATGATCTACGGCGCCACCGGCTCGCTGGACCTGAGCGTGATCTTCCAGTCCACCAGCCTGGAACCGCTGAACCGCGCCGCGCTGGTCCTGGGCGTGGTGTTCATCGTCGCCGGCGTGGCCTTCAAGTTCGGCGCCGCGCCCTTCCACATGTGGCTGCCCGACGTCTACCAGGGCGCGCCCACCGTGGTCGTGCTGCTGGTGGCCGCCGCGCCGAAGCTGGCCGCTTTCGCGATGGCCATCCGCCTGCTGGTGCTGGGCCTGTTCCCGCTGGCCGTGGACTGGCAGCAGATGCTCATGGTGCTGGCCGTGCTCTCGCTGGTGGTGGGCAATTTCGCCGCCATCGCGCAGACCAACCTCAAGCGCATGCTGGCCTACTCGACCATCTCGCAGATCGGCTTCGTGCTGCTGGGCCTGATGTCGGGCATGGTCAACGGCAACGGCATGTCCTCGTCGCAGGCCTACGGCGCCGCGGTGTTCTACATGCTGGTGTACGTGCTCAGCACCCTGGGCACCTTCGGCATCATCATGTTCCTGGCCCACGAGGGTTTCGAGGCCGAGGAACTGCGCGACTTCGCCGGCCTGGGCAAGACCCACCCCTGGCTGGCCGGCATCATGGCCTTCCTGATGTTCTCGCTGGCCGGCATTCCGCCTTTCGCCGGTTTCTACGCCAAGTTCGTGGTGCTGCAGTCCCTGCTGGCCACCGGCAGGGTGTGGCTGGTCGTGCTGGCCGTGCTGCTGTCGGTGATTGGCGCCTTCTACTACCTGCGCCTGGTGAAGCTCATGTATTTCGACGCGCCGACTCGCGAGCACAAGGTGCGCGCCTCCGGCTCGGCCTGGGCGCTGATGTCGCTCAACGGGCTGGCCGTGCTGGCCCTGGGCATCGTGCCGGGCGGCCTGATGACCCTGTGCTACCAGGCCATCACCAACACCCTGCGCTGAAGTCTCGCGCCGCAACCGGAGAGTCCGCATGCAAACGTCCGCCGTCTGGCTGGTGCTGGTGATGGCGCTGTTCGGCGCCAACGCCCCCTTCATGTCCGACCGCATGTTCCTGGTCGTGCCGCTGAAGGCGCACAAGACCTGGTGGCAGCGCGTGGCCGAGATCCTGATGCTGTACTTCGCGGTCGGCGGGCTTTCGCTGGCGCTGGAGCAGCGCCTGGGCCAGATCTACCCGCAGCACTGGCAGTTCTACGCGGTGTCGCTCGCCATGTTCGTGGTGCTGGCCTTCCCCGGCTTCGTGATGCGCTACCTGGTGCGCCGCGCGCCCGCTTGAAGCAACCCGCGGCAATGGCCCCGAGCGAGCCTCCCGAGCACGACGGCCTGCGCGAGACGCCGGTGGCCACCCAGCCGGTGTTCGAGGGGCGCTTCCTGCGCATCTGGCGCGACACCGTGCGCCTGCCCGACGGCGCGGTGGCCGAGCGCGAGTACATCAAGCACTCCGGCGCGGTCATGGTGATCCCGCTGCTGGACAACGGCCGTGTGCTCATGGAGCGCCAGTGGCGCACGCCGATGCGCCGGGTGATGACCGAATTCCCGGCCGGCAAGCTCGACGCCGGCGAGGCCTGGCAGGCCTGCGCAGCGCGCGAATTACGCGAGGAGACCGGCTACAGCGCGCGCGAATGGGCCTACATCGGCACCATCAACAACGCCATTTCCTACTCCGACGAGGCCATCCACCTGGCCTTCGCGCGCGGGCTCAGCCCTGGCCCGCGCCAGCTCGACCAGCACGAGTTCCTCGAGGTCTTCGAGGCCGCGCCCGAACAGTTGCTGGACTGGGTGCACTCCGGCGCGATCACCGACGTGAAGACCGTGATCGGCGTGTTCTGGCTCGAAAAGCTGCTCAGCGGAAGCTGGGATCTCGACTGGCGTTCCTGAGCACCCTCGCGCCGCGCGTGAAGCCTCCGGCAAGGCCCCGATAGTCCTTCGTCAAAGCCGCGCAGCCCCGTTCCGCGCGGCCCCGTGGCGCCCTTAGCATGCGGCACCACGAGCGCGGCGAACGCGCCATCCATCCTGGGGGATTCGGTTCCGTGCACGCACGGAAGGGAGTTCACCATGACGTTCAGCACAAGGCTCGGCGCGAGCCTGTCGAAGCTGGCGCGCGCCGTGACCGCGGGCGTGGCGCTGGCCTGCTCCAAGCTGGCCGCGGCCGGCGTGTTCCTGATCCCCGTGCTGCCACTGGTGGGCGCCGGGATCCTGGTGGTCGCGGGCGCGGTCTTCGTGTACCGTGTGATCGAGCCCAGGATCCCCGGACTGGATCCGGCGATCGAGTTCGCGCCGCGCCGACCCGACGGCAGCATCGGCCCCGGGACCCATGTGACCCTGGGCAAGCAGGGCGAGAACGATCCTCGCCTGGCACCCTTCGAGGGCCTGCCGCCGCCCGGATCCTCGCAGCCCGCTCCCGGCGTCGCCTCCGCGCCGCTGCGCGCGACCCCGGCGGCCTCCGGGCCCGCGGGCGGCTCCAAGGCTTCCCTGGGCACCTTCGGCACCCCCTATGAGCAGGCGGCGGCGCTGGGCTCGATGATGCACTGGGACCGCAGGACCTACGCGAACGAAGGCTGGCCGGTGCTGAACTTCTGCCGGGCCGGCGTGACCTCGCTGAGCTGCCAGCACAACGACTTCTGGTTGCGCAACGACGCGCCGGTGGCGCTGCACGACGTCAGCCTGTGCATCGGCCAGCCGATGCAAGGCGTGTACCGCCTGGCCGGAGCCGCCGCGGACGGATGCCTGCACACCGACATCGCCGCCGGCGGCGACCTGCACCTGGACATCATCCAGGAGCAATTCCCGCCCGACTATCCCGATCCGGCGAAGCTCAGGCTGGAGTGGTTCCTGCCTTCGTGGAAACCGCGGACCCTGCTGGGTTGGCTGAGGATTCCCCTGCTGCGCCCGCAGACCTTTTTCCCCTTGCCGTCGCCGACCGAGGACGACGAACGGCATGACATCGCGGTGCAGGCGCGGCGCGTGAACCTGCTGGCCAAGCTGGTGGTCTTCACATACCACGGATCGGCGAACTCCTCGCTGCAGGTGCACGACATCCAGCTCAAGGATCCGCAAAAAGCTCTGCGCATCATCCCGGCCAAGAAAGCGCCGGCGGCCTTCGCCAAGTACAAGTTGCGCGAATGCAGCGCGTCCGGCGGGGATTCGACCAGGCAGGTAGGGGTGCTGTACTCGGGGCAGTCCTGCGCGGTGCTGGTCTCGGGCAAGGACACCCGCGATCCCGCGTACCGCCAGGCGGCGGGCAACCGGATCGACGGCCAGCTCGACGCCAGCTTTCTCCAAAGAACGTCCAAGAGCGCCGTGGCCATCCCGGAGATCAAGACCGCGGAGATCGTCATTCAGCACCTGACGGTCGTCGGCGGAGACTTCACCCGCGCGGGGCCGTCCCCGGCTTTTCCGACCGCGGCCACGCACCTGGTACTGCTCGCGGGCGACGCGATGCACCCGGCTCCGGGCCTGCTGCTCGCGCAAGACAGTACGGTGGATTCAATCTCCGCATCCCCGGACGGCACGCGCCTGTGGATCGGCGGAACGCTCACGCCCATCGCGGGCGCGCTGCCGGGACAGGTGGCGCCGACGGCCTACCTCGCGACCTCGAACGGAGAGAACTGGAACTACTGGTTCCCGGAGGTGGGGCCGGACGGCCCGGTACTGGCCCTGGCCCCCAGCGGCGGTCGCCTGTTCGTCGGAGGCCAATTCCAGCACGTGGACGGCCAATTGGCGCCGGGGATCGACTCCATCGCCCATCCCGACGATGAGCCCTTCCTGCCCGGCGCGCATTCCGACTGGGCGCCCCTGGGCTCGGGCCTCGTGTCCAGCGACGCCCAGGGTCAGCAGCAGCCGGGCGTCGTGCGCAGCCTGTACGCCGCGCCCGGCGGCTTCATCGTCGCGGGCGGGCATTTCCGGTTCGCGCCGCCCCCCGTGGATGGTCCAGGGGCGGGGAACCCGCTGCTGGCAGCGCACGTGGAGAACGTCGCGGTCTGGAACGCCAACGCCCAGGCGTGGCAAAGCGTCGGCGGGGTGATCCCGAGCCTCGGCCAGGAAGCGCAAACTGCTCGGGTCAACGCCGTCGCCGGCTACGACGGCTGCCTGATGGTCGGTGGCCGCTTCGCGCAGGCCGGGCGCTTCGAATTTCCTGGCTCCTACGCAGTGCACGCCAGTACCTGGGCCCGGCTCGATCCGCAGGCCTTGCAGCAGGGCCTTCACGCTTGGCGCGCGGAGGTCGAGGGACTGCACGGCCAGGTGGACAGCTTTTTCATGACCGCCAACGGGATCTACGCTGGGGGAAGCTTCGTGGGGCCGGACGGCCAGCGCCGCGCGCTGCTGCTCGAGCACGACGGCGTGCTCTCTGGGCTGGATCAGGATCTATTCATCCAGGGAACGAACCAGGCGACAGGGGCGGGCTCCGAGGTCCTGGCCATGAGCCAGGATGGCATCGACCTGTGCGTGGGCGGAAGTTTCACGGAAACCGCCGATGGCCTGCTCGCGGAGAACCTGGCCTGCAGATCGCTGCTCGACGATCAGGACCGCTTTCCGGCCCAGGGGGTCGATGCCACGGTGCGCAGCCTGGCCACCTTCTGGGAAATCGAGCTGTGATGCCGCTCAGACCGGGCCGCGATGGCGATGGGCAGCGGCGGCCCATTGGAGTATGTTCCACCGCCATGCCTCGCAACATGTCATGCATTGTTACGATCTTGCGAGTGACAAGGCGCGTTCCGCCCCGCTGAATCGGCAGCCGGGCTGCGCGCTCGTGGCGTTTCGCTTTCCGGCTGGTCAAACGAAGGTGCCGGACGGTCATTGATGGCGATTCAACCGGTCCATACGATGTGAAAATGGAGGATGTTCGCCGTATCCGCAGGCAGCGCCTCAGGCGCATACTCGACGAGCAATTTCCGGGGCGAGGCGGACAGGCTTTGCTCGCGCAGGTTCTCGACCGCCAGACCGGCTACGTTTCCCGCTGCCTGAACGGGGAGAAACCCATCGGCGAGGTTTTCGCCCGGCATGTCGAACAGGCGCTGCATCTGCCGCGCTACTGGCTCGACGGAGATTTGCCCGAGGCGCGTCCGGTCCATCCGCGCCACGCCGCGTTGCTGGAGCGCTTCGACGCGCTTACCCCGGGCCAGCAACTCGAGTTCCTGGACCTGCTCGAGCGAGTGCGCAGGCGCAACGAGGAAATCTTCCAGCACCTGCAACTCAGATCCCCGCCGGCGGGCGGAGAGGGCGAAGCGGCCGCTTGAGTTCAAGGCCGCGGCGCATGGGCGCGGTCCGCGCGCGCCGTGGCGCCAGGCTCCGCGGCCTGCCGTAGCCGTTGTTCCAACTGCCAGCAAAAGCCCGAGAACAAAGCCCTCTGGATTCGCGTCTGCGCATGCACCGGCGGCAGTCCGAGCATGTGCTCGATGAGCATCGCGAGTCCGTAGGGACCGTCGCTTTGCGAACAGCGTTTCCAGAACCGGCGTCCGAGGGCTTCGCCGACGGGAAATGCCCGTGAATACGTGGTGCTTCCCTCCGGATCCGCCACGGGATCGTTTTCCAGGTATTCGAGGGTGCGGTCCACCATCGCCCGCAGGGATTCGTCGCCATCCAGGGGTAGCGCATGGCCTGAGGACCCGGAATACAGGGTTTCCGGCGATTCCTGTCGTGACTTGCCCGACATGCTGACCTCCCACTCAAGAGCGCCGCTGCACGCGAAGGCAAGAGTTCTTCGGCGTGTGCCGCATGCAGGGTCCAAGAATAATCCAGCGGCCCATGATTCGCTCGGTGCGTCATGGCTTGTTGCGGTTGCCGCGGGCCAGCACGGGCGCGGTTTGCGGCGCGCCCGAACCCGCCGCACCCGTTTCGCGCCTCCGTTTTGTAACACATTGCGCACATTCCCCTGGCAAAGGCCCCCTGGAACCTGAGAAAGCGTTCCGAACGGTCATGATTTGCGGTGCCTGGGGCGCTGCGGAAGACTCCATTTTCGGATCCTGGAATTCCAGAAAAATCCCCCGCGACGGGTTCCGTCAAGTCATGATTCGGCAGTATCAACGGGTTACGAATTTTCTGTTTGTGATAACCCGTGACATGCAAAATCATTGCGGTCATCGGTGGCTGCGAAGCCGTCCTGCCGCGCTCGCGGCCTTTCCTGCCTTGTTCTCTTTCCCGGGATCCTGAGCATGTTCAAGAATTTGCGTATCGGCGTCCGGCTGGGCCTGGGCTTCGGCCTGCTCGTGGCGCTGCTGGTCGTGCTCGCGGCGGTGTCGCTGGCGAGCATGAACTCCATGAAAAAGGCCACCGACGAGGCCACCAAGGTCGCGTGGCCCGAGGCGCACAAGGTCAGCGAGGTCAAGACCGACATCACCCAGATGGCCGTGGACTGCCGTGACCTGCTGCTGAGCAAGGACCCGGCCGAGGAGCAGCGCATCGCCACCCAGTTGCGCGACACCGAGCAGGCCAGCCACGAGGTGCTTCGCAAGCTCGCCGCCGAGGTGCGCAGCAGCAAGAGCAAGGACCTGCTGGGGCGCACCGACGAGGGGCTGAGCAGCTTCGGCCGCGCGCTTTCGGTGTGCGCGAACGCGCAGACAAGCGGCGGCGGCGACGCGCTGGGCATTTTTCGCAAGCAGGTGCGCCCGACCGAGCGCGCGGTGCAGGGGGACCTGCATGACCTGGACCAGGATTTCGTCGGCCACTTCGGCCAGGCCACCCAGGACGCCGATGATTCCTATGCCGCGGCGCGCGGCGCGGCGGCGGCCACCGGAGCGGTGGCGCTGGTGCTGGCGCTGGTGCTGGGCATCTGGATCACCCGTTCCATCACCGGTCCGCTGCGCCAGGCGGTGGGCGTGGCCCAGCGCGTGGCCGAGGGCGACCTGACGGTCAGCGTGCAGGCCGCCTCGCGCGACGAGACCGGCCAGTTGCTGGCCGCGCTGGCCGACATGGTGCAGCGCCTGACCTCCACGCTGAGCATGGTGCGCTCGGCCGCGGACAATCTCTCCGCCGCATCCACGCAGGTCTCGTCCACCTCGCAGAGCCTGTCCCAGGCCACCACCGAACAGGCGGCCTCGGTGGAGGAGACCTCGGCCACGCTGGAGCAGGCGGCAGCCTCGATCAAGCAGAACTCGGAGAACGCCAAGGTCACCGACTCCATCGCCCAGCAGGCCGCGGCGCAGGCCGGCGAGGGCGGCCAGGCGGTGGAGCGCACGGTGCAGGCCATGCGCGACATTGCCGAGCGCATCTCCCTGGTCGACGACATCGCCTACCAGACCAACATGCTGGCGCTCAACGCCGCCATCGAGGCGGCCCGCGCGGCCGAGCACGGCAAGGGCTTCGCGGTGGTGGCCGCCGAGGTGCGCAAGCTGGCCGAGCGCAGCCAGGTGGCCGCGAAGGAAATCGGCGACCTCGCCTCCGGCTCGCTCCAGCAGGCCGAGCGCGCGGGCCAGGTGCTGGGTGAAATGGTGCCGTCCATCGCCCGTACCTCTTCGCTGGTACAGGAGATCGCGGCGGCCTCGGACGAACAGTCCAGCGGCATGCAGCAGATCAACGTGGCGGTCAGCCAGCTCAACGGCGTGACCCAGCAGAACGCCTCGGCTTCCGAGGAACTCGCCGCCACCGCCGAGGAGATGAACGCACAGGCCCAGCAATTGCTGGAGAGCGTCAGCCGCTTCAAGCTGGCCGGCGAGCGCGGCGAGTCCACCGCCGCGCATCGGGTGCCTCCGGCACGGGACCGCACGCAGCGCGCCCAGCCGCGCCAGGCGGCTTTCGCGGGGCAGTCCCCCCAGGCCGCGCCGGCCGGATCGGGCGAGTCCTTCGTCAAGTTCTGAGGCACCCGCACGCCACCCGGAGACCCTCATGGCCCAAGACCTCACCGTCCACGCCGGCGCGGCGCGAGCCGCCGCCGACGGCCAGTACCTGACCTTCAGCCTCGGCGCGGCGCAGCCTTCCGAATCCGCGCCGACGCAGGCGCAGGCCGATCGCGGCGAGTACGGCCTGCCCATCCTGAGCGTGCGGGAGATCATTTCCTACGTGCGCCCCACGGCCCTGCCGGGCAGCGCGCCGGACCTGCGCGGCACCATCAACCTGCGTGGCAGCGCGGTGCCGGTGATCGACCTGGGCCAGCGCCTGGGCCTGGGCGTCACGCAGGTGCGCGCGCGCACCTGCATCGTCGTGGTCGAGGTGCCCGGCGGGGAGGGCACGCAATGCGTGGGCTTTCTCGCCGATGCGGTCAACGAGGTCATCGACGTGGAAGCCGCCCAGCTGCGCCCGGTGCCCACGCTGCAACGCGCGGCGACGGCATCCGGCATCGTCTCCAGCCTGGCCCAGCGCGGTGACGGCGGCTTCGTGGCCCTGCTCGCGGCTCGCGCGCTGCTCGCGCCGGACGAGGCCTGCGCACCGGCCGGCTCGCCCGCGCTGGCCCTGCAGGTCGACGCCTGAGATCCGGAGCCGGCGCGTTCGACCAGCGGGACGGAACTCTTGACCGTCGTGCTGCTACCGTCGCTGCTGGCACGGCTCGGCCTGACCGCGCTGGCGGCGGTGCTGGCGCTGGGCTGGCTGCTGTACCCCGGCTTCGCCGAACTGCGCAGCAGCCGCAGCAAGCTGCGCTGGCTGGCACGCCATGATGCGCTCACCGGCCTGCCCAACCGCCAGCAGTTGGTGGAACTGCTGCGCGCAGCCTTGCAGCGCGCGCGCGCCGGCGGGGGCATGCTGGCCGTGCTGTTTCTGGACCTGGACCGTTTCAAGACGGTCAACGAGTCCCTCGGCCACGAAGCCGGCGACCGGCTGCTGATGGACGTGTCCGCGCGCCTGCGCTCGGCGCTGGGCCCGGGCGACACCCTGGCCCGCCTGGGGGGCGACGATTTCGTGGTGCTGCTCGACCTGCTGGCCGACGCCGCCGCGGCCTCGCGCGTGGCCGAGCGCCTGCTGCATGCGTTGCGCGCGCCCTTCCCGATGGGAGAGCATGTCGTCTACACCGGCGCGACCGTGGGCATCGCGCTTTCCCCTGGCGACGGCAGCGACGTCGATCGCCTGCTGGGACGCGCCGATGCGGCGCTGTTCCAGGCCAAGCAGGCGTCGCCCGGAAGCTGGCGCTTTTTCAGCGACGGCGACCCCCGCCTGCTGGATGAGCGCCTGGAGCTGGAAAGCGCGCTGCGCGGCGCGCTGCAGGCCGGGCAGTTCGAACTCCACTACCAGCCCAAGGTGGACGTGCGCAGCGGGCACCTGAGCGGCGCCGAGGCGCTGTTGCGCTGGCACCGTCCCGGACAGGGGACGGTGCCGCCCGGGGTGTTCGTTCCCCTGCTGGAGGACATGGGCCTGATCGCCGCGGTGGGCGAGTGGGTGATCGGCGCCGTGTGCGCCCAGCAGGCGCGCTGGCGCGCGCAGGGCCTGGAGCCGGTCTCCGTGGCCGTGAACTGCTCGGCGCGGCAATTCCAGGGATGCTCGCTGGCCGAGCAGGTGGCGCGCGCGCTGCGCGCCCATGGCCTGCCGGGGCGGCTGCTGGAGATCGAGGTCACCGAGAGCGTGCTCATGCAAAAGCCCGACAGCGTCGGCGAGGTCATGCGCTCCCTGCAGGACATGGGCGTGGAATCGTCCATCGACGACTTCGGCACCGGCTACTCCTCGCTGGCCTACCTCAAGCGCCTGCCCGTGCGCACCCTGAAAATCGACCGCGCCTTTCTTCTCAGCCTGCCCGACGACGCCGAGGACGCCGCCATCGTGCAGGCCGTGCTCGCGCTGGCGCGCGCGCTGGGGCGCAAGGTGGTGGCCGAGGGCGTCGAGCGCGCCGGGCAACTGGACTTCCTGCGCCGGCACGGCTGCGACGAATACCAGGGCTACCTGTGCGCGCCGGCGCTGGCTCCCGCCGAATTCGCCCGCATGCTGCAGGCCCGGCGCACGGCCGGCGCGTAGCCGGCCGCACCGGCCGCCTCCTGCCCGGCCGCGGCCTCACTGCCGCGGCCCGATTCCCCCGCGCACGCGCGGGCGCCCGCCGCGCAGCACAATCGCCCCGCGCCGTGGATGCCCTCGATGCCCCTGCTGGCCCTTGCGATGCTCGTCGGATGCTGGCTGCACCTGCGCCAGGCCGGCCTGTGGCCGCAAGCTGCCTACGGCGCGATGGTGCTGGCTGCCTCGGCCTCGCTGGCGGGGCTGGCGTGGCTGCGACTGCAGTTTCCCGCCGGCGCCACCAGGCTGCGCGCCACGCGCGCCGTGCTCACGGCCTGCGCCGCGGCCGAACTGGTGTTCGGCCTCGCCGGCTGGCGCGCGGTGCCGCGCCTGCACGAGCGCCTGGCGCCCGCGCTGTGGGGCGCCAGCCTGCAGGTGGAGGGCGTGGTGCAGGGCCTGCCCAGCCGCGACGCTTCCGGCGCGCGCTTCGAGTTCGCGCCGCTGCCGGGGCAGCCTGGGCTGCCGCCGCGCCTGCAGGTGTCGTGGAGCGCCGCCGGCGGCCAGGCGCCGCCGCGCCTGCGCGCCGGCCAGGCCTGGAGCCTGCCGCTGCGCCTGCGCCCGGCGCAGGGCCTGGCCAACCCCGGCGGCGCCGACGCCGAGTTGCGCTGGCTGCGCCAGGGCGTGGGCGGCCTGGCCAGCCTGCGCCACGCCCGCGACGCCGAGCCCGCGCGGCGTCGCCCCGAACTCGACCGCGCCTCGCCATGGCAGCGCCTGCAGGCGCTGCGCGAGGGCCTGCGCGCGCGCCTGGAGCGCGCGCTGGCCGGCCACCCCCGCGCGGGCACGCTGGCCGCGCTGGCGCTGGGCGACCAGAGCGCCATCGGCGAGCAGGAATGGCAGCTGTACCGCGCCACCGGCGTGGCCCACCTGATGGCCATCTCCGGCCTGCACGTGACCATGCAGGCCTGGCTGGCGGGGGCCCTGGCCGGTGCACTCTGGCGCCGCCTGCGCTGGCGCGGGCTGCCCTTGCCGCTGTGGCTGGCCGCGCCCTGGCCGGTCGGTGCGGCACGCGCGCTGGCCGCGCTGGCCTATGCCGCGCTCGCCGGCCTCGGGGTGCCGGCGCAGCGCGCGCTGCTGATGCTGGCGGTGGCGCTGGGGCTGCGCCTGTGCGCGCGGCGCCTGGCCTGGTCGCAGGTGCTGGCCGCGGCGCTGTGTGCGGTGCTGCTGTGGGACCCCTGGGCGGTGGCGCAGCCGGGGGCCTGGCTGTCCTTCGGCGCCGTCGCCGCGCTGCTGCTGGCCGAGCCGCGGGCTGCGGCGAGGCCACACGCGCAGGCGGGCCCGCGCTGGCGCCGGGCCTGGCAGCGCCTGCGCGCCGCCGCGCGTGCCCAGTGGGCCGTGAGCCTGGCGCTGGCGCCGCTGAGCCTGGTGTTTTTCCAGCAGGTCTCGCTGGTGGCGCCGCTGGCCAACGCGCTGGCCATTCCCGCCGTCACGCTGGGCGTGCTGCCGCTGGCGGTCGGCGGCTTCGTGCTGCCCCCGCCCCTCGACGCGCTGGCCTGGCGCCTGGCCGCGGCGCTGCAGGACGCGGTGCTGGTCCCGCTGGGACGCATGGCATCGTGGCCGCTGGCGCAGTGGCAAGGCGCAGCGCCCGCGGCGCCCGCGCTGGCGCTGGCCTTGCCCGCGGTGCTGGCGCTGGTGCTGCCCTGGCCCTGGCGCCTGCGCCTGCCGGGGCTGGCCGTGCTGGCCCTGCTGCTGCTGGCGCCGGCGCCGCGCCCGCCTTCCGGGCATCTGCAGGCCTGGATGGCCGACGTGGGGCAGGGCAGCGCCATCGTGCTGCGCACCCGGCGCCACACCCTGGTGTTCGACACCGGTCCCCCGCTGGGCCGGGGCCGGGACGCCGGCTCGGCCGTGCTGCTGCCGCTGTTGCGTCAACTGGGTGAGCGCCAGCTCGACCTGGTCGTGCTCAGCCACGCCGATGCCGACCACATCGGCGGCGCCGGCTCGCTGGCCCGCGCCTACCCCGGCACGGCGGCCGCCGGCTCGGTCGCGCCCGAGCGTCTGCGTGCGCTGGGCTTCGGCTCCGCCAGCCGCTGCCTGGCCGGCCGGGCCTGGAGCTGGGACGGCGTGCGTTTCGAGTGGCTGCACCCCGGGCCGGGCAGCCTGCTGCGCGAGGACAACGCCGGTTCCTGCGTGCTGCGCGCCGCGTCCGCCCACGGTTCCGTGCTGCTCGCGGGGGACCTGGAACGGCCCCAGGAGCTCGCCCTGCTGCGCCAGCCGCGGGAATCCGGCCCGCGTGCCGAACTGCGTGCCGACCTGCTGGTGGCCGGCCACCACGGCAGCCGAGGCTCCAGCAGCGAGGCGTTCCTGCGCGCCGTGGCGCCGCGCGCGGTCGCGGTGCAGGCGGGCCTGCTCAACCGCTATGGCCACCCGCATCCCGAGTTCCTGGCCCGCCTGCGCGCCCAGGGCCTGTGCCCCGGACGCACCGACCTGCAGGGTGCGCTGCTCTGGGACGATCGCCAGCCCTGGCGCCTGCTCGGGTGGCGCGCGCAGCCACCACGATACTGGCGCTCGCCGGCCGAATCCTGCACGACCTCTCAGCAGGAAAGCCCGATTGTTCCATGATTTCGAATCGATTCCTAAGTACATAATCAGCTGCGAATAACACACGCGGCATCCGACCCGCCTCGATAATCCTCGTGGGCGCGGTCGCATGGGTACAACACCCTGCATGTTCGCAAAAACAACTACCGCACGAACTCCTGCAGAATTCGTGGCTTCCGTCACGCCTGTCGGATCTGCTTGCAAATCCGTATCGATTCCGCGCATTCGGAAAACCGGCATTGCCTAGCATGGGCGCTGCGCCGGCAGTGCGTAATCCCGGCGGGATCCTTGCCGCATGGATTTCGTTTCCCCCAGAGCCCATCCTTGTTCCCCGCATCCCGACGCGCCGCGTGGCTCCTCACGGTCACCGCCCTGTATCCCCTCGTGGCCCACGCCCAGACCCCGCCAGCCGATGCCGCCGCGCAGGGGCTGCTGCGCCAGCAGCAGCGCCAGCGCCAGGCACAGGCCCTGCTGGGCTCCGGGCCGGACCAGTTGCGCGCCGGTGCCGCAGCGCCACCGGACCTGCGCCACCTTCCTCGCGAAGCACCCTGTTTCGTGCTGTCCTCGATTCGCCTGCGTGGCGCCCGCGCCCGGCGCCTGTCATGGCTGACGCAGGACCTGCGCCCGGTGCTCGGGCAATGCGTGGGCGTGCAGGGCCTGGACCGCATCGCCACCGCGCTGGACGCCCATCTCGTGGCGCTGGGCTACGCCACCAGCCGCGTGAGCTTCGCGCCCCAGAACCTGCGCCGCGGAGTGCTGCGCATCCACCTCGACGTGGGCACCATCGCGGCCATCCACATGGAGGATGCCCAGGGCCGCCCGGACACCGCCTGGGGCACCTGGCGCAACGCCTTTCCCACCGGCGCCGGCGACATCCTGAACCTCCGCGACCTGGAGCAGGGCATCGAGCAGATGGACCGCCTGCAAAGCCAGGCCGTGCACACCAATCTCGTGCCAGGGCCGGCTCCGAACACCAGCGTGGTGGTGATCCAGCGCCTAAGTCCACACGCGGCCCCGCCGCTCGGGCGCCTGCACGGAGGCGTCACGCTGGACAACTCCGGCAGCCGCTTGCTGGGCCGCCCGGAGCTGTCCATGGCGCTGTCCTACGACAACCCGCTGGGCCTCAACGACATCGTCTCGGCCAGCGTCAACACCAACGTCGAGAACCCCGACCCCGCGCACCGCTCGCAAAGCGCCGCTCTGAGCTACAGCATTCCCTGGGGCTACACCCTGCTCAGCCTGAGCGCGCAGTACCTGCGCTTCGCGCAAATGGTGCAGGGCACCAGCGTGCAGTTCCTCTCCAGCGGCGTGACCCGCACCCAGCAAGCGCGCCTGGACGCGACCGTCTGGCGCACCGCCTCCACCAAGATTGGAGTTTTCGGCGCGCTGCTGGCGCGCCAGAGCAAGGCCTGGCTCGACGACGTGGAACTCGTCGTGCAGCGCCGCCGCACCGTCGACCTCGACGCCGGCGTGGACTTCACCACCGCGCTGCCCGGCGCCGGCAGGGTCTCCGGCTCGCTGGACTACCGCCAGGGCCTGGCCGGCCTGGGCGCCCAGGCCGAGCTGCCCACCGCCGCGCAAGGGGGCTTGACCGTGCGCCCGCGCATCACCTCGGCCAGCCTGTCCTGGACCCAGCCCTTCGAGGCCGCCGGCGGGCGTTGGCAGTACGCGCTGAGCCTGCGCGGCCAGACCACGCCCGACACCCTGGTCACCGAGGACCTGTTCGTCATCGGCGACCGCAGCACCGTGCGCGGCTTCGACGGCAACGCCGTGCTCGAGGCCGAGAACGGCTACGTGCTGCGCAACGACCTGGCGCGCCAGGTGCAGCTGCTGCCGGGCTGGAGCACGGCGGCCTACCTGGGGCTCGATCTCGGGCGGGTGTGGGGCCCGAGCGCCGCGAACCTCGCCGGCACGCGCCTGGCCGGAGCCGCGCTGGGCCTGAAGGGCCAGCACGGGCACCTGCAGTTCGACCTGGCGCTGGCCACCCCGCTGGAGCAGCCCGCGGCGCTGCACAGCCAGGCGCTCAACCTGTATGCCTCGGCCACCGTGGCCTTCTGAAACCCCAAGCCGCGCCGAGCCTGCCATGACGCCCTGTTTCGCCACCCTCAAGCGCCGAATTCTCACGGTCACGTTGGCGCTGTTCCTCGGGCAGCAGTGGCTGGGCAGCGCCGAGGCCGTGGCCGCGGGCATCGTGCCGGCGGCGAATGCCCCGGCCGCCAATCATCCGCTGACCGACACCGCGCGCAACGGCGTGCCCATCGTCGACATCGCCCCGCCCAGCGCCGCGGGGGTGTCGAACAACCAGTACAGCCAGTTCAACGCCGCCAGCAACGGCGCCATCCTCAACAACAGTGCCGGCAACGTGCAGACCCAGCTCGGGGGCTGGATCTCCGGCAACCCGCTGCTGGGCTCCACCCCGGCCAAGGTGATCCTCAACCAGGTCACCTCGGGCAAGCCCTCGCAGCTGCTGGGCGCGCTGGAAGTGGCGGGCCAGGCCGCCGACGTGGTGGTCGCCAACCCCGCCGGCATCGCCTGCAACGGCTGCAGTTTCATCAACACCCCCCATGCCACCCTCACCACCGGCACCCCCGAGTTCGACGCCGGCGGGAACCTGCGCGGATTCCACGTCACCCAGGGCGTGATCGACGTGGGCGCGGCCGGCCTGGACGCCCAGCAAGCCGAGAGGCTGGACCTGGACGCGCGCGGCCTGACGGCCGAAGGCGGCATCTGGGCGCACCAGCTGGGGGTGGTCGCCGGCGCGGCCGACGTGCCCTACGGCAGCACCCAGGCCAGCGCCCAGGCCGGCGCGGGCAACGCGCCCGAGTTCGCGGTCGACGTCGCGGCGCTGGGCGGCATGTACGCCGACACCATCGACCTGGTCGCCACCGACGCCGGGCTCGGGGTCAACAGCCAGGGGCGCCTGGCCGCGCTGCAGGGCAACCTGCGCCTGGCCGCCAACGGCAAGCTCAGCCTGGCCGACACCTCGGCCGCGGGCCCGCTGCAGCTGTCGGGTACCCACGTGGACCTGAGCGGCATCACGGCCAGCACCGGCGCTTCGGTGCAGGTGGACGCCACGGGAGCCCTGGACAACAGCGGCCAGGTGGATGCGGCCAGCGGCCTGAGCCTGCAGGCCGCAAGCGTGACCAACACCGGCACCCTGGTCCAACGCGATACGGCGCAGCCGCTGTCCCTCGCAACGCCCGGATCCCTCGACAACTCCGGCACCCTCGCCAGCGCGGGAGGCCTCAGCGCCCAGGCCGGCTCCATCGCCGACACCGGCGGCGCCTGGAGCGCCCAGGGCGATCTGAGCCTGCAGGCGGCGGGGAGCCAGAGCCTCTCGGACACGATCCTGCAGGCCGGCGGGAACATCACCCTGGCCGCCACCGCGGGCGACCTGCGGACCACGGGCGCGCAAATCACCGGCAATGGCAACCTGAGCGCCAGCGCAAGCGGCCTGCTCGCCAACGCCGGCGGCACCTGGCAGAGCGCGGGCAACGCCGCGCTGCAAGGCGCCTCCATCACCAACAGCGGTACCGTGCAGGCCGGCGGCACGTTGCAGGCCACGGCTGCCAACGCGCTGAACAACGCCGGCGGCACGCTCGAATCCACCGGCGACCTCGGCGCCTCGGGCGCCAGCCTCACCAACGACGGCGGGACCCTGGCCAGCGGCGCGGCCACGACGCTGAGCGCCCTGCAAGGCCTGAGCAACCAGGGCGGCACGATCTCCGGAGCGTCTTCACTGAGCGTCGACGCCGCAGCGGCTGCGCTCAAAAACGCCTCCGGCACCCTGGTGTCGGGCGGCGCGGCCACGATCAGCGCCGGCGCCCTGACCAACGACGGCGGCAGCCTCGTCGCGGCCACGACCCTGCAGGCCACCACCGGCGCGCTCGGCAACGCGGCCGGCCTGATCGAGTCCGGCGGCAACCTGTCGCTGGACACCCAGGGCGCAGCGCTGTCCAACACCGCAAGCGGCACCACCGGGAGCAACACGGGCGGCATCCTCTCGGGCGGCACCCTCAGCCTGCGCTCGGGCGCCCTCAGCAACACCACCGGCGTGATCGCAAGCCAGGGCGACCAGAGCCTGAGCGTCGCCGGCGACCTGGACAACGCCGGCGGCAGCATCGCCACCCAGGGCACGCTTGCCGTCACCACCCCCGGCACGCTCACCAACACGGGCGGCACCCTCGCCGCGCTCGGGACGGCAAGCCTGAACGCCGGCACCCTGGACAACAGTGCCGGCGGGCAGATCTCCGCCCAGGACCTCACGCTCACCGCGGGCTCCATCGGCAACCGCGCCGGCACGCTGCAGGCGGGGCAGGACGCAACCCTCACTACCTCCAGCCTGGACAACACCTCGGGCACGCTCAGCGCCCAGCGCCAACTGGCCGCGAGTGCCACGACCCTGGCCAACAGCGGGGGCACCCTGGTGGGCAATGCCGGGGTGAACCTGACGACCAGCAGCTCCAGCTTCGGGGGCACGATCAACTCCGCCGGCGCCGTGAACCTCACGGTGAACGGCGCCTACGTCAACACCGGCACGGTCTCCACCCAGGGCGACCTGAACGTGCAGGCGCAAAGCCTGAGCAACGCCGCGGGCGCCACGCTGGCCTCCGGCGGCAACCTCGGTGTCACCACGAGCGCAGACCTCAGCAACGCCGGTACCTTGGATGCCGCGGGCTCGGCCACCCTGGCCGCGGGCGGCACCCTGAGCAACTCCGGGCTGATCGACAGCGGCGCCACAACCTCACTCACGGCCCCGACCCTGGACAACACCGGGCGCATCTACGGCGGCACCGTGGGCATCACCGCCGCCAGCCTGAGCAACTCCGGCGGTGCGGTGATCGCCTCCCGCGCGGACATGACCATCGCGGCGGACAGCGTGTCCAACACGGGCGGCTCCACGCTTCTGGCGCTGGGCAGCCTGCGCATCGCAGGCGCCTTCGACCCCGGCACCGGCGCCGCCACGCGCGCCACCGCCAGCCTGCTCAACGCTTCCTCCACGATCCAGGCCGGCGGCAACCTGGCCATCGACGCGGCCTCCGTCACCAACCGCAACGACCACCTGGTGCTGGGCGCGAGCACGAGCACGCAGGCCTTGACCGACACCGTGGTGAAGGTGCAGGGCACGTCTCCGGCCACCGCGCTGCTCGACGCTTCCACGCTGGGCTACGTGCCGCACGGCAACCCGGTCGACGGCGGGCGCGCGTACTGGGTGCTGCCCAGCTCGCAGTACCCCTTTGCCGTGTTCGGCGCCGCGCCGCTCACGCAGGAGATCGTCCCGGACTGCAGCGGCGTGTCCGCCGACGGGCTCGGAAGTTGCACCTACACCTACACCTACGCCGTCACGGACCCCATCTGGCAGAAGTTCGGCGTGACGCCCCCGCCTCAGGCGCCGACCCCACCGGCAGGCGCTCCGAGCTACAGCGGCAGCGACGCGCAGGGCAACCCGACGGTCGTGAGCTGCGCCGATCCCTCCACGGGCCAGGACATCCTCACCGGCGCCTGCGGCACCTACTGGCAGCAGGAGAACGTCTACCAGTCGCCTGCCGTACAGGCCCAGGTGCAGCAAGCTCAGACCGGCCTGGACCAGGCCATCACCGCCTTCAACGCCGACCAGAGCAGCCGCATCATCTCGCAATACGTCGAGTACCACGTCGACAGCCAGACCACGGTCACGCCCAGCGTCGTGTCCACCGATCCGGCCAGGATCCTCGCCGGCGGCAACCTCACGGTGACCGGCGGCGCGGCCGGCTCGCTGCTCAATGCCGACAGCGCGATCGTCGCCGGGGGCAGCCTCGACATCGCCACCGGCGAGCTGAACAACCAGTCCACCACGGCCACGCAGACCCAGACTCAGACGGGCGCCATCGAGGCATGGACCAAGCAATCCGGCGGGTTGTTCTCTTCCGATCACTTGGTTTGCAACGGAGTCAACTACCCGCCCTGCGGCGCGGGCGCGCTCTACACCACTCAGTCGAGCAGCACGGTCGACCTGAACACCGTCACCGTGGTCTCCGGCGGCAACCCCGGCACCGGCAGTGCGCCGGCGGCAGCACCCGTCACCCCCAGCAGCGTGGTGGCCGCGGGCGTGGCCGCTCCGCAGCCCGTCGCCATCCATGCTCCGCCGGCCTTGCAGCAGGTGAGCGTGCCCGGCATGAACGGCGGCTCTGCCCTGGTGGTCAGTACCTCGCCGCCTTCACTCGATCTGCCGGCCAATCAGCTGTTCCAGGTCGATGCCGCCCCCAACGCCCCCTACGTGGTGGAGACCGACCCGGCCTTCACCAACCAGCGCAACTTCCTCAGCTCCGACTACTACCTGCAGCAGCTGGCCATCGACCCCGCCCAGTGGCAGCTGCGCTACGGCGACGGCTTCGCCGAGCAGCAGTTGGTGCAGAACCAGATCCTGGCGCTCACCGGGCGCGACATCCTGGCCGACTACACCTCCACCCAGGCCGAGTACCAGGCGCTGATGAACGCTGGCGTGGCCTATGCCAAGGCCTACGGCATCGCCCCCGGGGTCAGCCTGAGCGCGGCGCAGATGGCGCGGATCACCACCGACATGGTGCTGCTGACCACGCAGGCGGTGACCCTGCCCGACGGGACGACCGAGCAGGTGCTGGTGCCCCAGGTGTACCTGGCCCATCCGCAGGGCCAGGACCTCACCCAAGGCGGCGCGCTGATCGCCGGCGGCACCGTGACCCTGACCACGGCGCAGGACCTCGCCAACAGCGGCACGATCAGCGGCTCCAGCGTGAGCGCCAGCGCGGGCCAGGACCTGGTCAACCGCGGCACCATCGCCGGGCAGCAGGTCCTGCTGTCGGCCAGCAACGACCTGCAGGACCTGTCGGGGCTGGTGCAGGGCACCAGCGACACCAGTTCCTTGAGCCTGCTGGCCGGGCGCGACCTGCTGCTGCAGACCCAGGCCATCCCGGTGGCCGACGTAGCCAGCACGAACACCGGCACCACCAGCCTGGGCCACGTGGCCACGGTGCAAGGCGGCAGCATCACGCTGCAGGCCGCGCGCGACCTGGTGGCCCAGGGCGCGCAGGTGGCCTCCGCGGGGGATCTCACGGCGCTGGCGGGCCGCAACCTGAACGTCGGCGCGACCACCACCACCTACCAGTTCGCCACCAGCAGCCAGGCGGGCGACACCCTGGCGATCCAGCAAAGCGGCAGCACCCAGCACGGCAGCACGCTGAGCGCCGGGGGCAACGCCACGCTGGTGGCGCAGGGCGGGGACCTGACGGTGCAGGCCAGCCAGGTGGCCGCCGGCCACGACGCTGTGCTCAGCGGCCACAACGTGAGCATCGCCGCGGGCGTGAACAGTGCCAGCGACGCCACGCAGCTGCAGTGGAGCGCGGGTCACGCCACGCTTGCCGACAGCAGCCAGGGCGCGGCCGGCGCGGGGGTGAGCGCAGGCAACAACTTGAGCGTGCAGGCCGTGGGCAACGGCCAGGCGGGCAGTGGCGATCTCACCGTGACGGGGGCGAGCCTGAGTGCCCAGAACGGCCAGGCGACGCTGCAGGCGGCGCACGATCTGAACGTGGGCACGCTGGCGTTGTCGCAGAGCAGCAGCGCGCAGGTGCACAGCGAGAGCCATGGATTCCTGTCCCACGGCAGCGTCACCAGCGATACGAGCAGCGCCAGCACCACCCAGCAGGGCAGCACGGTGTCGGGCAACACGGTGGCGATGGACGCTGGGCACGACCTGGGCGTGAGCGGCTCGAACGTCGCCGGCACCGGCAACGTGGCGCTGCAGGCGGGCCACGACGTCACCATCACGGCCGCCACCAACACCGCCAGCAGCAGTTCCTACTACGAAGCCGATCAGAGCGGCTTGTTCTCCAGCGGCATGGGCCTCACCCTCGGCCACAGCCGCCAGACCGACCAGACCAACGGCAGCGGCACGACCCAAAGCAGCAGCCGCAGCCTGGTGGGCAGCACCAAGGGCAACCTCAGCATCACCGCCGGCAACGCCGCCACGGTCAGCGGCAGCGACCTGGTCGCGGGCATCTCGAACGGGCAGGCAGCCGCGGGCCCCGGCAGCGGCAACCTGAGCATCGACGCCAAGGCCATCACCATTGACCCGGGGGCCGACCAGCAGCAATCCTCCGAGCACCAGACCTTCAGCCAGAGCGGCCTGAGCGTGAGCCTGGGCGGGGCAGTGGTCAACGCGCAGCAGAGCATCGACCAGGTGGCGCAGGCCGCGCAGAGCACCTCCGACGCGCGGGTGAAGGCGCTGGCGGGCGCGACAGCCGGACTGGCCGCCTACAACGCCACGCAGGCCGTGGGCAACGACGCCGTGTCGCTGAGCGTGACGGTGGGCTCCAGTCACAGCGACAGCACCAGCGCCAGCAGCAGCCTCACGCACAACGGCAGCACCCTGAACGCGGCCGGCAACGTCGATCTGAACGCCCATGGCGGCGCTCAGGCCTCCAACCTCACGATCACCGGCAGCCAGGTGAAGGCCGGCGGCAACGTCAACCTCTCGGCCGACAACGCCGTGACCCTGCAGGCCGCGCAGGACACGACGAGCAGCCAGAGCGCAAGCCACGGCTCCAGCAGCGCCGTGGGGTTGGGCATCTCGGCGGGCTCCTCCGGTTGGGCCGCGGGGGTCACCGCCAGCGCGAGTTCGCCCAGGAGCCAGGGCCATGGCAGCAGCCTGAGCCAGCAGAACACCACGCTCAGCGCCGGGCAGAGCCTGGCGATCCATTCCGGAGGCGACACCACGCTGGCCGGGGCCGTGGCCTCGGGGCGGCAGGTGACGGCCGACGTGGGCGGCAATCTGAACATCACCAGCCTGCAGGACACGGCCAGCAGCCACAGCAGCGGGCAGAGCGTGGGCGCCAGCGTGACGGCGGGCGTGGGCTTCTCGGGCAGCGCCAGCGCGAGCTCGCAGCACCTCGACGCCAGCTACGCCAGCGTGCAGCAGCAGTCGGGGCTGGAGGCGGGCGACGGCGGCTTCCAGGTGAAGGTGAAGGGCAACACGGGGCTGACGGGCGGCGTGATCGAGAGCAGCCAGGCGGCGGTGGACCAAGGCAAGAACCGCCTGATCACCGGCACCCTCACCGCGGCAAGCGTTGCCAACCGCGGCAGCTACAGCGGGCAGAGCCTCGGGGTGAGTGCCGGCCTGAGCGCCGGGCCGGGGCAGTCGGGCCAGGCCAGCACCAACGGCGGTGCGCCGCAGCCCACGTCCGGGCCGAACCACGAGGCCAGCTTCGGTAACAGCGCCGACGTGGGCCTGCCCACGACGATCGGCGCCTCGGGCAGCGCCAGCAGCGCGACGCCAAGCGGCATCAGCGGCGGGACGATCACCATCACCAACGCCCAGGCACAGCAGCAGCTGAGCGGGCAGACGACGCAGCAGGCGGTGGCCGGCACCAACCGGAACGTGAGCACGGGCACGAACACGGCCAACGCCATCGCCAACCCGTACAACGCCAGCCAGGTGCAGGCGGCCTTCACGGTGACGCAGGCCTTCACGCAGCAGGTGGGGCAGTTCCTGGCGACCAAGGCGGCGCAGGCCGATGCGGCCCAGAAGGCGCTGGACCAAGCCAAGGCGGACCCCAAGGCCACGCCGCAGCAGGTGGCGCAGGCGCAGCAGCAGGCCGATGCGACGGCCTTGTGGGCGCCGGGGGGAGCGTACAACCGGATCCTGACGGCCTTCACGGCGGCGGCCGGGGGCAACGCGACGGGCGGGGCCACGCAGCTGGTGCAGGCGGCGGCCGTAGGCTACCTGCAGGGGCTGGGCGCGCAGCAGGTCAAGGCGCTGGCCGATGGCTTCGAAAGCGCAGGCCAGCCCAACGCGACGAGCGAGGCGGTGCGCACGGCGCTGCAGGCGCTGGTGGGCTGCGCGGGGGCGCAGGCGGCCACGGGAAGTTGCAGCGCGGGCGCCATGGGGGCGGCGGCCAGCGTGGTGCTCAACGACGCGCTGGACGCGGCGCAGGGCGTCTCGGGCGAGAGCCTCAGTCCCTCGGACAAGCAGAACCGGCAGAACCTGGTGGGATCTCTGGTGGCGGGCATCGCGGCGCAGGCCGGGGTCAACGCCAACGCGGCCAGCGGCTCGGCGCAGGTGGAGACGGGGAACAACGCGCTGTCGCTCACCCAGATGGCCCAGGCGATCCGCAAGACCGCCGGCTGCCTGAACACGATGGACATGGGTTGCGTGCGGCAGACGGTGGACGCGGCGCGCAAGCTCGATCAGGCGCAAAGCGACGCGGT
>NZ_KB898483.1 GCF_000377645.1 Thiomonas sp. FB-6 | reverse complement strand
ACATGTCTTCGGCGTCATCAAGCGGCTGTGGGGCTTCAGCAAGGTGCGCTATCGCGGACTGGATAAGAACGCGACGCGCGCGTTCGCCGCGCTGGCCTTGAGCAACATCTTCATGTGCCGAAATCGGCTCATGGCACAGGTGCGTCCATAAGGGCGCAAGGCGGGTCGAAAGGCTCGCGAATGAGGCCCGATGGGCGCCAAATCACCCTCATCGAATCGAGTTCCCGCATCCTGAAATCGTAGGGCCCGGCTTCTGCAAAAACAGGTGCTTCTTCAGCGTTGCCCTAGGCCCAGCGGAACTTTCCGCGCGCTCGGCGCTCTGACACGCAAGAGCCTTGCGTGCGGCCGCGGCAAGCGCACGCTGCACGGCTTGTGGGAGGGCGAGGAGGTGCTGAGCCGGTCCACGCAGGATCAGGCCCTGCGCTTCGAATGGCAACTGGTGGGCCAGAGCGGCAACGTGGCCCTCCCGGCGCACCTGGACATCAGCCTGATGACGCGGGTGGAGAACAACCGCGTAGGCGATGCGCGCACCAGCGCGATCAGCGAGGAGCAGGCGGTGGAACTGTGGGACCGGCTGCTGGAGGGGGTGAAGTTCCGCGTCGCGGTGCCGGGCGCCACCGCGGCTTCGGTGGCCTTGGCGTAGGGCGCCCTGGCCGGCCCCGCTGCCGCTCAGGTCGCCGCCAGCGTGGCGCTGTCGATCACGAAGCGGTACTTCACGTCGCCGCGCAGCATGCGCTCGTAGCTGGCGTTGATCTGGTCGGCGCGGATCAGCTCGATGTCGGCGACGATGCCGTGCTCGGCGCAGAAATCCAGCATCTCCTGGGTCTCGGGGATGCCGCCGATCATCGAGCCGGCCAGCGCGCGGCGCTTCATGATCAGGTCGAACACCTGCGGCGACGGGTGCGGCGCGGCCGGCGCGCCGACCAGCACCAGCGTGCCGTCTCGCTTGAGCAGCACGAGCAGCGCGTCGAGGTCGTGCGGAGCCGCGACCGTGTCGAGGACCATGTCGAAGCTCTTGAGGTGCGCGGCCATCTCTTCGGGGTGGCGCGACACCACCACCTCGTGAGCGCCCAGTTCCTTCGCTGCGGCACGCTTGGACTCCGAGGTGGTGAAGGCCACCACGTGGGCGCCCATGGCGTGCGCGATCTTGATGCCCATGTGGCCGAGGCCGCCGATGCCGACCACGCCCACCTTGCGGCCCGGCCCCGCCTTCCAGTGGCGCAGCGGCGAGTAGGTGGTGATGCCCGCGCACAGCAGCGGCGCCACGGCCGCGAGCTGCGCCTCGGGGTGGCGCACCCGCAGCACGTAGCGTTCGTGCACCACGATGTGTTGCGAATACCCGCCCAGCGTCCAGCCCGGCTCGTCCGCGCTCGGGCCGTTGTAGGTGCCGACCATGCCGTCGCAGTAGTTCTCCAGCCCGGCGTGGCAGTCCTCGCACTCCTTGCAGCTGTCGACCATGCAGCCCACACCGACCAGGTCGCCGGGGCGAAAGCCCTTCACGTGGGCGCCGACCGCCGACACGCGGCCCACGATCTCGTGGCCCGGCACGCAGGGGTACTGCGTGCCTGCCCATTCGGAACGCACCTGGTGCAGGTCCGAGTGGCAGATGCCGCAATAGGCGATGTCGATCTGCACGTCGTGCGCGCCGGGCGCGCGGCGGCTGATGCGCATGGATTCCAGCGGCTTGTCGCCGGCGTGGGCTCCGTAGGCGTGGGTCTGCATGTCTCGTGTCCTTTCTGTTTCATGGGCCGCGCTTGCGGTTGCTGCCGCGGACCTCGTCGGCCGGGTAGCGCAGCGCGTTGCGTTGCATCTTGTCGCGCACTGCCGAGTCCAGGTCCACGCCCAGCCTGTCGGCCAGGCGCACCAGGTACACCAGCACGTCGGCCAGTTCGTCGCGCACGGCCTGCGCCGTACGCGGGTCGGCGCCCGCGCTGGCGGATTCCTCGGCGCTCATCCACTGGAAGATCTCCACCAGCTCGCCGACCTCGCCGGTCAGCGCCATGGCGAGGTTCTTCGGGCTGTGGAACTGGGTCCAGTCGCGCTCCTGCGCGAAGCGCTCGAGCGCGCGCGAAAGACCGCCCACGTCGACCAGGCGCGGAGCTTGGGAATCGGAATCCATGGGGCTGGGAATGGATGCGCGGATGGGTGCGGCCGCGGCCGCCGAACCGGCGAGCGACCAGCAGGAAGATAGCGAATCGCGGGGATTTCTGCCCGGGCCGGACTCGGCCCGGAGGTGTCACGCGCCCTGCGGGCGCGGCAGGCGCATTCCGAAAGACGAACGGCCCGGGTGCCGAAGCAACCGGGCCGTTCGTCGGAAATCCTGCTGGTGGAGTATATCAGCCGGGTGGACGACCCTCCCGCAGTCCTGCGCCGATCACCGTACTGAGTCCGATCAGTTGGGATGTGCGAGGAACGAACGCGATCGTCGCTGATCCCCCACTACTTCCCGGCCCCGTGGATCAGCGCTGCTTGTTGGCCTGGGACAGCACCGACGCCCCAAGTTCCTTCGTGCCTTTGGCATATCGATCACTTGCCAAGACGCGGGCGGCCGTGTCTTCCATCTTCGCGCCGGTCTGCTTTTCGCCGGCGCGCTGGGCCAGGGCCGAAGCGGCAAGGCTCTTCGCAACTTGGGACGCGCTGCTGCTTTGCAGCGTCTCGGATGCCAGTCGGCCGATTCGCGAGGACGTCTGCTTCGTGTTCTTGGACATCACGGTTCCTTTCACATCAAGATTTGGATACGGGTCGAAACTGCACCACCTTGTTGCCTTGACCCGGACGGTCATCGGTTGGCTTCTGGACTGCCTTCAGTCGCGCGAACTCCACGACATTGGTCTTGCCCTGGAAGTAGCCTTCGGGCAGCCCGGCAAGCGCCTCGATGTCCCCGGCCGTGATCTCTTCTGGGTCGGTGTAAGTACGAGTCGGTACGTTGACATCGGGGTAATCGACGTACTCCATCAATGCAGCGGCCACGTCCTGGGCCCACTCGAGACGGGCTTCAAGCATTGCCCGCGCCGCGACGTGTGCAGACGCGTTGCTGCGAAAAAGCGGCAACGACACCTTCGCCGACGGCACGCGCGTAACCCTCCCGGCTTGTAGCGAGCCCAGCGCATCGCCGGCCAGCGGAGCGGCCCGGAGAACATGGGCGAAATGTTTCGTTTTGTCTTCAGGAAGTTGCATTCGACGAAATAACGGAACATACTCCACCCATGCTCTCCAGTACCCATACGCAGCGCGTCCTCGATCTGGCAAGCCAGAAAGGGCTGCTGCGCGCCAGCGACCTGGGCGCCATCGATGCGCCACGGGTCGTGCTGACGCGCCTGGCCGCCGCCGGCCTGCTGGAGCGGATTGGGCGTGGTCTGTACCGCCTGCCGGACACCCAGGGATCCGAACACGACAGTCTGGTCACCGTCGCAACCAAGGTGCCGCAAGCCGTGTTCTGCCTGCTCACCGCGCTGCAGTTCCACGAGCTGACCACCCAACTGCCACGCCAGGTCTGGATTGCCATGCCGCGCGGCAGCCATGCCCCACGGTTCGACTACCCACCGATCAAGATGGTGCAGTTCACCGGGGAAGCCTACACAGCGGGCGTCGAGGAAGTTGAACGCGATGGCGTCAAGCTCCGGATCTACGGCGTGGCCAAGACGGTGGCGGACTGTTTCAAGCACCGCAACAAGATCGGCCTGGACGTGGCGCTGGAGGCTCTGAAGGACGCCCGGGCTCGCAACAAGGCATCGGTCGATGACATCTGGCGCTTCGCCAAGGTCTGCCGCGTGGCCAACGTGATGCGGCCCTACCTGGAGAGCATCGGATGAACCCCGCCAATCCCAACGTCGCGGCGTCCGTCCGTGCGCGCCTGCTCAACGTTGCCAAAGCTCAGGGTGTCGATTTCAATCAGGTGCTGGTGCGATTCGCGCTGGAGCGCATCCTTTACCGCATGACCCAATCGCAGCACGCGGACCGCTTTCTGCTCAAGGGCGCGCTGCTGTTCACGCTCTGGTACGACATGCCCCACCGGGCCACGCGCGACGCCGACCTGCTCGGCTTCGGTGCGAACGATCTGGCATCGGTCGCCGAAACCTTCCGCGACATCGCTGCCGTGGCTGTAGACGACGGCATTGCATTTGACCCCGCCTCGGTCACGGTCGAGGAAATCCGCAAGGAAGCCGGCTACGGCGGCGTCCGCGTGATCATCGCGGGCGAACTGGCCAAGGCGCGCTGCAAGACGCAGATCGATGTGGGCTTCGGCGATGCCGTCACACCGGCACCGGTGGATTCGGTCTATCCGGTCCTGCTGGACGATCTTCCCGCGCCCAAGTTGCGGGCCTACCCGACGTACACGGTCATCGCGGAAAAGCTCCACGCCATCGCCCTGCTGGGCATGACCAACAGCCGCCTGAAGGACTACTTCGATCTGTCGGTGCTGCTGGAAAGAGAAACACTGGACACCGATTTGCTGGCTCAAGCGATCAAAGCCACCTTCGAGCGGCGCGGCATGTCCGTGCCCGATGCAGTGCCGATTGGGCTGACGGACGAGTTTGCACACGATTCCTCGCGGCAGTCGTTGTGGCTGGCGTTTCTGAAGAAGAACGAGCTTCCCCCCGAGCCCCTGCCTGCCATCGTGGATCGGTTGCGATCGGCCCTGGCACCCGCGTTGAACCGAGCCGCTCTTTGAACACCGGCTTGTAGAGCAGCAGCTTCGCGTCCATCAAGAGATGACACACCGCCCCCTGGCACACCCAGAATGCGCGTGAACGCCGCGTACCTTGCGTGGTCTGGAAGTGAAAACGCCCAACTGAGAACAGTTGGGCGTTGAATGGTGGTGGCCAGGGGCGGAATCGAACCGTCGACACGCGGATTTTCAATCCGCTGCTCTACCAACTGAGCTACCTGGCCGTACTGCGTTGCCGGACATGCGCGCATGCGTTCCTTTGCGCGCCGTCAGGCAAGCCCAACATATTACCAAAGCTTTGCCCGGTGTCGGCAAGTGCGCGCCGCGGCGCGCACTCAATCGTCCTCGTCGTCCAGCGCGGGGCGCGTCGTCGGTGCAGGCGCGGCCGGCGCCGCGGGGGCGCTGGGCATTGCGGCCAGGCCCTGCAGGCCGGAGGGCGCCGGGCGGCGGCCGTTGCGGCCCCAGTCCACGCCGAGCTGCTTGAGCTTGCGGTACAGGTGCGTGCGTTCCAGGCCGGTCTTGTCGGCCACGCGGGTCATGCTGCCGCCCTCGCGGGCGAGGTGGAACTCGAAATACGCGCGCTCGAAGTCGTCGCGCGCCTCGCGCAGCGGGCGGTCGAGCGGGAAGCTCTGCTCGGCCAGCAGCGGCGGCGGCTCGGCCGCCGGCAGGCTGTTCATGCCGGATTCCAGGCGCGGCTTGGGTGCCGGCTTGCTCAGGCCCTGCTCGACCGCGCGCAGCAGCTTCTGCAGCGCGATGGGCTTCTCGAGGAAGGCCATCGCGCCGATGCGCGTGGCCTCCACCGCGTTGTCGATGGTGCCGTGCCCGCTCATCATGATCACCGGCATGGTCAGCTGGCCCGCGCCGGCCCACTCCTTGAGCAGGGTGACGCCGTCGGTGTCGGGCATCCAGATGTCGAGCAGCACCAGGTCGGGCCGGAAACGTGCGCGCATCTCGCGTGCCTGCTGCGCGTTCTCGGCAGCCTCCACGGTGTGGCCCTCGTCGTTCAGAATCTCGGACAACAAGTCGCGTATGCCGATCTCGTCGTCCACCACAAGGATGCTTGCCATAGGCCAAGGAATTCCGATGTTTGCCGTCAGGCCCCGCTGGCCGGCGGGGTTGCCATAGCGGGAAATATAAGGGATACGCGGGCCCCGCTCGTTGCCCCCGGCGTGCCCAGATTCTGCACCTCCACGCGTGCGTGGTGTTCTTCGGCGATTTTCTTCACCACCGCCAAGCCCAGTCCGGTGCCGCGGAGCTTGGTGGTCACGTAGGGCTCGAAGGCCCGCGCCAGCACCTTTTCGGGGAAGCCCGGCCCCGTGTCGCTGACCGACAGGCGTACCCGTTGCGCGCCGCTGCCGCCCGAGCGGTAGGTGTCGGTGTGGATGGTCACGCCGCCCTGCTCCTGACCCGCGATGGCGTCCAGCGCATTTTGCACCAGGTTGTGCACTACCTGGCGCAATTGCGCGGCATCCCCCTCGATGGTGGGCAGCGACGGGCCGAGCTCGGCATGCACGTGCGCCGACTGGGCCGCGTACAGATTGAGCACGTCGCCTACCAGCACGTTCAGGTCCATGGGCTCGACATGGGTGACCGGAGTGCGCGCGTAGTCGCGGAATTCGTCGACCATGCGGCGCATGGCGGTGACCTGGTTGACGATGGTGCCGGTGGCGCGCGTGAGCATGTCGCGGTCGGCCCCGCTCAGGCGCGCCTCGAGTTTCATCTGCAGGCGCTCGGCGGACAGCTGGATGGGCGTCAGCGGGTTCTTGATCTCGTGCGCCAGGCGCCGCGCGACTTCCCCCCAGGCCAGCGAACGCTGCGCGGAGATGAGTTCGCTGATGTCGTCGAACACCACCACCGCGGCGCCCTGGTTGGGCAGCAGCAGGCGCGCGCCGCGCACCAGCAGGGTCACGGGGGTGTCGCTGCCGGGCGGGGTGTAGTCGAGCTGGCGCAGCCAGTGGTCGCTGCTGCCGGCGCCGAGTTCGTGGAAGGCGGTCTCGATCTCCGCGGCGAAGCTCTTCAGCCCGGCGACGCTGGCGATGGCCTGGCCGATGGAGCCCTGCACCGCCACGCGCAGCACGCGCGTCGCGCTGGGGTTGGCCAGGGTCAGGCGCAGGCCGTCGTCGAGTACCAGCACGCCGGCCGACAGGTTGTCCAGCACGCTTTGCAGGTAGGCTCGCGAGGCCTCCAGGGCCTGCCGGCTGGCCTCGGCCTGCTGGCGCGCGTCGGCGAGTTGCGCGGTCATGGCGTTGAAGGAGCGGGTCAGCGAACCCAGTTCGTCGCCCGAGCGGGCCTCGGGGCGCTGGCGCAGGTCGCCGCCGGCCACCGCGCGCATGCCGTCGGCCAGCATCAGCAGCGGGCTGGCGAGCTGGTTGCCCAGCACCACGGCCAGCAGCACCGCGGCGAACACGGTGAGGAACAGCGTGAGGGTCAGCGTGGAGATGTACATGCGCCGCAGGCCGTCGCGCCCCAGCGCGCGTTCCTGGTACTCGGCATAGGCGCGCTGCACTTCCAGCGCGCTGCGCGAGATCGCGTTGGGCACGTTCTGCACCAGCAGCAGGTAGCGCTGGTGTCCGGGCAGCAGCAGCGAGCGCGTGGGCAGCGGAATCACCACGCGCAGCCGGAGCTGGCTGCTGGCGGTGGCCACGCCGTCTTCTCCGCCCTCGACGCTGGCGAGCTGGCCCATCAGGCGCAGCTGGCGCATGGCCTCGGCGCCGGGCAGGTCGGGCACCAGCGCGAAGGGGTTGCCGCCCGCGCTGGCCACCACGTTGCCGTTGCCGTCGAACACCGTGGCCTGCTCGAGGCTGAGCTGCTGCAGCAACTGCTCCAGCGCCACCGGCGACACCTCGCCGCGGCTGTCCACCACTTGCCCGGCCACGTTGCGCCCCTTGGCGCCGAGGTCGGCCAGCAGCACGTTCAGCGTGGTGCGTCCCAGGTTCAGCCCGGAGGTCAGCGCGCGCTCCACCTTCACGTCGAACCAGGTCTCGATGCTGCGCGCGACGAACTGGTAGGACACGACGTAGATGATCAGCCCCGGCAACACCCCTACCAGCGTGAACACCATGGCCAGCTTGAACAGCAGGCGGCTGCCGAAGCGGCGCTTGCGCAGGCGCCACAGCAGGCGCGACGACAGGCCCAGGATCAGCAGCAGCAGCAGCGCCGCCACGGCCAGGTTGATCCAGTACAGGATCCCGAACAGGGGGTTCACCTCCGCCGTGTTCTTGGTCGACACGGCGAGCAGGAACACCAGGAACACCACCAGCGGCAGGCCCACGACCAGCGCGACCCATGAGGCTAGGCGGGTGGTGCGGTTGACGGTGCGGTGGTCCATGTGAAGCTGACCTGGGGGAAATCCGCCTGCAGCTGCCAGTCGGATTGCGAGGCCACGTTGAGCTGGAAGGGGCGGGGGAGTTGCGACAGGTCGAGCTCGAAGCGCCCGCCCAGCTGGTAGGTCTGGCCCGGCTTGAGATCCTTCGCGTCGGCCACCTTCAGGTGGGCGACGTGCTGGACCTGGTTGAGCGCGTCGTCGAGCGTGTGGTAGCTGGTGCGCAGCCCCCCGGTGGACACGCGGTACTTGCCCAGCAGCGGCTCGAAGCCGAGCCGCGTGAGCTGCTGGCCCTCGCCCATGCTGGCATTGAACCACCACCAGCGCGACTGCGACACGCTCATGCGGGTGAGGAAGTACAGGGGAATGCCGCGGTGCAGCGCGTCCTCCAGGGTCACCGGCAGCGCGAACACCAGCGTGGCGCTGGCGTAGACGCCGTCGGGGTCGAGCTCCACGCTCGGCGGTTGCGCGTCCACCGTGGCCGCCCGCGCTTGCGGGAAGGCCGCCAGCAGGGTCGCGGCCGCGCCGGCCCCCGCGCAGGCCAGCACGCGGCGGCGCATCGGGTCAGGGGCCTGCGACGGACTCATGCGGGAGCATCGGCACGCTTGGCGAACAGGGCGTAGTAGAAGCCGTCGCGCTCGGGCGACCGGCCTGGCAGGATCTGCCCGGGTGCGGCCAATGCTAGCGCATCGCCGTGCCGCTCCAGGAAGCTGGCCGCCTGCTGCGCGCCTTCGGCCGGAAACACCGAACAGGTGGCGTACAGCAGGTGCCCGCCGGGGCGCAGCAGCGGCCACAGCGCATCGAGCAGTTCGCGTTGCTGCGAGGCCAGCGCGTCGATGTCCGCCGGCTTGCGCAGCCAGCGGATGTCGGGGTGGCGCCGGCTGATGCCGCTGGCGCTGCAGGGGGCGTCGAGCAGGATGCGGTCGAAGCCGCGCCCGTCCCACCAGGTGTCGGGGCGCGCGGCGTCGGCCACGCGCAGCTCGGCGCCGCGCAGGCGCAGGCGCTCGAGGGTCTCGCCGATGCGCGGCGCGCGCTGCGCGTCGCGCTCCAGCGCCAGCAGCTCGCAGTCGGCCAGTTCGAGGAGGTGCGCGGTCTTGCCGCCGGGGGCGGCGCAGGCGTCGAGCACGCGCATGCCGGCGCGCGGGTCCAGCAGCACCGCGGCGAGTTGCGCCGAGGCGTCTTGCACGCTGACCGCGCCCTGCGCGAAGTGCGCAAGCCGGGTCACCGGCACCGCGCGTTCGAGCACCAGTGCCTGCTCCAGCCCCGGGCCTTCGGGGGCCTGGGCCTCGAGGCCTGCCTCGCGCAGCAGGCGCAGGTAGTCCTCGCGCGTGCCCCAGCGCCGGTTCACGCGCAGGGTCATCGGAGGAGGCGAGGCGGCCAGTTCCAGCACGCGCTGCCAGTCCTGCGGCCAGGCGCCGCGCAAGGCCTCGATCCACCAGGCCGGATGGTTGTAGCGTGCCTCGTCGTTGGCCAGCGCCTCGCGTAGCAATTCATCGCGCTGCGCCTGGAACCGGCGCAGCAGCGCGTTGACCAGCCCGCGCGCGGCACGCGTGCGAGGCCGCGCGGCGCAGGCCTGCACGGCCTCGAACACCAGGGTGTGGTCGGCGTAGGGGCGCGGCTCGGGCAGGCTGAGCAGGGCCAGCGCCACCAGCAGCAGGTGTTCGAGCTGCGGCGGCTTGAGCGCCTTGGGGTGCATGCGGGCCAACAGGGCGCGCGCGCGGCCCAGCCCGCGCAGGGCCTCGAAGCTCAGGGCCTGCGCCGCGCCGCGCCGCGCGGCGTCCGCCGCGCCCAGGCGCGGCAGCGCGGTGGCGAGGGACTCGCCGCGCAGCACGCAGCCGAGCAACTCGGCCGCCGCGAGCAGATCCTGGTGCAGCGCGCGCGGCGCGCCGGGGTCCGATGCCTGGGTTTTCAAGGTCCGCTTCAGGGCGAGATGTAGGCGTAGCCTTCGCGGTACTGCAGGGTCGCGGCCTCGACCACTCCGGAGGGCACCGTGGTGGCGTCGAGCAGCACCTGGTCCTTGGAGATCTTGCGGTTGCTCAGGGTGTTCTCGCACACGCGGAAGGACACGCCGCGCCCGGCCAGGTCGCCGACGTTGCCGGCGTACTCGGCGCCGTTGGCATCCTTCGCGTCATTGAGCAGGAAATCGATGCCGGCGCCGTTGCCCACCACGACGATTTTCGCGGTGGGGTCGGCCGCCAGGTGGTTGCGCACGTTGGCCAGGGCGCGCGAGGCCTGCGTGTTGCCCTGGGTGATGTGATAGACGACGTGCACGGGGCCCTTGGAGTCGGTGGCGGCGCGGGCCGCGCCAGCCGCGGCCAGCGTGGCGGCACCGGCCGCGGCGGATGCGAGCAGCGCCTTGCGGCGCGATGAAATGGGGTCGGGCATGGCAGTCTCCTGAACGCGAGGCTTCGCGATACGCCGCGGATGCGGCGGTAACTTGATGTTACGGCTTCAGGTAATACCAGCCCTCGGATTGCAGACGGATGATCTCGTACACCCCGGCGGGTACCGTGGTCGCCTCCAGCACCAGTTCGCTGCTGGGGATCTTCAGGAAGGTCAGGGTGTTCTGGCAGGCCCGGAACTGCACCCCCTGGTTGGCCAGCGCGCCGATGATGCCCGAGAAGGCCGCTCCCGTCGGGGCCTTGGCGCCGTTGAGCAGGAAGCGGATGGCCTTGCCGTAGCCCACCACGACGAACTGCATCTTCGGGTCGAGCTCGAGCACGTTCTGGATGTTGATCAGGCCTTCGTAGGCCTGTTCCAGGTCCACGCTGATCTGCATCACCACCTTCCATGGCTGGCTGGAGATCGGCTTGGCCGTGACCGGCCCCTGCTCCTGGGCCCGCGCCAGCGGCGCGGCGCCGAGGCCGGCGAGTCCGGCGCCCAGCAGGCGCAGGCGGTCGCGTGGATTCATGGGGCGGATCTCCTCGTGGGGCGGCGTTTCAATCGGCCGCCAGCAGGTACACGCTCAGGCGGTGCAGGCCGAAGCGGCGGCGCCGCGCCAGCGCGCGGTAGGGCCAGTAGCCCAGCAGCGTGGCGAACATCAAGGCCAGCGCGTTGAACAACACGCCGCCGAGCAGCACGCCCGGCGCCTGGGCCAGGCCCAGTTCGTGGCGGTACGCGTACAGCGCGACGAGGCCGCTGATCACGCCCATGCCGCTGCCCAGCGCCGCGCTCAGGCGCAGCAGCGTGGGCAGCGTGAGGATGCCGGCGAGGTGGTCGGGATGGCGCATGGCGTGGGGGGCTCAGCCGCGCACCTGGCCGTCGCCCAGCACCATCCACTTCTGGCTGGTGAGGCCCTCCAGGCCGACCGGGCCGCGTGCGTGGAACTTGTCGGTGGAAATGCCGATCTCGGCACCCAGCCCGAACTCGAAGCCGTCGCTGAAGCGGGTGGAGGCATTGACCATCACGGCCGCGGAATCCACTTCCCGCAGGAAGCGCATCGCATGCTGGTGCTGGCTGGTCAGGATCGTATCGGTGTGTTGCGAGCCGTAGCGGTTGATGTGCTCGATGGCCTCGTCCAGGCCTTCGACGATCTTGATGGAAATGATCGGGGCCAGGAATTCGGTGCTCCAGTCGGCCTCCACCGCGTCGCGCAGCAGCGCGGCCGCGCCGGGCACCGCCTCCAGCAGCGCCCGGCTTCGCGGGCAGCAGCGCATTTCCACGCCCTTGGACGCGAACACGGCGCCGATGCGCGGCAGGAAGCCTTCGGCGCTGGCGCGCGCCACCAGCAGCGATTCCGCGGCGTTGCAGGGGCTGTAGCGCTGGGTCTTGGAGTTGTCGGTGACCTTCAGCGCCATGTCCAGGTCCACCGTGTCGTCCACGTAGACGTGGCAGTTGCCGTCGAGGTGCTTGATCACGGGCACGCGCGCCTCGGCGCTGATGCGCTCGATCAGGCCCTTGCCGCCGCGGGGAATGATCACGTCCACGTACTGGGGCATGGTGATGAGTTCGCCCACCGCGGCGCGGTCGGTCACCGGCACCAGTTGCACCGCGTCGCCCGGCAGCCCGGCGCCCTGCAGGGCCTGTGCCACGCAGGCGGCCAGCGCGCGGTTGCTGTGGATAGCCTCCGAGCCGCCGCGCAGGATCACCGCGTTGCCCGACTTGATGGCCAGGCCGGCGGCTTCGATGGTCACGTTCGGCCGGCTCTCGAAAATCATGCCGAACACGCCCAGAGGCACGCGCATGCGCCCGACCGTGATGCCGCTGGGCCGGCGGCGCAGATCGGTCATCTCGCCGATGGGGTCGGGCAGCGCGGCCACCTGCTCGCAGGACTGGGCCATCTGCTCCAGCACCTTGTCGCCAAGCTGCAGGCGGTCGACGAAGGCGGGTTCCAGCCCGGCCTCGCGGGCGGCCTGCAGGTCCTCGCGGTTGGCCTCGCGCAAGGCCGGGGCCTGCGCGCGCAGGATGCCCGCCAGGTCCAGAAGCGCGCGGTTCTTCTCGGCCGTGCCGGCGCGCGCCATGGCCCGCGAGGCGCTGCGCGCGCGCACGCCCAGGTCGGTCATCAGGAGGTGGATGTTGCCGGCGGCGCTGTTCATGGAGGGATTCCTGCTCGAACGCGCATTGTCGCAAACTGCGGGCGCCGCGGTGCGGGGCACGTTGCGCCGCGTCAACGCGGCGTACGCCCGCGGGCGCCGGCGCGCCGCGGTGGGGGCCTCACCAGCTGACTTCGCGTTCGGGCGTCGAGGTGATCTGGTGGATGGACAGGTCGGCGCCGTCGAATTCGGCCTCGGCGTCCAGGCGCAGGCCCATGGTGAGCTTGAGCAGGCCGTAGACCACGGTGCCCCCGAGCAGCGCCCAGGCCACCGCGGCCAGCGTGCCCACCAGTTGCGCACCCAGGCTGATGCCGCCCAGGCCGCCCAGCGCGGTCTGCCCGAAAATGCCCGCGGCGATGCCGCCCCAGGTGCCGCACAGCCCGTGCAGGGGCCACACCCCCAGCACGTCGTCGATGCGCAGGCGGTTCTGGGTGAGGGTGAACATGCGCACGAACAGCCAGCCGGCCACCGCGCCGGTGATCAGCGCGCCCACCGGGTGCATCAGGTCCGAGCCGGCGCACACGGCCACCAGCCCGGCCAGCGGGCCGTTGTAGACGAAGCCCGGGTCGTTGCGCCCGGCGATCAGCGCGGCCAGGGTGCCGCCGACCATGGCCATCAGCGAGTTCACCGCGACCAGTCCGGAGATCTTGGTGACGCTTTGCGCGCTCATCACGTTGAAGCCGAACCAGCCCACGACCAGGATCCACGACCCCAGCGCCAGGAAGGGAATGCTGGACGGCGGGTGCGGGTTCACGCGCCCGTCGCGGTAGCGCCCCTTGCGCGCGCCCAGCAGCAGCACCGCCGGCAGCGCCAGCCAGCCGCCCATGGCGTGCACCACGATGGAGCCGGCGAAGTCGTGGAACTGCGCGCCGAACACCGACTGGAACCAGGCCTGCACGCCGAAGCGCTGGCCCCACATGGCTCCCTCGAACACCGGATAGACCAGGGCCACGATGATGGCGGTGGCCAGCAGCTGGGGGTAGAACTTGGCGCGCTCGGCGATGCCGCCGGAGATGATGGCCGGCACCGCCGCCGCGAAGGTGAGCAGGAAGAAGAAGCGGGTCAGCGCCAGCCCGTCGTCCAGGTTGAGCTGGGGGGCGGGCGACAGGAAGCTGATGCCGTAGGCGATGGCGTAGCCGACGAAGTAATAGGCCAGCGTGGCCACCGAGAAGTCGGTGAGGATCTTCACCAGGGCGTTGACCTGGTTCTTGCGGCGCACCGTGCCGAGTTCCAGGAAGGCGAATCCGGCGTGCATGAACAGCACCAGGATGGCGCCGAGAAGCAGGAACAGCACGTTGGCGCTGGTTTGCAGGGCTTGCATGGGAGGAAGGCTCCGGACGGGTGCGTTGCACCACCATGTGGACGAAAGCCCCGCCATGAAGCAAGAAGCGTTCCAAAACCGTGCGCGATGCTCCGTTCGAGTGCGTAGATGCCCGGCTGCGCGCCGTGCCTCGCGCGAAAGCACCATTTCGGGGATTTCAGCAGGCCGTGACGCACCTTCTTCGTACAGGACGCCCCGGAATGGTGCGTGTGCCGCGGGTCGCCGCCTCGCCAGCGTTTCAGTCCGGGCTGCGCAGCAGCGTGGAGCGCCCGAACAGGCTTTGCAGCAATTCCACCAGCGCCTCGGCGCTGCGGTTGCGCAGGTCCAGCGCGGGATTGAGCTCGACCACGTCGATGGAGCCCACGCAGCCTCGGTCGGCCAGCATTTCCATGCACAGCTGCGCCTCGCGCCAGGTCGGGCCGCCGCGCACGGTGGTGCCCACCCCGGGGGCCGTGTCGGGGTCGAGGAAGTCCACGTCCAGGCTCAGGTGCACGTGGGTTTGCGCGTCCACGCCCTCGAGCATGCGCTGCACCACCGTGCGCATGCCTTGTTCGTCGATGGCGCGCATGTCGTCCACGTGCACATGGTGGCTGCGCAGCAGGCGGCGCTCGAGTTCGTCCACGCTGCGCACGCCCAGCAGGCGCAGCTGCTGCGGCCGCAGCACCGGACGCCCGGCGCCCAGGCCGAGCAGCGGCTCCGGGCCCATGCCGCACAGGCAGGCCAGGGGCATGCCGTGCAGGTTGCCGCTGGGCGTGGTCTCGGAGGTGTTGAAGTCGGCGTGGGCGTCCAGCCACAGCACCCGCAGCTCGCGCTGCGTGGCGGCGCAATGCGCGGCCACGGCGGCAATGGAGCCGAAGGCCAGGCAGTGGTCGCCGCCCAGCAGCATGGGCAATTCGCCCGCGCCCAGCGCCTCGGCGACGGCGTCGCGCACCGCGCGGTTCCATTGCACCACCTGCTCCAGGTGGCGCCAGCCGTCGCGCGGGCTCTCCCAGGGGTTGCCGGGCCCGGCCAGGTTGCCGGCGTCGTGCACGCGCAGGCCCAGCGCCTGCAGGGCCGGCGCCAGTCCCGCCACGCGCAGCGCCTCCGGCCCCATGGAGGCGCCCCGCACGCCGGCGCCGATGTCGGTGGGGGCACCGATGAGGCGGACGGCACGCGGCGCGGGCATGGGGTTCTCAGGCGCCGGGCCCGCCTCCGGCCAGCAGGTGCTGCAGGTCCAGCGCGAAGCCCTCGAGCTGGGCGTCCAGCGCGCGGGCGCGCTTGCCCAGCGCGTTGTAGGCCAGCACCGCGGGAATGGCCACCGCCAGCCCCGCCGCGGTCATGACCAGGGTGTCGCCGACCGGGCCGGCGATCTTGTCCACGCCCACCTGTTGCAGCGCCGAGATCGTGCCCAGCGCGTGGTAGATGCCCCAGACGGTCCCGAACAGGCCCACGAAGGGGGCCGTGCTGCCCACGCTGGCCAGCAGCACGTGGCCCGCATGCAGGCGCCGGCTGCCCGCGTCCAGCGCGTCGCGCAGTTCGCGGCGCACGCGGTCGGCCTGGGCCTGCCAGGCGTGGCCCTCGGGTTGTTCCAGCTGGCGGCAGCGCTCGGCCAGCGCCGCCGCGGGGCCCTCGGGGTCTGCCTGCCGCGCGGCGGCCGAGGCCTGCTCGCGCGAGGGCGCCGCCCAGAACGCGGCGATGGCGCGCGGCACGCTGCGCGCGCAGCGCCACAGCAGCGCGGTCTTCCAGAAGATGACGAACCAGCTGGCCATCGACATGGCCAGCAGCGCCGCCGCAACGGCCTGCATCAGCGCATCGCCCTGCAGCGCCGAGATCGGGGCCATGTGCATCGGAGTCGGCGGCGGTGGCGGCGCGCGCTCAGGCCTTCAGCCCGAGCACGTCGTGCATGTCGTACAGGCCCGGCGCACGGCCCGCCAGGAAGCGCACCGCGCGCAGGCTGCCTTCGGCGTAGGTGGCGCGGCTGCTCGATTTGTGGGTGATCTCGATGCGCTCGCCGGTGCCGGCGAACAGCACCGTGTGGTCGCCCACGATGTCGCCGCCGCGCACCACCGAGAAACCGATGGAGCCGGCCTCGCGCTCGCCGGTGTGGCCGTGGCGCGACCAGACGGCGTCGCGCGCCAGGTCGCGCCCGGCCGCGCGCGCCACGGCCTCGCCCATCTTCAGGGCGGTGCCGGAGGGCGCGTCGACCTTGTGGCGATGGTGGGCCTCGATGATCTCGATGTCGAAGCCGGTGGCCAGCGCCTGTCCGGCCTGCTCCAGCAGCTTGAGCACCACGTTCACCCCTACGCTCATGTTGGGCGAGAACACGATGGGAATGCGCCGTGCCGCCTCGTCGATGCGCCGCAGCCCGACGGGGTCGAAGCCGGTGGTGCCGATGACCATCGCCAGGCCCAGGCTCTCGCACACGTCGAGGTGCTCCAGCGTGGCCTGGGGGCGGGTGAAGTCGATCAGGCACTGCGAGCCGGACAGCCCCTGGCGGGGGTCGGCGAGCACCTGCACGCCGGTGTGCAGGCCCAGCGCCGCGCCGGCGTCCTGCCCGAGCAGCGCCGAGCCGGCGCGCGCCAGCGCGCCGCTGAGCACGCAATCGGGGGCCGCCATGGTGGCCTCGATCAGTGCGCGGCCCATGCGCCCGCCGCAGCCGGCGATGGCCACCCGGTGCTTCGCGGCACTCCCGCTCATGGCGTCTGGGGCTGCGGCGAGCCCGACAGCACGCCCTGGTCGGCCTGCTGCGCCAGGCCCTTCAGCTTGTCGATCTCCGCCTGCGGCGCCACCACGGTCAGCGGCCCGGGCTCGGAGGCCGCCTGGGCCGGCGCCTTGTCCGCCAGCTTCTTGCGCGCGGCGGCGATCTCGGCCTGCAGTTGCTCGCGGCTCACCGAGCGCGCCTTGCCGCCGTTGTGCAGGGTGTTGATCTGCGCGACGAACTGGTCTTCCGAGGGCAGCGGATCGCCCTGCGTGCGCAGCAGCTTGCCGTCCTTGTCGAAATAGACGGTGAAACGCCGCACGATGGGCGCGTGGTAGCCCTGGCGCAGGCTGAACACGTATTCCCAGCGGTCGGCGTGGAAGACGTCCTGCAGCAACGGGGTGCCCAGGATCTCGCGCACCTGGGCCTTGGACATGCCGGGCTTGAGCTCTGCGACCATTTCGCGCGACACGAAATTGCCCTGGATCACGTCGAAACGGTAGGGTTTGAACATGCTGGTCAGGTCGCGCTGCTGGGTCTGCGTGCTGCAGGCGCCCAGACCCAGCGCGAGCAGCAGGCCCAGCGCGCTGCCCAGCGCGCTGCGCGCCGGGCGTTTATCCATCAGGAGCGACAGGAACATCGGAGGAGGGTCGAGGACGCATGCCGGGGCACGCGGATTCGGCACCGGACCCTGGGGGGTCTTGTCTTGGGCGCCGGGATGGGCTGAACTATCATGCTGATTCTAAACATCCCCCACTCCCATGACGGTCTCGAACGCCCAAGGCCTGCGCAGCACGGGGTTGAAGGTCACCCAGCCGCGCCTGAAGATTCTGGAAATTTTCCAGAAGGGCGCGATGCGCCACATGACCGCCGAGGACGTGTACCGCGAGCTGCTCAACGACCAGACGCGCGACATCGGCCTGGCCACGGTCTACCGCGTGCTCACCCAGTTCGAGCAGGCGGGCATCCTGTCGCGCACCCATTTCGAGTCGGGCAAGGCGATTTTCGAGATCAACGAAGGCAAGCACCACGACCACCTGCTGTGCCTGGACTGCGGCCGGGTGGAGGAATTCGTCGACGCCGAGATCGAACGCCGCCAGCACAACATCGCGGCCGAGCGAGGCTTCGAACTGCAGGAACACTCGCTGGCGCTGTACGCCACCTGCAGGCGCGAGGCCTGCCCCCACCGCCCGGCGCCTGGCGCATCGGCGGCCGTTTCCGAATCTTAGGCGCCGCGCAGCCGTCGCTGGGCCGCCCCAAGGCGGCTGCGGCCCCCTCGGGGGGCAGCGAGCGTCAGCGAGCGTGGGGGTCGTCCATCAATCGTCGCCGCCCTCGAGCATGGCCAGGCGCTGGCGGTCCTGGAATTCCTTGAAGGTGTCGATGCCCCGCAGTTGCAGGATGGTATTGCGCACCGCGGCCTCCACCAGCACGGCCAGGTTGCGCCCGGCCTCCACCGGGATCAGCACCTTGCGGATGGCCACGCCCAGCACGTCCTGACGCACGTTGCCGGTGGGCAGGCGCTCGAAATCCCGGTCCTGGGTGTCGCGGCGCACCAGGTGCACGATCAGGCGCAGGCGCATCTTGCGGCGCACCGCCGTCTCGCCGAAGATGGTGCGGATGTCGAGAATGCCGATTCCCCGCACTTCCAGCAGGTTCTGCAGCAGCGGCGGGCAGTGGCCCTCGACGGTGCTCTGGGTCACGCGCGACAGTTCCACGCAGTCGTCGGCCACCAGGCCGTGGCCGCGGGAGATCAATTCCAGCCCCAGTTCGCTCTTGCCCAGGCCCGATTCCCCGGTGATCAGCACGCCCAGGCCGAGGATGTCCATGAACACCCCGTGCAGGGTGGTGCGGTTGGCGAACAGCTTGGACAGGTAGGCGCGCAGCACGTCGATGACGAAGGCCGCGGGCTCGTCGGTGACGAACACCGGGATGCCCGAGTCGTCGCAGGTCTTGAGCAGCGCCGGGGGCGCCTCCTGGCCGTCGGCGATGACCAGCGCGGGCGGGCCCAGGCCGACCACGCGGCGCACCCGCCGGCCGCTGTCGGCCTCGTCGGCGTGCATCAGGTAGTGCACCTCGCGCCAGCCGAGGATCTGCACCCGGTAGGGGTGGATGTAGTTGAGATAGCCCACCAGGTCGGCGCCCGAGGTGGCGCCCTGCACGGCGGCGTCGTCGAAGCGGCGTTCCGGGTTGCGCTGCCCGGCCACCCAGCGCCACTTGAGCAGCGAGGTGTTGGCTTCGAACAGGCGGTCCGCGGAAAGGGTGGCGGCTTTCAAGGGGCCTCGGGCCGGCGGCTCAGGCGGCGTGCTGCAAGGTGGCCCAGTCGTGCACCAGGCGGTGCAGCGCGCCGGCGTCGGGCGCGTCGAGCATGCGCTGGCGGAAGCCGTCGTCGGAGAGCATCTCGGCGATCACCGACAGCAGTTCCAGGTGCTTGCCCGAGGCGGCTTCCGGTACCAGCAGGAACACCAGCAACTGCACCGGCAGGTTGTCTGGCGCCTCGAAGGGCACCGGGGCCGCCAGGCGCACCAGCGCGGCGCTGGGCTGCTTGAGGCCCTTGATGCGCCCGTGGGGGATGGCCACGCCCTGCCCCAGGCCGGTGGAGCCCAGGCGCTCGCGCGCGAACAGGTTGTCGGTGACCACCGAGCGGGCCAGGCCGAGATGATTCTCGAACAGCAGACCCGCGAACTCGAAGGCGCGCTTCTTGCTGCTGGCCTCGACGCTCACTTGAACATGGGCCAGCGGCAGGATCTGGGCCAGGGGATTCATGGCATGCGAAACGATGCGGATGGAGTTGGGGCCCTCGGCCCAAGCGCGCCACCGAGGGGCGGACGCGCGAAAGCCGCAGTGTATCGGCTGTCTGGCGGTGTTGGGAAAACCCGATGGTGCGAGGGGCCCGCGGCGCCTGCCGCGGGCCGCGTACGGCTCAGGAGGTGGCCAGGTACTTGCCCGGCACGGCCTGGTGGGCCTGCGTGCGGTTCTTGTGCTCGACCACCTGCCGGTCGATCTTGTCGACGAGTTCGTCGATCGCGGCGTACAGGTCCTGGTCCTGGCTTTCGGCGAAGATGTTGCGTCCCTTGAGTTGCAGATTGCACTCGGCTCTCTGGCGGCGTTCCTTTTCCTTCTGCTTCTCCACCGACAACAGTACGTTGACGCTGATGAGTTGGTCCGAGTGCCGCGTGATGCGGTGAAGCTTGGACTCGACGTAGCTGCGAAGGGCCGGTGTGACTTCCATGTGGTGGCCGCTGATGGTCAGGTTCATGAATCCCTCCTGATTCGAAGAAACCGTGATGACTTGCAGGTATTTACCGGGTTGCGCCGGAAGCGGCGAACCCGGCGATGCCAGTGTGCGCCGCCCGCAAACCAAAAGCAAGCCGCCAGCGCAAGCCCTGTTGCAGCCCCTGGTCAAGCGCCCGCCAGGGCGCGCCAGGCGGCGTGATCTCTGCGCGAACGTGCCATGAAAATTGACCAACATCAGAGAAAAATCCGCAAATTTGCCGAGGCTATCCGGTCCGGTTCCCGCCCTCAGGGCCCTGGCGCCGCCGGCTCGGCGGTCTCTTGCGCCGGCGGCGCCGAACCCAGCGCCTCGGCGTGCTCGCGCAGGCCCAGCGCCTCCGCGTACACCGAGCGGTGGCGCAGCAGGCTGCCCACCACCGAGGCGATCACGCAGGCCGGCATGGCCGCCATGACCACGTTGTAGTTGCGGGTGACCTCGAACATCATGATCGCCGACATGGCTGGCGCATGGGTGGTGGCCGCCAGCAGGCTGCCCATGCCCACGAGGGTCCACAGGGCCTGCGAGTGGCTGGCTTCGGGCACCAGCAGCAGGTGCGAGACCATCAGGCCCATCGCGCCGCCCAGCGCCAGCGTCGGCGTGAGCACGCCGCCCGGGATGCCGGCCGCGCTGGCCGCTGTGACTGCCACCAGCCGCAGCACGAACACCAGTGCCAGCGTGCTCAGCGTCCAGTGGTCCACCAGCATGGACTGCACCATGCTGTAGCCGTTTCCCCAGACCTCCGGGCGGATCAGCGAAAGCAGCCCGATGAGCAGCCCGGCCAGTCCCATGCGCAGCGGCAGCCAGTTCACCCGCGCCTGCCAGGCCCGGCGCGTGCTGTCCAGCAGCCACAGGAACAGTGGGCCGAGCAGCCCGGCCATCAGCCCCAGCAGCGAGGCGTCGAGCAGGTCGATGAAGTTCACCGGGGGCACGGCGTGGGCCAGGTACAGCGGCCCGGTGGCGAACAGGCTTTGCGTGGTGAGTTCGCCGATCACTGCGGCCACCAGCACGGCGGCGATCTCGCGCAACTGCAGGCCGCCCAGGATGATTTCGGCGACGAACAGCGTGCCGGCGATCGGCGCGTGGTAGGCGGCGGCGAAGCCGGCCGCCGCGCCGCAGGCCACCACCAGGCGCTGGTGCGCGGTGTCGGCGCGGCCGATGCGCCCGATGATCGAGGAGATCAGCGCGGCGAACTGGATCATCGTCCCTTCGCGCCCGATGGTGATGCCGCCGCTGACCGCGACCAGGGAACTCGTCGTGCGCACCAGGTTGGGCGCCAGCGGCAACTGGCCGTTGCCCACGCGCACCGCCTCCATGTATTCCGGTCCGCGCGGGCGCTTGATCCAGCGCTGTCCGGCCCACATCATCAGGCCGCCCAGCGCCGCCGCCAGCGGCGGGATCGCCGCGCGTTGCCAGCCCGGCAGCGAGCGCGCGGCGGTCACCAGGTGCTCCGCGTGGTCGCTGTACAGGTTCATGATCAGGTACATGGACTGGCGGAAACCTTCGACCGCGATCGAGCTGACCGCGCCGACCACCGCGGCGATGAGCAGCATCGGAACCATCGGGTCCAGGCCGTAGCGCAGACGCTCGACAAGCAGGCAGGCGTGTGCCCGCAGGCGCGGGCTCTGGGGGGAATCGGTCATGGGTTCGGGAAGGCGGGCGGGGAGCTGCGTCGCGGGAACGTTGTTATATGGTACCTTTTGTTCCATTCAAGACCGTTTTTGCCGGGCGAGCAAGTACCTGTCCTAGTTTACGAGTCTGCGACAATTCGCCGGATGGCCCAGGCTCCCACCACCGTTGCCGCTCCGGCGGAGCTTCCCGCCGCGCTGCAGGCGAAGATCTGCCCGCGCGAGCGCGCCGGCGCCGCCGTCGCAGGCCTGGCGCGCCCGGTGGTGTTCACCAACGGGGTGTTCGACATCCTGCACCGCGGTCATGTGAGCTACCTGGCCAGCGCGCGCGCGCTGGGCGGCAGCCTGGTGGTGGGGCTGAATTCCGACCTCTCCGCACGTTCGCTGGGCAAGGGGCCGGAGCGCCCGCTCAACCCGCAGGATGATCGCGCGGCGGTGCTGGCCGCGCTGCAAAGTGTCGACCTGGTGGTGCTGTTCGACGAGTCCACGCCGCTGGCGCTGCTCGCGGAACTGCGCCCCGACGTCTACGTCAAGGGCGGCGACTACGAGGTCGAGCGCCTGGCGGAGACCGCGCTGGTGCGCTCCTGGGGAGGTCGCGCGCATGCGCTGCCCTTCGTCGAGGGGCGGTCCACCACCTCGCTGGTGCAGCGCATCCGCGCCTCGGGCTGAGGCTAGGCCCGCCGGGCGCTGCCGGCGCGGCGCTCAGACCACCTTGCGCTGGGTCGCCGGCGCGATGCGCAGGGCCTCACGGTATTTCGCCACGGTGCGCCGCGCCACCGTGATGCCCTGCGCGGCCAGGCGCACGGCGATTTCGCCGTCGGACAGCGGGCTCGCCGGATTCTCCTGCTGCACCATGCCGCGGATCAGCGCGCGCACCGCGGTGCTCGACGCGCTGGCGCCGCTGTCGGTGGCCAGGCCCGAGCCGAAGAAGTACTTGAGCTCGAAGGTGCCGTGCGGAGTGAGCAGGTACTTTTGCGTGGTCACCCGTGAAATGGTCGATTCGTGCAGTCCCAGCTCGTCGGCGATCTCGCGCAGCACCAGCGGGCGCATGCCCAGTTCGCCGTCGCTGAAAAAGGCCTGCTGGCGCTCCACCACCGCCTGCGCGACGCGCTCGATGGTCTCGAAGCGCTGCTGCACGTTGCGCACGAACCAGCGCGCTTCCTGCAGCTGGCCCGACAGGCCGCTGCCGTCACGCGAGCGCCGCAGCAATTCGGCGTACAGCGAATGGATGCGCAGCTTGGGCAACACCTCCGGGTTCAGCACCGCGCGCCAGCGCGGGCCCACGCGCTGCGCGATCACGTCGGGCACCACGCTTTGCGCGGCCTGCGCGGCGAAGCGCGCGCCCGGCCGCGGGTCCAGGCGGGCGACCAGCTGCTGCGCCGAGCGCAGCGCCGGCTCCTCGGCCTGCAGGGCCCGGCCCAGGCGCTTCCAGTCCCGCTTGGACAGCCATTCCAGGTGGGCGGGCGTGCACAGTGCCAGCGCCAGCTCGCGCGTGGCGTCCGCGGGCAGGCGCAGCAGTTGCAGGCGCATGCACTCGGCCAGGCAGGAGGCACCGACGCCGGCGGGGTCGAAGCTCTGCACCAGGCGCAGGCCCACGCGCAGTGCCTCGCCCAGCGCCTCCAGTTCCTCCGCGCCGCTGGAGGGCGACAACTCGGCGGCGAGCTGCTCGGGGGTCTCGGGCAGGTAGCCGTAGTCGTCCAGGGAGTCGATGACCGCCTCGGCCGCGGCGCGGTCCTGTGGCGACAGCGCGCGCCCGGTCAGCTGCGAGCGCAGGTGCGCGCGCAGGTCCTGGGCGGCATGCGCCAGGCTCAGCGGGTCGAACTCGTCGTCGCTCTCGCCTCCGGACTGCCAGGTGGTCGCGGCGCCCTCGTCCCAGTCGCCGCCCTCGCCGGGCTCCGGGGGCTCCGGGCGTTCCGCCGGATCGGCACTTTGCGCGCCGTCGCGCCAGTCCTCGGCATCCAGGCGCAGTTCGGGCGCCTCCGGCGCACCGTCGGCGGGGCCCGGGACGGATTCCAGGCGCTCGCCCGCGCGCTCGGCGCTCGGCGCGTCGGACTCGCCGGCTCCCGGCTCCGGCACGGATTGCGCGGCCTGCTGCTCCGCGGCCTGTGCCTCTTCCCGCCCGGCCTGGGCGGCGTCCTGCGACGGCGCCGCATCGAGGTGTTCCTCGTCGGGCTCCAGGAAGGGGTTGAGTTCGAGCATCTGCTCGACCTCCTGCTGCAGTTCCACCGTGGAAAGCTGCAGCAGGCGGATGGACTGCTGCAGCTGGGGCGTGAGCGCCAGGTGCTGCGACAGCCTCAGATTCAGGGACTGCTTCATGGCCGCGTTCTCAGAGCCGGAAGCTCTCGCCCAGGTACACCTTGCGCACCGCGGGGTTCTCGACGATTTCCTGCGGCTGCCCGACGGCCAGCACGCTGCCTTCGCTGATGATGCAGGCGTGGTCGCAGATGCCCAGGGTCTCGCGCACGTTGTGGTCGGTGATCAGCACGCCGATTCCGCGCGACTTGAGGAACTGCACGATACGCTGGATCTCGATCACGGCGATCGGGTCCACCCCCGCGAAGGGCTCGTCCAGCAGGATGAATTGCGGGTCGGTGGCGAGCGCGCGAGCGATCTCCACGCGCCGGCGCTCGCCGCCCGACAAAGCCGGCGCCGGCGTGTTCGCCAGGTGCTCCACGTGCAGCTCGCGCAGCAGCTGGCCCAGGCGCTGCTCGATGGCCTCGCGTGCCGGTGCGCGGCCCTTGGCGTCGCGCTGCAGTTCCAGCACCGCGCGCACGTTCTCGGCCACCGTCAGCCCGCGGAAGATCGACGCTTCCTGAGGCAGGTAGGAAAGCCCCAGGCGCGCGCGCCGGTACATGGGCATCTGCGAGATGTCGCGCCCGTCCAGGTGGATCTCGCCGGCATCGGCGCGCACCAGGCCGACGATCATGTAGAAGGACGTGGTCTTGCCGGCGCCGTTGGGGCCGAGCAGGCCCACCACCTCGCCGCTGCGCACCTCGAAGCTGACGTCGCGCACCACGGTGCGCCCGCCGTAGCGCTTTTGCAGCTGGCGCACGCTGAGCAGCCCGCCGCGCGCGGCAGGCTGCGGCGCCGGGGAGCGCTGCTCGGGAGCCGCTCCCATCAGTGCCCCTCCAGCGTCGGCGACGCGCGCAGCCCGGGGGCGCTGGCCGCCGCCGTCGCCGTGGAGGCCGTGGAGGCCGCGGAGGCCGGGGCGCGCGGCGCCAGCATCACGCGCACCCGCCCATGGGGGTTGGAAGAATCCACTCCCGCCTTGCCGGATTGCACGGTGAACACGTCGGTGAGGTCGTTGTAGATGATCACGGCGCCTTGCGCGCGGTCGCTCAGGTGCCCGTCCAGCGAGCGCTCCAGCACCGCGCGCCCGGTCAGGGTGATGACGTCGCTGCGCCCGTCGTAGTGCAACTGCAGCGCGCGTCCGTGCACGGTGGGGCGCGGCTGCCCCGGCGCGGCGTCCAGGGTCTGGTCGAAGGTGGCGAGCTGCGCGGCGCTGCCGTAGGCGGTGGCGTTGTCGTAGCCGTCGGCGTCCTGGTGCACCTCCACGCGCGCGGCATGCAGCACCAGCGTTCCCTTGGTGATCGTCACATGCCCGGTGAACACCGTGGCCTGTGCCACGTTGTCGAAGTGCATGTCGCCGGCATCCACCAGCAGCGGCTGGGTGTTGTCCGAACGCAAGGCCCAGGCGCTGGGCAGGCCCGCGCCGAGCATCACCGCTGCCGCCAGCGCCGCCCCCCGCAGCGCGGCGGCGGCGCGCTGCATCGGCACGAAGTTTGCTTTCATGCTGCGCATTGTAGGCACGCCGGCATGGCGGCGGCTCGCCCCACGATGCGGCTCGCGGCCGCCGTGGGGATCAATGCTTCATATCGGCGCGGACCTTGGCGATCATCTGGTCCACGCCTTGCAGCACCTGCGGGTTGTCGGGGGTCTGCGGCATCGAGGCCGACAGCGCGTAGGTTCCCTGCACCACCAGCGTGGGCACGCCGGCGATCTGGTAGTCGGTGACCATCTGGGTTGCCCGCTTGGCCTCCATCTGCACGCCGAAGGAATCGAAGGCGCCCAGGAAGCTCTGCCTGGGCACGCCGTGCGCGGCCAGCCAGTTGGCCATCTGCTGCGGATTCATCAGCACGATGTGTTGCTGGTGGATGGCGGTGAAGATCGGCCCTTGCAGCTGATCCACCTTGCCCAGCGCCTTCAGCGCGTAGTAGAGCTTCTGCTGGTTCTCGAATTGCGGCGCGAAGGCCACCGGCACACGCTCGAGCACCACGTCGGGCGGCAGCTTCTTCGCCCAGGCATCGAGCAGCGGCTCCATGGCCGCGCAGTGCGGGCAGTTGTACCAGAAGAACTCGGTCACCACGATCTTGCCCTTCGGGCTCACGGGCTGCGGCGTGGCCAGGCGTTCGTAGCCCTGGCCCGGCTGCAGTTGCGCGGGGGCGGCTTGCGCGCCCGCCGTGAAACCCAGCAGCGCCGCCGCCGCCACACGCATCCACCAGCGCATCATGTTGCTTCCTTCCGGTTCAGGGTCCGACGCGCACGACGGCCGAGCCGATGCCGCTGTCGTTGAGGGTCTTCTGCGCCGCGTCGGCCTGCGGGGCCGTCGGGAACGGCCCCACGCGCACGCGCCACAGCGTGCGCCCGCCGACGTTGCGCTCGTCGAGGTGGGCTTCCAGCCCGGTCAGCGCGACCTTCGCGCGCTGGGCCTCGGCATCGCCGCGGTGGCTGTAGGCGCCGATCTGCACGATGTACTGCACGCCCGGAGTGGCCGCCGCGCTGGCCGCCGGAGCTGCCGCGGTCGCCGTCTGCGGAGCCGTGCCGCCCGCGGTCGCGCCCTGGGCGCCGAGCACGCCGCCGGCCGGAACGCCCAGCGATTCGATGGCATGCGCCGACAGCGGCGCGCTGGCCACCTTGCCGGCCAGGCCCGCGCCGGTCACCGCCGCGGGCGGCGCCGCGGTGCCGCTGAGGCCGGCGTTGGGCTTCCAGTTCGCAGCCTCGGACGCGGCCATGCTCGGGCGCTGCTGGTAGCGGTTCATGAAGGGCAGCGAGGCCCGGTTCATGTACACGGCCGAGGCCAGCGCGATCGCCAGGCCCAGCACCAGGCCGATGATCAAGCCGAGCAGGGTGCCGCCGCGCTGCTGCGCGCTCTGGCTGCGGGATGTGCGGGAGGAACGGGGCATGGTGTGTCGGGTAGGGCTCGGGAAATCGCGCCCGTGGGGGCTGGGCGCGTTCACATGCGCTGCGGGCTGCTCACCCCCAGCACGCACAGGGCATTGTGCAACACCTGGCGCACGGCCAGCAGGAGTGCGAGGCGGGCGTGCTTGAGCGCCGGATCGTCCACCAGCACGCGCTCGGCGTTGTAATAGCTGTGCACGCTGCCGGCGAGCTGGCGCAGGTAGAAGGCCACGTCGTGCGGGCTCAGGTCGGCAGCAGCCTGGCGCAGCATATCCGGGTATTGCGCGAGCAGCATCAGCAGCTCCATTTCCCGGGATCCGTCCAGCGGGGACAGATCGCAGCCGGCCAGCTGCGATTCCTGCCCGCCGTCGCGCTCGGCCCATTGCGCCAGCACCGAGCAGATGCGTGCGTGCGCGTACTGCACGTAATACACCGGGTTGTCGTCGCTTTGCGCCAGCGCCAGGTCCACGTCGAACACGAACTCCGTGTCGGCCTTGCGCGAGACCAGGAAAAAGCGCACGGCGTCGCGGCCGCGACGCAGCGCCGCCTCGCGCTCCTCGGGCGTCTGCCCCTCGCGCACGCCGCCGGACCACTCGATGAGGTCGCGCAGGGTCACGTAGCTGCCGGCGCGCTTGGAGATCTTCACCTCCTGCCCGCCGCGCATCACCGTGACCATCTTGTGCAGCACGTACTGCGGGTAGTCCTGCGGAATCCGAGGGTCGGCGCCGCGCAGCCCGGCGCGCACGCGGGCGATGGTGCCGTGGTGGTCCGAGCCCTGGATGTTCACCGCATGGCGGAAGCCGCGCTCCCACTTGGCCAGGTGGTAGGCGACGTCGGGCACGAAATAGGTGTAGCTGCCGTCGGACTTGCGCATCACGCGGTCCTTGTCGTCGCCGAACTCGGTGCTGCGCAGCCACAGCGCGCCGTCGGACTCGTAGGTGTGCCCGGCGGTCACCAGTGCATGCACGGCCTCGTGCACGCGCCCGTCCGCGTACAGGCTGGATTCCAGGTAGTAGTTGTCGAAGGCGATGCCGAAGGCCTTCAGGTCGATGTCCTGCTCGCGACGCAGGTAGGTCACGGCGAAGGCCCGGATGGCCTCCAGGTTCTCCACCTCGCCGGCGCCGCGCACCGCCTGGCCGTCGGCCGCCTGCACGGTGGCCCCGGCCAGGTAGTCGCGCGCGATGTCGGCGATGTATTCGCCGTTGTAGGCGGCTTCGGGCCAGCCGGGCTGGCCCGGCGCCAGGCCGCGCGCGCGCGCCTGCACCGACAGCGCCAGGTTGCCGATCTGCACTCCGGCGTCGTTGTAGTAGAACTCGCGGCTGACCGCCCAGCCCTGCGTGGCCATCAGCTCGGCCAGGGTGTCGCCCAGCGCCCCCTGGCGCCCATGGCCCACGTGCAGCGGTCCGGTCGGGTTGGCCGACACGAACTCCACCAGCACGCGCCGCGCCGGATCCACCGCGGCGCGCCCGTAGGCCTCGCCCTCGTCGAGCACCTGGCGCAGCACCTGGTGCTTGAGCGCGGCGGCCAGCGTGAAATTCACGAAGCCGGGGCCCGCGAGGGACGCGGATTGCAGGCCGGCGGCCAGTTCCGCGTCCGCCTGTACCGCCTCCAGCAGCAGCTGGCCGATGTCCCGCGGGTTGCGCCCGACCCGGCGTGCCAGCTGCAGCGCCAGCGTGCAGGAAAAGTCGCCGTGTCCGGCGGCCTTGGGGCGTTCGAGCAGCGTGGCCGCGCCCAGGCTCTCGCCGGGCGCGAGCAGCCTTGTGGCCGCGGTGACCAGGGTCTCGTTCAGCCGGAGGAGGTAGTCGCGCATGATGGGCCGGAGTTCAGGGGTCGTGCCCGAGCGGCCGCCCGGGGATGCGATCACCGTGGCCGGCAGGGACAAAACCCGTCATTCTAAGATGCACCCCCTGTCCGCGCGGCGCGGTCCCACCCTGGGCCAGGAGCAGCAACAGCGTGAGTCTACGGGGGCGCATGCCCGAATCCACATGCCTGGGAAGGTTTCGCGCCCTGTCGCGGCCAGCCGCGGGCGCGCTCGTGGCGGCCGGGATGGCGCTGAGCGCCGCGGCCCTGGTGCAGCCGGCGCGCGGCGCCGTGCACCCGGTGATTCCGCGGCCGGCTTGCGAACAGGCGCCCGCGCGCAGCCTGGCGCAGGCCGAGGCGCTCCCGCCGGCCTGCCGCGGCCCGCTGGTCGGCGCGCGCCCGGCGCCGCGGCGCCTGCCGGGGCGCCAGCAGCATCGCATGCGCTGGTGCAACGAGCAGGCGCGGCTGCACGCGTTGCGCGGCGAGCAGCGCCAGGAGTTCATCCGGCATTGCCTGCACCGCGGCGGCTGAGCCGGCGCCCGCGCGCTATTGCTGCAAGTAGGTGTAGCCGCGCAGGCCCAGGCGGGCCAGGCGGTCGCGCAGGCCGGGGTCCTGTGCGTTGGGCGCCAGCGGCCCGATCTGCACCTTGTACCAGGTGCGTCCGTTGACGAATCCCGGCACCACCTCCACCGGCCCCAGGCCGGCGCGCTCGATGCGACGGGCCTCCTGCCGGGCGTTGCCTTCGACCGTGAAGGCGCCGGTCTGCACGTAGGTCTGCGGCGCGCCCGCGGGCATCGGCGCCTGAGCCTGTTGCGCCTCGGGCGCCTCGGGGGGCTGCTGCCGTGGAGGCTGCCGCACCTTCGCCGCCGGGGCGGGGTAGTCCGCGGGCGCCGATGCGGCTGTGTCCGCGGGCGGCACCGCCGCATCGGCCACCTGCGGCGGCGGCGAGGGCGAGGGTGAGGCCGGGGACGGCGCCTGGGGCCCCGTAGCCGAAGCGATCAGCGCGGCCAGCGGGTCGCTGGCCGCCGGCGCCGCCGTGCCCGGGGCCTGTGGCGGCCCCGCCGCGGCGGGGCCGCGCGGCGCCCGCGCCGCCTGGGAGTCCAGCGGCTGCAGCGTGGCCACCTGCATGGAGGGCGAGGCCGGGGCCGGCTGCGAAGGCGCAACCGCCGGGCTTTCCGGCGCGGCCGGGCTTGCCGGACTCAGCGGCGCCGGCGCGAAGGTCTCTGGCGCGCCCTGCGGTCCCAGCAACGGCTGCGCCTGCGCGGGAGCGGGCATCGGCGGCGCCGCCACGTCGGCCGGGCCGGCCTGCAGGGTGCCGGGAGCCAGCGCCACGATGCGCACCGGCGCGGTGCCGGTGGCCATCACGCCCAGCGCCTTGGCGGCGCCGTAGGACAGGTCCATGACCCGGCTGTCGACGAAGGGGCCGCGATCGTTGACCAGCACCAGCGCACTGCGCCCGTTGCGCAGGTTGGTCACTTCCACGCAGGTGGGAAGCGGCAGCACGCGGCTGGCCGCCGTGAAGGCACGGGGGTTGAAGGAACTGCCCATGGAGGTGGTCTTGCCCGACTCCCAGCCGTACCAGGAGGCGGTGCCGTCCACTTCGTAGCCCGAGGCGCTGCGCAAGGGCGCGTAGCTGTGGCCGAGCACCGTGTAGTCGCGGTTGTAGGCCGCGCGCAGGTTGGGCGCCGGCGCGTAGCAGCCGCTGGAGCCGTTGACCGGCGCCTGCATGGCCACGCCCGAGCGCCGCGACGGGCTGCTCGCGCAACCGGCCAGCGCCAGCGCCGCGGCCAGCGGCACCAGGCAGGCCCCCATGCGGCGGGCGCGGCGCGGGCGGCGGGCGGAACAGGCGGCGTGGCGCGTGGGCATCGGCAGGGCTTGGGCAAAGCAGCAGCGGGACGCTGGCGCCATGCTACACAGGCTTCGCGCCGACGCCCAGGGCAGCGCGCTGCCGTCCGGGTCGCGCCTCAGGCCGCCGGTGCCTCGGGGCCGAATTCGAAGCTCAGCGTGGCGCCGCCGGTCTTGCTGGTGAACAGCACGCGCCGCGGGCCGACCTTGCAGGTCCAGGTCTGCTGCGCGTGCAGTTCGGGGATGCTCAGCGCGGGCGCGCGCAGCACGGCCGCGCAGGCGGCGCCCTCGCGCCGCGCGGATTCGTAGCGGATGGCGTCGATGTCCGCGGGGCCCTCGCGCAAGGCCTCGGCCAGCGCGTGGCAGTCGGTGTAGTCCCTCGGGTCGCGCCACCGCGCGCGCAGCGCGTTCCACGGCGGGCGCATGAGATCGAGTTCGACGCCTTCGAAGCGGGCCTTGAACAAGGTGTGCTCGGTGATCAGCGACTCCTCGCGCAGACCCTCGCTGTCGCGCAGGAAACGCCAGCGCCACCAGGCCAGTTCGGCACACACCGTGGCGGGCTCGTCGGCCCCGTACCACACGCCCGGAGCCTGCGCGCGCCGGAAACGGCTCGGGTGGGGCGAGGTGTAGCGAAAGGGCGTGAACACCAGGTAATGGCTTCCCTGCGCGGCGCGCGGCAGCGGGGGCTTGCTGGCTTCCAGCAGGCCCTCCAGCACTTCCTGCTCCCGGGCGGAATCCACCAGGCGCATCGTGGCCACCTGGTGCTGGGCCTCGACGCCGCGCCACAGCTCGCGCCGGGCCGCGCGTGCCTGTTCCAGCCAGGCGGGCTGCCAGCGCTCGCTCATGCCAGCGCGCGCGCGCCGTCGAGGTAGGTGACCACGCGCACCAGCCCCTCGGGGGTCCTCAGGGCCTGCAGTGGCGTGGTGCCCAGCGCATCGTTGTAGCTTTGCATCCAGCGCAGGCGCGCCTGGGAATCGTTGCCCACCAGCGCGTCCAGCGAGCGGTAGACCCGGATCACCAGCGTGGCCAGTTGCCCGGGCTTGGACCGCGGCGCCAGCGCGCGGGCGCCGCCGGCCATGCGCGAGACGGTGGACTCGCTGCTGCCGATCACCTCGGCCAGCTGGCGCCCGCTCAGGCCCAGCAGCGTGGCCGCGCGCAGCGTGGCCTTGGCGAGCACGCGGCCGGCATCGGCTTCCGCCGGGGTAGGCGGGATGGCCTGGACATCCAGCAGGCGGGGTTTCGAGGGCATGATCCGGCTCCTTGCAGTGGAAATACTAGGCCAAAAAACTTGCCTGTGCAAAAGACCCGGGCCGGGGCGAAAAAAAGCCACACCCGGAGGTGTGGCTTGGCGGGAGGGCGCCGCGGACGGCGGCGGCCCTGCCGGGTGTTTCAGTGCATGCGTCCGCGCAGGCGGCGGATCGCCGCCAGCTGGGCGGCCAGCATCGCCAGTTCGCCTTCGACCACCGCGATGTCCTGCGTGTCCTTGGCGTGGACGCGATTCTCCTCGGCCTGCTTCAGAGCCTCCTGGGCCTTGGCCTCGTCGAGGTCCTTGCCGCGGATGGCCGTGTCGGCCAGCACCGTGACGTGCCCCGGCTGCACCTCGAGCACACCGCCGGCGACGAACACGAAGTCTTCTTCGTTGCTCGCGCCGTCGGGGCGCTCGATGCGCACCGCGCCGGGCTTGATGCGGGTGATCAGCGGCGTGTGACCGGCGAGGATGCCGAGCTCGCCGGCTTCCCCGGGAAGCGCGACGAAGCGGGCTTCACCGGAATAGATCAGCTCTTCGGCACTGACCACATCGATATGAAAGGTTTTCATGACCACTCCGAAAGGCCGGAAACGGGCCGCGCGCAGCGCGCGGCGGCCCCGCGAACCAAGCTCAGTTCAGCTTCTTCGCCTTCTCGAAGGCTTCGTCGATGGTGCCGACCATGTAGAAGGCCTGCTCGGGCAGCGCATCGCAATCGCCGTTGACGATCATCTTGAAGCCGCGGATGGTTTCCTTCAGCGGCACGTACTTGCCCGGCGAGCCGGTGAACACCTCGGCCACGTGGAAGGGCTGCGACAGGAAGCGCTGGATCTTGCGCGCGCGCGCCACGGTCTGCTTGTCCTCGGGCGAGAGTTCGTCCATGCCCAGGATGGCGATGATGTCGCGCAGTTCCTTGTAGCGCTGCAGGATACCCTGCACCGCGCGGGTGGTGTTGTAGTGCTCCTCGCCGATCACGTTCGGGTCGATCTGGCGGCTGGTCGAGTCCAGCGGGTCCACCGCGGGGTAGATGCCCAGCGAGGCGATGTCGCGCGACAGCACCACGGTGGCGTCCAGGTGGTTGAAGGTGGTCGCAGGCGACGGGTCGGTCAGGTCGTCCGCGGGCACGTACACGGCCTGGATCGAGGTGATCGAGCCGTTCTTGGTGGAGGTGATGCGCTCCTGCAGCACGCCCATTTCCTCGGCCAGGGTCGGCTGGTAGCCCACCGCCGAAGGCATGCGGCCCAGCAGCGCGGACACTTCCACGCCGGCCAGCGTGTAGCGGTAGATGTTGTCGACGAAGAACAGGATGTCGCGGCCTTCGTCGCGGAACTTCTCGGCCATGGTCAGGCCGGTCAGCGCCACGCGCAGGCGGTTGCCCGGGGGCTCGTTCATCTGGCCGAACACCATGGCCACCTTGTCCAGCACCTTCGACTCTTCCATCTCGTGGTAGAAGTCGTTGCCCTCGCGGGTGCGCTCGCCCACGCCGGCGAACACCGACAGGCCGCTGTGCTGCTTGGCGATGTTGTTGATCAGCTCCATCATGTTGACGGTCTTGCCCACGCCGGCGCCGCCGAACAGGCCCACCTTGCCGCCCTTGGCGAAGGGGCACACGAGGTCGATCACCTTGATGCCGGTTTCCAGCAGGTCCACCGACGGCGACAGCTCATCGAAGGCCGGGGCCTTGGCGTGGATCGAGCGCAGCTCGTCGCACTGGATCGGACCGGCTTCGTCGATCGGGCGGCCCAGCACGTCCATGATGCGGCCCAGCGTGCCCTGGCCCACCGGCACCGAGATCGGCGCGCCGGTGGCGTTCACGGCCATGCCGCGGCGCAGACCGTCGGTCGAGCCCAGCGCGATGGTGCGCACCACGCCGTCGCCGATCTGCTGCTGCACTTCGAAGGTCACGCCGCGCTCGGCCAGGCCCAGGTCCTGGTCGTCCGACAGGCGCAGCGCCTCGTAGATGGCGGGCATGTGCTCGCGCGGGAATTCGATGTCGATCACAGCGCCGATGCACTGGACGATCCTGCCTTGGTTTTGGGCCGTGCTCATTTCGGGTTTCTCCGGGATTCTCTGAATGGGGGTGCGCGTCTCGCTCGCGTCGCCGTCAGACGGCCGCCGCTCCGCCGACGATTTCGGACAATTCCTTGGTGATCGCTGCCTGGCGGCTCTTGTTGTAGACCAGTTGCAGTTCGCTGATCACGGTCTTGGCGTTGTCGGAGGCCGACTTCATCGCCACCATGCGCGCGGATTGCTCGCTGGCCATGTTCTCGGCCACCGCCTGGTACACCAGGGCCTCGACGTAGCGCACCAGCAGCGCATCGATCACCGGCTTGGCATCGGGTTCGTAGATGTAGTCCCAGCCGTAGGCCTTGCGCTCGGCCTCGGTGGTGCTCATCGCCTGCTTGCTCAGCGGGATCAACTGCTCCAGCTGGGGCTCCTGGCGCATGGTGTTGACGAAGCGGTTGTAGCCCAGGTAGACCGCGTCGAGTTCGCCGCGCTCATAGGCGTCGAGCAGCACCTTCACCGGACCCACCAGCTTGTCCAGATGGGGCTTGTCGCCCATCTGCACCAGGTGCGAGGCCACGTCCACGCCGATGCGGTTGAGGAACTGCAGGCCCTTGTTGCCGATCGCGCAGGCGTGCACCTCGACGCCGTCGGCCTGCCACTGCTTGATGCTTTGCGTGACGCCGCGCAGCAGGTTGGTGTTCAAGCCGCCGCACAGGCCCTTGTCGGTGGTGACCAGGATCAGGCCCACCTTGCGCACCGGCGAGCGCGCCACCAGGAAGGGGTGGCTGTACTCGGGGTTGGCTTGGCTGAGGTTGGCGGTGATGGCCCGCACCTTCTCGGCGTACGGGCGCGCGGCGCGCATGCGCTCCTGCGCCTTGCGCATCTTCGAGGCGGCCACCATTTCCATCGCCTTGGTGATCTTGCGCGTGTTCTGCACGCTCTTGATCTTCAGGCGGACTTCTTTCATTCCAGGCATGCGGGCTCTCCAGTCCGTTCGCTCACTGATGTGTCCCTTTCGAGGCGGTGAGCCGAATCGGCTCAGGGTCGTCCCAAGCCGATTCGACCCCCTCGGGGGGCAGGCCGGGCAAGCCCGGCCGCCCGGGGCACTCAATAAGCGCCGCTTTTCTTGAACTCGGCGATCGCTTCCTTCAGCGCGGTCTCGTCTTCCTTGCCCAGGTCCTTCTTCGACTCGATGCTGTCGACCAGCGCGGAGCACTTGCTGCGCAGGTGGTCGTGCAGGCCCTTTTCGAAGCCCAGGATCTGCTTGACGTCGATGTCGTCGAGGTAGCCGTTGTTCACTGCGTACAGCGAGGCGGCCAGCTGCCACACCTGCACCGGCTGGTACTGGGGCTGCTTGAGCAGTTCCACGACGCGGCGGCCGCGCTCGAGCTGGCGGCGCGTGGCGTCGTCCAGGTCGGAGGCGAACTGCGCGAAGGCGGCCAGTTCACGGTACTGCGCCAGGTCGGTACGGATGCCGCCCGACAGCTTCTTGATCACCTTGGTCTGCGCGGCACCGCCGACGCGCGACACCGACACGCCGGCATTGATGGCCGGGCGCACGCCGGAGTTGAACAGGTCGGTTTCCAGGAAGATCTGGCCGTCGGTGATCGAGATCACGTTGGTCGGCACGAAGGCGGACACGTCGCCGGCCTGGGTCTCGATGATCGGCAGCGCGGTCAGCGAGCCGGTCTTGCCCTTGACCTCGCCCTGGGTGAACTTCTCCACGTACTCCTCGTTCACGCGCGCGGCGCGCTCGAGCAGGCGGCTGTGCAGGTAGAACACGTCGCCGGGGTAGGCTTCGCGGCCCGGCGGGCGGCGCAGCAGCAGCGAGATCTGGCGGTAGGCCCAGGCCTGCTTGGTCAGGTCGTCGTAGACCACCAGCGCGTCCTGGCCGCGGTCGCGGAAGTACTCGCCCATGGTGCAGCCGGCGTAGGGCGCCAGGTACTGCATGGCGGCCGAGTCGGAGGCGGTGGCGGCGACCACGATGGTGTAGTCCATCGCGCCGTGTTCCTGCAGCTTGCGCACCACGTTGACCACGGTGGAGGCCTTCTGGCCGACCGCGACGTAGATGCAGATCAGGTCCTTGCCCTTCTGGCTGATGATCGAGTCCACCGCGACGGCGGTCTTGCCCGTCTGGCGGTCGCCGATGATCAGCTCGCGCTGGCCGCGGCCCACCGGCACCATGGAGTCGATGGCCTTCACGCCGGTCTGCACCGGCTGCGACACCGACTTGCGCCAGATCACGCCCGGGGCCACCTTCTCGACCACGTCGGTCAGCTTGGTGTTGATCGGGCCCTTGCCGTCGATGGGCATGCCCAGGGTGTTGACCACGCGGCCGATCAGCTCGGGGCCCACGGGCACGGACAGGATCTGCCCGGTGCACTTGACCGTGTCGCCTTCCGAGATGTGGCCGTATTCGCCCAGCACCACGGCGCCCACGGAGTCGCGCTCCAGGTTCAGCGCCAGGCCGTAGGTGTTGCCCGGGAATTCGAGCATTTCACCCTGCATGACGTCGGACAGCCCGTGCACCCGCACGATTCCATCGGACACGGACACCACGGTGCCCTGGTTCTTCACATCGGCGGCCGTGCCCAGGCCTTCGATGCGGCTCTTGATGAGTTCGGAGATTTCAGCGGGATTGAGTTGCATGGGGAGCCTCGGTATTCATGGGCGAATGGGGTGTGGCCTCAAGCCGTGAGCGCGTTGCGCATCGACTCCAGGCGGGCGCGTACCGAGGTGTCCAGCACCTCGTCGCCGACGGCCACGCGCACGCCGCCGATCAGCCCGGGGTCGACCTCGACGCGCGCGTACAGCTTGCGTCCGAAGCGCCGCTCCAGGGCCGGCAGCAGCTCGTCGAGCTGGCGCTGGTCCATGGGGAAGGCGCTGGTGACCTGGACCTCGGCGCGCTGCTGCGCGGCGTCCTTCAGCCGGTGGAATTGCTCGGCGATGGCCGGCAGCGCCGCCAGGCGGTGGTTCTCGAGCACCACGTGCAGGAGGTTGCGCACCGCGGCGCCGGGCTGTTTCGGCAGCGCCGACAGCATCAGCTCGCCGAGGGCCTGCGCACCCAGCTGCGGGTCGCCGACCAGCCGGCGCAGGCCGGCGTCGCGCGCGACCACGGCCAGCGCGTCGAGCTGCTCGGCCACCTGGTCGAGGGTTTCGGCGGCCGCCGCGCCCTGCGCGGCCTGGAACATCGCTTCGGCGTAGGGCCGTGCGACGGTTGCGAGTTCAGCCATCGCGGTTCCTTTCGCTCAGAGCTCGGCTTTGAGCTGCTGAAGCAGCTCGCCGTGGGCCTGCGCGTTGACCTCGCGGCGCAGGATCGCCTCGGCGCCCTGAACCGCCAGCGCCGCGACCTGGTCGCGCAGGGCCTCGCGGGCCTTGACTACCTGCTGCTGGGCCTCGGCGTGCGCCTGGGCGACGATCGCCTCGGCGGTTTCCTCGGCCTTGCGGCGGGCTTCCTCGATCATCGCCATGGCGCGGCGCTCGGCCTCGTGCAGGCGCTGCGCGCTCTCCTCGTGCGAACGAGCGAGCTCACGCGTGACTTCCTGGTTGGCCGAGGCCAGCTCGGCCTTGGCACGATCAGCCGCGGCGAGGCCGTCGGCGATTTTCTTTGCGCGCTCGTCCAGCGCCTTGGTGATCGGCGGCCACACATACTTGGCCGTGAACGCCGCCAGCAGCAGGAACACGATGAGCTGCGCAATCAGTGTTGCGTCCAAATGCATGGCGCTAACCCTTGCGTAGTTTCGGGGACATGAGGTGTGCAGACCGTCAGTGCGGTCCGCGGGATCACTTCAGCACGAACGGGTTCGCGAAGGTGAACATCATGGCCAGGCCGACGCCGATCAGGAAGGCGGCGTCGATCAGGCCGGCCAGCAGGAACATCTTGGTCTGCAGTTCGTTCATCAGCTCGGGCTGGCGGGCGGCCGACTCGAGGTACTTGCTGCCCATGATGCCGATGCCGATACAGGCGCCGTTGGCGCCCAGGCCGATGATCAGGCCAGCGGCCAGCGCGACATATCCGAGAACGTGTTCCATGAATGGCTCCTGAGGAAGGGTTGAAGAGTCAGAGAGGAAAAGCAAAGGGGTGAAACGATCGATGCGGGATTGCGGCCCCGATCAATGGTGGTCGTGCGCCTGGCCGATGTAGACCAGGGTCAGCATCATGAAAATGAAGCCTTGCAGCACGATGATCAGCATGCTGAAGATCGACCAGGCCAGCCCGGCGGCGATGTTCCCGAAGAACAGCGCCCAACCGGACAGGCTGCTCAGTCCCGCCGCGCCCATCAGCGCGATGATCATGAACAGGATTTCCTCGGCGTACAGGTTGCCGAACAGTCGCATGCCGTGCGACAGGGTCTTGGCCAGGTACTCCAGCAACTGCATGCCGAAGTTCAGCGGCCACAGCGCCGGGTGGTTGCCGAAGGGGGCGGTGAACAGCTCGTGCAGCCAGCCCCCCAGGCCCTTGACGCGCACGCCGTAGTACAGGCTCAGCAGCAGCACGGTGATGGACATGCCCAGCGCCACCGACAGGTCGGCGGTGGCCACCACGCGCAGGTAGGCGTGCTGCGGATCGTGACCGGTGGCGGCGGCGGCGCCTTCCCACAGGCGCGGCAGCAGGTCCACCGGCAGCAGGTCCATCGCGTTCATCAGCACGATCCAGATGAAGGAGATGAAGGCCAGCGGCGTGACGAATTCGCGCGACTTGGCGTTGCGCACGATGCCGCGCGCCTGCTCGTCGACGAACTCCACCAGGAACTCCACCGCGGCCTGCATGCGCCCCGGCACTCCGCTGCTCATCGAGCGGGCCACGCGCCACAGCACGAAGCAGGCCAGCGCGCCCAGCAGCAGGGTCATGACCAGCGAGTCGATGTCGACGACGTGGAAGTCCACCACGCCGGCACGCGGGGCGCTGGTCCACTGCGTCAGGTGGTGGATGATGTATTCGCCTGCGGTGATCGTCGGTTCTGGAGCGGACATGGCAGCTTCGGCAAAAGGGTTGGTCGCGTGGTGGTGCGCGGACTCAGGCTTGTTTCCCGCTGTCGCGCGGCTTGCCGCGCAACAGCAGGGCGATCCAGTACACCTGCAGCGTGGCCACCAGGCCGAGCAGCAGCGCCGGCCAGCTCAGGGCGGGCAGCAGGCGCGGGGCCAGCAGCAGGAACATCACGGTGAAGGCGATCTTGAGCAATTCGCCGAAGGCGAAGCCGAACAGTGCGTAGGCGGGCGGCAGGCGCACCAGCCAGCGGCGCATGGCACCGGCGAACAAGGCGGCCGGCAGCAGCACCACCGCGCCGCCCCACAGCGCCGACAGCCCCGCGGAGCGCCCGCCCAGCAGCCAGCCCGCCAGGCCGGCCAGCAGGGTCACGGCCAGTTGCAGCGCGACCACGCGCAGCGGCGACACGCCCGGCTTGGCGCGCAGCAAGGCTTGCGCCTGCTCGCTGCTCAGCGGCTCGCGCGGCGTGTCGTCTTCGTCCTGCCAGGTGTCCAAGGCTTGCACGTTTTTTGCTAGATTTTGCTGATGAGGTCTTGCGGTTCTGCTGCTGCGGGATGGGTGGCTGGCCCGTGCCACCGCGGACCAGCCGGCGCACCCTCACGGTGCGCCGAGCATCCTGCTGCCGCGGTCGTGGCACGCGGACTTCGCGCGCTGGGCCCCGTCGAGGTGCGCAGCGCGCGCCCTGGGGCCACCATCCAGTCAACATCCCGGCCAAGCGTTGTAACAAATCGCTCGTGGCCAAACGGCGGAAGTATACGTAAACCCCTAGGCAGCAATCCAGTATTTTCGTAGCTGGCCTCGGGCTTGCCTTGCGCCAGAGCAAGGCAAGGCGCAGTGCGGACATGCGCCGCCAGGGGCGGCACGGCGTTTGGGCTATGCTCGGCCCCAGGGGGTTGTCGTGAACAAATTGTTGCTTTTCATACACTTGATCGGTGCCATCGTCTGGATGGGCGGCATGAGCCTGGTGTTGCTGGCGCTGCGCCCGGCCGCCTTGCGCGTGCTGGAGCCGCCGCTGCGCCAGCAGTTGATGCTGCAGGTGCTGCGAGGCTTTTTCCCGCTGGTGTGGCTGAGCATCGCGCTGCTGCTGGGCAGCGGCGCCTGGGCGCTGGCCAGCGTGGGCATGGCGGCCGCGCCGCCGGGCTGGCACGCCATGCTGGGCATCGGCCTGCTGATGACGGCCGTGTTCGCCTACCTCTACTTCGCCCCCTACCGGCGCGCCTGCCGCGCCGCGCGTGAGGCCCGCTGGCCCGAGGCGGGCGCCGCGCTGCAGCGCATCCACCGGCTGGTGCAACTCAACTTCGCGCTGGGCTGGCTGGCCATCGCGCTGGTCGTGCTGCTGTAGCGGCTCGCCCTGCCGGACGACGCCAGCGCAAGGCTACTGGACGTGCATCACCACGACGGAGAACACCGTCTGGCTGTGGCCCAGATCGCTGCTGGCCTCGACCTCGATATCGGACTTGGCCGGCAGCGGCGGAGCGCGTTGGATGTCGGCGTAGATGGTGATCGCCACGTCGCGCATGACCCCTGGCGGCAGGTCGGGAGGCCTGCACTCCAGCATGTTCCCTTCGAACACGCAGTCCGGCTCATCGCTCATGACCGAAGGCTGCAGGTAATCCGGGAACGGTCCGATGCGCAGGCGAACGCCGCGGTTCACCGACGGACCGGCGTTGCTGTAGTGCAGGGTGGCGATCGCATTGCGCGAGTCGTCGGGAATGATCACGTCCGGCGCCGGCGCGAGGCTCAGCGTGCCCTCGCCTTGCATGGTGGTGACCAGGGTGCCCGTGGCCAGATGAAGGCCGTCCCTGCCTTCCACGGTCGCGACGTTGGTCGCGTAGTCCCCGGGCGCCACGCGCAAGGTGTAAGACACCCGCTGCGCGCCCTGGTCCGGCAAGGGCGCGATGGGGCAGGAGAAGTAGTACGGGCTGTTGACGCAGGGCGCGATGCCCTCGGTCGTGACCTGCAGCAGGCTCTGCGTCTCGCGCGCGGGGAACCTTCCCGCCAGGGTGCCGCCGTCGCAGACGCGGCCGGGCGGCATCGTGTGGCATTGCACCGCAAAGCCGAGGGGGTTGTCCTTGCCGGGAACCGCGGTGAATGCAAGCGTGTCCCCGGCGCCCAGCGGCACGATCTGCAGCATGGCGTAGCCGGAGCCCGGGGCGCCGGTCGGCGCCGCTTGCGCAGCCGGTGTGGCCGGGCCGAGCAGCCCGGCGCAGGCCAGGGCCGCGCCGCGGAGCGCGTGGCCGAGGCCGGCGCGGCCTCGGCGTGACGTTGACGGGCGAGGCAGCTGCCCTGGGGGCGGCGAGCAGGATTCGGGGGGCATCGGCACTCCTGGCGGACGAGTGGCAGGCGGGGCACGAGGGCCCCGAGGCAGCTGCACGCCCCTTCGGGAAGGCCGTGCAGAACGTCGTCAGGATTATGGGAGGCCGGTCCGTCCCGTTGCCGGGCCAGGGTCTTGCCGGTTATTCAGCGCGCGCGCAGCGCCCGGGCCGCCTCGATGGCGAAGTAGGTCAGGATGCCGTCGGCGCCGGCGCGCTTGAAGGCCAGCAGCGATTCCATCATCACCGCCGGCCCGTCGAGCCAGCCGTTGAGCGCCGCGGCGCGCAGCATCGCGTATTCGCCGCTGACCTGGTAGACGAAGGTGGGCATGCGGAACTCGTCCTTCACGCGCCGCACGATGTCCAGGTAGGGCATGCCGGGCTTGACCATCACCATGTCGGCGCCCTCGGCGATATCCAGGCGCACCTCGCGCAAGGCCTCGTCGGAGTTGCCCGGGTCCATCTGGTAGACCTTCTTGTCCGCCTTGCCCAGGTTGGACGCCGAGCCCACCGCGTCGCGGAAGGGGCCGTAGAAGGCGCTGGCGTACTTGGCGCTGTAGGCCATGATGCGGGTGTGGATGTGCCCGGCGTTCTCCAGCGCGTCGCGGATGGCGCCGATGCGCCCGTCCATCATGTCGCTGGGAGCCACCACGTCCACGCCCGCCTGCGCCTGCACCAGCGCCTGGCGCACCAGCATCTGCACCGTGGGCTCGTTGACGATGTAGCCGCTCTCGTCCAGCAGGCCGTCCTGGCCGTGCGAGGTGTAGGGGTCCAGCGCCACGTCGGTGAGCACCCCCAGTTGCGGGAACTCGCGCTTGAGCGCGCGCACCACGCGCGGCACCAGGCCCTCCGGGTTGGCGGCCTCCAGGCCGTCGGGGGTTTTCAGCGCCGGGTCGATGACCGGGAACAGCGCCATCACCGGGATGCCCAGCTCCACGCATTCCTGCGCCACCGGCAGCAGCTGGTCCAGACTCAGGCGCTCCACGCCGGGCATCGAGCCCACGCTCTCGCGCTTGCGCTCGCCGTCGAGCACGAACACCGGCAGGATCAGGTCGTCGACGCTCAGGCGGTGCTCGCGCACCAGGCGCCGGGTGAAGTCATCGCGGCGCAGGCGCCGCATGCGGGTTGCGGGAAACGGAGGCTGGGTCATGGCAGGAGAGAAATACACGCATCGCGAAAGAGGAATTTGTCGCGCCGCGGGAACTTTTGGAGCTTACGCCAGTCTATTCCTCCAGGTGGCCTCCGCGAGGGGGTCCCTCCCGCTTCTCCTCCCTGAGCGGGCGCCTTGTGTTTTCGACCAAGGCTGTTCGCCCCGGCCCCGGCCGGGGCGTTTTTTTGGGTGCGCAGGCACAATGCAGGGCTGCCGCCAACCCCCGAGGAGTCCCGATGTTCCTGTGGATCAAGGCCCTGCATGTCATTTTTGTCGTTTCCTGGTTCGCCGGCCTGTTCTATCTGCCGCGCATCTACGTCAACCTGGCCATGGTGGGCGATGCGCCCGAGGCGCGCGCCGAGCGCGAGCGCCTGCTGCTGATGGCGCGCAAGCTGCTGCGCTTCATGACCATCCTGATGGTGCCGGCGCTGGGCTTCGGCCTCGTGCTCTGGCTGGTCTACGGCGTGGGGCTGCGCGGCCCCGGCAATGGCTGGATGCACGTGAAACTCGGTTTCGTCCTCGTGCTGATCGCCTTCGATCACCTCTGCCGGCGCCTGCTGCGCCAGTTCGAGCAGGGGCGCAACCGGCACAGCCACCGCTGGTACCGCTGGTTCAACGAGATTCCCACCGTCGCGCTGTTCGTCATCGTGCCCATGGTGGTGGTCAAGCCCTTCTGAACCCTGCGCCTTCCATGAGCCATTACCAGTACCACGTGTTCTTCTGCCTGAACCAGCGCGACGGGCCCCGCCCCTGCTGCGCGGCACAAGGCGCCGAGGCGGCCTTCGACCACTGCAAGAAGGCCGTCAAGCAGGCCGGCCTGGCCGGCCCCGGCAAGGTGCGGGTGAACCGCGCCGGCTGCATGGAGCGCTGCGAGCAGGGGCCCGTGTGCGTGGTCTACCCCCAGGGCACCTGGTACACCTACGTGGACCAGCACGACATCGACGAGATCGTCGAGCGCCACCTCAAGCACGGCGAGATCGTCGAGCGCCTGCTGGTGCCCGAGGAGCCCGCGGCATGAACAGCTCCACCCGGCGCGAGCGCATCGCCGGCCCGGCCGGCACGCTGGAGCTGGCCATCGACCTGCCGGCGCAGGCGCCGCGCGGCCTGGCCGTGGTCGCGCACCCCCACCCGTTGCAGGGCGGCACGCTGGACAACAAGGTGGCGCAGACCCTCGCGCGGGCCTGGGTGCAGCTGGGCTACGCCGCGGTGCGCCCGAACTTCCGCGGCGTGGGCGCCAGCGAGGGCCGCTACACCGAAGGCCTGGGCGAGACCGAGGACCTGCGCGCCGCGATGCTGCACGCGCAGGCCGAACTGGGCCTGGCGCAGGACGTGCTGCTGGCCATTTCCGGGTTTTCCTTCGGGGGCTTCGTGGCCGCGCGCCTGTGCGCGCAACTGCGCGAACAGGCGCGCGACGTGCACCACCTGTGCCTGGTGGCGCCGGCGGTGGCGAGTTTCGCGGTGCCGGCGCTGCGCGACGAGGCCGGCGCCACGCTGGCGCGGCGCATGCTGGTGGTGCACGGCGAGGCCGACGACGTCGTGCCCCTGTCCGCCACCATGGACTGGGCGCGCCCGCAGGCCCAGCCGGTGCTGGTGGTGCCCGGCGCCGGGCATTTCTTTCACGGCATGCTCACGCCGCTGAAACAATGGGTGTGCGCGTGGCACGCGACGCTCCCCGACTGAACGCGGTCGCCGCGCCCCCGCGCGTCGATACCTGAGGAAACAACAAGCCCTCCGCGCGCTGCTATGGTGCTGCAGGTTGTGCGCCCCGGTCAGCGGGGCGCGCGCATCCGCCGGTATGCCGCCGGCTTTTCAGCTTTGTCCGAATCGCCCATGTTCCCACCCGCTTTCCGACCCTCGCGCCTTGCCGTCGGTGCGCTCGTCCTGTCCTTCGCCGCGGGCACGCTGCCGGCCGCCTGGGCCGCCGCCCCTGGCCCTGTTGCCGCCTCGGCCCCGGCAGCCGCCGCCGCCTCGGCCGGCCCCGGCAACCTGCCCAACGGCCCGACCGCCGCGCTGCTGCAGACCGTCACGCCGCCCAACCTGGACGCGCGCAGCTGGCTGGTGCTGGACCTCACCAGCAACCAGGTCCTGGCCCAGCACGACGCCCACCAGGTGGAGGCGCCGGCCTCGCTGACCAAGCTGATGACCGCCTACCTCACCTTCAAGGCGATCAAGGACGGCACCGTCAAGCGCGACCAGATGGTGCACGAAAGCGTGAAGGCCTGGCACACCGGCGGCTCGCGCATGTTCGTCGACCCGCGCGTGCCGGTGTCGGTGGACGACCTGCTGATGGGCATGATCGTGCAGTCGGGCAACGACGCCGCCATGACCCTGGCGCAGACGGTGGCCGGCTCCGAGGCCACCTTCGTGTCCATGATGAACAACCAGGCGCAGCAGTGGGGCCTGCACGACACCCACTTCATGGACCCCACCGGCCTGCCCGACCCGGGGCACCACAGCAGCGCGCATGACCTGGCCGTCATCGCCACCCACATCGTCCGCGACTTCCCGGCCGATTTCGCGCGCTACTTCAAGGTCAAGGAATTCACCTACAACCACATCACGCAGCCCAACCGCGTGAGCCTGCTGTTCACCGACCCCTCGGTGGACGGCATGAAGACCGGTTACACCGAGAACGCCGGCTACTGCATGATCACCACCGCGCTGCGCAAGACCCCCACCGGGCCGCGCCGCGTGCTCACCGTGGTCATGGGCACGCCCACCGAGCATGCGCGCGTGGCCGAAAGCGCCGTGCTGCTGAACTGGGCCTACCAGAACTTCGACGACGTGCACCTGCTGCAGGCCGGCAAGGCGCTGGTGCAGGCGCCGGTGTGGAAGGGCGCCGTCTCCACCGTGCCGCTGGGCAGCCTGCAGGACGTGGTGGTCACCGTGCCGCGCGGCGACGCCGCGCGCATCCAGACCACGATGCAGCGCAACGACCCGCTGGTGGCGCCGCTCGATGCGGGCCAGCGCGTGGGCACGCTGAACGTGGCGCTGGCCGGCAAGCCCATGGGCAGCTACCCGCTGCAGGTGCTGGCGCCGGTGCGCCAGGCCGGCTTCTTCAAGCGCATGTGGGACGCGCTGCGCCTGGCGATCAAGTAGCCAGGGGCTGCGCGGCGGGCAACTCGCCGCGCAGCGAATGCGGGTAGGCCGCCGAGATGCGCATGTCCACCATGCGCCCCACCAGCTCGCGCGGCCCCACGAAGTGCACCATGCGGTTGTTCTCGGTGCGCCCCTGCAGTTCCTCGGGGTCGCGCCGGCTGGGGCCTTCCACCAGCACGCGCTGCGTGCTGCCCACCATGGCCTCGGAGATCTCCCGCGCGAACTGCTCCAGGCGCGCCTGCAGGCGTTGCAGGCGCTGCAGCTTGATCTCCTGCGGGGTGTCGTCGTGCAGCGCCGCGGCCGGCGTGCCGGGGCGGGCGCTGAACACGAAGCTGAAGCTCGCGTCGAAACGCAGGTCCTCCACCAGTTTCATCAGCTGCTCGAAGTCGGCCTCGGTCTCGCCGGGAAAGCCCACGATGAAATCCGAGCCGATGCTGATGCCAGGGCGCGCCGCGCGCAGCTTGCGCGCGATCTGCTTGAACTGCAACGCCGTGTAGCCGCGCTTCATCGCCGCCAGCACGCGATCCGAGCCGTGCTGCACCGGCAGGTGCACGTGGGCCGCCAGCTGGGGGATGCGCGCATGCGCATCGATCAGGCGCTGCGTGAACTCGTTGGGGTGGCTGGTGGTGTAGCGGATGCGCTCGATGCCCGGGATCTCCGCCACGTACTCCAGCAAGAGCGCGAAATCCCCCGGCTGGCCGTCCACCTCGGCGCGCCAGGCGTTGACGTTCTGGCCCAGCAGCGTGACCTCGCGCACCCCTTGGGAGGCCAGCTCGGCCACCTCGGTGAGCACGTCCTCCAGCGGACGCGAGACCTCCTCGCCGCGGGTGTAGGGCACCACGCAATAGCTGCAGTACTTGCTGCAGCCTTCCATGATGGACACGAAGGCGGTGGCCCCCTCGGCGCGCGCGGCCGGCAGGTGGTCGAACTTCTCGATCTCCGGGAAGCTCACGTCCACCTGCGCGCGCCCGGTGCGCTCGCGCGCCTCCAGCAACTCGGGCAGGCGGTGCAGGGTCTGCGGGCCGAACACGAGGTCGACGAAGGGCACGCGCTCGACGATGGCCGCGCCTTCCTGGCTGGCCACGCAGCCGGCCACGCCGATGCGCAGGCCCGGGCGCTCGGCCTTCAGCAGGCGCAGGCGCCCGAGGTCGCTGAACACCTTCTCCTGGGCCTTCTCGCGGATGGAGCAGGTGTTGAGCAACACGAGGTCGGCGTCCTCCGGGGTGTCGGTGGGCTCCCAGGGCTGGGCGGCGCCGAGCACGTCGGCCATCTTGGCCGAGTCGTACTCGTTCATCTGGCAGCCGAAGGTCTTGATGTAGAGCTTTTTCATGATCGGGGAGCGGCACGGCGGGCGCGCCGGCGCGGGGGCCGTACCCGCCCGCGGGCGGGCAGGGCGTTCAGAACTGCCGGAACAGGCAGCGATTGGGGGCGGCCGTCACTCCGCCGACGACCTGGTTATCGCGCAGCAACCACACCCGGAACACGTTGCCCATGGAGTCGCGCTGGAACACCACCGGGCCCTTGAGGCCCGGCAGCTGGCCCAGCAGGACCACGCGCTGCTGCGTGTTCTCCACGCGCAGCCCCGGGCCCAGCGGGTAGCTCACGCAATTCACGCTCAGCGTGGGCCCGGCGCCGAATGTGGCATAGCCCATCAGGCTGCCCATGGGGTACACGCGTGCCGGCGCGGTGGGCAACACCTGGGCGAGCGCCGGAGCGCAAGCGCCGCCCAGCGCCAGCGCGGCGGCCAGGCTCAGGCTCGGCAGGTTCGGGGCGGCCACACGCATCCGCGGGTTCCTGGTGGGGGGGAAGCTTTCCCGGATTCTAATGGCCCCATGGCGCGCCGGGGCCGCCGCGCGGCTTGCCCGCCGGCGAGCCATGGAATCAGTCGAAGCACTCCGCCCGCTCCAGCGCCGGGGCCGCCGCGTCCTTCGCGGCCAGGGCCGGCTGCAGGCCCTGCAGCGGCCAGGCGATGCCCAGGCGCGGGTCGTTCCACAGCAGCGAGCGCTCGTGCTCGGCAAACCAGTAGTCCGTGGTCTTGTACAGGAATTCCGCGCCCTCGGAAAGGCTCAGGAAGCCATGCGCGAAACCCGGGGGAATCCACAGCTGGCGCCGGTTCTCGGCCGAAAGCTCCACCCCCGCCCACTGGCCGAAGCGCGGCGAGGAGCGGCGCAGGTCCACGGCCACGTCCCACACCCGCCCCGCCACCACCCGCACCAGCTTGCCCTGCGGGTGGCGGATCTGGTAGTGCAGTCCCCGCAGCACCCCCAGCGCCGAGCGCGAGTGGTTGTCCTGCACGAACTCGACGTCGATGCCCGTGGCGGTGGCGAAATCGCGCCGGTTGTAGCTCTCGAAAAACCAGCCCCGGGCGTCGCCGTAGGCCTTGGGTTCCAGCACCAGCACCTCGGGCAGCGCGGTGGGGGTCGCGGTGTAGGGCATGGCCTCAGAATCCCGGGGAACTCAGCAGGCGCAGCAGGTACTGGCCGTAGCCGTTCTTGCGCATGGGCTCGGCCAGCCGTTCCAGCTGCGCGTCGTCGATCCAGCCCTGGCGCCAGGCGATCTCCTCCGGGCACGACACCTTCAGGCCCTGGCGCTTTTCCAGCGTGGCGATGAACTGCCCGGCGTCCAGCAGGCTCTCGTGGGTGCCCGTGTCCAGCCAGGCGTAGCCGCGCCCCAGCGTGCACACCTGCAACTGCCCGCGTTCCAGGTAGATGCGGTTCAGGTCGGTGATCTCCAGCTCCCCGCGCGGCGACGGGCGCAGCGAGGCGGCGATCTCGGGCGCCTGCGCATCGTAGAAATACAGCCCCGTGACGGCATAGCTGCTCTTGGGCCTGGCCGGCTTTTCCTCGATGCTCACCGCGCGGCCCTGCGCGTCGAACTCCACCACGCCGTAGCGCTCGGGGTCGAGCACGTGGTAGGCGAACACGGTGGCCGCGTCGGCGCGCGCATTGGCCTGCATCAGCAGGGGCTGCAGGTCGTGACCCCAGAACAGGTTGTCGCCCAGCACCAGCGAACTCGGCGCGCCGCCCAGGAAATCGCGCCCGATGACAAAGGCCTGCGCCAGCCCGTCCGGGCTGGGCTGCACCGCGTAGTGCAGATCCAGGCCCCACTGGCTGCCGTCGCCCAGCAGGTGCTGGAAGCGCGGCGTGTCCTGCGGCGTGGAAATCACCAGCACCTCGCGGATGCCGGCCAGCATCAGGGTCGACAGCGGGTAGTACACCATCGGCTTGTCGTACACCGGCATCAGCTGCTTGCTCACCGCCTGCGTGACCGGGTACAGCCGGGTGCCGGAGCCCCCGGCGAGGATGATGCCCTTGCGGGCGGCGGACTGGGTCATCGGAAACCGCGCTCGAGCGCCTGGAACTGGCCAGCGGGCATGATACGCAGGGCCGGCCGCCCACGGCCGCTTCGTCTCTTTGCCGGGGTGAGCTCTCGAGGAGCTCGTGGGATATTCAATTCGGCATATACAACTCGAGACCCCATGCCATGCCCAGCCGATCGCGGCCATCCAGCCCCAAGGAGGCCAGACTGTTCCGCAACAACCGTAGTCAGGCAGTGCGGATACCGGTGGAGTTCGAATTGCCGGGCGACCGCGTGCTGATCCACCGGGAAGGCGGCAAACTCATTCTTGAACCGGTGACGCGGCCGACGAATCTGGTCGAACTTCTTGCGCAGTGGAGGCGGCAGGCGCCGCTTGGCCCTGAAGACCAGTTTCCGCGGATCGAGGACACGCCCGCCGAACCGGAGGATATTTTTTGACCGGATATCTGCTGGACACGAACATCATCGGCGACGTGATCCGCAGCCCGGACGGGATCGTGGCGCGGCATCTCGAAGAATTCGGCCCGACGGCTGCTATCGTCACCAGCATCATCGTCGCAGCGGAATTGCACTATGGCTGCGCAAGGAAGGGTTCCGCCAAGCTGCGCGCCAGGGTGGGGGAGATCCTTGCCACCATCCCCATCATGCCGCTGGAGTGTCCTGCCGATTCCCGGTACGGCCGCATCCGCGCCGAACTGGAAGGCGTTGGCAAGCCCATCGGCATGAATGATCTGCTGATCGCGTCGCACGCCCTCGCCTTGGGCCTCACCCTGGTCACGGACAACATGCGCGAATTCAGCCGCATCCGAGGCCTCAAGGTGGAGAACTGGCTGGAAAGGTAGCGCTCGGATCAGGCCCGTCAGGGTTCGCGGGTGCCGCGGCGCGTTTGCACCGTCTCCTGAGTCCGAAGGCTTTTGCGCAGTCTGCGGTTCTCGAGCAGCAGGTAGACGATGGCCGTGATGGTGAGCACGCCGAACAGGCGTTCGCCGAGCCAGTACCAAAGGCCCCAGGCCAACGCTGCCGCGCACACGCCGCAGGCAAGCAGGCGCAAGGCGTCGATCATGCTGTCATCGTCCGCGAAAGCGACGGATGGGTGGAGGGTCTTGGGAAGGAAGGCGGTTGCCGCTGCGACCTGGGGCTACCGAGGCGAGGACGTTGGCCCCGGTCCTCATGGTAGGCAGCCTTGAATCGCGGCGGGGCCTTGGGGGCTTGTGACAGGCAGGCCAGCATGCCTGCACTCCGGCCCATGTGAAAAAGCCCCGAAGTCTCGCGACTCCGGGGCTTCGGAAACTCTGGTGGCGCTTCAGGGACTCGAACCCCGGACCTGCGGATTATGATTCCGTCGCTCTAACCAACTGAGCTAAAGCGCCAAAAGCAGGACATTATACGCGAGCGCGCCGGGCGTTCAAGCCCCCTGCCAGCCACGGGGCATTGCGTCGCGCCGGAAGGCCTCAGCGGTTCTCGAACTTCGGGCTGCGTTTTTCCAGGAAGGCGGCCATGCCCTCGCGCTGGTCGTGGGTGCCGAACAGGCTGTGGAACACGCGGCGCTCGTACATCAGGCCATCGGCCAGCGGCACCTCGAAGGCGCGGTTCACGCAGTCCTTGGTCAGCATCACGGTCTGGCGCGGGAAGGCGCAGATGGCGCGCGCCGCTTCCAGCGCCTCGTCCAGCAGGCGCGCCGCCGGCACCACGCGCGACACCAGCCCGGCGCGCTCGGCTTCCGCCGCGTCCATCATGCGCCCGGTGAGCGCCAGGTCCATGGCCTTGCTCTTGCCGACCGCGCGCGGCAGGCGCTGCGTGCCGCCGGCGCCGGGGATGATGCCGATGCGGATCTCCGGCTGGCCGAAGCGCGCGTCGTCGGCGGCGATGATGAAGTCGCACATCATCGCCAGCTCGCAGCCGCCGCCCAGCGCGTAGCCGGCCACCGCTGCGATCACCGGCTTGCGCATGCTGCGCATGCGCTCCCAGTTGCGGGTGATGAAGTCCTCGCGGTAGGCCTGCATGTAGTCCTTGGTGGCCATGGCCGCGATGTCCGCGCCGGCCGCGAAGGCCTTTTCGCTGCCGGTGAGCACGATGCAGCCGATGGCGTCGTCGGCCTCGTACAGGGCCAGCGCCTGGCCCAGCTCGTCCATCAACGCATCGTTCAGTGCGTTGAGCGCCTTGGGCCGGTGCAGCCGGATCAGCGCCACCTGGTCGTGGACTTCGAGCAGCAGGTTCTCGGGGTTCATCGGAGTCTCCTGGGTAGGTCGGGTTGTGAGGGGGGCGGCGCGCCGCGGCGTCGGCTTCAGGCGTCCAGCCAGGCGCGGCGCAGGCGCAGCGCGGCGGCCGTGGGGCGCGCGGCCAGTTGCAGTTGCACCGGGCCCGGCGCCGGCTGGGGCAGCGGCGCGCGCAGCTGCAGCAGCCTGCCGTCGCGCATGACGTGGGCGCTCCACGTCTGGCCGGCCTGGGCGCGGCGCCACTGGCGCGCCAGCGCGGCCGCGCCCGCCTGCTGTTCGTTCACGGCCACCAGCACGTCGCCCGCGCACAGCCCGGCCTGCTCGGCCCACGAGCCGCTGCGCACGTAGCGCACCAGCGGCCAGCTGGAGACGCCGTCCAGGCGCAGGCCCAGCGCGTCCACCGGCTCCGGCGCGCCATGGCCCAGTTCCACGCCGAAACCGGCCAGCAGGCGTTGCAGGGGCAATTCCTCGCGGCCCTGCACGTGGCGCGCGAACCAGGCGCGCAGGTCGGCGCCGCAGGCCTCGCGCACCAGCGCGGGCAGCGCGTCCTCGGGCACGCCCTGCTCGCGCAGCGGCGCGTCGGCGCGGCCGTAGCGCCGCCAAAGCAGGCGCATCACGTCGTCCAGGCAGCCCTTGCCGCGGCTGCGCAGATGCAGATCCAGCGCCAGCGCGAACAGCCCGCCCAGGGTGTAGTAGCTCACCGTCGCGTTGGGGGTGTTCTCGTCGGGCCGGTAGAACTTGATCCAGGCGTCGAAGCTCGCCTCCTCCAGGCTTTGCAGGTGGCGCCCCGGCGTGGCCTGCACCGCGCGCATGGCCTCGGCCAGCAGCTGCAGGTATTGCTGCGGGCTGATCAGCCCGGCGCGGCGCAGCACCAGGTCGTCGTAGTAGGAGGTGAAGCCCTCGAACAGCCACAGCATGCCGGTGAGGTTTTCGCGCTCCAGGTCGAGCGGTGTCAGCGCCTGCGGACGGATGCGCTTGACGTTCCAGGCGTGGAAGTACTCATGGCTGCACAGGCCCAGCAGGCGCCGGTAGCCGGCGCCGGCGTCGGCGCCGTCGCGCGGATGCGGCAGGTCCGCCTCGGCGCAGATCAGCGCGCTGCTGTCGGCATGCTCCAGCCCGCCCCAGCCGGTGGGCGAGGGCGCCAGCAGGAAGGCGTAGCGCCGGAAGGGCGCGCGCGGCGCCTCGGGCTCGAACAGCGCGATCTGTGTTTCGCAGATGCGCCGCAGGTCGGCCGCCAGGCGCTTGGCGTCCACCTGCTCGCGCAGGCGGGTGCCGTGTTCCACCACCATCTCGTGCGGCGTCCCGCAGGCGCGGAAGGCGATGCGCAGATGGTCGCCGCAGGCCACGGGGTGGTCCACCAGATCCGCGTAGTCGCGCGCCGCGTAGCTGCCGAAGCCGCGCTCGTCCACCTTGCGCGGAGCCAGCGTGGTGGCCACGCTCCAGCGCAGCCCCGGCGGGGGCTCCAGGCTGAGCTCCTGCTCCACGTGCTCGAAGCCGGCGGCCGCCGGCAGCAGGCTGCTGGCATTGAAAAACCCCCGCGACGGGTCCAGCCAGGCCGCGCGCACCGAGGCGTCGTGCGCGTACACGCCGAGCTGCACCTTCAGCGGCCCCTCGCAGGGCTCGATGCGCCAGCGGTTCTTCGCCGTCTTGCGCAGCGCCAGTTCCCGGCGCCCGCAGAAGGCGCGCATCTCCAGCACGTGGCGCGCGAACTCGCGCACCAGGTAGCTGCCCGGCACCCACACCGGCAGCCACAGCTCCTGGCCCGCAGGGTCGGGGCGCGCCAGCTCGAGCTCGACGTCGAACACATGCGCGTGCAGCTTGTGCATGCGCACGCGGTAGCGGGGCCCGACCGAGGCGGTCGGGGCGGCCTTGGCGCGCTTGCGCGCGGCGGGCGTGGCCTGGGCGGAGGGTGGCATGGCGTGCGGGCAGTGGAATCGGGCTTCATGCTAATCTGCCCAGCCGCGCCCCGGGTGCTCCGGTGCGCCAAGCCCCGCGCAGGCTGCGCGGGACCTATCCAGCCTTCCCAGGAAAACTCGCGAGATCGGCCTTGGAACGAGACGTGTTCAGCGAAATCGCGGTGCATACCGGTTCCGGTTCGCCGTCTCTGGTGTACCTGCCGCAGGTGCGCTACCCCAGCGGCGAAGTCGTCGGCCTGGAGGCCCTGTTCCGCTGGCGCGCCGACACCGCGCCGCGGCGCCATTCCCCGCTGGCCTTCCTGCCGCGCCTGTCGGTGTCGCAGACCAGCCAGCTGTTCTTCTGGGTGGTCGACACCGCCGTGGCCGAGGCGCGCGTGCTGTCCAACTGGACCGGCTGGGAAGGCATGGTGGGGGTCAACCTGGAAGCCGACCAGCTCGGTGACCCGGAACTGGTGCCCCACATCCAGAGCGTGCTGGCCGAGAGCCGCTGGCCCGCGCAGCGCCTGGCGCTGGAAGTGACCGAGCGGCGCCAGATCCCCGTCTACCCCAGCGTGGTGCGCAACATCCAGGCCCTGCAGCAGGCCGGCGTGCAGCTGGCCATGGACGATTTCGGCGAGGGCTACGCCTCCTTCGAATACCTCAAGCGCCTGAGCCCGGCGCTGATCAAGCTGCCCGCCGGTTTCACCGGAAACCTGGAGCGCGACCCGCGCAACCGCGAGATCGTGCGCAGCGTCACAGCGCTGGCGCAGCGCCTGGGCGTACAGGTGGTGGCCGAGGCGGTGGAGCGCCCCGAGGACGCGCAGGCCCTGCGCGAACTCGGGCTGCAGGTGATGCAGGGCTACCTGTTCGGCGAGCCGCGCCAGCTCGAGGACTGGGCCGAGGTGCTCAACCACGGCGGGCGCCTGCGCGCCATCTAGGCGTGGGCGGCACGGCGTGCCGCCCCGGGGCCGGGCTGTCAGCCCACGTGCCTGGCCAGGAAGGCCAGCGAGCGCTCCATGGCCAGCTTGGCCGAGTCCGCGTCGTAGCTGCCGCGGGCGTCGCAGTTGAAGCCGTGGTCGGCGTCGTAGACGTGGAACTCGGCCGTGGGGTTGCCCTTGCGCACCGCTTCGCGGTCGGCTTCGCTGATGTGCGCGTCCTTCAGCCCGTAATGGAACATCAGCGGCGCCTTCGCCGGCTCCCCCGCGAACTGCACGTTGCGTCCGCCGTAGTAGCTGATCGCCGGCAGCCCCAGGCGAATGGCCGACAGGAAGCTCACCGTGCCGCCCCAGCAGTAGCCCACCGTGGCCACCTTGCCGGCGCCGCGCACTTCCTGCGCCGCCGCCTCGACGCCGGCCAGCGCGCGCTCGAAGCCCAGCTTGCCCACGTAGTCCTGGCCCTTGGTCACGCCTTCCTGGTCATAGCCCAGTTCCACGCCCGGCTGCACCGGGTCGAACAGCGCCGGCGCGATGGCCAGGTAGCCCTGCGCCGCGTAGCGGTCGGCCACGCTGCGGATGTGCGCGTTCACGCCGAAGATTTCCTGCACCACGACCAGGCCCGCCTTGGGCGTGCCGGCCGGCTCGGCGACGTAGGCGCCGATGCGGGTTCCATCCTTGAGTTGCAACGTAATGTTCTTGCCCATGACAAGTTCTCCGTAGGGTTGTACGTGATCGTTCTCGGGAGGTCGGGGCGCGCCGCGCCTCGCGCAGGTGCCGCCGCCAGGGCCGCGCGGCCGCATGCACGGCGCCCGGCTCGCACAGCTGCCGCCGCGCGGCGGCAGGTGACGCGGGCCATGGTACAAGTGGATGCCCCAAGTCTGCAGGAGGCGCCGCGGCGCGCTCCGCCCGGTCGCGCTCCGCCCGGCAAGGCGACATTCGGGCGGGGCGCGGGGGGCGCTCGCTCGCAGCCCGCTCAGTTCCCCGAGCGCTGCTCCAGCACCCGGGCCAGGTAGGGCGCTGTGGCCGATTCGCCCTGCGTGGCCAGATGCTCCGGCGTGCCGAAAGCCACGATGCGCCCGCCGCCGGCTCCCCCCTCGGGGCCCAGGTCGATGACCCAGTCGGCGCTGGCGATCACGTCCAGGTTGTGCTCGATCACCACGATGGTGTTGCCGGCGTCTCGCAGGCGCAGCAGCACGTCCAGCAGCATGTCGATGTCCGCGAAATGCAGCCCCGTGGTCGGCTCGTCCAGGATGTACAGCGTGCGCCCCGTGTCGCGCCGCGACAGCTCCAGCGCCAGCTTCACCCGCTGCGCCTCGCCGCCCGACAAGGTGGTCGCGCTCTGCCCCAGGCGGATGTAGCCCAGCCCCACCTCGCGCAGGGTCTGCAGCTTGCGGGCGATGGCCGGCACGCTCTTGAACTGCTCCAGCGCCTGGTCCACGCTGAGCTCCAGCACCTCGGCGATGTTCAGCCCGTGCCAGGTGACGTCCAGGGTCTCGCGGTTGTAGCGCTTGCCGTGGCACACGTCGCAGGGCACGTACATGTCGGGCAGGAAGTGCATTTCCACCTTCACCAGCCCGTCGCCCTGGCAGGCCTCGCAGCGCCCGCCCTTGACGTTGAAGGAGAAGCGCCCGGCGTCGAAGCCGCGCTCGCGCGCCAGGTTGGTCTGCGCGAACAACTCGCGCAGCGGCGTGAACAGCCCCGTGTAGGTGGCCGGGTTGCTGCGCGGCGTGCGCCCCAGCGGCGACTGGTCCACCGCGATCACCTTGTCCAGCAGCTGCAGCCCGTGCAACGCCTCGAAGGGCGCCGGCTCCGTGTGCGCGCCGTTGAGCGCGGCGGCCGCCGCCGCGTACAGCGTGTCGTTGACCAACGTGGACTTGCCCGAGCCCGACACCCCGCTGACCACGGTCAGCAGCCCCAGCGGAATGCGCGCCGTCACCTCGCGCAGGTTGTTGCCGCGCGCGCCCGCCAGTTCCAGCCAATGCTCGCCCGGCGCGCTGCGCGAGGCCGTGGCGGCCGCGTGGCGCCGCCCGGAAAGGTACTGCCCGGTCAGCGAGGCCGGGTCCGCGGCCACCGCCTCGGGCGTGCCCTGCGCCACCACCTCGCCGCCGTGGATGCCGGCGCCCGGCCCCATGTCCACCACGTGGTCGGCGGCGCGGATCATGTCCTCGTCGTGCTCCACCACCAGCACGCTGTTGCCCAGGTCGCGCAGGTGCTTGAGGGTGGCGATCAGGCGGTCGTTGTCGCGCTGGTGCAGCCCGATGCTGGGCTCGTCCAGCACGTACATCACCCCGGTCAGCCCCGAGCCGATCTGCGAGGCCAGGCGGATGCGCTGCGCCTCGCCGCCCGACAGGGTGTCGGCGCTGCGGTCCAGGCTCAGGTAGCGCAGCCCCACGTCGTTCAGGAACCGCAGGCGCGACGCGATCTCGCGCCGGATGCGCGCCGCGATCTCCGCCTTCGCCCCGTCCAGCTCCAGCTCGTCGAACCAGGCCTGCGCCTGCTGCAGGGTCAGCGCGCACACCTCCGGCAGGCTGGCCTCGCCCACGCGCACCAGGCGCGCCTCCGGGCGCAGCCGGGTGCCCGAGCAGGCCGGGCAGCTATGCACGCTGCGCAGGCGCGCCAGTTCCTCGCGCACCGCCGGGGTCTCGGTTTCCAGCCAGCGGCGCTGCAGGTTGGGCAGCACCCCCTCGAAGGGGTGGCGCCGCGTGCTGCTGCGCCCCTTCGCGTCCACCGCGGCGAAGGCGATGCGTTCGTCCCCGGTGCCGTGCAGCACCCGCTGGCGCACCGTCTCGGGCAATTGCTCGAATGGGGTGTCCAGCTCGAAGCCGTCGTGCGCGGCCAGCGCCTGCAACTGCTCGAAATAAAAGCGGTTGCGCTTGTCCCAGCCGCGGATCGCGCCGCTGGCCAGGCCCAGTTCCGGGTGGGCCACCACCAGCGCGGGGTCGAACACCTCCACGTGGCCCAGGCCGTCGCATTCCGGGCAGGCGCCGGCGGGGTTGTTGAAGGAGAACAGGCGCGGCTCCAGCTCGGGCAGCGAGGTGCCGCAGATCGGGCAGGCGAAGCGGCTGTTGAAGCTCTGCAGCTCGCCGCTGTCCAGGTCCAGCGCCAGCGCGCGCCCGTCGCTCAGGCGCAGCGCGGCCTCCAGGCTCTCGGCCAGGCGCTGGCGCAGGTCGCCGCCGGTCTTCACGCGGTCGACCACCACTTCCACGTCATGGCGGGAGCCGTCGTCCAGCGCCGGAATGTTCTCGGCCTCCAGCACCTGCCCGTCCACGCGAAAGCGCACGTAGCCCTGCGCGCGCAGGGAGGCCAGCAGCTCGGCGTGCCCGCCCTTGCGTGCGTGCACCACCGGCGCCAGCAGCGCCAGGCGCTGCCCGGCCGGGCGCTCCAGCACGGTATCCACCATCTGCGACACCGTCTGCGCGCGCAGCGCCTGCTGCGGGTGCTGGGGGCAATGCGGCGTGCCCGCCCGCGCCCACAACAGGCGCAGGTAATCCAGGATCTCGGTCACCGTGCCCACGGTGGAGCGCGGGTTGTGGCTGGCCGATTTCTGCTCGATGGAAATGGCCGGTGCCAGGCCTTCGATCAGGTCGACGTCGGGCTTCTCCATACGCTGCAGGAACTGGCGCGCATAGGCGGAAAGGCTTTCCACGTAGCGGCGCTGCCCCTCCGCGTAGAGGGTGTCGAAGGCCAGCGAGGACTTGCCCGAACCCGACAGCCCGGTGAGCACCACCAGCTGGTTGCGCGGGATGTCCAGCGAGATGTTTTTCAGGTTGTGGGTACGCGCCCCGCGCACGCGGATCGCTGCCGTGGCGGCTTCCTTCGGCAGGGAATCGGACGGGGCGGCGAGGTCTGGGGCGGTCATGGCGGATTCGCGGGCAACACGCAACTATAAAGGCCTCGGCGCGCCGACGCGCCTCCAGCCCACCCGGCGAACCCGGGCGACCGGCGGGGCCGCAGCCCCGCGCCGAGCCGGTGGGGTGTCCCTTCGCGCTATTCTTCGCGTTCATGCATCGGCGCCGCGGGAAGCCGCGCCCCTTTCACCAGGACAATTCATGGCCTCCGTCAACAAAGTCATTCTGATGGGCAACCTCGGGCGCGACCCCGAGGTGCGCTACGCGCCGTCGGGCGCCGCCGTCTGCAACGTTTCCATCGCCACCACCCGCCAGTGGAAGGACAAGTCCGGCGAGCGCAAGGAAGAAACCGAGTGGCACCGCGTGGTGTTCTACGACCGCCTGGCCGAGATCGCCGGCGAGTACCTGAAAAAGGGCCGCCCGGTCTACGTCGAAGGCCGCCTCAAGTACGGCAAGTACACCGACAAGGAAGGCGTGGAGCGCTACACCACCGACATCATCGCGACAGAAATGCAGTTGCTGGGCTCGCGTGACGGTGGCGGCGATGAGGAAGGCGGCGGCTACAGCCGCGGCCGGGAACCCTCCCGCCCGGAACCCCGCGAAAGCCGCGAGAGCCGGGACTCGGCGCCGCGTGGCGGATCCCGCGCGCCCGCGCCGGCCAAGCCGGCGGCGGGGGACTTTGACGATATGGATGACGATATTCCGTTCTGAGCGCCCCCAGGGCCGGGCTGCGCCCAGCCCGCCCCCCGTGGGGGTCAAGAAAACTTGGGGCGGCCCGGCGTTTTCTTGAGAGGACGGGGATCGGTTGGTGGAGTCGTGAAAAAGGCCCGCACGTAGCGGGCTTTTTTCCTGCTGGGGCCTGGGTGCGTAATGGGCTGAGAGGCCGCTACTCGGCCTTTGCCGCCGCTCACGTGGACAATGCGAGAGGCCGCAGTCGACCCGTTGCAGGCACCAGGAATAGCCGGGCCGGACATCGATCGCCTCCTCGCCGTGCTTCCATCGAGGGAATACCGCTGAAGCCATAAGTACGGTAAAATTACGTACAAAATGCCCCTCCGGAGGACCTGTCATGGGAGCACCCCAGTCTCCACGCACGACGCGGGTCGAAGCCCGCATTGCGCCGGACGCTCTTGCGGTGGTGCGGCGCGCCGCTGAATTGCAAGGGCGCAGCGTCAGCGACTTCCTGGTCACCGCCGCGCTTCGAGATGCCCAGCGCACGATCGAGGAGGCGCAGATCCTTCGGCTCTCGGTCGAGGAGCAACGCCGATTTGTCGAAGTCCTGTTGAATCCGCCGCCGCTGGCGCCGGCCATGGAGCGAGCTCTCGCGCAGCGCAAGCGCCTCATCGAAGGGGCGCAGTGACAGCTCGTTTTCGGGTCGAGGTCTTGGGGCCTGGACATCGCCGCAGCGATTTCTCCTGCGGGAACGAAGCACTCGATCGCTACCTTGCGCACCAGGCCGGGCAGGACGTGCGTCGTCGGGTCAGCGTCTGCTACGTCGCGGTGGACGACGCCAGCGGCAGGGTCGCTGCGTATTACACGCTCGCCGCCGGAAGTGTGCTCTTGTCGGGGTTGCCGGAAGATTTGGCCAGGCGTCTGCCCCGGTATCCGTCCGTGCCCATCGTCAGGCTTGGCCGCCTTGCGGTCGACCGGAGCTTTCAAGGATGCAAACTCGGCGGGTCCCTGCTCGCTGATGCGGCGGTGCGTGCATTGCGTTCGGAAATCGGCGTGTTCGCGCTCGTGGTCGACGCCAAGGACGACGCTGCGGCTGCGTTCTACAGACACCATGGATTCCACGACCTGCTTGGCAACGGCAAGCAGATGATCCTCGCGCTGAACGGTTTCTCGCCAGCGCCGCGCTTTTGATCGTCCGCTTTGTGCCTCCGGCCCGACCGGCCGCTTCTGGCCGGCAACAGACGCTGCTGACAACAGGTCCAGTGACAGCTCAGGCCGAGGAGCGGTCCCTCAGTGTCGCGGATGACGGTGTAAGCCCCGCAGCCTCGGATTTCCATTCCTGTGCAGTCTGGCGGCGCGCGGGTGCCGATGCTCCCCGATGCTCCCCGATGAGCAAGGGCTGCCGCTCTTCCATCCCAAGTTCCAGGCGAGCACGCGGCTGCGCAATGCCGCAGCGCCAGTCAACACGATCCGGACAGGCTTGCCGATGCCGTGACGCTCCTTCGACGGGAGCCGTGGCAGGGCCGCGATCTAATCTCGGAGTTCGCCCAGGGCCACTTTCCTTGCGTCATGGATGTCGTGGTGCTGCGCGACCTCGCGAAGCTCGACATGCGCGGTCGGAACGGCGTCCACCAACGATCGACGCGACATCCAGAGCGCCAGCAGGGCGAGGGCCAGCACCGCCGCGGACACCAGCGGCAACTCCCCCGTGCCCAGGCGGGTGGCGAGCACACCCGCAGCGTAGGAGCCCGCGGACATGCCCACGTACAGGGCCGAGGAGTTCAGGGCCAGGGCCAGTGAGCGCGCGTGCGGTGCGATCTCCGCCATGCGGCGCTGTTGGGAGGGCATGAACACGTCGTGCGAACAGGCCCATACGAGGAGCGCGGCCAAGGCAGCAATGGGCCGCCCGGGCAGCAGATCCATCGCTGCGAACATCGCGATCAGCACCGCCAGCGCAAAGGCGATCAGCCGGTCGGCATCGAAACGGGTGGCCAGGCGCCGCGCCAGCACGTTGCCCCCCATCCCGGCAAGCCCGAACACCAGCAAAGCGGACGAGGTCCAGCGCGGCGCAATGCCGAAGTGGTTCTGCAGGATCGGCACGATCATCGTGAAGCTTGCGAACATCCCTGCCATGTAGGCGAAGATGACGGCGATCGCGGGGGCGATACCCGGCCGTCGAAGTTCGGCCATCATCGAACGCAGCGACAGAGCCTGTCCGCGGCGCCCGTCCTTGACCCACAGCGCCACCGCGGCCGCAACCGCCAGGTTCAGCAGGCCGATGGCGCAGAACAGGAAGCGCCATCCGAACTGCGACGAGATCCACTGGGCAGCCGGAGTGCTCACGATCGAGGCGACAGTCATGCCGCTGAATACCCTGACCAGCGCGGAGCCCTGCTGTTCGCGCGGCACCTGTGCCGCACCCAGCGCCGAGGCCACCGGAGCGATCGCGGCGCCGCCGACGGCTACCAGGATGCGTGCGGCGAACAGCGGGGCGTAGCCGGTGGCGAGCGCCGACGCCAGCGAGCCGGCCGCGCTTGCCGCGAGACCCGCCAGCAATAGCGTTCTCTGAGGAAGCCTTGACGCAATCACCTGGAGCAGGGGCGCGGTGACGGCAAACACGATCGCGTAGATCGCCACCAGATGGGCCACGGCGCCGGTGCCGATGCCCAGGCCGTCGGCGATGGCGCGAATCGATCCGATGACCGCGAGCGCGCTCGCCCCCATGGCAAAGTAGGCCGACGCCAACGCGCTCAGGGAACGCCGTACGGATCTGTCGAGGGACAAAGACATGAGGAATCTCCACAAGGTCGTGGAAGGACTCTAGAAACCTTTCACGCATCATTCCAATGGATTCTTCATATACCATGCATCCATTCCATGGATTTGCGAAGCTTCGACCTCAATCTGCTGGTCTCGCTGGACGTGCTGCTGCGGGAGCGCAGCGTCACGCGGGCAGCGCATCGCCTGCATTTGAGTCAGCCTGCGCTGTCGGCGCAGCTCGCGCGCCTGCGCGCGCTGCTCGGCGATCCGCTGCTCGTGCCCGCGGTCAAGGGCCGGGGCATGTTGCCGACCGCCCGCGCGCTGGAGCTGAAGGATCCGTTGCACAAGCTCCTGGCCGACGCCGGTGCCCTTCTGCGCGATCGTGCCGACTTCGATCCAGGGACGGCCGAGCGCCGTTTCGCCATCGCCGGCAGCGACAACAGCATGGTCGCGGCGGGTCTGCCAGTGATGGAGGCCTTGCGCCGCGAGGCTGGCCCCGGTATTCGCCTGGCCTTTCGGCACGCAGACACTTCGCGCATCGCGACGCAGATGGAACTCGGCGAGGTGGACTTCCTGATCGGGTCTGAACATGCGCTCCCTCCCCATCTTCGAGCCGTGCGCCTTGTGTCCGAGCACTTCGTGATGGCGCAGCGCAAGGGACATCCCCGCGGCCGCGGCGCGGTCGATCTGGAGACCTACTGCGACCGGCTGGAGCACCTGCTCGTGTCCACCAGTGGCGGCAGCTTCGAGGGAGTGATGGATGAGTATCTGCTGCGCCTCGGCTTGCGTCGCAACGTAGTGCTCTCCATCCAGCAATTCATGCTGGCACCTGCGATCCTGCGAGAGACCGATTACGTGGCCGCGCTGCCGAGTCGCCTCGTCGCCCGGCATGCCGATATCCTGGACGCCTTCGAGCTCCCCTTCGCGACCGAAAACTTCACGCTGCACCTTGCCTGGCATCCGCGCGACCATTCGGATCCTGCGCATGTGTGGATGCGCCAGCTGATTCTGCGCTGTACCGCGGCACCCGAACGCGCTTGAGCGGCCTTTCGCGCCATGCCGCGAGGCAGCCGCCGACCTTGCGCGCCGAAAGTCGTGGTGTTGGCGGTGCGCCATCAGCGCGAACAGGACTATCACTGACCCGAAGTTCGTTGCAAGCTTGCGCCGCTCACGGTCCCGTTCAGCGCGCTTCGGGGCGCTCAGGTCATGGAAGGCGCTTCAAGGTCTTCGTCCGCTTCCAGGTGCCGCAGGACTCGCGCGGGCACGCCGGCCACGAAGGTGTTCGGCGGCACGTCACGCGTGACCACGGCGCCGGCACCCACCACCGCGTTGTCGCCGACGGTGACGCCGCCCAGGATCGTCGCGCCGGTGGCAATCCATACGTTGCGCCCGATGACGATCGGCCGCGACTCGATGGTCTTGCGGCGCTGCGACGGGACCATCGCGTGGCCCGTGGTGATCAGGTTCACGTTCGGCCCGATCATCACCAGGTCGCCGATTTCCACGCCGCCCAGGTCGTAGATGGTGCAGCACTGGTTGATGAACACCTTGTGCCCGACCCGAATGCGGTGCCCGCCGGTGGTGTAGAAGGGCGGCAGCAGCGTGAAGGTCTGGTCGACCGGCTGTCCGGTCAATTCGCCGAAGAGTTCCCGGATGCGTGGCGCATCGTCGATGCCCAGTTTGTTGATCTCCGCGGCCAGGCGCATGCCGCGCCGGATTTGTTCCGCTTCGCAAGCCCACTGCGGGCTGGATGTCGCCATGCGCTCGGCGGGTCGGGAGGATTCCATGTCGGGTGAGGTGACCGTGGGGCCGTTGCCGGCAGCATAGCGGCCGCCGCGAGCAGCGCGCCGGCGTCGGCGACCATCTCGCCATGCCTTCCCAGACCTCCGCGGCCCGCGCCGCCTACGCCAGGCGCTTCGACGCCGTTCTGGCCTACATCGACGCCCATCTCGACGGGGATCTGTCGGTGCAGGCGCTGGAGTGGATCGTCGCCGAATGACGGCTTTCGGGCCGCGCGGCCCTGGTCAGTCTGTCCGCGTTCCCGCCGCGCCATGAAAAAGCCCGGCGCTCGCGCCGGGCTTTCAGGGTCTTGCCGCGCCTCAGAGGCTCTCGCCCGGCGGGGTGGGGTGGATGTAGGCCCAGCCCTGGGATTCGCGCAGGGTGATCTCGCCCATGCCCGAGGGGACGACGTTGATGAAGGGGTAGAGATCCTTGCGGTCGACGTGGAGCTCGCGCAGGGTGTTCGAGCACTGGGCGAGGATCACGCCCTGCTTTTGCAGCGCCTTGAGCTTGTCCTCGAAGCCGTTGTTCTTCACGTAGACGTCGAAGCCCTGGGCGTTGGCGATCAGCTCGACGGTGAGCTTGCCCTTGAGCCGCGGGTCGTGCAGCAGGTTCTCGATGTTGTTCAGGGTCTTCTTGATGGCGCCCTGGCCGCCGGCGTCGATCTGGAAAATCGCGCCGTAGTGCTCGCGCGTGGCCTGGGCTCCGGCGAAGCCTTCGGCGGCCTGCGCGCTCGCGGCGAGGCCCAAGGCCAGGCTCAGCGCGGCCAGCATCTTGCCGGGGGTGGGTTTGCGGATGTGCATCATGTCTCCTCCTGGGGTGGGTGCCGCGTCTGGCGCGGCCGATACGGCCCCCTGTGTCGGGGGCTCGTGAGCGGGAGTATCCCGGCAGGACTCCGAGCGACAAAACATAATTTTTGAATTGATCTGACCGGATTTCCCGGTTGATGCAGTTCCGCTCTCCGGAAGCCGTCCTTCGGGATGTGATCGAATGTTTCGTTTCGTTACTTTTTCAGCGTCTTGCTTGTCGCCGCCGGCGCTCCGGAAGCGTTGAATGGAGGGAGTAGCGCGAAATCCCGAAACCGATTCAGGAAGGAGTGTTTCATCATGCGTTCCCTCGTGCGTTGCGCGGCCCTGCTGTCGGCGGGCCTGTTGTCGGGCGGCCTGCTGTCCGGCTGCGTGGTGGCGCCGGCTCCGTACGCGGCGGGCTACCCGGGCTACGTGGTCGTTCCGGGGCCGCCGCCGGCGCCGCGGGTGGACGTGGTGGGCGTGGCGCCCGTGCCGGGATACATCTGGCTTTCCGGATATTGGGGCTGGGGCGGCGCGCAGTATGTGTGGCACCCGGGGCGCTGGTCGGCGCCGAGGCCCGGGTACAACTGGACGGCGCCGCGCTGGGAGCCGCACGGCGGCGCCTGGCGTGAGCGCCCCGGCCACTGGCAGCGGCGCTGAGCCTCACGAGGCCGCGTGCCGGGGCTTGCCCGGGCTTCAGCCGGGCTTGCGCGCCACGGCGTCGAGCAGGGCCGAGCGGCCGACGTGGGCGCTGCCCTCGGCGAGTTCGTCCTCGTACTCGCGCAGCAGCAGCCACTGCGCCTCGGGCAGCAAGGCGCGCAGCATGTCGGCGGTGTAGAGGTTGTCGATCTTGCCGGGGCCGCCGGTGCGGAACTCCAGCTGGCGCGGGGTGTAGCCCTGCACCAGCAGCAGGCCGCCGGGCACCAGGGATTTCCACATGCCCTCGAACATGCGCCGGCGCGTGGGCGGGTCGGCGAACTGCACGAACACGGCCACCACGGCATCCCAGGGCGGGCCGTCCCAGTTCCAGGCGTCCACCGAGCTGAGGTGCCAGTCCACCTGCAACTCGCGCTGCTCCGCCAGTGCACGGGCCTTGGCCACCGCCACCGGGGAGATGTCGAAGGCCGTGACCTGGTGGCCCAGCGAGGCCAGGTACAGCGCATTGCGCCCCTCGCCGTCGGCCACGCTGAGCACGCGGGAGTGGCTGGGCAGGCGCGAGGCCTCGCGCTCCAGGAAACGATTGGGTTGTTCGCCGAACAGCAGGCCCGGGCGCGAGAAGCGCTGGTCCCAATGGGCCTGGGGGTCGTCGAAGCCGCCGGATGCGGGGGCGGCCTTGCCGGTGTCGGAACTCAACGTGGTCTCCTAGTGCAGGCGCGTGCCGTCGGCGTCGTACACCGACACCTCGGTGGGGATGCCCGCGCGCACGCTTTCCCCGACGGTGCAGAAGGCCTCGAAGCTGCCGAGGATGCGGTCCATGTGCTGGAGTTCGGCGGCGGGGCGGCCCAGGCGCAGCTTGACTTCCATGCGCAGCACCCGCAGGCGCCCGGCCTCGTTGCGCCCGACGTGGGCATGGGCCTCGGTGGTGAGGGTGCCGGGGTCGTTCTTGAACTTGCGCAGCGCGAACAGCAGGCTGGAGCTCATGCAGTCACCCACGGCGCCCAGCAGCATGTGCACGGGGGAGGGGCCGGCGCCTTCGCCCAGCGGCGGCGGTTCGTCGGCCAGCAGCACGGGCTTGCCGGCGCCGAAATCGACCTCGAACTGGTAATCGTGGCGCTGGCGCAGGGTGATCCGGTGTTCGGCTTCGTCGGACATGGTGTTCCTCGCGGTTGCGGGTGCGCGGGCCATCGCGCGCACGTCTGGCTGCGCAGTCTAGGACCTCGGCGGCCCATGTGCTCGCAGGCGCGGGCTCAGGACTTGTCGGGGGGCAAGGAAGCGGTTCGCGGGCTGGGCGGATGGGGGCCGGCGGCGGCGCGCGCGGCCTCCTGCGCATCCAGCCAGGCCAGGCCCGCGGCGCTGACCAGCACGATCATCGCGGTGCCGACGATCCATGCGAAATACCACGAGGCGTAGTCGCCCAGGATCACGCCCAGCACCACCAGCAGCGCGCCGAGCAGCATGAGGGCGAGGAATTCGAGCAGGGTGCGCATGGCGGGCCCGCGGCGTTCAGTAGGCGTGGTCGCTGGACTGGATCTCTTCCTGGCGTACCTTGCCCCGCATGACCCGGAAGCACCAGCGGGTGTACAGGGCCACCGTGGGCAGCAGCACGGCCGCGAAACCGCTCATCCACAGCAGGGTGTCGCGGCTGGAGGCGGCGTTCCATACCGTCAGGCTGTGCGCCGGCACCGTGCGCGAGGGCAGCAGGAAGGGAAACAGGCTGGCTCCGGCGGTGCCCAGTACGCCCACCCAGGCCAGCACGCCCAGGCGCCATGCGGCGGCGGCGCGGCGCGCGCGCAGAGCGACCAGCGCGCCGAGCAGGGACAGCGCGGCCAGCGCCGGCAGCAGCCACAGCGCGGGATGACGCGCGAAGGCAAGGCGCCAGGCTCCGGGGTACACGGCCACGGCCTGTTGCAACGGGGTCTGCACGGTGCCGGGGCCGGGGTGGCGCAGCAGTTCCCAGCCCTCGATGCGCCCGGCCCAGACGCTGGCGGCGCCGAACAGCAGCAGCGCCGCGCCCGCGGCGGCCATCGCGCAGGCGCGGGCACGCTCGGCCACCTCCCGCTCGCAGCGCTGCATCAGCAGCGCGGCGCCCTGCAGCGCGGCCAGCGCCAGCGCCAGCGCGCCGCACAGCAGCGCGAAGGGGCGCAGCAGGCCGGAGGCGTTGGGGCCGTAGCTGGAGCGCAGGTTCCAGTCCAGGTCGAAGGCCACGCCCAGCAGCAGCTGCCCGAAGGCGGCGCCGAACACCAGCATGGGCACGGCGCCGCCGAGCACCAGCGCCCAGTCCCAGGTCTCGCGCCAGGCGCGCTGGGGCAGCTTGCTGCGGTATTCGAAGCCCACGGGGCGCAGCAGCATGGACCACAGCAGCAGCATCATCAACAGGTACAGCGCGGAGAAGGCGGTGGCGTACAGCAGCGGGAAGGCGGCGAAGCTGGCGCCCCCGGCCGCGACGAACCAGGTCTGGTTGCCTTCCCAGTGCGGGCCGATGGCGTTGAGGCAGGCGCGGCGCTGCGCGTCGTCGCGTGCCACCAGGCGCAGCAGCGCGCCCACGCCCATGTCGCCGCCCATGAGCACGGCGGTGCCGGCCAGCACGATGCCGAGCACGCCCCACCAGGCGACTTCGAGGGTGGCGTAGAGATCCATGGGGCGGCTTCGTGGAGGGTTCGGTGGCGGGCTCGATGGCGGGCTAGGGGCGGGCTCAGTGAGCACCCTGCAGCGGCGTGGCTGCGTCGCCTTCGTGCGGCCCGTTGCGCACGAGGCGCAGCTGCAGCATCACGTCGACCGCCAGGAAGCCGGTGTACAGCGCGGCGAACACGGCCAGCGAGAAGGCCAGCTCGCCCACGCGGTGGCCGGAGGCGCTCATCCACGTGGGCAGCAGTTCGTACACGGTCCAGGGCTGGCGCCCGAGCTCGGCGGTGAGCCAGCCGAACTCGCTGGCCAGGAAGGGCAGCGGGATCATGCAGGGCGCGATGCGCAGGAACCAGCGGCGCCGCTGCACCTGGTCGCGCAGCGTGAACACCAGCGCCAGCATGAAGTAGGCGAACAGCGCCAGCGCGATGGCCACCATCAGGCGAAAGCTCCAGAACACCGCGAACACGTTGGGCACGCTGTCGAGCGCGGCGCGGCGCACGTCGGCCTCGCCCAGGCGCGCGGGGTCGCCGCCGGGGGCGTAGCGCTGGGCCAGCAGGCCGAAGCCCAGGTCGCGCTGGTGCTGCTCGAAGGCGTCCAGCGCGCGCGCGTCGCGCGGGTCGGCGGCCAGCTCGCGCAGCGCGCTCAGGGCCAGCAGGCCGCCGCGCACGCGCTGTTCATTGGCGGCGGCGAGGTCGCGCGCGCCGGCCACCGGCTGGTCCAGGCTGTGGGTGACCAGCGGGGTGAGCACGTAGGGAATGCGCAGCGCGAAGCGGTTGTCCTGGCGCGCCTGGTCGGGCCAGGCGGCGACGTTGAAGGCGGCGGGCGCGGGCTCGGTGGTCCACGCGGCTTCCATGGCGGCCAGCTTGGCGGGCTGCGCGTGGCCGCCGACGTAGCCCAGCGCGTCGCCCAGCGTGATGAGCCCGGCGCAGGACAGCAGCCCGAACAGCGTGGCCACGCGGAAGGAGCGGCGTGCCAGGTCCAGGTGGCGCCCGCGCAGCATGTACCAGGCGCTGATGCCCATGACGTACACCGCGGCGGTGACGTAGCCGGCCAGGCTGGTGTGCACGAACTTGGCCTGTGCCTCCTCGCTGAACAGCAGCGCTGGAAGGCTGGCCAGTTCCATGCGCATGGTCAGCGGGTTGAAGTGGGCGCCCTGCGGATCCTGCATGAAGGCGTTGGCCACCAGGATCCACAGCGCCGACAGGTTGGCGCCCAGCGCCACCAGGTAGGTGACCACCAGATGCTGCATGCGGCTCAGGCGCTTCCAGCCGAAGACCATCAGGCCGATGAAGGTGGATTCCAGGAAAAAGGCCATCAGCGCCTCGATGGCCAGCGGGGCGCCGAAGATGTCGCCGACGAAGCTGGAGTAGAAGGACCAGTTGGTGCCGAACTCGAACTCCAGCGTGAGCCCGGTGGCCACGCCCAGCGCGAAGTTCACCAGGAACAGCTTGCTCCAGAACTCCACCATGCGCCGGTGCAGCTCGCGCCCGCCGAGCACGTAGGCCGTCTCCATGGCGGCGAGCAGGAAGCCCAGCCCCAGCGTGAGGGGCACGAACAGGAAGTGGTACAGGGCGGTGGCGGCGAACTGCCAGCGGGATAGCAGCACCACGTCGGGGTCGATCATCGGCGGGGCAGGGGCAGCAGTGGGGGAGGGGCGGCGGGCGGGCCTTCGGCGCACCTTAGGGCGGATCGGCCGCGCCGGCAGCGGGCTCCCCGAGTGCCCTGGATCCCGACACGGGTGCGTGGGTTCCGGGCGCGCGCGGCGCGCCGGGTTCTCGCCGCTGGTTGCCGCGGCGCAAGGCCCTTATGCTGCGCACATGCCTTCCCAGCTACCGCGGCCGCGCCGCTTCCCGCCATGATGTACAAGTTCCGATCCCGAGCCGACTCCGACCTGTTCATGAACCAGGGCCCCGCCGAGCGCATCCTCGGCATCATCGGCAAGCAGCCGGGCCCGAAGGGCATCATCGAGCCGGCCGACATGGCGCGCGCCATCGCCGCGCTGGAGGCGGCGGTGGAGGAGGACGAGGGCGGGCGCGGCGGCGCGCAGGCCGCGGCGCAGGGCGGCGCGCCGGCCTCGGGGCAGGCGATCTCGCTGCGCCAGCGCGCCTGGCCCTTCGTGCAGTTGCTCAAGCGCAGCCTGGAAGCCGACACTCCCGTGGTGTGGGGCGTTTGAACCCGCCGCCGTCCCCGTCGCCCGCCGCGCCGGCTGCGCTGAGCCCGGAGCAGCGCCGCGTGCTCGTGGCCTCGGCGCTGGGCACGGTGTTCGAGTGGTACGACTTCTACCTCTACGGATCCCTGGCGGGGATCATCGGCGACGAGTTCTTCGCCGGGCTGGACCGGGGTTCGGCCTTCATCTTCGCGCTGCTGGCCTTCGCCTCGGGCTTCCTGGTGCGCCCCTTCGGCGCGCTGCTGTTCGGACGGCTGGGCGACCTGATCGGGCGCAAGTACACCTTTCTCGTGACCATCCTGCTGATGGGGCTGTCCACCTTCATCGCGGGCCTGCTGCCGGGCTACGCGGCCATCGGCGTGGCCGCGCCGATGATCCTGGTGGCCCTGCGCCTGCTGCAGGGCCTGGCGCTGGGCGGGGAGTACGGCGGCGCGGCCACCTACGTGGGCGAATACGCGCCGCGCATGGCGCGCGGAGCCTACACCTCGTGGCTGCAGACCACCGCCACGCTGGGCCTGCTGTTCTCCCTGCTGGTCAACGTGGGGCTGCGCCGGCTGCTGGGCAACGAGGCCTTCGCCGCCTGGGGCTGGCGCCTTCCCTTCCTGGCTTCCAGCGCGCTGCTGGCTGTGTCGGTGTGGATGCGCCTGCGTCTGAACGAATCCCCCGCCTTCGTGCGCATCCGGCGCGCCGGGCGCACCTCCAAGGCGCCGTTGTCGGAGGCGCTGGGGCGCGGGCCGAACCTGCGGCGGGTGCTGGTGGCGCTGTTCGGCATGACGGCCGGGCAGGGGGTCATCTGGTACACGGGCCAGTTCTACGTGCTGGTGTTCCTGACCCACACGCTGAAGGTGGACGGAGGTCTGGCCGGAGTGCTCATCGGTATTTCGCTGGTGCTGGCGATTCCGCTGTTCTGGGTGTTCGGGCGCCTGTCGGACCGCGTCGGCCGGCGCCCGGTGATGCTGGCGGGCTGCCTGCTGGCGGCGCTGGGCTATTTCCCCATGTTCCATGCGCTGACGGCGGCGGCCAACCCGGCGCTGGCGCGCGCCATGGCGCTCCACCCGGTGGTGCTGCTGGCCGATCCGGCCGACTGCAGCTTCCCGCTGCGCTCGGACGGCGGCCGGCCGTTCACGCATTCCTGCGACATCGCCAAGCAGGCGCTGAGCGACGTGGCGGTGGACTACCGGCGCCGCGACGCGCGCGGCCCGGCGCGCATCGAGGTGGGCGGGCGCAGCGTGGCGGCCTTCAACGCACGCGGCCTGTCGGATGCCGAACTGGCGCGGCGCCAGCAGCAGCTGCAGCAGGCCTTGCGCGACGCGGTGAGCGCGGCCGGCTACCCGCGCCAGGCGGATCCGAGGGAGGTGAACCGGCCGCTGGTGGTGCTGATCCTGACCCTGCTGGTGGCCGACGTGGCGCTGGTGTACGGGCCCATCGCGGCCAGCCTGGTTGAGCTGTTCCCCACGCGCATCCGCTACACCTCGATGGGCCTGCCCTACAACCTGGGCAACGGCTGGTTCGGCGGCCTGGTGCCGACCGTGGCCTTCGCGCTGGTGGCGCACGACGGCGGCATCTACCACGGGCTGTGGTACCCGGTGATCGTGGCCGCCGGGAGTTTCCTGATCGGTGCACTGCTGCTGCCGGAGACCCGAGGCACCGACCTGAGCGCCGGAGATTGAGCGTCGGCAAGGGGGCGCCGCTTCGCGTGCCGCTGCCCGCGCGTCGCGCTTGCTTATGATGGCCGGGCCTTCCCCTTGCCCGTCCGCCCGCCGTCCGCCGCCCTGCGCCCGCCCCGACGTGAGTCCGCTCCACCCGTCTCCGTATTCCGCAGCGATGCCACGGCGCGCGCTGTTCGTGGCCGCGCTGGGCCTGGCGGCGCTGGCCACGCTGGCGCTGCCCTTCGCGGGGCTGGTGCTGAGCACGCCCTGGCCGGGGCTGCACCTGCAGCCGGGCGACGGCGCGGCGGTCGCCACCTCGCTCGTGTACACGGCGCTGGCGATGGTGGTGGTGGCGCTGCTGGGCACCCCGGCGGCCTGGCTGCTGGCACGGCGCGAGTTCCGCGGCAAGTGGGCGTGCGAGATCCTGGTGCTGCTGCCCTTGCTGACCCCTCCGCTGGCCATGGGCCTGCTGCTGAGCATCAGCTTCGGGCCCTACGGCTGGCTCGGCGGGCCGCTGGCCCGCGCCGGACTGTCGCTGACCAACACGCCGGCGGCCTTCGTGCTGGCGCAGGTCTACGCCAGCGCGCCGTACTTCATCGTCGCCGCGCGCGCGGCCTTCGAGGGGGTGCCGCGCGAGCTGGAACAGATGTCGCTGAGCCTGGGGCAGTCGGCCAGCCGCACCTTCGTGCGCATCACCCTGCCGCTGGCCGGGCTGGGCCTGGGCGCGGCGCTGGCGCTGGCCTGGGTGCGCGCGTTGGGCGAGTTCGGCGTGGTGCTGATCATGGCCTATTACCCGCAGGGCATCCCGGTGCGCCTGTGGGTCAATCTGCAGGACACGGGAATGTCGGCGGTGTATCCGCTGCTGTGGCTGTTCTTCGCCGTGGGCCTGCCGCTGCCGCTGCTCGGCGGCCTGTGGTCGCGCCGCGCGGGGGTGCGCGCATGAAGGTGAGCCTGGAGATCCGCCAGCCACTGGCGCTGCGCCTGGATTTCGACGTGCAGGGCTTCACCGCGCTGCTCGGGGCCAGCGGCGAGGGCAAGAGCACCACGCTGAAGGCGCTGGCCGGGCTGGTGCCCAGCCGCGGCGAGCCCTTCGGTTCGCTGCCCCCGCAACGCCGCCCGGTGGGCTACCTGCCGCAGGGCTATGCGCTGTTCCCGCACCTGCGGGCCTGGGAGAACGTGGCCTACGCGCTGGGCGGCTCGCTGGCCGGGCACCGCGCGCAGGCTCTGGAGCTGCTGGACGCGGTGGGCCTGGCGGAATGGGCCCAGCGCAGGCCGGGAGAGCTTTCCGGCGGGCAGCAGCAGCGCGTGGCGCTGGCGCGGGCGCTGGCGCGCCGGCCGCGCTTGCTGCTGCTGGACGAACCCACCTCGGCGCTGGACGCGGCCACGCGCGAGGAGGTGCTGGCCGAGCTGGTGGCGCGCATGCACGCGCTGGACATGCCGGCGCTGGCGGCCACGCACGATGCGCACGTGGCGGCGATGGCCGACTGGGTGGTGCTGCTGGGCGCGCGCCGGGTGCTGCAGCAGGGGCGGCCGCGCGAAGTGTTCGCACGCCCTGCCAGCCTGCGCGCGGCCGCGCTGCTGGGCCTGCGCAACCGATTCCAGGCGCGGGTGCAGGCGGCCCCCGACGCCGAGGGTATCGCGCTGCTCGACTGGGAGCAGGGCGGGCGGGCGCTGCGCGCCGCGCTGCCCGCGGGGACGGCGCCCGGCACGGTGGTGGATTGGGCGGTGGGCGCGGAAAGCCTGCGCCTGGCCGATGGCGCAGGGGATGCCGGCGCGCATCGGGGCTTGGACGGCGGCTTGGATGGAGCGCAGCGCGGCGCGGAGCCGGGCGCGCGCGTGCAACTGCTGCCCGGGCGCGTGGAGCAGCTCGTCGCGCAGGCCGGGCACGCGCTGCTGGGCGTGCGCAGCGGCCACGCGCTGCTGTGGCTGGGTGCGAGCTGGAGCGAGGTCGAGCGGCGCGCGCTGGGCCCGGGCGCGACGGTGGGCCTGCGTCTGGCCGAGCGCGACGTGCTGGCCTGGCCGCGCAGCGGGGACGAGGCCTGAGCCCGCGCGGGGGCGGGGCCTGGGCGCAACGGGGACGGCGGAGATCGCGCCATGGGCAAGAATCGTCTGGAAGCCTTCAGCGACGGGGTGATCGCGATCATCATCACCATCATGGTGCTGGAGCTGAAAGTGCCGCACGGCGCCGACTGGGCCGAACTGCGCCCGGTGCTGCCGGTGCTGCTGAGCTACGTGCTCAGCTTCGTCTACGTGGGCATCTACTGGAACAACCACCATCACCTGCTGCACGTGGCCGGGCGGGTCAGCGGCGCCGTGCTGTGGGCCAACCTGCACCTGCTGTTCTGGCTGTCGCTGCTGCCCTTCGCCACCGGCTGGATGGGCGAGAACCGATTCGCCTCGGCGCCCTCCGTGCTGTACGGGGTGGTGCTGCTGATGGCCGCGGTGGCCTACTGGGTGCTGCAGCGGGCCATCATCGCCGCCGGCGGCCAGGTCCTGCAGCGCGCGGTGGGGCGGGACTTCAAGGGCAAGGTATCGCCGCTGCTGTACCTGGCGGGCATCGCGCTGTCGCTGCGCCTGCCGCCGCTGGCGCAGTCCCTGTACGTGCTGGTGGCGCTGATGTGGCTGGTGCCCGACCGGCGCATCGAGCGCGTGCTGGAGCCCTGAGCGGCGCGCGCTTCGGGCGCCGCTCCTGCCCGGGCGCCGATGCGCTTCAGCCGCCGATGCGCTCGACGGCCCGCAGCAGGCGCCGCAGGTCCTCGGGCTCGTGCGCGGCCGACAGGCTCAGGCGCAGGCGGGCGCTGCCTTCCGGCACGGTGGGCGGGCGGATCGCCGGAACCCACAGGCCCTGGTCCCAGAGCTCGCGCATGGCTTCCAGCGCGGCCTGGTTGGAGCCGAGGATCAGCGGCTGCACGGGGGTCCCGGAATCGCCCAGGCGCCACGAGGCCGGCCAGTGCGCGTGCCCGCGCACCATGCCCACGAGTTCGCGCAGGCGCTCGCGGCGCCAGGATTCGTCGGCGATCACGCGCAGGCTGGCGCGCAGGGTTTCGGCGATCATCGCCGGCGCCGCGGTGGCGAAGATGTAGCTGCGCGTGCGCTGCATGAGGAATTCGACGGCCTCGTCGGAGCCGGCCACGAAGGCGCCGGCCACGCCGGCGGCCTTGCCCAGCGTGGCCATGTACAGCAGGCGCGGACTGCGCAGCCCGCAGGCGGCCGCGCTGCCGGCGCCGCCCGGGCCGAGCACGCCGAAGCCGTGCGCGTCGTCGACCAGCAGCAGCGCATCGAAGCGTTCGGCCAGTTCGAGCAACTCGCGCAAAGGGGCGACGCTGCCGTCCATGCTGAACACCGCGTCGGTGGTGATCAGGCGGCGCCGTGCGGTGCAGGCCTGCAGGCGCCGCGCCAGGTCCTCGACGTCGCGGTGGGCGTAGACCTGCACTTCGGCGCGCGACAGGCGCGCGCCGTCGATCAGGCAGGCGTGGTTCAGCGCGTCGGAGAACACCGCGTCGCCGCGCCCGGCCAGCGCCGGCACCAGCCCGGCGTTGGCGGGAAAGCCGGCGTAAAAGTAGAGCGCGCGGGGCAGGCCGACGAAAGCCGCCAGTTCGCGCTCCAATTCCTCGTGCGCGCGGCTGTGGCCGCACACCAGGGGCGAGGCGGTGGCGCCCACGCCCCAGCGCCCGGCGGCCTCCCGCGCGGCCTGCACCAGCGCCGGGTGCTGCGCCAGGCCCAGGTAGTCGTTGCCGCAGAAGGCGAGCATGTCGCGCCCGTCGATGCGCAGGCGCGCGCCGTCGTAGGCCTCGACCACGCGGCGGGTCCGGCGCAGTTGCGCGGCGTCCAGCGCGCGCAGTTCGGCGCCGAAATCCCAGGCGCTGCGGGAGTCTTCCGGCATCACGGCGACCACAGCAGCTGGCGCGCGGCGGCGGCGGGGTCGGGGCGCGGCATGTGCTCGATCACGCCCAGGCAGGGCGCGCGCAGGCGTGCGCGCAGCAGGTCGACGTTGTCCTCGGGCGCCAGCATCGAGGGGTCGATGCGGTTGGCGATCCAGCCGGCCAGCGGCAGGCCGCGCGCGGCGATGGCTTCCTGCGTGAGCAGCGCGTGGTTGAGGCAGCCCAGGCGCAGCCCCACCACCAGGATCACCGGCAGGCGCAGCATGCGCGCGAGGTCGCCGCCGTCTTCCTGCATGGACAGGGGCACGAGCAGGCCGCCGACGCCCTCCACCACCACGGCGTCGGCCTGCTCGCGCAGGCTGCGCACCGCCTCGGCGATGCGCCGCAGGTCGATGTGCGTGCCGGCGCGCATGGCCGCGGCGTGCGGGGAGATCGGTTGTTCCAGCGCGTAGGGGTTGTCCAGCTCGGGCGGTACGGCCAGGGTGCTGGCGGCGCGCAGCCGGGCCACGTCTTCGTTGACCCCGCCGGCACCGGCGCCGGCCGACACCGGCTTGGCGCCGACCACGCGGGCATGGCGCTGGCGCAGCAGGTGCAGCAGTGCGCAGGCGGCCAGGGTCTTGCCGATCTCGGTGTCGGTGCCGGCGACCAGCCAGGCGGGGCAGGGGCTAGGGAGCATGGGAGGGGCGACCTCGGTGGAGGCGGGGCAAGGGCTTCAGGCCAGCGCCTGTCCGCCCTGCGCACCGGCGGCGGCGCCGTCGCGCAGGCTGGCCTGCAGCGCGCCCAGCGTGGCCCGCAGCAACTGCCCGGCGGCGGCCTCGTCGATCACGTAGGGCGGCATGAAATACAGCGTGGAGCCGATGGGGCGCAGCAGCGCGCCGCGCTCCAGCGCCTCGAGGCCGAAGCGGCGCGCGAAATCGGCCGGGGCCTCGTGCACGTCCCAGGCCCAGATCATGCCGATGTGCCGCGCGTGGCGCAGACGCGGGTGGCGGTGCAGGGGCTCGAACAGGGCGTCCAGGCGCCGCGCCAGCTCGGCGTTGGCGCCCAGGCGCGCGTCGTCCAGCAGGTCCAGCGTGGCCAGCGCGGCGGCGCAGGCCAGCGGGTTGCCGGTGTAGGAATGCGAATGCAGGAAGCCGCGGGCGAGGTCGTCGTCGTAGAAGGCGGCATAGACCTCCTCGGTGCTGAGCACCGCGGACAGCGGCAGGAAGCCGCCGGTGAGCCCCTTGCCGATGCACAGGAAATCCGGGCGCACGCCGGCCTGCTCGCAGGCGGTGAAGCGGCCGGTGCGCCCCATGCCGACGGCGATCTCGTCGGCCACCAGGTGCACCTCGTGGCGGGTGCACAGTTCGCGCACCCGGGCCAGGTACTCGGGCGGGTGGAACACGAAGCCGGCCGCGCATTGCACCAGGGGCTCGACGATCAGCGCCGCCGTATGCGCGGCCTCGCGCCGCAGCCAGGACTCGAGCGCCTCACAGGCGCGGTCCACCTCGGCTCGCACCGCGGCGGCGTCCTCCAGGCCGCGCAGGCGCGGCGCGGGCACGGTGGCGGCGATGCGCAGCAGCGGCGCGTAGCTGGAGCGGAACAGCTCCACGTCGGTGACTCCGAGTGCGCCGGCGGTCTCGCCGTGGTAGCTGCCGCCCAACGAGACGAAGCGGTTTTTCTCGGGGCGGCCGAGGTTGCGCCAGTAATGCGCGCTGAGCTTGAGGGCGATCTCGTTGGCGCAGGCGCCGTCGCTGGCGTATTGCGCGTGGCCCAGGCCGGTGCGCGCGGCCAGGCGCTCGGACAGGCGCACCACGCCTTCGTGGGTGAGCCCGGCCAGCATCACGTGCTCCACGCGCTCCATCTGGGCGGCGATGGCGGCCTTGATGTCCGGCTGGCCGTGTCCGAACAGGTTCACCCACCAGGAACTGACGGCGTCGATCAGGCGCCGGCCCTGCGCGTCGACCAGCCAGACCCCCTCGCCGCCGACGATCACACGGGGCGGTGCTGACTCGTGCCGCTTCATCTGGGTGCACGGATGCCAGACGCTGCGCAGGCTGCGCGCGGCCAGGTCCGCGGCGGGCGGCTCGGAAGGCTTCGGGGCGGCGGGTTTCAAGGCGCGGCGGGAGATGCCCGATGCAAGGCACGGCGATGGGACGCACATCATAGACAAGGTCCGTGCCGCCACGGACCAGCCGCGCCCGGCGGCGCCGTGGCGCGCCGGCGCGACGCACGAACCGCGCCGGAGCCCCGGTGGTTTGCAGGGCCGCGACGCCTGCCGATGTGGAATTCAGACGCTCCGCTGGCCTTTCTCAACGCCTGCCATGCGGAGTTGACCCGCCTTCGGCGTGAACTGCACGCCCACCCCGAGCTGGGCTTCCAGGAGCATCGAGCGGCGGGCCTGGTGGCCGAGCGCGCGCTGGACCGCCCCGCCGCGCCGATGCTCTGATCAGGCGCCGAGCACCACGCGCGCGAACTTGCGCTTGCCCACCTGCAGCACGTAGGTGCCGGCCTGCAGGCGCAGGTTGCGGTCTTCCGCCACCGTGCCGTCCACGCGCACGCCGCGCTGCTCGAGCATGCGCAGCGCCTCGGCGGTGGAGGGCACCAGCCCGGCCTGCTTGAGCGCGGCCGGCAGCGCCAGCCCGCCTTCGGGCAGGCTCATGCGCATCTCGGCGATGTCCTCGGGCACGCCGCCGCGCGCGCGCAGCTCGAAATCGGCCTGGGCCGCGTCGGCGGCCGCCGCATCGTGGAAGCGGGTGACGATCTCGCGCGCCAGCAGCACCTTGGCGTCCTTCGGGTTGCGTCCGGCTTCCACCTCGGCGCGCAGGCGCTCGATCTCCTCCAGCGGGCGGAAGGACAGCAGCTCGAAGTAGCGCCACATCAGGGTGTCGTTGATCGACAGCAGCTTGGCGTACATGCTGGCCGGCGCTTCCTGGATGCCGATGTAGTTGCCCTTGGACTTGGACATCTTGTCCACGCCGTCCAGGCCCTCGAGCAGGGGCATGGTCAGGATGCACTGCGGCTCCTGGCCGTATTCCTTCTGCAGGTCGCGTCCGACCAGCAGGTTGAACTTCTGGTCCGTGCCGCCGAGTTCCAGGTCGCTTTGCAGGGCCACCGAATCGTAGCCCTGCATCAGCGGGTAGAGCAGTTCGTGCATGGCGATGGGAATGCCCGCGCGGAAGCGCTGGGTGAAGTCCTCGCGCTCGAGCAGTCGCGCCAGGGTGTAGCGCGCGGCCAGGCGGATCATGCCGTCGGCGCCCAGCGCCTCGCTCCATTCGGAGTTGTAACGAATTTCCGTGCGCTGCGGGTCCAGCACCATGCTGGCCTGCGCGTAGTAGGTCTGGGCGTTGGCCTGGATCTGCTCGATGGTCAGCGGCGGCCGCGTGGTGTTGCGCCCGGAGGGGTCGCCGATGCGCGAGGTGAAATCCCCGATCAGGAAAATCACCGTGTGGCCGAGATCCTGCAGTTGCCGCAGCTTGTTCAGCACCACCGTGTGGCCCAGGTGGATGTCGGGAGCGGTGGGGTCGAGGCCCAGCTTGATGCGCAGCGGCTTGCCGCTGGCCTGGCTGCGTTGCAGCTTGGCGATCCAGTCGCTTTCCACCAGCAATTCGGAGCAGCCGCGGCGCGTCACGGCGAGGGCGTGGCGGACCGCGTCGGGCAGCCGGGCGGCTTCGGATTCGTGCAGGTCAGGGCTGGGCGTAGAGGACATAGGAATTTTTTGACATTTGGGCCGGGCCCCGCTGTTAGACTTGGCCCCTTGTGCGCATCGGGCCTGGCTGCATCCCTGGGATCGCAGGCCCTGCGGGCGGGTCGTTTTCGACGCCGCTCCGTTGGCGGAAGGCTTCGCGCCGACGCAGGCGCCGCATGAAGTGTATTGGACCCGGCCTCGGCCGCGCTGCGACGCCTTTGCGTGCAGCCCCCGGGGGCGGATGGTTTTTGGTTTGCGACTCGCAATGGCAGGAGTGCGCATGTCGTCGTTCTGGATTCAGACCTCCTCTCGCTTGCGCCAGGTGCTCGCCCGCGTGCGCGAGTCCGTGGAAACCCACCCGGGCCGCGTGGCGGCCGGCGTCGGTGGCGTGTTGTTGCTCAGCAGCGTCAGCGCCTTCGCCCTGGTCGAATACGGCCCGCAGCCGCAGCTGCCGGCGCCCAGCCTGGTGCAGCAGCCGGTGGCCATCGACCTGTCCTCGCAGGTGCAGGCGCTGGAGAGCGCGCCGCGCACGCTGTATTCGACGGCCTACGTCGAGGCTTCCGATTCGGCCGCTTCGTTGTTGCGCAGGCTGCAGGTGACCGACCCGTCGCAACTTCGGGTGCTGGCGCGCGACCGCCATCTGCAGGAACTGCTGCTCCACCGCGGCACCATGGTCAGCGCCGAAGTGGATTCGCTGGGTACCTTGCAATCGCTGACGGCCGCCTTGCCGGGCCTGGCGCCGCGCGAGCCCCACGTGGCCGGCGACGCCGTGGCCTGGCGCGAGCTGAGCATCCGCGCGCGTGAAGGCGGCGGCTTCGACGACCAGCTGCTCACCCAGCAGGCGCAGGCGCAGACCCGCGTGGCCAGCGCCATGGTGCATTCCTCGCTGTTCGGCGCTGCCGACGCCGCCGGCGTGCCGGACCAGGTGGCCTCCCAGCTGGTGGGCCTGTTCGGCGGCGAAGTGGATTTCCGCAAGGACCTGCGTCCCGGCGACCATTTCACGGTGGCCTGGCGCGTGTACACGGCCGGCAACCGCGTGGTGCGCGTGGGACGCATCCTGGCCGCGCAGGTCTCGGTGGACGGACATGAGCACGGCGCCGTCTGGTTCGATCCGAGCGGGCACGCGCAGGCCGCGGCCTACTACGCGCCCGACGGCAGCAGCCTGACGCGCGCCTTCCTGCTGTCGCCGCTGCCCTACGACCGCCTGACCTCGGGCTACGGCTGGCGCATCAGCCCGATTTTCCACAAGCCCGAGTTCCACAAGGGCATCGACCTGGCCATTCCGGTGGGCACGCCGGTGCGCACCATCGCCGACGGCCGCGTGGTCTACGCGGGCTGGGGCACCGGCTACGGCAAGTACGTGAAGGTGGAGCACCCGGGCGGCTTCGCGACCCTCTACTCCCACCTGAGCCGTTTCGAGGTGCACGTGGGCGAGCCGGTCAAGCAGGGCGAGGTGGTGGCGCTGTCGGGCAACACCGGCTGGTCCACCGGGCCGCACCTGTACTTCCAGTTCTTCGTGCATGGCAAGCCCGAGAACCCGCTGGACATCGCGCACTACACGCCGAAGGGCACGCATCTGCCCGAGGGGCTGCGTTCGCAGTTCCTGGCCAGCACCGCGCCGAGCACCCGTCTGCTGGCGCTGCTGCCGCAGGACGCGGATCTGGCCCAGGCCGGCCGCTCCGCGCCGCGCGGCTGAACCCCGGCGCGGCAAGCGCGATGGCCGCGCCCAGGCTGTACGCCGGGCTCATGTCCGGCACCTCGCTGGACGGCGTGGACGCCGTGCTGCTGGAGCTCGGGCCGCGGCCCGGACCGGGCGCACCCGCAAGTGCCGCCGAGCAGGCCATGCACCCGCTCGGGCATGTGCAGTTGCCGATGCCGGGGCCGCTGCGCGAGGAATTCGCCGCGCTGCACCATGCCGGCCCCGATGAACTGCACCGCGCCCAGCTGGCGGGTATCGAGCTGAGCCGCCTGTACGCGCAGGCGCTGGAACAGCTGCTGCGCCAGGCCGGCGTGCGCGCCGCCGACGTGGCCGCGGTGGGGGCCCACGGGCAGACCGTGCGCCATCGCCCCGAACGGGGCTACACCCTGCAACTGGGGGCTCCGGCCTGGCTGGCCGAACATTGCGGCATCACCGTGGTGGCCGATTTCCGCAGCCGCGACGTGGCGGCCGGCGGGCAGGGCGCACCGCTGGTGCCGGCCTTCCACCGCGCGGTGTTCGGGCGCGACGGCGCCGACCTGGCCGTGCTCAACCTGGGCGGGATCGCCAACCTCAGCCTGCTCTACGCGGATGGCCGCGTGCTGGGTTTCGACTGCGGCCCAGCCAACGCGTTGCTCGACCTGTGGGCGCAGCGCCACCTGGGGTGTGACTTCGACGCCGGCGGCGCCTGGGCGGAGGGCGGCGAGCTGCTGCCCGAACTGCTGCGGCGCCTGCTGGACGACGACTACTTCCGCGCCGCCGCGCCCAAGAGCACCGGGCGCGAGTACTTCGATGCCGCCTGGCTGGAGCGCCGCCTGCAAGGCTTCGAGGCCGCCGAGGCGCGCGACGTGCAGGCCACGCTGGCGCAGATGGTGGCCGCCAGCGTGGCGGCCGACCTGCGCGGCCACATGCCGCGGGCCGGGGAGTTGCTGGTCTGCGGAGGCGGCGCCGGCAACCTGGACCTGCTGCGGCGCCTGCGCGGGCTGCTGCCCGGCTGCGAACTGCTGGATACCCGCTCGCGCGGCCTGGAGCCGCAGCAGGTGGAAGCCGCGGCCTTTGCCTGGCTGGCCGCGCGCACGCTGGACGGGCTGCCCGGCAACCTGCCGGCGGTCACCGGCGCGCGGGGCCCGCGGGTGCTGGGGGCGATCTATCCGGCCTGAGATCCGGCCTGAGCATCTGGGGCGTGCGCCGGTGGGCCGTGGCGCACGCAAAGAAGCCGCCCTTGGGCGGCTTTCGGGACTGCGGCGGCCTTGCGGCCGGGCTTCAGGTCGAGAACGAGGAGCCGCAGCCGCAGGTGGTGGTGGCGTTCGGGTTCTTGATCACGAACTGGGCGCCGTCCAGGCCTTCCTTGTAGTCGATCTCGGCGCCGACCAGGTATTGCAGGCTCATCGCGTCGATCAGTAGCGTGACGCCCCCCTTGACCATCTGGGTGTCGTCCTCGTTGACCGCTTCGTCGAAGGTGAAGCCGTACTGGAAGCCGGAGCAGCCGCCGCCCTGCACGAACACGCGCAGCTTCAGCGCGGTGTTGCCTTCCTCGTCGATCAGATCCTTGACCTTGGCCGCGGCGCTTTCGGTGAACAAAAGCGGCTCGGGGGCTGCGACGGATTGGGCATCCTGGATCACTGCGCTCATGGGGACTTCTCCTGTTGACGCCTCTATTTTAGGGCGCCGGCGCCGCGCCTGCCGCGCGAGCGTCCATGTTGCTAAAAGGGGCTTTCAGGCGCGGGCCGCTCAGGGCATCAGCGCGATGCCGCGCAGCCCGGCCGTCTCGGGCAGCCCCAGCATCAGGTTCATGTTCTGCACGGCCTGCCCGGAGGCGCCCTTGGTGAGGTTGTCCTGCACCACCAGCACGGCCACCGTGTCGGGCTGCGGACGGTGCACGGCCACGCGCAGCAGGTTGGCACCGCGCACGCTGCGGGTTTCCGGCGCGCTGCCCGCGGGCATCACGTCCACGAAGGGTTCGCCGGCGTAGAAGTCCTCGTACAGGGCCTGCAGGTCGGCCGCCTGGCCGGCGTCGTTCAGGCGCGCGAACAGGCTGCTGTGCATGCCCCGGATCATCGGCACGAGGTGGGGCAGGAACACGCAGCGCAGCGAGGCGTCTGCGTCGTCCAGCCCGGACAGGCGGCGCAGTTCCTGCTCGATCTCGGGGCCGTGGCGGTGGCCCTTGACTCCGTAGGCCCTGAAATTGTCCGAATCCTCGGAGAACAGGTAGCCGATCTCGGCCTTGCGCCCGGCCCCCGACACGCCCGAGGCGCAGGAGGCGATCAGGTGCGCGGGATCGACCAGGCCGCGGCGCAGCAACGGCGCGAAGCCGATCTGCACGGTGGTCGGGTAGCAGCCCGGGTTGCCCACGACACGCGCGCCGCGGATGGCCTCGCGGTTGAGTTCGGGCAGGCCGTAGACGGCCTCGCGCAGGATGTCGGGGCAGGCGTGGGGCACGCCGTACCAGCGCTCGAAGGTGGCGGTGTCGCGCAGCCGGAAATCGGCCGCGAGGTCGACGATGCGCACGCCGGCGGACAGCAGATCGCGCGCCTGCTGCATGGCCACGCCGTGGGGGGTGGCGAAGAACACCACGTCGCACTCGCGCAGCGGCGCCTCGTCGGGGGTGGTGAAACGCAGCTCGGTGTGGCCGCGCAGGCTGGAGTACATGTCGCTGACGGCGAGGCCCGCCTCCTTGCGGGAGGTGATCGCGCGCAGTTCCACGTCCGGGTGCGCCAGCAGCAGGCGCAGCAGTTCCACCCCGGTGTACCCGGTGCCGCCGACGATTCCGACCTTTACAGCGCCCATGAGCCGATTCCCTCGCGAATTCCTGGTTGCGGGCCGCCGGCATCGGGCGGCCGAAAGGAAAATGGTAGCGGCGCAAGCGCGAGCCTGCCCACGAATGCGGGACTCAGTGGCGCCGGTCGGCTTCGCCGGCGGGTTCGTTGAGCGCGATGAACAGCTCGCTCAGCCCCGCCACGGTCGCGTGGGAGGCGTGCGCGAAGTCGCCGTGGCGCAAGGCCTGCAGCGCGGTGTCGCGCTGTCCGGCGTCGGCCAGGCGCACGATCTCCGCGGCCGCGCGGTGCAACTGCGCGTGCTGTTCGCGCAGGCGCTGCACCAGCACGGCGTTGCGCCCTTGCAGCGAGCCGGCCTGCTGCAGCCAGCGCCCGAGTTCACAGCGGTCGTCGCGCGCGATGTCGCGCCAGGGTTGGCGCGCGCAGGCCTCGCCGCGCACGTAGGCGGACAGGCGCAGCTTCCAGCGGCGCTGGAACTCGATGGCCTGGTAGAAATCCAGCCCGGAGACGGTGGCCCCGGGGCGCATGCCGAAGCGGGTCTGCGGACCGGCCTCGGCGAAGGCGCTGTCGGCGTCCAGCGCGGGATCGGACGCGCCCGGTACCCCTTGCACGTGCCTGCGCAGCCACGCGAGCATTCCCATGCATTTCCCCCTCGCACAGGCGGCCGGTACCCGCGGGCGCCGGCCAGTGATGGTTGAGCACGGCCCATCTTAGGCCCGGCGCGGCCGCGCGCAAACCCTCGCGCATACAAAAAAGCCCGCTTCCTTGAGGGAGGCGGGCTTTCGCCGGGATGCGAGGCGGGGAACGGGCCCCGCCAGGGGCATCAGCGCTTGGAGAACTGCTTGCGACGGCGGGCGCCGTGCAGGCCGACCTTCTTGCGCTCCACTTCGCGGGCGTCGCGGGTCACGAAGCCGGCTTTGGACAGCGCCGGCTTGAGCGCGGCGTCGAAGTCGATCAGCGCGCGGGTGATGCCGTGGCGCACCGCGCCGGCCTGGCCCGATTCGCCGCCGCCGCGCACGTTGACCTTGATGTCGAACAGGGCTTCGCTCTCGGTCAGCACCAGGGGCTGCTTGACCACCATGATGGAGGTCTGGCGCCCGAAGTACTCCTGCAGCGCACGGCCGTTGACCGTGATGTTGCCGCTGCCCTTCTTGATGAACACGCGCGCCACCGAACTCTTGCGGCGGCCGGTGCCGTAATTCCAGTTGCCGATCATCGCCGTTCCTTTACAGGTCCAGGGTCTTGGGTTGCTGCGCGCTGTGCGGATGCTCGGCGCCGGCATAGACCTTGAGTTTCTTGATCATCGCGTAGCCCAGCGGGCCCTTGGGCAGCATGCCCTTGACCGCCAGCTGCAGCGCGCGGCCCGGGTGGCGCGCCTGCATGTCCTTGAAGCGCGTGGCGTGGATACCGCCCGGGTAGCCCGAATGGCGGTAGTACACCTTGTCCTCGGCCTTGTTGCCGGTGACGCGGATCTTCGAGGAGTTGACGACGATGATGAAATCACCCGTGTCGACGTGAGGCGTATAGATGGGCTTGTGCTTGCCACGCAGGCGGCGCGCCACTTCGCTGGCGACACGACCGAGGACCTTGTCCGTGGCGTCGATCACAAACCATTCATGCTTCACTTCGGCCGGCTTGGCGCTGAAGGTTTTCATGGTGGTGGATACGATGGTTCGATGGGGCCGTTTGTCCCGCTCTTGGGAAGGCGGGCTCTGCCCGGAGCCTCGGAGTCGCGCGAACCGGCGGGCAGGAAGCCGTTTCGCGTGCGGCCGGCCGGTGCCAGAGGCATCGTCCGCCGCAAAGTTCCAAAGCCATTTTCCGGTGGCCAAAAACCGGAACTTTCCATTCTACGCGAATTTGTCCGCAATCCCCAAGCGCCGGCTTCTCCCCCTGTGCGAGGGACGGCTCAGGCCCAGCGTTTCATCACCGCGATCAGGCGCGCGAAGGTCTTGCCGTAGGGCGGGCGCACCAGCGTGGTGCCGGCCAGCCGGCGCTGGGTCAGCACCGGCTTGAGCTTGCTGAAGGTGTCGAAGCCCCAGCGGCCGTGGTAGTGGCCCATGCCGGAGGGGCCGACACCGCCGAAGGGTAGTTCGTCCTGCGCCACGTGCATCAGGGTGTCGTTCAGGGTCACGCCGCCCGAGTGGGTGGTACGCAACATGCGCTCGATGCGGGCCGCGTCCTCGTCGAACCAGTACAGGGCCAGCGGGCGCGGCTGTTCGTTGATGCGCGCGATCACCTCGTCGGTGCAGTCGTAGCTCAGCAGCGGCAGCAGCGGGCCGAAGATCTCCTCCTGCATGGCCTGCAGGCGCGAGGGCGGGTCGAGCAGCAGCGCCGGCGCCAGGCGGTGGCGCGTGTCCTGCGCCTGTTCGCCTTCGAACAGCGGCTGCAGCGCCACGCCGGCCTCGCGCGCCTGCTCGAGCATGGAGCCCAGGCGCAGATAGTGGCGGGTGTCGATGATGCTGCAGTAATCGGGGCTGAGCAGGCCCTGCGGGTACATCTCCCGCGCCGCCTTCACGCATTCCTCGGCGAAGGCCTGCAACTGCGCTCGGGGCACGTACACGTGGTCCGGCGCCACGCAGGTCTGGCCGGCGTTGACCAGCTTGCCGTAGACGATGCGCCGCGCCGCCAGGCGCAGGTCGGCGCCGGGCGCCAGCACCGCGGGCGACTTGCCGCCGAGTTCCAGGGTCACCGGCACGAGCCGGGCGCTGGCGGCGCTCATCACCTGGCGCCCGACCGCAGTGGAGCCGGTGAACAGCAGGTGGTCCAGCGGCAGCGAAGAAAACGCCGCCGCCTGCTCGGCGCCGCCGCTGAACACGGCCAGTTCATCCGGATCGAAGCGCTCGCGCACGAGTTCGCCGAACAGGCTCGCGAAGCCGGGGGCGTACTCGGACAGCTTGAGCATGGCCCGGTTGCCGGCCGCCAGCGCCGAGGCCAGCGGCCCGACGGCCAGGTACAGCGGGTAGTTCCACGGCGCGATGATGCCCACCACGCCCAGAGGCTGCGGCAGCACGCGGGCGCCGGCCGGGCGGAACCAGATGCCGGGGCTGGCGCGCCGCGTGCGCATCCACCCCTGCCCGTGGCGCAAGGCGTGGCGCAGCGCCGACAGTGAGGGCACCAGTTCCAGCGCCTGGGTCTCGGCATGGGCGCGCTGGCCGAAATCGGAGTCGATGGCCTCGCAGATGCGGGTCTCGCCGTCGCGCAGCAGGGCCAGCAGGCGTTGCAGGCGGTCGGCGCGCAAATCCCACGATGGGTAGGGATCGGCGCGGAACGCGTCGCGTTGCTGCGCGTAGACGGCATGCAAATCCGACGAGAAGGGCTGGGCGCGTTCCATGCGAGCTTGCCGCGCGAGCGGCCGTGGGGGCGAGGGCTTGTCCAATGCTAGTCCACTGCGTCAGGCGCGGCGCGACGCCAAACCCGGCGCGCACGACGGGGGCGTGCGCGCCGCCGTATGCTGCGAAATCGCCATGAATTCCAGTCCGCAATCCCTGCTTCCCCCCGGCATCCACGTGCTGGTGCACGACTGGCTGAGCGCCAACGCCGTCGTCACCTGGGACGACGCGCAGTCGGCCAGCGTGGTGGACACCGGGCACGTGAGCCGCGCGCGCGCCACCTGCGAGGGCGTGCGCGCCGCGCTGGGCGGCCGGCGCCTGCGGCGCATCGTCAACACCCACCTGCATTCGGACCACTGCGGCGGCAACGCGCCGCTGCAGCGCGAGCACGGCGCCGGTGCCCCCTGCCCGATCCTGGTGCCGGCCGGGGAACTGCCCGGCGCCGGGGCCTGGGAGCAGGCGGACTCGGCGGTGGCGCAGGCCGGCCAGCAGGCCGAGCCCTTCCGCGCCGACGCCGGTTACGCGGCGGGCGACACGCTGTGGCTGGGCGGCCTGCCCTGGCAGGCGCACGCGGCGGGCGGCCACGACGACCACGCGCTGATGCTGTTCCAGCCCGACGCGCGCGTGCTGATCAGCGGCGATGCGCTGTGGGAACACGGTTTCGGCGTGCTGTTCCCGGAGATCGACGGCGGCGACGGCTTCGCCGCGCAGCGCCTGACCTTGCGGCGCATCGAGCAACTGGCGCCGCGCCTGGTGATCCCCGGCCACGGCCCCGTGTTCGCCCAGCCGGGCGCCGCGCTGGAGCGCGCGCACACGCGCCTGGACGTGTTCGAGGGCGACCCGCAGCGCCACGCCGCCCACGCGCTGCGCGTGCTGCTCAAGTTCCACGTCATGGAACTGGCCGCGCCGCCGGCGCGCGAGCAACTGGCGCGCTGGTTCGAGGACACGGCCATGGTGCAGCGTGCCGTGCGCCGCTTCTGGCCCGGGCGGACGCCGGCCGAGGTGTTCGAGCAGACCCTGGACGCGCTGGCCCGCGTGGGCGCCTTGCTGCTGAGCGCCGGGCGGGTGGCCGACCCCGAGCTGCACTGAGCCCGCCTTCCACGCGCCGACCGAGCCGCCGATGTCCGCCGCCGCTCCTGCTCCCCCCCGCAAGCGCGCGGCGCCGGCGCGCGCCGGCGGCCAGGCGGCGCCAGTCTCGCCGGGCGAGCGCCTGGGGCTGCGCAGCGACTGGGATTTCGCGCTGCACCTGCCGCTGCACTACGTCGACGAAACCCGCATCACCCCCATCGCCGAACTGCGCGAGGGGCGCGTGGCCGTGGTGCAGGCGCGCGTGGTGCAGGCCGAACTCATGGCGGCGCGGCGCCGCGTGTTGCGCGTGAGCGTGGAGGACGAGGGCGCGCGCCTGGAATTGCGCTTTTTCCACTTCTATCCGAACTGGGCGCGCCAGTACGCGCCGGGCAAGGAGCTGCGCATCCGCGGCGAGCCGCGCCGCGGCCTGTTCGGCTTCGAGATGGTGCACCCGGTGTGCCGCGTCGCCACCCCCGCGGACGCGCTGCCGCAGAGTCTGACGCCGATCTACCCGGCCGGTGCCGGCATCAGCCAGGCCTGGCTGCGCAAGGCGGTGGCGGCGGCGCTGCGCCGGTTGGACGCGCGCGAATGGCTGCCGGCCGAGCTGCTCGAGCGCCTGCGCCTGCCGCCGATCGCGCAGGCCTTGCAACAGCTGCACGCGCCGCCGCCCGAGCTGCCGCTGGAGCAGCTGGAGCAGCGCAGCCACCCGGCGTGGCGCCGCGTGAAATTCGACGAGTTGCTGGCCCAGCAACTGGCGCAGCAGATGGCGCGCTCGCGCCGCGCCGAGCAGCGCGCCTGGCCGATGCCCGAGCGCGGCGGCGGGCTGGTGCAGCGCCTGCTGGCGGCGCTGCCCTTCGCCTTGACCGCCGACCAGGCGGCCTGCGTGGCCGAGATCGCCGTGGACCTGCAGCGCGAGCAGCCGATGCACCGGCTGCTGCAGGGCGACGTGGGTTGCGGCAAGACGGTGGTGGCCGCGCTGGCCGCCGCGCAGGCCATCGACAACGGCTTCCAGTGCGCGCTCATGGCGCCCACCGACATCCTCGCCGCGCAGCACCTGCAGCGCCTGGCCGGCTGGCTGCAGCCGCTGGGCGTGGGGGTGGCCTGGCTCAGCGGCGCGCAGCGCAAGCGCGAGCGCGAGGCGGAGCTGGCCCGCGCCGCCAGCGGCGAGGCCGCGCTGGTCATCGGCACCCACGCGGTGATCCAGGACAAGGTGCAGTTCGCGCGCCTGGGCCTGGCGCTGGTGGACGAGCAGCACCGTTTCGGCGTCGCCCAGCGCCTGAGCCTGCGCGCCAAGGGCACGGGCGAGCAGCGCCAGCCGCATTTGCTGATGATGACCGCCACGCCCATTCCCCGCACCCTGGCCATGGCCGTGTTCGGCGACCTGGACATTTCCACCATCGCGCATTCCCCTCCGGGACGCCAGCCGGTGCGCACCCGCGTGTTCTCCGACCAGCGGCGCGAAGCCGTCAAGCAACGGGTGCGCGAGCTCGTGCTGCAGGGGCGCCAGGCCTACTGGGTGTGTCCGCTGATCGAGCCCAGCGAGCCCAGCGAAGGCGGCGAGGGGGCCGCGCAGGCGGGGAGCGGCCCGCGCGGCGGCCAGCCCGAGCTGCGCGCCGCGCTGGACGCCCACGCCGAACTGCAGGAGCTGCTGGGCGCGCAGGCCGACTGCGTGGGGCTGTTGCACGGGCGCATGCCGGCGGCGCTCAAGGCGCAGGTGATGGCGGATTTCGCGGCCGGACGCCTGCGCCTGCTGGTGGCCACCACGGTGATCGAGGTGGGGGTGGACGTGCCCTCGGCCAGCCTGATGGTCATCGAGCACGCCGAGCGCTTCGGGCTGTCGCAGCTGCACCAGTTGCGCGGGCGCGTGGGGCGCGGCAGCCAGGCCGCGCAATGCCTGCTGTTGTTCTCCGAGCCGCTGTCGCAGACCGCGCGGGCGCGCCTGCAGGCCATGCACGAGACCAGCGACGGCTTCGTGCTGGCGCAGAAGGACCTGGAGCTGCGCGGCCCGGGCGAACTGCTGGGACAGCGCCAGTCGGGCCTGCAGGGGCTGCGCCACGCCGACCTGCGCGAGGACGAGGACCTGCTGGAGCTGGCACGCGAAGCCGCGGCCTCGCTGCTGCGGGAACATCCGCAGGCCGCGCGCGAGCACCTGCAGCGCTGGCTGGGCGGGGGCATGGACTGGCTCGCGGCCTGAGGGCGCGCCGATAGCTTTCAAGCATTCTGCACGAATTGTGCTTTAATGGAAGCTATGACTCTGACCGAACTGCGTTACATCGTCGCCGTCGCCCGGGAGCGCCATTTCGGGCGCGCCGCGGAGGCCTGCTTCGTGAGCCAGCCGACGCTGTCGGTGGCCATCAAGAAGCTCGAGGAAGAGCTCGACGTGAAGCTGTTCGAGCGCGGTGGCAGCGAGGTCAGCATCACCCCCATCGGGGCGGAGATCATCGAGCAGGCGCAGCGCGTGCTGGAGCAGTCCTCGGCGATCCGCGAAATCGCCAAGCGGGGCAAGGACCCGCTGGCCGGGCCCTTGCGCGTGGGCGTGATCTACACGGTGGCGCCCTACCTGTTGCCGCCGCTGGTGCGCCGGGTGATCGAGCTGACCCCGCAGATGCCCTTGCTGCTGCAGGAGCAGCTCACGGTGCGCCTGCTGGAAATGCTGCGCAACGGGGAGCTCGACGTGGCGGTGCTGGCCGAGCCCTTCCCGGACCACGGGCTGGCCACCACGCCGCTGTACGACGAACCCTTCCTGGTGGCGGTGCCGCGCGGGCACCGCCTGGCGCATGCCAAGCCGGTGCGCAGCGAAGAGATCCGCGACGAGACCATGCTGCTGCTGGGCACCGGGCACTGCTTCCGCGACCACGTGCTGGAGGTGTGCCCCGAGTTCGCACGGTTCTCGCCGGGCTCGGACGGCATCCGCAAGAGTTTCGAGGGGTCTTCGCTGGAGACCATCAAGCACATGGTCGCCTCGGGCATGGGCATCACCATCCTGCCGCGCATGTCGGCGCAGGTCGAGGCCGACGCGAAGGGAGCGGGGCCCATCTGCTACGTGCCCTTCCTCGAGCCGGTGCCCACGCGCCGCGTGGTGCTGGCCTGGCGCAAGACCTTCACGCGCACCGCGGCCATCGAGGCACTGCGGCGCGCGGTGCTGGATTGCGAACTTCCCGGGGTGCGCAAGATCGACCAGGCGCTGCCCGATTCACATCCCGGTTCACGTCCCGGTTCACATCCCGCTTCCCACGCCGATGCGCCGCCCGCGGCACCGCAGGAGCCCGCGCGGGCTCCTGCCCGGGCGGGTTGAACTACTCCACCTGCAGTGCCTGGGTGTTCTTGATTTCCTCCATGACCACGTAGGTGCGGGTTTCGCGCACGCCGGGAAGGGCCAGCAGCACCTTGTTGAGGAACTCGCGATAGGCGTCCATGTCGCTGACACGGGTCTTGAGCAGGTAGTCGAAGCCCCCGGCCACCATGTAGCACTCGAGGATCTCGGGGCGCTCGCGGGCCGCTTCCTTGAAGCGGTCGAAGGCTTCCGGGCTGCTGCGGTCGAGCAGCACCTCGATGCACACCAGCAGGGACGCGCCCAGCTTGTGGGGGTTCAGGCGCGCCTCGTAGCCCAGGATGTACTGTTCGCGCACCAGGCGCCGCACGCGCTCGAGCACGGCCGTGGGCGACAGGTGCACGGCCTGCGCCAGTGCCAGATTGGACATGCGGCCATCGTCCTGCAGCAGGGCGAGAATGCGCCGGTCGACGCGATCGAGGGCGCTGGCGGCATCTTTCATGGTGGGCAACCTCCGGAAGTCGGTTTATCACGTCAGGGCGGAACCGCCGGCCCCTGAGGCCGAGCGCAAGGGCCGTACAGGCCGCCTGACCGCGCGCCGCCCGAAGACGGCGGCGACAAGAGCAAGCATGCATTGTCGCCCACGAATCAGTCCAGCGACATATTGAGCCTGTGCAATGTGTGCCCTTATGGGGCATTTCGCCATCTTGCCGGGTGTAGCACGGGGGCGTCGGGGGGTGGGCCATCGGCACACGATTGCACCTCGGCACCCGCAGGTGCGCGCTTCGGCGATGCGCCCGCACTGGCGAAGCCAGTTTCGCGCGGATCCAGCCGATGTGTCGAGGAGTTGCGCCAACGCCTTGAAGAATTCGTGAAAAAGTCAACGATTATGAATTGAATGTTCATTTCCAGAACGAAACCATAGGTATCTTAAGGTTTCTATATGTTGGGCGAGCCGCGCGCGTACGCGGCTTCCTGGCGCTGCGCGCCAGCGGTGATAATGCGCCCCATGCAACCCCTCACCATCGGCTTCATCGGCGGCGGCAACATGGCCGGCGCCATCATCGGCGGCCTGCGCGCCGCGGGCGTCGAGGCCTCGAGCCTGCGCGTGGTCGAACCCTTCGAGGCCCAGCGCCGGCGGCTTCGTGAACAGTTCGGCATCGAGGCCCTGGCCGAGCCCGATGCGAGCCTGGAAAGCGTGAACGTGCTGGTCTGGGCGGTCAAACCGCAACAATTCGCCGAGGCGGCGCAAGTCTTGCGCGAACGCAGTCCGCGGAGCGCCGAAGCGTTGCAATTGAGCATCATGGCGGGGGTGCGTTGCCGGGCCATCGCCGCGCGCAGCGGGGCCGCGCGCGTGGTGCGCACCATGCCCAACACCCCGGCGCTGATCGGCCGCGGCGTCACCGGGCTGTACGCCAACCCGGCCTGCGGCGCGGCCGAACGCGAACTGGCCGAGCGCGTGCTCGGCGCCACCGGGCAACTCGCCTGGGTGGACGCGGAGCAGCAACTCGACGCCGTGACCGCGGTGTCCGGCTCCGGCCCGGCCTACGTGTTCTACGTGCTCGAGGCGATGACCGCCGCCGGCGTGCGCCTGGGCCTGCCCGAGGCGACCGCCGGGCGCCTGGCGCTGGGCACCATCGCGGGCGCCGCGGCGCTGGCCGAATCCTCCCCGCTGAGCGCGGGGCAGTTGCGCGAGCAGGTCACCAGCAAGGGCGGCACCACCGCCGCCGCGCTGGAGGTGTTGACCGCGCGCGACGTTGCCGGCGCCTTCGACCAGGCCTTGCAGGCCGCGGCCCGCCGCGCCGGCGAACTCGCCGACGCCCTGGACGCTACCGAATCCTGAGCCTCGGGGAACGCTTCGTCCGCCACACCCGGGCCGCCTGCTGCTACGATGTCGGGCTTCCCGGAGAGATGGATGAGCGGTTTAAGTCGCACGCCTGGAAAGCGTGTAAGGGTGAATAGCCCTTCGGGGGTTCGAATCCCCCTCTCTCCGCCAGGATTTCAATGCCCGCGCAAGCGGGCATTTTCATGGTGCGCCCGGCAGGGCGCACCTACTTGGAGGTGGAAGTCCTCTACCGGCCCGGCAAGGGGAACGGTTAGCCGAAGGCAAGGGTTTCGCGGGCGACCGCGGGTCTGGAGGAAGCCGGATGGCAAAGCGCTGGCCTGACGAACAGGAAGCGGATACGAGGCGACGCATCGGGGTGAGGTGCCCAAGATCATCAAAGCCCGAAACTTGCACGGAACGATGCGGCGTAGATCCGACAGGCATAAGCGTGACGGTGGGTGCGCAATACCCGGGGAGGTCTG
>NZ_KB898482.1 GCF_000377645.1 Thiomonas sp. FB-6 | reverse complement strand
GGGCCGCCATGCCTTGAAGAAAATCCAGTCCCATGGAGAACGGACCGCGCGAAGCGCGATGCAGCCTGCGCACGATCAGCCCATGGACAAGCCACCAGCTGCGGGTGATCGGGTTCCTGCGCAAACGACCCTAACCACTGTCGCAGTTTCCTTCATCCCGCCGAGCAGGCTGCCCTCCAGGCCAGGAACAGCAGCACGGTCAGCACATGCGCGGCATAGCAGGCGCGGCCCAGCACGCGGTCGGCGCGCGTGGTGTGGGCGCGAATGGTGGCGGCGTGGAAGTGGGCCATGGGGTTTGCGTAGCGGTCCAGGTAGTCCAGTACGCGCCGCGGCCAGGACAGAGCAAGGGCGACGTGCAGCACGATCGTGCCGGGGATGATCTCCACGCCCAGCCGGTCCCGCGTCTGCGGACATCGGAGCAGGGGCCGTACCGTGTACAGTCCGAACACGAGCAGCAGACTCACCCAGGCCAGGAAGCTGAAGAAAAATCCTCGCAGCAGCAGCGCCTGCAGGCCCAGGCTGCTCATGGCCGTCTCACCGGGCTCGCGGGCAGCAGAGTGCTCCCGCTTGCATGGCCACGCCCGCGATGGATCCCGACCGTAGTCCGCTCGATTCCCTCATCGCCGCTTGTCCAGTACGTCGTCCCACCATCTGTCGAGCCTGTTGCGCCCGAAGCGCGCGATGCGCCATAGCCGGGCTCTCTCCCCGAAGGTCAGTGCGCTGGCCAGGATGGCCAAACCGAGCAGGAACACGGCTGCATGACCGGCGGCGATGGCCGAGCCGGTCACGGCACCCCACTGCAGCATGTCCGCGGCCCAAAGGACCATCGGGATACTCAACTGGATGGTCCGATAGGCGAAACGCGCCAGGCGGCGTTCCCACGGAGCCGTGTTCCGGAGCAGTGCCGTGGGGTCCGCGGACAGCGAGCGCAAAGGGGTCATCGGGTGCATGCGTACGAGACTTCGGGAACTGCTGAGCGCCGCGGCTGCGTTGAGGGTCGCGAAGCCCGGCAGCGGACGCCAGCCCAGCAAGTCCTGAAGTTCGGGATGCCTGCGCAGACGCCGCACCGTGATGCAACCAAAGACCGTCATCGCCGCCAGACCGCAAAGAAGGACGAGACAGGCCCCGAATTCAATCAGCTTGAAGGCTTGGTCGTCCGTCATGATCCATTTCTCAGTTTGCGATGCGCGCCGGTGCAGGCGGTGATTTCATGCGAGGCAGTCGTACAGGGGATACGCCACGATCCACGCACAGGTCAGGGTTCGCGGCGATTCGCACCACGGGTTCATGCGAACCGGTCATGCATGGCCGCTACCGCCACCAGCACCACGAAGAGGATTTGCGACCCGTAGCACAGGCGCGCCAGGCAGCGGTCCAGCAGTCTCGTGTGCGCGTACACAGTCTGCGAGTGGGCGCGGAACATGGCTAGCGGGCGGGAGTCGAAGTAGCGCCCCGCCGCACGGGACCATGACAGCGTGGATGCCACGTTCCAGGTCTGCCAGCCCGGGAAGATGTCCAGACCCAGACGGTAGCGGGTCCGAGGGTCCCGGAGCAGGCGGCGCACCGTGACCAGCCTCAGCAGCACGAAGGTCATGACATGCACGCCCAAGCAGAAAATGCCGCAGAAGGCGCTTACCGTGATGAAGTCGAGGCGTCTCATGGTGAAAGCGCTGGGCTATTTGTGGAGGGGCCGTAGATGCTCTGTGCGAATTGTTTGCCCCAATAGTCCGCGATGCTGGACCCGGCGACGACGGTGGCGGTCGCGGCCAGCCCCACTCCCAGGATCACGACCCAGCCGACAGGGGTCGCAGCAAGCATTACCTCGATCGTGCCCAAGGCCGCAGCCGTCAACAGGCGTCCCGCGGTGACACTCGCCGCGAATCCGGCTGTCTCCACAAAGGCCTTGCGCTGCCAATCGTCCCCGCTCTCGTAGGCCTCGAACACCTCGTCCGTGCGCAGGCCGAGGTCGACGATGACCATCGTGCGGCCGACCAGCCGGGTGTGCCGGCTCATGTCGACCAGGCCGTGGGCCTCGATCTGGGAGCCTACGTCCAGGCGGGCGACCTTGTGTTCCTTCCTCACCAGATCGGGCATCTGGCGACGGTCGGACATCAGCGTGCGTTGGCGCGGGCGCAAGCGTTGGGTCGAGACGTCGAGCTCGGTCGGGTGCGGGCTAGCGAAGCAGCCTAGGCCGAGTCGAATTCCGGCATTTCCCACACGTGTGAAGTCCCATGCGCCGCCGCGGGCAGGCGCTCCACGCACAGGTCAAGGCTCGCGGCCGTTCGCACCACGGCTTCATGCGAGCCGGTCATAGGCGGCCAAGGCCAGCAGCAGCACGACGATCAGGACTTGCGAGCCATAGCACAGGCGCGCCAGGCAGCGGTCCAGCAGGTTCGTGTGCGCGTACACGGTCTGCGAGTGGGCGCGGAACATGGCCAGCGGGCGGGAGTCGAAATAGCGCCCTGCCGCTCTGGGCCAGGACAGAGTTGTTGCCACGTTCAGGGTCTGCCAGCCAGGGAAGATGTCCAGACCCAGGCGGTTGCGGGTCTGAGGATCCCGGAGCAGGCGCCGCACCGTGATCAGCCTGAGCAGCGCGAAGGTGGTCCAGTACACGCCCATGCAGACAACGAGGCAGAGGGATCCCGCCACGAAGATGCGGAGGTGATTCATGGTGACGGCGCTGCGCGGTTGGTGGAAAAGTCGTAGAGGCTCGCTGCGATTTGCTTGCCCAAATAGTCCGCGCCGCTGGACCCGGCGACGATGGCGGCAGTCGCGGCCAACCCTACTCCCAGGATCACGATCCAGCCGACAGGGGTCGCGGCAAGCATCACCTCGATCGTGCCCAGGGCCGCGCCCGTCAACAGGCGTCCCGCGGTGAAGCTCGCCGTGAAGCCTCCAGCTTCCACAAAGGCCTTGCGCTGCCAATCGTCCCCGCTCTCGTAGGCCTCGAATACATCGTCCACCCGCATGCCGAGATCCACCATGACCATCGTCGGGCCGACGAACCTGGTGGATCGGCTCAGGCCGACGATGGCGTGGGCCTCGATCTGGGAGCCGACGTCCAGCCGCGCGACCCTGCGTTGTTGACGCACCAGATCGGGCATCTGGCGACGGTCGGACATCAGCGTGCGCTGGCGCGGGCGCAAGCGTTGGGTCGAGACGTCGAGCTCGCGAGCGAAGCGCTGGTTGAGGTCGGAGCCCGATTGCACGAGTTTGCCGTGCGCCTCCGCCAGGGCGGCCTTGTTGTTCGCCGCTCCTTTGCGTGTGGCCCGGTGGTAGGCCACCATGTTGCGCTGATGCTCGCGCACGGCGTCGACGAATTGCTCGATGCGCCCACTGTAGAGATCGGCGCCGGCTCCTACGCCGGCCACCCCGTAGCGGCGTAGATCCCCGGTCAGATCCGCGAGCCCCAGCGTGGTCGAGGCTCCGAAATCGAAGCACATCTCGGTGAGCAACTGGCCGTGGGGCTGGAGCATGGAGCAGACGGCGTGCTCGCCGGGGTCGTGGCAGGCCCCGAGCAGGTAGGGGCTATGGGTGCGAAGCACCTCGGGCTGGCCGCCGCGGCTGTCGCGGATGCAGTCTTCGGGGATGCCCAGATCCCGGCACAGGGAATCGGTAGCGGTGGCGTTGCGGCAAAGAAGCAGGCTGGGCATGGTGTCGGGTTCGGTCGGGTGCGGGCTGGCGATGCAGCCTAGGCCGAGTCGAATTCCGGCATTTCCCACACGCGGCATGTCCCATGCGCCGCCGCGGGCAAGCGCGCCCGTGCATGCAACGGGCCTGCGCGAGCGGAATCAGGCGGCGCTGGCGCCCTCGGCGGCGGCCTGGGCGAGCAGCCAGTCGCGGAAGGCGGCGATGCGCGGCTGGGCGGCCTCGCCGCGCCGGCAGGACAGGAAGTGCAGGCTGCGCTCGAACACCGGCAGGCCCGGTGCCGCGAGCTCCACGAGCTCGCCGCGGCGAAGTTCGCGTTCGGCCAGGCGAGTGCTTTCCAGCACCACGCCCATGCCGTCCACCGCGGCGGAGATGCCCAGCGCCGCGCGGTCGAAGGAGGCGCGGATGCCCGCGCGCGGCTGCAGGCCGCAGGCGCCGAACCACTCGCTCCAGTTCACCGGACTGAGCTGGGACTCGATCAGCGGCAGGCGCGAGACCAGCTCGGCCACCCGGCGCTGGTTCGAGCGAGGGGACGGGTCGTCCTGCAGCAGGCGCGGTGCGCACAGCGGCGCGATGCGCTCGGTGCCCAGCGGCCAGGTCTGCAGCTCGGCCCGCTCCAGCGCGTGGCCGTAGGAAATGGCCACGTCCACTTCACGCACCCGCGACAGATCCAGCGGCTCGGCTCCGGTGGACAGGCGGATGGCCACGTCGGCGTGGGCGCGCGCGAAGTCCGCCAGGCGCGGGCCCAGCCACTGCGTGGCCAGGCTGGGCGAGCAGTGCACGGCCAGCACCTGCGCCTGCGGTGCCAGCGCCACTTCCTGGCAGGCTGCCTCCACCACGTCGAACACCCGGCTCAGGCTGTCCAGCAGGCGGCGTGCCTGGGGCGTGGGCTCCACGCGCCGGTTGGCGCGCAGGAACAGCGGGCAGCCGAAGTACTGCTCCAGCTCGCGGATCTGGTGGCTGATGGCCGACGGCGTGCGGTGCAGCTCCTGCGCCGCCAGCGCGAAGCTCTCGAGCCGCGCGGCCGCCTCGAAGGCGCGCAGCAGCACGAAATTGGGAATGCGCCGCATCGAATCCGCCTCACCGTGTTTGCAGATGCATGAATGGCATTCATGCTTTCATGAACAGTCCTCGTTTGTCAACGCGGTGCCGCGGCGCGACCATGCGAAGCATCGACGCATCCCCGCTTTCGTCTCCCGCGCCCCGCGCGCGATGCCTGCGGGGACGGCGCCTTTCGCCAAACCACGAGGAACCGACATGGCCGCAGTGTTGCAGACTCCCGCCCAGGACATCGACCTGAAGGGTCGTGTATCGATCTACCAGCCGGAGCAGCCCGGACTGGTGTTTCCCGAGATCCCGCGTTTCGAAAGCCACGCGGCGCACCGCGAGCACCTGAAGCAGCGCCTGGTGGCCGCCTGCCGCGCCTTCGCGTTGCAGGGCTTCGACTACGGCTTCGCCGGGCACCTGACCATTCGCGACCCCGAGCACCCGCAGCTGTACTGGACCAACCCGATGGCGGTGCATTTCTCGCAGGTGAAGGTGTCCAACCTGATCCTCGCCGACCACGAGGGCAAGGTGGTCGAGGGACGCCACGCCATCAACCGCGCCGGCTTCGTGCTGCACGCCGCGGTGCATGAGATGCATCCGGACATCCTCGCCATGTGCCACGCGCACACGGTGTACGGCACCGCCTTCGCGTCGCTGGGCCGGCCGCTGGAGCCCATCAGCCAGGACGCCGCGGCCTTCTACGAGGACCACGTGGTGATCGGCGACGAAGCGGGGCAGGTGGCCGTGGAGGTCAAGGCCGGGCACAAGGTGGCGCATGCCTTCAAGGGCGTGAAGGCAGCCATCCACCAGAACCACGGCCTGCTCACCGCCAGCCGCCACAGCATCGAGTCGGCGGCCTTCTGGTTCATCGCGCTGGAGCGCTGCTGCCAGCAGCAGCTGATGATCGACGCCAGCGGCCACAAGCCGCGCCTGGTGAGTCCGGAGCGCGCGCGCTACAGCCGCGAGCACGTGGGCAGCGAGTACATCGGCTGGCTGCATTTCCAGCCCATCTGGGAACAGATCAGCCGAACCCAGCCCGACATGTTCGATTGATGGACGGCCCCCACGCTCGCTTCGCTCGCTGCCCCCCAGGGGGGCTCAGCCGGCTTGGGGCGGCCCGGCGCCGGCTGATGGACGGGGCCCCCACGCTCGCTTCGCTCGCTGCCCCCCAGGGGGGCTCAGCCGGCTTGGGGCGGCCCGGCGCCGGCTGATGGACGGCCCCCACGCTCGCTTCGCTCGCTGCCCCCCGAGGGGGCTCAGCCGCCTTGGGGCGGCCCGGCGCCGGCTGATGGACGGCCCCCACGCTCGCTTCGCTCGCTAGGCGCTGCGCTCGGCGAGGACTTCGCCGAGGCGCTCCAGCAGGTTGCGGCGGGCGTTGTCGGTGTGCTGTTCGACCAGCTGCGCGGCGAGCTCGGCGTCGCCGGCCTTCACGGCCTCGGCGATGGCCTGGTGCTCGTCCCAGATGGCGTCGCGTGAGCCGGACGCCTGCAGCACCGCGCCCATCACGCGCCGCAGGTGCACCCAGTGGGTCTGCGCGCTTTGCGCGATCAGGGGGTTGCCGGAGGCCTCGTACAGCGCATGGTGGAAGGCCACGTCGGCGTCGATCAGGGCCTTCACGTCCTTGCCCCGCGAGGCGCGCCGTCCGGCGGCGATCAGCGCCGGGTCGATGCGCGTGCCGCGCCTGGCGGCCAGGCGCGCGGCCAGCGCGTCCAGCGCGCCTCGCACCTCGTAGAGCTTGCCGATGGCCTGCGGGTCCAGCGGCGTCACCAGCAGCCCGCGCCCGGGCGCGTCCTGCACCAGCCCGTCCTTTTTCAGCAGGCGCAGGGCCTGCAGCACCGGGGAGCGCGACACCGAGAGCTGCTCGGCGATCTCCTCCTGGGTCAGGCGTTCGCCCGGCGCCAGGCTGCCGTCGCTGATCGCGTCGAGCAGCACGCGATAGACCTCTTCGACGTAGTCGGTACGGGACGGAAGGCGGGCGAGGGCGAGGCTCATGGAGGGGCGGGCGATGCGCGCGGCGGCACGCGGGAAGGTGCGCGGTACAGGCTAGGACCGCGCGGCGCCGGGCGTCAATGCCCGGGCCCGGGCTGCATTGTGCCTTGTGCCGCCCACGGGTTTACCCGAGTGTCTGACATGCCGGAATCCCGATATCTTTGTATACAGAGTTCAGAACGCAGAAGTCGGATCATCGCGGCGCGCGGAGCTCCCGCGCGCCTCCCAGGTTCTCCCAAGGTTTCCCAGCTGGAGTGATGCATGAGCTGTCCCTCGGACAAGATGGAAAAGGGCGGTGCCACCGCCGGCGCGGTGCCCGCCGTGAAAAAACTGATCCCCTACGGGGGCTACTACACCAACCGCACGCCCGAGCATGATCCGGAGATCACCGAGACCGATCCCGGCACGCCGCTGGGCGAATACATGCGGCGTTTCTGGCACCCGGTGTGCATGTCCATGGAACTCACGGACACGCCTCGGTTCCTGAAGATCCTGGGCGAGGAACTGGTGGCCTTCCGCGACGGCAGCGGGCGCGTCGGCCTGCTGCATGCGCACTGCGCGCACCGAGGCGCCTCGCTGGAGTACGGCGCCATCCAGGAGCGCGGCATCCGCTGCTGCTACCACGGCATGGTGTTCGACGTGGACGGCAGTTGCCTGCACGTGCCCTTCCCGAAGGGCGAGGAGGCCGAGGCCGAGAAGTACGCCTGCTCCATCCGCCAGGGCGCCTACAAGGCCTTCGAGCGCAACGGCCTGGTGTTCGCCTACATGGGCCCGCCCGAGGAGGAGCCTCCCTTCCCCGAGTGGGAGGGCAACTTCACGGTGATGCCCGGTGACGAACTGGTGCCCTTCAGCAACTTCCAGCATTGCAACTGGCTGCAGGTGCAGGACAACGCCGCCGACAACTTCCACACCGCCGCGCTGCATGCCGGCAAGAACGTGGTGGGCGGGCATTTCCAAGGCACCACCTTCGACGAGGTCGGCGCGGCGTCGATGGAAGTGGCGCCCGACATGCAGTTCATTCCGGTGCAGCAGGGCCGCAGCCTGGCCTGCGCCGGCGCGCGCCGCTCGGACGACCAGCACATGTTCGTGCGCGTGCAGCACCAGGTGCTGCCCAACCTGAGCCTGCACGCCTACACCTCGGAGGACGGCAAGGCGCGCAAGCTGTTCAGCCGATTCAACATCATCCGCTGGACCGTCCCGGTGGACAACGAGAACAGCAAGATGATCGGCTGGCGCGTGCTGGGCCCGGGCATCGACACCCGCGGCGTGGGCGACAAGGACCTGGTCGGCTACGAATCCATCGACTTCCTGGAAGGGCAGGTGGCGCTGCGCCGGCCGCAGCGCTTCGGCAAGTACTCCATCCACGACATGCCGCCGATTCCCTCCAACCACCGCGAGCGCGAGCACTACAAGCAGGCGCAGTACGCGCCTGGCGACTACGAGGCCATCATCAGCCAGCGCCCCATCGCCGTGCACAAGCTGGAGAACCCCACCAAGCTGGACGCCGGGCTGTACCTGTTCCGCAAGATGCTGCGCGACGCCGTCCGTGGCACCAACCCCGCGGCCAGCCCGCAGAACTTCGCGCAGTGGCTGCGCGAGATCGGCGGCGCACCCAACAGCTTCTGCTCGGGCAACGTCTTCGACCTGCCGCTGGCCGCCACCACCGAGGAAGAGATCGCGCGCCGCCGCAGGATCTCCCGCGGCGTGGTGAACATCCTGATCGAGGCCGAATCCATGCAGGGCGAGCAGCGCACGGAGTTCGTGCGCCAGCGCATGGAGGCGCTGGAGCGCGAGGTGCGCGGCGATGCCTGAGCTCGAACTGCTGGTGCGCCAGATCCGCCTGGAGGCGCGCAACATCCACTCCTACGAACTGGTGCACCCGCGGGGCGAGGAGCTGCCGGGTTTCGAGGCCGGCGCGCACATCGACGTGCAGGTGGCCGAGGGCCTGGTGCGCCAGTACTCGCTGAGCAACCCGCCGGGCGAGCGCCACCGCTACGTCATCGGCGTGCTGCGCGACGAGCAGGGGCGGGGCGGCTCGCGCGCGCTGCACGACAGCTGGCGCGTGGGCGCGCGGGTGCGCGTGAGCGAGCCGCGCAACCACTTCGCCCTGCGCCCCGGCGCCGGCCGCGTGCTGCTGCTGGCCGGCGGCATCGGCGTGACGCCGTTGAAGGCCATGGCGCACCAGTTGCACGCGCGGGGGGCCGACTACGAACTGCACTATTGCGCGCGCGACGAGCACAGCGTGGCCTTCGCCGACGAATTGCGCGCGGGGCTGGCTCCGGCGCGCCTGCACCTGCACCTGGACGGGGGCGATCCCTCGCGCGGCCTGGACATCGCCGCGCTGCTGGCGCGCGAGCGCCGCGAGGGCGCGCAGGTCTACTACTGCGGCCCGGCCGGCTTCATGCGGGCCTGCGCCGCCGCCGCCGAGGTCTGGCCCGCCGGCAGCGTGCATTGCGAGCATTTCAAGGCGCCGGACAAGCCCGCGGCCGCCGCCGACGCGCCTGCCGCGGGCGGCTTCACGCTGCAGATCGCCAGCAGCGGGCTGCGCCTGCAGGTGCCCGCGCAGCGCAGCGTCGTGGAGGTGCTGCGCGAGGCCGGCATCGAGGTGCCCACGTCCTGCGAGGCCGGGCTGTGCGCCACCTGCAAGACGGGGTACCTGCAGGGGGAGGTCGACCACCAGGACTGCATCCTCGGCCCCGAGGAGCAGTGCACCCACTTCACGCCCTGCGTGTCGCGGGCGCGCAGCGAGCTGCTGGTGCTGGACCTTTAATCGAACCGCGGGCGGGGCTCAGGCACGCAGCACGCGTGCGCCGAGCCCCGCCAGTATGCGGTGCAGGCTGACCACCAGGATGCCGGCGAACATCAGCGCCGCGCCGGCGACGAAGCGCGCGCTCAGCGGCTCGTGCAGCAGCAGCGCGCCCAGCGCGACCCCGAACACCGGGGTCATGAACGAGAAGATGCCCAGGCGCGAGGCCAGGTAATGGCGCAGCAGCCAGAACCAGGCGAGGAAACTGGCGAAGGACACCACCAGCGCCTGGAAGCCCAGTTCCAGCCAGGCCTGGGTGCTGGGGCGGATGTGGGTCTCCCCCAGCAGCCAGGAGGCGGGCAGCAGCAGCACGAAGGCGCCCAGCAGCTGCCACAGCAGGGTCATCGTGGGCGGCGTGCTCGACAGGCGGCTGAGCCGGATGGTCACGGTGGTGGCACCCCAGCAGGCTCCGCCGCCCAGCGCCATGGCGTCGCCCAGCAGCCCGGCCGGGCCCAGGCCCGCCCCGGCTCCCGGCCCGAGGAAGGCCATCGCCACGCCGCCGAAGGCCATCGCCACGCCCGCCCACTGCAGGCCCGACAGGCGCTCGGCCGGCAGGCGCAGGTGCAGCCCCAGCGCGGCGAACACCGGAGCGGTGTAGAGGAACACCACCGTGTGCGAGGCCGTGGTGTAGCGCAGCGCCTGGCCCACCAGCAGGTATTCGCTGGCGAACAGCGCGGCGCAGGCCAGGCCAGGGCGCCATGGCGCCCAGTCGAAAGGCTCGCGCTGCAGGCGCATCAGGGCGGCCACCAGCAGCGCGGCGATGCCCGAGCGCAGGGCGATCTGCAGCAGCGGGGAGATGTCGGCCCCGAAGGCCTTGAGCGCGACCTGCTGCAGGCCCCAGATCAGGCACAGCAGGGTCATCAGCGAACTGGCGCGGGCGTCGATCGGCAGGCGGGAATCCATCGTGGGTCGGGGCGGCGTGGCCAATCCCGCATTGTGCCGCCCGGCGCGGCGGCGCGCTGGCACCGGCGGCCCGCCAAGGCCTATAGTCGGGCCGGGCTCGTGCCGGGGGTTCCGGGGAGAACAGCCATGCAAGCCAGGCTTCGATACATGCGCTGGGCGGCGGCCGCGGCCGCCACGCTGGGCTTGGGCGCCACGGCCGCCGCGGCCGACCGCGTGTTGATCAATCCCTTCCACGACCCCTTCGAGCAGGTCACGCGCGCCGCGGGCGCATGCCCGGCCCCGCAGCCGCCCAGCTACACCGAGCACGACATGCACCTGGCCGAGCACCACCGCGTGGAGCAGGGCAACAGCTGCTACCTCGCCGGGCGCTGCCGCTACTCCAGCAGCTTCGACTACGACGCCGGCATCGCGCGCGCCTTGAGCGCGCGCCTGCGCGCCGCGCCGCAACTGCGCGGCAGCTCGGTGTGGATCCTCGTGCAAGGGCGCTTCGTGCAACTGCAGGGCTGCGTGCGCGACTCCGCGCAGGCGCGTGCGGCCGAGGCCATCGCGCGCGCCACCCCCGACGTGCAGGCGGTGCTGCCCGAGCTGCGCGTGGGGGCGCGCGGGCACCTGCCCTACACCCCCGCCTCGGCTCCCCGGTAGACCTGCAGCAGGTAGTCGATGAACACCCGCGCCTTGGGCGGCAGGCGGCGATTGGGCAGGTACAGCAGGTGGATGCCGGCAGCGGTGTCGGGGGCCCAGTCGCCCAGCACCTCGCGCAGGCTGCCGCGCTGCAGGTCCTCGCGCACCGTGTAGTCGCGCACGCGCAGCAGGCCCAGTCCCTGGCGGCCCGAACGCAGCAACAGCTCGGAGTGGTTGCTGCGCAGCCTGCCGCGCACGACGATCTCCACGCGCTCGCCCGCGCGCTCGAAATCCCAGCGCGTGGCGCCCTCGAACTGCGGGTAGGTGAGGCAGTCGTGGTGCGCGAGCTCCGCCGGGTGCGTGGGCACTCCGGCGCGGCGCAGGTACTCGGGCGAGGCGCAGACCACGCGGCGCAGCCCGTGCAGCGTGCGCGCCACCAGGCCTTCGGGAGGCCGCTCGGTGAGCCGGATGGCCAGGTCGAAACCTTCGTCGGCCAGGTCCACCTGGCGGTCGCTGGCGTCGATGTCCAGGCTGATCTCCGGGTAGCGGGCGAGGAAGCCGGGCAGCAGCGGGGCCAGTTCGGTGGCGGCGAAGCTCACCGGCGCGCTCAGGCGCAGTTCCCCGCGCGGCGCGTCGTGCAGGTGCAACACGCCTTCCTGCGCGGCGCGGGCGTCCTCCAGCAGGCGCAGGCAGTGGCCGTGGAACACCGTGCCCGCCTCCGTCAGGCTCAGGCGCCGCGTCGTGCGGTGCAGCAGCCGGGCCTCGAGTTCGCGCTCCAGGCGCGCCACGTGCTTGCTCACCGCCGGCAGCGACATGCCCAGGCTGCGCGCGGCCGCGGAGAAGGAATGTTCGTCGACCACGCGCGCGAACACCCGGCAGGCTTCCAGGTCGATCATGACATTGTTTCCATGATGGAAAGAATTTTGTGCCAGATCTATGGATTATCCAATGAATCGGAAACTCCTAGCATGAGCTTCCATCGCTTCGATTCGCTGAAGGAGTACGCCATGGCTTCGAATTCCCCGCAAAGGGCCCGCCTGCAGGGCTTGCTGATGCTGTGCCTGGCCGGCACCGCCTGGGGCGGCATGCTGCCGGTGGGCAAGTCGCTGTTCGGGCACCTGGACCCCATCGTGCTGACCGCGCTGCGCTACGGCCTGGCGGCCCCCCTGTTCCTGGCCGCGCTGGCCTGGCGAGAAGGCCGCGCCGCGCTGAGCCTGCAAGGCCGGGGCCTGCGCCTGTGGTTGCTGGGCACGCTGGGCTTCGCCGGTTTCAACCTGCTCGGCTTCGAGGGCTTGCGGCACACCCAGCCGGAGCAGGCCTCGGTGATGGTGGCCCTGATGCCCCTGATGACCGCGCTGGTGCAGTGGGCCTGGCGCGGCCAGCGCCCGGCGCGCGCCACGCTGGCGTCGATCCTGCTGGCGCTGGCGGGGGTGCTGCTGGTGCTCAGCGGCGGGCACCTCGGACAGCTTCTGCACGGCGGCGGCACGCAGGGGGACGCCATGGTGCTGGCCGGCGCGCTGTGCTGGGTGGCCTACACGCTGGGCGCGAAGTCCTTCGCGGGCTGGTCGCCGCTGCGCTACACGGCCCTGAGCTGCGGCCTGGGAGCGCTGAGCATCGCGGCCATCGCGCTGGCCGGCATGGCCGGCGGCCACTTGCGCGTGCCGGACGCGCAGGACCTGCGCGCCAGCGCCTGGGGCATGGCCTATCTGGTGCTGCTGGCGGCCTTCGTCGCCGTGCTGGGCTGGAACGCCGGCATCGCCCGCATCGGCCCCACCGCCGGCGTGCTGTTCATCAACCTGGTGCCGGTGACGGCCTTCGCCATCGGCGCGCTGCAGGGCTACCACTTCGGCGCGGCCGAAGTGCTGGGGGCCCTGCTGGTGACGGGCGCGCTGGTGCTCGACAGCAGCTTCGCGCTGCTGGCCGCTCGCGCCGCGAGGCGCCGTGCCCGCGGCGCGTCCGGCGCGGCCTGCCCCGCCGTCTGAGAAGGCGCGGGACCGGCGGCCCGCGCGCTGCGCTCCCGGCCAGGTGAGCCGGGGGCGCGGTCCTTCAGCTTCGCGTCGCCGCGCGGCCTTGCACCAGGATGGCGCGGAAGTCGTTCACGTTGGTCATCGTGGGCCCGGTGAGCACCGAATCGCCCAGGGCCGAGAAGAACCCGTGCCCGTCGTTGTCGTCCAGGCTGTCGGCCGCGCGGATTCCCGCCGCGCGCGCGCGCTCCAGGGTGTCGGGCCGCAGCAGGGCGCCGGCGATGTCCTCGGCGCCGTCCACGCCGTCGGTGTCGCCGGCCAGCGCCCACACCCCGGGCTCGCCGCGCAGCGCCAGGCCCAGCGCGAGCAGGAATTCCACGTTGCGGCCCCCGCGGCCCTTGCCCCGCACGGTCACCGTGGTCTCGCCGCCCGACAGCAGCACGCAGGGCGCCGCGAAGGGCTCGCCGTGGCGCGCCACGTACTGCGCCATGCCGGCCATCAACTTGCCCACTTCTCGCGCCTCGCCTTCGAGGGCGTCGCCCAGCAGGTGCACCGCGTAGCCCGCCTCGCGCGCCACCTCGGCGGCGGCCTGCAGCGCCAGGCGCGGCGCGGCCACCATGCGGAACTCGGCGCGCGCCAGTCGCGGGTCGCCGGGCTTGACCGATTCGCCCTGCCCGCTGCGCAGCAGTTCCAGCGCGGCCGGCGCGAGCTGCACGCCGTGGCGTCGCACGATGTCCAGCGCGTCGGCGCAGCTGCTGGGGTCGCCCACGGTGGGGCCGGAGGCGATGTCCACCGGGTCGTCGCCGGGCACGTCGGAAATCGCCAGGGTCAGCACGCGCGCCGGGTGGCAGGCGGCGGCCAGGCGGCCTCCCTTGATGCCCGACAGGTGCCGGCGCACGCAGTTCATCTCGCCGATGCCGGCGCCGCAACGCAGGAGCTCGCGGTTGAGCGCCTGCTCGTCGGCCAGTTCCAGCCCCGGCAGGGGCAGCGGCAGCAGCGCGGAGCCGCCGCCGGAGATCAGGCACAGCACCAGGTCGTCGGGGCCGAGCCCGCGCACGAGTTCGAGCATGCGTTGCGCGGCGCGCAGCCCGGCCTCGTCGGGAACCGGGTGCGCGGCCTCGACGATCTCGATGTGCCGGCAGGGCGCCGCGTAGCCGTAGCGGGTGACCACCAGGCCCTCCAGCGGGCCCTGCCAATGCGCCTCCACCGCCTGCGCCATGGCTGCCGAGGCCTTGCCGGCGCCGATCACCACCACGCGCCCGCGCGGTGCCCGGGGCAGATGCGGCGGCACGCACAGCGCCGGCTGCGCGCTGGCTACCGCGGCGTCGAACATGCGCCGCAGCAAGGCGGCGGGATCCTGGGACTTCGGGTTGTCTTGCGGGCGCGGCGTGGGCATGCGGGTGGGGCTTTCGGGTTCAGGCCTGCGCCGGCGGCGTCTGGCCGATCTCGAAGTTTGCCAGCTTTTCCAGCGCGCGCACCATGGCGGAGTGATCCCAGGCGCGTCCGCCATGGGCGGCGCAGGCGTTGAACAGCTCCTGCGCGGTGGCCGTGTTGGGCAGCGACACTCCCAGCGCGCGCGCGCTGGCCAGCGCCAGGTTCAGGTCCTTCTGGTGCAGCTCGATGCGGAAGCCCGGGTCGAACGTGCGCTTGACCATGCGCTCGCCGTGCACCTCGAGGATCTTCGACGAGGCGAAGCCGCCCATCAGCGCCTGGCGCACCCGCGCCGGATCGGCGCCGGCGCGCGCGGCGAACAGCAGGGCCTCGGAGACCGCCTCGATGTTCAGCGCGACGATGATCTGGTTGGCCACCTTCGCGGTCTGGCCGTCGCCATTGGCGCCGACCAGGGTGATGTTCTTGCCCATCAGCTCGAACAAGGGGCGCACGCGCTCGAACACCGCCGGCTCGCCGCCCACCATGATGGACAGCGTGGCGTTCTTCGCGCCCACTTCGCCGCCGGACACCGGTGCGTCGAGGTAGTCGCAGCCCAGCGCGCGGATGCGGGCGGCGAACTCCTTGGTGGCGATGGGGGAGATGGAACTCATGTCCACCACCACCTTGCCCGGGCTCAGGCCCTCGGCGACGCCGGCCGGCCCGAACAGCACGGCCTGCACGTCGGGGGTGTCGGGCACCATGACGAACACCACGTCGGCCCTGCGGGCCACGTCCAGCGCGTTGTCGCAGCGCACCGCGGTGCTGTCGGCGATCAGCTGCGCAACCTTGCCGCGGGTATGCACGAACAGCTGGTGTCCGGCGGACGCGAGATGGGCGGCCATCGGTGCGCCCATGATGCCCAGGCCGATGAAGCCGAGCTTTTGCGAGGGAATGGCGGGTTGGCTCATGAAGGGGGCTCCGTGGGTTCTCAGCGGCCGGCGCCGCGGCTGGCGGCCGGCATCCAGCCCAGTCCGGCCTCGGTGGCGGCGGCGGGCTTGTACTCGCAGCCGATCCAGCCGGTGTAGCCGATGCGGTCCAGGTGCGCGAACAGGAAGGGGTAGTGAATCTCGCCGCTGCCGGGCTCGTTGCGCCCGGGGTTGTCGGCGATCTGCACGTGCGCGATGCGCGCGAGATGCTTCCGCAGGGTCGCCGCCAGTTCGCCTTCCATGCGCTGGGCGTGGTAGATGTCGTACTGCAGGAAGGCGTTCGGGGCGCCGACCTCGTCGAGGATGTCCAGCGCCTGGTCGCTGCGGTTGACCAGGAAGCCGGGGATGTCGAAGGTGTTGATCGGCTCGATCAGCAGCTGGCAGCCCGCGCGCTCCAGTTCAGCGGCCGCGTAGCGCAGGTTCGCCACCAGCGTGGCGCGCAGCACGGCCGGGTCGGCCCCGGCCGGCGCCTTGCCGGCCAGGCAGTTGAGCTGGCCCACGCCCAGCACCCGGGCGTATTCCAGCGCGGTGGCCACGCCCGCGCGGAACTCGTCGACCCGCTCGGGCAGGCAGGCGATGCCGCGCTCGCCGGCATCCCAGTCGCCGGCCGGCAGGTTGTGCAGCACCAGGCGCAGCTTGTGCTCGTCAAGCAGCTCGCGCAGGGTCGCGGCCGGCCAGGCGTAGGGGAACAGGAACTCCACCGCCTCGAAGCCGGCGGCGGCGGCGCGCCCGAAGCGTTCGAGGAAGGGAGCCTCGGTGAACAACATGCTGAGGTTGGCTGCGAATCGCGGCATCGCGGGGTCTCCGTGTCGTGGCGGGATCGGGGGCTTCATGCGGGGATCATTCGAGCAGGCCCGCCCGTTCCAGGCCCGCTCGTCCCTCGGGGTGGCGGCAGTCGATGTCCTCGAACTCCACCACGTTGTCGATCTCGGTGCCCATCGAGATGTTGGTCACGCGCTCCAGGATCACCTCCACCACCACCGGCACGCGATGCTCGCGGGCCAGCTCGCGGGCCTGGCGCAGCGCCGCGCCGATGAGTCCCGGCTCGGTCACGCGCAGCGCCTTGCAGCCCAGGCCCTGCACCACGGCGACGTGGTCCACGCCATAGCCGCGCACGCCCGATTCGTCGTCGGCCATGTTCTGGTTCTCGAAACCCAGCTGCACGCAATAGTCCATGTCGAAGTTGCGCTGCGCCTGGCGGATCAGCCCCAGGTAGCTGTTGTTGACCAGCACGTGCACGTAGGGCAGGCGGAACTGCGCTCCCACCGCCAGTTCCTCGATCAGGAACTGGAAATCGTAGTCGCCCGACAGGCCCACGACCGTGCGCGTGGGGTCGGCGGCCACCACCCCCAGCGCGGCCGGGATGGTCCAGCCCAGCGGGCCGGCCTGCCCGCAGTTGATCCATTGGCGCGGACCGTACACCCCCAGGAACTGGGCGCCGGCGATCTGCGACAGGCCGATCGTCGACACGTACACCGTGTCGCGCGGGAAGGCCTGGTTCATCTCCTGGTACACCCGCATGGGCTTGATGGGCTTGTCGTCGTAGTCGCTCCTGCGGTGCATCAGGCGCTTGCGCTCGGCGCAGCGCGCGGCCCAGGTCCCGTAATTCCTGAGCTGCCCGGCGGCCTTGCGTTCGCGCGCGGCCTGCACGAACAGTTCCAGCGCGGCGCGCGCGTCGCTGACGATGCCGTAGTCGGGCATGAACACACGGCCGATCTGCGTCGGCTCGATGTCCACGTGCACGAAGCGGCGGCCGCGGGTGTAGACGTCGATGGAGCCGGTGTGGCGGTTGGCCCAGCGGTTGCCGATGCCCAGCACGAAGTCGCTGGCCAGCAGCGTGGCGTTGCCGTAGCGGTGGCTGGTCTGCAGGCCGCACATGCCGGCCATCAGCGCATGGTCGTCGGGAATGCTGCCCCAGCCCATCAGCGTGGGGATCACCGGCACGCCGGTGAGTTCGGCGAACTCGACCAGCAGTTCCGAGGCGTCGGCGTTGATGATGCCGCCGCCGGCCACGATCACCGGCTTGTTCGACTCCAGCAGCATGTCCAGCGCCTTGTCGACCTGCCGGCGCGTGGCCGCGGGCTTGTACACCGGCAGCGGCTCGTAGGTGTCGATGTCGAACTCGATGGAGGCCATCTGCACGTCCACCGGCAGGTCGATGAGCACCGGCCCCGGGCGTCCCGAGCGCATCAGGTGGAAGGCCTGCTGGAATACGCGGGGGACCAGGGCCGGCTCGCGCACGGTGACCGCCCACTTGGTCACGGGCTTGGCGATGGACTCGATGTCCACCGCCTGGAAGTCTTCCTTGTACAGGCGCGCGCGCGGCGCCTGGCCGGTGATGCACAGGATGGGGATGCTGTCGGCGATGGCCGAGTACAGGCCGGTGATCATGTCGGTGCCGGCCGGCCCCGAGGTGCCGATGCACACGCCGATGTTGCCGGCGCGCGCCCGCGTGTAGCCCTCGGCCATGTGCGACGCCGCCTCGACGTGGCGCGCCAGCACGTGGGCGATGGACTGGCGCTCGCGCAGCGCCGCGTACAGCGGGTTGATGGCGGCGCCGGGCACGCCGAAGGCCTGGCTGATGCCTTCCTTCTCCATCACCAGCACGGCGGCCTGGGTGGCCAGCATTCTTGCCATGGTCGATTCTCCGGTTGCAAGGGGGCAGGGTGCGCAGCGGATTCTGACCAGTGCGGGTTCGCGCCGGAAGGGATCCGCGGGGCATATTGCTTATTCCATGGTGGAATGGACAGGGTGCCGCGCCTGTGGCCTACTTCGCCCATGGAACGCATGCAGGACGTCCGCCTGTTCATCCGGGTCGTCGACCTCGGATCCTTCAGCCGCGCCGCGGCCGAGCTGGGCATCGGCCAGCCGGCTGCGACCAAGCAGATCGCGCACATGGAAAGGCGCCTGGGCGCGCGCCTGCTGCACCGCTCCACGCACGGCGTGTCGCCGACCGAGATCGGGCTGCTGTACTACGACAAGTGCCGGCTCATCGCGCACCATGCCGAGGAGGCGCAGAGCGTGGCCGCGCTGCTGCAGTCGCAGGTGCAGGGCGGGCTGCGGGTGAGCACCTCGGTGGGTTTCGGGCGGCGCGTGCTGGCGCCGCGCCTGATGCAGTTCATGCGCATCAATCCCCAGCTGCAGGTCGACCTGGCGGTCGACGACCGCTACGTCGACCTCGTCGAGCAGGGCACCGACGTGGCCATTCGCATGGGCCGGCTGGCCGACTCCACACTGGGCGCGCGCTACCTGGGGGTCAACCCCTGGCTGGCGGCGGCCGCGCCCGAGTACCTGGAGGCCCGGGGGACGCCCGAGCACCCGCGCGAGCTGGCCGCGCACGAGGCGCTGGTGTACAGCTCGGTGCAGGGCGACGCCCGCTGGCATTTTTCCGGGCCCGGGCATCAGGCGGCCGTGGTGCCGGTGCGCGGGCGCCTGCGCTCGAACAGCCTGTCCACGCTGCTGGAGGCGGCCTGCGAAGGCATGGGGGTGGCCATCCTGCCCTGGTACGTGGCGCACGCCGAGGTACGCAAGGGCCGGCTGCTCGCGCTGCTGCCGCAGTGGTCGCTGCCCTCGCAGGAGATCCACGCCGTCTATCCCTCGCCCAACATGGTGCCGGCCAAGGTGACGCGTTTCGTCGACTGGCTGCAGGGCAAGTTCGGCGAGCGCTGGTGGACCCAGTCCTAGTCCACTTCGCCACTGGGGCACAATTCGACGACTGCGCCACGCGCCATGGATTCGAGGAGAACCGCCATCATGTCCACGAGTTCCGTCACCACCGCCACGCAGGGCGCGGCCCCGCCATCGCCGGGGCAGGCCGCCGATGCGCGCGCCGCGCTGGTGGCGGCGTTGGCCGGGCAACTGCCCGCGCATGCGCTGCTGCTGCGCGACGACGAGACCACGTCCTACGAATGCGACGGCCTGGCCGCCTACCGCCAGCGCCCGCTGGCCGTGTGCCTGCCGGAGAACGAGCAGCAGGTGGTCGCGGTGCTGCGCGCCTGCCATGCGCTGGGCCTGCCGGTGGTGGCGCGCGGCGCCGGCACCGGGCTGTCGGGCGGCGCGCTGCCTCTGGCCGGCGGCGTCACGCTGTCGCTGGCGCGCCTGAACCGCATCCAGTCCATCGACCCGGTGGCACGTGTGGCGCTGGTGCAGAGCGGGGTGCGCAACCTGGCCATCTCGGAGGCCGCGGCGCGCCATGGCCTGTACTACGCCCCGGATCCGTCCAGCCAGATCGCCTGCACCATCGGCGGCAACGTGGCCGAGAACTCCGGCGGCGTGCACTGCCTCAAGTACGGACTGACCGTGCACAACGTGCTGCAGGTGCGCGGCTACACGGTGGAGGGCGAGCCCATCACCGTGGGCAGCCTGGCCGGCGACAGCGCCGGGCCCGACCTGCTGGCCGCCGTGATCGGCAGCGAGGGCATGCTGATGGTGGTCACCGAGGTGGTGGTGCGCCTGATTCCGCGCCCGCAGCTTGCGCGCTGCATCATGGCCAGTTTCGACGACCTGCGCAAGGCCGGCGACGCGGTGGCCGGGCTGATCGCGGCCGGCATCATTCCGGCGGGCCTGGAGATGATGGACAAGCCCATGACCGTCGCCGTCGAGGCCTTCGTGCATGCCGGCTACGACTGCGAGGCGGCGGCCATCCTGCTGTGCGAGTCCGACGGCACGCCCGAGGAGGTGGCCGAGGAGATCGAGCACATGAGCGCGGTGCTTCAGGGCTGCGGGGCCACGGCGATCGCCGTCAGCCGCGACGAGGCCGAGAGGTTGCGCTTCTGGAGCGGGCGCAAGAACGCCTTTCCGGCCTCCGGGCGCATCTCGCCCGACTACTACTGCATGGACGGCACCATTCCGCGCAAGCGCATCGCCGACATGCTGCAGGCCATCCAGGCCATGGAGCGCGAGTTCGATCTGCGCTGCGTCAACGTGTTCCACGCCGGCGACGGCAACCTGCACCCGCTGATCCTGTTCGACGCCAACGAGGCGGACCAGATGGAGCGCGCCGAGGCCTTCGGCGCGAAGATCCTCGAGACCTGCGTCGAGATGGGCGGCTCGATCACCGGCGAGCACGGCGTGGGCGTGGAGAAGATCAACTCCATGTGCGTGCAGTTCTCCGCCGAGGAACGCGAGCAGTTCCTGGCGCTTCGCCGCGCCTTCGACCCGGACGAGCGCCTCAACCCCGGCAAGAACATTCCCAGCCACGCGCGCTGCGCCGAGTACGGCCGCATGCACGTGCGCCGCGGCCAGCTTCCCTTCGCGGAACTGCCGCGTTTCTGAACCTTCCCGAGCGCCACCCCCCGTGCAAGCATCCGACACCGTCAGCGCCCTGCAGGAGCAGGTGCGCCGGGCCCTGGCCGAGCGCAGGCCCCTGCTGCCCCGCGGCGGCGCCAGCAAGCGCTGGCTCGACCCCGATCCGGCGCACAGCCGCGGCGCGCACGTGCTGGACATGCGCGCGCATGCCGGCATCGTCGCCTACGAGCCCAGCGAACTCTACGTGACCGCCCGCGCCGGCACGTCGCTGGCCGAGCTCGAGCAGCTGCTGGCCGGCCAGGGCCAGTGCCTGCCCTGCGACCCGCCGCGCTTCGCGCGCGACGGCAGCGGCGCCACCGTGGGCGGCATGGTGGCCAGCGGCCTGTCGGGGCCGGGGCGCCTGAGCGTGGGCGCCGTGCGCGATTTCGTGCTCGGCGCCAGCCTGCTCAGCGGCCGCGCGGAGGTGCTGCAGTTCGGCGGCCAGGTGATGAAGAACGTCGCCGGTTTCGACGTCTCGCGCCTGCTGGCCGGCTCCATGGGCTCGCTGGGCGCGATCCTCGAGGTGTCCCTGAAGGTGCTGCCGCAGCCGCGCGCTCAGGCCACGCTGGCCTTCGAGATGGGCGAGGGCCAGGCCATCGAGCAGGTCAACCGCTGGTGCGCCCGGCCGCTGCCCATCTCGGCCAGCGCCTGGTTCGCCGGCGACGACGGCCGCGAGCGCCTGTACCTGCGCCTGCGCGGCGCGCGCGCCGCGGTGGACGCGGCCTGCGCCGGCCTGGGCGGCGAGCGCCTGCACGAGGCGCAGGCCGAAGCGCTGTGGGCGGGGCTGCGCGAGCAGGAGCTGGACTGGTTCGCGCCCAGCTGGCAGGGCGAGGCGTCCGAGGTGCTGTGGCGCATCGCGGTGCCGTCCACGACGGGGCCGCTGGGCCTGCCCGGGCGCACGCTGGTGGAGTGGGGCGGCTCCTTGCGTTGGTTGCGCAGCGAGGCCGACGCGTCGGTGATCCGCGAGGCGGCCGTGCGCGCCGGCGGACACGCGACGCGCTTTCGCGGCGGCGACCCCGCGGTGCCGGTGTTCACGCCGCCGTCGCCCGTGCTGCTGGGCATCCATCGCCGCGTCAAGGCATCCTTCGACCCGCAGGGCCTGTTTCCCGACTGCTTCGGGCTTTCCTGAGCAGCCGCGAACCCGGCCGGAGTCACCATGCAAACCCGACTGTCTCCCGAATTCGCCGATACCCCCGAAGGCCGCGAGGCCGAGGCGATCCTGCGCGCCTGCGTGCACTGCGGCTTCTGCACCGCGACCTGCCCCACCTACCAGTTGCTGGGCGACGAGCTCGACGGCCCGCGCGGGCGCATCTACCAGATCAAGCAGGTACTCGAAGGGACCCCGGCCACGCGCAACACCCAGGTGCACCTGGACCGCTGCCTGAGCTGCCGCTCCTGCGAGAGCACCTGCCCCTCGGGCGTGTCCTACGGCCAGCTGCTCGATATCGGGCGCCGCGTGGTCGACGCCCAGGTGCCGCGCCCGCTGGGCGAGCGCGTGGCGCGCGCGGCCTTGCGCGAGGGATTGACCTCGCCGCTGTTCGCGCCGGCGCTGCGCGCCGGCCGCGCCTTGCGCGCGCTGGTGCCCGAAAGCCTGCGCGACAAGCTCGCGCAGCCGCGCCCGGCCGGCGCCTGGCCCGCGCGCGAGCATGCGCGCAAGGTGCTCGTGCCCGCCGGCTGCGTGCAGCCCGCGATGGCCCCGAACATCGATGCGGCCACGGCGCGGGTACTCGACGCCGTGGGCGTGCAGGCGCTGCGCGCCAGCGGCGGCGGCTGCTGCGGCGCGATCCGCCAGCACAACGGGAATCATGCCGGAGCGCTGGACGATATGCGGCGCAATGTCGACGCCTGGTGGCCGCTGGTGGCCGGCGGACAGATCGAGGCCATCGTGGTGAACGCCTCCGGCTGCGGGGTCATGGTCAAGGACTACGGCCGCGAACTCGCTGCCGACCCCGCCTACGCCGACAAGGCGCAGCGCATCGCGCAACTGGCGCGCGACCCCGTGGAATTCCTCGCCGGCGAGGCCGCCGCGCTGGCGGCCAGGCTGGGCGAAGGCGCCCGCGGGGGCCTGCTGGCCTGGCATCCGCCCTGCACCCTGCAGCATGGCCAGCGCCTGGGCGGGCGCGTGGAGGCGCTGATGCGCGAGCTGGGTTTCCAGCTCGCCCTGCCCGAGAACAGCCACCTGTGCTGCGGCTCGGCGGGCACCTACTCGCTGCTGCAGCCGCAGTTGTCCCATCAGCTGCGCGACAACAAGCTGCGCAGCCTGTCGGAGCTGGCGCCCGAGCGCGTGTTGTCGGCCAACATCGGCTGCATCCAGCAGCTGCAATCGGGCAGCGAGCTGCCGGTGCAGCATTGGCTGGAATTTCTCGACGACATGCTGCAGGGCGCCTGAGCGGCGCGGTGCCACCTATCGCGCTGCGTTGATCTGTCGCCCCGGGGGAGTTATGCTGCGCGTGCTTGCGGCCGGGGCCGGCAGTGCAAGGCAGGAAAGCCCGTGTTCACGGGTTTTTTTGTGGTTGCGGCCCGGGTCCTGCGGCGAGTCCGCCCGCGGAGTACGGGCGGGAACCGATTTGCACACTTGAGGGCAAACCCGCCGAAAGGCGGGGACGCAAAGCTTCCGGCCTACAGCGCACGGCGCCAGGGCAGCGGGGCTGCCGGCATGTGCGGCCAGGCGGGCGAGCCCGCGGGCGCACGAGTCGTCAGGCATCGGCCCTCAGGCATCGACAGGAGGCGATGTGGGGGGTGCGCGACGAAGGGCGAGGGCCAGGACGGCCTACGCACTGCGGAACTCGTGGCCGTATGTGGGCTGCCTGCTGCTGGCAGTGGGTGCGGCCTGGCTGGCGACGGCCCATCTGGCCATGCGTGCGGCCGCGCTGCTGGCCGTGCCCTGCTGCCTGCTGGGCATCTGGCTGAACCTGCGCGCGGCCCATGCCGCCGCGCGTACCGGAACGCTGTTGGCGCAGGCACGCACGGCGCTGGGCGCGGTGCGCGATTCGGTGATCGCCACCGACGGCGATGCCTCGGTGTCCTATCTCAATCCCGCGGCGGAACGCCTGCTGGGCCAGGATGCCGGTGCGGCGCAGGGCTTCCCGGTCGAGGCGATCACGCGTTTCGTCGATCCCCAGAGCCGGCGCGCGATGCCCCATCCGGTGCACGTGGCGCTGGGCGAGGGACGCGCTGCAGCCTTGCATCCGGGGGCCGTGTTGCTACGGCGCGACGAGCGGGAACTGGCGGTGGAGGCCAGCGCCTTGCCGCTGCCGCCCGGTGAGGGCGCCGGCGCGGTGTTGGTGCTGCGCGACGTGGGCTTCGAGCGCGAGGCGGCGCAGCGCCTGAGCTACCAGCAGGCGCACGACGCGGTCACCGGCCTGCTCAACCGGGCCGAATTCGGGCAGCGGGTGGCGCGCTGCCTGGAGTGTGCGCAGCAGGCCGGAGCCGCGGCCTGCGATGCGCTGCTGTTCCTGGACCTGGACCAGTTCCGCGTGGTCAACGAAAGTTGCGGGCATGCGGCGGGCGACGCCTTGCTGCGCCAGGTCGCCGGCCTGCTCGAAGGCCGATTGCGCGGCCGCGACGCGGTGGCGCGCCTGGGCGGCGACGAGTTCGGCGTGCTGCTGTGCGGCTGCGGTGCCGAGGACGCGTTGCGCATCGCCGAGATGTTGCGCCAAGCGCTGGGAGAACTGCGCTTCGATCACGGCGGTCGCAGCTTTCCAGTGGCCGCCAGTCTCGGCGTGATCGAGCTCGACGCCTCCTGGCGCGAGGCCTCGGGCGCGCTGAGCGCCGCGGAGGCCGCTTGCGGCCTGGCCAAGGAGCACGGCCGCAACCGCGTGCACCTGCACCGCCCGGGCGACGCCGAGCTGGCGCAGCGCGAGGGCATGCTGCACTGGGTGGCGCGCATCCAGGACGCGCTCGACCGCGACCGCCTGTGCCTGTACGCACAGCCCATCGCCCCGGCGGCTCCCGGAGCCGACGGCCCGCGCCACCTGGAGCTCCTGTTGCGCATGCTCGACGACGACGGCCAGGTGGTCTCGCCCATGGCCTTCCTGCCTGCCGCCGAGCGCTTCAGCATGAGCACCGCGATCGACCGCTGGGTGGTCGGCAGCGCCTTCGAGCAGTTGGGCGCGGCAGGCGACGCCGGGCCGGCGCTGTGCGCGATCAACCTGTCGGCGGCCAGCCTGAGCGACGAACGCTTCCTGCAGTTCGTGCTCGACCAGTGCGAGCTGCGGGGCGTGGAACCCTCGCGGGTGTGTTTCGAGATCACCGAGACCGCGGTGATCTCGCAATTCCAGCAGGCCTTGCGCTTCATCGAGGGTCTGCGCGCGCTGGGATTTTGCTTCGCGCTGGACGATTTCGGAACCGGCATGTCCTCCTTCGCCTACCTCAAGCAGTTGCCCGTGGACTTCCTGAAGATCGACGGCTCCTTCGTGAAGGACATGCTGCACGACCCCATCGACCGGGCGATGGTCGAGGCCATCAACCACGTCGGGCACGTGATGGGCATCCGCACCGTGGCCGAGTTCGTCGAGCACGAGGCCACGCGCAACTGCCTGCACGAGATCGGCGTGGACTTCGTGCAGGGTTACGGGATCGGCAAGCCCGCGCCGTTCTGAGGCTCGGCCGCGCTAGCGCGGCGGCGCGGTGTCCAGCGCGCGGATCACGTCCTGCGTGATGTCGATGCGGGGATTCACGTAGACGGCTCCCTGGAACACGATCTCGCAGCCCTTCTCGCGCGCCACGCGGTCGACCACGGCGTTGGCCTGGTCGAGGATGCGGCCGACGTCGGCATTGCGCTGCGCGTTCAGGTCCTCGGCGAAGCCCTGCTGCTCGTCGCGGAACTCCCGGCCCAGGTCCGACAGCTGCTGCTGCGCGGCCAGGCGCTGCTCGTCGCTCAGGGCCGGCGCGCCGTCGGCCAGTTTCGCGCGCAGCGCGTCGATGCGGTGACTCAGCTGGTTCAGCTTGAGACGCCGCGGCTCGAAGGTCTGGGCCAGTTTCCGGGAGGCGGCCTTGGCCACGGCCGAGTCGCGCAGGATGCGCGCGGTGTCGACGAAGGCCACGCGCAGCCTGGCCTGCGGCGGCACCGCGGCCGCCGCCGAGGGCGCACCCCGTGCCGGCGCCATGCTCAGCGCTGGCACCGGATCCGCCGGGGTCAGCGAGGCCGCGGCCGCGCTGCCGAGGCAGGCGGCCAGCGCCACGAGGAGGGTCACGCCGCGCGCCATGGGGAAGGACGTCGCGCGCCGGCGCCGGGTGGAAGCTGGACGCATGGCCGGAACCGGGCTCGATGGATCAATGCGCCTGCGAGCCGGAGGTCGCCGGTTGCATGCGCAGCAGCAACTGGGCGCGCAGCTCGCGCAGCCTGGCCTTGATCTCCCGCTCGTTGGCCGGGCCGACGCGCATGAGCATCTTCTGCCCCGCCGTGGCGGATTCCAGCGCCGGGTCCGCGTACTGATACAGCACGTGCGGCTGCGTGAGCAGGATGGCACCCTGCGGCTCGGGCGCCGCCAGCAGCTTGTCGATCACCTGCAGCAGCCGGTCGTTGAACTGGCCCTCGGGGTAGCCCAGTTCGCGCCAGGCCTGCTGGAACAGCGGGTAGAAGCGCAGGTACACGGCCACCAGGCGAGCCGGGTCGACCGCGCGCACCATGGCCATGTAGGGGGCATAGCGAGCGGAGTTGGCCGGGTCCAGCGTGAGGGTCTGGCCGTCCTTGCTCACCAGCATGCGCCCGGGTGCCGGATGCACCGGCCATGCGCGCACCGGGGCCTGCGCGCGGCCCAGGTTGTCGATGGTGGAGACGATGTGCAGGATGAGATGGTCGGGAACCCACCATTGGGCGAAGGCCTTGCGCCCCACCAGCGAGCCCACCGCATGCCCGAAGGCATGGTCGCTGGCCTGCAGCGCGGGCAGCGGCTCGGAGGCCGCGGGCAGTCGCAGCACCTGCGCCGCCGGCTGCGATGCCGGCGCCGACGCGATGCTGGCGCTGACCCGGGGCGCGGCGGGGGCCGCGGGGGCCGAGGCCGGAGCCGGCTCGTGCAGCACGTAGCCGATCATGCGCTGCACGCTCTCCCAATGCAGCACGGCCAGCACGATGCCCGCCATGAGGATGATCAGCGCGCCGATCTCCACACCGTCCAGTCGTCTCATCGCAAACCCTCCCGAACAAATGCCATGATCGCAGATTCAGGCAGCGCCCGGCATGACTGCGGCATTTCTCAGGAATGCTTCGGGGGCGTTCCGCCGGGACCGAAGTAGTTCTTCTCGGCCAGGGCTTCGTACAGCGGTGGGGTGAACAGGTTGGAGATGCGCGAGGCCATCAGCGCCACGGCCATCATCGGGATGACCATGCCGGTGCCATTGGTCATTTCCATGACGATGACGAAGGAGGTCAGCGGCGACTGCGTCACCGCGGCCAGGTAGCCGGTCATGCACAGCGCGATCAGCGCCGGCAGCGTGGCCGAGGAGAACAGCAGGTGCACCCACTGGGCCAGGCCGGCGCCGATGGCCAGTGACGGCGAGAACAGGCCTCCCGGCATGCCGCTCATGTAGCTGACCACCATCGCGAGCCATTTGGTCAGCGCGTACCAGGGCCCCACCGACTGCTGACCTTCCAGCAGGTGGCGCGCCTGGTCGTAGCCGCTGCCCCAGGTCTGGCCGTGGGTGAGCACGCCCAGCGCAGCCACGCACAGGCCGATGATCAGCGCATACAGCACGGGCTTGTGCGCCCGCCACTGGCGCATCGGCGCGGGCATCCAGACTTCCCAGCGCAGCAAGGCCAGGTTGAAGGCGGCTCCGGCCAGTCCGCACAGCAGCGCGGCGACGATCACCGGAAGAATGAAGGTCGCGTGGAAATTCTGCGGCACGTTGATCTGGCCGAAATACAGGTAGTTCCCCGCCAGCGCCAGCGAGGTCAGGCCGGAGAACACCACCGCGGTGATCATCACGCCGTTGGTGCGGCTCTCGAAATCCCGCGCCAGTTCCTCGATGGCGAAGATCACGCCGGCCAGCGGCGTGTTGAAGGCGCCGGACAGGCCCGCCGCGGCGCCCGCCAGCAGCAGCGCGCGTTCCAGGCGCCGGCCCTGGTGCGGATAGAAGCGGCGCGTTTCCGCCATGATGGCCGCGCCCAGGTGCACGGTGGGGCCCTCCCGCCCGATGGTCAGGCCGCCGAGAAAGCCGATCAGCGACACGAACAGCTTGCCCACGATCACGCGCAGCCCGAACAGGCGCCGCATCAGCGTGTCGTCGGGCGGCGCATGCAGCGCGGCGATCACCTGCGGGATGCCGCTGCCTTCGCTGCCGGAGAACCATTTGCGGGTCAGGAACACCGCCAGCATGGTCATCGCCGGGGTGATCAGGAAGGCCAGCCAGATGCGCCCGTCGATCCAGTGCAGGAACAGCTCGTAGGCATCCTCGCTCCAGCGTGCGTACAGCACGGCCACGAGGCCGACCAGCAGCGCGCCGCCCCACGGCACGCCGTACTGCAGGAACAGCCGGCGCCCGCGGCTGCGTCCCAGGCGCACCATGGATTGCAGGGGCGCCCGCGGGCGCGGCGGACCCTGGGGAGCTTCGGCCCCCACGGGCTCGGGCAGGGAGTTCGAGTCGGACATGTCGGGACGATGGTAATGCTGCGCCACCCCGGCGCCGGCGTGACGGGAAATGTGGCGCCTGCCGCGCCCGCGGCGCGGCACCCTGGGTTCAGGACGCTTCGGCTTCGGCGCGGCGTGGCGGGGCCTGCACGAACCAGGCGACCACCAGCCAGATCAGGCACAGCACGGCGCAGGCCAGGAATACGGCCTCGTAGGACCACAGCTTGGCCAGCGCGCCGCCCACCGCGCCGCCGGCGGCCAGGCCCAGCGATTGCGCGGTGTTGTACACGCCCATCGCGAGGCCCTTGCGCGAGGCCGGGGCGATGCGCGAGACCAGCGAGGGCAACAGCGCCTCCATCAGGTTGAACCCGACGAAGAACACGAACAGTTCGGCGATCAGCGGTACCTCGCTGCGGTAGCCGACCGAAAGCGCCAGCATGCTCAGGCCCATCAGCGCCACGCCAGAGCGCAGCATCGCGCGCATGTGGCCGCGGCTTTCGGCGATGATGATTCCCGGCACCGCCAGCACGAAGGAGCCGATGGTCACGGGAAGGTAGACCATCCAGTGGTGCTGCAGCGGGATTCCCGCGTGCTGCACCAGGGCGATGGGCACGACCACGAAAATCGCCACCTGGGTGAAGTTCACCACGAAGATGCTGAAGTGCAGGCGCAGCAGCGCCGGTGTCAGCACCGACTCGTGCGAACTGCCGGCGCCGAGTTCCTCCGCGCGCGCGGCCATCGGCACGTCGGGCACCACCCACTTGATCACGGCGATGGCCACCAGCGCCAGGATGCCCGTGAGCGCGAACATGCCGGGCACGCCGATCAGGTGGTACAGCACCGGGCCCGCGATCAGCGAGATGATGAAACTCACGCCGATGGTCATGCCGACCATGGCCATGGCCTTGGTCCGGTTGTGGTCCCGGGTGGAGTCGGCGATCATCGCCGAGATCGCCGCCGAGATGGCGCCGGCGCCCTGGATGGCGCGGCCGACGATGATGCCGTCGATGTCGTGCGCGATGCCCGCCACGAAGGAGCCGACGGCGAAGATCAGCAGGCCCAGCATCATCACCGGCTTGCGCCCGAAGCGGTCGCTGGCCATGCCGAAGGGAATCTGCAGGATCGCCTGCGTCAGGCCGTACACCCCGCCGAGCGCGAGTCCGACCAGGAAGCGGTTGTTGCCGCCGGGAAGTCCGTGCGCGTAGATCGCGAACACCGGCATGATCAGGAACAGCCCGAGCATGCGCAGGCCGTAGATCGACGCCAGGGTCAGGCTGGAGCGACGTTCCTGCGCGCTCATCGCGGCCGGCTTGCGCACGGCGGAGGGGGTGGACGTGGTGCTGGACATCTTCGGGTCAGGAGGGAACGGCCGGCCCCGAACCCCGGCTGGGCGCGGGCCGATGCCCGTCGAGGGACACCGCAAACACTCGATTGTGCCCCGGAAGGCACGTTACCTGCTGCAAGAATTCGCAGCGGAACGTCACCGGGGATGCTTGTACCGCGCGGACTCGGGCGGCGCGCGGGAGGCTTCGGCGAGCCGAAGGGCCGCGTGCGCGTCCATCAATGATAGCGATGCCCCGGCGCGAGGGGGCGCTTGAGCCCTTCGAGAAAGCGCAGGTGGCTCGGCGAGGCATGCGCGAGCCGGCGGTAGACCGCGCGTTTGGCCAAGTCCGTGAGCAGCGACCAGGCGACCGAGTAGCCCCAGATCAGCGCGATGTCCGCCCAGCCGATGGGTGCGACCAGTCCGAGGCCCCAGGCGCACAGCAGCGTGGCTGCCAGCTTGGTCAGCAGCGCCGACCACAGCATGAGCGGCGCCGGGTACGGCCGGCGCCAGTAGGCGCCGCGGGTTCGGGAGACGAACAGCGTGAGGTGACCGGCGACCGCCATCTTGAGAAAGATGTAGGTCTGCACCTGCGGAATCGGCAGGTGCAGCCAGTTCAGCGCCAGGTACAGCATCAGGAAGCTTCCGACGGTGCCGGTCAGGCCCATGACCGTGGAGACGGTGAGCACGCGGCGCATGTCCCAGCGCACCGGCGCCGGGTCCACGGCGGTGCGGTCGTAGGCGATGCTCATGATCGGCAGGTCGTTGAACAAGGCCAGCAGGATGATCATCACCGCGGTGACGGGATAGAAGCCGTAGACCAGCATCGCCAGCACGACGAACACCATGATGCGGATGGTCTCGGTGATCCGGTACACCGCGTAGCTGTTCATGCGCTCGAAGATGCGCCGCGCCTCCTCCACCGCCTTGACGATGGTGGACAGCCCCGGGGCGGTGAGGATCAGCGCCGCGGCCGCGCGCGCCGCATCGGTGGCGCCCGACACCGCGATGCCCACGTCGGCCTGCTTGAGCGCGGGGGCGTCGTTGACCCCGTCGCCGGTCATGGCCACGCGGTGCCCGGCGTCCTGCAGGGCCTTGACGATGCCGTACTTGTGCTCCGGGAATACCTGCGCGAAGCCGTCGGCCTCGGTCACCCGCTGCGGCAGCGCCGCGGCCTGCGCGGCGTCGCCGCCGAACACCGCATCAGCCGGCAGGATGTTGCGCCCGATGCCCAGTTGCCCGCCGATCTCGCGGGCGATGGCCAGGTTGTCGCCCGTCACCATCTTCACGGCGATGCCGTGGGCGCGGGCCTCGGCGATGGTGCGCGCCGAATCCTCCCGCGGCGGGTCGAGCAGCGACAGCAGGCCGTCCAGGCGCCAGGCCTCGTCGCCGCGGCGGCTGGCCACGCCCAGGGTGCGCAGGCCGCGCGCGGCCTGGCGGTCGATCCAGTCCTGCGCGCGGGAGCGGGTGGGCGCATCCACCGCGCACAGGTCCAGCATGACCTGGGGCGCGCCCTTGCTGAAGCTCCAGGCCGCGCCCTGCGGGTCACGCCAGTCGCCCTCGCTGCGCTTGCCGACCGGGTCGAAGGGCTGGAAATGCTGCGGGCTCCAGCCGGCGGGAAGCTCCGGCTGGGCGGCGTGGATCGCCTCGTCGATGGCGTCGCCGTCGCCGGCGCGGCTGGACTGCGCGGCGTGCAGGTTCAAGGCCGCGGCGTCGGCGGCGGCCAGCACGAGCGGTTCGCCCAGGCCCAGACGGTTGCGGGTCAGCGTGCCGGTCTTGTCGGTGCACAGCACGTCGACCGCGGCCATCTCCTCGATCGACTCCAGTCGCGCGACGATGGCCTTGTCCTTGGACAAGGCCAGCGCCCCCAGCGCCATGGTCACCGACAGCACGGCCGGCATGGCCACCGGGATCGAGGCCACGGTGAGGATCAGCGCGAACTGCAGCAGTTCCATCCACGGCATGCCGCGCTGCAACTCGACCAGCACCAGCAGCGCGACCAGGCCCAGGCTGAGATAGATCAGGTAGTCCCCGATCGACAGCACGGCCTTCTGGAAATGCGACACGGCGCCCGCCTTGGCCACCAGCGCGGCGGTACGCCCGAGATAGCTTTGCGGCCCGGTGGCGTGCACCACGCCGAGCATCTCGCCCTGACGGGCGATGGAGCCCGAGTACACGAGATCTCCCACGCGCCGATCCACCGGCAGCGACTCGCCGGTCAGCGCCGACTGGTCGACGCTGAGAAAGTCGCCCTCGATCAGCTTGAGGTCCGCGGGCACGATGTCGCCCAGGCGCACCCGCACCACGTCGCCGGGCACCAGCTGCGCCGGGTCGAGCTCGCACCAGGCGCCGTCGCGCAGGGCGCGGCAGCGCAGCGCCAACTGCCGGTTCAGCGCGTCCAGCGCGCTGGACGCCTTGGATTCCTGCCAGAAGCCCACGGCCGCGTTGAACACCAGCAGGGTGACGATGATGCCGAAGTCCGGCCAGTGGCGCACCAGTGCCGACAACAGCGCTGCCGCCTCGATCATCCACGGGATCGGGCCCCAGAAATAGCCGAGCAGGCGCAACAGCGCGCTGACGTGGGGGCGCGGCAGCGCGTTGGGGCCGAAGCGCTCCAGGCGGCGGCGCGCCTCGCTGACGCTCAGGCCCTTGCGCGTGGCCTGCAGGCGCGCCAGGGTCTGCTCGATGCTTTCCCGTGCGGGGTCGGCCTCGCCGGCGGAGCGCTCGGGTGGAGCGGGGGATGCGGGGGCGGCGGGGGAGGCGGGGGAGGCGGGGGAGGCGGAGGACTCCGGGGAGGCTGGTGGGGTGGTCGGGAGCATGGCGAGTCGTCGGCGAGGCATCGGCAAGGCGGGGTGGGCGCCGGGGCGCCCGGCGGGCAGGGCCGCTCTTGCCCCGAAGGCTAGGCGCATTCCCGCGCGCGCGGCGTGCCAAATCCGTGATGCCTTGTCCTGGAGCAAAGGATTCCCGGGATACGCACAGCGCACCTTGCCCGGCGCGGCCGCCTCAGGACCTCAGGCGCAGCGCCGCGCGCCACACGTACAGGCCGCAGGCGCTGCCCAGCAACGCACCGGCCAGCAGGTCGCCCAGGAAGTGGTAGTCCATGCCCAGCAGGCCGATCACCGGCAGCAGGCAGGCCAGTGCCGCCGGCCCGCGCAGCCGGGGGCAGGCCAGCCACAGCACGCTCATCGCGCCGAAGGCCAGGCTGCTGTGCCCGGAGGGGAAGGACTGGTAGCCATGGCCGAGCTGGAACCAGCGAAAGGCGTAGTAGTGGTCGTGGATCAGCGACAGGTTGCCGCCGATCCAGGTCTCGGGCCACGCCCTTCCGAACACCACCTTCAGCACCTGCTTGAGCAGCGAGGCCAGCGCCAGCGACACGCTCATGGCCAGCAATACGCGCTCGGCGCGCCTCGGGGTGCCGCCCACGGCCAGGCGCAAGGGCGTGAGCAGCAACACCAGCGCCGCCGCGGCGCCGTAGGCCACGGGCAGGTCGGTCAGATCGAGCAGCCAGCGATGGGACGGCAGGCCGGACTGGTGCACCCAGACGGCCAGCGGAGCATCGATCCAGGCGATGCAGGCCAGCACCGCGAGCAGGCCGGCCAGGCCCGCGCCCGCGAGCGCGCGGCCGCCGGGGAAGGGCGGGCGCTGCGACGCCGGGGATCGGGGAGGGCGGGGCGGCGGGGATGCCGGGGACGGCAGGGACATGGGGCAACTCCTGGGCGGGCACGCGCATGCGCACGAGCATGCGCGCCCCAGGTGTGTAGCACGCGGTTGATGACCTTGTCCCGCGTCTCAGGCGCCCGGCCAGGCGCCCGGCGCGGCGCCCGCGCGCAGCGGGCCGAGGGCAGCCAGCAGCATGTCCACGAAGGCTCGCGTGCGCGCCGGCATGGGGTTGCGGCCGGGGAACACGGCCCACGCGGTATGCAGCGGCAGGCTCCAGCCCGGCAGCACGCGGCGCAACAGGCCCCGTTGCACGCTGGCCTGGGCGAAGGGATCGGGCAGCCCCGCGATGCCGGTTCCGGCGCGGGCCAGGCGCAGCAGCAGTTCGGGGGAGTTCGCGCTGGCGCGGCCCGGCGGCAGGCCCTGCCAGATGTGTCCGCCCTGCTGCAGCAGCCAGGGCATGCCGGTGCCCTGCCGGGTCAGCAGATGCACGGCGGCGTGCCCGGCCAGTTCATCCGGATGGCGGGGTTCACCGTGCTCGGCCAGATAGTCCGGCGACGCGTACAGCCCGTTGGAAAAGCGTGCCAGCGCGCGCGCCGCGAGGTAGGCGTCGTCGGGCAGTTCGCCCATGCGCACGGCCAGGTCGAAGCCTTCGGCCAGCAGGTCCACGCGCCGCGGCGACAGGTCCAGCTCCAGGCTCAGGCGCGGATGCAGCGCGACGAAGGCCGCCAGGCTGTCGGCCAGCAGCAGGTTGGCGAAATCCGCCGGCATCGATACCCGCAGGCGGCCCGAGGGTTCGGCCCGGCGTTGCTCGCCCAGCAGGGCCACCGCTTCCACCTCGGAGGCCACGACGCGCGCGTGCTCGAGCAGCAACTGCCCGAATTCGGTCAGGGTCTGGCGCCGGGTGGTGCGCAGCAGCAGGCGTTCCCCGAGGCGGCGCTCGAGCTGGGCCAGGCGCCGCGACACGGTGGACTTCGGCCAGCCCATGCGCGCGGCCGCGCGGCTGAGGCTGCCGAGTTCGGCGACCCGCGCGAACAGCAGCAGATCGTTGGGCTCGATGCCGGATAGGTCGGTGGATTGTCCCATGGGTGGAACAGTATTATCCATTTGGCCGTCTTATAAATCAAAGGCGGAACGCCTAGATTTCGTTTCATGGCGCGCGGCAATCCGCCGCGCCGCCCTGAACCCCGAAACGGAGTAGGCATGAACATCCTGCAGATCAACGCCAGCGCCCGGCGCGAAGGCGCCAATTCCACCCGTATCGCCGACATGGTCACGCAGCGCCTGCTGCAGCGTGAGCCGCAGGCCCGCCTGAGCCTGCGCGACCTGGCGGCCACTCCCCATCCCATGTTGGACGAGGCCGCGCTGGGCGCGCTGTTCACTCCTGCCGACAAGCGCAGCGCCGAGCAGGCCGCGCGCGTGGCGCTGGACGACGCGCTGATCCAGGAGGTGCAGGCGCACGACGTGCTGGTGATCGGCGTGCCCATGTACAACTTCGGCGTACCCTCCCAGCTGAAGAACTGGATCGACGCCATCGCCCGCGCCGGCGTCACCTTCCGCTACACCGAGAGCGGCCCGCAGGGTTTGCTGAGCGGCAAGACCGTGTACCTGGCGCTGGCGCGCGGCGGACGCTACCGCGACACCGCGGCCGACGCCCAGGTGCCGTACCTGAAGACCGTGCTCGGCTTCCTGGGCATGACCGACCTGCGCTTCATCTACGCCGAGGGCTTCGCGATGGGCCCGGAGGCCGCCGAGCAGGCCCTCGCGCAGGCCCAGGCCGATCTGGAATCCGTGTTGTCCTGAGTCTTTCTCGCGCTTCCAACCCCGCCGGCGCGGCGCGCCGGAAGCCACTGGAGTCATCCGCCATGCAAGCCCTCGACACCTCCCCGATGCCCGATACCGACGCCGTCTCGCCGGTGCGCCGTGCGCGCACCGTGGAACGCCTGGTGCGCGGGCAGCCCACCTCGGACGGCGCCGGCGTGCGCCTGACCCGCGTGCTCACGCAGGATCTGCAGCGCCGCCTCGACCCCTTCCTGATGCTCGACGCCTTCGGCAGCGACAACCCGGACGACTACATCGCCGGCTTTCCCGATCATCCGCACCGGGGATTCGAGACCATCACCTACATGATCGCCGGGCGCATGCTGCACCGCGACAGCGCGGGGAACGAAGGCCTGCTGCAAAACGGCGGCATGCAGTGGATGACCGCCGGGCGCGGCGTCGTGCACTCCGAGATTCCCCAGCAGGAAAGCGGGGTCATGGAAGGCTTCCAGCTGTGGCTGAACCTGCCGGCGGCCGACAAGCTGCGCGATCCCTGGTACCGCGACGTGCAGGCGCAGGACATCCCGCGCCTGCGCACCGCGCAGGGGGTGGAAGTGGCGGTGCTCGCCGGGCACAGCGGCGGCGTGGCCGGCGCCGTGCAGCGCGACACCACGCAGCCCCTGTACCTCGACCTGCATCTGCCCGCGGGCAGCCGCTTCGAGCAGCCGCTGGATGCCGGCCACAACGCCTTCGTCTACGTCTACCGCGGCGAACTGGCGATCGCGGGCCAGTCGGTTCCGGCGCAGCGCATGGCCATCCTGGCCAACGACGCGCCATCCGACGGCGTGGTGCTGGAGGCTTCGGCGGACACGCGCGCGCTGCTGGTCGCGGGACGCCCGCTGCGCGAGCCCATCGTGCAATACGGCCCCTTCGTGATGAACACGCAACAGGAGATCTTCGAGGCCGTGCGCGACTTCCGCGAAGGACGCATCGGCGGCTACGCCTGAGCGGCGCCGCGGGGATCGCAGGTCCGGATCCGGCGCGCCGAGGCGGCGCGCCGGGTCTACAGTGAGGTCATGGAACTCGATCCCCAACAATGCTTCGACGCGCTGCGCTCGCGCGACCGGCGCTTCGACGGGCGGTTTTTCGTCGGAGTGTCGAGCACCGGGGTCTATTGCCGCCCGATCTGCGCGGTGCGCACGCCGCGCCCCGAGCACTGCCAATTCTTTCCCAGCGCGGCCGCCGCCGACAAGGCCGGCTACCGCCCCTGCCTGCGCTGCCGCCCCGAGCTGGCCCCCGGCTGGGGCCTGCCCGACATTCCCGGCCGGCTCGCGCAGGCCGCGGCGCTGCTCATCGAGCAGGGTTTCCTGGACCATGCCGATACCGCGCAGCTGGCCGCGCGCGTCGGGGTCAGCGCCCGGCACCTGCGGCGCCTGTTCCGCGCCGAGTACGGCGTGTCCATGCTGGAGCTGGCGCAGACCCAGCGCCTGCTGCTGGCCAAGCAATGCCTGACCCAGACCACGCTGCCCGTGTCCGAGGTTGCGCTGGCCTGCGGTTTTCGCAGCCTGCGGCGTTTCCACGCGGTGCTGGCGCAGCGCTGGGGCTTGAGCGCCCAGCGCATCCGCCGCGGCGCCAGTGCGCGCGCGCAGGCCGCGCTGGAGCTGGTGCTGCCCTACCGCCCCCCGCTGGACTGGTCCGCCTGGCTGGAGCAGGCCCGCGCGCTGGCGCTGCCCGGGGTCGAGCGGGTGGAGGACAGACGCTACGCGCGCACGCTGCGCCTGGACGGACCCCGAGGCCCCTGCGAGGGCTGGGTGCAGGTGCGCGACGACGCCGGCGCCTGCTGCCTGCGGGTGCGCGCCAGCGTCAACCTGGCACCGGCCGTGGCGCTGCTGCTGGCGCGCCTGCGGCGCATGTTCGACCTGGGAGCCAGCCCGGCGGCCGTCCAGGAGCGCCTCGGCGAACTGGCGCGGGGGGCCCCCGGCATGCGCGTGCCCGGGGCGCCCGACGGATTCGAGACCCTGGTGCGTGCGCTGGTGCGCCGCGAGGGCGCGGCCGCTCCGGCGGTGCTGGCCTGCATCGCCCGCCGGTTCGCGCCCCAGCCGCAGGCCGGCGTCCTCGACGGCGCGCCGCCCGGCCTGCAGGCGCTGTTCCCGCGCGCCCAGGACCTGGCCGGAGCCGACGAGGCCGCCTTGCTCGCCTGCGGCATGTCCCTGGGCGGCGCGCGTGCGCTGCTGGCGGCCGCGGCGCAGCTGCGCGCCGGGCTGCTGGACCTGCAGCCCTGGGCCCCGCTGGAGCCCACGGTGCAGGCGCTGCAGGAACTGGCCGGCATGGATGGGGCCACGCCGCAGTGGGTGGCCATGCAGGCCCTGGGCTGGCCCGACGCCTTCCCCGCGCAGGACCCGGCGCTGCAGCTCGCCGCGGGTTGCGCCGATGCCGATGCGCTGCTGCAGCGGGCGCAGGCCTGGCGCCCCTGGCGCGCCTACGCCGCGATGTACCTGGCGCGCCAGGCCGCGCCGGCGGCTGCGCCGGCCGCGGCCCTGCGGCCGCCCGCGCGGCGGCCGCAGGTCCCGGCGAAGGCGCCTGCGAATGTCCATGGCGATGCGCATGGGGATGCGCAGCGACTCCCGGAGATCCGATCGTGAACACCCGCGAAACCTTGCCCCTGTCCCCGGCAGCGTCCGCGCGCGCGGCGCAGCGGCGCCTGCCGGCTGCCACGCAGGCGCTGGCCTGGTGGCGCATTCCCGGGCGCCTGGGGCCGATGCTGCTGGGCCTGCGCGGGCAGTCCGTGGGCGCGCTGCTGTTCGAGGACGCCGCGCCCGGCACCCTGGCGCAGCTGGCCTGCGACGCCGATGCCTCGGCGCCCCCGCTGGTGGCCGAGGTGGCGCGCCAGGTCGATGAATACCTCGGCGGACGCAGGCGCCGCTTCGAGTTCGCGCTGGAGCCCCGCGGAAGCGAATTCGCGCGCCGCGTGTGGCGCGAGCTCGAGACCCTGGGCTACGGCGAGCGCGTGGGCTACGCGCAACTCGCCGCGCGCCTGGGCCTGGGCGCCGAGCACGCGCGCGCGGTGGGGCGGGCGGTGGGGGCCAACCCCCTGCTGCTGCTGCTGCCCTGCCATCGCGTGCTGGGCAGCGACGGCGCGCTGCGCGGCTACGCCGGCGGCGTGGCGCGCAAGCTCGCGCTGCTCGAGCTCGAGGCCGCGCCCGCGCCCGCGCGCTGAGCGCGTGGCGTTTGGGCTCCACGCCGGGCGCCGGGGCCCGCGCCGGGGCGTGTTCGGCCCGGGCCCCCGGCCGCCGCGAGACTTCGGTGCAAGTCAGCGGAGTCGTATACAGTTGTGGCCATCAACCAAGGATCCATCGGCGCATGCCTGTCCGGGTGTTGCGCCGTCTTGCCGTTTGGGTGCGATTCGTTGCGAGCCTGGAACAAGATGGACCGACACAACAACCATGCGGTGCCAGCCCCGAGGGGCCGGCGCGGGGCTTGCCAGGGGGAGCGTGAACGCCGGACGGGGCCTGCGCGATGAAGCCCCTGTTCGACGTACTCATCATCGAGGACAGCCCGGCCGACTACCTGCTCCTGCGCCGCCAGCTGGAACGCCGCGGGGTGCTCGGGCGCTGCCTCCACGTCGAGGACGACCAGGCCCTGGAGCAGGCCCTGCGGGAACCCTGGGACGCGGTGCTCACCGACTACCACCTGCCGGGCATGGACATCGCGCGCATCGTGCGCATGGTGCGCGCGGCCGATCCCCTGCTGCCCGTGCTGCTGGTGTCGGGCTCCATCGGCGAGGAACGCGCGGTGGAGTTGTTGCGCGCCGGACTCACCGACTTCGTCGCCAAGGACGCGGTCGCGCGCATCCCCGAGGCCCTGGCCCGCGCGCTGCAGGAGGCCAGCGACCGGCGCGAGCTGCAGCAGGCGCATGCCGCGCTGGCCGCCTCCGAGCACAAGTTCCGCAGCCTGTTCGACAGCACGCCGTGCGGCCTGCTCGGCGTGGACCGCGAAAGCGGCACGGTGCTGCAGGGCAACCGCCAGGCCCGCCAGATGCTGGGCGAGGTGGTGGGCAGGAGCCTGGACGACATCGTGCACGAGCAGGACCTGCCGGCCCTCGCGCGGCGCCGCGCCCATGCGGTCGCGGCCGACGCCGCGCCGTTGCAACTGCGCCTGCAGGGGGCGGACGGGCATGGGTTCTGGGCCGAATGCGACATCGCCGAACTCGCCGCCGCGGGGGAGGGCGAAGCGCCGGCGCAATGGGTGCTCAGCGTCGTGGACATCACCGAGCGCAAGCTCGCCGAGGACGAGCTGCGCATCAGCTCCATCGCCTTCGAGTCCCAGGAAGGCCTGGTAGTGCTGGACGCCGCCGGCAACATCCAGCGCGTCAACCAGGCCTTCACCGCGATCACCGGGCATACGCAGAAGCAGGCCTGCGAGGAATCGAGCACGGTGCTGCTGTCCACCGGCGGCGACGACGCCTTGCGCCGGCGGGTATGGCGCCTGATCCGCGAGGAAGGCTACTGGCAGGGCGAGGTGGTCAACCGCCGCCGCGACGGCTCCTTGTACAGCGCCTGGATGACCTTCTCCGCCGTGCGCAACGGCGCCGGAGAAGTCACGCACTACGTCGGCACCCTGTCCGACATCAGCCGCGAGAAGGAGGCCCAGCGCGAGATCCACCGCCTGGCCTATTTCGATCCGCTGACCGATCTGCCCAACCGGCGCCTGCTGCACGACCGCATCGAGCACGCGCTGGCGGCCAGCCGGCGCAGCGAGGAGCATGCGGCGGTGCTGCTGCTGGACCTGGATCATTTCAAGAAGGTCAACGACTCGCTGGGCCACAACTTCGGCGACGACCTGCTGCTGCAGGCCTCCGAGCGCATGCGCTCGGCGCTGCGCGCCGGCGATACCCTGGCGCGTTTCGGGGGCGACGAGTTCGTCGTGCTGCTGGAGGACCTGGGCAGCGACGCCATCGCCGCCGGGCGCCACGCCGAGCGCGTGGGCGAGACCCTGCGCGAGGCACTGGCGCGGCGCTACCAGCTCGGGGCCCAGTCGCTGTACTGCACCGCCAGCATCGGCATTACCCTGTTTCGCGGGCGCGACGCGACCATGGAGTCGGTGCTGCGCCATGCCGACCTGGCCATGTACAGGGCCAAGAACGCCGGGCGCAACAGCGTGCGTTTCTTCGAGCCGCAGATGCAGACCGAGCTCAACGCCCGCAACGCGCTGGAGACGGACCTGCGCGCGGGCCTGGAGCGCGGCGAGCTGGTGCTGCACTACCAGCCACAGGTCGACGACGACGGCTACCTGATCGGCGCCGAGGCGCTGGTGCGCTGGAACCATCCGCAGCGCGGCCTGCTCGCGCCGGGGGTGTTCATCGGCGTGGCCGAGGAAACCGGGCTGATCGTGCCCCTGGGCCTGCGCGTGCTGGAGATGGCCTGCGCGCAGCTGCGGCGCTGGGTGGAGCTCCACGAGCGCCCGATGCGCCTGGCCGTCAACGTGAGTTCGCGCCAGTTCCGGCAGGGCGATTTCGTCGAGTCGGTGCTGCGCTGCCTGCGCGACGCCGGAGTCGAGGCTTCCTGGCTCAAGCTGGAGATCACCGAGAGCCTGATGCTGGAGAACATCGACGAGGCGGTGGCGAAGATGGACGCCTTGCAGGACGCGGGCGTGGGCTTCGCGCTGGACGACTTCGGCACCGGAAGCTCCTCGCTGTCCTACCTGACCCGGCTGCCGCTGGAACAACTGAAGATCGACCAGTCCTTCGTGCGCAACCTGCCGGAGGTGCGCAACGACGCCATGGTGGTGCAGACCATCCTGGCGATGGCCAAGGGCCTCGGGCTGGAGGTGGTGGCCGAGGGCGTGGAGACCGAGGCCCAGCTCGAGTTCCTGCGCCGCCACCGCTGCGACGCCTTCCAGGGCTGGCATTTCGGCCGGCCGCTGGCCGCCGAGGACTTCGACGACCTGCTGCGCCGCGGTGTGTCCTGGAGCGTGCCCCCGGTCGCCGAGGAGGCGCTGCGCGGCTACGGCGCCTGAAGGGCGCCCCGCGCCGCGTCGCCGATTCCGTGAAAACCCGACAATGTATATATAAGAAAGTAAATATGTAATAGAGTTGGAGTCTTCGTGATCCCGGCCGCGTGCCAGCCTCGACTGCCATGTACAGGAACTTGAAGATCCGCACCAAATTGCTCGTCGCCAGCGGCGGCATGTCCTTGCTGTTCCTGGTTGCGCTGGGCGTGAGCCTGGCCGGCATGAGCCAGGTGCGCGCCGCCTTCGGCGACTACATCCGCAACGAGGTCGCCTACGGGCAGGCCTTGCAGACCATGTATGCGCAGGGCCTGCAAAGCGGACAGGCCCTGCGCAACATCGTTCTCGACCCCGCCAACCGCAAGGCCTACGCCAACCTGCGGGCCGGCCAGGCCAGGTTCGCCGACGCGCTGGCGCGGGCGCGCGAACTGGCGCGCGCGGATGCGCAGCGCAGCGGCGTGCTCGTGCGGGTCGCCGCCTCGCACGCCATGGACCTGGGCCTGACCGCCCAGGTGGTCGCGCTGGCCGCCACGCAGCAGGCGCAGGCGGTACAACTTCTCAACGCGAAGGAGACGCCCGCGTGGCGCGACACCCGCGCCCGGCTGCTGGGCCTGATGCACGACCAGCAGCAGGTCAACGCGCAGGTATTGCATCGCGTGGACGGCGCGTCGCGGCGCGCGTGGAGCGTCGGCGCGGGTGCCGGCGCAGCGGCCTTGCTGCTGGGCCTGGGCCTGACCCTGCTGCTGGTGCGTGCGATCACGCGCCCGCTGGCCCAGGCGGTGCAGGTGGCGGGCCGCGTCGCCGCCGGCGACCTCACGGTACGCGTGGCCGCGGGCGCGCGCGACGAGACGGGGCAACTGCTGAGCGCGCTGGGCGCCATGGTCGACAGCCTGACCCAGACCATCGACTCCGTGCGGGCCGGCGCGAACCAGCTCTCGGCCGCTTCCGCCCAGGTGTCCAGCACCTCGCAGTCGCTGTCGCAGGGGGCCTCCGAACAGGCGGCGTCGATCGAGCAGACCTCGGCCACGCTGGAGCAATCGGCGGCCTCTGTGCGGCAAAGCGCCGACAACGCCCGCGTGACGGCCGGCATCGCGCAGCTGGCCGCGCAGCAGGCGCGCGACGGGGGCGACGCGGTGCAGCGCACGGTGGCCGACATGCAGGCCATCGCCGAGCGCATCGGCATCGTCGACGACATCGCCTACCAGACCAACATGCTGGCGCTGAACGCGGCCATCGAGGCAGCGCGCGCCGGCGAACACGGCAAGGGCTTCGCGGTGGTGGCCGCCGAGGTGCGCAAGCTGGCCGAGCGCGCGCAGGTGGCCGCGCGCGAGATCGGCGAACTCGCCGGCGGCTCGGTGCGCCAGGCGACCGGCGCCGGCGAGTTGCTGCAACAAATGGTGCCGGCAATTCTCAAGACCTCCGAGCTGGTGCAGGAGATCCATGCCGCCAGCGACGAACAGGCGCTGGGCATCGGGCAGATCAACCAGGCGGTGGCCCAGGTCAGCGCCGCCACCCAGCAAAGCGCCTCCGCCTCGGAGCAACTGGCCGCCACGGCCGAGCAGATGAGCGCGCAGGCCGCCGGCCTGCAGCAGGCGATGGCCCGCTTCAGGCTGCAGCAAGGCCAGGCCGATTCGTTCGCGGCCTCCACATCCTCCCTGCGCGCGACCGGGATTCCTCTTGTCCCGGCGCTGCGCGAGGGCTAGCATCGTAACCACTTGTTTCATCGGGCGGCTGCTCCGCCGCGGCCGGCGTGCCGGAGTGCGCGATGCCCTACGCCAGCAACCAGGAACTCCCCGCCGCGGTGCGCGAGCACCTTCCTCGCCATGCGCAGGACATTTTTCGCGAGGCCTTCAACTCGGCCTTCGACGAGTACGCCGACCGCGGCGAGCAGCGCGAGACCCTGGCCTTCAGGGTGGCCTGGGCCGCGGTCAAGAGAAGCTACCGCAAGCACGGCGACGACTGGCACGCCAAGCACTGAACAGCCCTCGTACGACTTTTGCAATCGCGCGAGGCAGCCCGGTGATCATGGTCAAAAGATTCTTGAGTGGCGAGAAGGGATGCATGCGTCCTAGTCTCCCTGCAACACCATTCAGGAGTTGGCGCCATGTTCAAGATTTCAAGGCTATTGCTGGTCGCAACTTCCTGTGCTGCGGCGCAGGCTTTTGCCGGCGAATTCGACACGGGTCTTGAACGTGATGGTTATAAATTGACCAGAAGCCCTCCGCTTGTCGAACTTATTCGGGGCGCGGTCCTTCAATCCGATGGGAGTATGGTCTTCCGGCCAGGAACGCATAGCCCGGTTGCAAATCGTTATCACGCAGAGCTTTGCGAATCATACGGGGGTGTTGACAATACCGATCTATACGAAGTTCGCTTCAAGGGCGTGGTCGGGGATGGTTTCAGCTGCGAATTTTCCGATCCTCGATCCGCACGCGGTTTCAGGACGCGACAACAGCCACCGTTCCCTCCGGGAAATCCCGTTGACCCGGAGGGGCGGTTGCTTCGGTGGGTACCGATTCATCCAGCATCAACTTCGTTTGTCCCGGATTCCGAGCAAAGCTCCGACCTGGGGCTCCGAAAGCCTTCGGAGCCGCTGACCTCTCCACTGATCATTGAGCCGCATGCGGCGCAGGGGGATGTTGCAAAAGGAGTTCTATACTACCCATCAAGTTATGTTGATTATTATAATATATCCGAGGAGGCGCAATATAGTGTGGAGTCGATCGTGTACGAGGCTGGTGTGTGCAAATGGAATGAAGGGGGGCTCATGAAGCCTGCTTCGTATAGGTCCATAAGTTATGCAGTAGCCTGTATGGCTGGGTTCAACCAAGCCGTCAAGTCAGGAATAACTGGTTGTCATGGCTCGGCTTGCAATGCCGATGAGCAGTGGGTTGTGCATCAGAATTGATGAGTAATGAAGCCTCAAGAAATTGCAGGGTCGACCCAAAATCCCCCAACCCCCAAGGGGGTTAGGTGGGACCGGCGGCTGTGCCTGCGCAAAGCCACTCACGCGCCAAATCCGGGCAGCCTGCTGGGTGCGAGGTGGAACGGAGCGGCCATGGCTCTGCTCAGGGGCCTCGAGATTGCTTGAGCGTCGATGCGCTCAACGAGCAATCTGAAAGGTGGCCTTCGTCAGAAGCCTGAAACAGGCACCTCGGCCTGGCGCTCGGCCGGTGCGGCCGCGGCGGGGCGGGTGTACATGTAGTCGCGGCGGAAGGGGTAGTCGCTTTGCGCGGCGCGGATGCGCGGGCTGTCCTCGCCGCGGCTCTCCACTACGCCGTTGGGGCGCGAGCCCAGGATCTGGAACAGCGAGATCCAGCCCTGCTCGAAGCCCATGGCCGAGCCCGCCAGGTACAGGCGGTAGGCCCGCAGCACGCGGTCGGCGTGATCGCCCAGCACGCGCCGGGCTTCGTCCAGCTGCGACTCCAGCGCGTCCACCCAGCACCACAGCGTGCGCGCGTAGTGGGGGCGCAGGCATTCGGTGTCAAGCGGTTCGAGCCCGCCGCGGGCCAGCGTGTCCATCATCACGCCGACGTGCACCAGCTGGCCGCCGGGGAAGATGTACTTCTCGATGAAATCCCCCATGCCTCCGGCGAGCTGCGGATTGTCGGTGCCGCCGGCGGTGATGCCGTGGTTGAGCACCAGGCCGCCCGGGCGCAGCAGGCTGCGGATCTTGGAGAAATACAGCGGCAGGTTGGGGCGCCCGACATGCTCGACCATGCCCACCGAGGCCACCTTGTCGAAGGGCTGCGATTCGTCGACGTCGCGGTAGTCCTGCAACAGCATGCGCACGCGCCCCTGCAGGCCCTTGCGCTCGATCAGCTGGTTCACGTAGGCGTGCTGGTTGCGCGACAGCGTGATGCCGGTGGCGTCCACCCCGTAATGCTCGGCCGCCCACAGCAGCAGTCCGCCCCAGCCCGCGCCGATGTCGATGAAGCGTTCGCCCGGTTGCAGGCGCAGCTTGCGGCAGATGTGATCCAGCTTGGCCTCCTGCGCCTGCGCCAGGCTCATCGAATCCTCGGCGAAATAGGCGCAGGAATACACCCGCCGCGGATCCAGCCACAGCGCGTAGAAGTCGTCGCTGATGTCGTAGTGGTGCTGGATCTGCGAGGCGTCGCGCGTGCGGCTGTGATGGGTGCGCTCCCACAGCCCGCGGCGCAAGTGCTGCACCCAGCGCGAAAGCGGGGCCTGCTCGGCCGCCGTCGGGTCGCTGCCCAGCAGCGCCGGCGCCGCGGTCATCAGGTCGCGCAGGCGCCCCTCGATCTCCAGGCGGCCTTCCACGTAGTCCTCCGCCAGCCGCCCGATCGCGCCTTGCGCGAGGTGCATCAGCGTGCGCATGTCGCGCACGATCAGGCGCAGCCTGGCCTCGGCGGGCCCGATGCGCCGGCCTCCGGGAAGTTGCACGGCACACGAGAGCGGGAGCGCGGCCAGGCGCTGTTCGGCGGGCTGCAGCAGGCGATTGGAAAGCATGGCGAGGGGTCTCCGTACGGGCATACCACGGACGACCACGCACGTCGGCTCCTGGCGGCGCGCTGGTCGTCCGGCCACACGCCACGGCCGCGGACGTCGCCCGCCATCGTGCTTCGCAGCGCACTACACATGGGCGCTGCCCGATCGACGGCGACGCACGGGACCAGCCGAGTGTAGGCCAGGCTTGGAAATCCTGCCGGAGCTCGCCGGGCCCCGGCCTCGGGGATGCCGCGCCCTCAGGGATGCAAGGCCGACTGCACGCTTCCGGAACGTTCGCGCTGCTGGCCGCTGCGCACGATGCTGGCCAGCAGCACCCAGTCACGCACCATCGCCTCGATCACGTCGTCCAGCGACACCACGCCCACCACCGCGTCGCCCGCGCCCATCACGGCCAGGCGGCGCACGCCGTGGGTGAACATGGCCTGCATCGCGTCGACGAGGTCGTCGTTCTCGCCCACCGAGGCCACGCCGGTGCTCATGACCTCGGCCACCAGCGTGGAGCGCGGCGCCGAGCCGGCCGCCACCGCCTTGAGCACGATGTCACGGTCGGTGACGATACCCAGCAGGCGGTTGTCCGGGGCGCCGTCGGTGACGATCAGCGCGCCCACGTGCTGGTGCAGCATCTGCTGCGCGGCTTCCTGCAGATTGCGGTCCTGCGGGATGTGCACGGTTCCTCGGGTGAAGATGTCCTGTACTCGCATGAGATTCTCCTTTCATGGGGCGACAGGCCCGGGGCGGCCGGCCGCGGACCGCACCAGCAGCTCGCGGACCTCGTCGTCGCTGGTCTGCCCGAAATCCTGATAGAAGCGTCCGACGCCCCCAAGGTTCCATGGGCGCGCAAGGGTCACCACCTCGGCCTCGGCCAGGCCCGGCTCCAGCAGCGTCTGCGCGGCGGCCACCGGCACGGCGACCACGATGCGCGCGGGCTGCGCGCGGCGCAGCACGTCCAGCGCGGCGCGCATCGAGGCGCCGGTGGCGATGCCGTCGTCGACCAGCACCACGCAGCGCCCGCGCAGGCGCGGTGCCGGCCGATCGCCGCGGTAGGCCGCCTCGCGGCGCTGCAATTCGAGGCGTTCGCGCTGCACCACGGCGTCCAGCGCCTCCTGGCTCACGTGGCCCTCGACGATCAGCTCGGGGTTGAGTTCCAGCACACCGCCGGCGCCGATCGCGCCCATCGCGAGTTCGGGCTGCTGCGGCAATCCCAGCTTGCGCACGACCAGCACGTCGAGTTCGGCGCCGAGCTTGCGCGCCACCTCGAAGGCCACCGGCACGCCGCCGCGCGGCAGGCCCAGCACCAGCAGGTCGGGCGTGCCGGCCAGGGTCTGCAGCGCGCCGCCCAGCGCGCGGCCCGCGTCGCGGCGGTCGGCGAATGAGGGATCGGACATGCCTGGGCCTCCTCGCGGCACCCGGCGGGCGCCTGCATGAAGCCTAGGAAGCGCTCGGCAGGGCGTCCTTGACCCAAGTCAGCTACAGCGCGCCCGCGACCACGTTGACCGTCAGGGCCAGGATGAACACGTTGAAGAAAAAGGCCGCCACGCTGTGCAGCAGCACGATGTGCCGCACGCCTCGGCCGGCGATGTTCACGTCCGAGGTCTGGAAGGTCATGCTCAGTACGACCGAGAAATACACATAGTCCCAGTAGTCGGGCGCGGCGTCGTCGGGAAAGCGCAGCGCCGGGCGTCCGTGCGCGCGCTCCAGGTGGTCCGCGTGCGCGTAGGCCTGCGCGAACACCACGCTGAAGAACAGCCAGGACAGCACGATGCTCGCGGCGGCCAGCGGCAGGTCGCCCGCGTGCCCGCCGTGCCCGGAGTGCAACTCCAGGCGCAGCGCGAGCAGCACCACGCCGGAGGCCAGCAGCGAGAACACCAGCACGCCCCAGCGGCCCTGCAGCTGGCGCTCGGCGCGGCGCGCCAGCGCCTGCGGCGCACTGTGGCCCATCATCCAGCCGATGGAGCCGAGGTAGACGGCGCTGGCCAGGTCGAAAGCCAGCAGCAGCGCGCGCGCCGGGCCCAGGCGCGTCTGCAGCGCGGCGGCCAGGGCCAGCGCGAGCAGCGTGGAGGCGCTCAGGCGCGGGTGGCGCAGGGCGGTCAGCAGGGGGCGAGGGGCGCGGGACATCGTGCGGGGCCAGGGTCGCAGCCAGTGTACAGAGCCGCCCGCGGGGCGCCCCGCGTCGCCCGTGCGGCGCCCCGCGCGGGCAGGACCCGGCCCGCCCTGGCGGTTGTCCCTAGAATTTGCCCTGTCCAGGGGGGCATCGACCCGCGGCCCACCCGCAAGCCCGCCTTCCGCCCACCCTCATTTCCTGCCCACGCCTTCCGCCATGACCGAAGCCGCCGTACCCGACCTGGCCCACATCTCCCCGCGCGACAAGGCGGAGATCCTCGCCCAGGCGTTGCCCTACATTCGCAAGTTTCACGGCAAGACCCTGGTGATCAAGTATGGCGGCAACGCCATGACCGACCCGGCGCTGCAGCAGGACTTCGCCGAGGACGTGGTGCTGCTCAAGCTGGTGGGCATGAATCCGGTGGTCGTGCACGGCGGCGGCCCGCAGATCGACGAGGCGCTGGCCAAGATCGGCAAGAAGGGCACCTTCATCCAGGGCATGCGCGTGACCGACGCGGAAACCATGGAGGTGGTCGAGTGGGTGCTGGCCGGCCAGGTCCAGCAGGACATCGTGGGTCTGATCAATTTCGCCGGCGGCAAGGCGGTGGGGCTGACAGGGCGCGACGGCGGCATGATCCGCGCGCGCAAGCTGCGCATGCGCGACCGCGCCAATCCCGAGGTGGAACACGACGTGGGCCAGGTGGGGGAGATCGAGTCCATCGACCCGGCGGTGGTCAAGGCGCTGCAGGACGACCAGTTCATCCCGGTGATCTCGCCGCTGGGCTTCGGCGAGGACAACGAGAACTTCAACATCAACGCCGACGTCGTGGCCGGCAAGCTGGCCGAGGTGCTCAAGGCCGAGAAACTGGTGCTGCTGACCAACACGCCCGGGGTGTTGAACAAGGCCGGTGAACTGCTCACCGACCTGTCGGCGCGCGAGATCGACGAGATGTTCGCCGACGGCAGTATCTCCGGCGGCATGCTGCCGAAGATCTCCTCGGCGCTGGATGCGGCCCGTTCGGGCGTGAACTCGGTGCACATCATCGACGGGCGCATCCCCCACGCGATGCTGCTGGAGATCCTGACCGAGCAGGCCTTCGGCACCATGATCCGCTCGCATTGACCATGCGCGGCAGTCACGCCGAGGCGCCGCGCCGCACGGTGTGGCTGTTCGACATGGACGACACCCTGCACGATGCCTCGTGGCAGGTGTTCCCGCGCATGAACCTGGAGATGACCGCCTACATCCAGCGGCATCTGCAGGTGGACGAGCAGCGTGCCGACGAGTTGCGCCGGCATTTCTGGCTGCGATACGGCGCCACGCTGCTGGGCCTGATGCACGAGCACGGGGTGCGCGCCGAGCATTTCCTGGAGGAGACCCACCGCTTCTCCGACCTGGCGCGCCTGCTGCGCGCGGATGCGGCGCAGCGCGCCGCGCTGCGCCGCCTGCCCGGGCGCAAGTACGTGCTCACCAACGCGCCGCGCGCCTACGCGCTGCGGGTGCTGGGCGCCTTCGACATGCTGCGCGAATTCGACGGCGTGATCGCGGTCGAGGACATGCGGCAGTTCGGCAAGCTGCGCCCCAAGCCCGATGCGCGCATGCTGCGCCACGTGCTGCGCCGCCTGGGCCTGCGTCCGGCCCAGTGCGTGCTGGTCGAGGACACCCTGGGGCACTTGCGCTCGGCGCGCGCGCTGGGGCTGCGCGGCGTGTGGTTCACGCGCTATGCGCACCGCGCCGCGCGCCGGCAGGCGGGGGCGGCGGCCGCGTCGGCTTCGGCGCAGGCGCCGCGCCTGCACCGTGCCGGGCGCCACGGCCGGCCGGGCTACGTGAGTGCCCGCACCTCGAGTCTGTGGCAGTTGCCGCGCCTGGTTCCGGGCGGGCCGCGGATCTGAGCTCGCGGGCCTGATGCGGCGGGTCCGCCGCCGGCGCCGCCGGGGCGCGGTGCGCGCGCGTGCGAGAATCGGCCCACCATGTCCGAGCCCGTCGAAGCTCCCGCCCCTGCCGATACCCCCGCTGCGCTGCGGCGCCGCCCGGCGCCGGGGCAGCGGCGCGAGCAGATCCTGCAATGCCTGGCGGGCATGCTCGAGGACGCGCCCGCCGAGCGCGTGACCACGGCAGCGCTGGCCGCGCGCCTGCAGGTGTCGGAAGCGGCGCTGTACCGGCATTTCGCGAGCAAGGCGCAGATGTTCGAGGCGCTGATCGAATTCATCGAGGGCAGCCTGTTCGGACTGATCGCCCAGATCGAGGCGCAGCAGCCTTCCGGGCTGGTGCAGGCGGCGCGCATGGTGCAGGCCCTGCTGGCCTTCGCCGAGCGCAACCCCGGGCTGAACCGCGTGCTCACCGGTGATGCGCTGGTGGGCGAGAACGCGCGCCTGCGCGAGCGCGTGCAGCGCCTGTTCACGCGATTCGAGGCCTCGGTGCGCCAGAGCCTGAAGGTGGCGCAGCAGCAAGGCGGCGTGGCACCCGGCTTCGATCCCGCCGAGCGCGCGCGCTGGCTGCTGACCTACGCCAGCGGAAGCCTGGCGCTGCGCGGGCGCGGTGCCGGCGCAGCGGGCGCGGACGAGGGCGCGCTGCTGGCCTTGCTGGGCTGATCCCGGCCCGCCGTCCCCGCCGGTTCGGGGGGGGCGGGCCCGCCTTCCGGCTGCTTGCGCGAATTCGCGATTGACAAAGCCCGCGAAATCAGAAATAGTACGACCGTTCGTTTTCTTCCAGGCGCCCAGCAGGCGCAGCGACCGTGTCGACATCCCGCAGGGCTCTTGCTTCCCCTTCCGATTCCTCCCCCGAGGCCGCCGCGCTCGCCGAGCCGGCCGGCAAGGGGCGGCAGACCCGCCGCGCGATTCTCGACTGCGCCTTGCAGATGGCTGGGCGCATCGGGCTGGAGGGCCTGTCCATCGGCGTGCTGGCCGACCGCATGCACATGAGCAAGTCGGGGGTGTTCGCGCACTTCGGCTCGCGCGAGGAGATGCAGATCTCGGTCATCCGGCATTACCACGAGATGTTCGAGGCGGCGGTGTTCCAGCCGGCGCTGGAACGGCCTCGGGGCTTGCCGCGCCTGCATTCCATGTTTCATCGCTGGCTGCAGCAGGTCAGCCTGGAGGTGGAGACGGGCTGCATCTACATCTCGGGCGCCGTCGAGTTCGACGACCGGCCGGGGCCGGTGCGCGACGCGCTGGTGCTGATGGTGCAGACCTGGCAGTCCGCGTTGCGCCGTGCCATCGAGCAGGCGGTGCAGGCCGGACACCTGCGCGAGGACACGCCCGTGCAGCAGGTTCTGTTCGAACTGCACGGCCTGATCCTGGCGCTGCACCACGACGCGCGCCTGCTGCAGATTCCCGATTGCGCCGAGCTGGTGCGCAGCGCCTACCTGCGCGTGCTGGCGCCGTGGACCACGCCGGCCGGAGTCCAGCTGCTGCAGGCCTTGCAGGCCGAGTCCGTCTGATTCTCTTTCCGATCATCCCTTTCGCCCCCAGGAGTTTCGCCATGCCCCGCTACACCCCGCCGTTGCGCGACATGCAATTCGTGATGCACGAAGTGCTGGAGGTCGTGCCGGCCCTGCGCGAGCTTCCCGCGCACGCCGACCTCGATGCCGAACTCATCGACCAGGTCTGCGAGGAGGCCGGCAAGTTCTGCTCCGACGTGCTGTTCCCGCTGAACCTCAGCGGCGACGTCGAAGGCTGCCGCTACGACGCCGCCACGCACGCGGTGAGCACGCCCGAGGGTTACCGCGAGGCCTGGCAGCAGTACGTCGAGGCCGGCTGGCCGCTGCTGACCGCCGCGCCCGAGTACGGCGGCCAGGGCCTGCCCCATCTGGTGGGCAGCGCGGTGCACGAGATGGAGAACGCCGCCAACCAGGCCTGGACCATGTACCCGGGCCTGACCCAGGGCGTGGCCGAACTGCTGGGAACCCACGGCAGCCAGCAGCAGAAGGAGCTGTACCTGCCGCGCCTGGCCGCCGGCCAGTGGACCGGCACCATGTGCCTGACCGAGCCGCATTGCGGCACCGACCTCGGGCTGATCCGCACCAAGGCCGCGCCGCAGGCCGACGGCTCGTACCTGCTGTCGGGCCAGAAGATCTTCATCTCCAGCGGCGAACACGACCTGGCCTCCAACATCGTGCACATGGTGCTGGCCAAGCTGCCCGACGCGCCCGAGGGCTCCAAGGGCATCTCGCTGTTCGTGGTGCCCAAGTTCCTGCCCGACGCCTCCGGCGAGCCGGGCGAGCGCAACGGCATCTTCTGCTCGGGCATCGAGCACAAGATGGGCATCCACGGCAACGCCACCTGCCAGATGACCCTGGACGGCGCCCGGGGCTGGCTGGTGGGCGAGCCCAACAAGGGCCTGCCGGCGATGTTCGTGATGATGAACGGCGCGCGCCTGGGCGTGGGCATGCAGTCCCTGGGCCTGACCGAGGTGGCCTACCAGAACGCGCTGGACTACGCGCGCGACCGCCTGCAGATGCGCTCGCTCAGCGGCCCGAAGGCGCCGCAGCAGGCTGCCGACCCCATCCTCGTGCACCCCGACGTGCGGCGCATGCTGCTGACGGCGCGTGCCTGGGCCGAGGGCGGCCGCTTCCTCGCCTACTGGGTGGCGCTGATGCTGGACCAGTCGCAGCAGCATCCGGACGCCGAGGTGCGCAAGGACGCCGACGACCTGGTGGCGCTGCTCACGCCCATCGTGAAGGCCTTCATCACCGACAATGGCTTCTCGGCCACCAATGAATGCCTGCAGGTGTTCGGCGGGCACGGCTACATCCGCGAATGGGGCATGGAGCAGTACGTGCGCGACGCCCGCATCAACCTGATCTACGAAGGCACCAACACCATCCAGGCGCTGGACCTGATCGGGCGCAAGGTGCTGATGGACGGCGGCGCCCGGCTGAAGAAGTTCGGACGCATCGTGCGCGACTTCGTCGAGGCCGAAGGCGTGGTCGAGTCCATGCAGGAATTCGTCAACCCGCTGGCCGACCTGGCCGAGAAGGTGCAGAAGCTCACCATGGAGCTGGGCATGAAGGCCATGACCGACCGCGAGCAGGTCGGCGCCGCGGCCACGCCCTACCTGCGCGTGCTCGGCCACCTGGTGTTCGCCTACGCCTTCGCGCGCATGGCCAAGGTGGCGCAGCGCCGGCTGGCCGAGAACGCCGGCGACGGCTTCTACCAGGCCAAGCTGCAGACCGCCCGTTTCTACTTTGCCCGCCTGCTGCCGGAGACGGCCACGGCGATCCGCCAGGCGCGCAGCGGCTCGGCGGTGCTGATGGACACCGACGCGGTGTTCGCCTGAGCCGGCGCCGCGCCCCTTGTTCCCCTCTTGCCAACGCCCGTCCGAGGGCCTACCCACCATGAGCCAGAACTTTCCCGTCCGCCAGGTCGCCGTGCTCGGCGCCGGCGTCATGGGCGCGCAGATCGCCGCCCACTGCGTCAATGCCCGCGTGCCGGTCATCCTGTTCGACCTGCCGGCCAAGGAAGGCCCGAAGAACGGCATCGCCGAGCGCGCCGTCGCCAACCTGAAGAAACTCAGCCCGGCGCCGCTGGGCCTGGCGCAGGAGGCCGAACTCATCCGCTGCGCCAACTACGACGACGACCTGGCGCTGCTGGCGGGTTGCGACCTGGTGATCGAGGCCATCGCCGAGCGCATGGACTGGAAGCACGACCTGTACCGCAAGGTCACGCCCCACCTGGCCCCTTCGGCGCTGTTCGCCACCAACACCTCGGGCCTGTCGATCACGCGCCTGGGCGAGGGCTTCGACGAGGCCCTGCGCCAGCGCTTCTGCGGCGTGCACTTCTTCAACCCGCCGCGCTACATGCCGCTGGTGGAACTGATCCCCACCGCGCACACGCGCCCCGAGGTGCTCGACCGCCTGGAGAGCTTTCTCACCACCACGCTGGGCAAGAGCGTGGTGCGCGCGCTGGACACCCCCAATTTCGTCGCCAACCGCGTGGGTGTGTTCTCCATCCTGGCGGTGATGCATGAAGCCGAGCGCTTCGGCCTGAGCTTCGACGTGGTCGACGACCTCACCGGCTCCAAGCTGGGCCGCGCCAAGAGCGCCACCTTCCGCACCGCCGACGTCGTGGGCCTGGACACCATGGCCCACGTCATCGGCACCATGCGCGACACCCTGCCGGTGGACAAGGACCCCTTCGCCGCGCTGTATGCCACGCCCAAGGTGCTGGCGCAGCTGGTCGAGCGCGGCGCGCTGGGCCAGAAGAGCGGCGCCGGCTTCTACAAGAAGTCGGGCAAGGACATCCTGCGCCTGGACCCGGCCGCAGGCGAGTACGTGCCCGGCGGCGGCAAGGCCGAGGAGATCGTCGCGCGCATGCTCAAGAAGCCGGCGGCCGAGCGCTTCGAGCTGCTGCGCAATTCCAGCAACCCGCAGGCGCAGTTCCTATGGAGCATCTTCCGCGACGTGTGGCACTACATCGCGCTGCACCTGGGCGACATCGCCGACAACGCGCGCGACCTCGATTTCGCCATCCGCTGGGGCTTCGGCTGGAACGAGGGCCCCTTCGAGACCTGGCAGGCGGCGGGCTGGAAGCGCATCGCCGGCTGGATCGCCGAGGACATCGCGGCCGGCAAGGCGCTGTGCGCGGCCCCGCTGCCCGACTGGGTGCAGCGCATCGACGCCGTGCACACCCCGGAAGGTTCGTGGTCGGCCTCGCAGGGCTGCTACAAGCCGCGGCGCGAGCTGCCGGTGATGCGCCGGCAGCTGTTCGGCCAGAGCGTGCTGGGAGAGGCCGCGCCGGACGCCAGGACCGGCGGCGCCACGGTGTTCGAGGACGAGTCCATCCGCCTGTGGACGGCGCCCGGCGCCGACGACGTGCTGGTGGCCAGTTTCAAGACCAAGATGAATACCCTGGGCCCGGGCGTGGTCGCCGGGCTGAACCGCGCCGTCGAGCTGGCCGAGGCCTCCTACCGCGGCCTCGTGGTGTGGCAGACGGGTGAGCCCTTCAGCGCCGGCGCCGACCTGCAGGCCATGTTGCCGGCCTTCATGAGCGGCGGGGCCAAGGCCATCGAGCCGGAAGAGAAGAAGCTGCAGGACCTGGTGCTGCGCCTGCGCTATGCCCAGGTTCCGGTGATCGCCGCGGTGCGCGGCATGGCGCTGGGCGGAGGCTGCGAGCTGGCGGTGCACGCGGCGCGCCGCGTGGTTGCGCTGGAGAGCTACATGGGCCTGGTCGAGGTGGGCGTGGGCCTGATCCCCGGCGGCGGGGGCCTGTGCTTCCTGGCGCGCCGCGCCGCCGAACTGGCGCAGGCTGCCGGGGCCGACGCGGACCCGATGGTGTTCCTCAAGGGCCTGTACATGCAGCCGGCCACCGCCGCGGTGTCCAAGTCGGCCATCGAGGCGCGGCGCATGGGCTGGCTGCGCGACGACGACCTCGTCGTGCTGCACAAGGACGAGCTGCTGTTCGTGGCCGTCGAGCAGGCGCGCTCCATGGCCGCCTCGGGCTGGCGCCCGCCGGTGCCGGCGCTGATCCCGGTGGCCGGGCGCAGCGCCATCGCCACCATCCGCGGCCAGCTGGCCAACATGCGCGACGGCGGCCAGATCAGCGCGCACGACGAGCTGCTGGGCCGCATGATCGCCGAGGTGGTGTGCGGCGGCGACGTCGACCCCGGCACGCGCGTGGACGAGGCCTGGCTGATGCGCCTGGAGCGCGAGCGCTTCTGCCGCCTGCTGGAACACCCCAAGACCCAGGAACGCATCATGAGCCTGCTGCAGGCCGGCAAGCCGGTGCGCAACTGAGCCAGCGCGCCACGCAACCCCCCACCGAATTCCCGGAGAACATCATGTCCAAACAAGTGCAGGACGCCTACATCGTCGCGGCGGCGCGCACCCCGATCGGCCGCTCGCATCGCGGCGTGTTCCGCAACACGCGCCCGGACGACCTGCTGATCCGCGCCGTGCAGGCGGCGCTGGCGCAGGTGCCGAACCTGGATCCGAAGGCCATCGAGGACGCCGTCATCGGCTGCGCGATGCCCGAGGGCGAACAGGGCCTGAACATGGCGCGCAGCGCGATGCTGCTGGCCGGCCTGCCCGACAGCGTGGGCGGGGTCACGGTCAACCGTTTCTGCGCCTCCGGGCTGACGGCTATCCAGATGGCCGCCGACCGCATCCGCGTGGGCGAGGCCGAGGTCATGCTGGCCGGCGGCGCCGAGAGCATGAGCATGGTGCCGATGACCGGCAACAAGCCCTCGTTCAACCCGCGCATCTTCGAGCGCGACGAGAACATCGGCATCGCCTACGGCATGGGCCTGACCGCCGAGAAGGTGGCGCAGCGCTGGAAGGTCTCGCGCGAGCGCCAGGACGAGTTCGCGCTGCAAAGCCACCAGCGCGCGCTGGCGGCGATCGCCGCCGGCGAATTCGCCGACGAGATCGCAGCGATGGAGGTGATCGACCGCGGCGCCGACCTCGCCTCGGGCACCGTGCGCGAGATCCGGCGCAGCATCGGCGTCGACGAGGGCCCGCGCGCCGACACCTCGCTGGCCGCGCTGGGCAAGTTGCGCCCGGTGTTCGCAGCGCCCAAGGACCCCACCGGCAAGGCCACCGGGCTGGGCACGGTGACCGCCGGCAACAGCTCGCAGACCTCCGACGGCGCCGGCGCCTTGCTGCTGGCCTCCGAATCGGCGATCAAGCGCTTCGGGCTGCAGCCGCTGGCGCGTTTCGTAGGCTTCGCCTCGCGCGGCGTGCCGCCGGAGATCATGGGCATCGGCCCGATCGAGGCCATTCCCGCCGCGCTGAAGGTGGCCGGGCTGAAGCTCGACGACATGGGCTGGATCGAACTCAACGAGGCCTTCGCGGCGCAGTCGCTGGCGGTGATCGACACCTGCGGGCTGGACCCGGCCCGGGTCAACCCGCTGGGCGGCGCCATCGCGCTGGGCCACCCGCTGGGTGCCACCGGGGCCATCCGCGCCTGCACCACCCTGTACGGCATGCGCCGGCGCCAGCTCAAGTACGGCATGGTCACCATGTGCGTGGGCACGGGGCAGGGCGCCGCCGGCATTTTCGAGCGGGTCTGAGCCATGGAGCCGATCCTCGCCTTGCGCGAATCCGGGGTGCTGACGCTGACCTTCAACCGGGTCGAGAAGAAAAACGCCATCACCCAGGAGATGTACGCGCTGCTGCACCGCGAACTGCAGTCGGCGCAGGCCGACGAGGCGGTGCGCGTGGTGGTGCTGCAGGGCCAGCAGGACCTGTTCACCTCGGGCAACGACGTCACCGAGTTCCTGCAGCGCCCGCCGGGAGGCCTGGACACCCCGGTGTTCGACTTCCTGCGTTCGCTGGCGGATTTCCCCAAGCCGGTGATCGCGGCGGTGGGCGGGCCCGCGGTGGGCATCGGCACCACGCTGCTGCTGCACTGCGACCTCGTCTACGCCGGCGACAACGCGCTGTTCTCGCTGCCCTTCGTGAACCTCGGCCTGTCGCCGGAGGCCGCCTCCAGCCTGTTGCTGCCGCTGCGCGTGGGGCCCGCCGCGGCCGCCGAGATGCTGATGTTCGGCGAGCCCTTCGGGGCCGACGACGCGCTCGCGGTGGGCCTGATCAACCGCGTGCTGCCGCCGGAGGGACTGCGCGACTACGCGCAGGCCCAGGCGCGCAAGCTGGCGGCCAAGCCCTCGGCCTCGCTGGCGCTGACCAAGCAGTTGCTGCGCAAGGGCCAGCGCGAGCTGGTGCACGCGGCCATGGCCGACGAGGCCTGGCATTTCGCGCGCATGCTGCAGGGCCCGGCGGCCAAGGAGGCCTTCAGCGCCTTCCTGGCCAAGCGCAAGCCGGATTTCTCCAAGCTCTGATCAGACCGCGCCTTCCCAGCCGTTCTGGCGCCAGGCCTCGAACACGGACACCGCCACCGCGTTGGACAGGTTCAGGCTGCGCTGGCCCGCGCGCATGGGCAGGCGCACCCGCCGCGCCGGCTCGAAATCGCCCAGCACCGGCTCGGGCAGGCCGCGGGTCTCGGCGCCGAACACCAGCCAGTCGCCGCGCGCCAGGCGGGCGTGCTGCAGGGGCTGCGCGCCGCGGGTGGTGAAGGCCCACATCGCGCCGCCCTCGGCCAGCGCCCGCGCGCGCAGGGCCGGCCAGTCCTCGTGCACCTGCAGGCGGGTCCACTCGTGGTAGTCCAGCCCGGCGCGGCGCATGCGCGCGTCGTCGAGCTCGAAGCCCAGCGGGCGCACCAGGTGCAGCGAACAGCCGGTGTTGGCGGCCAGCCGGATGACATTGCCGGTATTCGGGGGAATCTCCGGATGCACGAGCACGATGTGGAACATGATGGGCGGCTAGCCTAGCAGCCGGGGCCCCCCGGCCCGGGTGCAGGGGTGCGCAGCAGCACCGCCACGCGCACGTCCCCGGCGCCGGCGCGCAGCAGCGCGCGGGCCGCATGCTCGGCGGTGTTGCCGCTGGTCATCACGTCGTCCACCAGCAGCACTCGCGCGCCGCGCGGCAGCGGCGCAGCGGCGAAGGCGCCGCGCACGTTGGCCGCGCGCCGCTGCCCCGCCAGCGCGCTTTGCGCCGGGCCCTCGCGCCGGCGCTGCAGCAGCCGGCAGTCGCAGGGCCAGCCCAGTTCCGCGGCCAGGCCGCGCGCCAGCTCCCAGGCCTGGTTGTAGCCTCGCTGCCGCAGGCGCGCGGGGCCGAGTGGAACCGGCAGCACGCAGCGCGCCGGCCCCCAGCCCGGGCGCTCGGCGCGCAGGCATTGGCCCAGCAGCCTGCCCAGCCATCGCGCCAGCGCCGCATCGTCGCCGAACTTGCACTGCGCGACCAGGCGGTCCCAGGGCGCCGCGTAGTCGCTCCACGCCAGCGTGCCGGCGAAGCAGGGCAGGCGCAGCGCGCAGGCGCCGCAGGCGGCGACCGGGCCGTGCAGCGCCAGCGCGCAACGCGGGCAGCGCCAGCGAGCCGGGCGCTCGCACTGGCAGGCGCTGCAAAGGGGCGCGCGGCTGGGCAGCCCGCACAGGCGGCAGCGGCCCTCGGGCAGCAGCGCCCGCAGCAGCCCGCCCAAGGGGTTTCGCGGGGGCGTCGGCGGCTGCGCGTACATCACGCTATAGTGCTCGGCTTCGCCCCGCCGTGCCCGGCGCGCGCCGCAAGTCCTTGCGTGCGCCGCGGGACTTCCACGCGGCGAATCCACGCCGCCGCGACCGCCTAGCGCCATGCCCCCGATGCCGCCGCCTCCCGTCAGCGCCAGTGCCGGCGTGCGTTTCGCGCGCGACCGCCTGGCCGGCCGTGGCGTGCCCTTCCTGTGGAGCGAGGCGGCGCGGCGCATGGCCGAGCGCCTGCCGCTGCTGCGCCTGCGCCCCGAGCTGGCGCTGGACCTGGGCTGCGGCTGGGGCGACGGCCTGGCCCTGCTGCGCGCGCAGTACCCGCAGGCCCGGCTGCTCGGCGTGGAACCCTCGCCGCGGCTGGCCGAGCAGGCGCGCCGCCGGCACGGCGGCGGCTGGCTGCGGCGCCTGCGCGGCGGCGGGCCCACCGAGGTGCAGCAGGGCGACCTGCAGGCGCCCCCCGTGGCACAGGGGTCGGCGCAGCTGCTGTGGTCGAACCTGGCGCTGGGCTGGGCTGCCGATCCGGCCGCGCTGTTCGCGGCCTGGAACCGGGCCTTGCGCCCGGACGGCGTGCTGATGTTCACCACCTTCGGCCCCGACACCTTGCGCGAACTGCGCGACGCCGAGGTGGCCGCGCTCGGCGCCGGGGCGCCGCCGTGGCCGGACATGCACGACCTGGGCGACCTGCTGGTGGAGCAGGGCTTCGCCTCGCCGGTCATGGACATGGAAGTGCTGCGCCTGCGTTGGGCCGACGCCGACGCCGCGCTGCGCGAACTGGCGCAGCTCGGCCGCGCGCCCCACGCCGCCGCGCGGCCGGGCCTGCGCACGCCGCGCCACTGGCGCCGGCTGCTCGAACTGTTGCGCGCACGCGCCGCGGCCAGCGGGCACGGCCAGGTGGAGCTGAGTTTCGAGCTGGTCTACGGCCACGCCTTCAAGCCCGCCACCAGCCGCGCCGAGGCCGGGGTGGCCAGCATCGGGCTGGAGCAGATCGGCGGGCGCGGCCGTTCCCGCTCCCCGGGCTGAGCCCGCGGGGCCGGCCGGGCGTCCAGGATGCGCGCTGGAGCAGCATTCGTGTCCGGGCATGTTGACCCGACGCAAAATGCCCGCCGATGGGGCGCCGCGCATCGTCGCGCCCCGGGGGCATCCCTATAATGTGGCGGTTCAGGCCCGGGAACACCTGCGGCCCCAGAATTCGTGAACCGGCGGCACGCCACGGCGCGTGCGGCCCTGGAGACAGGACACCCGACATGTCTGCGCAGTGGATGGATACCTTCGATTTCCGTGCGCCGGAGGATTCCGGTCGTGCGCAGGTCTGGGTGTCCCGCCGCAACTGCTCGATCAGTCCGCGCCAGCTGCTGGGGTTCTTCGTGTCGCTGAGCCTGCTTTCCCTGCTGGTGGCGGGCATGTGCTGGGTGAGCGGAGCCAAGCTGGTGACGCCGTTCACCCTGCTGGAATTGCTGGCCATGGCCGGCGCGCTGCTGGCCTATGCCCGCCACGCGGCCGACCGGGAACGCGTGGAATTCGGGCCGGAGCGCGTGGTCGTGGAATGGGAATGCGCCGGGCGCGTGGAGCGCCTCGAGCTGCCGACCCGCCAGACCCGCATCCTGCTGCACGACAACGGCCTGATCGTGTTCAAGGCGGGGCAGGCGCAGGCCTTCGCCGGACGCTACACGCGGGCCGAGCGCCGCGAGAAGCTGGCGCGCGAACTGCGGCGCGCGTTGATTGCGGCCTGAGTGAAATCTTTCCATAAGGTGACATCGAAGATGAAACTGAAGCACTATGCGACCCTGGCTTCGGCCTTGTTCGTCTCCACGGCGTTCGCCGCGAAGAGCCTGCCCGGGGGGCCGCAGGTCAACGGGATCGACTTCCAGCAGCCCGTCACCAGCATCGCCTTCGACCAGCGCTGGCTGAACTACATGGTCATGCTGATCTGCCTGGCCATCGGCGTGCTGGTGTTCGGCGTCATGTTCTATTCGGTGTTCAAGCACCGCAAGTCCAAGGGCGCGGTGCCTGCCAAGTTCCACGAGAGCACCACCGTCGAGGTGATCTGGACGGTCATTCCGCTGATCATCGTGATCGCGATGGTGATCCCGGCCACCAAGGTGGTGCTCGCGCAGGAGGACGTCGGACACTCCTTCATGACCGTCAAGGTCACCGGCTACCAGTGGAAGTGGAGCTACGACTACCTCGACGGCCCGGGCAAGGGCATTTCCTTCTACTCCACGCTGACCACGCCGATGGCCGAGGTCTACGGCAAGGAAGCCAAGCCCGACAACTACCTGCTGCAGGTGGACCATCCGCTGGTGGTGCCGGTGAACGAGAAGGTGCGCATCCTGACCACCTCGGCCGACGTGCTGCACGGCTGGTACGTGCCGGCCTTCGGCGTGCAGATGGACGCCATCCCCGGCGCCACGCGCGAGACCTGGTTCAAGGCGGAGAAGCCCGGGACCTACTACGGCCAGTGCGCGCAGATCTGCGGCAAGGGCCACGCTTTCATGCCCATCGTGGTCAAGGTGCTCCCGCTGGATCAATACCAGGCCTGGGTGCAGTCCACGCAGGCCGAGTTGAAGAAGGACGGCGGCTCCTTCCCGCCCTCCGGCGCGGTCAGCTGATCGCCACGGCTCCGGCGCCTCTCCCGATCCCCGACCATCATGTCCCGACTTCCCGCCGACAAGCGTCGCAGCAACCTGCGCCTGGCTCTGATCACGCTGAGCATCGCCGTCGTGCTGCTCGTCGGGTTCATCCTGCGCTGGACCCTGCTGTGACGCGGCGCCGGCACGGACAAGGCTGAATCCCTCGCGCACCATGGGCTCCTTTCTCAGCGCTTTCCGCGCCATCTTCTGGGCCTTCCTGGGTGTGCGCAAGTCGGCGGACCGGGAGCGCGATTTCGCGAACCTGAACATCGTCCATATCGTCATCGCAGGCTTGATCGCTGCCGCATTGTTCGTCGGCCTGCTGATGACCATCGTGCACTGGGTCATTTCCAACCCTCACTCCTAACGTCGAGGAAGACAATATGTCGTCATCCAGCCAACCCTCGGGTTATTTCATTCCGAGTCCATCACCCTTCCCGGTGATGGCGGCCACCTGCCTGGTGGCGATGGCCTTCGGCGCCGGCCTGTGGTTCAACGACGTGCCGCATGCGCAGTGGCTGCTGCTCGTGGGCCTGCTGGGCTTTCTGACCACGCTGTACAAGTGGTTCGGCCGCGCCATCGCCGAAAGCGAAGGCGGCATGCACAACCAGGCGGTGGATTCGTCCTTCCGCTGGAGCATGAGCTGGTTCATTTTCTCGGAGGTGATGTTCTTCGCCTCCTTCTTCGGCGCGCTGTACTACGCGCGGGTGTGGGCGCTGCCCGACCTGGCCGCGCTGCACAACCAGGTGCTGTGGCCGCACTTCCAGGCGGCCTGGCCCAGCGTCGGCCCCGGTGGGCTGATCCCGGCGGTGCAGGCGATGGACCCGTGGCCCATCCCCACCATCAACACCGCGCTGCTGCTGAGCTCCGGCCTGACCCTGACCATCTCCCACCACGCAGTCCGCGCCGATCACCGCGGCAAGGCCATCTTCTGGCTGGCGCTGACCATCGCGCTGGGCGTGCTGTTCCTGTTCTTGCAGGGCTTCGAGTACCACCACGCGTACACCGAGATGGGCCTGAAGCTGAGCTCGGGCATCTACGGCGCGACCTTTTTCATGCTCACCGGGTTCCACGGTTTCCACGTGTTCCTGGGCGCGACCATGCTGTCGGTCGTGCTGTACCGCATGATCCGCGGCGATTTCAAGGCCGATCACCACTTCGCCTTCGAAGGCGCCGCTTGGTACTGGCACTTCGTCGACGTGGTGTGGCTGCTGCTGTACGTGCTGGTGTACTGGCTGTGATGCACCGCGGCGCCGCGCCGCGTGTGCGGCGCCGCCCCGCGAGCGGCGGCCTCCCGGCCGTCGCGTGAGCGCCGCGCGGGCTCAGCGCGAAGTCAGCGGCATGCCGCTGGGGTGGATCCACCCCATCCTGTAGCTCAGCAGGATGAACAGGAACAACAGGATCGAGAAGCCGATCCGGAAGGTCAGGGCGTTGACCGCACGATTGGACTTGCCCTTGTCCTTCATCACGAAGTACAGCCCGGAGAACAGGCTGCCGAGGATGAGCACGAAGGCGATGAGTACGACGATGCGCAAGGCTTGGCTCCGGCTTGGGTGAACAGGGTGATGCCGAAGCCGATTGTCCCACCAGCGGCGGCGCCAGGCGCGGCGCCTGGCCTGCGAGCGCGGGAAATCTTGACCGTGATCGCCTCGCTGGCTCTGATCGCGCTGCTCGCGCGCCTGGGCGTGTGGCAATTGCATCGCGCGCACTACAAGCAGGCGCTGGCCGCCAGCATCGCCAGCCGGGAACGCATGCCGGGGCTGGAACTGGGCCCGCAAGGGGTGGACTTCGCAAGCGCCGAGTGGCGCCCGGTGAGCGCGCGCGGCAACTGGGCCGGCGCGCTGACCGTCTACCTGCAGAACCGCCAATACCGCGGAGTCAGCGGTTTCTGGGTGTTCACGCCGCTGCGCCTGGAAGGCTCCGACACCTACGTGATGGTCGAGCGCGGCTGGGCCGGGCCCGACACCCACGCGCCGATGCTGGTGCCGCCCATTCCCAGCCCGCAGGGCACGGTGGAGGTGCGCGGGCGCATTGCACCCGCACCGTCACAATGGTTTTCTTTCGCTAAAGACCCTCCTGGTGCCATGGTGCGCCAGAATGTTCAACTTCCCCAGTTCGCGGCCTATCACCACATCCGCCTGCTGCCCTACGTGATCCAGCAACTGGGCACGGACGGCGAGGGCCTGGTGCGCGACTGGCCCGCTCCGGATCTCGGCATGCAGACCAATTACGGCTACGCCTTCCAGTGGTTCGCGATGAGCGCGACCTGCATGGGCCTGCTCGTCTACTTCACCACGCGCACGCTGCGACGCAGGCGCGCCGGGAGTGCGCGATGAACGCCGCGCAGGCCCGTCGGGCCCCGGCGGGGCGCCCGGGCGTGCCGCGCAGGCGCGCGGCGCTGTGGCTGCTGGCCGCCGTCGTGCTGCTGCCGCTGGCGGCCACGCTGTACATCGGCCTGGTCCAGCACCGCGGCGGCAGGCCCGCCTACGGGGAACTGGTGCAGCCGCAGCGCCCGGTGCCGCCCCTGAGCCTGCGCACCCTCGACGGCAAGGCCTTCGACCTGCGCAGCCTCAACGGCTACTGGCTGATGCTGGTGGCGGCGCCCGCCTCCTGCGACGCGGCCTGCCAGAAGCTGCTGTTCGACATGCGCCAGTTCTACCTCGCCGCCGGCAACGACCAGTACCGCGTGGCCCGCGTCTGGCTGGTCACCGACGGCGCCCCGCTCAATCCCGGGGTGCTGGCGCCCGCCGCCGGCACGGTCATCCTGCGCGCCGACCCCTCCCAGCTGCGCGCCTGGTTGCCGCTGAACCCGGGCGAGGCGCTGCAGGGGCCGATGTGGCTGGTCGACCCGCTGGGCAACCTGATGCTGCGTTTCCCGGCCCGCTTCGATCCGGTTCGCGCGCTCGGGGTGTTCGGCAAGCTGCTGTACAACACCCAGTCCTGGAAGGCGCGCAAGCTGCAGCCCCTGCCGCTGGCTCCCCAGGCCCCGGGCGCCAGCCCTTCCGGGGTCCAGCCGGGGCAGCGCTCATGATGAGTCCGTCCCTTCCGTCCAACCTGGTGCACAACATGTACCAGGCGGTTCCTACCGTCTGGCTGTTCTCGCTGCACTGGCTGCAGGCTGGCCTGTGGCTGCTCGGGCTGGGGCTGGTGATCTGGGCCGGCATGCGCATGCGCTGGGCGCGCCTGGTGGCGCTGCTGGTGTTCCTGACCCTGGACCTGATCATGTTCGGCGCCTTCGTTCGCCTGACCGATGCCGGGCTGGGCTGCCCCGACTGGCCCGGCTGCTACGGGCGCCTGACGCCGGCCCAGGCCCATGTGCAGATCCACCAGGCGGTGCAGGAGGAGGGCGGCACCCAGGGTAACGTCAGCCCCTTCAAGGCCTGGGTGGAGATGATCCACCGCTACGTGGCCACCATCATCGGCGCGCTGATCACCGTGATGGCCGCGCGCGCGCTGTGGGCGCGCAGGAAGGGCCAGGGCATGCGCGTGGGGCTGCCCCTGCTGTTGTTCGCCTGGATCGTCGTGCAGGGCATGTTCGGCGCCTGGACCGTCACCTTGCTGCTCAAGCCGCTGATCGTCACCCTGCACCTGATGGGGGGCATCGTGCTGCTGCTGCTGGCGGCCTGGTTCTGGATGCGCAACCGCCCCGAGATGCAGCCGCTGAACGCCGGCGCGGCCACGCGCTGGCTCACCCGCGCCGCGCTGCTGGCGCTGCTGGTGCAGATCTTCCTCGGCGGCTGGGTCAGCACCAACTACGCGGCGGTGGCCTGCAGCGGCTTTCCCACCTGCAACGGCAGCTGGAATCCCCCGGCCGACTGGAGCGCCGGCTTCACCCTGTGGCGCGATCTCGGCCGCATGCCCGACGGATCGGCCGTCACGCTGCAGGCGCTGATCGCCATCCACTGGGCCCACCGCCTGTTCGCGGTGGTGGCCACGGTGCTGGTGCTCGGCGCCGCCGGCCTGCTGGCGCGCCTGCGCGAGCTGCGCCGCCTGGCCGGCTGGCTGGTGGTGGCGCTGGCGGCGCAGATCGCCCTGGGCGTCAGCGTGGTGCTGCTGCAGCACCCGCTGGTGCCCGCGGTGGCTCACAATGGAGTGGCGGCACTGATGGTGCTGCTTTTGACCACGGCGGCCTGGCGCACCTCGGGTGGGCGCAGGGCGCGCCAGCCGGCGGCGCCGCCGGCGGGAATGCGAGGAATGCAAAACCCATCATGAAAACCGGCTCCCTCTCCCAACCCCCGGGCGCGCTGCGCGTCGCCGGGCAACTGTACGCGCTGACCAAGCCGCGGGTGGTGCAACTGATCGTGTTCTGCGCGGTCATCGGCATGTTCCTGTCGCAGCCCGGGCTGCCCGACTGGCGTCCGCTGCTGGCGGCCACCGCGGGGATCTGGATGGTGGCCGGCGCGGCCGCGGCCTTCAACTGCCTGGTGGAGCAGAAGATCGACGCCGTCATGCGCCGCACCTCCTGGCGCCCCTCGGCCACCGGCGAGCTGGGCACGGCGCCGATCCTGGTGTTCTCGGGGCTGCTGTGCAGCGCCGGCATGGCGCTGCTGTACACCCAGGTCAACGCGCTGACCATGTGGCTGACCTTCGGCACCTTCATCGGCTACGCGGTGATCTACACCGTGCTGCTCAAGCCGGCGACGCCGCAGAACATCGTCATCGGAGGCGCCTCCGGCGCCATGCCGCCGGTGCTGGGCTGGGCGGCCATGACCAACTCGGTGTCGGCGCAGGCGCTGATCCTGTTCCTCATCATCTTCCTGTGGACCCCGCCGCATTTCTGGGCGCTGGCCCTGTACCGCACCGAGGACTACCGCAAGTCGGGCCTGCCCATGCTTCCGGTGACCCACGGCTCGCGCTACACGCGCCTGCAGGCGCTGCTGTACACCCTGCTGCTGACGGTGGTCAGCCTGATGCCCTGGGCCATGCACTCGGCCGGTCTGATCTACGCGCTCAGCGCGCTGGCGCTGGGCGGGGTGTTCATCGGCTACGCCTGGAAGCTGCTGCGCGAGTACAGCGACGCGCTGGCCCGCGCCATGTTCCGCTACTCCATCGTCTACCTGTCGCTGCTGTTCGCGGCCATGCTGGTCGACCACTACCTGCCCTTCTGAGCCTGCACGCCGCGCGCGCGCCGTGAGCGCCCCGGTCGGCCGCTTCGCCCCTTCGCCCAGCGGCCCGCTGCACGCCGGGTCCCTGGTGGCGGCGCTGGGCTCCTGGCTGGATGCGCGTGCCCGGGGCGGGCGCTGGCTGGTGCGCATCGAGGACGTCGACACCCGGCGCTGCGTGCCGGGCGCCGATGCGCGCATCCTGCAGCAGCTCGAGGGCTGCGGGCTGCAGCCTGACGAGCCGCCGTGGTGGCAGTCGCGGCGCGGCGAGGCCTACGCGCAGGCGCTGCAAGGCCTGCTGCTCGCCCAGGCCGCCTACCCCTGCAGTTGCTCGCGCCGCGACCTGGAGCTGGCCGGCGCGCCGGTGGGTCCGGGGGGCGAACGCGTGTACCCGGGAACCTGCCGCGACGGCGCGCGCGGCGCGCCGCGCGCCTGGCGCCTGCGCCTGCCGCCGGGCGAGGCCGCCTGCGTGCGCTGGCTCTGCGCCCGCCTGGGCGAACAGCGCGAATGCGTGGACCGCACGGTGGGCGATTTCGTGCTCAAGCGCGCCGACGGCGATTGGGCCTACCAGCTCGCGGTGGTCGTGGACGACGCCGCGCAGCAGGTCAGCGACGTGGTGCGCGGCGAGGATCTGGCCGGCTCCACCGCACGCCAGATCCTGCTGCAGCGCGCGTTGGGCCTGCCCACGCCGCGCTACCTGCACCTGCCGCTGCTGCGCGACGCGCAGGGGCGCAAGTTGTCCAAGTCCGAGCGGGCGGCGGGGGTGGTGCCGGGCGTGCAGGCCCTGCGCGACGCCGCGGGCGTGTTGGGGCTGCGCCCGGCGGGCACGACGCTGGGTGAGGTGCTGGAATCGGCGCTGCGCGAATGGCCCAGCCTGAGGGATCGCTGGGAGCATGCCCACGCCCAGGGAAGCCAGCGGCCCGGCGTGGACCCGCTGCGCGCATGCGAAGCGGATCCGGACGGAGCGGAGGGTCGGGGTTGAGTGCGCGCCGCGGCGCGCCCGAGCCTGCCTACTTGCCGGCCGCGGGCGGCTTGCCGCCCAGCAGCAGCGGCACCTTGCGGCGCGAGCGGATGTTGGCGGGTACGGCGCCGCGGGCGGCGCCCGCGGCCGGCGTCTGCTCCCAGGCGGGCTGGGCGTTGGGGTCGGCCTCGTAGGGCTTGTCGAACCACGGGTCCTGGTTCGCGGAGCGCGCCGCGCCGGAGCGCGGCGGCGTGGCTCCCAGTCCGGAGTCGCGCGGCGCCCGGGGCATGCGCCGCGGCGCCTGCACGTCCACCTCGCGCAGCTCCACCTTGCGTTTGATGAGTTTCTCGATGTCGCCCAGCGAGCGCATGTCGCGCTCACTGCACAGCGTGATGGCCAGACCCGAGGCGCCGGCGCGGCCGGTGCGGCCGATGCGGTGCACGTAGTCCTCGGCGTTGAAGGGCACGTCGTAGTTGATCACGCCGGGCAGTTCGGCGATGTCCAGGCCGCGAGCGGCCACGTCGGTAGCCACCAGTACTTCCACCTCGTTGCGCTTGAAGGCGTCCAGCGTGGCCAGGCGCTCGGCCTGCGACTTGTCGCCGTGCATGGCCTGGGCCTTCAGGCCGTCGCGCTGCAGGATGCGCGCCAGGCGCCCGGCGCCGAGCCGGCTGTTGACGAACACGATGGTCTGACGCAGATCGTGCTCGCGCAGCACTTGCAGCAGCGCCGCGTGCTTCAGGTCCTCGGCCACCTTGTAGTAGATCTGTTCGACGTTGGTCGCGGTGGCGTTGGGACGCGCCACCTCGACGGTCACCGGATCGCGCAGATAGCTCTGCGCCAGGCGCCGGATCTCGGGGGAGAAGGTGGCGGAGAACAGCAGCGTGGTGCGCTGCGAGGGAAGGTAGGCGAGGATGCGCTGCAGGTCGGGCAGGAAGCCGATGTCGAGCATGCGGTCGGCTTCGTCGAGCACGACGAACTGTACCTGCGACAGGTTGACCGTCTTGCCTTCCAGATGGTCGAGCAGGCGGCCCGGCGTGGCCACCACGATCTCCACGCCCAGGCGCAGCGCCGCGGTCTGCGGGGCCATGTCCATGCCGCCGAACACGCAGGCGCTGCGCAGCGGCGTGTGGCGCGCATAGGCCGCCACGTTGACGTAGACCTGGTCGGCCAGTTCGCGGGTCGGTGCCAGCATCAGCGCGCGCACCGGATGGCGCGCCGGCGACACGCTGGTGCTGGCCAGCGGCAGCAGTTGCTGCAGGATGGGCAGCGTGAAGGCCGCCGTCTTGCCGGTGCCCGTCTGCGCCGCGCCCATCATGTCGCGGCCCGACAGCACCACCGGAATGGCGCGCTGCTGGATCGGCGTGAGGCTCTCGTACCCCATGTCGGCCACCGCGCGCAGCAGCCTCGGGTCCAGCGCGAGATCGCTGTAGCGCTGCACGGTCGGGGCCTCGGTCGCGGTGGCTTCGGTGGGGGTGGTTTCATTCATTGGTTCGGTTCCTGTTTGGCTCGCAATATCGGCACCCCCAGGAAGTGCCGCACGGGCGGGGGGCGGCCCGTGCGCTGCCGGCGCGTTCAGCGGATGCCCAGCAGCTTGTGGGTCTGCAGGCTCAGACGCCAGCGCGGATCGCGCAGGCACTGGCGCAGCGCCCATTCGGTGTTCTCGCGCCGCAGCGCTCCGTCCATCGGCTGCAGCAGGCGATGGCCGAAATCCAGCCCGGCGAGTTCGTCGAGGTCGAGCCCGGGCTGCGGCACGACCACCTTGATCTCCTGCCCGCTGCGCTGCACCAGCGGCGCACCGGCCTTCGGACTCACGCAGACCCAGTCGATTCCGGGCGGCACCGCCTGGGTGCCGTTGGTCTCGACGGCGATGCGCAGACCGCGCGCGTGCAACGCATCGATCAGGTCCTCGTCCACCTGCAGCAGCGGTTCGCCGCCGGTGAGCACGCACAGCCCGCCCGCGGTACCTTGCGGCCAGCGCGCCGCCACGGCCTCGGCCAGGCTGCGCGCGTCGGCGAAGCGGCCCCCGCCGTCACCGTCGGTGCCGACGAAATCCGTGTCGCAGAAGCGACAGACCGCCTGTTCGCGGTCCTGTTCGCGGCCGCTCCAGAGGTTGCAGCCGGCGAAGCGGCAGAACACGGCCGGCATGCCGGCCTGGGCTCCTTCGCCCTGCAGGGTATAGAAGATTTCCTTGACCGAATAGGTCATCGATGAGGTGCTGCGGGTGGCAAGCAGTGCGCATTATCCCACGGACCGCTTGTGCGTCGCAGCAAGCCCGCGCCGCGCGCATGAAAAACCCGCGCGGGCCGCCAGGGGCCGGCGCGGGTCGACGAGGCCCGCGCGTTGCGCGGGCAAGCTCGGGTTCAGCGCTGGTAGACGATGTCCACGCGGCGGTTCTCGGCGTAATCCGCCGCCGACGTACCCATGGCCTTGGGCTTTTCCTTGCCGAAGCTGATGGCTTCCATCTGGGCCGGCTTGGCACCCAGCAGTTCCATCGCGTTCATCACGGCGTCGGCGCGCTTCTGGCCCAGCGCCAGGTTGTATTCGCGGCTGCCGCGGGCGTCGGTGTTGCCCTGCAGTTGCACGTGGGCGGCCGGGTGGGCACCCAGGTATTGCGCGTTGTCCGCGATCACCGGACGGTACTTGGTTTCGACGTTGTACTTGTCGAAGGCGAAGAACACGCTGCGCGGCACGTTCGGCGCCGGGCCGAGGTTTTCCTCGGCGGGAGCCTGCACGGCGGCGACGCTGCTCTGCGCCGAATGGTTCGCAGGCGCCGGCGCGGCGGCCTGCACGGGCGCCGTCGGCTTGCTGCTCGAGGCGCAGCCGCCCAGGGTGCCGAGCACGGCCAGGGCCAGCGCTGCCGGCACGGTGGACAACAGATGACGCTTCATCACAATCCCCTTTGTAGGAATAAATGGTCAGGTATGCGGGACGACAAGCACCGCCGGTCCGCGGGCGAGCCGGCGAATCGGCGTGCAGGGGGGCCTGGTCGATCATGCCTGCGCGAACGAGCCCCCTTTGCGAGCATAAGGCTCCCCACACGGAAACGCGATGCCTGCCTGCTCAGTTGACCGCCCGCGCGTATCGGATCGACACGAAGGTAACGTAACGTAACTTCAGCATAGGAGGCCCCAGTCGGCGCCGGGCCGCCCCAAGCCGACTGGGCCCCCACGGGGGGCAGCGAGCGCAGCGAGCGTGGGGGCCATCCATTCAATTGCGATGCAGGCGCAACATCGCCAGACCAAAGGCGCAGAACACGCCCGCTCCGGCGCGCTGCGGCCAGCCCGTGTCGAACCAGCGCCGCAGCGGGCGGCGCGCCAGCACGGCCAGTGCCGCGTAGCTGCTCAGCGCCAGCAGCGACATGGCCATGAAGGTCCCCGTCAGCAGCGCGTACTGCTGCAGCGCCGGATGCCCGGCGCGAAGGAACTGCGGGAACAGCGCCGCGATGAACGCGATGGCCTTGGGATTGGTCATGGCCACGCCCAGGCCGCGCCTGTACAGCACCCGCGGGCGCACCTGCGCGGGCTCGGCGGCCTGCGCGTTCCAGTCCGCGCTGCCCGCGGCGGCGGCGGCCCTGCGCATCGCGCCGGCCCTGCGCCACTGCTGCACGCCCAGCCAGATCAGGTACAGCGCACCCGCGGTCTTGAGCAGCGTGAAGGCCGTCGCCGAGCTCTGCAGCACCGCGTTGATGCCCAGCGCGCTGAGCAGGCTGAGCATCAGCAGCCCGCTGATGTTGCCCAGCGACGACCACAGCGCGCGGCGCCAGCCGAAATGCATGGCGTTGTTCACGGCCAGCATCACCGCCGGCCCGGGGGTGAAGGAGGCCACCATCGCGAACCCCGCGAACAGGCCCAGGGCGGGGGCGGAGATCATGGCTTCGGTGCGTCGGGTTGCGCCGCGGGCGCGGCATCGCGGAAGGCCTGCAGTTCCAGGCAGGCGGCTTCGATGTCGAGCAGGCGCGGCCAGCGCGACAGGTCCACCTGGAAGCGGCGTGCCGTGGTCATCTGCGGCACCAGGTACACCTCGGCCACTCCGGGGCGCCCGCCCACGCAGAAGCGCCCGCGCGCGGGGTCGGCCGCCAGCAGCGCGTCCAGCGCCTCGAAGCCGGCGCTCATCCAGGTGCCGCACCAAGCGTTGACCGCGGCCGTGTCGCAGTCGAATTCGGCGCGCAGGTACTCGACCACGCGGCGGTTGTTCAGCGGGTGCATGTCGCACCCCACGACGGCCGCCAGCGCGCGAGCGCGGGCGCGCAGCAGGGGCTCGCGCGGCAGCAGCGGCGGCTCGGGGTAGGTCTCGTCCAGCCACTCGATGATGGCCGGCGACTGGATCAGCACCTGCCCGTCCACCTCCAGCGCGGGCACCAGGCCCTGCGGGTTGACGGCGCGGTAGGCCGCGCCGGCCTGCTCGCCGTGCAGCAGGTCCACCGGCACGTAGTCGGGGTGCAGGCCCTTGAGGGCCAGCGCGATGCGCAGCCGGTGCGAGGTGCCGCTGCGGAAGTAGCTGTAGAGCTTCATGCGCCGGCCGCCAGCAGTTGCAGGGAAATCGTGCCCACGCCCTCGATGCTGCCGTCCAGGCGCTGGCCCGCGAGCACCGGGCCCACGCCCTCGGGGGTGCCGGTGTAGATCAGGTCGCCGGGCCGCAGGTGGTACATGCGCGAGAGGTCGGCGATCAGCTCGCGCACGCCCCAGATCATGTTCGACATGTCGGAATCCTGGCGCTGCTCGCCGTCCACCCGCAGTTCGATGCGCCCGCGCTCGATCACCTGGCCCGGCATCGGGACGATGGGGGAGATCACGGCCGAGTTCTCGCAATCCTTCGCGGTGTCCCAGGGCTTGCCCTGGTCGCGCGCCGCGAACTGCAGGTCACGCCGGGTCATGTCCAGGCCGCATCCGTAGCCGTAGATGTGCTCATGGGCCGATTCGGGCGCGATGTCGGCGCCGCCCGAACGCAGCGCCACCACCAGTTCCAACTCGTAGTGGTAGTTCGACGTGGCCTGCGGGTAGGGCGCGCTGGAGCCGGAGGCCAGCAAGGCCGAATGCGACTTGGTGAAGTAGAAGGGGCGGTCACGTTTCTCGTCCACCGGGCGGCCCATCTCCCTCGCATGGGCGTGGTAGTTGCGGCCGACGAAGAACAGGCGTTGCACCGGCAGGCGCTCCTCGCTGCCCTGCACGGCGACGGATGCGGGTTCGGGAGGCGCCCAGACGTAACGGATCGAAGTCATTGCGAGCCCAGGATTGCGGCACGGCGCGAGCGGCCGCGCACCGCCTGAAAGCTTAGCGTCCTGCGCCGGGCTTTGTCGCGGCGCAGTCTGCTTGTGGCAGATCAACGCCACGCGCGCCGGGCGGGCCTAAGGTCGTCCCTGGATGTGTTCCAGGAGAAGATCATGAACAAGCGAATCAAGCGCGGTGCCTGGCTGCTGGCTGCGGCACCCCTGTTGCTCGCCGCCGCGACGGCCGGCGCGCACGCCGCGGCGGCGGGCAGCACGCCCGCGGCGGCCGCATCGGCGCCCGGCTACGGCCCGGCTGGCGGCTACGGGCCCGGCATGATGGGAGGTTACGGTCCCGGCTATGGCGGCGCCTACCACCGCGGCTACGGTCCAGGCGGGGGCGGCGGCTATGGCCCAGGGCCGGGCCGCGGCTACGGGCCCGGCTATGGGCACGGCTATGGGCAAGGCTATGGGCAAGGCTATGGGCAAGGCTATGGGCAAGGCTACGGTCCCGGCATGATGGGCTACGGCTACGGCGCAGGCATGATGGGCGGGGGCTTCGGGCATGGCTGGGGCCCCGGCATGATGGGCCGCGCTGGCCCCGGCGCCTGGGGCATGGGTCCCGGCATGATGGGCTACGGATTCGGCGCCTGGGGCGACGGCCTGGATCTCAGCCAGGCCCAGGTCAAGAAGATCGGCGAGATCCAGAAGGCGCTGTTCGACAAGCAATGGCCGCTGATGCAGGCGATGCACGAGACCATGATGCAGGGCGCCTGGACGGCGCCCGGCGCGAAGCTCGACGTGGACGCGGTGATGAAGCGCGCCAAGGCGCTGTCCGAGTTGCGTCTGCAGATGCTGCGCAACCGCCTGGAAAGCCAGCAGCAGTTCCAGGCCGTGCTCACGGCCAAGCAGCGCAAGGAACTGGAGGAATACGGCCCCTGGGGCCGTTGACCGGCTCCCGGCGCGCGGCGCGCGCCGGGGTGCCGCGCTGCGCTCAGTACCCGCCCTTGTGGCCGACGCCGCCGACGTAGGTGAAGTCCCAGCTCTTCACGAAGGGGGCCCACCATTCGGGAACCCCGGTCTCCTTGTCCATGTGGCGGAAGAAGCCCGCATAGGGCGGAGGCTCGAAACGGAAGCTGGCCCGGTACTTGCCGGGGCCGTCGAACTTGACGTTGGCGCCGTAGTGGGGGCCGTCGTTGGCCACCATCTCCATCAGCGTGCCGAAGCTCGACCAGTTGCTGCCCAGCTTCTGGATCTGGTAGCTCACCGTCAGGTAGGGAATCCAGGCGCCCGGAGGGAAGCCCTGCGGGTTGTTCTTGTCGGCGTGGATGTCGATCTCCAGGTGGGCGTCGGCCTTGGCCGCGTCCATGCCCGGAAGCATCGGGGCCATGTCCACCGGCTGCAGGTACACGGGGTGCAGGATCATTCCGTCCATCACCACCGGGTTGCCCATCGAGTGTTCAGCCGCCGAGGCCGGTACCGCGGCCGAGGCCGCCACGGCCAGCGCGGCCGCGATCGCAAGGTGCTGCATGCGCATCTGCAAGTTTCCTTTCCATCCTGGAAATCCGGCCGAGGCCGGGGGGCGGGCCGCCTTCACAGCCCGAAAATCGCCGGCCACCAGGCCAAGCCGAGAAGGGCCACGCCGGCCAGCAGGGGCGTGAGTGCCGCGAGGCGCCGCGCTCCGCGCAGCTTTTGCGCGCCGAGCAGGCGCAGGCCCAGCGCCACGCTCCACAGCATGCCCAGCGCGAACAGCGCCAGCTTGAGCAGGGCCACCGCGCGTGCCGGCAGGCCGGCCGCGGCCAGCGCGTCGAACAGCTCGCCGCCCAGTCCGACGACCAGCGAGACCATGGCCACCGGCATGTAGGCGTAGGCCTGTTCCACGAAGCGCCGGCGCAGGTCCAGGTCGCCGCCCAGGCGGCCCGCCAGCCAGCTCGAGGCCGCGGTGAGCAGGCTCAGCACCGCGGCCAGCGCCAGCGCGCAGCCCACCATGAACCCCGAGATGGTGAAAAAGTCCAGCCAGGTGTAGACCTCGCGTCCCTGGCGATGCACCGACATCAGCCACCACGGCCCCGGCGTGCCGATCCAGTCCCAGCCGCGGTCGATGGCCCACACGCCCAGCGCCTGGCGCAGATGGCCGTACTGCGGCAGGATCAGCCAGAGGAAACCTCCCAGCGCCAGGCCGGTGGCCAGGAACAGGAACCAGACCTCGGCCGGGTTGGGGTTGTGGTGGCGGATGTCGGCCACCTCGCTTCCCGGGCGGCGCAGCAGCAGCGCCAGGCCGCCGCGGCCGCCGGGGTTGACGCAGCGGAAGCATTCGATGCAGTGGCGCGACTCCTGCTTGCGCTTGATGTCGATCATGGTCGGGCACACGCCCTTGTCGGCGTAGGCGTCGCCGCCGGGGCGCGGCTGCTTGGGCGTGAACTGCACCGCGCCGATGCGCGAGAACACCCCCAGCATGAGGCCGATCGGGCACATGTGACGGCACCAGGGTCGCTTGTTGCGCCCCTGGCCGTAGACGAAGCCCAGCACCACGGCGCAGGCGAAGGCCAGGCCGAAGACCACCGCGATGCCCTGGGGGAAGCCGCGCGCGTCCACCGTCTGCGCCAGCACGGTGATGACCACGAAACTGAGCACCGGCGTGCCCTCCCAGCGCACCCAGCGCGGCACCGGCCGCTTCAGGCCGATGCGGTTGGCCCATTCCGAACTGGCGCCCAGCGGGCACAGGATGCCGCACCAGCTGCGCCCGGTGAAGATCACCGACACGAAGACCAGCGGGAACCACAGGCCCCAGATGACAAAGTTGGCCAGCAGGGTGAAGTTGTTCAGGAAGCTCGCGTGGTCACCGGGCTGGGGCAGGAACAGCGGCACCACCATCAGCGCCATGAAACCGAAGAACATGCCCACGTGCACCCAGGCCAGGCGGTCGCGGTTGCGCGAGGCGAAGGCCTCCACCCGGGCCACCCAGGGGCTGCGACGGCGCCAGTCGCGCGCCGCCTCGGTGCGCACGGGGATGGGGAAGGGGCGCGGGCCGGCGCCGCCGCCGCTCACGACAGGCTCCCGGCCGGGCTCGGGCGCGGGCGGTTGACCAGCCACATCAGGCTGCCGATGCCCAGCAGCGTGACCACGTAGAAGATCAGTTGCAGCGCCGAGGGGCTTTGCGTGTAGCCCACCAGGATGTGCAGCAGGCGTCCGGCCATGGACTGCTGGCTCAGCAGCCAGGAGCTGTTCCACACCCCTTCGCGGATGGCCGGCAGCAAGCCCGCCTGGGTCAGCATGCCGGCGGCGTCGGTGGCCATGCCGGCGGCCAGCAGCAGGATCATCCAGCCGGTGACGGTGAACAGATGCCGCGTGGGAATGCGCAGCAGACCCTTGTACAGCAGCGTGCCCGCGGCCACGCCCCCGGCCAGCCCGGCCAGCGCGCCCGCCAGCATGGAGCCGGCGCCGGCTCCGCTGGCGTAGATGCCATAGCCGAACAGCACCGCCTCGGAGCCTTCGCGCAGCACCGCCATCATCACCACGACCATCAGGACCGACAGGGGCTTGTCGCCCACGGCCACGTCGTGCCCCACGGCGCGCATGGTCTGCGCCAGTTCCTTGCCGTGGCGGCTCATCCACACGTTGTGCCAGCCCAGCATGGCCACGGCCAGCAGCAGCACCGCCGCGTTGAGCAATTGCTGACCGCGCCCCTGCACCGCGGTGGCGATGGCGCCGGCGAAGGCGGCGACCACGCAGGCCCCGGCCACGCCCAGCAGCACGCCCAGGCTCACCCAGCGCCCGCGCCCGGCCACGCCCTTGGCGGCGGCCAGCACGATGGAGACGATCAGCGCGGCCTCGAGGACCTCGCGGAACATGATGATGGCGGTGGCCAGCATGGCGGACTCCGGGGCTTTCAGCGGCCCTGCACGACCAGCGTGCCGGTGCTCGAGGGATGGAAATCGTTGAAGAACTTGTAGCGTCCGGGCTTCAGCGGCGGGATGTACACGGGCAATGCCGTGCCGCCGGGAATCACCTGCTCCACGCTGAAGTCGTTGCTCTCGAATTCGGCGGGCAGCGCGTCCTGGTTGTCCACCACGATCTTCACCCGCTGGCCCGCGGGGATGGTGATGCTGGCGGGCTGGAAGGCCTGGCCGTGGATGCGCAGGGTCGGCGCGGCACCGGCGGCGAGCGCCGCGCAGGGCAGCGAGGCCACGGCCAGCATCCAGCCGGTCTTGCGCAGGATTCCCGACAACTTCATCGAACGACTCCGGTCGCACGAAAGCAGGGCGCCTCCGTTTCTGCAAATGCTACATGTTCGCATTCGGAATGTAAATGCGAACGATTCTTAACGTTGCGGAACGGAAGCGCCGAGCCGAGCCGGCATACCAGCGGGGAAACGGCTTGTGGACTAGACTAAGTGAACTTAGTCTGATTTGGCCGTTCGGAGACCGTCGATGGAAATCGTCAACATGCACGAGGCGAAAACGCACCTTTCCCGGCTGGTCGAGCGCGCTGCCAGGGGAGAGTCCTTCATCATCGCCAAGGCCGGAAAGCCCTTGGTCAAGGTGGTCGCAGTGGAGCCGCCGTCGGCGCTGGCCCGACGCCGGGTGGGATTCCTGGTCGGGGAGATCGCCGTGCCGGACGACTTCGATCGAATGGGCCAGGAGCAGATCGAAGCCTTGTTCGGGGGGGGGCGATGAAACTCCTGCTCGACACCCATCTGCTGCTTTGGGCTGCGGGCCAGCCCGAGCGTTTGCCGGCAGCCGCGCTGGAACTGATCGAGGACGCGTCGAACGAGTTGTGCTTCAGTCCGGCCAGCCTCTGGGAGATCGCGATCAAGCGCGGACTCGGGCGCGCCGATTTTCGGGCCGATCCCCGCCTCATCTGGCGGGGGCTGCTGGACGCCGGCTACAACGAGCTGCCGATCACCAGCGCGCATGCGATGGCCGTAGACGGGCTGCCGGCACTGCACAAGGATCCCTTCGACCGAATGCTCGTCGCCCAAGCCCTGGTCGAGGGGGTCGTGCTGCTGACGGCCGATCCCGTGGTCGCGAGCTACCCCGGGCCGATCCGCGGGCTCTGATCGCCCGGCCGCGCCGTGCAGCCGGCCACGCGCGTGAAGCCCGGCTATCGGGCCCCGTGCACCTGCGCGACCAGGTAGTCCACGGCCTGCAGGATGCGCGCGTCGTCGGGGGTCTGCGGAAGATCCGCCGAGACCTCGTAGCGGCCCTGCACGGCCACGGTCGGCACGCCGTCGATGCCGTAGTCCTTGGTCAACTGCGAAGCCCGCCGGGCCTGCATGGCCACGCCGAAGGAGTTGAAGGTGGACAGGAAGCTCTGCCGCGGCACGCCGTGCGCGGCCAGCCAGGTGGCCATCTGCTCGGGGGTGTTCAGCGCGATGTGCTGCTGGTGGATGGCCTGGAAGATCGGCCCCTGCAGGCTGTCGGCCTTGCCCAGCGCCAGCAGCGTGTAGTAGAGCTTTTGCTGCGGCACGAACTGCTCGGTGAAGGCCACCGGCACGCGCTCCACCACCACGTAGGGCGGCTGCCTGCGCACCCAGGCGTCGAACTCCGGCTCCAGCGCGTTGCAGTGCGGGCAGTTGTACCAGAAGAACTCCGTGACCACGACCTTGCCCGGGTGGCCCACCGGCTGCGGGACGTTGAGCACCTCGTAGCCGCTGCCCTTCTGGAAGGGCGCCGCCGCGCGCGCCGCCAGGGGCGCGCAGGCCAGCAAGGCCAGGGTGGCGAGCAGGGTGAGGCGGCGTTTCATCGGGAATCCTTTCGGCCCTTCGGGCCCGTTGCGTGCACCTAGGAACCATAGTGCGTCGCACGGGGCCGTCCTTGCCCCAGGTCAAGCCGATCCGCGCCGACGCGGCCCGTGCGCGGGCTCGCCATGGCGGCCCCGGGGCGCGCCGGTCGCGCCCCCCGGGGATCAGCCGGCGGGCTGCAGCAGCGCCGGCAACTGGTCGAGGCTGCGGATCTCGTGGTCGGGCCGGCCCGGCAGGCGCTCCGGGCGTTGGCCGTAGCGATTGCACCAGACCACGCGCATGCCGAAGGCCTTCGCCGCGAAGGCGTCCCAGGCGTTCGACGACAGGAAGCAGACCTGATCGCCGCCCAGACCGAGCTGGCGCAACCCGTAGGAATACACCCGTGAATCGGTCTTGAACACCTGCACGGCGTGCGCCGACAGCACCGCGTCGAACAGATCGTTCAGGCCGGCCGAGCGCACGGCGGCCTCCAGCATGGTCGGGGTGCCGTTGGACAGGATCGCCGTGACCAGGCCGGCGTCGCGCAAGGCGCGCAAGGTGGCGGGCACCTCGGGAAAGGCCGTCAGGTGCAGGTACAGGTCCATCAGCCGGGCGCGCAGCCCCGGCTCGAGCAGCCCCAGGCTGTCCAGCGCGAAATCCAGCGCATCGCCGGTGACTTGCCAGAAGTCCGCGTAACGCCCCTGCAGCGAGCGCAGCCAGGTGTATTGCAGCTGTTTGTCGCGCCAGGTGGCCGTCAGCGCCGCGCGCTTGTCCTCGGGCAGTTCGGGGCAGCGCGCCGCCGCCGAGGCGAAGTCGAAAATGGTGCCGTAGGCGTCGAACACACAGGCGCGGATTCCCGTGAGCGCGCTCATGATCGGGCCTCCTCGGTGGCGCGCACCGGGGCGACGCCGCGCGCCAGCCCGCCGTGGGCGTCGAGCATGCGCTCCATCCAGGCGGCGACGGGGTCGCCCGGCTCCAGCAGCGCCACCGGGCTGACCGTGCGCGCCCACTGGAAGGCGCCGAACACCGCGTAGTCGGCGTAGCTGGGCTGCGCGCCCGCCACGTAGGCCTGGGCGCCCAGGGTGCTTCGCAGCGGCGCCAGCAGCCGGCGCACGTTGTCCAGCGCCTGCGGGCGCTGGGAGGCCAGCGCCTCGAAGCTCTGGCCGAAGGCCGCCTCGCGGGTGCTGCGGAAATAGGCCTGGTCCTTCTCGTGCAGGATCGCCGGAATGTCCGGCACCACCACGCGGGCGATGGCCGGCTGCAGGGTCTCGGCGGCCCACTGGTTCAGGAAGCGGGCGAGCGCGCGCCCGGCACCCGGGCCGAACAGCGACGGCGTGTCGGTGTAGGTGTCCTCCAGGTACTCGGCGATGGCCCAGCTGTCGTGGATCCAGCGCTCGCCGTCCACCAGCACCGGTACCTTGCCCTGGCCGCTGGCGGCGATGGCCTCCTTGTCGGTGAAGCGCCAGGCGATGGTGTGCACCGGCAGCCCCTTGTGGGCCAGCGCCATGCGCGTACGCCAGCAGTAGGGGCTGAAGCGCCGTTGCTCGTCGGCACCGGCCAGGTCGAAAAGTCGCAGCGAAGGGGTGTGGGTCATCGGAAAGTCTCAGGTGGAGGGGGTGCGTGCCGCTCGCCTGCGCGGTGCGCGCGGGCCGGGCGCGCCGCGGTGCACGGCGCGCGTGACCGGCGGGACGGCTTCGGCGAAAGCAAGGGCATGCGCGGCCAGCGTGCGCAGGCGCTGCGCGTCGCCGTACAGCCGGGCCGCCACGCGGATGGCGAACACGCTGCCCAGCAGCGCCGCCGCCCGCGCGGCCACGTCGGTGTCGGGCGGCAGCGCGCCGGCCGCCACCGCGCAGGCCAGGCGCGAGGCGAAAAAGGACTCCACCTCGCCCAGGCGCGCACGCACCGTCTCGCGCGCCGCCTCGCCCATGTCGGCTCCGTCCAGCGCGGTGTTGACCAGCAGGCAGCCGCGGCGCTCGGGGTCGGCCAGTGAGGCAGCGACCAGTTCCTCGAAAAAGCTCCGCAGCGACTGCAGTGGCGACGGCTGCGCCGCCAGGCGCGCGATGCGCGGTGCCAGGCCCCGGTCCGCGTAGCGGCCCAGCACGCGCACGAACAGCGTCTGCTTGTCGGCGTAGCGGTGGTACAGCGCGGCGCTGCCCAGCCCGGTGGCCTGCGTGAGCTCGCGCAGCGTGGTGCCGGCATAGCCGTGGCGCCAGAACACCTGCATGGCGCGCTCGAGCACGATGTCGTCGGAAAGGCTTCGGCCTCTGGGCATGGATGTCCCGCTTGTTGCGCGAAGGAAGTTTGGGTACTTTAATAGAACGTTCGTTTCAATTCAATTCCGCCCGGATCCGCTGTCGCGGGCCGGCGGGGAGGCGCGCGACATGGATCGACCCGACGGACCCCATCTGGTGTACTTCGCCGACCCGATGTGTTCCTGGTGCTGGGGCTTTTCCCCGGTGATCGAGGCCATCGGCGAACGCTTCGGCAAGCAGTTGCCCATCCGCCTGGTGCTCGGCGGCCTGCGCCCGGGCACCACCGAGCCGATGGACCAGGAGGCCCGGGCCGAGACCCTGGGGCACTGGCGCCACGTGCACGAGGCCAGCGGCCAGCCCTTCGACTGGAGCTTTTTCGAGCGCGAGGGCTTCGTCTACGACACCGAACCGGCCAGCCGCGCCGTGGTGCTGATGCGCCGCCGCGGTCCCGCCGAGGCCCTGGCCGGGCTGCGTCGCCTGCAGCGTGCCTTCTATGCCGAGGGACGCGACATCACCGACCGCGACCAGCTCGCCGCGCTGGCCGGCGAGCTGGGTTTCGAGCCACGGGAGTTCCGAGCCGGACTCGACGAAATCACGCTGATCCACGAGACCCGGGCGGACTTCGCGCTGGCGGCGCAATCAGGCGTACGCGGCTTTCCCACGCTGATCGCCGGCACCGGCGGCGCGCGCGACTACATGCTGATCACCCACGGCTTCCAGCCGGCGCAGCGGGTGCTGCCTGCGCTGGAGCGTTGGCTGGCCGAACTGGGTGGACGAGCCGCCTGAGCGAGTTCCCACGCATTCCCCGCGCAGGTCCCGGGGCGCCGCGCACCGGGGTGCACGCTGCCTGCTCGGTTTGCGGGCCGCAGGCCCTGCGCCGAAGATGCATGTTCCGTGACATATTTCACTGTCAAGGCGGCGGGAGCTGGCGGACAATTTCCGCATAAGCCAGGCTTTGCCCGGCACTGCCTCCGTGCCTACCGCCATGAACTCGTCGACCCTAGCCGCGGCCTTGCAGTTGCCCGTGCAGACCCCCGGCGGGGAAACGGAGGCGCTGCGCCTGGCCGCCTTGCGCCATCTCGGCGTCCTGGATACCCCCAGCGAGGCGGTATTCGACGACCTGACCGCGCTGGCCGCGCGCTGGTGCGGCACCCCGGCGGCGGTGATCTCGCTGGTCGACAGCGACCGCTTGTGGTTCAAGAGTTCGCATGGATTGCCGTTGCGCCAGGTTCCCCGCACCGGCTCGCTGTGCGCCCGCGTGGTCGCCCAGGATGCCCTGCTGCACATCGAGGACACGCTCGAGGCCGGCGTGCACCCCGACGCCATCGCGCTACCCGGCGGGCGCATCGCGCGCTTCTATGCCGGCGTGCCGCTGAGACTGTCGAACGGGCTGAACGTGGGCGCGCTGGCCGTCGTCGCCTACCAGCCGCACCGGCTCGACGAGGCCCAGCGCGATGCCTTGCTGCGCCTGGGGCGCCAGGCGGTGGCGGCGTTGGAAGCGCGCCGGGCCATGCAGCAGCTGCTGGCGGCCCGTGCCAAGCTGGAACGCCGCGCGGCCTTCAACGCCATGCATGCGCGGGCCAGCCAGATCATCGCCACGGCCAAGGAAGAGCTGCCGATGCTGCAGGCCGTCTGCGATACGGCCGTGCAACATGGCGACATCCGCCTGGCGTTCATGTCCCGCCCCGGCGCCGGCGGGCGCTTCGAATTCGTCGCCAGCGCGGGGGATGCGGCCTACCTGGACGGGCTGGACCTGCGGGTGGACGCCGCGCACGCGCTGGGCAAGGGCCCGGTCTCGCAGGTGTGGAGAACGGGGCAACCCTATTTCGCCGCCAGCGTGGACGCGGCCCCCGAACTCGCGCCCTGGCGCGAGCGCGCGCTCAGCTTTGGCGTGAGGTCGACCGCCACCGTGCCGGTGCGCCGTGGGGGCAAGGTGTGGGCCACGCTGAGCGCGCACCTGGGCCAGCCCGACGCGCTGGACGCGGAGGCGCGGGAGATCCTGGTCGAGCTGGCGCTGAACCTGTCGCAGGGGCTGGACTGGATCGACGCGCAGCAGCGCGAGCTGGAATTGCTCGAGTTGCAGGGCACGCTGCTGGACCACACCCTGGCCGGCATCCTGATCAAGTGCGAGCGGCGCATCGTGAGCCTGAACCGGAGCTTCGCCGCGATGCTCGGCTACGACCATCCCCAGGAGCTGGAGGGCCGGCCCGCGCGCATGCTCTACCCGGACGATGCCGAGTACGCGCGCGTGACCGGGCTGCACGAGGAACTGGCAAGGCACGGCCAGGTGCGCGCGATGGACGTGCGCCTGCGCCGCCGCGACGGCAGCGAGCTGCTGTGCGATGCCTCCGCCGGCATGGTGCGCAAGGGCGCGCCCGGCACGATGGTCTGGACCTTCGTCGACGTGACCGAGCGGGTGCGCCTGCAGCGCGAGCTTCGTCACGAGGCGCTGCACGACGCGCTCAGCCAGCTTCCCAACCGCCGCGCGCTGGAGGAGCACCTGCCCAGGGCGCTGGCGCGCGCGCGCCGCTCCGGCAAGGTGGTGGCGGTCGGCTTGATCGACCTGGACGATTTCAAGGCTGTCAACGATACCCTGGGCCACGAGGCCGGCGACGAACTGCTGCGCGGCATCGCGCGGCGCCTGGCCGGGCTGATGCGCGATGCCGACATGCTGGCGCGGCTGGGCGGCGACGAGTTCGTCGTGGTGCTGGAGGACCTGGACGAGCACGAGCTGCACGCACAGCTCGAATCGATTCTCGCGCGCCTGCACCGGGCGGTCGAGACGCCCTTCGAGCTGGACGCCGAGCATCCGGTGCGGGTCGGCATGACTCTCGGGCTGGCCGCCTTTCCGCAGGACGGCGCGGACGCGGACGCGCTGCTGCGCCAGGCCGACGCCGCGCTGTACCAGCTCAAGGCCCGCAAGCTCGACCGCCCCAGCTGGTGGCAGCTCAGCGTGCGCGACGAGGACGCTGACGACGTCGAGCCGCGGGAGTACCCCTCCTACGGCGCCGACGCCGACACCCTGCTGCGCGCGCATGGCGGGATCCTGCTCGAGGCGGTCTCACGCTTCGTGGAGCAACTTCAGCAGTCCGTGGCCGACGACTCCGCGGGCGACGGCGCCTGCGCGGCGCTGCTGCGCTGTCTGCGAGACGACGAGCTTGCGCGGCTGGCGCGCAGGTACGCGGAGCATCTCCAATTCCTGGTCTCGCAGGGGCTGACGCCGCCGGCCGTGCAGCAACGCGCCGAGCCGCTGGGGCAGCTGCAGGCCCTGGTCGGGATCGAGGCGGCGGAGTTGATTCCGCCGATGGCCCTGCTGCGGCGCATGGCCATGGAATGCGCTCTCGCGGCGCGCCTGACCTCGCGCACCCGCTACCGCCTGCTGCGCCTGCTGGAAGAACGCCTGCAGGACGACCTGCAGGCCCAGCTGCGCGCGGCCTGCCGCACCCTGGGCACCTACTTCGGTACCCTCACCCTGGGCCGCGCCCCCGAACCGGGCGCGCCGTGGCGCGACGTACTGCAGGCGCTCATCGAGCCCGTGGGCACGCTGCCGGGCCTGGTCGCCTGCTCGGTGCTGCGCCCCAACGCGCAGGAGATGTTCGAGGTCGAGGCCTCGGCCGGCGCGGCCGCGGATGCCTTGATCTCCCTTTCCCGCGCCGGAAACCTGGCCTTGCCGCTGCGGCGCGACAAGGCCGAAGGCCAGGGACTGGTGCTGCCGGCCTGGCAGACGCACCGCGTGCAGACGACCTCCGACATGCAGCGCGACGGCCGGCTGCAGCGCTGGCACGCCGTGGCACGCGCGGTAGGCGCGCGCAGCGCGGCGGCCATTCCGGTGGTCCCGACCCCGGGCCGCTGCGCCATGGTGATCGTGCTGCTGGGGCGCCACCCGGCGCAGTTCGAATCCCCCTGGATGCGCGAGTTCATCCGCGGCCTGCAATCCCGCGCCAGCCATGCCTGGCGGGGTGCGCGCGCGCCCTCGGCGGCGTTGCTGGTGTCGCGCAGCGAGGCCCAGACCTACCGCGAGCGCCTGTTCGACGGCGGGCTGCAGATGCACCTGCAGCCGGTGGTCGACCTGTACACCGGCGAGTGCATGAAGGTCGAGGCCCTGGCACGCCTGCGACTGGCCGACGGCCGCATGGTCCCGCCGGGCATGTTCCTGCCCGTGATGGGCGAGGCCGAGCTCGACGGCCTGTTTCGCGGCGGCCTGGAGCAGGTGTGCCGCCAACTGCGGGAATGGGACGAGCGCGGCCTGCGGGTCGAGGCGGCCATCAACCTGCCGCCTTCCTCGCTGCTGGATCGCCAGTGCCCCGGCTGGGTCGAATCCACGCTGGCGCGTCATGGCATCGAGCCGCGGCGGCTGACCCTGGAACTGCTGGAGACCCAGGAGATCGACTTCAAGGATCAGAGTTCGGCGCTGCACCGGCTCAAGGCCCTGGGCGTGCGCCTGGCCATGGACGATCTCGGCGCCGGCTACAGCAGCCTGCAGCGCCTGGCGCAGTTGCCCTTCGACGTGATCAAGGTCGACCAGGGCATCTGCCTGAACATGCGCAAGGACCCGCTGCAGACCCTGGGTCTGATGCGTTCCATCGTGCGCCTGGCCGCCGAACTGGGGCGCGCCCTGGTGGTCGAGGGCGTCGAGGACCTCGGCGTGATCGAGGCCGCGCTGGAGTGCGGTGCGCGCTACGCGCAGGGCTACGGCATCGCGCGGCCGATGCCCGCGTCGATGTTTCCCGGGTGGGTGCGCGACTACAGGCCCTGCGCGCGGCCCAGGGAGATCACCACCTACCTGGGCCTGCTCGCACGCTGCGCGAACCTGCGCAAACCCCCGCTGTCGCCGGCGCGGATGCTTCGGGACGACCATTCGGTCCGACGCTTCCTGAGCGAGCGGGAACCGGCACGCAGCGGGCTCGCCGACTGGTATGCCCGCCTGGCGTCGACGGGCGATCCGGGCGATGCGGACGAATCGCGCGGCGGCGGCTGGCTGGACTGGCTGGCCCGTCAGGCGCGCTCCGAGACCGCGGACCCACGCGCTGCCAAGGCTTCGGCCTGATCGACTTCCGGAGTTCCCATGCCCATCCATCCAGGCCAGCCTCCCAGCGGAGGCGTCATCGGAATGGCCAACCGGCTGGCGCGCGACGTGCGCTCCATGGCGGATGCCCGCGAACACCTGCAGGCCCAGGTCACGGCCAACCGGGCCGGTGTGGAAGCCATGTTGTGCGGCCTGATCGATACCTTCAACCCGCATCTCGGCGGGCACGGGCGGCGTGTGGCCCGCCTTGTGGATCTGCTGGCCGTGCGCTTCAAGGTGTCCTACCCGGCCCACCAGGCACTGCGCCACGCCGCGCTGTTCCACGATATCGGCATGCTGGGCGTGCAACGCGCCGTGCTGTTCACTCCCTGGAGCGAGTTGACGGAGACCGATCGCAGCCTGATCCTTTCCCACCCGGACATCGGAGCCTCGCATTTGCGGGTGCTCCCCTGGTACGAGGCCTCGGCGGTCGCGGTGGCCGCGCATCACGAGCATTGGGACGGCAACGGATTCCCCAGACGCCTGGCCGGCGAGGACATTCCGATCGGCGCGCGCATCCTCGCGGTCTGCGACACCTACGATGAAATGCTCAACAAGCCGGCCGATGCCCCGGCGCAGTTCAGCGAACTGGAGGTCCTGGAGCATCTGCGCCAGCATCGCGGGCACCAGTTCGACCCCCGCGTGGTGGACATGTTCCTGAGCATCGTCGAGGTATCGTCCCCGCACGAGGAGGAGCGCAAGCTCCCCCAGGGGGAACTGCCGGTGGCGCTGTCGGAGCTGCAAGTGGGCCGCTGCCTGTCGCGCGACCTGATGAACGTGGAGGGGCTGGTGCTGCTGACCAAGGGAACAGTGCTGGCCGAGGCGAACGTGCTGAGGCTGCGCGTCCTGCGCGGCATGAACTCCGTCGTGGAACCGGTGTACGTGCACGAGTGCGAGCAGCCCGGCAGCCGGGGGGGGGCGGAACTTTCCGCCGCATGATCCCGGCGTCCTCTCGGGCCCGTCTTCGCGCGCTGTTGCCCGTTGAAGTCCGTCGTTCCCCTCACGGCAAGCTCGGAACCCTTGCGTAGGTCGGGGTGCCGACTACGCCATCGCTTCGCCATCCCGCACGATTGATAGCTGATACGCGACACCTTGCAATCGGCCCGTGATCCGCACCTTCCGCCGTGCGGGCCTGGAAGCCTTCTACCGCACGGGCGGCAAGGCTGGCATCCAGCCGCACCACGCGGCCAGGTTACGGCTGCTGCTGACCGCCCTGGATGCTGCCAGGAGCGCGCAGGACATGGGTGCGCCGGCGTGGCGACTGCACCCGCTGCCCGGCCGACCGGCCGGGCATTGGTCGGTGTGGGTGAACGGCAATTGGCGCTTGACGTTCCGCTTCGAAGTCGCGGACGCCGAACTTGTCGACTACCAGGACTACCACCAGGGGAAGAACATGAGCATGCACGACCCGGCGCACCCCGGCCAGGTGTTGCGCGAATGGTTGCCCGAGGGCATGACGGTGACCCAGGCCGCGCGAGAGCTGCACGTGGCGCGCGTGACCTTGTCCAAGGTGCTGAACGGGCAAGCCGGCATTTCCGCCGTGATGGCGCGGCGGCTTGCCGTCTGGCTGGGTACCTCGCCCGATATGTGGGTCAACATGCAGGCGAACCACGACCTGTGGCAAGCCCGCAAGGTGCGGCTTCCGGACATCAAGCCCCTGCGAAGGGCTGCCTGAGCGCTCGGCGCTGCTGAGCGAGGGGCAGTCCGATCGGGTCGTGGTGGGCCCTGCGGGGCTCGAACCCGCAACCAACGGATTATGAGCGGAATTTTACTAAGTTCTTTCAATACCTTAGACTCGCCTTCGCTCACCGATCTTCGTCAAGGCTCGCCAAGAGTGTCACGCCGATCCTCCACTGACTTCCAGGTCCGTGCCCTCGGACGGCTATCGTTCCTGATGGAGTCGTTCGTAGTTGTCGAGACGCCGGCCTGCGTATGCAGAGGCACAAAAGATTAATAAACATGTCACGCACTCCTGATCAATCACCGCTCGTTCGGACCAAATCGCAAGTGGTCGTGTTACTGCTGGCCTTGCTTGGCTTGGTATTGATAATTATCGGGAATGCCGTAAATTTCACGTACTGGGATATCAACTTCGGGCAGACAATTGCTAGCGTTGGGGCTTTATTTCTAGTTATTGGTGTCCTGCAATGGTTTTTTGATCGGTACGTCCGAGCCTCCTTTTTTTCGGAGATCCGCGAGGAAATAGTTGGGAATTCTCGCGTCGCGCAATCTGGAATTGCTGATTTTTATATTGACTCGAAGTCCGTGGTGTTTAATGAGTTCTTTGCTACATCTAGTCAAATAACAATCGGCGTAAACTATTCGAGTAAGTTAATCGATAATTGCATTGACCTATTGCGCTCTCGTACGGAAAACAAGAAAAGAACAACTATTGTCGCCGTGAAATCAGGCGGGGACGCTGCAAAATTCCTCATCAAAGACTATAGTAGTGCAGACGTCGAAGGTGGGTTAAGAAAAATTCGCGAGTTGGTTGCGCATATAGATGCTAACCATGCAGATCCAAGTAGGCGGCTCATTGAGATCTTGGAGGTCGATACAATTCTTCGATATTCGTTCGTGAAATTCGATGGTAGAATCTGGATAGTTATTGGCACCAACGGCCTCGGCAGGCGAGCAGTTCCCGGGTTTTTTGTTTCGAACGGCACGCCTTGGTTTGATCATTTTGAAAAAGACATTTTAATGCTTCTTCAGCGAACATGAAAATCACAAATGATCTCACGAGAGAACTGGCGCACCTGCTAGAGCAGCACAGCCGAGCCGAAATTGACAGGGCACTAAACGAACTGGTTGCCCCAGAAGATCGGCCTGAGAGTTGCACAATTCTGGTCAATAAAGGTCTCCATTTCTTTCCGGCGCATTTATTCGTGGGCGAAACTTTTATCTTCTCGGAAGGGTCGCTGGACCTTTCGTCTGCCGAATCACTCGAAAGTCTTCTAATTAGTCGATTAAAAGCGTTAGCTTCATTTCTTAAGAGCAAGAAATGGTCGTCCGTAAACATAATAATCTCCGGTCATGCTTCGCTATGCATGCAAGTGAAGCTGGCCGTTTACCGAATTACGCGGATAGAGAGCACCGATTGGGTTTTCGACGGGGCGGGTCATTACATTCCGCTCAAATTTTCGCTGCGATCCGTCATCTCATCTGACTAGGCTCATGCTCCTGGCGGAGCGTCGAACAGGGGGGGTGGAGGTTTGGCAACTGATCTTGTCTGGTAAATCGTTTCGCCGCATGACTGCGATGTCGCCAGGAAGGTTTTCCCGAATTTAAAATGGCTCTTTTGAACGAGATCTTGCGCATTTGGGAAATCCACGCAATTCTCGAAGCTAACCCTTCACATTCCGCGCCTAAAGAAGCTGTGACCGCGTCGGAGGCTGCTTCAGTGGAGGTATTTGCGGATGGCCTGTTTCATTGGAAAATTGGGGCGTCACGTAAGATATTAGCCGGGGGGCGTGTAAGCTTCTAATGAGTGCAAGGGGTGTCATTGACGATTAATATGGAATATCGTCGTCGTCCCACGGATCCGCCGCTTTGGGTGGCACAGAAACCGGTGAGCCATCAAGGACCCACTTGATCAGCCACTTGTCCAAGCGATCTAGTTGCGGCGCTCGCGTTAGCGTCTGCAGCCATTTAGAGCGTTCGTCGCTCGATAGTATTTGAGCGGCTAATATTATCGATCTCCTGTCCCAGGACGAGGATCGCAGCACTTCGCTCTTGTGCGCTTTTACCCACGATTGATTGCGTAATGTAATCGAGGCCACTGCCTGGGGGCGGAGCGATTTGCTTGCGTACACGAACTGGCGAATAGCGCGCGCCTGAAGCAGGGTCTCGTGTCGAGAAAAGTACCACTCAAACCACATTCGGACGGATTGGAGATACATTACGTGGCTTTGCGCGATTGCAATGAGGCGCGGCAAATGGATGGCTATAAAATTTGCGTCTGTGACGGCGTCCAGGTAGAGCGCTATGTCGTTAACAGCGGGTGCAAAAAATTCCAAGTTATCTAGCAGGGGCGGTGCTATGGCTGATATGGAGTTTGCACGCGCTCTGCGCACGATAGCGCGAATGACACCGAGGTCTATGGTGTCAAATCGCGAGATGCGGGTTATCGCGTCAACCAGGATCTCGCCTGAATCTGGCGCTGCCTCAGCTTCATTGGTAGCTACCTCCATGTCATAGGGATTAACGACCTCGATGGCTTCCAATATGTTAAGCTTTTCAAGCTGGTATTGATTGTTCAGCTCTCGTCGCAAAAAATCTGTCGATTCGCTAACTTTTGTTTTTATCGGCGCCAACGATAGACGCTGCGTCTCATGCATATAGACGCAGAAATCTTGCAGTAGCGCCTGCAGTTGCTCCTTCGATTCGCCGAAAACTCGAAAATCATCAACATATCGTACGTGCTCGAAGCCTCGCGTATGGATGAATTGATCTGCGTCTATTAATACGGCTTCGGAAATCACAATGCTGGCCGCCGGTCCAACTGGCACGCCTTGGGAAGCTTTTGTGTTCATTGCGAGCAAGAGATTTTCGATCTCTTTGGAAATTGCGCCCGTTCCGCCATCGCTATTCAGTGCCAATTGAATGGCGTTTTGTGCGCGATGCAGATATATCTTGTTGTAGAAGTCCGCGATATCTATTGATAGCACGTACTTGTTGGAAGCGCCAAGTTGTTCACACCGCTGACGATAAACTTGAAACCCAGAGCCATGAGAAAAGAAGCTAGAATGATCTTCGATGATTCGATATGAACAAGCGACGTCCCGAGGTGCACGCGCCGCCTCAACCTTGGGTGCAACCGCTTTTGCTAGGGCAGTGTAAATTATTGAATCAATCGGCTCCAGTCGGTGGACGATTCGGAATCCACTTGTCGGTTTTGGCCAAGCGATGATGACGGGCGCAGGAGACTGAATTTGATCCAGAGTTGAGTCTAAAATCGCCTCCCGCACATCCCTCCATGAATAGGATATTGCAATAAACTCTTCGATGCGAGGATAAAAGTCGGTATCGTAGTAATCTGTGACATGGCGAAGAGCAAAGTCCAGGACTGCTTCATCTATGTAGTGGCGGAGTTTGCTCATGATGATGGATGACGTCAGCGGCGGGAAAAGGGGATGTCCTGGTGAGCAAAGAATTCGGCAGTCTGTCAAAGACGCAGTTCCAGAACTTAATCGCGAGACTTCCAGAAGTGAAGGGGCAGCGCGACGAGATGGCGAGCATGTTGCACAACATGTCTGAAGCGAAGTTCGACGCCTTGATGGGCGAGGATTTCAGCTGGGGCGGGATCTACGAGCTGTCATTTGTCGAGCACTTGGCTGTTGTCTTCACCGGCTTTGGCCGTACCGAGTGGCTGACAGCCGCGGCGGCAGCCCCGGACCCCCAGCAGCGCGTCCTTGACGCTATGGATGAGGATGACGATGGGCCGGATGAACTGCCGCCCGGGGTGGAGAAGGGACACGTGGTCGCTTTGGTGTTCTCCCTGCAGAGGACGGTTCTGAGCATCCAGTTGTACCAACGCAGCCTATCTGCCTTGGTGAAGGATGTTAGGGAGACTGGCAATCTGGACTCTCTGTTCAAGGTCATACGAGTTGACCGCGCCGCGATGAGTTGCCCCAGCATCGCCCAGCACATCGCTCGCGCTGAGCTGCGAGGCGACAAGCGGTTCTTCACCCGACTGCGCAATGCGCTCAAAGGCCCCATACGCAAGCATTGGGAGGGCATGGCAGATCTTCGCTACTCCCTGGTCGTCCTGCGGGAGCTGGGCTTCGACAAGCTCACCGACAATCAGCTCGAGCAGCTTCTGGTGCATGACCTGAAGGTCTACCCGAACACGCCCACAGCGCGCAAGAACCTGCGTGCGCAGTACCAGCAGTCGCGGAAGCTGGGAACCATCTGAATTTCCGATCTGAGATGGTCGCCGGATCGACTAGCGATGTATGGAATGCGTATCCGTTCCAGGAAGCTTTTGCATGCCTGGCGCGGATGGAGCAAGACCATGCATCAACCTCACAATGGCCCGGAACGGCAACCGCAGATGCGGGGGCCCGGGCAAGACCTCGACCCATCGGCCGCCCCGGGCGGTGACAGCGCCTCAGGCGCTGCCGCCGGGCGGGGCGGAACGGGTGCGCCGCCTAGTAACACAGCACCTGATAACTGCAATTTCCAGTTCCAGGCCCTTCGTTGGGGGATCGACAGCCTCTACCTCTCCTACCCCGGAGAACTCAGCCCCGAGGCAGAAGCCAAGCTGCGGGAGCTGAAGGCGTTGGCTCAAGGGTCCGAGGACCTTGCAAGCCGTGCGCAGATCCAACTCGGGGTGCACGTCTTCGAGGTACGCGACAAGGGAGCCGGTCTGTTTCCCTACGTCCTGTCCGACGACGCCTTCCGCCTCCAGATCAGCGGGAGTCAGTCGAAGAGCCTTCCCATGGCCTACGTGCAGGTGTCGAGCCGCCTGCTCAGCCATCGCACGCCGGAGGCCATCGAGGAGGAGCTACGCCTGGTGCTCGGGGCCCTTGGCGACATTCGCTCGGCCACCGTCAGCCGCGTTGATCTCTTCGTGGACTTCGCGTGCAGCGTGGACATGGAATCCTGGGGCCGGGAAGCCTGGGTGACGCGGGCCGGTGCCGTCAGCCAGTACGCCAGAAAGGGGAAATTCACCGGATGGAGCATCGGCGACGGCGGAGCGCTCATGGCGCGTCTGTACAACAAGGGCATCGAGTGCGAGCAAAGCGGCAAGACCTACCTGCTCGATCTGTGGCGACAAGTCGGGTGGCAGGAGCACTTGCCGGTGTGGAGACTCGAATTCGAGTTCCACCGGGACTGCCTGCGGCAGATGCAGATCGGGGAGGACGAGGGGGGAGTTGCTCTGCGTGGCCTGCATGCCATCCTGGCTGCGCGCAGTGGGCTGTGGAGCTACGCCACGACCGAATGGCTCAAGCTGGCGATCCCCTCCGAGACGGACCAGACGCGCTCGCGTTGGCCGATTCATCCGCTGTGGGGGTTGCTGTCCTCGGTGGACTGGGAAAGCCCTGGCGGGCCGCTGCTGCGGTCCTATGAGGCGACTCGTGCACCGAGTCGGGCCTGGCTGGGCCAGCGCACGTTGTCGCTGCTCGCGTCCATGGCCAGCGTGGCGGGGCTGCCATCGCTCGATGCCGCCGCTGCTGAACTGATGCTGCAAGCCAGCCAGGCGCTCTCCAATCGGTACGCGCTCAGCGGCTTGTCGCTGGATGACGGCTTCGCCGAGATGGTCCAGGCCAACAACCGGCGCTACAACGTCGCGCTCAATCCGCCGCTGGTGCCGAAGCCTCCGGCCTCGGCGGTTCCGCTCGGCGTGGATACCGGCGCGATCAAGCTCAAGGACGGCGAGTCCCTGAACCCGTACGAACGGGCCTCCAGGGGGCAGTGATGGAAGACCCTGGCCTGCCTTTGCCTGCGGCCCGGTGTCTGTCGAAGGACCAGGCCGCCGCCTATCTCGGGATCGGCGTCACGCTGTTCGATCAGCTCCGGGTGCCGTGCGTGTGCCTGGGCCGTCGGCGCGTGTGGGATCGCGTTGACCTCGATGCCTGGCTCGACGAACATAAGGGCGAGCGAAGGCGGGCCAGAAAGGAGGATTCAACATGGCCCGTACAGAAGGTGTCTACCGGAGGAAGGATTCCCGATTCTGGTGGATCAATGCGACGCTCCCCAACGGCCAGCGAGTACGCCAAAGCGCTGGGACTGAAAGCCGAGAGGATGCCGAGGCGCTGCTTGCCAAGCTCAAGCTCGACGCCTACCGAGGGCATCACTTCGGCATCAAGCCCCAGCGATCCTGGCAGGAAGCTGCCGTTCGGTATCTCGAACTGAAAAGGAACCTGCGAAGCTTCACCACGACTCAGCAGATCTTGCGCGCGCTCGACCCTTTCCTCGGCGCTTTGATGCTCGATCAGATCAACGGCGACGTGATCTGGAAGATCATCGAGGCAGGCCGCAAGCAAGGGCTGAAGCCCGCGACGATCAATCGACGCCTGGCCTGGTTGCGCTCCGTGCTGCGCATGGCACGCGACGACTGGCAGTGGATCGACGTGATCCCCAAGATCCGCATGCTTCCTGGCGAGGTGGAGCGGGACCGCTGGTTGACCCGGGCAGAGGCCGATCGACTGATCGCGGCCTGCGCCCCTCACCTGGCGGCCCTGGTGCGGTTTGCCCTTGCAACGGGGTGCCGTGCGTCCGAGATCACCGGGCTGGAATGGTCAAGGGTGGACCTGGCGCGGCAAGTGGCCTGGCTCAACCGGACCAAGAACGGCAGTCCGAGGGGAGTTCCGTTGAATGTCGATGCAGTGGCAGTACTAACGGAGCAGCAAGGCAAGCATCCGCGCTTTTGCTTCGTGTACCGGGGCCAGCCCATTGGTTGGGAGATGACCAACACCGGGTGGCACACGGCACTGAGGAAGGCGGGGATCGAGGACTTCCGGTTCCACGATTTGCGGCACACCTGGGCCTCTTGGCACCGGCAGGCGGGAACGTCCTGCGACGAGCTGAAGGACCTGGGCGGCTGGAAGTCGCGGGTGATGGTGGACCGCTATGCCAAGTTCGCAACCGAGAACCTGCTGGCGGCTGCGGCCCGGATCGAGTCGGTCCGGGCGCGTGACACGGCGTGAGGCTTCACGTCACGTTTGCGTCACGTTTTCGCGGCCGTCGCAGGCTGTGAGAGCGCTCGGAGTCCCGGGAATGCTGGTGGGCCCTGCGGGGCTCGAACCCGCAACCAACGGATTATGAGTCCGTCATAATAGGATATACATGCTCGTAAGTTGTTGAAAATAAACGTGTGCGATGTGCGAAGTGGGCTCAAAAAATGTACATGCATGTACACGAACGTCCGGCAAGCGGATGCCCCGCCGTCTTGCGTTAGCCACGCCTGAGACGCATCACCGCAGCGCAGATGTTGGGAACCTCTCCTGGTCTAGAAGTTCCGCCAGGCAGCGGCACCGGTTTGCGAGCAGTCGTTAGCGCGAGCATAAGCTGGTCGAGGGCCAGCTCCCATCGACAGCAGCGGTTGAACGCCTCATCGAGCGGGTCTAGGCCGAGAGTGCCTGCGCTCCCCAGGATTAAGCTGCCGTAGATGGCAATGGTCTCGCGAAAGGGGTGATGTCCCTCTCATGACGACTTGTCCGGCCATCCACACCCCGCCCAGGGACGCTCGGCAGCTCGTCAGGCGGCACGTCAGGCTGCAGTGCTTCGGCCACTCAATAATTCCTGAGCAGCCTCACCCCTTCGCAGCGTCGTTGGGTAAGAAGTCGGCGATGTCGGCTCGATTACGTAGCGTGATTTGTTGGTCTTGCGGGGGCTCGACGCCCTCCTTGAGCAGCCGCAGCGTGCGCAGCGTGTAGAAGAGCATCGATTGGCGGCACTGCAGTGTGGTGCTGCCGTCGACCATGCCGTAGTCCAACGCAATCGCATGCTGCTGCTCGGGACTCAGGGCGGGGTGCGGCGCCAGAACAAGGGGGACAAGTCGGTGCCAAGCTTCGTCCTGGCTCCCATCGCTGCCGGGAACATCGCTCGGACTCACTTCCAGGAAGCGCCCCATCTGGAAGTCCAAGAATTTCTTCCGTAGCGAGCAATAGGCTCGCACGTGCCAGCGCATCCCATCATGGGCAAGGGCGTGAGGGGCAAGGACTCGCTCCTCAGGGTGTGGAGTCCACATGGACTGGTAGAGCACCCTGAGCGCCTTGCGGCCGCGTATGGCTTCCAGCATCTGCAGCAGCACGTCGGGACGTGCGATGCGACTCGGCCGTGGCATCACGCCGATGTCCGGTGACCAGCCCACGAAGCTGAGCTCTTTCGGGGTAGTCCCGGCAGCGCGGGACAACAACTCGGCAAGGTAGCGCTCCGGGTTGTTTGCAGGGAAGAGGGGCTGGAACTCCTCGGTGGCGACGTAGGTGCGCGAACTACGGTCGTACACAGCGTTGCGCGGAGCGAGCTCGAGATAGCGCCCGATATCCATCGATGCCTTGGGCGTGGAGATGCTGAAGAACGACATCAAGTCCGACCGGTTCAGGCGGCCTTCCCACCGCAGTCGGAAGTCGATGAACTCGAGACGGCGTCCTTGTCCCCAGTGACCAGCGGGGTCCAAGGGGCCCGAGGCCGCGCCTGGGGGTGTGTGTTGCGTGTTGTCCATGGCCGCATTGTGCCACACGTACACAAACTGGACGCGTATGTTTTCTACGCGTACACTTTCTATTCGTTTTAAGCGCAGTGCGGAACCCCCACCGCCCGCGAGCCGCCACGTGGCGACTCGCAAGTTCCTTAACAGCTTGGGCTCAAGCATCGACTGGCCTCCCGGAGTAGAAACGCCCGGCCCAGCCGCTGACTTGATACGTGTTCGCCCGGAACGAGCGAGCGGCGGCACATGCTGCCAGGGTGGCTCCAGAGAGTCACAGCATTGTTGGATAGGCACGGGGCGCCTGAAAGACCCCAGGAAGCGGCGCGGAAAGCGCCAGAAACTTGACGGGCAGTTCAGTGCTGCGCATGACAAGCACGAACTGTCTTGAACACCATGCGCGAACACAGTGTTCGCCATCAACTACGGATAAAAACATGAACAAAGATAGCAATCACCACGACCTGAACACCGAGGTCGCCCCTTCAACCCGCCCGAAGGGCGTGTCCTATAAATTTCGTGCGGAGTGTGAATCCGACTCCTTTCTCGTGAGGGTCGCATTTGCAAATTGGGTTCTCGGGTGGCACGAGCGTCGGGACTTCCCGTACCCAGACGTCGAGGTTGAGATGGAGCTTTTGGAGTCGGCGCCAAAAATCGAAGAGTTGAGCTGGTTCATTCAGCAACTCGTCGATTGCCACGTCATCGAAGAGACCCTTGAGCTAAGTCAGCACTACACCGGTGAGCGGCGCGATAGGTCGAGGCAATCAGTGCGGCCATTGGATGAAATCATTTCGACCGTACAAAATCCGCTCTCGAGGGCCCCGGAAGCATTGAAAAACCGTGGAATTCGCGCCCAAGTGGCGGCGACAGCGTTGCGAAAGATGCTTCCGCCGAGCGCGAAGGGGTCCAAAGATGTCGCGGTAAGAAACATCCTCTCGGGTGCTTAGACTCCGCAGGTCACCTCATACCGTGAACATGCCGAGCAGTCGGCATGTTCAAAGCAGTCAAAAAATAGGAACAATCATGAACAAGAAAATGAGCTGCCTGCCGTTTTTCGTCTTCCAGGAGCCGATGTGTAGCATCGAGACCTGAAGGACGAGACGAAGTGAAGACGATCCCGAAACAGCAGTACACGGCCGAGTTCAAGGAGCAGGCCGTCAAGCATGCCCAGGCGGTTGGCGTGGGTGCGGCAGCTCGCGAACTGGGGCTGGTGGAGCAGACGCTGCGCAACTGGGTGAAGGCTGCCCAGGCCGGCCATCTGGCGGGCGCCGGCGCGAAGCCGGTGACGCCGGAACAGATGGAGCTGTCGCGGCTGAGGGCGGAGAACGCCCGGCTGCGGATGCACGTGGACATCTTAAAAAAAGCGACTGCGTACTTCGCCAAGGATGCGCTGTGAAGTACGCGTGGATCGACGCGCAGCGCCGCGACCATCCCCTGCCTGAGCTGTGCGAGGTGCTCGGCGTGAGCATCAGCGGCTACCGCGCCTGGCGCCGCGGCGGCAAGCCCGATCGCACCCGCCTGAGCGATGCGCAGGCCCTGACGCTGATGCGCAGCATCCACGCCGAGTTCAAGGCTGCCTACGGCTCGCGGCGCATGCACCGCGAGCTGCAGGGGCGCGGCCATCGCATCGGCCTGCGGCGGGTGGAACGACTCATGCGCGAGCACGGCATCCGGGCGCGCCACAAGCGACGATTCAAGGCGACGACGGATTCGAGGCATTCCCTGCCCATCGCGCCGAATCTGCTGGCGCGCAACTTCGCGCCCGAGGCGCCGAATCGAGTCTGGACCGGTGACATCACCTACATCCAGACCGGCGAGGGCTGGCTGTACCTGGCCATCGTCCTGGATCTGTTCAACCGCGAGATCGTCGGCTGGTCGATCAAACCGCGCATGACCGCGGACATCGTCACCGATGCCCTGACCATGGCGTGGTTCCGGCGCAAGCCCGAGGCTGGAATCGTGTTTCACAGCGATCGCGGAAGTCAATACGCAAGTGCCGCCATGGCGGCCAAGCTGCACGACTTCGGCATGAGCGCATCGATGAGTCGCAAGGGCAACTGCTGGGACAACGCGCCGACCGAGAGCTTCTTCAACAGCCTCAAAAACGAGCGGGTGCACGGCACGTCGTACCCGACCCGCGCCGATGCGCAGGCCGACCTGTTCCAGTACATCGAGGCGTTCTACAACCGGAGTCGCCGCCACTCCACGCTGGGCTACTGCTCGCCGATTCGCTTCCTGGAGGAGTGGCTCAGCAAGCATGGCGATCAGCCATCCATGGCGGCATGAGAGCGGCCATCTGGAAGGCGAAATTCGACGGGCACCTCA
>NZ_KB898481.1 GCF_000377645.1 Thiomonas sp. FB-6 | reverse complement strand
CGAGACCGGCAACGAGTCGATCCGCTTCATGCGCTCCAGTGCCGACGCCAGGACGCGGATCAAGAGCCGGGAACAGGCTCGCAAGGCGCCAGCACAGACCACCTAAGACACCGAGGGGGAAGCCGTTCCGGGCTACGCCCTCCACGGCTTCCCCCTCGATCAAACCGACCACCAGGAGATCACCGACCCAGGCCACGACCTACACTTATCCACCGCCGGACATCATCAGACCGGCTCCCATCCCTGGCTCACTATTGGGTCGGCACGGTGGCTCAGAATTGCATCGGCGCACACAGGCCCGGGCCGCCGACATCTGCGTGAAGGGGAAGTGGCGCGCCAGGTCGTCGCGGTTGCGCACCGTGACGTGGAAACGGCTGCGGTTGCTGAGTTCTGCCATGAGGAAATCTCCAGGTGGGTTGTGGAGACTCCTGTAGCCACAGCGTTTATTCCGAGGCGCTACGCGCCGCGCCAACCTGGCTGATGTGGCACAGATTTGGCACAGCACCCCGAAAACGACAACGGCCGCAGAGTCTGCGGCCGTTGCAAGTTCTTGATTTCTCAAGAGAATCTGGTCGGGGTGAGAGGATTCGAACCTCCGGCCTCTACGTCCCGAACGTAGCGCTCTACCAGGCTAAGCTACACCCCGAAAATTTGTACACCTTGCAGTTTCGCTGCATTTTCGCCCCCAGGCCGGGCCTGCGCACGAAAGCCAAGCAGTCTAGCAGACTGCGCGAAGCGCTGACAAGGCGCGCAGGCAGCGCTCAGGCATTGCGCTGCAGGCTGTAGTCGCACAGCGCGAGCAGCGAGTCCCGGAAGGGCCCCTCGGGCATGGCCTGCGCCAAGCCACGGGCATTGTTCAGTTCGGTGCGCGCCACCGCGTAGACCTCGTCCAGCGCCTCGCAGGAGCGCACGACCTCGAGGATGCTCGGCAGGCTGTCGGTGTCGCCTTCGCGGATGGCGCGCTGGATGAGTTCGCGCTGCTCGCCCTGCGCGCGCTGCATGGCCACGATCAGGGGCAGCGTGGGCTTGCCCTCGCGCAGGTCGTCGCCGACGTTCTTGCCCATTTCCTCGGCGTTGCCGTTGTAGTCCAGCGCGTCGTCGATGAGCTGGAAGGCCAGGCCGATGGAGCGCCCGTAGCCGGCCGCGCCCTGCTCAGCCGCGGCGTCGCAGCCGGCGAGCACCGCGCCGATGCGCGCGGCGGCCTCGAACAGCGCGGCGGTCTTGTCGTGGATCACCCGCATGTACTGTTCGCTGGTGATTTCCGGGTCGTGCATGTTCATCAGCTGCAGCACCTCGCCCTCGGCGATCACGTTGGTCGCGTCGGCCAGGATCCGCAGGATGCGCAGTTCGCCCGCGGCCACCATCATCTGGAAGGAGCGCGAGTACAGGAAATCGCCCGACAGCACGCTGGCGGCGTTGCCGTAGGCGGCGTTGCTGGTCTGGCGCCCCCGGCGCAGTTCGGACTCGTCGACCACGTCGTCGTGCAGCAGCGTGGCTGTGTGGATCATTTCCACCACAGCCGCCAGATCATGCAGGTGCTCGCCCGCGTAGCCGTGGGCACGCGCCACCAGCAGCAGCAGCGCCGGGCGCAGGCGCTTGCCGCCGGCGCCCACGATGTAGCTGCCGATGGCGCTGATCAGCGGCACCTCGGAGGCCAGGGCCCGCCGGATCGACGCGTCGACCTCCAGCATGTCCTGGGAGAGGGGGGCGAGGATGGACGTAATCGAGGCGGAGGAGGTCACGAACGGCGTGCGGGTTGGCGGAACGACACGATGGGAGGTAAAAAGCCTCGAAATTCTAATGAGCCGCGGCCGCGACGGCCGGACTGGCCGACGAGGGCCCGGATCGCCTGGCCCGTCTGGGCGCCGGGGCCCGACTCTGCTATGATGCCCGGTTCGTCACCCTGCCCTGCGCGAGCACTGCGCCCGGAAGGAGTCGAATCAGCTTCATTCTTTCAGGAGTTTGTCCCATGTATGCGGTCATAAAAACCGGCGGCAAGCAGTACAAGGTCGCTGCCGGCGACAAGATCAAGGTAGAACAGATTGCCGCAGACGTTGGCCAGGACATCGTGCTCGACCAGGTGCTCGCCGTATTCGACGGCGCCGACACCCGGCTCGGGACCCCGCTGCTTGCGGGGGCCGCGGTGAAGGCCAAGGTTCTGGCGCACGGTCGTGGCGAGAAGATTCGCATCTTCAAGATGCGGCGTCGCAAGCACTATCAGAAGCACCAGGGCCACCGGCAGAATTTCACCGAGTTGCACATCGAGAGCATCGCTGCTTGAGGAGCATAGGAAATGGCACAGAAAAAGGGCGGCGGCTCCACGCGTAACGGCCGCGATTCCGAGGCCAAACGGCTGGGCGTGAAGGTGTTCGGCGGCCAGGAGATCTCGGCCGGTTCGATCATCGTGCGCCAGCGCGGCACGCGCTTTCACCCGGGCACCAACGTCGGCGTGGGCAAGGACCACACGCTGTTCGCGCTGGTGGACGGCAAGGTGAACTTCGCGCGCAAGGGCGCGTTCGATCGCCACTTCGTGAACGTCGCGCCGCTGGCCGAGCAGGCCTGAAGCCGGCTGCGTGCCGGCGACGCGCAAGCGCCGCCGGCACCGACTTTCCCTCCCGTTCGAATCCCAGCGCCAGCCTGCCATGAAATTCGTAGACGAAGCGCACATCGAGGTATTCGCGGGCAAGGGCGGCAACGGCTGCATGTCGTTTCGCCGCGAGAAATTCATCCCCTTCGGCGGGCCCGACGGGGGTGACGGCGGCCGCGGCGGGCACATCTACGTCGAAGCCGACTCGAACCTCAACACCCTGATCGATTTCCGCTACCAGCGCCTGTACCGCGCGCGCAACGGCGAGCACGGCCGCGGCGCGGACCAGTTCGGCGCCGCCGGCGAGGACATGCTGCTGCGCGTGCCCGTGGGCACCCTGGTGCGCGACGCAGCGACCGGCGAACTGCTGGCCGACCTCGCCACCGCCGGCCAGCGCGTGGTGCTGGCGCAGGGAGGCGCCGGGGGCCTGGGCAACCTGCGATTCAAGTCCAGCACCAACCGCGCGCCGCGCCAGAGCACCCCGGGCCAGCTGGGCGAGCAGCGGCGCCTGCAGCTCGAACTCAAGGTGCTGGCCGACGTCGGGCTGCTGGGCCTGCCCAACGCCGGCAAGAGCACCTTCATCGCCGCGGTGTCGAACGCGCGCCCGAAGATCGCCGACTACCCCTTCACCACGCTGCACCCGCAGCTCGGCGTGGTGCGCGTGGGCCCCGGGCGCAGCTTCGTGGTGGCGGACATCCCGGGCCTGATCGAAGGCGCCGCCGAGGGTGCCGGACTGGGGCACCAGTTCCTGCGCCACCTGCAGCGCACGCGCTTGCTGTTGCATCTGGTGGACGTGGCTCCGCCCGACCCCGAGGCCGACCCGGTGCGCGACGCGCGCAGCGTGGTGGCCGAATTGAAGAAGTACGACCCCGAACTCGCTGCCAAGCCGCGCTGGCTGGTGCTCAACAAGCTCGACATGCTCGACGAGCAGCAGCGCGCCGAACGCGTCGCGGAAATCCGCCGCCGGCTGCGCTACAAGGGGCCGATGTACGCGATTTCTGCGCTCACGCGCGAGGGCCTGGAGCCGCTGCTGCGCGACATCGACCAGAGCCTGCGCCCGCAGGTGCAGGACGGCGAGGCGGCGGTCGACCCGCAGGATCCGCGCTTTGCCGTCCATGACCCCCTCGACGAATCCTGACACCTCCTCCCTGATCCCCCAGGCGCGCCGCCTGGTGGTCAAGGTCGGCTCCAGCCTGGTGACCGACGAAGGCCGTGGCATCGACCACGCGGCGGTCGCCCGGTGGGTGGAACAGATCGCCGGCCTGCACGCGCTGGGCAAGGAGGTCATCCTGGTGTCCAGCGGCGCCATTGCCGAAGGCATGAAGCGCCTGGGCTGGAGCCGGCGCCCCAGCGAGATCCCGCAATTGCAGGCTGCCGCCGCGGTGGGCCAGATGGGCTTGGCCCAGGCCTACGAGACGGCCTTCAGCGCGCGCGGCCGGCATTGCGCGCAGATCCTGCTGACCCATGCCGACCTGGCCAACAGGCGCCGCTACCTGAACGCGCGCAGCGCGCTGCTCACGCTGCTGGCGCACCAGGTGGTGCCGGTGATCAACGAAAACGACACCGTGGTCACCGACGAGATCAAGGTCGGCGACAACGACACCCTGGGCGCGCTGGTGACCAACCTGGTCGAGGCCGACGCGCTGATCATCCTCACCGACCAGAGCGGCCTGTACTCGGCCGACCCGCGCAAGGACCCCGGCGCCACGCTGGTGCGCGATGCGCGCGCCGACGACCCCGCGCTGGCGGCGATGGCCGGCGGCGCCGGCAGCGCCATCGGCAAGGGCGGCATGCTCACCAAGGTGCTGGCCGCGCAACGCGCGGCGCGCAGCGGCGCGCACACGGTGATCGCCAGCGGGCGCGAGCCCCGCGTGCTGCTGCGTCTGGCCGAGGGCGAGGCCATCGGCAGCTGCCTGCACGCCGGGGCCGGCAAGCTGGCCGCGCGCAAGCAGTGGATGGCCGACCACCTGCAGGTCAGCGGCCGCGTGACCGTCGACGACGGCGCCGCGCGGCGCCTGCGCGAGGGCGGCGCCAGCCTGCTGCCGGTGGGCGTGGTCGAGGTGGCCGGGGAGTTCGAGCGCGGCGACGTGATCGCGGTGCTCGACCAGCAAGGCGCGGAAATCGCCCGCGGCCTGAGCAATTACGCGGCCGCCGAGGCGCGCCTGATCCGGCGCGCGCCGACCGCGCAGATCGTCTCCATCCTCGGCTTCATCGAGCAGCCGGAGCTGATCCACCGCGACAACCTGGTGCTGCGTCAGGCTCAGGGCTGAAGGCCCGCGCGGGCAGCGCCCGCCGGGCCTCGGCGAGGCCCGGCGGGCCTCAATGCGCGACGAAGTAAGGCTGCAGCCCGCTGCGCAGGCGCTGCATCAGTTCCTTCGCATCGCCTGCGGCCATCGCGCCCTTGCACCAGTAGTCGTGGTCGAGCACGCCGTGCACGTCGGAATTGGACACCACGTTGGCACGCACCCAGGTCTTGTCGCCATTGGCTGCCCAGCGCTTGCCGGCGGCATCCCAGGTCGCGTAGATGTGCCAGGTGTTGTCGTCGCAGTTCAGGCCCTCGTAGCTGATGTTGCGGTAGCCCGAGCGGCTGCGCGCGACCAGGGTGTAGCGCACCAGCGAGGGCTCTGCGCGGCTGACGCTGCCCGGGTCGACCATGAAACGCATCTCCCCCGAGGCCGAGGGAAGCGGCACCTCGACCAGGCCGGAGTCGTCCGCGGGAACCTGGGCCGGAAAGTGCACGATGGCGCCGGGCTTGACCTGCGGCCCCTGCGAGGGCAGGCCCTCGATGCCGCCTGGCGCTTCCTGGGCCGCCACGGGCAGCAGCGCACCGAGCGCGCAGGCCAGCGCCGCGCACAACCGCGCGCTCCGGGCGGCGGCGCTCATTCGCCGCTGGCCTCGGCCGGCACCGCGGATGGCTCCGCCTGGTGGCGCTGATGGCGCACATGGGCACGCAGATAGCGCGTGCGCGGCTCCGTGCGCGGAAGCAGGTGCGACAGTTCGCTCAGCGCCTGCTGGTACACGTCGCGCTTGAATTCGATCACGCTGTCCAGCGCGACCCAGTAATCGTTCCAACGCCATGCATCGAACTCGGGATGGTCTGTGGCGCGCAAGCACACATCGCTGTCGCGCCCGGTCAGGCGAAGCAGGAACCAGATCTGCTTCTGCCCCTTGTAGACGCCGCGGTGATCGCGGCGCAGGTACTGCTGCGGAACCTCGTAACGCAACCAATTGCGAGTGCGGCCGAGCACATGCACATGGCAGGGCCGCAGCCCCACTTCCTCGAACAACTCCCGGTACATCGCCTGTTCCGGGTTCTCGCCGGCATGGATTCCGCCCTGCGGGAACTGCCACGAATGGCCGCTGATGCGCTTGCCCCAGAACACCTGGTTCCTGGGGTTCAGCAGGATGATGCCGACGTTGGGACGATAACCCTCTCGATCCAACATGGCCAGTGCCCCCGTTCTTCTAGAATGTCTTCTGATTATAGGCAAGCCGGCGCCCGCGACCTACACGCCGCGCGGCTTCGGCCCTCGGGCGCCCGAGGCGCGCCGATGCTGGCTTCACGCCCTGCCCGTCCCCATCCACTCACGCCGATTTCATGCGCGCTTCCCGATTCTTCATCTCGACCCAGAAAGAAGCCCCGGCCGATGCCGACGTGGCCAGCCAGGCGCTGATGCTGCGCGCCGGCATGATCCGCAAGCTCGCCGCGGGGCTGTACACCTACATGCCGCTGGGCCTGCGCAGCCTGCGCAAGGTGGAGGCCATCGTGCGCGAGGAAATGAACCGCGCCGGCGCGATCGAGCTGCTGATGCCGGTGGTGCAGCCGGCCGAGTTGTGGCAGGAATCGGGCCGCTGGGACAAGTTCGGCCCCGAACTGCTGCGCATGAAGGACCGCCACCAGCGCGACTTCGTCATGCAGCCCACGTCGGAGGAGGTGATCACCGACATCGCGCGCGCCGAGCTGCGCTCCTGGCGCCAGCTGCCGGTGAACTTCTACCACATCCAGACCAAGTTCCGCGACGAGCGCCGGCCGCGTTTCGGGGTGATGCGCGCGCGCGAATTCACGATGAAGGACGCCTATTCCTTCGACCGCGACCGCGAAGCCGCGCAGCGCAGCTACGAGGCCATGTACGAGGCCTACCGGCGCATCTTCGAGCGTTTCGGCTTCGAGTTCCGCGCCGTGGCGGCGGATTCGGGCGCCATCGGCGGCTCGCTCAGCCATGAGTTCCACGTCATCGCCGACACCGGCGAGGACGCCATCGCCTACAGCCCCGAGTCGGACTACGCGGCCAACGTGGAAAAGGCCGAGGCCCTGCCGCTGCTGAGCCAGCGCGCGGCGCCGGGCAAGGCGCTGGAGCGCACGCCCACGCCGGCCGCCGGCAAGTGCGAGGAAGTCGCCGAGCTGCTGGGTATCGCGCTGCAAGCCACGGTCAAGTCGGTGGTGCTGGCCACCGACGGCGAGGCCGGCACCCAGCTGGTGCTGCTGCTGGTGCGTGGCGACCACGCCGTCAACGAGGTCAAGGTGGGCAAGCTGGCCGGACTGGCCGAGGCGCGCATGGCCACCGAGGAGGAGATCGTCGAGTGGTTCGGCTGCCGCCCGGGCTTCATCGGACCCATCGGCACGCGCCGGCCGCTGCGCGTGATCGCCGACCGTACCGTGGCCAACATGCACGACTTCGTGGTCGGCGCCAACCAGCCGGACTTCCATTACACCGGGGTCAACTGGGGCCGCGACCTGCCCGAGCCGGAGGTCGCCGACATCCGCAACGTGGTCGAGGGCGACCCCAGCCCGGACGGCCGGGGGCGCCTGGCCATGTGCCGCGGCATCGAGGTGGGCCACGTGTTCTACCTGGGCACCAAGTACTCGGACGCGCTGCAGGCGAACTACATCGACGAAGCCGGCAAGTCCCGGCCGCTGGAGATGGGTTGCTACGGCATCGGCATCACCCGCATCCTGGGCGCCTGCATCGAGCAGAACCACGACGCCCGCGGCATGATCTGGCCCGACGCGCTGGCTCCCTTCGAGGTCGTGGTCTGCCCGATCGGCATGGACCGCAGCCCTGCCGTGCGGGAGGCCGCCGAAGTGCTGCTGGCCGAACTGCAGGGGGCCGGTTTCGACGCCGTCCTCGACGACCGCGGGCTGCGCCCCGGCGCGATGTTCGCCGACTGGGAGCTCATCGGCGTGCCGCACCGCCTGGTGGTGTCCGACCGCGGCCTGGCCGCGCAGACCCTGGAATACCAGCACCGCCGCGACGAGGCGGCCACCAGCGTGGCGCGCGGCGAGGTGCTGCAGCTGCTGCGCTCGCGCTCGCGGCGCTGAGCCGGCCGGCCCTGCCGTGAAGTCCCTGCGGCCGCCGCGCGGCGCGGTGTCCAGCCCCCCGGGCCGGCCGGTCCGCCTGGCCCGCCGCGCCGCCGCCGCGCTGCTGCTGGCGGCCCAGCTCGCCACGGCAAGCGCCTGGGCCGGGGCGCAGCGCGAGGAGGCTCTGTCCGACGCCGTGCGCCTGGCCCTGGCCGCGCAGATCTCCGACGAGGCGCCGCCGGTCCCGCATTTCCACGACCCGCGCAAGCTGGTGCGCTACCTGCTGTGGCTGGCCACCGAATCCTCGCGCCTGCGCAAGCGCATCCCGGACATGAACGCCCGACATGCGCTGCTTCGCACCATCTGGTACGAGGCCACCCGCGCCGGCCTGCAGCCCTCGCTCGTGCTGGGCCTGATCCAGGTGGAGAGCGGCTTCAACAAATACGCCATCTCGCCCGTCGGGGCGCTGGGGCTGATGCAGGTGATGCCGTTCTGGACCCGTCAGATCGGCAACGGCGACAAGATGGCGCTGTTTCGCATGCGGGTGAACCTGCGCTACGGCTGCGTGATCCTGCGCCACTACCTGGACGAGGAGCACGGCAGCCTGTTCTACGCGCTGGGGCGCTACAACGGTTCGCGCGGGCGCGCAGCCTACCCCGACGCGGTGCTGGCGGCCAGCGGGCAATGGCAGGTGCGCGCCCCGCTGCTGGCCGAGGCGCTGCCGGCCCGGCCCGCGAGCGCCCCGCGCTGATCCCCGCGGCACGGTGCAGGGGCCGCGCGCGGCGGCGGCGCGCGCGGCGCTCAGCGGCGCAGCAGCCCGCCGGCCCCGCCGCCCATGCGCTGCATCATCTTGAACATCTTCGCGCCCTTCATCTTCTTCATCATGTCGCGCATCTGTTCGTACTGACCGAGCAGGCGGTTGACCTCCTGCACGGCCACTCCGGCGCCGGTGGCGATGCGCCGCTTGCGCGAGGCCTTGATCAGGTCGGGCTTGCGGCGCTCCAGCGCGGTCATCGAGCAGATGATGCCCTGCATGCGCCGTACGTCGCGCGCGGCCTTGTCCATGTCGGCCTGCCCGGCGCGCGCCTGCAGCTCGGCCGGCAGCTTGTCGAGCATGCCCTGCAGGCCGCCCATCTTGTTCATCTGCTGCAACTGCACGAGGAAATCGTCGAGGTCGAACTGCTCGCCCGACTTGACCTTCTTCGCCAGCTTCTCGGCGGCTTGCACGTCGACGTGGCGCTGCGCCTGCTCCACCAGCGCCAGCACGTCGCCCATGCCGAGGATGCGGTCGGCCATGCGTTGCGGGTCGAAGGCCTCCAGGCCGTCGATCTTCTCCGACACCCCGGCGAACTTGATCGGCGCTCCGGTGACGTGGTGCACCGACAGCGCCGCGCCGCCGCGCGCATCGCCGTCGAGCTTGGTCAGCACCACGCCGGTCAGCGCCAGGGCGTCGTGGAAGGCGCGCGCGGTGCCCAGCGCGTCCTGGCCCTGCATCGCATCGACCACGAACAGCGTCTCCACCGGGTCGAGGGCTTCGTGCAGTTCGCGGATCTCGCGCATCATCTGCTCGTCCACCGCCAGGCGCCCGGCGGTGTCCACCAGCAGCACCTCGACGTGGTGGGCGCGCGCGTAGGCCAGCGCGCGCCGGGCGATGTCCAGGGGCTTTTCCTCGGGGGAGGACTCGAGAAACTCGGCGCCGGCCTGCGCGGTGACGCTGCGCAACTGCTCGATGGCCGCCGGCCGGTACACGTCGGCCGACACGGTCAGCACCTTCTTGCGCTGGCGCTCGACCAGCCACTTGGCCAGCTTGGCCGTGGTGGTGGTCTTGCCCGCGCCCTGCAGGCCGGCCATCAGCACCACCGCGGGCGGTTGCACCGCCAGGTTCAGCCCCGCCTGGCCGCTGCCCATGAGCGCGGCCAGCTCCTTGTGCACCACGCCCACCAGGGCCTGCCCTGGGCTGAGCGAACCCACCACCTCCTGGCCCAGCGCGCGTTCCTTCACGTGCTGGGTGAACTCGCGCACCACGGGCAGCGCCACGTCGGCCTCGAGCAGCGCCAGGCGCACCTCGCGCAGCATGTCGGCGACGTTGGATTCGGTGATGCGGGCCTGTCCGCGCACGGTCTTGACGACCTGGGACAGACGCTGGCTGAGGTTGTTCAACATGAGGTGGAGACCCGAAGATGCCGTGCGGCGCCGGGCGGCACCGCGGAACCTGGACCGGCCCGGCTTGCCGGCGGGAAGGCTCGGTTAAACTTGAAACATGTGGATTTTAGTCAACGGCCTGGCCTTCGCACTGTACCTGTTGGCGGCGTTCCTGGGCCGCCCGCGGGTGCTGCCCGTGCAGCGCGCGGCCAGGCCCCTGCCCGGGCGTGATCTGTCGTCGCTGGCCATGCTGCTGGCCTGGCTGGCCCATGCCGGCACCTTCGCGCTGGTGCTGGAGGGCATGCACGAGCCCGATTTCGGCTTCGCTCCCGCGCTGTCGCTGACCTTCTGGCTGGTGGCCGCCGTGTACTGGGTGGAAAGTCTTTACTACCCGCTGCAGGGCCTGCGCTCGTGGATCTGCCTGCTGGCCGCCATCTCGCTGCTGCTGACCTGGTTCTTCCCGCCCTACCGCCTGGCGCCGCCGGGAGCCGGCATCGCCTTTTCTCTGCACTGGGCCATGGGCATCGCCGCCTACGGGCTGTTCGGCGCCGCGGTGCTGCACGGCGCCATGCTGTGGTCGGCCGAGCGCGCGCTGCACCAGCGCCGCCCGGGGCTGGCCGGCCTGGGCCCGGCGCTGCCGCTGCTGACCCTGGAAAAACTCACGTTCCGCCTGGCCGCGCTGGGTTTCGTGCTGCTCACCGCCGCGCTGGTGTTCGCCGCGCTGTTCAGCACACGCCTGTTCGGCCGGCCCTTCGAGTTCAACCACCAGACGGTGTTCGGCGTGGCCTCGTGGCTGCTGTTCGCGGTGCTGCTGACCGGGCGCCGGGTGCTGGGCTGGCGGGGGCGCCGCGCGCTGCGCTGGCTGTTCTCCGGCTCGGCGCTGCTGCTGCTGAGCTACGTGGGCTCGCGTTTCGTGCTCCAGGTCATCCTGCACCGCTGAGAGCGCACGATGAAATACCTGCTGATTTTCATCGTCGTAATCGTGGTGCTGATGCTGCACAAGAAGAACCGTGCGTCGCAGCAAGCCTCGCACCAACAGCGCAAGGCGCAACGCCTGAGCGCGCCGGAGCCAATGCACGCATGCACGCGCTGCGGAGTCAACGTGCCGGCCAGCCGCTGCGTGTGGGATGCACAGCAGCGCCCCTACTGCTGCGCCGAACATGCCCGGCCGGGCTGAGCACGCGGCCGGCCCGGACAGCGGCTTCGCCTTCGAGCGCCGCCAGCCGCGCTCGCCCGATTCCCTCGCCTCGCGCCTGATCGCCGGCAGCATGCCCTCGCGCGAACGCGTGCGCTCCTTCCGCGTGCTGGGCGCGGCGCGCCTGGTCATGGGCAGCATCCTGCTCGGCTGGTTCATCCTGAACGCACTGGGGGAGCACCGCGGCAGCATCGGCATGGCGGTGGCCGCGCTGTACGTGCTGGGCGTGCTGGCCCAGTGGCTGCTCAGCCTGCTGACCACGCGGGGCTTCGCCTGGCAGGTGCTGTCGGCCGTGCTGTTCGACCTGCTGGCCTACACGCTGCTGCAGTGGCTGGCCGGCCCGACCGCGCACGAACTGGTGCTGAGCTACACCCTGCCGGTGCTCGCCGCCGGCGTGTGGGGCACGCTGCGCTTCACGCTGGCCACCGCGGCCGCGGTCAGCCTGCTGCTGCTGGGGCAGGCGCTGGCCGGGCTGCAGGGCTGGACCACCGGGAGCGAGTTGCAGCTGTTCGCGGCGGGCTTCGTCGGCGCCGCCTATTTTGCGATGGGCACGCTGGCCTGGCAGCTGTCGCGGCGCCTGGTGCGCCAGGAGCAGCGGGCGCGCAGCAGCGAGATCCGTGCCGGCCGGCAACTGGCCATCAACCGACACGTGCTGCTGGAGCATCCCGACGGCGTGCTGGTGGTCGACGCCCGGATGCGCGTGGAGGCCGCCAACCCGGCGGCGGCGAACCTGCTGGGCCTGCCGGGCACGCCGGAGGATCTGGCGCCCGGCGCCTGGGACTTCGCCGACCCGGCGCTGGCGGCGCTGGGCGACCGGCTGCGCGAGGTCGCCGGCAGCGTGCGCGCGGCCGCGCCCCTGCAGTTCGAGAACGTCGACGGGGTGCAGCTGCGCGCCCGCGTGCAGCCGCTGCGCCACCTGCCGGGCGGGCCGGCCTACGTCGTGTTCGTGCAGGACATGCGCGACATCGGCAACCAGATCCAGCAGGACAAGCTGGCGGCGCTGGGCCGCCTGGTGGCCGCGCTCGCGCACGAGATCCGCAACCCGTTGGGGGCCATCGCGCACGCCAACGAGCTGGCCGCCGAACACGGCCTGAGCGAAACCCAGCGCATGCGCATGTCCGAGCTGATCTCGCAGAACGTGGACCGGCTCAACCGCATCGTCGAGGACGTGCTCGACCTGGGACGCTCGGGCACGCGCTCGCCGGTGGTGCTGCAACCCATGCGCATGCTGCGCGAACTGGTGGCGGAATTCGACGCGGACGCGCCCGGGCGCATCGTGCTGGAGGCGCAGGACGCGCAGGCCACGCTGGAGTTCGACCCCCAGCAGCTGCGCCGCGTGATCGTCAACCTGCTCGGCAACGCCCAGCGCTTCGCCAGCGGCGGCCCGGGCGCCATCCGCATCTCGCTGCGCGGCGGCCCGCGCCTGCGCGAACTGGCGGTGGCCAACGACGGGCCGCTGGTGGCCCCCACGCTGCGCACGCAGATCTTCGAGCCCTTTTTCACCACCGACAGCCGCGGCACGGGCCTGGGCCTCTATATTTGCCAGGAGCTGTGCTCGCGCTACGGCACGCGACTGTTCTACCGCGTGGTGCAGCAAGGCGGCACCCACGGCGAGTTCGTCATCGGCGTGATGGCGCCGGCCGCGGGCGACTGAGCGAGCCAGCCGAGCAATCCCACGATGTCCGACAGCGCCCCCCCGATCCGCATGCTCGTCGTCGACGACGAGCCCGACCTGCGCGAACTCTACGTGCTCACGCTGCTGCGCGAGGGCTGGCAGGCCGACGAGGCCGGCAGCGTGGCGCAGGCCCTGGAATGCCTGGCGCGCCACGACTACGAGGTGGCCATCGTCGACATGCGCCTGCCCGACGGCGAGGGCACGGACATCCTGGCCTGGGCGCAGACCCAGCGGCGCGCCGAGCGCATCGTCGTGGCCACCGCCTACGGCAGCGCGGCCAGCGCCGTGCAGGCGCTGAAGATGGGCGCTTTCGACTACCTGACCAAGCCGGTGGAGCTCTCGCAGCTGCGCCAGGTGGTGCGCTCGGCGCTGGGCCACCGCGACGCCCCGCCGCCGCTGCCGACCACGGCCGCGCTGCAGGCCATGGTGGGCGAGTCGGCGCCGATGCTGGCGGTCAAGCAGACGCTGCGGCGTTGCGCGCGGGGCATGGCGCCGGTGCTGATCCAGGGGGAATCCGGAACGGGCAAGGAACTGGCCGCGCGCGCGCTGCACGAACTGAGCAACCGCGCGGACGGCCCCTTCGTCGCCGTCAACTGCAGCGCCATCCCCGAGCACCTGCTGGAAGCCGAGTTCTTCGGCTACCGCAAGGGCGCCTTCACCGGGGCCACCAGCGCGCACGAGGGCTTTTTCGCGGCGGCCGCCGGCGGCACGCTGTTCCTCGACGAGATCGGCGAACTGCCGATGTCGATGCAGGCCAAGCTGCTGCGCGCGGTGCAGGAGCGCAAGATCCGCGCCATCGGCGAGACCGCCGAGACGCCGGTGGACGTGCGCCTGGTCAGCGCCACCCATCGCGACCTGCAGCGCTGCGTATCCGAAGGCAGCTTTCGCCAGGATCTGTATTACCGGCTGAACGTGATCGCGGTGACCATGCCGCCGCTGCGCGAACGCCTGGACGACCTGCCCCTGCTGGTGGAGGCGCTGCTGGCGCGCATTCGCCACGACCACGAACGCCCGGGGCTGCGCCTGGATGCCGCGGCGCTGGAGCGCCTGCGCCGCTTCGGCTTCGCCGGCAACGTGCGCGAACTGGAGAACCTGCTGCACCGCGCCGCCGCGATGGCCGCCAGCGACCTGATCGGCGCCGCGGACCTGGAGCCCGATGCCGACCGCACGGAGCCTTCGCAGGCCGCGGCCGCCGCAGCGGGCGCCTGGCCCGACGCGCGGGTGCAGGAGCCGGCGGCGCCCGCGGCCTACGGCAAAGCGCCGGCGGCCGCGGGCGTGCCGGCCGGGGACGACGAGGAACTCGAGCGCCTGGCGGCCTGCCTGGACGACATCGAGCGCGAGGAACTGCGCCAGGCGCTGCTCGACGGCGGCCACGACCTGGACGCCGCGGCGCGGCGCCTGGGCCTGTTGCCGCGCCAGCTGCAATGGCGCCTGCGCCGCCTGCACCTCGATGATCGCTGAGCCCGCCCGCCCGCCCGCCGCCGCGCTGTTCGAGGCCGGCTGGTACCGCCACGCGCTGCGCCGCGACTCGCCCCACTTCGACCCGCGCCCGGCCGCTTCGCAGGTCGAGCTGATCGTGCTGCACGGAATCTCCTTGCCCGAGGGCCGGTTCGGCACCGGGCATGTCGACGCCCTGTTCATGGGCCGGCTCGACCCCGCCGAGCACGCCGACTTCGAAGGGCTGCACGGGCTGCGCGTGTCCTCGCACTTCTTCATCCGCCGCGACGGTGAGCTCAGGCAGTACGTTTCCTGCGAGCAACGGGCCTGGCACGCCGGCGTGTCGCGCATGTGGGGGCGCGAGCGCTGTAACGACTTCAGCGTGGGAATCGAACTCGAGGGCTGCGACGCGCAGGCCTACGCGCCGGCCCAGTACGACAGCCTGGGGGCGCTGCTGGGCGCCCTGCTCGAGGCCTACCCGGTGCGCGCGATCGCCGGGCACAGCGACATCGCGCCCGGGCGCAAGACCGATCCGGGTCCGCATTTCGACTGGGACTTCGTGCGCCGCGCCAGCGCGCTGCCCGACTCGGCGCTGCCCCCGTTCGCCTGAAAGCGGCGCGCGGGCCGGCGCCGGCGTTCCGTGCGCGCAACAGCCGGCATGGCGCGCCCAGGGATGCGGCAGAGCCCGCGCGGCGAGGCGCCGCGCCGCGTGCGCGCGAATCGGCCCCTGTGGAAAAACCTGTGCATAGCCGGTGTCCAGGCTGTGGGGCGGGTTGGCGCTAGGTATAGGGTATTGCGCCCCGTCCGAACGCTAGATATAGTGCCCCACAAGGTCAATCGCGGCACCACGGGCATGCGCCGCGAAGACCCGCTCCCCGCATCGTCGGCGCGGCGGCTCGAAGAGTCCGCGCACGATGCCGCCCATCCCCCCGGACGCAAGCGCGCGAGCGTCCGCGGCGGGTACCGCATCCGTGCCGCGCGCCGTGGAACCCCGAGGCTGCGCGGCCCGCTTTTCAGGAGACCCTGCGTGAATCTGAGCACCGACATTCCCCAGACCCAGGCCGCGATGCCCGCGCCGCACACTCCCGGCGAGGACGCCGCGGGCCAGGCCTACAGCGATTACAAGATCATCCGGCGCAATGGCTCGGTCGTCGGCTTCGAACCGGCCAAGATCCAGGTCGCGCTGACCAAGGCCTTCCTCGCCGTGCAGGGCGGCTCGAGCGCGGCCTCGGCCAGCATGCGCGAGCAGGTCGAGGAGCTGACCCAGTCCGTGCTGCGCGCGCTGATGCGCAGCCGGCCCGGCGGCGGCACCTTCCACATCGAGGACATCCAGGACCACGCCGAGCTGGCGCTGATGCGCGCCGGCCACCACGAGGTGGCGCGCGCCTACGTGCTGTACCGCGAGCGCCGCGCGCAGGAACGCGCGCGCAACCGCGAGCAGGCGGCCCCGCAGCAGCAGGAACTGCAGGTCACCGACGGCGGCGTGCGCCGCCCGCTGGACCTGACGGCGCTGCAGGACCTGATCCGCTCGGCCTGCGCCGAACTGGGTGCCGACGTGCGCCCCGACCCCATCCTGGCCGAGACCCAGCGCAACCTGTACGACGGTGTGCCGCTGGACGAGGTCTACAAGGCCGCGATCCTGGCCGCGCGCACGCTGATCGAGAGCGACCCCGGCTACGCCAAGGCCACCGCGCGCCTGCTGCTGCACACCATCCGCAGGGATGTGCTGGGCGAGGAGGCGACCCAGGCGCAGATGGGCCAGCGCTACGCCGAGTACTTCCCCCACTTCGTGCGCGAGGGCATCGAGCTGGAACTGCTCGACGAGCGCCTGGGCCAGTTCGATCTGGCCCGCCTGGGCGCGGCCCTGAAGCCCGAGCGCGACCTGGAATTCGACTACCTGGGCCTGCAGACCCTGTACGACCGCTATTTCCTGACCAACCGCGCCGACACCCGCCACAACAAGGACGGCCGGCGCATCGAGCTGCCGCAGGCCTTTTTCATGCGCGTGGCCATGGGGCTGTCGCTGGGTGAAATCGACCGCGAGGCTCGGGCCATCGAGTTCTACGAGGTGCTGTCGCGCTTCGACTTCATGGCCAGCACGCCCACGCTGTTCAACGCCGGCACCCGGCGCTCGCAGCTGTCGAGCTGCTACCTGACCACGGTGGCCGACGACCTGGACGGCATCTACGAGGCGATCAAGGAAAACGCGCTGCTGTCCAAGTTCGCCGGCGGCCTGGGCAACGACTGGACCCGCGTGCGCGCCCTGGGCAGCCACATCAAGGGCACCAACGGCAAGTCGCAGGGCGTGGTGCCGTTCCTGAAGGTGGTCAACGACACCGCGGTGGCGGTCAACCAGGGCGGCAAGCGCAAGGGCGCGGTGTGCGCGTACCTGGAGGCCTGGCACCTGGACATCGAGGAGTTCCTGGAGCTGCGCAAGAACACCGGCGACGACCGCCGGCGCACCCACGACATGAACACCGCCAACTGGATCCCCGACCTGTTCATGAAGCGGGTCATGGAAGGCGGCAACTGGACCCTGTTCTCGCCCTCGGACGTGCCCGACCTGCACGACCGCTTCGGCCAGGACTTCGAGCAGGCCTACCTGCGCTACGAACAGCGCGCCGCCAGCGGCGAGCTCAAGCTGCACAGGACCATCCCGGCCAGCCAGCTGTGGCGCAAGATGCTCACCATGTTGTTCGAGACCGGGCACCCCTGGATCACCTTCAAGGACGCCTGCAACGTGCGCAGCCCGCAGCAGCACGTCGGCGTGGTGCACTCGAGCAACCTGTGCACCGAGATCACGTTGAACACCAGCGGCAGCGAGATCGCGGTGTGCAATCTGGGCTCGGTCAACCTGGTGGCCCACCTGCACCAGGACGCGCAGGGCCAGTGGGGCCTGGACCAGGCCAAGCTCAAGCGCACCGTGGCCACGGCCATGCGCATGCTCGACAACGTGATCGACATCAATTACTACGCCGTCGGCAAGGCGCGCAACTCCAACCTGCGCCACCGTCCGGTGGGCCTGGGCATCATGGGCTTCCAGGACTGCCTGCACATGGCGCGCATTCCCTACGGCTCGCAGCAGGCGGTGGAGTTCGCCGACCGCTCGATGGAAGCGGTGTGCTACCAGGCCTACTGGGCCTCCACCGAACTGGCCGCCGAGCGCGGGCGCTACAGCAGCTACACCGGCTCGCTGTGGGACCGCGGCATCCTGCCGCACGACACCCTCGGGCTGCTGGCCGAGCAGCGCGGCGGCTACGTGGAAGTGGACGATTCCACCAGCCTGGACTGGGACGCGCTGCGCCAGCGCGTGCGCGAGCACGGCATGCGCAATTCCAACTGCGTGGCCATCGCCCCGACCGCGACCATCTCCAACATCATCGGGGTCGACGCCTGCATCGAGCCGACCTTCCAGAACCTGTACGTGAAGTCCAACCTGTCGGGCGAATTCACGGTGATCAACCAGTACCTGGTGCGCGACCTGAAGGCGCGCGGGCTGTGGGACCAGGTGATGGTGGCCGACCTGAAGTACTTCGACGGCAGCGTGCAGCCCATCGACCGCATCCCCGCCGACCTGAAGGCGCTGTACGCCACGGCCTTCGAGATCGACGCGTCCTGGATCATCGAGGCGGCGGCACGGCGCAGCAAGTGGATCGACCAGGCGCAGTCGCTGAACATCTACATGGCGGGCGCTTCGGGCAAGAAGCTCGACGAGACCTACAAGCTGGCCTGGCTGCGCGGCCTGAAGACCACCTACTACCTGCGCACCACCAGCGCCACGCATGCGGAGAAGTCCACCGTACGCAGCGGGCGCCTGAACGCGGTGCCGCAGTCCGAGGCCGCATCGGTGCAGGCCGCGCCGGCCGCGCTAGCCGAGGCCGTGATGCCGCCGACCGCGGGCAGCGACATCAAGTTCTGCGCCATCGACGATCCGACCTGCGAGGCCTGCCAGTGATCCTTCGTTGGATTTTGGCATCAAAGTAATGTGTGCAATTGATTGGTTTGGATTGCATGACACTCTCTCGTGTTGATGCTTTGTCATGAACACCTGATAATTGAACGAAGGGAAAGACATGCTCCATTGGGACGACAACACCGCAAGCACTAGCGGACCTTCAACCGGCCGCATGGCGGACGCTTCTCTCTCCGCTTCGCCGTCGCTGCAGACGGCAGTCCCCGTCACCCCCGCATCCTCCGCGCCGGCAACGCCGGGCGCGGGCGCGCACACCGACGAGTCCTACAGCCAGCGTGCGGCCTCCGAGGCGCGCGTGCGTGCCGAGGACAAGCGCATCATCAACTGCCGCGCCGACGTCAACCAGCTCGTGCCCTTCAAGTACAAGTGGGCATGGGACAAGTACCTGTCCTCCTGCGCCAACCACTGGATGCCGCAGGAAGTGAACATGTCGCGGGACATCGCGCTGTGGAAGGATCCGCACGCGCTGAGCGAGGACGAGCGCCGCATCGTCAGCCGCAACCTGGGCTTCTTCGTCACCGCCGACTCGCTGGCGGCGAACAACATCGTGCTGGGCACGTACCGCCACATCACGAACCCCGAATGCCGCCAGTTCCTGCTGCGCCAGGCCTTCGAGGAAGCCATCCACACCCACGCCTACCAGTACATCGTCGAGTCCCTCGGGCTCGACGAGGGCGAGATCTTCAACGCCTACCACGAGGTCAAGTCGATCCGCGACAAGGACGAATTCCTGATCCCGTTCATCGACACGCTGACCAACCCGTCCTTCCGCACCTCGGCCTTTGGCGGCACCGAGCGCAACGACCAGGAGCTGCTGCGCTCGATCATCGTGTTCGCCTGCCTGATGGAAGGCCTGTTCTTCTACGTGGGCTTCACCCAGATCCTCGCCATGGGCCGGCAGAACAAGATGACCGGTGCCGCCGAGCAGTACCAGTACATCCTGCGTGACGAGTCGATGCACTGCAATTTCGGCATCGACCTGGTGAACCAGATCAAGCTCGAGAATCCGCACCTGTGGACTCGCGAGTTCAAGGAGGAAATCACCGCGCTGTTCCAGCGCGCGGTGCAGCTCGAGTACGCCTACGCCGAGGACACGATGCCTCGCGGAGTGCTGGGGCTGAATGCCTCCATGTTCAAGGGGTACCTGCGTTTCATCGCCAACCGGCGGGCCCAGCAGATCGGTCTCGATCCCATGTTCCCGAACGAGGAGAACCCCTTCCCGTGGATGAGTGAAATGATCGACCTCAAGAAGGAACGGAATTTCTTCGAGACGCGGGTCATCGAATACCAATCGGGCGGAGCCCTGTCCTGGGAATGATGCGCCTGGCGCCCATCCCAGCCTGCGCTGCCACCGTGGTCGTGTGGTTGCCGGCCCTCCTTTGTTTTTCAGGATCACCTCGTTGAAGTTTCGCCGCTCGTCCCGCCTCGCAGTACCCGCCCAGCATGGCCGCGCCACCACGCGCCCGCCTGCCGGCCGAGGTACCGCCGGCGCGACGCAGCCGCGAGCCGCCGCGCGCGCACAGGGCCTGCCGGCCCGCGTGCACGGCGGCCACCCCACATGCACGGTGCCGGCCGCATGGCCCGCCGTGGATGGCCTCGGACGCGCCAGCGCTGGTGCGGACGGGGTTTTGCCCATCGGCGCATCTGCAAATGTCCCGTATCGGAGACCGCCGGGAGGCGGGGCCATGAGGAGCTTTGGATATGACCGGTGAGGTTGGACCTCTAAAACACGTGAACTAGGAGAATCAACATGGCAACTGCAACCAAGAAACCGGCCGCCAAGAAGGCCGCCGCGAAGAAGGCTCCGGCGAAGAAGGTCGTCGCCAAGAAGGCCGCGCCGGCGAAGAAGGCCGTGGCGAAGAAGGCCGCGCCGGCCAAGAAGGCCGTGGCGAAGAAGGCTCCGGCGAAGAAGGTCGTCGCCAAGAAGGCCGCGCCGGCCAAGAAGGCCGTCGCCAAGAAGGCCCCGGCGAAGAAGGTCGTCGCCAAGAAGGCCGCGCCGGCCAAGAAGGCCGTCGCCAAGAAGGCCCCGGCGAAGAAGGTCGTCGCCAAGAAGGCCGCGCCGGCCAAGAAGGCCGCCGCCAAGAAGGCCCCGGCGAAGAAGGTCGTCGCCAAGAAGGCCGCGGCGAAGAAGGCTCCCGCGAAGAAGGCCGCGGCCAAGAAGCCCGCCCCCGCGAAAAAGCCTGCCCCCGCGGCCAAGGAAGCCGCGCCCGCCGCGAAGACCGCGCTGAGCCCGGCGGCCGCGTGGCCCTTCCCGACCGGCGATCGTCCCTGAGACCCGCTGATCGTGCGTGACCGAGCCTGGGCCGAAAGGCCCAGGCTTTTTTGTGCATGACGGGCACGTCCCTTCCATCCTGGCTGCTGGCCCACCGCGACGGCTGCGTGGTGCTGGTCAGCGCGCAACCCGGTGCCAGGCGCAGCGAACTGGTCGGCCTGCACGACGGCACGCTGCGCGTGCGCGTGGCGGCGCCGGCGCTCGAAGGCCGCGCCAACGAGGCGCTGCGCGAGTGGCTGGCCGCCCAGCTGCACTGCGCGGTCAGCCGCGTGCGCGTGCTGCGCGGCGACAAGTCGCGGCGCAAGCAACTGCTGGTGGAACTCGAGCCGGCCCAGGTCCTCGCACGCATCGGGCCCTTGCTGGCCCAGGCACAATGAGCCACCGTCCATCTACCGACCGCACACCATGAGCATCAAATCCGACCGCTGGATCCGGCGCATGGCGCAGGAGCAGAGCATGATCGAGCCCTTCGAACCGGGGCAGGTCCGGCATGCGCCCGACGGGCACCGCATCGTCAGCTACGGCACCAGCAGCTACGGCTACGACATTCGCTGCGCCAATGAATTCAAGGTATTCACGAACGTGCACAGCACCGTGGTCGACCCGAAGAACTTCGACCCGCGCAGTTTCGTGGACATCCAGGCGGACGTGTGCATCATCCCGCCCAACAGTTTCGCCCTGGCGCGCACCATGGAATATTTCCGCATTCCGCGCAACGTACTCACCATCTGCCTGGGCAAGAGTACCTACGCGCGCTGCGGAATCATTGTCAACGTCACGCCCTTCGAGCCCGAATGGGAGGGTTACGTCACCCTGGAGTTCAGCAACACCACCCCGCTGCCGGCCAAGATCTACGCCGGCGAGGGCTGCGCGCAGGTGCTGTTCTTCGAGAGCGACGAGGTCTGCGAGACCAGCTACCGCGACCGCGGCGGCAAGTACCAGGGCCAGCGCGGGGTCACGCTGCCCAGGACCTGATCCGCCGTGTACCCCGCGCCGGGCTCAGGCGAGTTCGGCGCGCAGGCGCGCCACCTGCTCGCGCACCTGGCGCGGCGCGGTGCCGCCGGGCAGGTCGCGCGAGGCGACCGAACCTTCCAGGCGCAGCACCTCGGCCACGTCGGGCTGAACCGCCGGGTGCAGGCGTTGCAACTCGGCCAGCGTGAGCTCGCCGAGGTCGCGCCCGCTGGCCGCGCATTCGCGCACCGCCAGCGCGACTGCCTCGTGCGCGTCGCGGAAGGGCAGCCCCTTCTTCACCAGGTAGTCGGCCAGGTCGGTCGCCGTGGCGTGGCCCTTGAGCGCGCTGCGCCGCATGGCCTGCGCGTCCACCTCCAGCCCGGCCATCATGTCGGCGAACAGGCTCAGCGTATCCAGCAAGGTGTCGGCGGTGTCGAACAAGGGCTCCTTGTCCTCCTGGTTGTCCTTGTTGTAGGCCAGGGGCTGCCCCTTCATCAGCACCAGCAGCGCGCTGAGGTGCCCGATCACGCGGCCCGACTTGCCGCGGGCCAGTTCCGGCACATCCGGATTCTTTTTCTGCGGCATGATGCTCGAGCCCGTGCAATAGCGGTCGGGCAGGCGGATGAAGCCGAAGGCCTGGCTCATCCACAGCACGAGTTCCTCGCTCAGGCGCGACACATGCACCATGATCAGGCTGGCGGCGGCGCAGAACTCGATGGCGAAGTCGCGGTCGCTGACGGCGTCCAGGGAGTTGCGGCTGATCGCCTCGAAGCCCAGTTCGCGCGCCACCATCTCGCGGTCCAGCGGATAGCTGGTGCCGGCCAGCGCGGCCGCGCCCAGCGGCAGGCGGTTGATGCGCCGGCGCGCGTCGGCCAGGCGCTCGGCGTCGCGGCCGAACATCTCCACATAGGCCAGCAGGTGGTGGCCGAAGCTCACCGGCTGCGCCACCTGCAGGTGGGTGAAGCCGGGCATGATGGTGTCGGCGTGGCGCTCGGCCAGTTCGACCAGCGCCAGGCGCAGCGCGCGCAGCGCCACCTGGATGCGGTCCACCGCATCGCGCAGCCACAGCCGGATGTCGGTGGCCACCTGGTCGTTGCGGCTGCGCCCGGTGTGCAGGCGCTTGCCGGCATCGCCGGCGAGTTGGGTCAGGCGCGCCTCGACGTTCAGGTGCACGTCCTCCAGTTCGAGCTTCCATTCGAAGCGTCCCTGCTCGATTTCCTCGCGCACCTGCGCCATGCCGCGTTCGATGTCGGCCAGATCCTGCGAGCCGATAATGCCGCGCGACGCCAGCATGCGCGCGTGCGCCAGCGAGGCCTGGATGTCGAAGGGCGCCAGACGCTTGTCAAAACCGACCGAGGCCGTGTAGCGTTGCACCAGGGCATCGACCGGCTCGGAAAATAGCGCCGACCAGGCCTGGCTCTTGCGGTCGAGGGAGGAACTCATGGGATCACGGGAATCGGACAATCGGAAGGGCACGGCCGGCGCGACACGCTGCGCCGCCAGGGCATGGACCAAGCTGGCATTGTATTGACCCCTTCCCGCGGCGACGCGCGCGCCGCGGCGGACCTGTGCAGCGCGGGCGCGGCCTTGCGCGCCCTCGCGCTGGCCAACCTGGCCGCGCTGGCCCTGGGATTCGGCGCCGGGGCCACCGCTGCCGCCTGGGAGACGGCCCTGTTGCACGATCTGGCGGTGGCGCAACCGGCGGTGGCGCTGTGGCTGCTGCTGCTGTGCGGGGGCGCCGGCCTGTGGCGCGGCGCGCGGCGCCAGGCGGCCGTGGCCGTGGCCTGGGGGGCCGCCGCGCCGTGGCTGGTGGAGGCCGCGCTGGCCTGGGCCCAGTCCGACGCCCTGCCCGACTGGCGCGGCGCCGCGCTGGGCGCGCTGCTCGCCGCGCTGCTGCTGCAGCATCAGCGCCTGCGCGTGCAGGCGCTCGACCCGGCGCAGGTGCGCGCGCGCCTGGACGAACTGCAGGCCCGCATCCGCCCGCATTTCCTGTACAACGCGCTCAATGCCGCCGCCGCCCTGGTGCACGAACAGCCCGAACGCGCCGAACAGGTGCTGGACGACCTTGCCGCCCTGTTCCGCGCCAGCGTCGGACGCGGCGGCCAGCTCAGCAGCGTGCGTGAGGAAATCGAGCTGGCCCGGCGCTACCTGGACATCGAGGACGTTCGCTTCGGCCCGCGCATGCGCCTGGCCTGGGAAGTGGACGAGGCCTGCCTGGACCTGCGCATGCCGACGCTGACCCTGCAGCCGCTGCTGGAAAACGCGGTACGCCACGGCGTGGAGTCGAGTTCGCGCCCCTGCGGCATCGACGTGGGCATACGCCGCCGGGGCGCGCACCTGGAAATCGACGTGCGCAACGACTACACGCCGCGCGGCGCCGACACGCGCCACAGCGGCACCGGGGTCGCGCTGGCCAACATCGGCCAGCGCCTGCGCCTGCTCTACGACCTGGAGGCGGAGATCCGCCATGGGCCGCTGCGCGGCGCCGAGCCCGGCAGCGAGCGCTGGCGCGTGCGCCTGCGGCTGCCGCTGCGGCCGGCATAGACCATGAACATCCTGCTGGTCGACGACGAAGCCCTCGCCCGCGCGCGCCTGCGCCGCCTGCTGGGCCGCCTGGAGCAACCGGCGCCCGGGCGCATCGACGAGGCGGCCGACGCCGCCGGCGCGCGCGCGCTGCTGGCCAGCCGCGGCTACGACGTGGTGCTGCTGGACATCCAGATGCCGGGCGACAGCGGGCTGCGCCTGGCGGCCGAACTCGAGCTGCGGGCGGCGGCACCCGCGGTGGTGTTCGTCACCGCGCACGACCAGCACGCGCTGAGCGCCTTCGAGCACGGCGCCTACGACTACCTGACCAAGCCGGTGGCGCTGGAGCGCCTGCGCCAGGCGCTGGCGCGGGTGTCGCAGAGGCGCGCGGCACGCGCGCCCGATGGCGCGCCGGACGACGCCTTGTCCATCGTCGAACGGGGCGCGCTGCTGCGCGTGCCCCTGGCGGAGATCCTGTACTTCCGCGCGCAGGACAAATACACGCTGGTGCGCACCGCGTCGCGCAGCTACCTGGCCGAGCCGGCGCTGGGCGAACTCGAACAGCGTTACGGCGCGCGCTACGTGCGCGCGCACCGCGCGGTGCTGGTGGCCGTGCAGGCCATCGCCAGCCTGGAGCGCGCCGGGCCGGCGCCGGGCGGAGCTCGCCCCGATCCGGCCGAAGGCGCCGAGGGTCCGGAAGGCGCCGAATGGCAGTTGCGCCTGCGCGGGGTGCCCGAGCGCCTGCCGGTCAGCCGGCGCCAGCTCGCGCTGCTGCGCGCGCTGCTGCGCCAGGACTGAGCCCTCCGGGCATCGCCGGGCCGCCCCGGCGGGGCCGTGCGCCGGGGACGATCAGAGGCCCAGCAGCAGCGCCAGCGCGCCGAAGGCCAGGCAGTACACGCCGAAGGGGCGCAGCGCGCGGATCTCGTGGCCGCGGAACCAGCGCATCAGGAACCAGGTGGACAGCCAGGCACAGGCGCCCGACAGCAGGCCGGCGATCAGCACCGTGCCGAGCATGCCCGGGGGCATCTGCGCGTGCAGCAGCTTGGGCACCTCCAGCACGCCGGCGGCGGCGATGATCGGCGTGGCCAGCAGGAAGGACATGCGTGCGGCGGCCTCGTATTCCAGGCCGGCGCCGAGACCGGCCACCAGGGTCGCCCCGGAACGCGAGAAGCCGGGAATCAGCGCCAGCGCCTGCGCCGCGCCGATGAACAGTGCGCGCCCGAAGCTCAGGCGGCCCAGGCTGCCGCTGGCGTTGCGGTTCTTCAGGCGGTCGCCGGCGATGAGCAGCACGCCGTTGAGCATCAGCGCCACCGCGGCGAAGGCGAAGCCCCCGAACAGGTCGCGGATGCGGTGCGCCAGCAGCAGGCCGAGGATGCCGGCCGGAATGGTGCCCACGACCAGCAGCCACAGGGTGCGCGCCTGCTCGTTGCCGGTGCCGCCGCGCGCGCGCAGCCAGCCGCCGATGAGGGCGGTCCAGTCGCGGTGGAAATACAGCAGCAGCGCCAGCGCCGTGCCCAGGTGCAGCACGACCACGAAGGGCAGGAACCAGTCGGCCTCGCGGTCGATGGGCCAATGGGCCAGCGCCGGCACCAGGATGCTGTGGCCCAGGCTGGAAATGGGGAACAGCTCGGTCACGCCCTGCAGCGCCGCCATGGCCAGCAGGTAGAGATGGGAATTCATGCGGACTCCGTCGGGGGGATCGCGCGCGCCGGAACCGCCCGGGGCACGCGCAAGGCGCATTCTTGCAGCTTTGGCGCGCCGGCCGGAAAGCCGGGCCGCCTGCGCGGCGTCAAAATGCGATGCGATGGGGCGCGGCCGGCAGCCGGGCCGCGGGGCGGCTCCCTATAATCCCAGGGATTCGGTTCCCCGCGGCGCGCCGCAGGGCTGCCCCTTCGTCCAACCATAACCGAGTCAAGCCCGCGATGAAACAGCTGATCTTTGCCGTCACGCTCCTGCTTGCTGCCGGTGCCCAAGCCCAGACCATCCAGGGCAACGCGACCACCGGCAAGCAGGACGTGTTCATGTGTGAGGGTTGCCACAACTCCACCGGCTACCGTGTCGCCTTCCCCGAGGTCTACGAGGTGCCGATGCTCAACGGCCAGAGCGCCGGCTACATCGCGCAGGCCCTGCAGGAATACCGCAGCGGGCAGCGTCGCAACCAGACCATGCGCGCCATCGCCAGTTCGCTGACCGACCAGGAAATCGCCGACATCGCGGCCTACTACTCCCAGCCCAAGGCTGGCGGCACCCATTGAGGAAACCCCGATGAACCACATGTTCGCTCGACTGTCCCTGCTGGGCGTGGCCGCCGCGCTGGCCGCGCTGGGCACCGCGCACGCCGCCGACCTGAAGAAGGGCGAGGACCTGGTGAACCAGGGCGGCTGCATCGCCTGCCACGGCGCGGGCCTGGACAAGCCGGTGTCGCCGACCTACCCGATCATCGCCGGCCAGCCCGAGTCCTACCTGTTCCACGCGATGCAGCAGTACCAGGCGAAGCACCAGACCCCGCTGTACGGCCGGGACAACCCGATCATGGCCGGCATGGTGGCCCGCTTCGACACGCAGCAACTGCACGACATCGCGGCCTACGTGTCCAGCCTGAAGAGCCCGCTGTACGAGCCGGACAAGGCGCGCGACCCGCGCCCCTGAGGCGCCCGCGAAGCGCCGCGTCCGCGCCGCGCGCGCGCAACCGCCCTCCGGGGCGGTTTTTTTTGCCCGGCGCCGCGTGGATAATGGCCCGTACGCCAACCTCCACGAAACCGAGCAGGAGCCCCCACGATGCCCTCCATCCGCGTCGACATGTTCGAAGGACGCAGCCCCGAGCTGAAAAAGCAGTTGGTCGAGGCGATCACCCAGGCAGTGGTCGACACCCTGCAGTGTTCCCCCGAGGCGGTGGACATCATCCTCAACGAGGTCTCGCGCGGCCATTGGGCCACCGGAGGCAAGCTATGGAGCGAACGCTGAACCCGCGCATCGCCGGCCCCGCGCTGGCGGCTGCCCTGCTGCTCGCGCCGGGCGCGCTGCCGGCGGCCCGCGCGGCCGGCGCGGCCCAGCAACCGCTGGCGCTGGGCGTGCAGCGCCTGAGCCTGGATGCCGCGCTGAAGGCGGCGCAGGCGGCGCTGGCCAAGTGCCGCGCCGAGGGCCTGCAGGTGGGCGTCACCGTGGTCGACCGCGACGGCTTGCCGCAGGTCATGCTGCGCGACGTGCTGGCGCCCGAGCTGACCCTGCGCGTGAGCCGGCGCAAGGCCTACACCGCGGCCTCCTTCAACAGTGCCACCTCCAGCCTGCAGGCGCGCGGCGCGGGCGGCCTGGCCCATGTGCCGGGCCTGTTGTTCGAGGCCGGCGCGGTGCCCATCAGCGCGGCGGGCACCCTGTACGGGGCTATCGGCGTCAGCGGGGCCCCCAGCGGCGTCACCGACGAGGGCTGCGCACGCGCCGGAGCCGAATCCTTGCAGGACGACCTGGAAATGCGCCAGCCCTGAATCCCGCACGAATCGGGCCATCACGCGGCAAAATGGGGCATTCTTGCGATCCTGCGACATAATTTGAGGATTCGATCCGCTGGCGGAGTGGCCGGATTTACAAGCCGGGCGCCAGCCAGCATCATGTGAGGGTCGCCCCTCCCGCGCCATGTCCACCGTACTTCAAGCCTCGCCTCCCAACAGCCGGTCCCCCTTGCAACTATCGGGGCTGGCCAACGCCCTGGTGCAATCCGGGCATCTGGCGCGCGCCGGGGCCGAGCAGATCCAGAAGCGCGCGGTGGAGAGCCGCAGCAGCTTCATCGCCGAGCTGATCGGCAGCGGCGGCATGGGGGCCTCGGAACTGGCGCACTGGATCAGCCGCACCTTCGCGCTGCCGCTGCTCGACCTCGACGCCTTCGACCCGGCGCGCGTGCCCAGCGGGCTGATCGACACCCAGATCATCAAGGCCTACAAGGTCATGCCGCTGATCAAGCGCGGCAACAAGCTGGTGGTGGCGACCGCCGACCCGGCCGACCACGAGGCCGAGGACAAGATCAAGTTCCAGTCGCAGTCGGCCGTGGACCTGGTGGTCGTGGAGTTCGACAAGCTGCAGCGCTGGATCGACCAGAACACCCAGAGCGCCAGTTCGCAGATCGCCGCGCTGGCCGGCGACGACTTCGACCTGGCCGACCTGGACGACGGCACGGAGTCGGCGGCCGAGAAGGACAACGCGGCCGACGTCGACGACGCTCCGGTCGTGCGCTTCCTGCAGAAGATGCTGGTGGACGCGGTGAACATGCGCGCGTCCGACCTGCATTTCGAGCCCTTCGAGAGCTTCTACCGGATCCGCTTCCGCGTCGACGGCGAGCTGCGCGAGATCGCGCAGCCCCCGGTGGCCATCAAGGAGAAGCTGGCCTCGCGCATCAAGGTGATCTCGCGCCTGGACATCGCCGAGCGCCGCGTGCCCCAGGACGGGCGCATGAAGCTGCGCTTCGGCCCGGACCGCGCGATCGACTTCCGGGTCAGCACGCTGCCGACCCTGCACGGCGAGAAGATCGTGATCCGTATCCTGGACTCCTCGATGGCCAAGATGGGCATCGAAAGCCTGGGCTACGAGCCGGACGAGAAGGAGCGGGTGATGCACGCCATCCGCCGTCCCTACGGCATGGTGCTGGTCACCGGCCCCACCGGCAGCGGCAAGACCGTCTCGCTGTATTCGTACCTGAACCTGCTGAACCAGCCCGGCGTGAACATCTCCACCGCCGAGGACCCGGCGGAAATCAACCTGCCGGGCATCAACCAGGTCAACGTGAACGAGAAGGCGGGGTTGAACTTCGCCACCGCGCTGCGCGCCTTCCTGCGCCAGGATCCGGACATCATCATGGTGGGCGAGATCCGCGACCTGGAAACGGCCGACATCGCGATCAAGGCCGCGCAGACCGGCCACATGGTGTTCTCCACGCTGCACACCAACGACGCGCCGACCACGCTGACCCGCCTGATGAACATGGGCGTGCCGGCCTTCAACATCGCCTCCAGCGTGATCCTGATCACCGCGCAGCGCCTGGCACGCAAGCTGTGCCAGCAGTGCCGCACGCCGGCGGACGTGCCGGCCGCGGCGCTGATCGAGGCCGGCTTCGCCGAGTCCGAACTGGACGGCAGCTGGAAGCCCTACAAGCCGGGCAAGTGCAGCGCCTGCGGCGGCAGCGGCTACAAGGGGCGCCTGGGCATCTACCAGGCCATGCCGATCAGCGAGGAGATCCAGCGCATCATCCTGAACCATGGAACCGCGCTGGACATCGCCGCGCAGTCCAGGGTCGAGGGGGTGCGCACGCTGCGCGAATCCGGGCTGGTGAAGGTGCGCCTGGGCCTGACCTCCCTGGAGGAGGTGCTCGCGGTGACCAATGAATAACGGGACGCGGGCGACGCGCCGCTGGGGGGAACGATGAGCACGACAGCTGCGGTGCGTAGCGCCAAGGAATTCCTCTACGTCTGGGAGGGCAAGGACCGCCAGGGGCGCATCCAGCGCGGCGAGATGCGTGCCGGCAGCGAGAACATCGTCAACGCCTCGCTGCGCCGCCAGGGCATCCTGGTGACCAAGCTCAAGAAGCGCAAGGTCGGCGGCGGGCGTTCGATCAAGTCCAAGGACCTGACCACCTTCACGCGCCAGATGGCCACCATGCTGCGCGCCGGCGTGCCGCTGCTGCAGTCCTTCGACATCGTCGCGCGCAGCCATCCCAACCCCTCGATGGCGCGCCTGGTCACCGACATCCGAAACGACGTGGAGACCGGCACCAGCCTGTCGGCGGCCTTCCGCAAGTACCCCAAGTACTTCGACCACCTGTACTGCAACCTCGTCGAGGCCGGCGAGGAGGCGGGCATGCTGGAGCTGATCCTCGACCGCCTGGCGACTTACCAGGAGAAGACCCAGGCGATCAAGTCGAAGATCAAGTCGGCGCTGACCTACCCGATCGCAGTGATGATCGTGGCGATGATCGTGGTCACCATCATCATGCTGTTCGTGGTGCCCACCTTCCAGGACGTGTTCGCCCAGTTCGGCGCCCAGCTCCCGGGGCCGACGCTGATCGTCATCGCGATGTCGAACTTCTTCGTGCACTACTGGTACGTGATGGCCGGCGTCCTGGTGCTGGGGGGCTATTTCGGCTTCCAGAGCTGGAAACGCTCGGAACGCGTGCAGGAACTGGTGGACCGCGGCCTGCTGCGCCTGCCGGTGTTCGGGCAACTGGTGCTCAAGGGGGCGCTGGCTCGCTGGACGCGCACGCTGTCGACCATGTTCGGCGCCGGCGTGCCGCTGGTGGAAGCCCTGGACTCGGTGGCGGGCGCCTCCGGCAACATCGTGTTCCAGCGGGCCACCGAGAAGATCCAGCAGGAAGTCTCCACCGGCACCAGCCTGACCTTGTCGATGCAGAACTCCCGCGTGTTTCCGCCGCTGGTGCTGCAGATGGCCTCGATCGGCGAGGAATCCGGCTCGCTGGACTCGATGCTCGGCAAGGTCGCCGACATCTACGAGTCCGAGGTGGACGAACTGGTCAAGGCGCTGTCCAGCCTGCTCGAGCCGATCATCATCGTCGTGCTGGGCGTCCTCATCGGCGGCCTGGTGATCGCCATGTACCTGCCGATCTTCAACCTCGGCAAGGTGGTGGGGTGAGCGTGGGCTTCGCGGTCTTCGTCGCCGCGTTGCTCGGGCTGCTGGTCGGCTCCTTCCTGAACGTCCTGATCCTGCGCCTGCCGGTGATGCTCGAGCGCGGCTGGCGCGACGAGGCACGTGCCACGCTGGAGCTGCCGCCCGAGGAAGCCGAGGCCTTCGATCTGGTGCGCCCGGGCTCGCGCTGCGGCGCCTGCGGCCACGCCATCGCCTGGTGGGAGAACATCCCCGTGCTCAGCTGGCTGCTGCTGCGCGGGCGCTGCTCGGCCTGCGGCACGCGCATCTCGCCGCGCTACCCGCTGGTGGAGATCGCAGGCGCCGTGCTGGCCGCGGCGCTGGTGGCGCTTCACGGCGTGTCGGCCTGGACCGCCGGCGGCGTGGTGCTGGCCTGGGGGCTGCTGGCGCTGGCGCTGATCGACTTCGACACCACGCTGCTGCCCGACGGCATCACGCTGCCGCTGCTGTGGCTGGGCCTGCTGTTGCACGCCTGGCTGGACCCGGGCTTCCTGCCGCAGGCGGTGACGGGCGCGGCCATCGGCTATGCCAGCCTTTGGTGCGTGTACCAGGGCTTCCGGCTGCTCACCGGCAAGGAAGGCATGGGCTTCGGGGACTTCAAGTTGTTCGCCATGCTCGGCGCCTGGTTCGGCGCCATGGCCCTGCTTCCCATCATCCTGCTGTCGGCCATCTGCGGCGCGGTGATCGGCCTGGCCCTGCAGGCCACCGGCGCCCTGCAGCGCGGCCGCCCGATGCCCTTCGGCCCCTTCCTGGCCGCCGCCGGGCTGCTGGCCCTGTTCCTGGGCCCGCAGCGCCTGGTCGGCTGGGTGCTGGGCGGTGTCTGAGCCCGGCGCGCGGCCGGCGCCCGCGCGGCGAGCCCGCCTGGGGCTGACCGGGGGCATCGGTTCGGGCAAGTCCGCGGTGGCCGACATGCTGCGGGAATGGGGCGCGGCGGTGATCGACGCCGACGCCATCGCCCACGCGCTGACCGCGCCCGCAGGCGAGGCGATCGAGGCCATCCGCGAAGCCTTCGGCGAGGCCGCGATCGGAGCCGACGGGGCGCTCGACCGCTCGCGCATGCGCGAGCTGGCCTTCGCCGACCCCACCCAACGCGCGCGCCTGGAATCCATCCTGCATCCGCTGATCGGCGCGCGCCTGCGCGAGCTGGCCGACAAGCTGCCGGGCCCCTACCTCGTGTTCGTGGTGCCGCTGCTGGTGGAATCGCTGGGGCGCTGGCGCGAGCGCGTGGACCGCATCGTCGTGGTGGATTGCGCGCCCGAACTGCAGGTGCAGCGCGTCATGCGGCGATCCGGGCTGTCGGCGCTGCAGGTGCGGCGCATCCTGCAGGCGCAGGCGACGCGCGAACACCGCCTGGCCGCTGCCGACGAGGTCATCGACAACTCGGGCGACCTCGACTCGCTGCGCCGGCAGGCGCTGGATTTGCACCACCGCATGCTGGCCGGCCGGCCCCGCATTTGAATTCCCGCGGCACATGCGTGACAATGACCCGCGGCAGGCCTGCCCGCGCCGCGCAACCGCCTGGCCACCCTTGCCGATGAGGCGCCCGCAGGGCGACGCATCGGTGCCGTTACCCACTATCCTCACAGCTGCTTTCGCCGCACCCTGCCCGGCCGCCCGCCGGGCCCCAACTCGTCCTGGCCCGTGATCCTGTACGAATATCCGCTGACCGAGCGTGTTCGCACCCTGCTCAGGCTCGAATACCTGCTGCGTCGAAATGCCTTCCTGATGCAAAGGGGCCACCCCTTCGACCATCACCACGCGCTGCTGTCCATGTTCGAGATCATGGACGTCACCTCGCGCCAGGACCTCAAGAGCGACATCCTCAAGGACCTCGAGCGCCAGCGCCAGCAATACCTGAGCTACCGCGGCAATCCGTCGGTGTCGGAGATCACGCTGGAAGAGGTGCTGGCGGAGATCGACTCCTCCTTCCAGCGCCTGGGCCAGCAATTGGGCAAGCCGGGCCAGAGCCTGCTGGACAACGAATGGCTGATGTCCATCCGCAGCCGCGCGGGCATTCCCGGCGGCACCTGCGAATTCGATCTTCCCGCCTACTACGCCTGGCAGCACCTGCCGGAAGAACAGCGGCGCGAGGACCTGATGCGCTGGATGGAGGTGTTCAACCCCATGGCCACGGCCGTGGAGGTGCTGCTGCGCATGCTGCGTGATGGGGGCATGCCCCACAAGAGCGTGGCCCAGAGCGGCAGCTACCAGCAGAACCTGGGCGGACGCAGCTACCAGCTGATGCGCCTGCGCGTGGACGGAACCCTGGGCGTGATCCCGGAGATCACCGGCCACCGCCTGATGGTCTCGGTGCGCTTCATGCGTCCCGACTCCGACTGGAAGCTCAAGCCGGTGGACAGCGACGTGCAATTCGAGCTGGCCCTATGTCCGTGAATCCGCAGCGCCCCGGCCCGGCCGCGCGTATCGTGCCCTGCCCCGGCTGCGGCACGCCCACGCCCTACTCTGTCGACAACCCCTGGCGCCCCTTCTGCTCCGAGCGCTGCCGCAACGGCGACCTCGGCGCCTGGTCCAGCGAGAGCTACCGGGTGGCCGCCAAGCCCACCGAGGCAGACGACGACATGCCCGATGCGCCGGCCGCGCGCCTGGGCGCGCCCAGGCATTGAGCGCAGCCGGCCTGCGGGGCCGGGCTGGCTACTCGTGGTGGGTGGGGCCCTGGTGGCCGCGTTCCTCGGCCAGCCAGCGCAGCACCGGCAGCGTGCCCGGAAGCACCGGGCGCACCTGCACCGGCAGTTGCTGCCAGGCCAGTTGCTGGCCCTCACAGGGCCTGGGCTCGCCGCTCCAGCGCCGCACCTTGCAAAAGCGCAGGTCCACGCGCGCGTGCGGGTAGTCGACGATGCAGGACTTCCAGAACTCGCCGTCCTCGATGTCGATGGCCAGTTCCTCGCTCAGCTCGCGGCGCAGCGCCTGCACCAGGGTTTCGCCCGGCTCGATCTTGCCGCCGGGGAATTCCCAATAGCCGGCCCAGGGCTTGCCCTCGGGGCGGCTGCCCAGCAGGAAGCTCCCGTCCTCGCGCAGCAGCACGCCCACGGCCACCGGCACCGGTGTGCGCGGCGCCTCGGCGTCGCCCGGCGGCTTCACTTCCTGCGCCGCCCGCAGTAGTCGCGGGCGAACTGCCAGGCAATGCGCCCGGAGCGCGAGCCGCGCTCGAGCGCCCACAGCAAGGCCTCGGCGTGCGCGGCGCGCGCCTGCTGCTCGCTCAGCCCGAACACCTGCAGCCAGTGCTCGGCGATGCGCAGGTAATGCTCCTGGTCGAAGGGATAGAAGCTCAGCCACAGACCGAAGCGGTCGGACAGCGAGACCTTCTCCTCCGTGCCCTCGCCGGGATGCACCTCGCCGCTTTCGCTGTGCGTGGCTTCCAGGTTCTCGTGCATGTACTCGGGCAGCAGGTGGCGCCGGTTGGAGGTGGCGTAGATCAGCAGGTTGTCGGCGGTGCCCGCCACCGAGCCGTCGAGCACCGACTTCAGCGCCTTGTAGCCGGGCTCGCCCTGGTCGAAGGACAGGTCGTCGGAGAACACGATGAACCGCTCGCGCCGAGCGCGCACCAGCTCCACCAGCTCGGGCAGGTCCACCAGGTCGGCCTTGTCCATCTCGATCAGGCGCAGCCCCTTGGGCGCGAAGGCATGCAGGCAGGCCTTCACCAGCGAACTCTTGCCGGTGCCGCGCGCGCCCGTCAGCAGCGCGTTGTTGGCCGGTCGCCCGGCCACGAACTGGCGGGTGTTGCGCTCCAGGCGCGCCTTCTGTTCCTCGATGCCCTGCAGGTCGGCGAAACGCATCACCGCCGGCTGCGGCACCGGTTGCAGCCAGGCCTGCGAGCCGCGGCGGCGCCAGCGGAAGGCGCTGGCGGCCTCCCAGTCGGGCGCCGCGAGGCCGGGGGCCAGCGTTTGTTCCAGGCGGCCGAGCACGCGCTCGGCCTGCTCCAGCAGGCCGGCCAGGCGCGCCATGGGATCGGCCACCGGGGCGGCGGCTGCAGGCGCCGAAGCGGCACGCGCCGAAGCGGCAGGCTTGCGTGCCATGCTCAGCTCCGGTAATCGGCGTTGATCGACACGTAGTCGTGCGACAGGTCGCAGGTCCACAGCGTGGCGGCGTGCTCGCCGCGGCCCAGCACGATGCGCACCAGGATCTCCGGCTTGGCCATCACCCGCTGGCCGTCGGCCTCGCGGTAGTCCGGATGGCGCCCGCCGCGCGTGGCCACGTGCACCTCGTCGAGGAACAGTTCCACGCCGTCCACGTCCAGGTCGTCCACGCCGGCATAGCCCACCGCCGCGAGAATGCGTCCCAGGTTGGGGTCGCTGGCGAAAAAGGCCGTCTTGACCAGCGGCGAATGAGCCACCGCGTACCCCACGCGGCGCGCCTCGGCCACGCTGCGCGCGCCCTGCACCTCGATGGTGATGAACTTGGTGGCCCCCTCACCGTCGCGCACGATGGCCTGCGCCAGGCGCTGCGCCACGCCCAGCAGCGCGGCGCGCAGCGCACGCGCCTGCGGCGACGCGGCGTCGGCGATCTCGGGCAGCCCGCAGGCTCCGGTGGCCGCCACCACCAGCGAGTCGTTGGTGGAGGTGTCGCCGTCCACCGTGACGCAGTTGAAGGAGCCGTCGGCCACCTCGCGCACCAGTTGCGCCAGCAGCGCCGGCGCCACCGCCGCGTCGGTGGCGATGAAGCCCAGCATGGTCGCCATGTCGGGGCGGATCATGCCGGCGCCCTTGGCGATGCCGGTGACGTGCACCGCCACGCCGTCGATCAGCACGCGCTCGCTGGCGGCCTTGGGCACGGTGTCGGTGGTCATGATGGCCGCGGCGGCGTCGGCCCAGGCCTGCTCGCGCAGGTCGGCCAGCGCGCGCGGCAGGCCGTCGCGCAGGCGCTGCAGCGGCAGCGGCTCGAGGATCACGCCGGTGGAGAAGGGAAGCACCTGGCGCGCGGACACGCCCATCAGCCGGGCCACCGCCTCGCAGCTCGCGCGGGCGTCGGCCAGGCCCTGCGCGCCGGTGCCGGCGTTGGCGCAGCCGGTGTTCACCACCAGCGCGCGCACCTCGGCGCAACGCGCCTCGCCCAGGTGTTCGCGGCACACCTGTACCGGCGCGGCGCAGAAGCGGTTGCGCGTGAACACGCCGGCCACGCGGGTGCCGGGATCGAAGGCCAGCAGGGTCAGGTCGCGGCGTCCGGCCTTGCGGATGCCCGCCTCGGCCACGCCGATGCGCACGCCGGCCACCGCGTGCAGCGCGGCCGGATCGGGTGCCTGCAGATTCACGGCCATCGCCGCCCCTCCCTGGAAGTCTGGATGATCACGACAGTCGGCCGTGACACTGCTTGTACTTCTTGCCGCTGCCGCAGGGGCAGGGGTCGTTGCGGCCGACCTTGGGCAGCTCGTTCACCACCTGCTGCACGCCGGGAGCGGCGGCCGCGGCGATCGCCGCCTCGGCCTGCGCCTGCGCGTCGTCGCCCTCGTCGCCGACGAGCATGCCGCCCATGGCCTCCGGATGCTGGTAGGCCAGGTTGTGCAGGCTCTGCGCGCGCTGCTCGATGGTCTCGGCCGCGCTCTGCGCCTGCTCCTGGGTCTGCACCTGCACGGTCATCAGGGTGCGCGTGACCTCGTTCTTGACCGCGTCGAGCATCTGGCCGAACAGCTCGAAGGCCTCGCGCTTGTATTCCTGCTTGGGCTGCTTTTGCGCGTAGCCGCGCAGGTGGATGCCCTGGCGCAGGTAGTCCAGCGCCGCCAGGTGCTCGCGCCAGTGCTGATCCAGCGCCTGCAGCAGCACCATGCGTTCGAAGCCGGCGAAGTTGGGCGCCCCCACCAGTTCCACCTTGGCCTGGTAGCGCGCGTTCACCTCGCCCAGCACGCGTTCCAGCACCTGTTCGTCGGTGACCGTCTGGTCGGCCTCGATCCAGGCCTTGAGCTCGATGTCGGCCTGCAGCTCCTCGCGCAGCGCGCGCTCCAGCGCGGGCACGTCCCACTGCTCCTCCATGCTCTGCTCGGGCACGTGGGTGTGCACCAGGTCGGCCACGCTGCCGGTGCGCAGGTCGGCGACCTGCTCGGCCACCTCCTGGCTGTCCAGGATGGCGTTGCGCTGCTGGTAGAGGATCTTGCGCTGCTCGTTGGAGACGTCGTCGTATTCCAGCAGCTGCTTGCGGATGTCGAAGTTGCGCGCCTCCACCTTGCGCTGCGCGGATTCGATCGCACGCGTGACCATGCCGGCCTCGATGGCCTCGCCCTCGGGCATCTTCAGGCGGTCCATGATCGCGCGCACCCGATCGCCCGCGAAAATGCGCATCAGCGGGTCGTCCAGCGACAGGTAGAAACGCGAGGAGCCCGGGTCGCCCTGGCGGCCCGAACGCCCGCGCAGCTGGTTGTCCACGCGGCGCGACTCGCTGCGCTCGGTGCCGACGATGTGCAGGCCGCCCTGCGCGATGGCCTGGTCGTGCAGCGACTGCCACTCGGAGCGCAGCGCGGTCACGCGGCGCTGCTTCTCCTCGTCGTCCAGGTTCGCATCGGCGACGATGAACTCGCACTGCTTCTCGACGTTACCGCCGAGCACGATGTCGGTGCCGCGACCCGCCATGTTGGTGGCGATGGTGATCATGCCCGGGCGCCCGGCCTGCGCGACGATCTCGGCCTCGCGCGCGTGCTGCTTGGCGTTGAGCACCTGGTGCGACAGCTTCTCGCGGTTGAGCAACTGCGACAGGTGCTCGCTGGCCTCGATGGAGCCGGTGCCCACCAGCACCGGCTGGCCGCGGGAATAGCAGTCCTTGATGTCCTCGACCACCGCGCGGTCGCGCTCGGCGGCGCTCTTGTACACCTTGTCCTGGTGGTCCTTGCGCTGGCTGGAGCGGTTGGTCGGGATGACCACGGTTTCCAGGTTGTAGATCTCCTGGAATTCGTAGGCCTCGGTGTCGGCGGTGCCGGTCATGCCCGCCAGCTTGGCGTACATGCGGAAATAGTTCTGGAAGGTGATCGAGGCCAGGGTCTGGTTCTCGCTCTGCACCGTCACACCTTCCTTGGCCTCCACCGCCTGGTGCAGGCCGTCGGACCAGCGCCGCCCGGACATGATGCGCCCGGTGAACTCGTCGACGATCACCACCTCGCCGCCCTGCACCACGTAGTGCTGGTCGCGGTGGTACAGGTGGTGGGCGCGCAGCGCCGCGTACAGGTGGTGCACCAGCGCGATGTTGCCCGCGTCGTACAGGGTGCTTCCCGGGGGGATCAGGCCCATGCGGGTGAGGATGTCCTCGGCCTTCTCGTGGCCCGACTCGGTCAGGTAGACCTGGTGGCTCTTCTCGTCCACGGTGAAGTCGCCGGGCTTTTCCACGCCCTGGCCGGTCACCGGATCCTCCTCGCCGATCTGGCGGTCCAGCAGCGGCACCACGCCGTTGAGCTTGAGGTACAGATCGGTGTTGTCCTCCGCCTGGCCGGAGATGATCAGCGGCGTGCGCGCCTCGTCGATCAGGATCGAGTCGACCTCGTCGATCAGCGCGTAGTTCAGCCCGCGCTGCACGCGCTCGGCGGGCTCGAACACCATGTTGTCGCGCAGGTAGTCGAAGCCGTATTCGTTGTTCGTGCCGTAGGTCACGTCGGCCGCGTAGGCGGCCTGCTTGTCCTCACGCGACTGGTTGGGCAGGTTGATGCCCACGCTGAGGCCGAGGAAGCGGTACAGGCGACCCATCCACTCGGCGTCGCGCTGGGCCAGGTAGTCGTTGACCGTGACCACGTGCACGCCCGTGCCCGACAGCGCGTTCAGGTACACCGCCAGCGTGCCCACCAGGGTCTTGCCCTCGCCGGTGCGCATCTCGGCGATCTTGCCGGAGTGAAGCGCCATGCCGCCGATGAGCTGCACGTCGAAGTGGCGCATCTTCAGCGCGCGCTTGCCGCCCTCGCGCACCACCGCGAAGGCCTCGCAGAGGATCTCGTCCAGGCTGGTGCCGGCGGCGACGCGCTCGCGGAACTCCACCGTCTTGGCGCGCAACTGCTCGTCGCTGAGCTTCTCGAATTGCGGCTCCAGCGCATTGATGCGCTGCACATTGCGCCGGTACTGGCGCAGCAGGCGTTCGTTGCGGCTGCCGAACAGGCGGGTCAGGAAGGTGGCGGGCATGGATCTGGGCATGGGCGGCCACGCAGGGCGGCGACCGCCTCGCGCCAGGGGTTCGGACCCCTACGGCCTGGACGCAAAACAGCCATTCTAGTCGCCAGCGCTGCATGCCCGTCGTCATGGCCGCTCGGGCGACAATACGGGGCAAATGGCCCGCGAACCCGTCCCTGCCAAGCTTCCCGCCAAGCCCCCCGGCCCGAGGCGCCGCACGGCGGCGGGCAGCGCCGTGCGCACCGCAACGCTTCACCAATGGATGCAGCGCACCCCGCTGCTGCTGAGCCTGCAGCAACAGGCGCTGGATTCGCGGCGCATGGGCGAGGAACTGGCACGCGCCCTGGGGGCGGACATGGCCGGCGCGGTGCAGCCCGGGCGTTTCGCCGACGGCTGCTGGACCCTCGGCGCGAGTTCCTCGGCGGTGGCGGCCAAGCTGAAGCTGTACGTGCCGCTGCTGCTGCGCCGCCTGCGCCAGGCCGGCTGGGCCGTCGATCGCATCCAGGTTCGCGTGGCGGCTCCCCAGTCCCAGGGCGGCGGCGTGCGTGCCGAGGCGCCGGCGCAGGCCAGCGCCGCTCCGGCCGCCGTGCGCGAGCGCCTGCGGGCGCTGCGCGAACGGCTGTGAAGGCCCCGAATCAGTACAGCAGGCTGCGCGCCGAGGCGCGGAAACCCGCGGGGGCCTCGGTCTCGTCGTCGAACACCACCATCTCGAAGGCCTCGGGGTCGCTGCCGAGGGCGCGCAGCAGCGCGTTGTTCAGCGCGTGGCCGCTGCGGTAGGCGCTGTAGGCGCCCAGGATGGGGTGGCCGATCACGTACAGGTCTCCGATGGCGTCGAGCATCTTGTGCTTGACGAATTCGGCATCGAAACGCAGCCCGCCTTGGTTGAGGATGCGTGACTCGTCCATGACGATCGCGTTTTCCAGGCTTCCGCCCTGGGCCAGCCCGATCTCGCGCAGCGCGTCGACGTCGCGCATGAAGCCGAAGGTGCGCGCGCGGGCGATCTCGCGCACGTACTCGGGCATGGAGAACTCGAAACGGAAGTCCTGCGCGGTGCGGTCGATGGCCGGGTGGCCGAATTCGATGGCGAAATCCAGCCGGAAGCCGTCATGCGGCTCCAGGCGGGCCCATTTCTCGCCGTCGCGCTCCTGCACGCGCACTTCCACCGGCTTGCGCACGCGCACGAAGCGCCGGGGCCGGTCCTGGTCCTGCAGCCCGGCGGACTGCAGGAGATAGACGAAGGAGGAGGCCGAACCGTCGAGGATGGGGATCTCCTCGGCGTCCACCTCGATCACCAGATTGTCCACGCCCAGGCCGCAACAGGCCGACAGCAGGTGCTCGACCGTGTGCACCTTGACGCCACCTGCACCCACCGTGGTGGCCATGCGGGTGTCGACCACCGCCTGCGGACTCAGCGGGATGCTCACCGGCTGGGGCAGATCCACGCGGCGCACCACGATGCCGCTGTCGGGCGGCGCCGGCAGCAGGCTGAGTTCCACGCGCTCGCTGCTGTGCAGGCCCACGCCCACGGCGCGGGTGGCGGAACGAATCGAGCGCTGCGCGAGCATCGACGGGCCTCTGGACTCTGGTTTTTTCAATCGGAATCTACTTTCTTATTGTTTTCGTTTATTGTAACCAAACTCGCGCTCGCCTGCCTGCCGGCGACGCCGGCGCCCCCGTTGCGCGCGCAGGAGGCAGTGCGCGCGCCGGGGGCGCGGGGGCTGGCGTGGCGGCGACGCGCCGTCAGGTCCACGGGGAGAGGCCCTGACGGCGCGCCGATGACGCGCCTTGCGGACGGATGGGCGATCCCTCGAACGCCGCTACGTTCGCCGCGGCGACCTCGGTCGGCGCAGGGCCGCCCCAAGCCGGCCGAGCCCCGCGGGGGATGAGCCCCGCGGCTCCGAGCTGCCCTGCGGCAGCTTGGACGGTGGCGAATCGGAGCCGCCTGCAGGCGGCGACGTGGAACAGCGAGCGCAGCGAGCGTGGGGGTCGTCCATTAATCAGCCTGTTTGCGCAGGAAGGCGGGAATTTCCATTTCCTCCATGCCTCCCTGCATCAGGGCGTTGACGTGCGCGGACGGAGCGTTGCCGCGCGGGTTGCGCCAGATCGCCGGGATCTGGCTGCTGTCCACGCCGTTGCCGCCCAGCGCCGCGCCCATGCTCAGCGGCGTCGCGTCCGTGCCGGTACGCAGCACGGTCAGCGTCGGCGCCGCCTTCGCGGCGGCCTTGGCGCGCGACAGGCCGGTGGCCAGCACGGTCACGCGCAGCGAGTCGCCCATCGACGGGTCGTTGACGGTGCCGAAGATGATGTGGGCATCCGGCGACGCGTAGGCGCGGATCGCGTTCATCGCCTCGCGGGTCTCGCTCAGCTTGAGCGAGTCGTCGGCGGTGATGTTCACCAGCACGCCCTTGGCGCCCGACAGGTCCACGCCGTCGAGCAGCGGGCACACGACGGCCTGCTCGGCCGCCAGGCGCGCGCGGTCGGCGCCGCTGGCCACCGCCGTGCCCATCATCGCCTTGCCGGGCTCGCCCATCACCGTCTTCACGTCCTCGAAGTCGGCGTTGATCATGCCCGGCACGTTGATGATCTCGGCGATGCCGCCGGTGGCGTTCTTCAGCACGTCGTTGGCCTTCGCGAAGGCTTCCTTCTGCGAGATGTCGTCGCCGTAGACCTCGAGCAGCTTCTCGTTGAGCACCACAATCAGCGAGTCGACGTTCTTCTCCAGCTCTTCCAGCCCGCTCTCGGCGTGGCCCAGGCGCTTGGTGCCCTCGAACTCGAAGGGCTTGGTCACAACGGCCACGGTCAGGATGCCCATCTCGCGCGCGATGCGCGCAACCACCGGCGCCGCGCCGGTGCCGGTGCCGCCACCCATGCCGGCGGTGATGAACAGCATGTGCGCCCCGGTCAGGGTCTCGCGGATCTGCGCCTGCGCCTGCTCGGCGGCGTCGCGCCCGACCTGCGGCTTGCCGCCGGCGCCCAGGCCGGTGCGGCCGAGCTGGATGAAGCGCTGCGAGTTCGAGCTCTTGAGCGCCTGCGCGTCGGTGTTGGCGCAGATGAACTCCACGCCCTTGACGCCACTGGCGATCATGTGCTCGACGGCGTTGCCGCCGCCGCCGCCCACGCCGATCACCTTGATGTTGGTGCCGCTGTCGAACCCGCTGTCGCCAAGGTCCTCGATCATTTCAAACGCCATGATGCACCTCCGTCCGGATAAGGAAAGACTTCAACTACCTGCTGCCATTCGCCCGCCGCGAACGGCGGGCCCCCGTGAAACGATCACGATTCAGAAATTCCCCGCGAACCATTCGCGTACGCGGGTGAAAAGCCCCCCTGCGCTTCCCGACTTCGTCCCCGCCGCGCGGGCGCCGCGCTGGCGCTGGGTCAGCGCCTCCAGCAACAGGCCCATGGCGGTGGAATTGCGCGGGCTGCGCACCATGTCCGCCAGCGGGCCGCTGTACTGCGGCAGCCCCAGGCGGACCGGCTTGAGAAAAATGTCCTCGCCCAGCTCGACCATGCCGGGCATCAGGGACGCGCCTCCGGTGAGCACCACGCCGGAGGACAGCACCTCCTCGTAGCCGGATTCGCGCACCACCTGCTGCACGAGGGAGAAGATCTCCTCCACGCGCGGCTCGATGACTCCGGCCAGGGCCTGGCGCGACAACATGCGCGGGCCGCGGTCTCCCAGGCCCGGAACCTCCAGGCGCTCGTCCACGCCGGCCAGCAGCTGCTTGGCCACGCCGTGCTCGATCTTGATGTCCTCGGCGTCCTTGGTGGGCGTGCGCAGCGCCATGGCGATGTCGCTGGTGATGAGCTCGCCGGCGATCGGGATGATCGCGGTGTGGCGGATCGAGCCGCCGGTGTAGATGGCCACGTCGGTGACCCCGGCGCCCACGTCCACCAGCACCACGCCGAGTTCCTTCTCGTCGGGGGTCAGCACGGCGTGGCTGGAGGCCAGCGGATGCAGCACCAGCGCGTCCACCTCGAGGCCGCAGCGGCGCACGCACTTGATCACGTTCTCGGCCGCTGTCTGCGCGCCGGTGACGATGTGCACCTTGGTCTCCAGGCGGATGCCGCTCATGCCCACCGGCTGGCGAACCTCCTGGCCGTCGATGATGAACTCCTGCGGCTCCACCAGCAGCAAGCGCTGGTCGGCCGGGATGTTCACCGCCTTGGCGGTCTCGATCACGCGCATGACGTCGTTGGGCGCCACCTCGCGGTCCTTGATCGCCACCATGCCCTCGGAGTTCTGGCCGCGGATGTGGCTGCCGGTGATGCCCGTGATCACCCGCGTGATGCGGCAGTCGGCCATCAGCTCGGCTTCCTTCAGCGCGAACTGGATGGACTGCACCAGCGCCTCGATGTCGACCACCACGCCCCGGCGCATGCCGGCGGTCGAGGCCTGCCCCATGCCGACGATCTTCAGCGTGCCGGCTGCCTGATCCTGCCCGGGCAGGATCTCGCCGACCATGGCCGACACCTTGGAAGTGCCGATGTCCAGGCCGACCACCAGATCCTTGTATTCCTTCGCCATTTACCGAGCTCCCCTCGACTTGCTCTTGCTGCCCGTGCCTCGCGACGCGCCGCGGGCTCCATGCGCGGCCACGCCCGCGCCGCTGTCGTCCTTCGCCAGCTTCACCGCGAAGCCGTTCGCATACCGCAGGTCGGCCGACACCACGGCACGGCCGTAGTGCGCGGCCACGCCGGGCTCCAGGCGCACGAAGCGCTGCAGCCGCTCGGCGAAGGCCTGGGGATCGTCGTCGTTGCCCAGGTCGATGCTCGGACCCTGCGCGACCTGCACCTGCCAGTCGCCCTGCGCGCCCAGCCCAAGCGAAGCGATGCGCCAGCGCAGCGGCGCGAAGCGCTGCTGCAGGTCGCGGTACATCGCGGTGACCTGTTGCTGGCTGGCGGGCGGGCCAAAAAAGCGCGGCAGCCCCAGGTCCTGCACCTCGCCGAGGTTGGCCTCGAAGCTCTCGCCCTGGGCGTTGACCAGGCTCACCGCGCTGCCGGAAGCATCCAGCCACAGCGCCACCGGCTGCTGCTCCTGCAGGCGCACCAGCAGCGACAGCGGCCATACGCGCTGCACCACCGCCTTGCGCACCCAGGGCACCTGCTCGAAGGCCTGCTGAACCGCCCCCAGGCTGACCGTGAACCAGTTGCCCTGCACCCTGGGCAAGGCCTGGCTGCGCAGCGAGGTGGCGCTGACATGCTGCAGCACGCCTTCCACGCGCACGCTGCGGATGGACCACCACGGGCGCTGCAGCAGCCAGTTGCCGCCCGCCGCCAGCGCACCGAGCACGAACAGCCACACCAGCGCGCGGCTGGTGAAATGCATCAGCCGGATGTCCAGCGGAAGTTCCTGGCGCAGCATGGTGTTCACCGGAGATCCCCCCCGGCGCGCGGCGCCTGGTCGAGGCGCGCGCCGGCCAGGATGCGCAGGCACAGATCCTCGTAGCCGATGCCGGCCGCGCGCGCGGCCATGGGCACCAGCGAGTGCCCGGTCATGCCCGGGCTGGTGTTCATTTCCAGCAGGAAGGGCGCGCGGTCGCGCGCCCGGATCATCACGTCGGCGCGCGCCCAGCCGCGGCAGCCCAGCGCGCGGTAGCTGCGCAGCACGAGCTCGGCGATGACCGCTTCCTCGCCCTCGGGCAGCTGCGCCGGGCACAAGTAGCGCGTGTCGTCGCTGTAGTACTTGTGCTCGAAGTCGTAGTTGCCGCCGGGGGCCTGGATGCGCACCAGGGGCAGCGCGTGCGCCTGCTCGCCCTCGCCCAGCACGGCGCAGGTCACCTCGTCGCCGGAGATGAAGCTCTCGGCCAGCACGGAGCTGTCGTAGCGGGCGGCCTCGGCGTAGGCGCAGTCCACCTCGGCCGTGGTGTCGGCGCGCGCCAGCCCCAGCGTGGAGCCCTCGTGGCTGGCCTTGAAGATCAGCGGCAGGCCCAGCTCCCGCGCGGCCTCGCGCGCCTGCTCCAGGCTGCCCACCAGGCGCCACGGGGGCGTCGGCAGGCCTTCGCAATGCCACAGGCGCTTGGTCATGTGCTTGTCGATGGCCAGCGCCGAGGCCAGCACGCCGGAGCCCGTGTAGGGCAGGCCCAGCAGTTCCAGCGCGCCCTGCACCGTTCCGTCCTCGCCGTAACGGCCGTGCAGCGCGATGAACACGCGCTGCGCGCCCAGCGCCGGCAGGCGGTCCAGGGACTGCTCGGCGGGGTCGAAGCCGAAAGCGTCGACCCCACGCCTGCGCAGCGCCTGCAGCACGCCTTCGCCGGACATGAGCGAGACCTCGCGCTCGGCCGAGCGTCCGCCGAACAGCACCGCCACGCGCCCGAACTCGCTCGCCTGGGCGGAAGTCGCCATGGTGTTCACGCCTGTCCCTCCCGCGCCTGCGCGGCGATCTGCCCCGCCACCGCGCCGATCGAGCCCGCGCCCATGCACAGCACCACGTCGCCGTCGCGCGCGAACTCGGCGATGGCCTGGGGCAGCGCGCGCACGTCCTCCACGAACACCGGCTCGATGCGCCCGGCCACGCGCAGCGCGCGCGCCAGCCCGCGCCCGTCGGCGGCCACGATCGGGGCCTCGCCGGCGGCGTACACCTCCGTCAGCAGCACGGCGTCGGCGCTGCCGAGCACGCTCACGAAGTCCTCGAACAGGTCACGCGTACGGGTGTAGCGATGCGGCTGGAAGGCCAGCACGATGCGCCGCCCCGGGTAGGCGCCGCGCGCCGCGGCCAGGGTGGCAGCCATTTCCACCGGGTGGTGTCCGTAGTCGTCGATCAGGGTGTAGTTGCCGCCGGCCGCCGCGGGCATCTCGCCCAGGCGCTGGAAGCGGCGGCCGACGCCGCGGAACTCGGCCAGCGCCTTGCACACGGCCGCGTCGTCCACCCCGAGCTCGGCGGCCACCGCCACCGCCGCCAGCGCGTTGCGCACGTTGTGCAGCCCCGGCAGGTTCAGGCGTACCTGCAGCGGCGGCAGCACCACGCCGTTGCGCCTGAGCACGGTGAACTCCATGCCGGTGCCCACCGCGCGCACGTCCACCGCGCGCACCTGCGCATCCTCGCCCAGGCCGTAGGGCGTCACCGGCTTGGACAGGAAGGGCAGGATGGCGCGCACGCCGGGGTCGTCGATGCACAGCACCGCCGCGCCGTAGAAGGGCAGGCGCCCGAGGAACTCCACGAAGGTCTGGCGCAGCCGGGCCATGTCGTGGCCGTAGGTGTCCATGTGGTCGGCGTCGATGTTCGTGACCACCGCCATCACCGGCATCAGGTTCAGGAAGGAAGCGTCGGATTCGTCGGCCTCGACCACGATGTACTCGCCCCCGCCCAGCTTGGCGTGGGTGCCGGCGCTGTTGAGTCGCCCGCCGATGACGAAGGTGGGATCGAGCCCGCCCTCGGCCAGCACGCTGGCCACCAGGCTGGTGGTGGTGGTCTTGCCGTGGGTGCCGGCGATGGCGATGCCCCGCTTCAGGCGCATCAGCTCGGCCAACATGACCGCGCGCGGCACCACGGGAATGCGGCGCGCGCGCGCCGCGCGCACCTCGGGGTTGTCGGCTCCCACCGCGGTGGACACCACCACGGCGTCGGCTCCGGCCACGTGCGCGGCGTCGTGCCCGATGGACACCTTCGCGCCGGCCTCGCGCAGGTGCCGCACCGCGGCGCTCTCGCCCAGGTCGCTGCCGCTGATCTGATAGCCCAGGTTGAGCAGCACCTCGGCGATGCCGCTCATGCCGGCCCCCCCGATGCCGACGAAATGGATGTGATGGATGGCGTGTTTCATGTCGGGGTATCCAGCGCCTCGCAGACGGCCACGATGCGTTCGACGGCGTCGCTGCGCGCGAGCTCGCGCGCCTTGCAGGCCATGGCGAGCAGCGCCGCGCGGTCCAGCGCGCGCAACTGCGCGGCCAGGCGGGGCGCGTCGAGCTCGGACTGCTGCACCAGCAGCGCCGCGCCCGGGCCCGCCAGGTAGCGCGCGTTGGCGCTCTGGTGGTCGTCCACCGCGAAGGGAAAGGGAACGAACAGCGCGGCCACGCCGGCGCACGCCACTTCAGTGACGGTGGACGCGCCGGCGCGGCACACCACCAGGTCGGCCTGGGCATAGGCCTCGGCCATGTCGTCGATGAACTCGCGGCAGTCGGCCTCCACGCCGGCCTCGGCGTAGCCCTGGCGCAGCGCCTGCAGCTGCCCGCGCCCGCTCTGGTGCACCACGCGCGGGCGCAGGGCCGGCTCGATCAGCGCCAGCGCGCGCGGCAGCATGTCGTTGAGGGCGCGCGCGCCCAGGCTGCCTCCCACCACCAGCAGCTGCAACGGGCCGCCGCGCGCGGCATAGCGCTGGCTCGGCTCGGGCAGCTCGCGGATCGCGCGGCGCACCGGATTGCCCACCCACTCGGCGCCGGGCAACGCGCCCGGGAAGGCGCACAGCGCACGCGCGGCCAGGCGCGCCAGCAGGCGGTTGCTCATGCCGGCCACGGCGTTCTGCTCGTGCAGTACCAGGCGCGCGCCGAACAGGCGCGCCAGCAGGCCGCCCGGCACGGTGATGTAGCCGCCCATGCCCAGCACCACGCGCGGACGCTCCTCGCGCAGGGCGCGTGCCGCCTGCGCGAGCGCGCGCAGCAGCTGTGCCGGCAGGCGCAGCCAGCGCGCCGCGCCCTTGCCGCGCACGCCGCCGAAATCCACCCAGCGCATGCGGTAGCCCTGCGCCGGCACCAGGCGCGACTCCATGCCGCCGGGCGCGCCCATCCAGGCCACGTCCCAGCCGGCCGCGCGCAGGCCCTCGCCCACCGCCAGCCCGGGGAAGATGTGCCCGCCGGTGCCGCCGGCCATGATCAGGGCGCGCTTGATCGCCGTGGCCGCCATCATGCGTGCCCCCCGCGCATGAGCACGCGGTTCTCGTAGTCCACGCGCAGCAGCAGGGCCAGCGCGACCAGCGAGACCAGCGTGGCCGAGCCGCCGTAGCTCAGCAGCGGCAGGGTCAGCCCCTTGGTGGGCAGCAGCCCGAGGTTGACCCCGATGTTGATGAAGGCCTGCCCGCCGATCAGCACCCCGATGGCCTGCGCCACCAGCGCCGAGAACATGCGGTCGGCGGCCAGCGCCTGGCGCCCGATGTCGAAGGCCCGCTTGGTCAGCCACGCGAACACTCCGATGAGCACGATCACCCCGACGAAACCCAGCTCCTCGCCGACGATGGCCAGCAGGAAGTCGGTCTGCGGCTCCGGCAGGTAGTGCAGCTTTTCCACGCTGCCGCCCAGGCCCACGCCGAACCAGTGCCCGCGCCCCACGGCGATCAGCGCATGCGCGAGCTGGTAGGCGCTGCCTTCGGAGTTGTCCTGGGCCCACGGATTCAGATAGGCGAAGATCCGATCGCGCCTCCAGGGCGACAGCACGATCATCAGCACGAAGGCGCCGATCACGACCACCGACAGCGCGGCGAACATGCGCCCGTTCACCCCGCCCAGGTACAGGATCACCATGGCCACGGAGGCGATCACCAGGAAGGCGCCCATGTCCGGCTCGGCCAGCAGCAGCAGGCCGATGAAGGCCAGCGCCGCGGCCATCGGGCCGAAGGCCTTGGTGGCGCTTTGCTTGACCTGCTGCTTGCGCACCATGAAGTCGGACGCGTACAGCACCATGGTCAGCTTCACCAGCTCGGAGGGCTGGAAGTTCAGCACCCCCAGCGGAATCCAGCGCCGCGAGCCGTTGACTCCCTTGCCGATGAAGGGGATCAGCACCGCGAACAGGCCCACCAGCGACAGGATGAACAGGTACGGCGCCCAGCGCTGCCAGAAGCTCATGGGAAACTGGAAGGCCACCCAGCCGGCGACCAGCCCGAGGGCGACGGCGGCCAGGTCGCGCCCGAAAAAGTGGAACTGGCTCCAGCTGGCGTAATGCGGGTCCTCGGGAATGGCGATGGTGGCCGAATAGACCATCACCAGCCCGAAGGCCAGCAGCAGCACGATCACCCACAGCAGGTTCTGGTCGTAGTCCAGCATGCGCGACGCGCTGGGGCCGACGTAGCCCACGCGCACCGGCATGGGCATCTGCGCGGCGCCCGCCCTGGCCCGACCCGGAAGCGCGAACCACTTCATGGCGCGCCCTCCAGCACCGCCCCGCGCTCGGCGGCCAGTTCGGCCAGCTCCTGCGCGAACACCTCGGCGCGGTGCTTGTAGTCACGGAACATGTCCAGGCTGGCGCAGGCCGGCGACAGCAGCACCACCTCGCCGGAGCGCGCCAGCTCGGCGGCGCGGCGCACCGCGGCGCGCAGGTCGGGAAGCATCTCGCTGTCGACGCCGGAGCCCAGCGCCTGGCGCAGCGCGGGCGCGTCGCGCCCGATGAGCAGCGCGCAGCGCACGCGATCCCGGGCGGCCTGCGCCAGGGGCGCGAAGTCCTGCCCCTTGCCGTCACCGCCGGCGATCAGCAGCGCCGGGCGGTCCAGGCCCTGCAGCGCGGCCACGGTGGCGCCGACGTTGGTGCCCTTGCTGTCCTCGATCCACTCGACGCCGTCGAGCACGCCCAGGCTTTGCATGCGGTGGGGCTCGCCGCGGTATTCGCGCAGCGCGTGCAGCATCGGCGCCAGCGCCGCGCCGGTGGAGGCGGCCAGCGCCAGCGAGGCCAGCGCGTTGGCCTGGTTGTGGCGCCCGCGGATGCGCAGCGCGTCGGCCGGCATCAGCGCCTGCACCTGCACGGGCAGCGCCTCGGCAGGGGCGGCGACGCGGCCGCGGCGCGGCGCCGGGCGCGGCTCGGAGTCGTCGGCGCGCGCGCGCGCCAGCCAGTCCATGCCGTGCTCGCGCACGATGCCCCAGTCGCCGTCGGCGCGCGGCGCGTCCAGCCCGAAGCTGCAGGCGCGCCGGCCCTCGCGGCGCATGGCCAGCACTGCCGCGTCGTCGCGGTTGAGCAGCATCAGCCCCGGCGCGCCGCGCAGGTTCCAGGGCTGCGGCCCGAACACCCGGGCCTTGTCGGCGGCGTAGGCCTGCATGCCGCCGTGCCAGTCCAGGTGGTCCTGCGTCAGGTTCAGCACGGTGGCCGCGCTGGCCGCGAAATCGTCCACGCCGTGCAGCTGGAAGCTGGAGAGCTCGAGCACCCAGGCCCGCGGCAGGCGCTGCTCGCGCAGGCGCTGGCCCAGCACGTCGAGCATGGCCGGGCCGATATTGCCGGCGGCCACCGCGTCCTGCCCCGCGGCCTGCAGCAGCAGCGTGGTCAGCGTGGTCACGGTGGTCTTGCCGTTGGTGCCGGTGATGCCGATCAGCGCCGGTGCATAGCCCTGCGCGTCGTGCAGATCGCCAAGCGCCTGCGCGAACAGCGACAACTCGCCGCGCAGCTCGATGCCGCGCTCACGCGCCGCCCGCAGCAGCGCGCCGAAGGCGGCGTCATCGGGAGCGATGCCCGGGCTCACGCACACCAGGTCGACGCCGTCCAGCAGTTCCACGCCCGCGGCGCCCGCCTGCAGCCGGGCCTGCGGGAATTCCTGGCGCGCCGTCTCCAGCCCGGGCGGCGCGGCGCGGCTGTCGGCCGCGTGCACGCGCGCACCCTGGCCCGCGCACCAGCGCAGCATGGCCAGCCCCGAGATTCCCAGGCCCAGCACGAGGACGCAGCGGTCGCGCAGCATGTTCATCGCAACTTGAGGCTCGCCAGCCCGACCAGGCACAACATCATGCTGACGATCCAGAAGCGGATCACCACCTGCGACTCCTTCACGCCGAGCTGCTCGAAGTGGTGATGCAACGGCGCCATCTTGAAGATGCGCCGGCCCTGGCCGTACTTTTTCTTGGTGTACTTGAAGTAGCTGACCTGCACCATCACCGACACCGTCTCGGCGACGAACACCCCGCCCATGATGAACAGCACGATCTCCTGGCGCACGATCACCGCGATGGTTCCCAGCGCGGCGCCCAGCGCCAGCGCCCCCACGTCGCCCATGAACACCTGCGCCGGGTAGGCGTTGAACCAGAGGAAGGCCAGGCCGGCGCCGACCATCGCGCCGATGAAGATCAGCAGCTCGCCGCTGCCGGCGATATAGGGGAACAGCAGGTAGCGCGAGAACACCGCGTTGCCGCTGACGTAGGCGAACACGCCCAGCGAGCCCCCCACCATCACGGTCGGCATGATGGCCAGCCCGTCGGCGCCGTCGGTCAGGTTCACCGCGTTGCTGGAACCGACGATCACCAGGTAGGTCAGCACGATGAAGCCGACGATGCCCAGCGGGTAGCTCACGGTCTTGAAAAAGGGCACGATCAGGTCGGCCGCCGGCGGCAGCGGCATGGTCAGCCCGCTGCGCAGCCAGGACACGAACAGGTGCCAGACCTGCGCATTGCCCGCGCCCGACACAGCGAAGGCCAGGTAGAAGGCCGCCATCACGCCGATCAGGGATTGCCAGAAGTACTTCTCGCGCGAACGCATGCCGTTGGGATCGCGGTGCACCACCTTGCGGTAGTCGTCCACCCAGCCGATCGCTCCGAAGCCCAGGGTGACCAGCAGCACCAACCACACGAAGCGGTTGGACAGGTCCATCCACAGCAGCGAGGACGCGGTGATGGACAGCAGGATCAGCACCCCGCCCATGGTGGGCGTGCCGGTCTTGATCAGGTGGGTCTGCGGGCCGTCGGTGCGCACGGCCTGGCCCACCTTCATCGCGGTGAGCTTGCGGATCAGCGCCGGGCCGGCGGCCAGGCCGATCAGCAGCGAGGTCAGCGTGCTCATCACCGCGCGGAAGGTGATGTAGTTGAACACCCGGAAAAAACGCAGATCGGGCGAGCTCTGCATCAACCACAGGGCCAGGCTATGCAGCATGTTCGACTCCCCCGCGGCCGGCGCCGCCCGTGTCGCGCGCCTCGGCGCTCCAGCGCTCGCGCAAGGCGGCGACCACGCGCTCCATGCGCATGAAACGCGATCCCTTGACCAGCACGGCGTCGGCCGGCTCGGAGGCGAGCGCGGCCAGGTCGACCTGCTCGAAGGCCTCGGCATGCCGCGCCGGCAGGCCGGCTGCGGTGGCGGCCTCGGCGGCGGCGCGCGCGGCCGGACCCACGGTCCACAGCCCCTGCAGGCCCCGCTCGGCCGCGGCCCGCCCGGCTTCGGCGTGGAATTGCACGCCCTGGTCGCCCACCTCGCCCATGTCTCCCAGCACCAGCAGGCGCCGCCCGGGCAGCGCGGCCAGGCCGTCGATGGCGGCGCGCACCGAATCCGGGTTGGCGTTGTAGGTATCGTCGATCAGCAGCACCGCGCTGCCGTCGGCGCGCCGCAGGCTGCTGCGCTGCATGCGCCCGTGCACCGGCTCGAAGGCTTCCAGACCCCGCACCACGGCGTCCATCGGCGCGCCCGCGGCCAGCGAGGCCGCGGCCGCCGCCAGCGCGTTGTGCGCGTTGTGGCGCCCGAGCAGGCGCAGGCGCAGGGTTGCCTGTCCGGCCGCGCCGCGCAGCAGCAGCTGCATGGCCGGCTGCGCGCCGTCCTCGGCCTGCCGCGCCTGCAACACCCAGCCTTCGAGTTCGGCGGCGGGCACCGCGGCCGGCATGTCCGAGGGCAGCCCGTCGCGCAAGGCGAAGCGCAGCATGCGGCGCGGCGCGCTCAGCTCGCTCCACAGCCCGGCGTAGGCATCGGTGGCGGGGAACACGGTCACGCCCCGCGCCGGCAGCGCCTGCAGCACCTGGGCATTCTCGCGCGCCACCGCCTCGACGCTGTGCATGAATTCCAGATGCTCGCGCTGGGCGTTGTTCACCAGTGCCACGTCCGGCGCCGCGATGGCCGCCAGGCGGGCGATCTCGCCGGGATGGTTCATGCCCATCTCGACCACCGCGGCCAGGTGGCCCGGACGCAGGCGCAGCAGGGTCAGCGGCACGCCCACGTCGTTGTTGAAATTGCCCTGGGTGGCCAGGCGCCCTTCCTCGCCCAGCCAGGCGGCCAGGATGCGCGAGATCATCTGCGTGACCGTGGTCTTGCCGTTGCTTCCGGCTACCGCGATCAAGGGCATCGCCGGCTGCTGCGCACGCCAGGCGCGCGCCAGGCGCCCCAGCGCTTCGCGCGTGTCGGCCACGCGCACCCCGGGCAGGCCGCAGGCCTCGAGCCCGCGCTCGGCCAGCACGGCGGCGGCGCCCGCGGCCGCCGCCTGGGGCAGGAAATCGTGGGCGTCGAAACGCTCGCCGCGCAGCGCCACGAACAGATCGCCGGCGCCGATGCGCCGGCTGTCGGTGCTCACGCCGGCCAGCGCGAGCCCGCCGTCGCCCAGCAGTTCGCCGCCGGTCCAGTCGGCCAGCTCGCGCAGCGCGAAGCTGCCGCCGCCGCGCGCGGCCAGCGCCGCGCGCGCGTGGAAGGCGTCGCTGAAGGGAATGCGCCGGCCGCGCACTTCCTGCGTGGCCTCGTGCCCCTTGCCCGCCAGCAGCACGACGTCGCGCGCGTCGGCGTGGGCCACGGTCTGCGCGATGGCCTGCGCGCGCTCGGCCAGCACCAGCAGCCGGGCCGGCGCCACGGCGCCCGCCAGCAGCTGATCCAGGATGTCCTGCGCGGACTCGCTGCGCGGGTTGTCGCTGGTCAGCACCACGCGGTCGGCGCAGGCCTCGGCCGCCGCGGTCATCGGCGCGCGCTTGGCGCGGTCGCGGTCGCCGCCGGCGCCGAACACGCACCACAGGCTGCCGCCGCGGCGCCGTGCCACGCCGCGCAGCGCCTGCAGCGCCTGGGCCAGCGCGTCCGGGGTGTGGGCGTAATCCACCACCACCAGCGGCGCGCCGGCGCCGCCCAGCGCCTGCATGCGCCCGGGCGGCGCCTGCACGGCCGACAGCGCGCGGGTCAGCTGCCCGAATTCCAGCTCGCAGGTCTCCAGCAGGCCGCAGACCAGCAACAGGTTCGAGGCGTTGAACGCGCCCAGCAAGGGAAATTCGAGCTCGGCGCGTGCGCCGTCGCGCAGCAGCTCCAGACGCATGCCGGAAGGCGCGTCGGCAGGGCCGCGGCCCTGCCATTCGGCGCCCTGCGCGCCCGCCAGGGACACGCGCAGCGTGCGCAGGCCGCGCTGGCGGCAATGCAGCGCGAGCTCGGCTCCGTAGGGGTCGTCGGCGTTGAGCACCGCGGCCTGCAATTGCGTCCAGTCGAACAGCCGGCGCTTGGCGGCCGCGTAGGCGCGCATGTCGCCGTGGTAGTCCAGGTGATCCTGGCTCAGGTTGCTGAAGGCGGCGGCGTGGATGCGCAGGCCCGTCAGGCGGCGCTCCTCCAGCCCGATGGACGAAGCCTCGATCGCGCAGTGGCGCACCCCGGCGCGCAGCATGGCCGCGAGCTCGGCGTGCAGGCGCACCGGATCGGGCGTGGTCAGTCCGGTCGAGCGCAGTGCGCCCGGCAGGCCCGCGCCCAGGGTGCCGATGACACCGCAAGGCAGCCCGGCCGCCTGCAGGGCCTGGGCGGTCCACAGCGCCACCGAGGTCTTGCCGTTGGTGCCGGTCACCGCAAGCACCCGCATGGCGCGCGAGGGATGCCCGAACCAGGCGTCGGCGATCTCGCCCGCCAGCGCCTTCAGGCCGCGCACGCGCAGGGCCTGCGGCGGCAGCGCGAAGGCCTCCGCGCCCTCGTGCTCGACCAGCGCGGCGCAGGCCCCGCGCGCGAGCGCGTCGGCCACGTGGCGCCGCGCGTCCGCGACGGCGCCCGGCCAGGCCACGAACACGTCGCCCGCGCGCAGCGCGCGCGAATCGGTGTTCAGCGCGGCGCCGGGGCCGGCCACCGCGCGCAGCGCGTGCAGCACGGCGGCGGCGCTGTCGAGCACGGGCCGGTTCATGCGCCTCCCCCCGCCACGCGGGCCGCGTCCGGCTGCGCCGGCGGCACCTCGGGTTGCACGGGCAGGTCGGGCGGCACGCCCAGCATGCGCAGCGACTGGCCCACCACCTGGGAGAACACGGGCGCTGCGACCTGGCCGCCGAAATGCATCTTCGCGTCGGGCTGGTCCACCGAGACCGCCATCACCAGGCGCGGGTGGTCGATCGGCGCCATGCCCACGAACTGGGCGCGGAACTGGTGCTTGTCGTAGGCCTTGCCGCGCCAGATGTAGGCGGTGCCGGTCTTGCCTCCGGTGGAATAGCCGGGAATGCGCGCCGCCTTGGCGGTGCCCTGCGGCGAAGTCACCAGCGCCAGCATGGAGCGCACGTCGGCGGCCACGCGGGGCGAGATCACGCGCACCGCGGGCCCCGGCTGGGCGGTCTTGAACAGCGTGGCCGGCCGGATCAGGCCGTCGTCGGCGAACACCAGGTAGGCGTGCGCCAGCTGGAAGGTCGACACCGCCAGGCCATAGCCGAAGCCCTGGGTGACGGCGTCGATGGGACGCCAGCGCTTCCAGGGGCGCAGGCGCCCGCTGGCCTGGCCCGGGAAGGGCAGCTGCGGACGCTGGCCCAGGCCGACCGCGGTGTACATGTCCCACTGCTCCTCGGGCTTCATGCGCATGACGATCTGACCCGTCGCCACGTTGCTCGAGTACTGGATCACCTGCGGCAGCCCGATGGTGCCGTTGTCGGAGTCGTCGCAGATGCGGTTGCCGTACATGAGCATGCATCCGGGAGCGGTCTGGAAGCTGCTGTGCATGCTCACCACGCCGTCCTGCAGGGCCGCGGCGATGGTCAGGGGCTTGAGCACCGAACCCGGCTCGTAGATGTCGGTCAGCGCGTAGTTGCGCATGTCGGCATTGGTGTAGCCGCTGCGCTTGTTGGGGTCGAAGCTGGGGTAGTTGGCCATCGCCAGCACTTCGCCGGTGGCGGCGTCCAGCACCACCGCGCTGGCGTTCTTGGCGTGGCTGTCCTTCACCGCCTGCTCCAGCGCCTGGTAGGTCAGGTCCTGGATCTTGCTGTCGATGGACAGCTGCACGTCCTCGCCGTTGACCGGGGGCGTGCCGCCCTCGACGTCCTCGATCACGTTGCCCAGGCGGTCGCGCATGACCTTGCGCGTGCCCGCGTGCCCGGCCAGCACGCGCTGGAATTCGAGTTCCAGCCCGCCGCGGCCGCGGTTCTCGATGTCGGTGAATCCCAGCAGCTGCGCCGCGGCCGCGCCTTCGGTGTAGAAGCGGCGGTAGCTGGGCGACATGTACACGCCCTTGATGTGCAGGGCCTCGACCTTGCGCGCGGTGTCCACGTCCACCTGGCGCTTGACGTAGACGAACTGCAGCCGGTCCTGCGCGAGGCGCCGCTGCAGCTCGCGCGGGTCGAGGCGCAGCACCATGGCCAGCTCCGCCACCTGGCGCGGATCGGCCTGCAGGGTCTGCGGGTCGGCCCAGATGGTCTTGACCGGAATGCTCGAGGCCAGGATGTTGCCGTGGCGGTCGAGGATGCGCCCGCGCATCGCCGGCAGCTCGATGGTGCGCACGAAGCGCAGGTCGCCCTGGCGCTGGTAGAAGCCGGTGGTGATGCCCTGGATCCACAGCGCGCGCAGCGCCAGCGCGGCGAAGGCCAGGAACATCAGGCCCTTGATCAGCCAGGCGCGGCCGGGCGGCAGGCGCAGGTGCAGCAGGTGGCTGTTGCGGCGCTGCGCGGGAATGGCGAAGGGGCGCGATGCGAATCTCATGACGCGCGTCATCGCGTGGGGATGCTCGGCGGCAGGCCGGGCAGCTGCGCGGCGCTGACGTAGTCGCTGCGCGCCGGGGTGATCGGCACCATGCCGAGCTGGCCGCGGGCCAGCGATTCGATGCGCGAGGGCACGGACAGCGCACGCAGCTCCACCTGGAGGCGGTCGTGGTCGAGCCCGAGCTGCGCGGCGCGCTGCTGCGCGGCGTCCAGCGCGGCGAAGCTGCGGCGCGCCTCGTACTGGGCGCGCACCAGGCTCATCGCGCAGGCCACGGCCAGCACCAGCAGCAGCAGGTTGACGCGGATCACGCCCGCGCTCCCTGCGCAGCGGGCCCGGCCAGGCGCTCGGCCACGCGCATCACGGCCGAACGGCTGCGCGGGTTGTCGCGCAGTTCGGCCTCGCCCGACCGTACGCGCGCGAGCGCACGCAGGCTCGGCACGAACTCGGCCGGGGGCAGCGGCAGGCGGCGCTGCTGCGGCGTCAGCGCCGGCGCGCGCGCGTGCCCCTGCACGAACTGCTTGACGATGCGATCCTCGAGGGAGTGGAAGCTGATGACCACGAGCCGGCCTCCCGCAGCCAATCGATCCATTACCTGCGCAAGCGCCGCCTCGAGTTCGGCGAGTTCGGCATTGACGTGAATCCGAAGAGCCTGAAAGGTGCGGGTGGCCGGGTCCTGGCCCGGTTCGCGACTGCGCACCGCTTGCGCAACGAGGGCGGCAAGCTCGCCGGTACGGGTGACGGGCTGGCCCCGTTCGCGGCCAGCCACAATCGCCTTTGCAATCGCGAAAGCAGCCCGTTCGTCCCCATAGTCCCGCAACACCCTGGTGATTTCATCGACGTCGGCCTCGCTCAGGAATTGCGCCGCCGTGAAGCCGCGCGTCGTGTCCATGCGCATGTCCAGCGGCGCGTCGCCGCGGAAGCTGAAACCGCGCTCGATCTCGTCGAGCTGGGGGGACGAGACCCCCAGGTCCAGCAGCAGGCCCTGTACCTGCGCGATGCCCAGACGGTCCAGCACCTCGCCCCATTGCGAGAAGGCCGCGTGCACCAGGCGCAGCCGCGGCTCGGTGCGCGCCAGTTCGGCGCCCGCCTCGATCGCCTGCGGATCGCGGTCCAGCGCCACCACGCGCGCCTGCGGCTGCAGGCGTGCCAGCAAGGCCCGCGTGTGCCCGCCACGCCCGAAGGTGGCGTCGACGTAGGTTCCGCGCGTGTCGGCGGCCAGCCAGTCGACGGCCTCCTGCAACAACACGGTGCGATGCTGCAGCGCGGCTGCAGCGCGGTGGGACGGAGCGGGCATCGGGGGGCACCTTCACACCACGATGTCGCGTACGGCATCGGGCATTCCCGCCTCGATCACCGCCGCTTCGCGCGCCTGATGCGTGGCGCGGTCCCAGACTTCGAAATGCGAGCCCATGCCGATGAGATCGATGTCGCGCTCGATGTGCGCGGCCAGGCGCAGTTCGGGCGGAATCAGCACCCGCCCGCTGGCGTCGATCTCGGTCTCGGTGGCGTGCCCCAGGTAGATGCGCTTCCAGCCCTGCGCCGACATGGGCAGCGCGGCGATCTTGGCGCGGAAGTCCTGCCATTGCTGGTCGCCGAACATCAGCAGGCAACCCTCGGGGCTCTTGGTCAGGGTCAGGCGTCCGGCGGCCTGCGCCAGCAGCATGTCGCGGTGACGCGCAGGCACGGTCATGCGACCCTTGCCGTCCAGCGTCAATGCCGATATGCCGATGAACACGCGCTTCTCCGATTCTGCCTGGTGCCGGGTGGCGCCGCTGCACTTTCACCCACTTTTCTGCACTTGGCTGCACTGTATGGGGCAAACAGGGCCCCGTCAATAGCAGGCCGCAAATTTCGCTTACCAAACAATGACTTAGCGCGTTCCTAATACTGGTTATTTAACCAGACGAAGCGGAAAAACTCCCCTTGAAATAAGCACTTGAACACCAGGCTGAAAGTAACGGTTTGACATCGCAGCGCTGCGCGCGGCGCGCCAGGCACGCCGCTGCGCGCCTGGACACGTTCATGGCGTCGGGGAGGTCTCTGGGGGAATAAGGGGCGAAGCAAGCCTGTAGGCCGGATTCTGTGCATCGGTTGCCCGACGTGGCAGTCATTCCTCTGGGCCGGCCGTTACCGGTCCGGCTCGGTGCCACCTACCCGCAGGCTCGCGCGGGCCGCGCTTCCGGCGCCTTGCGGCGCCCTCGCCTGCCTATTTGGTGTTGCTCCGGGTGGAGGTTGCCGCGTTTCACGTCCGCGCGGCTCGCGCCGCGCATACTCGTCTCTGTGGCCCTGTTCGTCGCGTCACCGCGCACGGCCGTTAGCCGTCACCCTGCCCTGTGGAGTCCGGACCTTCCTCGCCGCTCGCGCGGCGCGACTGCCCGGCCTGCTTCGCCGCCGGCGATTATGCCTGTTGTTGCGGCGCGGCAGAGGCCACCGCGCGCCAGCCCAGGCGCACGCCGGCGTCCACCGGCACGATTTCGCCGTCCAGGTAGTCCAGGCGTTGCGGCACTTCCCAGTCCTGGCGGCGCAGTTCGATGCTGCCGGCGTTGCGTGGCAGGCCGTAGAAATCCGCGCCGAAGTGGCTGGCGAAGCCCTCCAGGCGCTGCAGGCAGCCGGCCTGCTCGAAGGCCTGCGCGTACAGCTCCAGCGCGTGCATGGCGCTGAAGCAGCCGGCGCAGCCGCAGTCGGCCTCCTTCGCGCCGCGCGCGTGGGGTGCCGAGTCGGTGCCCAGGAAAAAGCGCGCATCCCCGCTGCAGGCCGCCTCCACCAGGCGCCGGCGGTGGGTCTCGCGCTTGAGCACCGGCAGGCAGTAGTAGTGGGGCCGCAGGCCTCCGCGGAACATCGAGTTGCGGTTGTGCAGCAGGTGGTGCGCGGTGAGCGTGGCGCCCAGCAGCGGCGCGCCGCGCGCGTCGCGGGCGTCGTGCGCCAGCACGAAGTCCACCGCCTGCGCGGTGGTGATGTGCTCCAGCACGATCTTCAGCCCGGGGAAGTCGCGCCGGATGGGCTGCAGGTGGCGCTCCAGGAACACCGCCTCGCGGTCGAACACGTCGACCTCGGGGTCGGTGACCTCGCCGTGCACCAGCAGCGGCATGCCCTCGCGCTGCATGGCCTCGAGCACGCCGTGGACGTGGCGCAGATCGGTGACGCCGCTGTCCGAGTTGGTCGTGGCGCCGGCCGGGTACAGCTTGACCCCGAACACCGCGCCGCTGGCGCGCGCGCGCGCGATTTCCGCGGGCGGGGTGCGGTCGGTCAGGTACAGGGTCATCAACGGCTGGAAGTCCGCGCCCGCCGGCCGCGCCGCCAGCACCCGCTCGCGGTAGGCCAGCGCCTGCGCCGTGTCCACCACCGGCGGCTTCAGGTTGGGCATGACGATGGCGCGCGCGAACTGCGCGGCGCTCCACGGCACGGTCCAGGCCAGCGCGTCGCCGTCGCGCAGGTGCAGGTGCCAGTCGTCGGGGCGGGTGATGCGCAGCGTGGAGCCGGGGCGGTCGAGGGAATCGGGGGATTGCATGGTTCGGGCAGGAAATGGCGGAGCCCATGGTACCGGTCCCCGGGGGCGCACGCGTGCGCGCCGGGCGGGCGCAGGACTCGATCCGCAGGCCACCCTCAAGTCCCCTGCACCTGGCCCAGCGCGAGGATGGGCGGATCACGGTAGTTCTCGTCGATCACGTAGCCCTGTCTGCGCAGTTCGGCCTCCTTGCCAGGGCGAGTCGCTGCTACACGCGCCATCTCGGCTGGAATCAGCTCCTTCCAGCGATGCATGTCCTCGACCTTGTCGAAATATGTCCAGAAATGAGGCGCCTCGCTGTCCAGGGTGATGGAGAACATGTAGACGCCTTCCACCGCCGGATCGCGCAGGGCCGGCTCGTCGACCACCCGCACACTCATGTACACCCCGTCCGCCCAGAAGCGCCAGATGGGCAGATACTCGTTGATCTGCATCCACTGTTCCATCGTCGGCAGATAGGACGCATCGAGGTAGACGCCTCCCCTTTCCTGCAGCTGATAGCGAACCGCCTGCGCGCCGAACAGGCGCGGATCCCCGACTTCGACGAACGGGCGCCAACCCACCATCAGCAAATCCCGGAACATGCTGAACAGGCGGTCGCGGGCGAGCTCGTGGGCGATCCTTGCCTCTTGCATGGCGAAGGCCGTGACGTGCCACGAGTAGATTCCCTGCTCCGGCTCGTCAGGATCGGCTGACCCCATAACCCCCGATACCCAGGGAATATCGAAGCTGCGGCGCCCCTGCAAGTAGCGAACGCGGCCCAGCTGCTTCATCGGCCAATTGCGCTCATAAAAATACATCCCTACCGGCTGGCGGTCTATGCCTGCGCCCGGGGCGCGCAGATCGAAATTCTTCGGATCGCCCAGTGCGATCGTCGCGGGAGTGGAGGCCATGGCTGTCGTGATTGCAGGGGAGGAAGTCGGATCGCGGTATCTGCGGCACAGCACGGGCACAAGTGCCGCCGCCGCGCAGGCTGCGCCCGCGGTGAGCAGCAGGCGTCGACGATGCAGGGACAGGCTCACGCTTCACCCCTCGTAGTCGGCCAGGGTGCGCAACTCGGCCAGCATGCGCTGCTTGTGCTTCCCACTCATCAACTCGTGGTACTTCAAGGCTGCCTTGTCGATCCACTCCATACGCTCCTTGTAGTCATCCACGCGAATCCCCGGGGGCGCGTCGGAGCGCCATTCGGGGTCGTCCACGTAGCCCTCCGCGCTGAAACTGAGCTGGAACTTGAACACGAGGTATTTCGCGGAAACCCCGAAGCCCCAATCCAGGGCCCGCATCGCACGGAGGTCGGCGCGAAACGGGAGTTCGTCGTAGATGAGGCCCTGCAGCACTTCACCCTGTTCGTGGCGCGCCATGTCCTGGAGATGGGCCAGGGCCAGGTCGCCTCGACGGGCGGTACTGGTTTCCTTGGCCAGCTTGTCCCAGCCGTCGATCGCCTTGCCCATCAGAGGCGCCCACTGCAGGTACCCGATGGGCTTGCCGGACTTGGCCGTCTTTTCATCGAAATTGCACGGCACGAACATCACCGCGGGCATGGCCCACTCCTGCGCGTACAGGTTTTCCAGCACCACGGGATGCAGGTTCGTCACATGGCGCTGCTGCGCGCACTTGCGCACCGACTCCGGGCACAGCGCCCAGGCGTAGTGCCACGGCAACGCATCGTTGTACAGCCACAGATTGCCCTTGCCGAGCGCGTTCAGGGTGAAGGGGGCGCACAACTGCACCAGGCGGTGCTTGAGCGTGAAGGCGACCTGCTTGGAGGCGAAGGCGGCGAGTCCCGCCCAGTAGAAGCGACCGACAAGCTTGGGATTTCCCTGCTCGAAATCCTCCAGGTACGTGCGCGCGTACGCGCCGGCGATGCGCAATGCGCGATTCGCGTATCGGCTCAGGACACTGAAGTAGTCCTTGAAGGCGATCTCGTGGGTGAGGTCGACCATCCGGCCATCGAGGGCCTTGACACAGGGCGCGCACCATTTCGGGTCCGGCTCTGGGTGGGGTGGAATGATGCGGATGGTCTCGCGGCGCAGGTTGATCTCGTTGGGCCTGTGTTCGACGACGCGAGCGTAAAGCTGAAGCATCGCGAATTGCTGCGCCACGCTCCAGAAGTCGTCGCAACTGCAGATGATCGTCACCGGCTCCTTGAAGTCGCGCACGGTGGTCAGCAGGAAATTCAGGTGATTGGGCATGGCGGGCCCAAGACTACGGCCCCTTGCATGCCCGCGCAGGTGTGGGGATGCAAGACCGGAATGGCCCGCTCCACCGTGGGGTCGAGGCGTTGGCGCGCGGTGGCGCGCGGCGAGCCGGGTCGGGTCTGGTCGGCGGAGCGCCTCAGGCCACCACGCGCAGCGTCGGCTCCTGCCCGGGCGCGTCGGCGGCGTCGCCGCTCTGCCCCTGCTGCTGCAGTTCCCACATGCGCGCGTACAGCCCGCCGGCGGCGAGCAGCTCGGCGTGGGTGCCGCGCTCCTGGATGCGCCCGTCGGCCAGCACCAGGATCTGGTGCGCGTCGACCACGGTGGACAGGCGGTGGGCGATGATCAGCGTGGTGCGGTCGCGCGCCGCTTCGCGGATCTCGGCCTGGATCGCGCGCTCGTTGGCCGAGTCCAGCTGCGAGGTCGCCTCGTCGAAAATCATCACCGGCGGATTCTTCAGCAGCGCCCGGGCGATGGCCACGCGCTGCTTCTCCCCGCCCGACAGCTTCAGCCCGCGCTCGCCCACCTGGGTCTCGTAGCCCGCCGGCTGGCGCACGATGAAGTCGTGGATCTGCGCGGCGCGGGCCACGCGCTCCACCTGCTCCTGCGAGGCGCCGGGCCGGCCGTAGGCGATGTTGTAGGCGACGCTGTCGTTGAACAGCACGGTGTCCTGCGGCACCAGGCCGAGCGCCGCGCGCAGGCTGGCCTGGGTGACCCCGGCGATGTCCTGGCCGTCGATCAGGATGCGGCCCGATTGCGGGTCGTAGAACCGGAACAGCAGGCGCGACAGGGTGGACTTGCCGGCGCCCGAGGGGCCGACCACCGCCACCGTGTGCCCGCCCGGAATCTCGAAGTTCAGGCCCTTGAGCACCTCGTGGCCGGGCAGGTAGGCGAAGTGCACGTTCTCGAAACGCACCGTGCCGGAGGCCGCGCGCAACTCGGCCGCCGCGGGCGCGTCGGCCACCTCGCGGTCCTGATGCAGGATGGTGAACATGCGCTCCAGGTCGGTCAGCGCCTGGCGCAGCTCGCGGTAGATCACGCCCAGGAAGTTCAGCGGCGCGTAGAGCTGGATCATGAAGGCGTTGACCAGCACCAGGTCGCCCAGGCTCATGGTGCCGTCGACCACGCCCACGGTGGCGCGCCACACCAGCAGCGTGACCGCCGCGGCGATGATCATGCTCTGGCCCAGGTTGAGCACCGACAGCGAGTTCTGCGACAGCACGGCCGCGTCCATCCAGCGCTTGAGGTTGGAGTCGTAGCGCTGGGCCTCCCACGCCTCGTTGCCGAAGATCTTCACGGTCTCGTAGTTCAGCAGCGCGTCCACCGCGCGCTGATTGGCGCGCGAGTCCTGCTCGTTCATGGTGCGCCGCAAGCCGGTGCGCCATTCGGTGACCACGATGGTGAAGCTGATGTAGAGCACCAGCGCGCCCAGCGCCACCGCGGCGAACCACCAGTCGTAGCGCACCACCAGAATGCCGATGACCAGGCCCATTTCCACCAGCGTGGGCAGGATGCTGTAGAGCGTGAAAGAGACCAGGCTGGACACCGCCCGGGTGCCGCGCTCGATGTCCCGCGACATGCCTCCGGTCTGGCGCTGCAGGTGATAGCGCAGCGACAGCGAGAACAGATGGTCGAAGACCTGCAGCGCGATGCGCCGCACCGCGCCCTGCGTGACGCGGGAGAACACCACCTCGCGCAGTTCGGTGAACAGGGAAACGCCCACCCGCAGCGCGCCGTAGGCCAGCAGCAAGGCCACCGGCACCACCAGCACCGCGCGCGGGTCGCCTGGGCGCAGCTGCAGGTCGTCGACAATGTGCTTGAGCACGATCGGCACGCCCACGTTGGCCAGCTTGGCCACGATCAGCACGAGCAGCGCCAGCACCACGCGGCCGCGGTAGTGCCACAGGTAGGGCGCCAGCTCGCGCAGCGCGGCCCAGCGCGCGCCGGGCGCGGACGGGGCGGCCCCTGCGGGCGGGGGGGAGGAGCGGGAGTGGTCTCTCATGCGGGAAGTCGGACTTGCGCCAATTGGTGCATTATTCGGGTTTGCCCTGTTTCCTGCACGGGCACTCGGGTTTTCATCCGAGCTTCCTCCCAAACCCATCCTAAGCGGGGATCCGATGTCCAGTCTTCCCACCCACCCCGAGCCGATCCTGCGCATCCAGCCGATGCCCTCCGACGTGAACATGCACGGGGACATATTCGGCGGATGGATCATGGCCCAGGTCGACATCGCCGGGGGCGTGGTCGCCGCGCGGCGCGCGAAGGGCCGCGTGGCCACCGTGGCGGTCAACGAATTCGTGTTCAAACACCCGGTGCTGGTGGGCGACCTGCTGTCGCTGTACGCCAAGGTGGTGCGCGTGGGGCGCACCTCCATCACCGTGTCCGTGGAGGTCTACGCCGAGCGCGGCATTCCCGACACCCAGGTGTTCCGGGTCACCGAGGCCACGCTGACCTACGTGTGCGTGGGCGAGGACCGCAAGCCCCGCCCGGTGCCGGCCGAATAGGAGCCGGCGAGGCTGCCGGCTCGCGCCAACGAAAACGCCGCCCTCGGGCGGCGTTTTCGCTGGCTGCGTGGTCCTGGATCAGGACGCGGCGGGAGCAGCGCCTTCGGCCGCCGGAGCGGCTTCGTCGGAAGACTCGCCGCCCTTGCTCAGCACGGTGGCGATCACCGGGTTCTCGGCGCCGTGGGTGACCACGGACAGGCCGGCCGGCAGCTTCACGTCGCTGGCGTGCAGCGAGTGACCCTTGCTCAGGCCGCTGAGGTCCACCTCGATGAACTCGGGCAGGTCGCCGGGCAGGCAGGACACCTCGAGCTCGCTGAGCACGTGGGTGATCATCGCGCCTTCGAGCTTGACCGCGGGAGATTCCTCGGCACCCTTGAAGTGCAGCGGCACCTTCATCGAGATCTTGCGATCGGCGGCCACGCGCATGAAGTCCACGTGCAGCACCAGCGGACGGAAGGGATGCGCCTGGAAGGCCTTGAGCAGCACCTTGGTCTGCTGATCGCCCACCGTCAGGTCGAGAATCGACGAGTGGAACTGTTCCTTCTTCAGCGCGTGATACAGCGCGTTGTGATCGAGCTCGATCAGCTGCGGCTTTTGATCACCGCCGTAGACGATGCCGGGAACCTTGCCGGCGTTGCGCATGCGGCGGCTCGCACCGGTACCTTGCGCCTGACGTTCAAATGCGACGACTTTCATGTCGACTCCGAGAAATGGAGCCCAGCGGGCCCCGGGATGAAGGCGCCCCGCTCGCGACCAGCGCGGCGCCCGGGATGCCGCGGCCCGAAGGCCACGGCGCAAGAAGCTTCAGAACAGGGTTTCCTGCTCGTTGAACAACTGCAGCACCGAGCCGCCCTGGGCGATGCGCATCATGGTCTGCGCGATCAGCTGGGCGGCCGAGAGCTGGCGCACCTTGGAACTTCCCAGCGCGGCCTCGCGCAGCGGGATGGTGTTGGTCACCACCACCTCGTCGAGGTCGCTGGCGTTGATGCGCTCGATCGCCGGGCCGGAGAACACGGGATGGGTGCAATAGGCCACCACGCGCTTGGCGCCGCGCTCCTTGAGCACCTCGGCCGCCTTGGTCAGCGTGCCGGCGGTGTCCACCATGTCGTCCATGATGATGCAGTTTCGCCCGTCGATCTCACCGATGACGTTCATCACTTCGGACACGTTGGGCTTGGGGCGCCGCTTGTCGATGATGGCCAGGTCGCAGTCCATCAGCTTGGCCAGCGCGCGCGCGCGCACCACCCCGCCGATGTCCGGCGAAACCACGATCAGGTCCTTGTAGTTCTTCGCGCGCAGGTCGCCCAGCAGGATCGGCGAGGCGTAGATGTTGTCCACCGGGATGTCGAAGAAGCCCTGGATCTGGTCGGCATGCAGGTCCATCGTGACCACGCGCGCGATGCCCACCGCCTGCAGCATGTTGGCCACCACCTTGGCGGTGATGGGCACGCGCGACGAACGCGGCCGCCGGTCCTGGCGGGCGTAGCCGAAATAGGGGATCACCGCGGTGATGCGCTCGGCCGATGCGCGCTTGAGGGCGTCGGCCATCACCAGCAGTTCCATCAGGCTGTCGTTGGTGGGCGCGCAGGTGGACTGCAGGATGAACACTTCCCGCGCCCGCACGTTCTGCTGGATCTCGACGGTCACCTCGCCGTCGGAGAAACGCCCGACGTAGGCTTGCCCGAGCCCGATGCCCAGTTGCTCCACCACCTGTTGCGCCAGCGCCGGGTTGGCGTTACCGGTGAAAACGACGAAATCGGCCGCGTGGGTGGTCATGATGGCACTGCGCTAGCGCTGCGGGATTGTCGAGCCCGCCGGCAGCTGCCGCGCAGCGAACAGCGGCAGCCGATGCCCGCGCGAGGCTGGCAGGCCCTCAAGGGGGCTGGGGAGGAAGGATTCGAACCCTCGAATGCCGGAATCAAAATCCGGTGCCTTAACCAACTTGGCGACTCCCCAACATCTCGGCTCGACCCGGGACGAATCCCCGGTCATCGAGGCATGCCGCAATGTCCCGCGGGCTCGTAACCCCCGGCACGAACGGCAACCTCGCACATTCTACGCAATCCCGCGACGATGACGACACTCGCGCGGCAGCAGCGTGGCTGTCCTGCGAAGCTCTCAATCCGGCGCCCAGTGCCGCAGCGGATGTTCCGGCAGCGACCGGCACGCACGCACCGACCAGCCGGGGGGAACATCCCCCGCGAAACCCTCGCCCGCATCGCCGCCATCCGAGCGCCCGGACCACGGCGTGAACATCGCCGAACCCGAACCGCTCATGCGCACGGCATTCCCGCCCGAAGCGCCACCCTGCCGCGCCAGCCAGTCTTGCAGGCCGCGCAGGCTCGGCAGCAACTCCAGCGCGGCGGCCTGCAGGTCGTTGGCCCCGAAACCCAGCAGTTCGCGCATGGTTCGCGCATCCGCCGCGGTTTCCGGACTCTTCCCGCCAAGCCCCGTTTTGAGGTGCTCGCAAAAGCCCTCCATTGTGCAGGCGGGTGTGTCCCTTGTCAATAATGGGCTGGCGAAGACCTGTGGCGTCGACAGGCCCTCGCCGGGCCATGCGACCAGCATGTCCCATTGCGGCAGGCGCAGCGCGCGCAGCTGCTCGCCCACGCCCTCGGCGAAGGCGTCCTGCCCGAACACGAACACCGGCACGTCGGCGCCCAGGCGCGCGCCCAGCTGCTGCAGCTCGGCGCGCCGCAGCCCCAGGCCCCACAGCAGGTTCAGCGCCAGCAGCACGGTGGCGGCGTCCGAACTGCCGCCGCCCAGGCCCGCCTGCGCCGGAATGCGCTTGCGCAGGCGCATGTGCACCCCTTGCGCGCAGCCCGCTCGGGACTGCAGCAGCCGCGCAGCGCGCACGCACAGGTCGTCCTCGGGCAGGCCCGGGCCTCCCTCGCGGGAGATCAGGCCGTCGTCGCGCAGCTCGAAATCCAGCTCGTCGCACCAGTCGATGAACTGGAACACCGTCTGCAATTCGTGCATGCCGTCGGCGCGGCGCCCCAGCACGTGCAGGAACCAGTTCAGCTTGGCCGGCGCCGGCACCCCGAACAATGCGCGCGGCCCGCGGCTCAAGGCGCGCCTCCCGGCGGTTCGCAAGCCGGCTCGGGCAGGCTGGCGCGGTCGATCACCAGGCTGAGCTGCTCGGATTCGTCGCCCTGCACCCGCGACAGGCGCAGCAGGCGCGGACGCCCGTTCTCGCGCCGCACCCGCACCTGCCAGCCGAGCTGCTCGAAGCCGTCCGGCTCCAGCACGCGCGACGGCAGTTGCGGAGCCGGGCGCCCGCGCACCCAGTCCTGCAGCGCGGCACGGGGCAGGCGCAGGCCCAGCGTGGCCTCGGTCATGTCCTCGAAGGAGTCGAAGCCGCGCCCCTGGCGCCCGTTGCTCACACTGGCGGAGTCGGCGCTCCAGCTGGCGCGTGCCAGCATCTGCCCCAGCGGCGAGCCCAGCTCCAGCCAGCCTGCGTCACCCAGCAGGTGCAGTTCGAAGGAGCCGTACAGGTTGTAGGGGTGCGCACCCTGCTCGATGACCGAAATGCGCCCGGCGTAGTCGAGCGCGCAGCCGGCCGGCTGCAAGCCGGCGCGCGGCGGCGCGGCGCAAGCCCCGAGCAGGGCCAGCAAGGCGGCGCCCGCCGCGATGCGGGGCGAACGCCTCCACCACGCCGGCGGATTCAAAACTTCAGCCCCAGGCGCCGCAAGGCCTGCAGCACTCCGCGGTCCTGCGGCGCCGCCTTCCAGCAGCTGCGCAGCAGCTCGGTGGCACGCTGGTGCTGGCCGCGGCGCCACAGCACCTCGGCCAGGTGGGCGCCGATTTCCGGATCCTCGCGCCCCGCGTAGGCCTGTTCGAGCACCGTCTGCGCGCGCTCCAGCCGGCCCTGGCGGAACTCCACCCAGCCCAGGCTGTCCATGACGAAGGGGTTGCCGGGGCTCAGGCGCAGCGCATGCTCGACCAGGCGCCGGGCCTGCTCGAGTTCGCGCCCCTGGTCGGCCAGCGAATAGCCCAGCGCGTTGAGCGCCGGCTGGTACTCGGGATGCTGCTTCACGACGCGCCGCAGCCCCGCCAGCATCTGCGCGGGCTGGCCCGCCTGCTGCGCGGCCATCGCGGTTTCATAGGCATAGTCGGCATCGTGGCCCCACACGCCCATGCCCGAGCGCAAGGCGGCATAGGCCTGCGCCGGCTCGTGCATCGCCTGCAACAGTTCGGACAGGGCCAGAAGCCGGCGCCGGCGCTGCTCGCTGGTGGCGCGCGGCAGCGCGCGCACCCGCTCCACCGCCTGCCGCGGCCGCCCCTGCGCGGCCAGCAGCTTGGCCTGCTGTAGCACCACCGCGGGGTCGCGCTGCGCGGACGGGATGCGCTGCAGCCACTGCCCGGCGCGCTCGTCGGCGCCCTGGTGCAGCGCCAGGCTGGACAGCGCGAGGTACACCTGCGCCAGTTCATCCGGGGGCACCGGGGGGGCCACCACCGCCGCGTGCGGCGGCTGCGCGCCCTGGCCGGGCGCCGGGGCCCCGGCCCGGCCGGACGCGCCGGAAGCCTGGGCGGCTGCCGGTGCGGAGGCTGCCGGTGCGGGGGCCATCGTTGCGGCCGCGGCGGAGGCGGCCGGCTGCGCGGGCAGCGGCGGCAGGCTGGGCAGCGCCACGCCGGGCAGGCTCAGCGACAGGAAGCGCGCGAGCGAATGCTCGGCCTGCGCGTAACGGCCCATCTGCTGCTGCAGCGAACCGAGGATCAGCCAGACCTGGGCCAGTTCGGGCCTGCGCCGCGCCAGCAGCTCGCACTGCGCCAGCGCCACGCTGTCGCGCTGCTGCTGCGTGGCCGCGTCGATCCAGCCCATGCGCAGGGTGTCGTCGTCGGGCTCGGCCGCCAGGTAGGCGCCCACCAGGGCGTCGGCCCGCGGCGGGTCGGCCTTGTAGTGCTGCAGCATCAGCAGCGCCGCCGGGCGCAGCGCGGGGTCGGCCTTGAGCGCGCGCGCGGCGCGGGCCAGCCCGGCCGTCAACTCGCCGGCCTGCACCTGCAGCTGGGCCAGCACCGCCTGGGTCTGCGGCAGCGCCGCATAGGGGGCCAGGCTGCGGCGCGCCAGCGCCAGCGCGCGCTGGGCGTCCTGCATGCCGAGGAACATGCCCCCAAGCGCCAGCACCGTTTCGGGGCGCTGGGGCTGCGGGCTCATCGCCAACAGGTGCTGAATGGCCGGCGCCGCCTCGGCGTCGCGCCCCAGGCCCAGCAGCAGTTGCACGCGCCAGGCCTGCGCGCGCTCGGAGCCGGGCTGCCGTTCCAGCCACGCGCCGACGGCCGACAGCGCCAGCTCGGGCTGGTGCGCGCCCAGCGCCACCTGCACGACCTGCTCGAACAGAGGCGCCGAGTCCATGTCGCGCGCGGCGCGCAGCAACTCGGCGTAGGCCACGTCGGGGTGCCCGGTGCGGGCCGCGATCTCGCCGGTCAGCGTGGAATAGAACCAGCGCGCCTGCTGCTCGGCGTCGTCGCGCGAGGTCTGCGAAGGCGCCGCCCGCGTGATCGCGGCGACCTGGGGCGAAACCTCGGCGCCGGCCTGCCGCGCCCAGGGGGCGCAAGCTAGCGCGGCCAGCAGCGAAGCTGCAAGAACGGCGTGACGCATGAGCGGATGAAAGGCATAGCGGCGTGGCTCTCCAGTGTAGTGGCCGGCGTGCGCGGCGGCGGCGCCCGCCGCGTCAATCCTCGGCACGCAGCAACAGGGCGTTGCGGGATATCGCCCGAACCCGCACCTGCCGGTGCATCGGACCCAGCGCCTGCGCCGGATCGGAGAAGTCGACCAGGCTCAGCAGCTGCGGCTCGGAAGCCGCATCGGCGTAGCGCAGCAAGGCGATGAAGCTGCGCGGCGCCGTGGTACGCAGCCCCGAGACGACCAGCAACCTGTCCCGCCCCTCCCCGTCCAGCAGGCGCAGGGAGTCCAGGCGGGCCGCGCCCAGCGCCAGGCTCCGCCCGACGCAGCGCAGAGGCCGGTGGTTCAGCAGGTCGTAGTCGATTTCACGCACGGTGTCCGTCAGCGCGAACACACGCACCACCCCGGGCGCGAGGTCCCGCCACAGGTCGTGGCTGCGCAAGGTCTGCCCGCCGCCGGGCCCCGGCAGGAAAAAGGTGGGCGAGCGCTCGGCTCCAGGCTCGAGCATGCCCAGCTGCCAGAAGCCCTGGCACTGCTGCGGGTAGGGCCCGAACAACAGGTAGTCCTCGCGCCCGCCGGGCCAGGCCTTGAGGGGCATCGAGCCCTCCACCCCCTGCGCGCCCTCGGCGACCACGGGAGCCTCGCGGAACTGCAGCCAGAAGGGCGAGGCATCGGCCACGTGGTAGCCCAGCACCTGCTCGGGCGCGCCCACCTCGCTGCCCAGGGCCAGCACGCCCCGACCGGCGCTGGCCAGGCCTGTCGTGGCCATGTCGCGCGGGAAGGTCTGCGCCGGGCCCCAGTTGTCCTGGTCCTGGGCCAGACAGCGCATGCCGGATTGCTGGGCGCGGGAATAGGCCACGCACACCCCGGCGTCGGTGGGCGTGGCGTCGCGCAGGTTTTCGCCGAAGTCGGCGCGGTACAGGGTCTGGAGCGGCCCGCTGCCCCGCCAGACCGCCAGCGCGCCAGGGCCCTGCAGGTACAGCCGTCCGCGGTCCCGCGACAAGTCCAGGCGCCGGACCGGATCCGGCGTGGCCCGCGCGTCGGCGCCGCTCGCGGCGGCGCTGGGGTGGAACACCGCCGGGCTGTCCGGATCCTGCTCCACCAGGCTGACCCGGCTCGTGAAGTCCGGCGCACCGGAGGATGCCACGAAAAACACGTGGGCCAGGCGCAGCGGGGCCTGCGCCTGCACGGCGCCGACGGCGTCCTGCGGGCCGGCGGGCCCCAGCGGCGGGGTCTCGGCCGCGAGGGCGTGCAGCACGGCGCGCGCGGAGCGCATGCGCGTGTACGACGGGGAGATGCGCACGACGCCCCGGCAAGAGGGACTGCCCGCGCTCAGCGGATAGCCCCGCCTGCACAGGGACTCGGCGTGGGCGGCCAGCGGCGCGTAGCGGGCGGGGTTGCGCAGGATGTCCTGTGCATCCAGGGCGCGCACGCGGTCGTCGTCCTCGCGCAGGCCGCGCAGGTACAGCAGTTCGCCGGGCAGGGGCGGCTCGCCGGGGTGGTAGCTGAGCGTGAAGCGCAGTTCGCGGAAATCCACGTTGTCGTCGAAGCGGATTTCCAGGCTGCCGCGCCGGGCCTGCGGTCCAGGGCCCGAGGGATGCTCGCCCTCCTCCCCCGGCAGCGCGGGACCTTCGTGCCCGGCATCCGTCCCGGCGCCGCCCCCGCCGCCCGGGCCGCCGCCCCCGCCGCCGGTGGCCACGAGCACCACCACCAGCACGAGCACGCCCATGACCACCACGCTCACGACGTTGAACAGACTCCACGGGAACAGCGCGAGCCAGCCCGCGAGAGCCTTCCTGGACGCCACCAGCGCCAGGACAACCACGGCGCGCAGCGCCTTGACTCGCTTGAAGCCGAAGCCGGACATCTCAGGACCTCCTGTCCGGCCGTCGGATGACACAGGGCAGGCGGGCGGCCGAGACAGGCCCGCGACGCCCTGGTTCGTCGCTGCGCTCGCGCGTCGAACTCGGGACCATTCTGGTACGGATGGGCCCCGACAGGCCAGCATTCCCCGGCAGCGCGCAGGGCGAAAACCGCCCCCTTGCCGCACAATGCGGGCATGCCGGAACTTCCCGAGGTCGAGGTCACGCGCCGTGCGCTGCTGCAGCCGCTGCGCGGCAGCGTCGTGCGCGGCGCCGCGCTGGGCAAGCCGCTGCGCTGGCCCCTGCAATGCGAGCCGGACAGCCTGGCCGGCCAGCGCATCGAGCGCCTGGAGCGCAGGGGCAAGTACCTGCTGCTGGGCCTGCAGCGCGGGCAGCTGATCGTGCATCTGGGAATGTCGGGTTCGCTGCGCTGGCTGGACAACGCGGCCGCCGCGGCACCCCAGCCGGGGCCGCACGAGCATTTCCGGCTGCTGACCGACCGCGGCGAATTGCGCATGAACGATCCGCGCCGCTTCGGCGCGGTGATCTGGCAGGCGCTGCCCGGGCCGGCGCATCCCCTGCTCAGTCACCTCGGCCCGGAACCGCTGGAGCCCGGCTTCGACGGCGAGGTGCTGTGGCGTGCGGTGCACCCGCGGCGCGCCGCCATCAAGCTGCTGCTGCTGGACCAGTCCGTGGTGGCCGGCGTGGGCAACATCTACGCCTGCGAGGCGCTGTTCCGCGCCGGCATCGACCCCCGCACCCCCGGGCGGCGGGTGTCGCGGGAACGCTGCGCGCGCCTGGCCGCGGAGCTGCGCGCCACCCTGGAGCAGGCCGTGCGCGCCGGCGGCAGCACGCTGCGCGACTTCTGCTCCAGCGACGGATCCCAGGGACATTTCCAGCTGGAGGCGCTGGTCTACGGCCGCGCCGGCCAGCCCTGCCGGGTCTGCGCGCGCCCGCTGGCGCATGTCGCGCAGGGCCAACGCAGCACCTATTTCTGCGCTTCCTGCCAGCGCCGCTGAGCACCCCTGTATCGCACCTGGGCGCGAAAGGGTACGCTATGCCCATCCCGCACCCGCCACGCCGGCGCGCCGTCACGTTCGTGCCCCGATGCCGATGAACCAGCCCATTCGCCTGCCCGCGCAGGCTCCCTCCTGGAGCCGCTTCGGAGCCTGGCGCGACCAGCGCCTTGCGCGCCTGACCGCGCTGGCCGGCTGGCTGGCCGACAGCTCCCTCGACCCCACGCTGTGGCAGGAACCCCTGTCCGAGCTGGAGCGCCGCCTGCAGCGCGACCAGGTGCAGCTGGCCTTCGTCGCCGAACTCTCGCGCGGCAAGTCCGAGCTGGTCAACGCACTGTTCTTCGGCAGCACCGGCCAGCGCGTGCTGCCCGCCGGGGTCGGGCGCACCACCATGTGCCCGGTGGAGATCTTCAACGACCCGGAGCAGCCCATTTCGCTGCGCCTGCTGCCCATCGAGACCCGCGCCGAGTCACGCCTGCTCAGCGACTGGAAGGCGCGCCCGCAGGAATGGCAGGAACACCGTTTCGACGGCGGCGACGCCGTGGCCATGAGCCGCGCGCTCCAGCGCCTGTGCGACACCGTGCAGGTGCCGCTGGAGCGCGCGCGCGAACTGGGTTTCCACCTGCCCGAGGACGACGGACAGGTTTCGGCACTGACCGCGGCCGCCGGCGGTGCCGGGCCCGCACAGGATGTGGAGATCCCGCGCTGGCGCCATGCGCTGCTCAACATCGAGCATCCGCTGCTGGCCCAGGGCATCAGCGTGCTGGATACACCGGGACTGAACGCGCTGGGCGCCGAACCCGAACTGACCCTGTCGCTGATTCCCTCCGCCGCCGCGGTGGTGTTCCTGCTGTCGGCCGACGCCGGCGTCACGCGCAGCGACCTGCAGCTGTGGACCGATCATGTCGGCGCGGCGGGGCGCGCGCGCAGTTTCGTCGTGCTCAACAAGATCGACATGCTGTGGGATCCGCTGCGCAGCGGCGCCGAGGTGCAGGCGCAGATCCGCGGTCAATGCGAATCCGTGGCCCAGGTGCTGCAGGTGCCGCCATCGCGGGTGTTCGCGCTCAGCGCCCACAAGGGGCTGCTGGCGCGCATCCAGGGCGACGACACCTTGCTCCAGCGCTCGGGGCTGCCCCAGCTCGAGGCGGCGCTGGGCGAATGCGCCGACCGCGAGCGCCGCGACTGGATCGAAGGCAGCTGGCGCGCCACGCTGCTGGACACCCGCCAGCGCCTGGAGCGCGACCTCGACGCCCGGCTGCGCCTGGCCGACGAACAACGCATGGAACTCGAGGCCCTGCAGGGCAAGAGCAAGCACGCGGCGGCCGCGCTGCTGCAACGCGCCGACGCGGAGCGCCTCGAGTTCGACGCCGCGGTGGGCCTGGTGCAGGCCGTGCAGGCGGTCAATGCCCGGCAGATGGCGCGGGTGGCCGAGCTGCTCGACGCCAAGCGCGCGCTGCAGCGCCTGGAACTGCTGCGGCGGGAGCTGCGCTCGGCTCTGGTCAAGACCGGCCTGCGCGCCGCGCTGGCCGACGCCTGCGACGAACTCGGCCTGAGCATGAACCGGGCCGAATCGCTGCTGGAGGAGAACCAGTCCATGCTGGCCGGCGCCTGCGTGCGCCTGAACAACGAGTTCGCCTTCTCCATGCCCCTGCCCAAGGCCTTGCGCCTGGACGGCGCCCGGCTGGACCTGGAGGCCATGCGCGCCGACTACCTGCGCTTCGCCGGCGCCGTGCAGTGGCTGCGCATGCAGAGCAGCGCCTACGCCGACCGCGTGCTGCTGTCCGCGCAGGCGCGGCTGCGCAGCATCCAGGAGCGCGGCATCGCCGACGCGCAGCACTGGAATCGCGCCGCCGTGGCCAGCCTGCAGGCGCAGACCCGCGAGCGCAGACGCTCGCTGCACCGGCGCCTGAGCAACCTGCAGCAGGTGGCGCATGCCGACGGCGAACTGGCCGAGCGCATCCAGCAGTTGCGCCAGCGCGCCGAACAGCTGCGCGAGCTGCGCCAGCAACTCTCCAACCGCTTCGAGCTCGCGCTGCCCGGCGCCGAGGCGCTGGCCGCGGCCGCATGACGGGGGCCGCAGCCCCCCGCGCGCGCAAGGCCCACCGCAGCACCGCCGAGCCGGCCCGCGCGAGCCGCGGCCCGGCACCGGGCGCCGGCGGCATCGACCCGCCCAGCTTCGCGCCGCGCCTGGTGGCGTGGCAACTCGAGCACGGGCGCCACGACCTTCCCTGGCAGCGCAGCCGCGACCCCTACCGCGTCTGGGTCTCCGAGATCATGCTGCAGCAAACCCGGGTCGACACCGTGCTGCGCTACTACGAGGCCTTCCTGCGGCGCTTCCCGGACCTGGCTTCGCTGGCCGCCGCGGAACTCGACGAGGTGCTGGCGCAGTGGAGCGGCCTGGGCTACTACCGGCGCGCGCGCAACCTGCACGCCTGCGCGCGCCAGGTTCGCGAGCTGCACGGCGGCGAATTCCCGCGCGAGCGCGAGGCCCTGCAGGGGCTGGCGGGAATCGGCCGCTCCACGGCCGCGGCCATCGCCGCCTTCTGCTTCGGACAGCGCGAAGCCATCCTGGACGCCAACGTGCAACGCGTGCTGGCGCGGGCCTTCGCGCTGCCCCGCCCGCACGACGCGGCCTCGCTGCGCGCCATGTGGGATCTGGCCGAATCGCTGCTGCCCGAGAGCGGGCTCGACGCCTACACCCAGGGCCTCATGGACCTGGGCGCCACGCTGTGCAAGCCGGCGCAGCCGGAGTGCCTGCTCTGCCCCTTCGCCGCCGACTGCCCGCGCCATGAGGGCCCGGCCGCGCCCGCCGGCGCTCAGGCCGCGGCGAAGGCGCCGGCGCGGGCGGCCCGGCGCACGCAGCGTTGGGTGCTGCTGTGGGCGCGCAGCGACGGCCCCCGCGGCCCGCGCGTGTGGCTGCAGCGCCGCGACCCGCTGGGCATCTGGCCCGGGCTGTGGAGCCTGCCCGCCCACGACGACGAGCAGCAGGCGCTGGAGCGGGCCGCGCAGCTCGGCGAGGTGCTTTGCCATGGCGCGCGCGCAACGCTGCGCCACGTGCTGACCCACATGGACCTGCTGCTGCAGCCGCTGGAAGTCGAGCTGCGCGCCGCCGGCCTGCACGCGGGCGACGGCGACGCCGGCGGAGCCTGGTTCGCGCCGGAGGAGGCGCTGGCGCTGGGCCTGCCGGCCCCGGTGCGCAAGCTGCTGGCCGCCGAGACGGCCGGAGCGGCCGGGTCCCGGGCCGGCCCCGCGGCCGCGGCCCGGCCCGGCGGCGACTGAGCCGGCTCGCCTGCTCAGGCCGCCGGCGCGCCGGCGGCGTCGAGTTCGCGGTGGCGCACCAGCACGCGGTGCTGCTGCCCGAAATGACGCCCCAGTTCCTCGGCGAGGAACACCGAGCGGTGCTGGCCGCCGGTGCATCCGATGGCCACCACCACGTAGCTGCGCTGGTCCTCGGCCATGGCCGGCAGCCAATGCTCCAGGAAGCCGCGCAGGTCGGCGAGCATGCGCATGACCGAGGGCTGCGCCCGCAGGAAATCCGCCACCGGCGCGTCGCGCCCGTTGAGCGGGCGCAGCTTCGGGTCGTAGTGCGGATTGGGCAGCATGCGCACGTCGAACACGAAATCCGCGTCCAGCGCCACGCCGTGCTTGAAGGCGAAGGATTCGAACAACAGGGTCAGGCGCGAGGCCTCCAGCTGCACGGCCTGGCGCACCCAGGCACGCAGCTGCGCCGGGCGCAGCCCGCTGGTGTCGATGTGCAGGCCCAGGCCCGCCACCGGAGCCAGCAGCTCGCGCTCCAGCTCGATGGCCTCCACCAGCGCCGGCGCCGAGGCCGGCGCCGGCTGGCCGGGCGCGCTGCGCGCCTGCTCGCCGCGGCGAGCCGTCAGCGGATGGGCGCGCCGGGTCTCGGAGAAGCGCTGCACCAGCGTGTCGGTGCTGCAGTCCAGGTAGATGAAATGCAGGTCGCACTGCGCGCGCAGGCGCCGCACCAGGTCGGGCAGCAGGCCCAGGCCCTCGGGAGCGCGCGCGTCCATGGCGATGGCCAGGCGCCGGTAGCCGGCCTGCTGTGCCACGTCCAGCAACTGGTCGACCAGCTGCGCGGGCAGGTTGTCCACGCAGTAGTAGCCGGCGTCCTCCAGCGAGTTCAGCGCGATGGTCTTGCCCGAGCCGGACACCCCCGACAACAACACCACGCGCAGCGCACGCGCATCGCGCTGCGCCGCGGCGGACGAATCCTGTGCCTGCGTGGTCATCGCCTCGTCCCCCTCAACCCGCCTTCGCGCGGGCGCGGCGCGCACGCGCCGGAGCCGCGGGAACCGCCGCCGCCTGCAACATTTCCCGCGCATGCGCCAGCGCCACCTCGGACGAGGCATCGCCGCCGAGCATGCGCGCGATTTCCAGCACCCGCGCCTGCGGCTCCAGCGCGCGCACGCTGCTGAAGCTGCGCCCGCCGCGGCTGGCCTTGTCCACCTGCAGGTGGCGCGACGCGGCCGCCGCCACCTGCGCCAGGTGGGTCACCGCCAGCACCTGGCGGTCGGCGCCGAGCGCGCCCAGCAGGCGCCCCACGGTGTGCGCGACGGCGCCGCCGATGCCGGCGTCGACCTCGTCGAACAACAGCGTGCCCACCGGCTGCTGCGCCGCCGTGGTGGCGGCCAGCGCCAGCGCGATGCGCGATAGCTCGCCGCCCGAGGCCACGCGCGCCAGCGGGCGCAACTCGGCCCCCGCGTGCCCGGCCACCAGCAGCTCCACCGATTCCGCGCCGGCAGACTGGATCTGCGGCAGCTCGCGCAGCGCGACCGCGAAATCCCCGCCCTGCATGCCCAGTTCCTGCATCAGCGCGCGCACGCCTTGCGCCAGGCGCTCGCAGGCCCCGGCGCGGCGTTCGCTCAGGCGCGCCGCGGCTTCGCCCAGGCGCGCATGGGCCGCGCGCTCGCGCGCGGCCAGGGCCTCCAGGTCGGCCCCCTGTTCGAGCTGCTGCTGGCGCGCGCGCAACTGCTGCCAGTGCGCGGGCAGCTGATCGGGCGCCACGCGCTGGCGCCGTGCCTGGCCCATCCACGCGGACAGGCGGGCGTCGACCTCGGCCAGGCGCTGCGGGTCGACGTCGGCCTGGCGCAGGCGGGCCGCCAGCTCGTGCCCGAGTTCGGCGCCCAGGGTGTGCAATTGATCCAGTTGCTCCAGCACCGGCTGCAGCCCCGGGTCGATGGCCGCGGCCGGCTGCAGCGCCTGCTGCGCGCGCGCCAGCATGCGCAGCGCGCCGCTTTCCTCGTCGTCCAGCCAGGCGCAGGCTCCCTGCAACTGCTCGATGAGTTCGGCCGCATGCGCGAGCCTGCGGTGTTCGGCGTTCAGCGGCTCCCACTCCCCGGGCTGCGGCGCCAGGCGGTCGAGCTCGGCCAGTTCCAGTTGCAGGCTCTCGCGTTCGCGCAGCAGCTGGCCGGCGTCCTGGCGGGCCGCCTGCAGTTGCTGCTCGGCGTCGCGCCAGGCCCGCCAGGCCTGCGCGCAGGCCTGGCGCTCGGCCGCCGCGCCGGCGTAGGCGTCCAGCAGCTCGCGCGCCGAGTCGCTACGCGCCAGGCTTTGCCAGGCATGCTGGCCGTGGATGTCCACCAGGCTGTCGCCGGCCTCGCGCAGCTGCGCGAGAGTCGCCGGGCTGCCGTTGAGGTAGCCGCGCGAACGCCCCTGGGCATCGATGACCCGGCGCAGCAGCACCGTCTCGCCGGGCTCGAAGCCCTGTTCGTCCAGCCAGCCCACGAGTTGCGACGGGGTGTCGAACTCGGCGGAGATCTCGGCGCGCGGGGCCCCCGGCAGCAGCACCGAGGCGTCGCCGCGCTCGCCCAGCGCGAGCTTGAGCGCGTCGATCAGGATGGACTTGCCGGCGCCAGTCTCGCCGGTCAGCGCGGTGAAGCCGGGGTCGAACTCGAGTTCGAGTTCGTCCACCAGCACGAATTGGCGAATATGCAGTCGGCGCAGCATGTTCGGGGCCCAGGGTTTCGCGGTTTGCCGGGCTTCAGTCGTCGACGCCGAGGATCTCGTGCCAGCGCAGCTTCTTGCGCAGGGTGGAGAAATAGTTCCACCCCGGCGGATGCAGGAATACCGCGCGGTACGGCGCGATCTGCAGCTGGATGCGGTCGCCGCCCAGCAGGTCGGCGAAGTGCTGCATGTCAAAATTCAGCACCACGTCGCTGCGCGAGGCCACCTCGATGTCGATGCGCACGTGGTCGGGCAGCACGATGGGTCGGTTGGACAGCGTGTGCGCGGCGATCGGCACCAGCACCAGCCCGGGCAGGCTGGGGTGCAGGATCGGGCCGCCGGCCGACATGGCGTAGGCGGTGGAGCCGGTGGGCGTGGCCACGATCAGGCCGTCGGCGCGCTGCGCGTACATGGCGCATCCGTCCACGTCCACGCGCAGTTCGACCAGGCCGGTCGCGCCGCTGCGGTTGACCACGATGTCGTTGATGGCGATGCCCGTGAAAATCGTCTGGCCGTCGCGCTGCACGTGCCCGGACAGCACCGCGCGCTGCTCGCGCTCGAAGTGTCCCTGCAGCATGGCGCCCAGCGCCTCGCGCCAGCGCGCCTCGACGATGTCGGTGATGAAACCCAGGCGCCCGGCGTTGATGCCCATCAGCGGCACGCCCGAGGGCGCCAGCTGGCGCGCCGCCCCCAGCATGGTGCCGTCGCCGCCGACCACGATGCCCACCAGGCTGCGCGCCTCGTCGCGCCCGACCTCGCGCAGGGCCACCGCGCGGTAGCCGGGCAAATCGCAGCGCTGCGCGGTGTCCTGCTCGATCAGCGGCTCCACGCCGTTGGCGGCCAGCCACGATGCGATGTCCTCCAGCGTGCGGCCGACGCCGGCCGCCTCGGGCTTGCCGATCAGGATGGCGTGCTGGAAAACGGGTGCGGACATGGGCTGAGAGGCGGATGAACGCGCGCAATGGGAGCGAGGGGCACGCTGGCGAGGCCGCCAGGAGGCCGCCCTGGCGGCATTACAGCACAGGCAGATGGCGGGCCGCCGGCGCCTCCCCCCCACGGCCGGGCGCGGGAACTTAAAATGGGCGCCATGGATGACCGAGCCCGCGTGCTGCTGAAGACCCTGATCGAGCGCTACATCGCCGACGGACAACCCGTGGGCTCGCGCACGCTTTCCCGCGCCTCGGGCCTGGAACTGTCGGCCGCGACCATCCGCAACGTGATGGCCGACCTCGAGGAACTGGGCCTGATCGTCAGCCCCCACACCTCGGCCGGGCGCATCCCCACGCCGCGCGGCTACCGGGTGTTCGTGGACACCATGCTCACCGCCCGCGGCGACGGCGAAAGCCAGGAGTTCGAGCAGCGCTTCCGCTCCGAGCTGACCAGCGTGGAGCCGCAGAAGGTGATCGTGAACGCCGCGCGCCTGCTGTCGGACCTGTCCCACTTCGTTGGCGTGGTGATGAGCCCGCGGCGCGACGCGGCCTTCCGGCACATCGAGTTCCTGCGCCTGTCCGAGCAGCGCATCCTGGTCATCCTGGTCGACGCCAGCGGCGACGTGCAGAACCGCATCATCGTCTCCGGCCACCCCTACACCCAGGCCCAGCTGACCGAGGCGGCCAACTACCTCAACGCCCATTGCAGCGGGCTGGACTTCGAACAGATGTCCGCCCGGCTGCGCGGCGAGGTGGAGAACATCCGGGGCGAGATCGTCGCGCTCATGCAGGCCGCGGTGGCCGCCGCCGGCCAGGCCGCGGCCGAGCGCCAGGAGCAGGTGGTGATCTCCGGCCAGAAACAGCTGCTGGAGGTGGACGACCTCGCCGGCGACCTGGCCGGCCTGCGGCGCCTGTTCGACCTGTTCGAGCAGAAGTCGCTGCTGCTGCGCCTGCTGGAGAGCTCGCAACGCTCCGAAGGCGTGCGCATCTACATCGGCGGAGACAGCGAGGTCGTGCCCTACGAGGAACTGTCGGTGATCACGTCCCCCTACGAGGTCGACGGCCGCGTGGTCGGCACCCTGGGCGTGATCGGCCCCACGCGCATGGCTTACGAGCGCATGATCCGCATCGTCGACATCACCGCCAAGCTGGTCGGCAACGCGCTGAGCCAGCGCTGAGCCGAAGCCGGACCGGCGCGGCTCAGGCCGGCAAGCAGTCCAGCGCGGCGCCGCGCACCCGGCCGGCGGCCGACAGCACCAGTTCCCGTCCCGCGCCCCCGCCCTGCGGGCACACCCGCCAGCGCCCCATCAGCAAGGCACCGCCGGGCCGGCGCGGCCAGCCGCCGGCGTCGAAGCCGGCCCCCCGCGCCAGCGCCGCGTCGGCATCGATGCGTACCCCGCGCAAGGCCTGCGCCACCCCGAGCACCGTAGCCTCGCCGCCTTGCTCCGCCGGCTCGCCCAGCAGCACCCAGCCCTGCTCCCAGCGCCCCGGGCCCTCGCAGCCGCCGCCCGGGCCGCCCGGACACATGCGCACGAAGCCCCCGCGCTGCAAGGCGTGCAGCCGCGCCAGGCGCAGGCCATCCACCAGCGCCTGGCTGGCCTCGCGCACGCGCTGCGCCCGCAGGGCGTCGCGCCAGGCCGGAAGCGCCATGCCCAGGCAGATCGCGGTCAGCGCCATCACCACCAGGCACTCCACCAGGGTGACGCCGCGCGTGCGAAGTTCCATGCGCGCATTTTCGGCCCCGCGCTGCCCCGCCGCCGGCCCCCTGCGCGAAGGCCCGCATGCCGCCGGTAGAATCCGCCCCTCGGCCGCGGGCACCCTGCCCGTATGCGCCGCGGGCCCTTAGCTCAATGGTTAGAGCAGCGGACTCATAATCCGTTGGTTGCGGGTTCGAGCCCCGCAGGGCCCACCAAGGAAAAACAAGGCTCTCAGGGCGATATGAGGCCCCGATAGAAAGCCCATCCCGGCCCCATGTAATGGCTGTGAAAGGTTTCGAGCGAAGCGGTCAGCCGCTGTCGACGGGCATGATCGGCCCCCATCGCGTCGAGACATCTACGCAACAAGCTTGACGACCGCCTCTATTGCCCCCACATCAAGTACAAGTACTATGAACATGATTCACTGTGGAATTGTCAAGTTCCGTTCACTTGGTCACCGACAATTGAGGCGCTCCTTCTTGAGCGCCATGTACCTTGGTCTTGATGAGTGCACTTGTTCATCCCTTCACGTCCAATGAGTCGTCTAGTGGGTCGTAGAGCACCACGGGCGCCTGCCAGGAGCAGGCCATGAGCTACCGTACACGTCACGTCGCCAACGCGCTGCTGGTGAAGGCGCGGGAGAGCAACCGTCAATTGACGCCGATGCATGTGCAGAAGTTGCTGTACTTCATGCACGGCTGGCACTTGGCCCTCACGGGCGAAAATCTGGTTGACGAACCCTTTGAAGCCTGGGCCTACGGCCCCGTCATTGACTCTGTCTACCGAGAGTTGAAGCCCTACGGGCGTTCGCCAGTGACGTCCTTCATCTCGGAGGGGGACCCGACGTCTCCAAACGCAACTCGCTACCTCATGGTTTCGAAGGACGATCAGCAGTTCTGGAGTCTGCTGGATCGTGTCTGGGGCGAATTGGGGCACTTCAACGCGGTTGAACTCTCGGCGATGTCCCACGTCCAGGGGTCGCCGTGGGAGACAACTCGCACCGCCGGTCGCGAGCATGGCGATAATTCGCCAATCATCGACAACGGAGAGATCGAGCGTTACTTCCGCGCGCTTGCTGAGCAGCGGCAGGCAACTGGTCGGGTTGAGACTGCTTGAGCCCGATGAGTGAAGCGGAGCCGCCCAGCAATCTCGGAGCCACTGGCCCAAGCTTGGAACGCCCCCCGCGTGGCTCCGCGGCGGCGTCTTCGTCGACACCGTCTTCGCCGCAGCCTCCTGCGCCAACCACGAGGCCAAGTCTAGATGCCATTCCAGGGGCCACCGACGCACTAGCGGCGCAGGTCGAGCGCGGGGACATAAAGAGGGGCGAAGGAGAGCAGGAAAGGATCTTCGCGGCGCAAAGGCATGAGCTCAGCTTGGCGCTTGGGCACCAGAATCGACGGCACAGAAACCTCCTGATCTTTTTCGCGCTGGCGGCTGTGGTTGTCTTTTACGGCGTCTTCTTGTGCCTACTCTGGCCGCTGCTTAAAGAGAGGAATCTGCCATACAGCAATTGGCACTGGCTCGTCCCGCTCGGCCTCACCGGGGCCATTGCAACAACGCTTCTGCTCGTACTGATGAAGGGGGTGTTCTATGGGGCGAACGGCAATGGGAAGCCAGAGGCCAATGACCCGGAACTCATGCCCCTCTCGGTGAAGGTGCTCTTTGAGGCCGCGTCAGCCCTGACTCACGGAAAGCCCTGACCGCGCGTCGCGCCTCACCAGACCGGGGGCAGAGCAGGACATTGGCAAGAACTTCCGATCGACTCGGTCGATACCGTCGAACACCAACGCGTGATACTGCAGGACCGTTGCCAAAGCAGGTGATGCATGCCTCCATGGTGCCGTCACGCCTCTCGGCCCTGGGCGCACGCGCCGGCAAGACCATCCTTCTCGAACCCCGCCAACATCGAGTTCCGGGTTCGGGGTACCGAATTGCCTAGAGCGATAATGACAGTTATCGTGCTACGGATCTCACCACTTCGGCCGATCCCCACGAGGCCGCAACGGGCCGATTCGCCAGGGTTGCCGAACCCCCTCCGAACCCCGGGTTGCAGTGCCTGTTCAGGGGCACTGGACGCACCGCGCCGGCTTCCCTGAGGGTTCGATTCCGACGCCTTCAGCGCGCCCTGGCCGGTGCAAATACGCACCGAACCTACCGCGCTCCAGCAGCTCCGGACATCGCCTGGTGCACCAGCACGCGGGAAACAATCGGCGTGCGGCCGCGCAGCAGGAATGGGATGCCCAGCTCCTGCAGCACCCGGCACTGCGCCGCCCGCCGCTTCCGGCCCGTGAACGTGGCCAGCTCCTCCAGGCTGAGGAACTCGCCCGAGGCCTGATGCGCGGGCAGCGGTGCGGCCAGCTGCTCCGTCATGTCACCCGCGCCGGGCGCCGGTTTCTGAGCCGGCCCACGGGCCCGGTTCTGCAGCAGGTTGGCGGAAGCCCGCGCCCTGCCCTCATCGCTCTTGGGGCCGCGACTGGCACCTCCGTGCAGTCGACAGCGATGGCCGGCGCCGTCGCCCGGCTGGATGCACAGGAAGTCGAAATCCTTGCGGGCCAGGCACAGGTGGCTCTTCGACGTGCGCGCCAGGTTCAGCACCCACTTCCCGTACTCGGTCGTGAGGTTGATGCCGCTCGCGCGCACGCGGGCTTCGTTCGCGGCGCTCGGCGCCGGGGTGGTCTCGGGAATGGGCATGCTCGCTGCTCCGTGGCAAGGTGATGCCAGGAACAGTCGACGTCTAAGGTTCAATGAGCCGGTGCCGGTCTGACGCTCGGCCTATTCACCCGGCGCCGTCTCGAACACGGCGAGCGCGATCATCTGTCGGCGACAGGTTGCGTCGAGTACGTGGTAGCGTCCTGCGTCTATGCTTGCGCAAGGCAAAGCCATGCACGAGGTGACAAATGAGCTTGAGCAAGTCCGTTTCGGTGGTGCCGCGTTCCGATCAGTGGGACGCTATGGGAGAGGCTGATCGAAAGAATGCGGTCGAGGCCTTGGTTGGGGCGATACTGGAGGAAATTTCCACGCAAGGACGCCAGCCCGATCACTGGGAAGCCACGGATCTCAGTGCAGCGCTGACCGCGATCACCATGGGCTGGCATCGCGCCGCGCTGGGCTACGCTGTGATGGCGCTCCAGCCTCCCGGGGTGCGCGCCGGCAGCTGGGGCCGAGTCAATACGACGCCAACTCTCGAGCAGTTGCGCGAGGCGCTTGAGTTCGTGATGGGAATGCCCTCTCGCAGGTAGAAACCCGGCGCGCGGCCGGGTCGTGGTGGCGGGGTTGTCGGCCCTAGAAGCGGCTCAGCGCCTCGCCGGCCTCCTTCTCGATCATGGCCAGCAGCTCGGTGGCGCTGACGCGATCCTCGCCAGCGTCGCTGTTGTCGTCGGGCAGCGCGTGCTCGACCACCCGGCGCGCGGCACGCGCCAGAACGAGGAAGCGCAGGAGCGCACGCTCGACGGCCTCGATATCGTCCTTCGTGAGTTCACTCATGGCTGCCTCCGATCTTCAGCTCCGTCAGCTTGTCGCCCGCGGCCTCGGCGTCGCGCATGGTCTGGGCCAGCATGTCCTCGATGGCAGCCGCAACCGCATAGCATTCGGGGTCGACGATGAACGTCAGCAGTTCGGAGGCTTCGAGGGCGCATAAGGCCAACCTCGCTTGGTGCGTGACGTGGCGGAGCGCCTGCTCGGCGGCGCGCAGATCGTTATCGGTTGCCTCAGGCATCGCTCACCTCCATCGCGGTGATGCCGTGGATCTCGTCCTCGACGCGCTGGGCCAGTTGATCGGCGGCCAGGTGCAGCCCTTCGGCCACAAAGGGACTGAGCGGGCGCGCTTCTTCCTCGCCATCCGTGAACCACTCGGCGTGCATGTCGGCCACCATCAACACCCGCAGGATCGATTGCAGGCCGCGCGCGCTGTGCTTGATGCCCTCCAGGCGCCGGACCAGCCCGGGAGTGGCGCTTTCCAGACTACCGGATGCCGTGAGCGAGTAGTCCGGCAGCCGGTCCCAGCGGCAGCGGTTCCATCGATCGAAGTCAAAGGCCGGCGGCTCCTGCGCCTGGCTGGCGCCAGGGACCTGCGCAATCGCGGCGTTCCACGCCTCGGCGCAGGTGTCGGCCTCATCGGTGGCGACGCTGTGCAGGTCGTCGCGCACCACGCGCCAGGCGAAGGCATGCTTCGTCGGCTCGGGCTGGCGCCACACATGGATCGTGTGGCCTCGAAATGGGATCGACTGCAGATCCCGCTGCGCGGGCGTCGCGCCCACGGAACTACCATTGGCAGTAGCCATTGCTTGCACCTCCATCGTGCAGGTTGTGGTCAGGGCGGCGCGGTGTTCCACCACCACGCTTGCCCGCCTTCATCGCCGAGAAACCGCCCGGCAGCGGTGAAATCATTCCCTCAGCTTGAGCTTCTCCAGCGCGGCCACGATGCCGCGTGACAGGCTTCCGCCACCCAGCAGCCGCAGCGCGGCGACAGCCCACGGCGGCAGCGAAACCAGGTGCTTCTCGTTCTTGACCTCGGCCGGCTTGCGACCCGAGCCGGGGCGAGCGCCGCCGGTGCCCGGACGCGCGCCACCGCGCCCCGACTTCTTCGGCTGCTCGTCGGCCATGGTCAGCAAGCCGCGAGCAGCGCGTCGATTTCGCCGGCGAGCGCGGCGTGCGCCCTGGCGCGCTCGACGACGGCCCGCGCCATCTCGGCACCGTGGCGCTGTGCGGTGGCCAGCAGCGAGCGAGCGTCGCCGGTGGAGATCTTCTCCAGCCCGTTGTGCGGCACGAACTTGTAGAGCTGCGTGCCGGCGGCGTTGGCCAGGACGTAGGCATCGGGGGCGCCGTCGCCAGGCGTAGCCACCTTGGCGCGGACCACCAGGCTCAGGAAGCCGACCTTGACCGTCTGGCCGACTTCCCACTGCTGCTTGCTGTTGCGAATCATGCTTGGCTCCTGTGCGTTTGATGAAAGTATATCGCCTTTTTCATCATTTGCAAGGGCTCTGCGCAGTTCGCATGGGGTTGTTTCCCAAGACCCGCGCCAGGCCCATCCCCGGCAGCGCGGCACCCCGAACCTCAGGCTTCTTCAGGTCATGCGCGCCGGGGAAATGCCCATTTCTGGGGATTTGCCGAGCGCGGCGGAAGATCCTCAAGAGCGGTCGCCAGGGAGCGCTATCCTCCCGATCGAGCTGACTCACGGGGAATCACATGTCAAGTCGCATCACCGTTCTCGGCGCGACAGTTCTCTGCCTTGCAACGCTCGCGCAGGGGGCCCACGCTGCGAGCTGCACGCCGGTTGCCGCCTACAGGGACCGCTACGCCCAGGGCCTGCTGGCGTACAAGGCTGCACGCGCGGCCCTGATCCGAGAAATCCACCTGGCCGGCTCCATGAACGCGGCACCGAGCTCCAAGGGCTACGCGCGGTGGAACTCTGCCGATGCCGAATCAGCGAGCGCCGAGGACGCGTACACCAAGGTCGTGCGCCTGCAGGGCAGCTACGCCGATGCGCTGAAGTGCCACAGTGCAGCCGACGCCGTGGCACTCCAGCCCTACCTGTACGCGCTGACGAACTTGGAAATCGCTGGCAACCTGCTTTTCCAGGCGCGTGGCGACATGCTCACGACGTGCAACAGCGCGCTCGGTCCGTACACGCCCTACATCCTCGCCGCGGATCAGGCCGTTGCCATGGCGAAGAAGGCCGCGGCCGGCGGTGTGAAGTCCCGGTTCCCCAGCGACAACATCGCGCAGGAGCCCGACGAGCTGGCCAACATGCGGGACATCCCGAACAGGTGCGGCGGCTGACGAGATCCCCGGGCGCGCGCTCCTGGGCCTCAATCTGGTGGCTCAATTCTGAGCCGCGACCGGCAACCTGCGCGCTGCTGCTGGGCGCCCCGCGTCTGGAAGGTGCGCATTTCAAATTGCACCCTTCCGAACGCCTCGAAGTCGGCGCAGTGCTTGCGCGCAATCCGGCGAAACAGAACAATTCTTAGCATGCTTTGCCGCACTCGGTCGCGCGCGCACGCGACGGGCGACGAGCCAAACCCGCCGGAACCGGAGAAATCCGGATCGGTCGGCCCGTACCTCATACCGCCTGCGCGTACCTCTCGCGAAATTGCGCCCGCCGCGATCGGTGCGGCCAACCCCTGGCGCGCGACGTTAACCTTGCTCGGGGCCCTGCCCACTGTCCCGGTACTGGCGCAGGTTGGCCAGCGCGCGTGCCTTGCCTTCGGGTGTCTTGGCCCCGGTCGATGCGCCGCCGTGGAACCGGCAGCGCCAGCCGCTGCCGCTGCCGAGGGCGATGCATGGCGTTCCGGCGCGCGTGGTGGCCAGGCACAGGTAGCCGTCCGCCCGCTCCAGTTTGCGCAACAGTCGTTGCCCGAGGTCGCTGGCTGGGTCGACGTCCGCGGCGCGAACTCGAGCGGCGAGATCGGCGGCGCGCCGTTCGCGTTCGGACTCTCGGAACAACTCTTCCAGGAAGGCCAGGTACTTGCGGCGCGCCTCGTCGGCTACCAGGCGCGCGGTGCCGGGCTTGGCGCGAGTCGGGGGGTAGTTGTGGTGTCCCATGTCAGTTCCGCTCGCCCTCCAGATACTCAAGCCTCTGCAACACCCGCTGACCGCTCTCGCTGGTCGGATCGATGCCCAGGGCCGGAAGGTGGGCCCGGACGATGGCGATGCGCTCCTTGCGCTTGCGGGCGCGGCGTTCGGCGGAAAGCTCAGCCCGGCGCTTGCGCTGCTCGTCCGGATCGACGCGCACAAGGCGCCCGTCGGGTCCGAAGGCGAGTCCAGGTGGTAGCCGCATTTTCAGTACCCCATGTCAATGCGCGCGCAAGGTGCGTGCGTCGGATTTGGCCACATCACAGCTTGTCCGGGTCGATGCCGCGCCGCTTGAGGCGAGCTCGGACTAAGGCCTGCAGGGCGTTCTGCTTGCCCTTGAGCGTTACGGGCCCGACCGACGCGCCGCCGTGCAGGATGCACCGGCCGCCGGCGCCATCGCCCAGCGCACGGCACGGGCTCCCCCTGCGCGTCCGGGCCTTGCACAGCCCGAAGCCGGTCTTGGCCATCTTGCGGATCAGGTTGTCGGCCGCTTCGTCGCTCTCTTGCAGGCCAACTGCGGCGAGTTCGTCCGTGATCCAGTCGTTGCCGCCTCGCACCAGCGCGGGATGCTTCCCGTGGATGATGGCGCGCAGTTGCTCGGTGGTCAGGTGATCGAAGGACATGACGGTTTCCCCTCTGACGGATCGTCTCGTTTGAAATCCGGGCCGCTGGCGGCCTTTCGTCGCGCCCCCGCACCATCGCCCTTGGCGCAGCGCCGTTCGCCTGCTGGTCGCGCTCCTACGCAAGCCACAGCCCGGGTCGGATCGATCCCGGCGGCGGCGCAGGTCGTACATCTGACCGTTTTGCGCATTCAGTTCGGGGGGTGCTCGAAATTGGACGCACCCCATGCGCCGGGCGCGCGGGGGCAAAAGCCATATCTGGCTCTAGCTCTGCGACCAGCTCGCGGCAGGCGTAGGTGCCACCTCCGCGGCCCTCCTTCGTCGAAAAAGCCGGGATTCCGGCAGTTTCGATTTCGACCACCAGTTCCCTGGTCTGGTCGTTGCCGAGGAAGTAGCCAGGTCGGTGCTTCTGTGCCGGCGCCGTGGCATGGTCAGGCCTTGGGCAGGTTGATCACCGCGCCGCCGATCTGCACCCAGGTGCCGATGAGGTGCTTCGAGTTGTGCTCGGTCACCAGCACCCCGGCATCGACGGCAGCCTCGCGCACCCGCTGGGCCAGACCGACAAGAGGCGTGCAGGCCTTGGCGTAGTCCTCCACGGCGCGGGAATAGGCCTCCTTCGCCGCTTCCCGTCGTAGCGTCAGGATGCGCTCGGATAGGTCGCCTCGTTCCTTGCGCAGACGGTCGAGCGCGGCTTGCTCCCCGGTGTCGGCGGCAACTTCCCGCTGGTGCTTCAGGGCCTTGGCGAGCCGGGACGGGTCCTGCAGGGTCCCTGCGGCAGCTTCCTCGGACAGGTCTCGCACCGCGCTGTCTGCAGCTTGGCGCCGCGGGGCAAGCCCCTCGATCTGCGCCTCGAGCTGGGTGATCTCGTCGTTCAGCACCGCGATTCGGCGCTCCACCTCCTGCACGTCGGCGGTTGCCGGGCCTCGTGCCCGCTGGGGGATGTGAACCGGCCCAGCGCGCACGCCGGACGGAGCTGCAGCGCTCGAGGCGCCGGCCAACAGGGAGAGTCGGTCGATCAATTTCATGTCATGGTTCCTTCGGTGGTGCGTAGATCGCTTGGGACAAGGTTTCAGGGTGGGGCCCTTCCGGGCCGTGCTGCAGTGGGCGCCCAGCTCACATACCCGGCGCGTGGTTCAGGCCGGGCGACAGCGGCGAATGCTGGGGGTTGACCCCTTGCATTCCGGTGGCCGGGTGGACTTTCCCAAGGTGCCAGCTCACGGAGTGGGCGACCTTCTCGCCGTCCATGTGCACGTCAGTGTGCACATGGACGACTGGCGCGTGTTGCAGCCACGCTGCGGCATCCCCGATGGCGTACGGGCCGATGGCGTAGGGAGTACTTCCGCCGCCTGCCAGGGCCGCGTGGCCGTGCAAGAGATCTCCGCGCATGCGCTCGACGAGCGTCCGGTGATCGGCGTGTGCCGGGTGGGTCAGGTCGTAGATCCAGCCTCCCAGGTTGGACTCTTTGCCGCCGGAGAGCGAGCGGATCGCCTGGTCGATCGCGTCGTTGAGAACGTGCCCGACCGCGTAGCCGAGGCCGGCCGCCACGGTGACCCCGAGGGTGGCGACGACGCCTGAGCCGGCGGCCAGGTACGCCAGCGCGGTGCCTCCGACTTCCTCGCCGGTCACCTGCTCGGCTGCGCTGATCACCAGCCGCTCGGCCAAGCCGCCAGCGTCCTTCATGAGCAGCTTGGACATGCCCCACAGGCTTTTGCCAGCCAGCAGCGTGCCGAAGATCCCCGCGGCGCCGATCCCGGTCGCAGCCAAGGGGTGGATTTGCGCGAAGCCGGCCGAGGCGGCGCTGGCTGGCCGCAGTGCCGACAATGCCGCGTTGACCGGCCCCATGAACGTGGCCGAGGCGTTGGTGATGGTGATCTGTGCGTTCGTGAGTACCTGGTGCGCCTTGGCGGCGGGGTTGCCGTGCAGCGCTTGTGCGCGTGCGGCCGTGGGCGACTCAAGCGTCGCCTCTGCTGCCAGCAAAAGCGGGATCATGGCGCGTACCTTCGGATCGCTCAGCAGCGCTGCGGCGCGTGCCCCTTGGGTGCCGAAGGCCTGCTTCATATCGGCCGCGCGCTCGATCGGCGTGAGGTGCGCGAGGCCCGTCGAGAGCTGGGCAATCAGCTTGATCGGATCGAGCTTGCCGCCTCGATTGAGGTAGGTCAGGTGGTTGTGCGAGTCGAGCAGCCCCAGGTCTCGAAGCGCCTTCGCCTGTTTCGTGTTGTGGAACAACCCGGCGCCGAAGTTGCCCGGGACCGCATTCATGAACAGGTCCGCCAGCCACGTCCCGGATTTGCTGTTGTGGATGCCGGCACGCTGCATGATGGCCAGCATGGTGAACACCTCGGACGGGTCGACGCCCAGGCCCGTGCGCAGGATCGGCACCGCATAGCCGGCGGCTCGCTCGATCTGCCCCATGCTGGCGTTCGTGGCCATGCTGGTGTTGATGAGCGCCGGCAGGATGTGGGCGATGTCCTTTTGCGAGTAAGCGCCAGACATGTGCGCGGCGCCAATGAAGGCGGACAGCGATTCGCGCAGGCTGATTTGCTTCAGGAATGCTTCTTGCGCGGCGTAGGGCAGGATCGTGTCGACGATACCCATGCGCTCGCTGCCCGGCATCCCGCGAAGCAGCCGGCTGGCGCTGAGGTAGGAATCGGCGAAGTCCGCCAGGCCGTGGGAGGCGTACCCGTACTGGGCCGCCTCTCCCATGACCCGGGCGCGGTATGCAGCAACCGCCGCCCCCTGCCGTGCCATCGGGGTGCCGTCCGTCATCACAGCGCGGGTGAGTATGTCGGTGAGCTTGGCGTTTTCGTAGATCCCGTACCCGATCATGCCCAGCGTGCCGATGGCCGCGCCGTGCGCAGCGCTGCCGGTAGCGCCGCGATGACTCCGCTCCACGGAGCCCGACCCCCGGCCGATTCCTCCGCCTCCTGCGCCGCTGATGACCAGCCCGCGCCCCTCCGCGCGCGCCGCCTTCATGTTCGCAGCCAGGTCGGCGCTGCTGGCGGCCATGGTGTCGAGCACGTAGCTGGCCCGGGTCAACCCTCCTGAGGCGTCGCCCAAGGCGGTCGCGCCAGCAGCAGCCCTGTCGAGACTGCCCGCCAGGCTCTGTCCGGCCCTCGACATGGCTCTGGCGCTGCCGATGAAATCGAGCATCGCCCGGTTCGCGGTGTTCAGCGTGTCGATGATCCGGAGCAGCGGTGCGGTCACACCGTCATCGAGCTTGGCCGCCACCTGGATCGCGTAGTCGGTAATGGTCATCTCAGGCATCCTTTCGGGTAGGGACGGCGCCGCCGGCAAGCGCCCGGCGAACCATCGATAGGGCTTCGTGAACCATGGAGACGGTGGCGGCATCGGCCGGCGCTGCCAGTAGTCGGCGCTCCAGTTCCTCGCTGTGCTGATACCCGGCTTCGCTGGCGCCCAGCAGGATCTCCGCCAAGACAGAGCGGGCATTGCGCGCAGCGTCGGCCACGGTGAGCAACACGGTTGGCTCGAGTAAGTCAGCACCGGGTACGCGCCGCGCGGGGCTCCGTGCGTTCAGCTTGGAAGTCTTGGATTTCGTCATGCGTGGGCCTCCTGGCTCGGTTGGGCGACGTAGGGTCGCGCAAGCGCGCCGGACGAGTCCAGGAACTGCATCGAGGCCGGATCGAACCAGAGCAGAACCTTCCCCTCGAACTCGCCGTTGCGCTGCTTCTGGATGTCCAGCACTTGGCCCGGCTCGTTGACGTGCTTGGCCGGCTCGGCGTCCTTCGCGCGGTTGCGCCACAGCGTGATTACGTTGTGCGCCAGGTCGGTGACCGAGCTGGAGCCCTTGATGTCCCACTTCGACGGCACGCGCTCGACCGATTCGGAGGGCTTGCGGGTGTGCACCACGATGTGCAGGTGCAGGCCCGTCTCCTTCGCGATCTCGGTCATGCGGTTGATGAAGTCCTTCTGGCCGTTGTAGTCGTCGTCGCCGTTGACCACCTTCATCATCGAGTCGATCAGGACATGCTCGACGCCCAGCTTCTTGCGTGCCCAGCGCAGCACTGCGCTCAGCCGATCCTGGCTGAGGGCGCCGACGTGGTCGAAGATGAACACCCGGCCACGCATCACCGCGGCGGCGTGGTCGCACTCCCGCGGGCTCGGGCACGCCTTGGCGGTGGCCTGGCGGAACATGCGCTCGAGGGTCTTGCGCGCCGACATCTCCAGGCTGATGGTGAGCGACCGGCAGCACTGCTGCGCCAGGTCCAGCATCACCTGGCCGCCGATCATGGACTTGCGGCTGCCGTTGGAACCGGCCCACAGGGTGATCTCCTCGGGTCGGAACTGGATGAGGTTCTGCGCCTTCGGCCATCCCAGCGTGCCGTGCCGCTCGATGCTGCCGGCACCGGAGAAGGCCTTCTTGATGTCCTCGAGCAGGTCGTCGGCCGTGCGGACGTGGGCGGAAAAATCGGGCTCGACCATGTAGTCGGCGAGCTCGAGGTCGGATGCATGCACGATCATCGTTGGGTCTCCAGGAGGCCGAGCTGCCGCAGCAGCCGGCGCATGACGAGCGGGGAATACCTGACGGGAAACAGGTCGACCTCGTAGCCGTCGGCGATCTCGACGTCATCGCCGTCGATGCTGACCCGCGGCCCGCGGTAGGCCTGGAACAGCTTGCGGGCGTCCGGAAGCCAGACGAACAGGCCGACCTCCGCCGGCGGCAACTGGTCGAACGCGGCGCAGATCTGGACTTCCAGGTCGACACCCTTGCGAGCGATGAGCGCGCCCATCAGATGCCTCCCGCCCAGGGCGCCTGTGCGCCGTTCGAGTCTGCAGAGCCGAGGTTGCCCAGGTAGCTCTCGAACTTCGAGGCGGCGAACAGCGTCGCCGGCCGCAGGTACTCGGCCATCTTGGGATCGTCCTTCCACGCCATCACGCGATCGTCGATCACCGCACGGATCTGCTCCGGTGTGGCACTGGCCAGACGGTCCTGGATCGGCTTCAGCGTGGCCTTCACCGCACGGAAGTTCCTGCCGGCCTGGTTGTTCAGGTAGCCCAGCAGTTCGGCTGCAGCGTCGGGCTTGCCCGACATATCCTTTGAATCAGGAATCAGAGAATCAGGAATCAGAGCGATTGCTCCCGGGCTTGCCTGGGGCTTATCCGGGATAAATCCAGGGTTTGCCTTGGGCTTGCCTCGGGCACGTTCGCCACTCGCCTCGAAGTCCTCCGGAGCAGGCAGGTGGCTCTCGCGTTCCTGATGGTGCGGGCTCTGGTGCTTGGCGAAGTTCGTCACCTGGATCAGCCGATGCTCGCCGACCGCGTAGCGCTGGATCAGGCCGCGATCGTGCAAGGCCTGCAGGAGCAGGTCGACGTCGCAGGCATCGCAGGGAAGCAGCTCGATCTTGATGCGCTTCGGGCGGTCCTCCAGCCGGCCTGCGCGGTCCGCCAGGCACCACAGCCCGATGAACAGCAGCCGGCCGAGCGGGTCGATCTCGGCCAGGTCCTCGTTGAGGAAGAACGAGGGCTTGATGTTGCGTGCGCGCGCCATGGTCAGGACTCCCTGGCGATCTGCAGGGCCAGCAGCTCGCGCAAGCGCAGGCGCAGCGGGATCACGACGGCGGAGGGGCGGTTGGCGCTCACAGCAGTACCCCCTGACGCGGCTCACCGAGCAACGCATACCGTGCGATGCGGTGCATACGCCCTGCGTCGGTTTCCTCTTTGACCCACGCTGTGGCGATCGACCAGCCGGCGCGGCGCAGCTCCATGACCCGAGCGGCAGGGTGCAGAGTGTCGAGCTCGCGCCGCGCCTGGAGCGTCGTCAGCGGTCGGCCGGCCTGCAGGTGGGCGAGGATGCGCGCGCGTTGTGCCGCTGCGGCGTTGGGGCTACCATCGCGCAGCTGTTCGTCCTGCTGTGCCCTGGCGCCGCGACTCTGGCCGGAGTCTGCGGCGTCGTCATTTCCGGGGCTCATTGCGCGCCTCCGTTGACCAGCGCCAGCAGGTCGCCAGCTTTCCAGGCGAGGCGCCCGCCGATCTTGATCGGTCGGACGCCGAAGGCGTGGCCTTGCAGGCAGTAGAGTTTGCGCAGAGTCTGGCCGCTCTTGCCAAGGAAGGCAGCGGCATCGCGCGTCGGCAGAACCGCGCTGGGCGGCATCTCGGCCAAGTTCGGGATATGGACGGGGGCGTGCATCACGGGTACTCCAAAAGTTGCAGTACCTGGGACAGTCGAGGGTGTCGATTCCCCGTTCTGGGCCGTCCCCTGAGGCGCCCTGGATGCCGCCCGCTGGCCACGTTCGGCCCTCATTGCGCCACCTCGAGCAGCTTCAGCAGATCGGCGCCACGGACCATCGTCGCGCGGCCGCCCCGGATCTTGATCGTGGGAAGTTGGCCCGAGGCGACCAATTCATAGAAGCGCGTCTTCGCGAACGGCATGAGGCCGCGGCGCTGCGGCGTCGAGTAAATCTCGGCGGCGCGATAGACGGCGCCGGCTTCGACCGCCCGCGTTTTCAGTTCCGACATGGGTTTCTCCGGTTGCGCCCGGCCCGCCATCGTTCGCGGCTGGCCGTTGGCGCAAGCCTGACATCCGCCACAAAACGGCGGATATCATGCGGAAGAGAAACCTAGGATTTATGCGGGTCGCAGCCCGATACGCGGCAGAAACGGCGGATGAGATCGGCGGATGAAAACGGCCTCACTCGTCGAATTGGTGGAGCGCGCTTAGCGCGTTGCCCCAGCGGTCTGACCATTCCTTGAGGTCGGCCACTTCCCGGAACGCTTTGCTGATCGCCGCTTCTTTGACGCCTTTGTGCTCGCGCAGGAGTTTGGCGAACTCGACCGGGTTCCAGCGGTGCCCGACCTTCTTATTGGTAGCCGGCGCACGTATCGCGATGGCACTCGCCAGCCACTTCGGAACCCGCTTCCCGAGATACGTGTGCAGCGTCGCCGCCCCCATCCACGCGCCACCGAAGGCTGTGGCAATCTGCGCGGTACTGAGCAACGCGGGCTCTGGCGATGCGCCCGAGTCGCAGTCCCCGGCGCTGGGCTCGAACGAGGCCGTTCCCTGCTCTGCTGGCGCTGACCGCTGCACATCAACGTCCGGCGCCGCCGGTTCGGGTGCGATCGACTGCGCCGCGGTCTCCGCGTCGACAAGCTCGATGGGGTCGGGCATGTCGGCGGCGAATTTCACCAGATCCTCCCGGCGAATCAGCGCATTCTCGCCAGCGGCGGCGGCGCCGATCGGCGTCAGGGTTCCGGGGTGTAGAAGCGTGACGGTTCCGGCGGCGACGGCCTGGCGCAGCATTTCCTCATGGGCCTTGCATGTGGCGGCGCGCAGGACGCCCGCATGGGTTTCCCTGCTCGTGAGATTCGCGCCCAATGCCCATTCACTGCCGCGAGCCGACTGTGATAGCGCCAGCACGTAGGCATCGAATGTGTATCGCTCCATCGGGAACGCGGGGCGCGGAAGCGCGGCCGAGTTCCAGATGTCGTCCAACTCCCGCGCTTGCTCGTCGCTCGGGTAGACCCCCTGCTGTGGGCGGCCGACTTCGTGCAGAAGGAAGCCCTTCACCTTTGCGGCGCCCAGGTCATCGGCCTGCCGAGGATGGACGGCCAGCGCGGTTTCCAGCGTCGCCTCATACACCGTGAAATGCCGTTTCCCGACTGGCAAGGCGTGACGGTACGGGCCTTCCGGCGGTCGATACCCATCGGCCAAAGCCTCGGCTGCTTGCTGCTCGATGGATTGATTCATCGCCGCCAGGGTGTCGATGATGGTGCGTCGCGGCGCTGGCACTTGCTCGCGCAGTTCGATCCCAAGTCCGGCGAGATATGCGCGGGCGTCCTCGACGGGGACTTGCGAACCCCAGCTATCCACCTTTTGGACTGGCGCCAAATCGGCATCGTAAGCGCGCATGCGGCCCGCGGTGATCAGCGCATTCATGGCCTGGACGTGCTTGTTGGCGATGCGACCATGCTCGCTCTTTGCATCCTGCACGTAGTTCTTGAACCGGGGAACGAGATCCCACTGCGGGCGGTCAGCTGCCGCTTGAAACGCAGCATTGCACAACGCCCATTGCTCCTGGGTCATGTTCAGTGCATCGGGAATGCCGATGTCTTTCCAGGTGGCACGCAGGTACTGCACGTCCGCATCGCTCAGTTCTTCGATGCGGACATTGTTCGGCTCCCCTTCGGCAATCTTCTTCTGCAAGGTCACCAGCAGGGGCGGCGTGTCAGGGGTCGGGTGCAGCAGCGCGCCGATGCGGAGCCCAAGTTCCCAAGCGGCGATGAACCGGCTACCCGGCTCGATCTGAATTACTCGATGCATGGCGTTCCTTCACGCGCTCGCCTTCAATGCTGGGCGCCAGGCAGGCGGGTGAAGGTTCCCGCTTTTCCCCCCGTCGGGGTAGCCTGGCGCGAACTGTGAGCCCTTGCAGCGCTACGCCGCGGCTCCGCGAATCGGTGTCACCTTGGCCGAGCGCTTCCTGTTGAGCAGGTCAAGCAACACCTGCAGCGCGGCGCGCTTCTCGGCCAGGTAGTCGTGGTCGTCGTAGTGGCGGTCCTGCACGCCGCCCAGGCCGTGGCTCTGGAGCTGGGCGCGGATCTCGCGGCCGACGCCCAGGGACGCCAGTGCCGTCTCGATGCCTGAGCGTAGGCGCTTGGGCTCGAAGGCCTCGATCTGGTCGCCGATGGCTTCCGCCTCCAGCCGGGCCAGCACCGCGGGCGAAATCGCCTTGCCGTTCACCGTGAACACGCCGGGCGCTCCCGTGAACGCCTTGAGCGCGGTCTTGGCGTCGGCCAGCAGCGGGACGACATGGCGCCGTGCCTCGGGCCTGCGTCCCTTCGGATCGTGCAGCACGATGTAGTCGGCGTGCACGTTCTCGCGCTGCAGGCGCAGCAGCTGGGCGATGCGCTGGCCGCCGGTCAGGATGTGCAGCTGCATCAGCGCGCCTGTCGCGCCCCCGGCGGCCTGGGCGATGCGCCAGAAGGTTCGCAGCTCGTCGGCGCTCAACGGGCGCTTGTCGGCGCGCGCCGCAGTGGCTCGGATCGTGGCCAGCGGGTTGGCAGTGACGTGGAAGGCCTCGAACTTCACCGGGATTTCCGGATCGGTGCGTGCCATCATGGCGGTGCGGAATGCCGCGTGCGCGTAGCTGCGCACCTTCCCGGGCTCGCGCACCTTCCCCGCCTCGTGGAGCTTGCGCAGCCCGGTCACGAAGTCCGCCGAGGTCGCCGCGTGCGCCGGCTTGGCCGCCAGGTCCTCATTAGCCGCCAGGAAGCGCTGCAGGGTCGACTCGGCGTCCCGAGCATCGAGCTTCTTGCGCTGCTTGAGCAGCTCGACGTAGGCCGTGCACAGCGCGGCGACGGTCTTCTCCTTCAGCGACTCGGCTGCGGTCTTGCGCCGGGTCTTCTCGGCTTCCTGCTCGCGGCGGTGCTCGGCCGGGTTCACTCCGCTGTCCACCAGCGCCTTCAGCCGGGCCGCCTCCTGGCGCGCGCCGCGCCGCACCTCCACGCGCTGACCGGTTTCCCGGTCGGTCGTCCAGATCGTCTCCAACGGCCAGACGTCGGAATGGCCGATCGTGACGCGCACCGAGCCCCCGTCGATCCAGGCCTGGAACACGTAGGCCCTGGCGCCCTTGGCCGTCACCCGCAGGCCCAGGCCCGGCTGCTTGCCGTCCCAGTAGATCGCCTGCTGCTTGTCCGCGGGGCAGCTGAACTCTGCCACCCGGCCCGCCGTGAAGTTTTCCCGCTTGCCCATCCTGCCCTCGCCTTCGCCGTCGTGTCATGGCTGTGTAATGGAATTGTAGGCATCTTCGGGAATGCTTGGGAACGATGAAACGGCCTGCGAAGCCCGTGCCTCCTAGGGCATCCGCCCTTCATGGCGCAAAACGGGAACACATCGCAACAACCCGGAATGTTGTCCGGGGCGGACTCATAATCCGTTGGTTGCGGGTTCGAGCCCCGCAGGGCCCACCAAACTTTCGCAAGCAACTTCATAGACATACAAGACTTGCGGATTTGGACGTTTGACCCGGAGAGTGCGCACGGATACGATTCATGTACACGTGTGTACATCTCAGGGGTGCTCCATGCCGTCCGTCCAGCTCCTTCCCAGCGGCTCTTTCCGTGCTCTGGCGAGACACAAGGGGAAGACCGAGACATCCACCTTCCCCCGTCGAGAAGATGCCAGGCGCTGGGCGGAAGCTGTCGAACGCAAAATGCGCGACGGCACCTGGGAACGTCCCGCGGCAACCACAGTCGCAAAACGAACTGTGGCGCACGCATACGACGAATACGTCAACAGCGCGTACTACGCATCCCTCGCCGACAACACCAAGAGGGCTGCCAAGCATCTGCACAAGCCCCTGCTGGAGTTCTTTGGGGACAAGCTCCTGACGGATGTCGGCGAGAACGACGTTCGGGACTACATCGAGCTTCGCCTGAAGACGCCATCGAAGCGATGCAAAGGCAAGACCCTGAGCGGGGACTCTGTTCGCCTCGAGGTGGCAGCCCTAAGTGGGTGCTTCAAGTGGCACATCGAGCGTAAGAACGTCGAACGCAATCCCTGTCTCGGGGTGTCCCGTCCGAGGACCACGCGGAGAACCGGCAGACTGTCGGACGAACTCGTGGGTGCCATCTTGAATCACCCGAAGGCTTCCGGGAACTCGCGGGAGGGACTGTTCTTTCGTCTTCTCTTTGCCACTGCTGCGCGACCTGGGGAGCTCGCGGCAGCGCGAAAGTCTTGGTACCGACCAGACCCTCCACAGATTGTCATTCCACGCACGAAAAATGAAGATGAGCGCATTGTCTTGATTCCCGACTCCCTAGCTGACTTCTTTGATTACTACGTGAAGATGGACGAGACCGGGAGCGACTACATCTTCTCTTCAAGGTCCCGCGCGAAGAATGCGGAGGGCGACCATGACTGGGTGCCGTTCAACTATGCCAGCCACTGGAGAGTCATCGTGAAGGACCTGGGCCTACGTGGGCTGGTCGTTCCGCACATGGCGAGACACGAGGCGATTTCTCGATTGTTTGAGCGCACAGATTTGACTGAAGGCGCCATTGCAGCCATCTCGGGGCACCGCTCGGCGCAAGCGCTATGGAGGTACAAGCATTACAGGTCGGAACACTCAAGACCGGCGGTGAATGCTCTCGACAATATCTACAGGCAAGCCAGCTTGGGCAAACCCGTGGAGATGCTTCCTGGTGAAAAATTCAAGCTGGGGGCTCCCAAGAAGACGCCTCGCAGCAAGCGTGGGGCCAATTTGGGTGTCTTCCCAAAGTCCAGCGGGACGAGACACTTGGCCCCTCTGCCTGACGCATCGCCCTCTGCCAGCCGAAAGCTGCCTCAAGGCAAGACCAAGGTTTAGCCCTCATATGTCAAGCCTCCAGGAGCCACACATCGCAGCGAAGTCATGCGCGAGGCTCATGCCTTCGATGACTTGCGAGACCAGACACGGCCAATTCCGAGAGAACCTCGCCTCATCGCACCAGCCCCATTCCCGGAGAATGCCTCAATAGATGGGTGGGCGACCCACCGCGAGTCGCCCACGAACAGAAATAGGTGGAGGCTTCCCCCTGCCTAGTGTGATGCCCTGTGTCAATGCAGCGCGCTAGCCTGCACACCAGTCGACGCTACCGAAGCCTCCGCAGCCCCCGCGCCCGCACCATCTTGGTGGTACGGCACGCACACAAAAATCCACCGCTCCTGCACAGGCACTCCGGTCACCTCGGATTCCGGGACCTGCTCAACGAAGCGCAAGACATCCAGCACGTCCATAGCTTCCGCAACGGGGTCCACGCTGCGCCATCCGCTGAGTCTGTCCTTAACTGCGAGCCACTCGCGGCCCGTGAAATCCTGCACCGGCGGCTCGGCTTGCATCACGACGAGTTGTCTGCGCTCATCGATAGTCACGGCAACGAAGATGCGCCGCTGTTTCTCGATGGACTCGATGAGCCAGTCACGCGCCTCGTCTGTCGCCAGTGGTACCAGGCACACGACTTGAGTGCCGGCTGCTTGAAAGGTGGCCACGGCGACGGGAAGCGCCACCCCGCCTGAGATTGCGAGCGAGTGGCGCATCGGAACCAGCGGGCTCTCGAAGATGCGTGCCACTTCGTCGGGCAGCTTCACGTACAGTGCTCGCCCTTCGTACATCGGCCGCTGCTTGAGCGAAGCAAGCTCAGCTGCGAACTGAACCGGGTCGAGCACGACACCGAACCCTCGGTGCGTCGTAACGTCATTGGTCATGTCAAATTTCTCCACGTGGTTGACCTTGGTCTCACGTGTAGGCACCGGCCGACCAGGCCGAAGAAAAGACGGGCCCGAAGGCCCGTCGTCAGTCAACAACAATCAATCAATCATCAGCGAGCGAAGAAAACGGCCACGCTCACGTCACCACATCTCCACCCTACCGTGCATCACTATCTCCGCCACCTGTCTCATCATTCTCCGCAGCCGCAACGATTTCGTTCGCGTTGTGCAGTACGGCTGCACGCTGCAGCCAACGCAGGATTTCAGGCAGCCGCGGAAGCTCCGGCCAGTCCAACTCGCGATGTGTGGCGTGCACGTCAAGCAAGAAACGCTTGTAGTCAAGCGAAGGCTCGTCGCAAGCTTCGGGGATGAGCGCTCGCAGCTGAGGGTTCGCACAGAAGCGGGCGAACTCGCGCTCGATGACCACCTCCTCCGACTCCGCCACGGTCGCAAAATCGCGGATGGTGACGTCGCCCGTAAGTAGCCTCACGGTAATCGGCGGGATGCCGAGGTAGCGCGCCACCTTCGCGATGAAGCCGCGGTGGCGAAGCAACGTCAGCGCCTGGCCGCGCTCGAGCAGTTGCAGCTCTTCGTTGCTCACACCGACCGCTTCTGCCAGCTTCGCGGCGCTATGAAGCCGTAGCTTGGCATCGTCGAGCAGCCAAGCTACGAGCGGTCCTGCTGGATGCCGGTGCAGCCTGAGCAAGCGCTGCGCTGGCGGTTCAGGTTGCTCGGCTGCTTGGTCGAAGGCGGCTAGGGATGGTGTTCAAAAATGGCCATTGCGACCCTGGCGGCGGGCAGCGTCCGACAAGACAATGAGGGCATGAAGCAAGCCGACCTCGGGCTGGACCTGACCAGCCGTAAGACCCGCAAGGGCAAGTTCCTCGACGAGATGAATCGCGTGGTGCCGTGGGCGCAGTTGCTTGCGCTGATCGAGCCGCACGCGCCGCGCAAGGAGCGAGGCCGGCCGCCGTTCGGCGCCGAGATGATGCTGCGCATTCACTTCCTGCAGCAGTGGTTTGGCCTGTCGGACATGGCGATGGAAGAGGCTTTGTTCGACGTCCCGCTGTACCGCCAGTTTGCTGGTCTTGGCAGCATGGCGCGACTGCCTGATCGTGTGAGCATCCTGCGCTTTCGGCACCTGTTGGAACAGCACGACCTGGCGCCGAAGATGCTTGAAGCTGTGAACGCGACGTTGGCCGCCAAGGGGCTGATGCTCAAGGAAGGCACGGCGGTCGATGCCTCGCTGATCGCAGCTCCCAGTTCGACGAAGAACAACACCGGCACGCGCGACCCAGAGATGCACCAGACCAAGAAGGGCAACCAGTGGTACTTCGGAATGAAGTGCCACATCGGCGTCGACGCCGACAGTGGCTTGGTGCACACGGTGGTGGGCACATCGGCCAACGTCAATGACGTCACCCAGGCGCACGCGCTGGTACATGGCGAGGAAGCAGATGTCTTCGCCGATGCCGGCTACCAGGGCGTCGAGAAGCGAGACGACACCCAGGACATTCGCACGCGCTGGCATGTCGCGCTGCGCCCCGGGCTGCGCAGGCTGCTTGACGTGACGAGTCCGAAGGATGCCATCGCCGAGGAGATGGAACACGTCAAGGCGCGCATCCGCGCCAAGGTCGAACACCCGTTCCGCGTGATCAAGCGCCAGTTCGGCCACGTCAAGGTGCGCTACCGCGGCCTGGCGAAGAACACCGCACAGCTGCACACGCTGTTCGCGCTGTCCAACCTCTGGATGGCACGGCGACATCTGATGGCGGCGCAGGGATGAGTGCGTCCGCCGTTCGCGAAAACGGCCTCCTGCAGGGTCGAAACGACCGCTGCGGAGCCCATCGCGGCCGGCGCTCCGTGCGAAATCACTGACGGGAATCATCTCGTGGCTTTCATCGTTCCGTTGCCTCGGCGCTCAGCTGATTTTGGACAGCATCCCTAG
>NZ_KB898480.1 GCF_000377645.1 Thiomonas sp. FB-6 | reverse complement strand
CGTGAAATACGCCATCCACCCGGTGGCCGGGCGCATGCCGGGGCATATGAACGTGCTGCTGGCCGAGGCCGAGGTGCCCTACGACCAGGTGTTCGAGATGGAGGACATCAACCCCGAGTTCGCGCAGGCCGACGTGGCCGTGGTGCTGGGGGCCAACGACGTGGTGAATCCGGCCGCGCGCACTGACCCCAAATCCCCCATCGCCGGCATGCCCATCCTGGACGCCTTCAAGGCCAAGACGGTCATCGTGAACAAACGCTCCATGGCCACCGGCTATGCCGGGCTGGATAATGATTTGTTCTACCTGGACAAAACCATGATGGTGTTCGGGGATGCCAAGAAGGTCATCGAGGACATCGCCAAGGCCATCGAATAACGGGACAGCCTGGGCTGGCGCACCGGCGCATACCGGAGCAGCCAGAATGACCTTGAAAGGCCGCCTGCGAGGCGGCCTTTTATTTTCGGGCGGCGTTGGGTTACCATGCCCATTATTCGAGTTTCGTACGCCCGCATGCCGAAGCGGCCGTCAGCGCCGCAGCATGCATTCCCTGGAGGTTCCAATGTCCTCGTATAAAGAATTGTTGTCGCAAATCGAAGTCCTGAAGCAGCAGGCCGAGTCGCAGCGCAAGGCGGAAATCGCCAACGTCGTGGCCGATATTCGCGCCAAAATGCAGGAGTACGGCATCAGCGTGAGCGACCTGGGCTCCAGCGGCCGCGGTTCGCGCAGCAAGGGAATGACGGTGGCCGCGAAATACCGCCATCCGCGTACCGGCGAGACCTGGACCGGCCGGGGCAAGATGCCCAAGTGGCTGCAGGCCGAAGTCAACACCGGCAAGCGCAAGGAAGACTTCCTGATCGTCTGAGCCGACGCCGGCCGGCCCGCAACGGCCCGGCCCCTGTCTTGCGATGCGGCGCCTGCCCCGATGAGGGGCGGCGCCGTTTTGCATTTTGTGGGATGGACGCCACGCGTGTCGCAGGGCGTTACGCATGCACCGGCGCGGGGCGCCGGTCTCTGCGGCAAATGATTGATCCGCTCAACGATCGTCCGGATTGTCGGATCGAGAGGTCTTTTGGAAAGTTCTGATAGGATTCCTTGCAACTCGTAACACTGCTCCTGCCCCTTCTTGTCGCATATTCCTCGAAGAATTGTGCAAGAAGCCCCATGAAAGCCAAAGACGTTCTGAATTTGCCTAGGTGTTGCCCTTGGATGTCGGGGCTGGACGACACCTCCCTGCAGCGCCTCCAGCGCGATCTGCAGATCCAGTCCTTCGACGCGGGCAGCGTGGTGCGCCGGCGGGCGGAGCCCACCCATCAATGGGTCGGCGTGTTCAGCGGACTGTTGCTGCTGCGCGGCAACGGCGAGCGCCCCAGCGGCTCCAACGCGGTCGCGCCGGGGGGCTGGATCGGCGAGGACGGCCTCGTCGGCGCACAGCCCTGGCCGGCGGATCTGGTAGCCCTGCGCAGGAGCCACCTGGGTTTCCTTCCCGCCGACACCTATTTCTGGCTGCGCGAGCGCAGCCTGGGCTTCAACCACATGCTGCTGGCGCGCCTGGAACAGCGCATGCGCCTGTGCCGCGAGCAGCTGCGCGCCGGGCGGCCCGGCAGCGCCGACGAGCGCGTGGCCCAGGCCCTGCTGATGTTGTTCGACCCCTTGCTGCACCCGGCGGTCGGGCAGCTGCTGCGCATCACGCAGGAGGAGCTGGCGGAGATCTGCCACCTCTCGCGCCAGCGCGTGAACCAGGCGCTACAGCGCCTGTCCTCGCTGGGCCAGTTGCGCCTGCGCTACGGCGGCATCGAACTCGTCGCGCCGCAGTCCCTGCGCGTGTTCGCCGGGCGGGGGGAGACGGAGCCGAGCGTCGAGCAGAGCCTGGTCGCCGAACTCGAAGGCGGGCCCGCGCTGGACGGCAGGTATTGAACGGCCCCCAGGGCCGGGCCCAGCCCGGCCCGCCCCCCGTGGGGGTCAAGGAATCTTGGGGCGGCCCTGCGATTCCTTGAGAACGGCCCCCAGGGCCGGGCCCAGCCCGGCCCGTTCCACCTCGCCGCCTGCAGGCGGCTCGGATTCGGCGGGCGCGCAACTGTGCGCAGGCACAGTTGCTGGTCCCACCTCATCCCCCGTGGGGGTCAAGGAATCTTGGGGCGGCCCTGCGATTCCTTGAGAACGGCCCCCAGGGCCGGGCCCTGCCCGGCGCGCTGATGCCCGGCTGATGCCGGGGCCACGTGGCAGGCCCGGCACGCCGCGCGCGGCCCCTCTAGAATGAGGGATTCCTGCCGCGCGCGCCGGGCCAACCGGTCCGCCGCGCGCAGGCGCAGCCCCTACGCCGGCTGCCTGTTCCGGCCGCCCAGGCCGGAGTGGCTCCGGCTCTCTTGCATGCCAGGATCCGACAAACCTCCGCTGGTCGAATTCGACCGAGTCGACTTTGCCTACGATGAGCGCCCCGTGCTGGGCGGCATCGACCTGCGCGTGACGCGCGGCGAGGTCGTGGCGGTGATGGGCGCTTCCGGCGGCGGCAAGACCACCATGCTGCGCCTGATCGGCGGCCAGCTGCGTCCCAGCGCGGGAGTCGTGCGTTTCGACGGCGAAGCGGTGGCGTCGATGAGCCACGCGCGCCTGTATGCGGCCCGGCGCCGCATGGGCATGCTGTTCCAGATGGGCGCCTTGTTCACCGACCAGACGGTGTTCGACAACGTGGCCTTCGCGCTGCGCGAGCACACCCGCCTGCCCGAGTCCATGATCCGCGATCTCGTGCTCATGAAACTGCACGCGGTCGGACTGCGCGGTGCGCGCGACCTGTTCCCCTCGCAGCTGTCCGGGGGCATGGCGCGGCGCGTGGCCATGGCGCGCGCGCTGGCGCTGGACCCGGCGCTGGTCATGTACGACGAGCCCTTCGCCGGCCTGGACCCGATCTCCCTGGGCATCTCGGCGCGCCTGATCCGCACCCTGAACGACGCGCTGGGCCTGACCAGCATCATCGTCTCCCACGACGTGGACGAGACCTTCGCCATCGCCGACCGCGTGTTCATCCTGGGCAACGGGCGCCTGCTGGCGCAGGGCACGCCGCAGGAGCTGCGCGCCAGCAGCGATCCGCTGGTGCACCAGTTCGTGCGGGGCGAACCCGACGGGCCCGTGCGCTTTCACTATCCGGCGCCCGGCCTGCGCGAAGACTTCCTCGGCGCGGCGGCGGGGGGCACGCGATGAACTTCGTGCTGGACCGCCTGGCGGGCCTGGGCGCGCGCACGCGGCAGCTGCTGGCCGACCTGGGCTGGGGGCTGCGCCTGTTCCTGCGCCTGGCGGTGCTGATGCCGGCGGCGCTGCGGCGCCTGCGCCTGGTCACGCAGCAGGTGTATTTCCTGGGCAACGATTCGCTGCTGATCATCGCCGTCTCGGGCCTGTTCGTCGGTTTCGTGCTCGGGCTGCAGGGCTACTACACGCTGTCGCGCTACGGCGCGTCGAGTTCCCTGGGCATCGTGGTCGCCCTGTCGCTGGTGCGCGAACTCGGGCCGGTGGTCACCGCGCTGCTGTTCGCCGGGCGTGCCGGGACCTCGCTGACCGCCGAGATCGGCCTGATGCGGGCCGGCGAGCAGATCGCCGCGATGGAAATGATGGCCGTGGATCCGCTGGCGCGGGTGCTTGCGCCGCGCTACGCCGCCGGCATCATCGCCATGCCGCTGCTCGCGGCTGTGTTCAGCGCGGTGGGCATCCTGGGCGGCTACGTGGTGGGCGTGCTGCTCATCGGCGTCGACCCGGGCCAGTTCTGGGGCCAGATGCAGGCCGGGGTCGACGTGTTCAAGGACGTGGGCAACGGCGTGATCAAGAGCCTGGTGTTCGGCGTGGCCGTCACCTTCGTCGCGCTGTACCAGGGCTGGCGCGCCCAGCCGACGCCGGAGGGCGTCTCGCGGGCGACCACGCGCACCGTGGTGGTGGCCTCCCTGGCGGTGCTGGGCCTGGATTTCATGCTGACCGCGCTGATGTTCAGTACCTGAACGACTCGCGCTGAAGGAATCGAATCATGGAAAAACGTTCCACCGACGTCTGGGTCGGATTGTTCGTGCTGATCGGCGCCGCGGGGCTGCTGTTCCTGGCCCTGAAGGCCGGCAACCTGCTGAGCCTGAATTTCTCCCCCACCTACGACGTGGTCGCGCGCTTCGACGACATCGGCGGCCTGAAGGCGGATGCTCCGGTGAAAAGCGCGGGCGTGGTCGTGGGCCGCGTGGCCTCGATCGGCTTCGACAACCAGAGTTTCCAGGCCGACGTGACCCTGGCGCTGGACAAGCGCTACGCCTTTCCCGCCGACACCTCGGCGAAGATTCTCACCTCCGGGTTGCTGGGCGACCAGTATGTCGGGCTGGACCCGGGATCCTCGGACAAGAATCTTCGCAATGGCGAAGTGATTCAAAACACCCAATCGGCCCTGGTGCTGGAGAATCTGATCGGGCGATTCCTTTACGACAAGGCCGCGGGCGGTGGCAAGTGATGCCGCGGGCCCCGCGCAGCGAATACAGGAGCTTTCGTTGACCCATCGTTCCGATTCCCGCAGCATCCGCCGGCGCCGCGCGCCGGTGGCCTGGCTGGCCGCGCCTCTGGCGGGCCTGCTGCTGCTCGGGGGTTGCGCCACGCACGATCCGCAGGATCCGCTGGAGCCCTACAACCGCGCGATGTTCGGCTTCAACCGCAAGGTCGACAAGGTCGTGCTCAAGCCGGTCGCCACCGGCTACCGCAACGTCACGCCCCAGCTGATGCGCCGCGGGGTGACCAACTTCTTCGGCAACCTCGACGACGTGTGGTCCACCGGCAACGATTTCCTGCAGGGCCACGTGGTGCTGGGCTTCAACGGCATCATGCGCGTGGGGGTCAACACCGTGTTCGGCCTGTTCGGCCTGCTCGACGTGGCCTCCCCCATGGGCCTGTACCGTCATCCGAACGATTTCGGCCTGACCCTGGCGCGCTGGGGCGTGGGTTCCGGCCCCTATTTCGTGATGCCCCTGCTCGGGCCCTCGGACATCCGTGACGCGGCAGGCACCGTGACCGGCATCGTGTACTCGCCGATGAACTCCACCACCGGCCAGTCCGACGTGCGCAATGGCGAAGTCGCGCTGGACTTCATCAACACCCGGGCGAATCTGCTCAGCACCACCGCGTTGCTGGACCAGATCGCGCTCGACCCCTACGTGTTCACCCGCGACGCCTACCTGCAGCAGCGCCGCTCGCGCGTGCGCGCCACGCGCGACACCGGCGTGCTGGCCACCGGACCGGCCGACGACAGCGGCGAGGGTGGGGCCGGGGCCGAGGCCGACACCCTGCCCGGAGACGGCGCGCCGGCGCAGGCGGCCAGCCAGGCCGGCAGCCAAGCCGGCAGCCAGGCGCCGGGGAACTGAAGCGCCTTCCGAGGCCCTGGAAACCCAAGACACCGCGGCGCCCGGCGCCGCAGATCCCAAGGGAGCAGATCATGTTTGCCAAGATTCGAGCGTTGTTCCTGCCGGCCGTGCTGGCGTTCGTGGCGGGCGGCGTTGCCCACGCCGACGAGGTCGCGCCGCCGGTGCAGGTGGTGCGCAGCCTGACCGACTCGGTGATGGGTTCCGTGCGTTCGGACCCGACCCTGAAGGCCGGCGACCAGGCCAAGATCGAGCAGCTGGTGCAGACCAAGGTGCTGCCTTACCTGGACTTTCATCGCATGACCGCCTCGGCCGTGGGCCCGGCCTGGCGCCGCGCCACGCCCCAGCAGCGTGACCAGCTTCAGGAACAGTTCAAACAACTGCTGATCCATACCTATTCGGGCGCCGTCGGGCGCATCAAGAACCAGAAGGTGCAATACCTGCCGCTGCGCGCGGCGCCGCACGCCACCAGCGTGGTCGTGCGCACCCGGGTGCTGGACAACGGCGAGCAGATCCAGCTCGACTACCGCCTGCTCAAGCAGGGCGAGGACTGGAAGATCTCCGACGTGAACGTGATGGGCGTGTGGCTGGTCGACAACTACCGCGGCGTGTTCGCGCAGGAAATCAACAGCAAGGGAATCGACGGCCTGATCGGCGTGCTCAAGCAGCGCAACGAGGAACTGGCCAAGGGCGGCCAGGAGCCATGAGCCCGGCCGATTTTGCCCTCGCCGAGGAGCTGACGGTGCAGCAGGCGCCGGCGCTCTTGCGCGAGGCGCTGCGGGCGCTGCAGCCGCGCCCGGCGCCCTGGCGCATCGACGCCGGAGACCTGCAGCGCTTCGACTCCTCCTGCCTGGCGCTGCTGATGGAACTGCGCCGCCGCGCCGGCGCCGGCGGCATCGAGCTGTCGCGCGTGCCCGAGCGCCTGCGCACCCTCGCCCAGGCCTACGGCGTGGGCTTCGTGCTCGACGACGGCGGCGACGCGCAAGCCGCAGGGCCGGCCGGGGATCCGCCGCAGCGATGAAGCCCATGGATGGAGCCGTCCCCGCGGTGCGCCTGCAGGGGGTGGTCAAGCGTTACGGCGCGCGCAACGTGGTCGACGGCGTGAGCCTGGACATCGCGCAAGGCGAATTCTTCGCGCTGCTCGGCGCCAACGGCGCCGGCAAGACCACGCTGATCAGCATGCTGTCCGGGCTTGCGCGTCCGAGCGCCGGCAGCGTGCAGGTGCTGGGGCACGACGTGGCGCGCGAGTCCTACGTCACGCGCCGCCTGCTCGGCGTGGTGCCCCAGGAACTCGTGTTCGATCCCTTTTTCACGGTGCGCGAGGCGCTGCGCCTGCAGTCGGGCTATTTCGGCCTGCGGCACAACGACGCGTGGATCGACGAGCTGCTGCAGCGCCTGGGGCTGGCGCAGCAGGCCGAGCAGAACATGCGCGCGCTGTCGGGGGGCATGAAACGCCGCGTCATGGTGGCGCAGGCGCTGGTGCACAAACCGCCGGTGATCGTGCTGGACGAGCCCACCGCGGGGGTCGACGTGGAGTTGCGCCAGAGCCTGTGGCAATTCATCACCGACCTCAACCGTCAGGGCCACACGGTGCTGCTGACCACCCACTACCTGGAGGAGGCCGAGTCCCTGTGCAGCCGCATCGGCATGCTCAAGCTCGGCCGCCTGGTGGCGCTGGACGCCACGCACGCGCTGCTGGCGCGCTTCGCCTCCACGCAACTGCTGCTGCGGGTCAGCGGGCAGCCCATGCCGTCGGCGCTGGCGCAGCGCGCGCGCGCGATGGGGGCCCGCATGGCGTGGACCGTGCGCGACGCCGCCGAGGTGGAGCGCACGCTGGGCGAACTGCGCGCGGCGGGCTGCGAGATCGAGGAGATCGAGGTGCGCCGCGCCGACCTGGAGGACGCCTTCCTGCAGATCATGGCCGGGCCGGGGGTGCGGCCATGAACGCACTGCGCACGCTGTTCGGCAAGGAGGTGCTGCGGTTCTGGAAGGTGTGGCTGCAGACGGTGGCCGCCCCGGTCATCTCCAGCCTGCTCTACCTGGTGATCTTCTCCCATGCCATCGCCGGGCACCTGGTGGTCTACGGCAGCGTGCCCTACACCAGCTTCCTGATCCCGGGGCTGGCGATGATGAGCGTGTTGCAGAACGCCTTCGCCAACAGTTCCTCGTCGCTGATCCAGTCCAAGATCACCGGCAACCTGGTGTTCGTGCTGCTGTCGCCGCTGGAGCCCTGGCAGCTGTTCCTGGGCTACGTGGGCGCCTCGGTGGTACGCGGGCTGTTCGTGGGCTGCGGCCTGCTGCTGGCCACCGCCTGGTTCGTACCCCTGCAGTGGCACGATCCGCTGTGGTCGCTGCTGTTCATGGTGCTGGGCGCCTCCATGCTGGGTTCGCTGGGCGTGGTGGCGGGCATCTGGGCCGAGAAGTTCGACCAGATGGCGGCCTTCCAGAATTTCATCATCGTGCCGGCGACCTTCCTGTCGGGCGTGTTCTACTCGGTCACCACGCTGCCGCCCTTCTGGGTGGCGGTGTCGCGGCTCAATCCCTTCTTCTACCTGGTCGACGGCATGCGCTACGGCTTTTTCGGCGTGTCCGACGTATCGCCGTGGACCTGCCTGGGCGCCGCGCTGCTGGGCAACCTGGTCTGCGCCGGGCTGGCCTGGAACTGGATCCGGCGCGGCTACAAGCTGCGCAACTGACAACCCGAGGCACTGCCATCGCCATGTCCCTGCCCACTCCCGAAGAATTGCGCGAGCTGATCGCCGCCGGCCTGGAATGCACCCAGCTGGAAGTGCAGGGCGACGGCCAGCACTTTTTCGCCACCATCGTCAGTCCGCGCTTCAGCGGGCTCGGGCGTCTGGCCCGCCACCGCCTGGTCTACGCCGCGCTGGGCGACGGCATGCGCGAGCGCGTGCACGCGCTGTCCATGCGCACGCTGGCGCCGGGCGAAGCCCTGCCCGGGTGAAGCCCCCGGGCGCGGCCCGGCGGCCAGCCGGATGGCGGCCGCGCCGCTAGAATTCCAGGCTTTGCCGGGCCCGCCAGGGCCTTGCGCGCGGCTTCGCGTGCGCGGCGCGGCACCTGAGCCGCCGGGCATCCCCTCCACGATCGAGCGCCACGATGGATAAATTGCGCATTGACGGCGGCCAGCCCCTGCACGGGGAGGTCGCTGCCAGCGGCGCGAAGAACGCCGCGCTGCCCCTGATGGCGGCCAGCCTGCTGAGCTCCCGGCCGGTGCGCCTGGAGCGTGCGCCGGCCTTGATGGACGTACACACCCTGGGCGAACTGCTGCGCTCGATGGGCGCGCAGGTCGAGCGCGACGGCGCCAGCCTGAACCTGCAGGCCGACCGCATCCAGGCCTGCGAGGCCCCCTACGAGCGGGTGAAGACCATGCGCGCCTCGGTGCTGGTGCTGGGGCCGCTGCTGGCGCGCTTCGGGCACGCCAGGGTCAGCCTGCCCGGCGGCTGCGCGATCGGCGCGCGCCCGGTGGACCAGCACATCCGAGGGCTGCAGCAGCTGGGCGCGCAGGTCGAGGTGGAGCATGGCTACATCGTCGCCAGCGTGCCCGGCGGGCGCCTGCGCGGCGCGCGCATCACCACCGACATGGTCACGGTCACCGGTACCGAGAACCTGATGATGGCCGCCTGCCTGGCCGACGGCGAGACGGTGATCGAGAACGCCGCGCAGGAGCCCGAGGTCGTCGACCTGGCCCTCATGCTGCGCGCCATGGGCGCCGACATCGAAGGCGAGGGCAGTTCGCGCCTGCGCATCCGCGGCGTGCCGGAACTGGGCGGCGCGCGCCACCGCATCGTGGCCGACCGCATCGAGGTCGGCACCTTCCTGTGCGCGGCGGCCGCCACGCGTGGCGACGTGACGGTGCGCGACTGCGTGCCGCAGCACCTGGACGCGCTGCTCGACAAGCTGCGCGCCTCGGGCGCGCGGCTGGAATGCGGCGCCGACTGGGTGCGCCTGCGCGCCGACGCGCTGCCCGGCGCGCGGCCGGCCGCGGTGTCGGTGCGCACCAGCGAATACCCGGGTTTCGCCACCGACATGCAGGCGCAGTTCATGGCGCTGAACTGCGTGGCCGAGGGCACCGCCACCGTGACCGAGACGATTTTCGAGAACCGCTTCATGCACGTGCAGGAGCTGGTGCGCCTGGGGGCGCGCATCACGGCCGAAGGCAACACCTGCGTGGTGCAGGGCGTCGAGCGCCTGTCGGGCGCCACGGTGATGGCCACCGACCTGCGCGCCTCCGCCGGGCTGGTGATCGCCGCGCTGGTGGCCGAGGGCAGTACCTGCATCGAGCGCATCTACCATCTCGACCGCGGCTACGAGGCCATGGAGCACAAGCTGGCCGCCCTCGGCGCGCGCATCGAGCGCCTGCGCTGAGAAGTTCCGGCCGCCTCTCCCTCACCCTGTCCCTCGCCCTCTTCGGCATCCACCCCGCCCCCGCCATGCTCACCCTCGCGCTGTCCAAGGGACGCATCTTCGACGACACCCTGCCGCTGCTGGAGCGCGCCGGGATCACGGTCGCGGAGGACCCGCAAAGCACCCGCAAGCTCATCCTGGGCACCAACCGCGCGGACCTGCGCGTGGTGCTGGTGCGCGCCAGCGACGTGCCCACCTACGTGCGCTACGGCGGCGCCGACCTGGGCGTGGCCGGGCTGGACGTGCTGCTCGAGGCCGACGCCGCCGATGGCGGCGACGGCCTGTACCGCCCGGTGGACCTGGGCATCGCGAGCTGCCGGCTCAGCGTGGCCACGCCGCAGGGCTGGGACTACGCCGGCGCGGTGCGCCAGGGCGCGCGCATCCGCGTGGCCACCAAGTACGTGCATCTGGCGCGCGAGCACTTCGCGGCCAAGGGCGTGCACGTGGACCTGGTCAAGCTGTACGGCTCGATGGAGCTGGCGCCGCTGACCGGCATGGCCGACGCCATCGTCGACCTCGTGTCCTCGGGCGGCACGCTCAAGGCCAACGGCCTGGTCGAGGTCGAGCGCATCATGGACATTTCCGCGCGCCTGATCGTCAACCAGGCCGCCTTCAAGACCCAGGCGGCCGAGCTCAAGCCGCTGGTGGCCGCGCTGCGCGACGCCGCGCAGGCGGCGTCCGCCGCCCCCGCGGCCTGAACCGCCCCGAGAGGCCGCATCATGTCCGACCCCACCTCCTCCGCTCCCGCGCCGCAGCTGCGCCGCCTGGACGCCACGGCCGCCGATTTCGAGACCCGCTACGCCGAGCTGTTCGACCGCATCTCCGAGGAGAACGCGGCGATCGACGCGCGCGTGGCCGACATGCTCGAAGACGTGCGCCGGCGCGGCGACGCCGCGGTGCTGGAGTACACGCGCCGCTTCGACCGCGTCGAGGCCGCGTCGATGGCCGCGCTGGAAATCGGCCAGCGCGAGCTGCAGGACGCGCTCGAGGCCATTCCCGCCGAGCAGCGCGAGGCCCTGCAGGCCGCGGCCGAGCGCGTGCGCTCCTACCACGAGCGCCAGCGCGAGCACATGGGTGGCAGCTGGGAATACCACGACGCCGACGGTACCCTGCTGGGCCAGAAGATCACCCCGCTGGACCGTGTGGGCATCTACGTGCCCGGAGGCAAGGCGGCCTATCCGTCGTCGGTGCTGATGAACGCGATTCCCGCCCACGTGGCGGGCGTGCCCGAGATCGTCATGGTCGTGCCCACGCCCGACGGCGAGCGCAACCCGCTGGTGCTGGCCGCCGCGGCGGTGGCCGGCGTGAGCCGGGCCTTCGCCATCGGCGGCGCGCAGGCGGTGGGGGCGCTGGCCTTCGGCACCGCCAGCGTTCCGAAGGTGGACAAGATCACCGGCCCGGGCAATGCCTACGTGGCGGCGGCCAAGCGCCGCGTGTTCGGCGTGTGCGGCATCGACATGATCGCCGGTCCCTCGGAAATCCTGGTCATCGCCGACGGCAGCACGCCGGCCGACTGGGTGGCGATGGACCTGTTCAGCCAGGCCGAGCACGACGAGCTGGCGCAGAGCATCCTGCTGTGTCCCGACCCGGCCTACATCGAGCAGGTGGGCCGGGCGATGCAGCGCCTGCTGCCGGGCATGTCGCGCCGGGCCATCATCGAGGCCTCGCTGCGCGGGCGCGGCGCCTTCATCCGAGTGCGCGACCTGGAGCAGGCCTGCGAGCTGGCCGACCGCATCGCCCCCGAGCACCTGGAGCTGGCCACGCGCGAGCCGCGCGTGCTGGCCGACCGCCTGCGCCACGCCGGCGCCGTGTTCCTCGGCGCCTATACCTCCGAGTCGCTGGGCGACTATTGCGCGGGGCCCAATCACGTGCTGCCCACCTCGGGCACCGCGCGCTTCTCGTCGGCGCTGGGGGTGTACGACTTCGTCAAGCGCACCAGCCTGATCCAGGTCAGCCGGCGCGGCGCGGTGCACCTGGGGCGCATCGCCTCGGTGCTGGGGCACGGCGAGCGCCTGCAGGCCCATGCCACCGCGGCCGAGATGCGCCTGAACGATCTCGACCCCGAAGCGGGCTGAGCCTCGGCACCCGCCCACCGATTGTCCTTTCCAGCCCAACGATGAGCCGCTTCTGGAGTCAGGCCGTGCACGGTCTCACCCCCTACGTGCCCGGCGAGCAGCCGCGCATCGCGGGGCTGATCAAACTCAACACCAACGAGTGCCCCTACGCGCCCTCCCTGCGCGTGCTGCAGGCCATCCGCGACGCCGCCGGCGAGGACCTGCGCCTGTATCCGGACCCGGAGGCCACGCAGCTGCGCGAGGCCATCGCCGCGCATCACGGCCTGAAGCCCGACCAGGTGTTCGTCGGCAACGGTTCCGACGAGGTGCTGGCGCATGCCTTCATGGCGCTGTTCCGGCAGGACAAGCCCCTGCTGATGCCCGACATCGGCTACAGCTTCTACCCGGTATACGCCCAGCTCTACGGCATCCAGACGCGCAGCGTGCCGCTGGACGCGCAACTGCGCCTGCGCGTGCAGGATCTGCTGGACGCGGGGGCCAACGGCGGCATCGTGCTGGCCAACCCCAACGCCCCCACCGGCATCGCGCTGCCGCTGGAGGACATCGAGCACCTGCTGCGCGGCAACCCGGATTCGGCGGTGCTGGTCGACGAGGCCTACGTGGATTTCGGCGCGCAGAGCGCGGCCGAGCTGATCGAGCGCCATCCGCAGCTGCTGGTCGTGCGCACGCTGTCCAAGGCGCGCGCGCTGGCCGGGCTGCGCGTGGGCTACGCGCTGGGCCAGGCCGAACTGATCGAGGGCCTGGTGCGCGTGAAGGACAGCTTCAACTCCTATCCGCTGGACCGCCTGGCGCTGGCCGGCGCCGTCGCGGCCATGCAGGACGACACCTGGTTCGCCCACACGCGCTCGCGCATCGTCGCCAGCCGCGAGCAGCTCGCGGGGCAGCTGGGCGAGCTGGGTTTCGAGGTGCTGCCCTCGTCGGCCAACTTCGTGTTCGCCCGCCATGCCCGACACGACGCGGCCGGGCTGGCCGCCGCCTTGCGCGAGCGGCGCATCCTGGTGCGCCACTTCCGGCGGCCCGAGCGAATCGCGCAGTTCCTGCGCATCAGCATCGGCACCGAGGCGCAATGCGAAGCCTTGGTCCAGGCGTTGCGGGGCATCGTGCAGGCCGCTGGTGCCGGGCTTGGTGAATAATCGGGGCATCATGCGCACCGCACAGATCTTGCGTCAGACCGCCGAGACCCGCATCGAGGTCGAACTCGACCTGGACGGCTCCGGCCGTTCCGAGCTGAAGACCGGCATCGGGTTCTTCGACCACATGCTCGACCAGATCGCCCGCCACGGAGCGATCGACCTGAAGGTGCACGCCGCCGGCGACCTGCACATCGACGGCCACCACACGGTGGAGGACGTGGGCATCACCGTGGGCCAGGCCCTGGCCAGGGCGGTGGGCGACAAGAAGGGGATCCGGCGTTTCGGCCATGCCTACGTGCCGCTGGACGAGGCGCTGTCGCGCGTGGTGGTCGACTTCTCCGGGCGCCCGGGCCTGATCTGGCAGGTGCCGTTCACGCGTTCGAGCATCGGCGCCTTCGACGTGGAACTGGCGCACGAGTTCTTCCAGGGCCTGGTCAACCACGCCTTCATCACCGTGCACGTGGACAACCTGCGCGGCGACAACGCGCACCACCAGTGCGAGACCGTGTTCAAGGCCTTCGGGCGCGCCTTGCGCCAGGCCGCCGAGCCCGATCCGCGGCTGGCCCAGCAGATCCCGTCCACCAAAGGTTCGCTGTGAAATCCCCGCGCGCCGCGGCCGCGGCGCGCCGCGAGCATTCTCGTCCATGAAAACCGTCGCCATCGTCGATTACGGCATGGGCAACCTGCGCTCCGTGTCGCAGGCCGTGCAACACGTGGCCAAGGGCCTGCCCTGGCAGGTCGTGGTCAGCTCCGAGGCCCGCCAGATCGAGCAGGCCGAGCGCATCGTGCTGCCGGGGCAGGGCGCGATGCCCGACTGCATGCGCGAACTGCGCGAATCCGGCCTGCAGCAGGCGGTGCTGGACGCCGTGGCGGCCGGCAAGCCGCTGTTCGGCGTGTGCGTGGGCATGCAGATGCTGCTCGAGCGCAGCGACGAGGGTCCTACCGAGGGCCTGGGCCTGTTCGGCGGCAGCGTGCGCCGCTTCGAGCTCGAAGGCGCGCTGCAGCCCGACGGCAGCCGCTACAAGGTGCCGCACATGGGCTGGAACCAGGTGGCGCAAGTGGCGCACGACGGCAGCGTGCATCCGCTCTGGGACGGCATCGCCGACATGTCGGCCTTTTATTTCGTGCACAGTTTCTACGCGGACCCGTCTGACCCGCGCAACATCGCGGGCCAGACCGAATATGGCCTTCGATTTGCAAGCGCCATCGCACGGGGTACCATTTTCGCGACCCAGTTCCACCCGGAAAAGAGCGCCGCGGCCGGGCTCCGGCTGTACCGCAATTTCCTGTCCTGGAAACCCTGAGGGCCCCAGTCGCAGCGGCGGCTCCCGTCCTCTCCCTTCCTTCGCTCCCCCTCGTTCCCCAGCCCATGCTGCTGATCCCCGCGATCGATTTGAAGAACGGCCAGTGCGTCCGCCTCGAACAAGGCGAGATGCAGGCCGCGACCGTGTTCTCCAACGACCCGGCGGCGATGGCCATGCACTGGGTGGAGCAGGGCGCGCGCAGGCTGCACCTGGTCGACCTCAACGGGGCCTTCGCCGGGCGCCCGGAGAACGAGCCGGCCATCCGCGCCATCCTGCGCGCGGTCGGCGACGAGGTGCCGGTGCAGCTCGGCGGCGGCATCCGCGACCTCGAGACCATCGAGCGCTACCTGGACGACGGCCTGAGCTACGTCATCATCGGCACCGCCGCGGTGAAGAACCCGGGGTTCCTGAAGGAGGCCTGCAGCGCCTTCGGCGGGCACATCATCGTCGGGCTGGACGCGCGCGACGGCAAGGTGGCGACCGACGGCTGGAGCAAGCTCACCGGGCACGAGGTGGTCGACCTGGCGCGCAAGTTCGAGGAATACGGGGTCGAGGCGGTGATCTACACCGACATCGGGCGCGACGGCATGCTCACCGGGCTGAACATCGACGCCACGGTGCGCCTGGCCGAGGCGCTGAGCATCCCGGTCATCGCCTCGGGCGGCCTGGCCTCGATGACCGACATCGACCGCCTGCTGCAGGCCGAGCCCAGCGGCGTGGAAGGGGTGATCTGCGGGCGCGCCATCTACACCGGAGCGCTGGACTTCCGCGCCGCGCTGCAGCGGGTGGGCGAGGCCGACGCCGCGTCCGCGAAGGCGTGAGCCGCGCCGCCATGCTGTCCAAGCGCATCATCCCCTGCCTGGACGTGACCGGCGGGCGCGTGGTCAAGGGGGTCAATTTCGTCGGCCTGCGCGACGCCGGCGATCCGGTGGACATCGCCGCGCGCTACGACCAGCAGGGCGCCGACGAGATCACCTTCCTGGACATCACCGCCACCAGCGACGGGCGCGACCTGCTGTTGCACATGATCGAGGCGGTGGCCGCGCAGGTGTTCATTCCCCTGACGGTGGGCGGGGGCGTGCGCAGCGTCGAGGACGTGCGCCGCCTGCTCAACGCCGGGGCCGACAAGGTCAGTTTCAACTCCGCCGCGGTGGCCGATCCGGAACTGATCCGGCGTGCCTCGCAGCGCTATGGCGCCCAATGCATCGTCGTGGCCATCGACGCGCGCCGGCGCGAGGGTGAGCAGGCGGGCTGGGAGGTCTACACCCACGGAGGCCGCCGCGCCACCGGGCTGGACGCCGTGCAATGGGCGCGCGACATGGCCGAGGCCGGCGCCGGGGAGATCCTGCTGACCAGCATGGACCGCGACGGCACCAAGTCCGGCTTCGATCTGGAACTCACGCGCGCGGTGGCCGACGCCGTGCCGGTTCCGGTGATCGCCTCGGGCGGGGTCGGCGGCCTGCAGGACCTGGCCGACGGCATCCAGCTGGGCCACGCCGACGCGGTGCTGGCCGCCAGCATCTTCCACTACGGCCAGCATACGGTGAGCGAGGCCAAGCACTACATGGCCGACCGCGGCATCCCGATGCGGCTGACGGATTGACGGCCCCCTCCGTCGCGGGGGGCGACCCCCGCTCCGTCCCCCCAAGGGGGACACCCCCTGCCTTGGGGCGGCCCTGCGGCAGGAGGGTTCTCGGCATTGGGAGGCCTCGCGTGCAAGGGAGACCTTCAGGCGGGCTGCGGAGCCGCCTGCGGCGGCTTGCATTGGGAGGCCTCGCGTGCAAGGGAGCCCTTCAGGCGGGCTGCGGAGCCGCCTGCGGCGGCTTGCATTGGGAGGCCTCGCGTGCAAGGGAGGCCTTCAGGCGGGCTGCGGAGCCGCCTGCGGCGGCTTGCATTGGGAGGCCTCGCGTGCAAGGGAGGCCTTCAGGCGGGCTGCGGAGCCGCCTGCGGCGGGCGTGGTCTCGGCATTAGGGCGGCGGTCGGTGGGGTTGACTACACTTCGGCCATGAGCGACAAGGACTGGCTGGACGCCGTGCGCTGGGATGCGCAAGGCTTGGTGACCGCCGTGGTGCAGGAAGCCGGCAGCGGCGACGTGCTGATGGTGGCGTGGATGAACCGCGACGCGCTTGCGCGCACGCGTGAACTCGGCGAGGCCGTGTTCTGGTCGCGTTCGCGCAAGCGCCTGTGGCACAAGGGCGAGGAATCCGGCCATGTGCAGAAGGTCGAGTCCATCCGCCTGGACTGCGACGGCGACGTGCTGCTGCTCACCGTGCGCCAGCTCGGCCACGAGCCGCCGATCGCCTGCCACACCGGGCGCCATTCCTGCTTTTTCCGCGAATTGCAGGGCGGCGACTGGACCAGCGTGGCGCCGGTGCTGAAGGATCCCGAGGACATCTACCGATGAACCAAGCCGCCGACACCGGCGATGTGCTGGATCGACTGGGGGAACTGATCCTGGCGCGCCGCCAGGCCGATCCCGAGCAGTCCTACGTCGCGCGCCTGTTCGCCAAGGGCGAGGACGCGATGCTCAAGAAGGTGGGCGAGGAAGCCACCGAGTTCGTGCTGGCGGCCAAGGGGGGCGAGCGCGCGCAGATGGTCTACGAGGCGGCCGACCTGTGGTTCCACGTGCTGGTGGCGCTGGGCGCGCACGGCATCGCGCCGCGCGAGGTGCTGGCTGAACTGGCCCGGCGCGAGGGCGTCTCCGGGCTGCAGGAATTCGCCTCGCGCGGCTCCGCCGCGAAGCCTTCCGGCGCGCGTTGATGCTGCGCTGGTGCAAGCTTGTTACCGTCTCGGCACCGCGGGTCGAGGCCGGATCGGCCGCCGCCAGCTAAAATAAGCAGTCTGTCTTCATCCTGGGCGGCCGCCGCCCGTGCAAACGCGCTTTCGCCCGGAATGCGCGCAGGAGGTTCATCATGGGTTCACTGAGCATCTGGCATTGGCTGATCGTCCTGGTCATCGTGATGATGGTCTTCGGCACGAAGAAGCTGAAGAACATCGGCTCCGACCTCGGCTCCGCGGTCAAGGGCTTCAAGGAAGGCATGCGCGAAGGCGAGGGCCCCGGGGCCTCGGCGCCGGCCGACAAGCAGATCGCCGCGCAGGCCCCCGAGGCCGCCGCGCGCAAGGACGCGATCGACGTCGAGGCGAAGGAAAAGTCCTGAGCCCCCGAGTGGACGCCACGCGCGCCGGCCCCCGCGGCCGGCGGCGTTGTCCTCATTGAGCCATGTTCGACATCGGAATCTCCGAACTGGGCGTGATCGGCGTGGTCGCGCTGATCGTGCTCGGCCCCGAGAAGCTCCCGCGCGTGGCCCGCACGGTGGGCAATCTGATGGGGCGCGCGCAGCGCTACATGGCCGACGTCAAGACCGAGGTCAACCGGCAGATCGAGCTCGACGACCTGCGCAGCATGAAGTCGGCGGTGGAGACTTCGGTGCGCGACATCCACGAGTCGGTGTCCAAGAACCTCGGCGACGTGCGCGACGAGTTCGACAGCGCCTGGAAGGAAGCCACCGCGGGCCTGCCGGGCACGGGTTCGGCCGACGTCGCGCAGGACAGCGCCGGCGCCTCGCCCGTCCCCTACCTGGCCGAGCCGGGGCGCTCCAAGCGCCTCAAGCGCTCGGGCGGCGGCTCGGTGCCGCTGTGGTACCGCCGGCACTCGCGCCTGCGCGGGCATGCGCTGTCGGGTGCGGCGCGCATGGCCCGCTACCGGGTGCGCACGCGTGCCTGAGCGCTGCGGACCGAACCATCCATCGCCGGTCCCGCCTCGCGCGGCGCCGCGCATTCCCATGGACTCCCCCTTGAGCCTCGAGTGAGCACGGTGAGCGAAGCCCCGTCGTCCCAACCCGATGATCCGCAGGGCGAACAGCCCTTCATTTCCCACCTGATCGAGTTGCGCGACCGCCTCATCCGCGCGCTGATCGGGGTGGGCGTGGTGTTCGCGGTGCTGGTGTTCTATCCCGGCCCCTCGGGGCTGTTCGACCTGTTCGCGCGCCCGCTGATCGCGCACCTGCCCCACGGCTCCAGCATGATCGCCATCGGGGTCATCACCCCCTTCCTGGTGCCGCTGAAGCTGACCATGCTGGCCGCGCTGATGGTGGCGCTGCCGGTGGTGCTCTACCAGCTGTGGGCCTTCGTGGCCCCCGGCCTGTACGCCCACGAGCGCCGCCTGGTGCTGCCGCTGGTGATCCTGAGCACGATCCTGTTCTACCTGGGCGTGTCCTTCGCCTATTTCATCGTGCTCGGCCGCCTGTTCACCTTCATCCAGGCGGTGGCGCCGAAGGTGATCACCGCGGCCCCGGACATCGAGTCCTACCTGAACTTTGTGCTCACGCTGTTCCTGGCCTTCGGCAGCGCCTTCGAGGTCCCGGTGGTGCTGATGCTGCTGGTGCGCTTCCAGGTGCTGACCGTCGCGCAGCTCAAGGCCTGGCGCGCCTACTTCATCGTCGCCGCCTTCGCCATCGCCGCGGTGATCACGCCGCCCGACGTGTTCTCGCAGAGCTCGCTGGCGGTGTCGATGATCCTGCTGTACGAAGTGGGCATCATCGGAGCGCGCATCCTCGGCACCTATTCGGCGCCTCCCGAGGCGCAGGCCGCCGAGGACGCGGCCGAGGCCAAGGACGCGTCCGAGGACCCGTCCAAGGGCTGAGCCCCGGCCGCCGGTCCGGGCGCGCTCAGCTGTAGGGCCGGCCCGTCGGCGCCGGCCGCGAAGGCTGCCCCCAGGGCGGCAGCGCGGCCGGGCCCGGCTCGCTCGCCGCGCCGTCCGCCGCCCCATCCTCGTCGTCCGCGGAGTCGCCGTCCTCCGACGGCGGCGGCAGCGGGCGCAGGCCCACCTTCAGCTGCAGGCTGCGGCGCTTGCCGGCGCGCAGCACTTCGAGGCTCGTCTCGCCCCCGGGAGTCAGCGCGGCCACGCGGTCGAGCAACTGGTCGGCGTCGTCGACCGCGCGGCCGTCCAGGCGCAGCAGGACGTCTCCCGCGCGCAGCCCCGCGCGCTGCGCGGGTCCGCCGGCCAGCACCTCGGCGACCAGCACGCCCTGCGCGCCGCGCCCGCCAGGCAGGCCCAGGCGCCGGGCCTGCGAGGGCTCCAGGCCGCGGACCTCCACGCCGATCCAGCCGCGGCGCACCCGTCCGTGGGCGATCAACTGGCGCAGCACCTCCCGGGCGGTGGACGCCGGCACCGCGAAACCGATGCCCAGCGAGCCTCCCGAGGCGGAGTAGATCGCGGTGTTGATGCCCAGCAGACGGCCCTGCGCGTCCACCAGCGCGCCGCCCGAGTTGCCCGGGTTGATGGCAGCGTCGGTCTGGATGAAGTTCTCGAAGGTGTTGATGCCCAGACGGCTGCGGCCCAGTGCGCTGATGATGCCCTGGGTCACGGTCTGGCCCACGCCGAAGGGGTAGCCGACGGCCAGCACCCCGTCCCCCACGCGCGCCTTGCGTTCGTCGGCGAAGTCCAGCGCCGGCAGATCGGGCAGCGCGATGCGCAGCACCGCCAGGTCGGTGTCGGGGTCTCGCCCCACCAGGGTGGCGCGGGCCCGGCGGCCGTCGGCCAGGCGCACCTCGATCTGCTCGGCGCCCTCGATCACGTGGTCGTTGGTCAACACGTAGCCGGACGGCGAGACCAGCACGCCCGAGCCCAGCCCCAGACTCGGGCGCAGTGTGCCGGGGCGGCCCGAGCCCTGGTCCCCGGGCAGCGCACGCGAGCGGCGCGGCATGCGCTCGGAGGTGACCGAGACCACCGCGGGCATCGCGCGCGCGGCCGCTTCGGCGTACCCGCGCGGCGCCTGCACGGCGCGGGGCGCGAACTGGACCGCCGCCGGCGGGCTCGCCGCCGGCCGGGGCCCGGCGAACCATTGTGGGGCCAGCAGGCGCGCGGCCAGCAGCACGCCCACCGCAATCGTGGTCGCTTGAGCGAAAATCTCCCAGAGTCGTCGCATGGCTCGTGTTTCGTCGCGCTGCCGTGCTCCCATGCATCTCACACGGCCCGAACCCGACATGCTCACACGCGAACGCCTTGCGGAGCACCTGCACGAATTGTTGAGCGTCGACAGCTTCGACGATTATGCCCCGAACGGCCTGCAGGTCGAGGGGCGCGCGCGCATCCGCCGCGTGGTCAGCGGTGTGACCGCCAGCCTGGAACTGGTGCGCCGTGCCGCCGAACTCGATGCCTGCGCGCTGCTGGTGCACCACGGCTGGTTCTGGCGCGGCGAGGATGCGCGCGTCACCGGGCAGCGCCACAAGCGCCTGAAGGCGCTGCTGCAGGCCGACATGAACCTGTTCGCCTTCCACCTGCCGCTGGACGCGCACCCCCTGCTGGGCAACAACGCCCAACTGGCCGCCCGCCTGGGCTGGCAGGCCGAAAGCCATTTCGGCAAGCAGGGCCTGGGTGTGCTGGGGCGCGCGCCCCAGGCCACGCGCGGCGAGCTGGCGCGGGCGCTGGAAGGGCTGCTGGGGCGCAAGGTGCTGCTGGTGGGCGACGCCGCCGCGCCGGTCGGCCGCCTGGGCTGGTGCACCGGGGCCGCGCAGGGGTGGATCGAAGCGGCGCAGCAGGCGGGGGCCGACACCTACGTCAGCGGCGAGATCTCCGAGCCCACCGCGCATTTCGCGCAGGAAATGGGCGTGGCCTACCTGGCCTGCGGGCACCACGCCTCCGAGCGCTACGGCGTGCAGGCGCTGGGCGAGCACCTGGCTGCGCAGTTCGGCCTCGAACACCATTTCATCGACCTGGACAACCCCGCCTGAGGCCGCCATGAAGCTCTCAAGAAAGCGCCGGGCCGCCCCAAGTCTTCTTGACCCCCACGGGGGGCGGGCTGGGTGCAGCCCGGCCCTGGGGGCGCTCGAAAAACCCCTGGCCATCTCCATGGGGGATGCCGCGGGCATCGGCCCGGAAATCATCGTCAAGGCCTACGCGCGCGGGGCCGCCGCCGGCTGCGTGGTCTACGGCTGCGCCGAGACCCTGGCGCGGGCCGCGGCGCGTCTGGCCGGCGAGGCCGCCTGCGCGCGTGCCGTGGTGGCGCGCATCGAGCGCCCCGGCGATGGCGCCGGCCTGCCGCCGGGCGTGATTCCGGTGCTGCAGGCCGAAGGCGTCGATGCGGCCAGCCTGCGCGGCGTGGCCCTGGGGCATGTCGATGCGCGCGCCGGCGCGGCCGCGCACGCCAGCATCATCGCGGCGTCGCGCGCGGCGCTGCGTGGCGAGGTGGCGGCGCTGGTCACCGCGCCCATCCACAAGGAAGCGCTGCACGCGGCCGGCGTGCCCTTGCCCGGGCATACCGAGATCCTGCAGGACCTGTGCGGCGGCGCGCCGGTGCGCATGATGCTGGCCAACGACGAGTTGCGCACGGTGCTGGTCACCATCCACCTCAGCGTGCGCCGTGCGCTGGAGGCGATCACCGAGGAGGCGGTGCTGCAGACCCTGCGCATCACCCACGCGGCGGCGCGTGCCTGGGGCCTGGGCGCCGCGCGCATCGCGGTGGCGGGGCTCAACCCGCACGCTGGCGAGGGCGGGCTGTTCGGCGACGAGGAGGCACGCATCCTGGCGCCGGCCATCGGGCGCGCGCGCGCCGAGGGCATCGACGCCAGCGGCCCCTACGCGCCCGACACGGTGTTCATGCGCGCCCGCAACACCCCCACGCACCCCGGGGCCTTCGACGTGGTCGTGGCCATGCTGCACGACCACGCGCTGATCCCCGTGAAATACCTGGGGCTGGAGCAGGGGGTCAACATCACGCTGGGCCTGCCCTTCGTACGCACCAGCCCCGACCACGGCACCGCCTTCGACATCGCCGGGCGCGGCGTGGCCGACGAGGCCAGCCTGTGCTCGGCCATCGCCATGGCGCGGCGCCTGGCCGCGCCAGTGCTCAGCGCTTGAGGCTGTCGCGGATCTCGCGCAGCAGCAGCACGTCCTCGGGCGTAGGCGCCGGCGGCGCCGCCTCCTCCGGCTGCGCCCGCTTGAGCTTGGCGATCATGCGCACCATCAGGAAGATCACGAAGGCCAGGATCAGGAAGTTCAGCGTGATGGTGAGGAAATCCCCGTAGGCCAGCACGGGGATGTTGGCCTTTTTCAGCGCCTCCAGCGTGCGCGGCGTACCTGGCGGCAGGTCGCCCAGCACGACGAACAGGTTGGTGAAGTCGATCTTGCCCACCACCAGGCCGACCACCGGCATGATGAGGTCGGCGACCAGCGCCGAGACGATCTTGCCGAAGGCGCCGCCGATGATCACCGCCACGGCCAGATCGATCACGTTGCCCTTGACCGCGAAATCCTTGAAATCCTTCAGAAGGCTCATCGGAACCATCTCCGTTTTGTGAGAACTGCGTGAAGCACGCGGGGAAGCGAGGAAGCTGCAGTGTATTTTGATCCAGCCGCCGAACTTTGCGAAGACAGGGCAGGGCTTTCCCCGTTTCAGGCTTGCGTGTTGCGCTGCAGCGTGCGAAGCCCGGAAAACTCCTTGTGCGACGCCAGCTTGCGCGCGCGCAAGATTCCCGGGCCCGCGGCGTAAATAAGCATCTGCTTATACATAGTTTTCCTAATGCCCCTGGGGGCATGCGGGTTCCACAATGCGGTCCTCGCAGGGGGGCCGGGCGCCAACGCCGGGCCCCTCCGACCGGCCGCAGGCGGCCATCGACATCGCCCGAGGGAACCCATGGACTCGCAACGCCGGATCTGGTTGATTGCCGCGGGAGCGGCCGGATGCGTGGGGGGCGCAGGTGCCGCGCTGCCCTTCGCCGAATCCCTGGGCCCGTCTGCCAAGGCGCGCGCCGAGGGCGGACCCATCGAGGTCGACATCTCGGCGCTGCGCCCGGCCGAGAAAATGACCGTGCTATGGCGCGGCCAGCCGATCTGGTTCCTGCGTCGCACGCCGCAGATGCTGGCCAGCCTGGAACACACCGACGCGCTGGTGGCCGACCCGCTGTCGAAGAACCAGGACGTCCCCACCCCCGTGTGGGCGCAGAACCGCTGGCGCTCCATCCGCCCCGAATACCTGGTGGTCGTGGGCATCTGCACCCACCTGGGCTGCTCCCCGGTGGACCGCTTCCGCCCCGGCCCGCAGCCCTCGCTGCCCGCGGACTGGGATGGCGGCTTCCTGTGCCCCTGCCACGGCTCCGAGTTCGACCTCGCCGCGCGGGTGTTCAAGAACATGCCGGCGCCGGCCAACCTGCCGGTGCCCCCCTACCGCTTCATCGGCGAGCACAAGATCCTGCTCGGCGAAGCCCAGGCTTGAGGAGACGAGGCCATGTCCGAGAGCAGCTCCCCCGAGATCACCGAGGCCGCGCCGCGCGTCGGCCTGCGCCAGTGGATCGACGATCGTTTCCCCTTCTCCTCGCTGTGGTCGGCGCACCTGACCGAGTACTACGCGCCGAAGAACCTGAACTTCTGGTACTACTTCGGCTCGCTCGCGATCTTCGTGCTGGCCATCCAGATCGTCAGCGGCATCTTCCTGGCCATGCACTACAAGCCCGACTCGGCGCTGGCCTTCGGCTCGGTCGAGCTGATCATGCGCGATGTCGACTGGGGCTGGCTGATCCGCTACATCCACTCTACCGGCGCTTCGGCCTTTTTCATCGTCATCTACATGCACATCTTCCGCGGCTTCCTGTACGGTTCCTACCGCAGGCCGCGCGAACTGGTGTGGATCGTCGGCTGCCTGATCTTCCTCGCGCTCATGGCCGAGGCCTTCTTCGGCTACCTGCTGCCCTGGGGCCAGATGTCCTTCTGGGGGGCGCAGGTCATCGTCAACCTGTTCTCGGCCATCCCCGGGATCGGGCCGGACCTGGCGCTGTGGATCCGCGGCGACTACGTGGTCGGCGACGCCACGCTCAACCGCTTCTACGCCTTCCACATCGTCGCCATCCCGTTGCTGCTGGTGGCCATCGTCGGCGCGCACATCATCGCGCTGCACCAGGTCGGCTCCAACAACCCCGACGGCATCGAGATCAAGGCCAACAAGGACGAACGCGGCAACCCGCGCGACGGCATCACCTTCCATCCCTACTACACGGTGCACGACCTGTTCGGCGTCTCGGTGTTCCTGATGGTGTTCTGCGCGGTGCTGTTCTTCGCCCCCACCTTCGGCGGCTACTTTCTCGAACACAACAACTTCATGCCGGCCGACCCGCTGAAGACCCCGCCGCACATCGCTCCGGTCTGGTATTTCACGCCCTTCTATTCCATGCTGCGCGCCACCACCAGCAACTCGGTGCACATCTGGATGGTGGTGCTGGGTGCCGCCGCGCTGCGCGGCGCCTGGCGCGCGCGCCGTCGTCCGCTGCGCGCGGCCCTGCTCGCGGCCGGCACGGCCTGGCTGCTGTGGGCGCTGGCCACGCTGGACGCGAAGTTCTGGGGCGTGGTGGTGATGGGCGGCGCCGTGTTGTCGCTGTTCGCGCTGCCCTGGCTGGATCGCTCCGCGGTCAAGTCCATGCGCTACCGGCCGCGCTGGCATCTGGCGCTGCTGCTGGGATTCGTCTGCGCCTTCGTCGTGCTGGGCTGGTTCGGCATTTCCCCGCCGTCTCCGATGGGCTACTGGATCTCGGTGTCCTGCACCTTCGTGTATTTCGGCTTCTTCTGGCTCATGCCCTGGTGGAGCCGCCTGGGGCGCTGCCGCCCGGTGCCCGAGCGACTGGTCTACCGCCCGCACTGAAGGCTGCTGCCTCGCCGCCGGCCCACGCCGCCACCCCACGCCGCTTTCCAAGGCCGCACCATGCCCTTCGACCTGCTTGACCGCGCGACGCGCCCGGCGGCGCTGCTGCGCGCGCTGCTGCTGTGCCTGCCCCTCCTGCTGGGCCCGGCCGGCGGCGCCCGCGCCGACGCCGCGCCGCGCCTGATGCACGCTCCCTACCGGGTTGGCGACATGCGCTCGCTGCAAAGCGGCGCGCGCCTGTTCGTCAACTATTGCCTGAACTGCCATTCCGCGCAGTTCATGCGCTACGAGAAACTTCGCTCCATCGGCCTGAGCGCGGCGCAGATCCAGGCCAACCTGATGTTCACGGGGCAGCGCCTGGGCGAGACCATGACCGTGGCGCTGACCCCCGAGCAGGCGCAGGCCTGGTTCGGCGCCGTGCCGCCGGACCTTTCGGTGATCGAGCGCGCGCTGGGTTCGGAGCAGGGCTCCGGGGCCGACTTTCTCTACACCTACCTGCTGAGCTTCTACCGCGACGCCTCGCGCCCGACCGGCTGGAACAATCTGCTGGTGCCCGGCGTGGCCATGCCCAACCCGCTGTGGCGCCTGCAGGGCGAGCGCGCGGCGCGCATGCGCCTGGAAGCCGACCCCGGCGACCCCGCCGCCCGGCGCGAGGTGTTCCTGGGCTGGCAGCAGCTGCATGCGGGGGTCTTGCCGGAAACGAGGTATGATTCACAGATTGCCGATCTTGTCGCCTTCATGCAGTGGATGGCCGAGCCGGCGCAGATCGAGCGCAAGCGTATCGGGGTCGTGGTCCTGCTGTTCCTGGCGGTATTCACCTTCATCACGTGGCGGCTCAAGACCGAATACTGGAAAGACGTGAAGTAGTCCGTCCCGCGCACGGCACGCGTGCCCCCGCCCTGGCGTGGCACGGCCCTGCGCAACCACCGAAGCCTGTCCCCGGGGGTGAGTCAGCTCACTCCCTTTGCTTTTTCAGGAGTCGCATCTCATGATGGTGCTTTATTCCGGCACGACCTGCCCGTTCTCGCAGCGTTGCCGTTTCGTGCTGTTCGAAAAGGGCATGGATTTCGAGATCCGTGACGTCGACTTGTTCAACAAGCCCGAGGACGTCAACGTCATGAATCCCTACGGCCAGGTCCCGATCCTGGTCGAGCGCGACCTGATCCTGTACGAATCGAACATCATCAACGAGTACATCGACGAGCGCTTCCCGCACCCGCAGCTGATGCCGGGCGACCCGGTGGCGCGCGCGCGGGTGCGTCTGTTCCTGTTCAATTTCGAGAAGGAACTGTTCGTGCATGTAGGCACGCTGGAGGCGCGCGCCACCAAGGCCAACGAGAAGGCCATGGAAAAGGCGCGCTCGGCCATCCGCGACCGCCTGACCCAGCTCGCCCCGGTGTTCACCAAGAACCGCTACATGCTGGGCGACGAGTTCTCCATGCTCGACGTGTCCATCGCGCCGCTGCTGTGGCGCCTGGACCACTACGGCATCGACCTGCCCAAGTCGGCGGCGCCGCTGGCCAAGTACGCCGAGCGCATTTTCCAGCGCCCGGCCTACATCGAGGCGCTGACCCCGTCCGAGAAGGTGATGCGCAAGTAAGTCCGCGCGCCGCTGGAGGCCACCATGACCGACACCGCCGAGGGCTCCACCTCCACCAAGCCCTACCTGTTGCGCGCCCTGTACGAATGGTGCTGCGACAACGGCTTCACGCCCCACCTGGCGGTGCGGGTCGACTCCAGCGTGCGCGTGCCGCGCGAGCACGTGCGCAACGGCGAGATCGTGCTGAACATCAGCTTCGGCGCGACCAGCGGCCTGAACATGGGCAACGACGAGATCAGCTTCCGCGCCCGCTTCGGCGGCGTCGCGCGCGACATCGTCGTGCCGGTCAGCCACGTCAACGCCATCTACGCCCGCGAGAACGGCCAGGGCATGGCCTTCCCGGTGAGCCACCCCGACGCCGGGGAGCCGGGCGAGGCCGCGCCCGAGTCCACCCCGGCCGAGGCCGCGCCGCAAGCCGCGCCCGCCCCGGCGCCTGCGCCCGCCGCGCCCGCGGCCGGCGCCCCGCGCCTGCACGCGGTGCCGCCTTCCGGATCCGAGGGCGCCGCCGGGCGCAAGGGGCCGGACGACGACGAGCCCGAGCCTCCCCCGCGCGCTCCCGGCTCGCATCTCAAACGGGTCAAATAGGGCGCCGCCACGCGCCCCCCGAGCCTTTCCGGCCGCTTTAGCTCAGCTGGTAGAGCAACCGCCTTGTAAGCGGTAGGTCGTCCGTTCGAGTCGGACAAGCGGCACCAGAGAACGATTGCCGGCTGGGCGCGCCCGCGCGCCGTGGCGCCGCCCGACCGGTCGCATCTCCACGAAGAATGCCAGCGAATACCATTCTTCTTGACAGGTTCTTTGATACGGAACATCATGCGCCATGATCCAGTCGTTCGCCTGCGCGCAGACCGAGGCGCTGTTCCACAGCCAGCCTGTGCCGCGGTCCAGGAACTTCGAGCGGGTCGCCCGGCGCAAACTGCTGCAGCTGCACGCTGCGACCATGCTGGAGAGCTTGCGCGTTCCTCCGGGCAACCATCTGGAGGCCTTGAAGGATGACCGAAGAGGGCAGCACAGTATCCGCATCAATGACCAGTGGCGCGTGTGCTTCGTTTGGAAGAGCGACGGCGCCCACCAGGTCGAAATCGTGGACTATCACTGAGAATGGACGATGACCAAGCTGCTTGACGAGATCCACCCCGGCGAGGTGTTGCTGGAGGACTTCATGAAGCCCATGGGCATCAGCGCCCGGCAACTTGCTGCCGACATCGACGTGTCGCCCAGCCGCATCAGCGAAATCGTCCACGGCACGCGTCCCATCACGGCCGACACGGCGCTGCGCCTGGGCCTGTTTTTCAGCATGGAGCCTCGGTTCTGGCTGAACCTGCAGACCGAGTACGACATGCGGATGGCCGTGCGCGAGACGAAGGCGGCCATCGAGCCGCGCATCCGCGTGTTCCACGCGGATGCTGCCTGTTGACCTGCGGAGTACCGATCGCTCGAGCGCTCGCCCGTAGAACGCGCAAGCGTTCCTCTACGAACTGCTTGGGGCCAGACTGCCGCAGTCCACAGCCCTAACCGGGGGCATGGCGGGGGTCCATCACAGCGCCGTCTTCCGACGGTAGTTCCGCACCGCCTTCTGCAGGCGCGTGCCTGGCTCGGCCGGCGTCAGCAATGCATGCGCGAAGGCGGCCTGTTCTTCGCGCGACAGGCGGATGAGCTCATGCTCCCGCACGATCTTCGCGGCGGCTTCCTGGGTACTTTCGATGACGAGTTCGCTCAGGCTGCGACCCGTCAGCATGGGCGCAACGGTTCCCCGTGGATTCAGGGGGCTGAGCGCTCGACCACGAGCTCGCTGATCTGGACCACCGGCACGATGTCCGTGTAGTTCTTGATGTCGTTCAGGATCTCGGCGCCGTGCTCCTGCAGCGCGGCACGGTAGCCTTCAGCCGATTCGCAGATGAACGCGCACATGGCGACGAAGGCGGGCGGCGTACCGGGCGATCTGCCGGACAGGCCCTTTTCGACGGTGTAATAGTTGCAGGCGCCACCCAACCACGCTTTCATCAGCGGCATGTGGCGGTCGCGGTAGTAGGCGTGGTCGAAGCGGGCGCCTTCGGTGTATGGGTACATCACGCTGACCTTGATCATGTGGCTCTCCTTGTCATGCGGGCTTTCGTTCCTGTGAGATTCTGCCCGACCGGCAAGTGGCGCGGGCAAGCTTGAGAGCAGGATTCGCCCCCCTCTTGCCTGCGGGGTCGGAACTTTGCCATGAGCAGGCGGATCCAAGGGCTCATGCCATTCGTGCTCGTTTCATCCACTGACTTTTCCTGCGAGCACAGGCGGGTCCTGCTGGGCATGGTTCGCTCCTTCGGGAAGCTCTCGACCCACACCGGGATGGTCTGTGGGGTCAAGGACGTGGAGTCGCGCCATTTGGCGGCCACGGATGCCTTCGCGAGACTTGTCGGGCTGACCCGCGGTGGCGAAGTCGCAGGGCGTCTGGACGGGGACATGCCATGCGCGGGAACCGCGGAGTTCGCGGAACACTACCGAAGGGAGGACCTGCGGCTGCTGCATGGCTCGGACCTCGATGCGCGAGTCTCGGTACTCAACGTTCACCGCTATGCGAGCGGCACGGCGGCTTTCGTATTCGAGAAGTCCCTGCTGAAACATCGGCCGACCTGCGAAGTGCCGGGAACCGTCTACTGCGCGTATCCCGCGGACGTCAGCCATTTCCTTCGGTTCTTCCCGGCTTCCCTCGGGCCCTGCGCGACCGGGTGCCCGATGCGTTGCACACCCGCCGCTCCGTCCCTGCACGGGGTCGCGCTCAGCGAATATGAACACCTGGTGTGCTTCCTGTTGGCTAACGGCTGGAGCTTTGCGGAAACCGCCGAGTTCATGAACCGGGCCCAGCCAGGGCGTACGCGCAGGAGCGCCGACACCATCCACAAATGCAAGAACCGCATTTGCGAACGCCTCGGCAGGAACTCGGACAGTCGGGGCTTTCGTCGCCTCCTCGCCGACGCGGGCTTGGCCGGAGCGGCGCCGCGCCCCTTGTTCGAGCTTCTGCTCGGCTCCAGAACCCTGCCGGACTGCACGAAGAGGCAACGCTGAAGCGACCCGCGATCCATGCTGTTCGCAGGGTCGAATTCCCCCAATCCAGAAACATGGACTTGCGAGCCCAACGCTGCCGACCATAAGGTCCACGCATTCCCTCTCCGCTAGCTCGTGCTTGGGAGCGCAATCATGAAATCCACATCCAGTATGTCCCGAGAATCACCCGGCATCGCCTATGCATGCGCCGCCTACGCGCTCTGGGGCCTGTATCCGCTGTACTTCAGGTTGCTGCAACACGTTCCGTCGATCGAGATCCTCGCGCACAGGGTAGTCTGGTCGTTGCCAGTGGCGCTTGCCGTGGTGGCCTGGGGAGGCGACTGGCGCTGGCTCGCCCGTCTGCGCGAAAGACCGGCATTGCTCGCGCACTTCGGCGCCGCCGGGCTGCTCCTGGTGTGCAACTGGGGGGTGAACATCTGGGCCGTCAACCATGGGCATGTGGTCGATGCCAGTCTGGGTTACTTTCTGAATCCCCTGCTCACTATCGGCTTGGCCACGCTCGTGCTCCGCGAACCGTTGAGCCGTGCACAGCGCGTAGCCATCGCTCTCGCCATGGCCGGAGTCGGGTGGATGGGCGTGGCGCTTGGCGTTGCGCCCTGGATCGCCGTTGCGCTCGCGTCGAGCTTCGCAGGCTACAGCCTGTTGCGCAAGACCGCTCCGCTGGGCGCCTGCGAGGGGCTGGCGCTGGAGACAGCGCTGGTGTTTCCGCTCGCCTTCGCGTACCTGGCCTTACTGGGCGCGCAGCATGCGAACGCCTTCGTCGCCGCGACTTCTGGCGATCGCCTGATGCTGGCCGCCGCAGGGCCCGTGACAACCATCCCCTTGCTGCTGTTCGCGGCCGGTGCGCGGCGCATCCCGCTGGCCATGCTCGGGATCCTGCAGTACGTCACGCCGACCATGCTGCTCATCCTGGGAGTCGCGCTGTACCACGAAGCCTTCGATGCGGTCCACGGCGTCGGCTTCGGGCTGGTCTGGGCCGGCATCGCCCTCTACCTGGGCGATCGCGTGCTCCCGCGCAAGGGCGCGCCGACCCGGCCCGCGGTTCGCGACGTCGGCGATTCCTGATCCTCCTGCACGAGTTCGCGGTGTCGTCGCCTTCGAGGTGAGCGTGATCCAGAGCCGCAACTGCCCTGGCTGCTCCGACTGAATTCCTCCGCAGATTCGTCGATTCGTGTCCTCCACCGCACAAAGCTTGCCCAAACCCTCTGGCGCCTCGGCCTGAGTCGGGATACAAACGAAGCAAAACGGCCCTTTCGGCCCATCGAGGAAGCTCGCCCATGCTCGACGCAGATCTGCGCCCCAACGCGGCCAATCACCGGCCGCTGACTCCCATCCAGTTCCTCGAGCGCGCCGCGGCGGTCCACCCGCGGCGCCTGGCTGTCGTGCACGGCGCGTTGCGCCGGGACTGGGGCGAGGTGGGCCAGCGCTGCCGGCGCCTGGCCAGCGCGCTGCGCAAGCGCGGCCTGCGCCCGGGCGATGTCGTGGCGGTGATGCTGCCCAACGTGCCGGCGATGGTGGAGGCGCATTTCGGCATTCCCATGGCGGGCATGGTGCTCAACACCCTGAACACCCGGCTCGATCCGGAGGCGCTGGCCTACATGCTGTACCACGGCGGCGCCCGCGCGGTGCTGTGCGACCCGGAATTCGCGGGCACCATGGGCGAGGCGCTGGAACTGGCCGCGGCCCAGGGCCTGCAGCGCCCCTTGCTGGTGGACGTGGCCGAGACCCAGTTCGACGTGGGCGGCGCCAGCCTGGGCGGGGTGGACTACGAGGAGCTGCTGGCCGAGGGGGATCCCGCCGAGCTGCCGCCCGGGGTGGACGACGAGTGGGCCTCGATCGCGCTGAACTACACCTCGGGCACCACCGGCAAGCCCAAGGGGGTGGTGTATTCCCACCGGGGCGCGCATCTGAATGCCGTGTCCAACGTGCTGGAATGGGACATGCCCCAGCACCCGGTGTACCTGTGGACCCTGCCGATGTTCCACTGCAACGGCTGGTGCTTTCCGTGGACCATCGCGGCGCGCGCCGGAGTCAACGTGTGCCTGCGGCGCGTGGACGCCGCGGCGATCCTGGGGCTGATCCGCGAGCACCGGGTCACGCATTACTGCGGCGCGCCCATCGTGCACGGCATGCTGGTGAACGCGGCCCCCGGGCTCAAGGCCGGCATCTCCCACCAGGTGCGTGCGATGGTGGCGGGTGCGGCGCCGCCCGCGGCGCTGATCGAGGGCCTCGAATCCATGGGCTTCGATCTCACCCACGTCTACGGGCTCACCGAGGTCTACGGCCCCGCCTCGGTGTGCGTGAAGCAGCAGGCCTGGGAAGGGCTGCCGCTGTCCGAGCGGGCGCGGCTCAACGCCCGCCAGGGCGTGCGCTACCACCTGCAGGACGGCGCCACGGTGCGCGACCCCGACACCCTGGCCGAGGTGCCCCACGACGGCCAGACCATGGGCGAGGTGATGTTCCAGGGCAACATCATGATGAAGGGCTACCTGGGCGACCCCAAGGCCTGCGATGCGGCCTTCCGCGGCGGCTGGTTCCACACCGGGGACCTCGCGGTGGTGGACCCGGACGGCTACATCAAGATCAAGGACCGCAGCAAGGACATCATCATCTCCGGCGGCGAGAACATCTCCAGCATCGAGGTGGAGGACGTGCTGTACCGCCACCCGGCGGTGATGGTGGCCGCGGTGGTGGCGCGGCCCGACCCGAAATGGGGCGAGACCCCCTGCGCCTTCGTCGAGCTCAAGGCCGGCGCCATCGCCACGGAGGCCGAGATCATCGCCTTCTGCAAGGAGCACATGGCGGGTTTCAAGGCCCCGCGCAAGGTGGTGTTCGGCGAGTTGCCCAAGACCTCCACGGGCAAGATCCAGAAATTCGTGCTGCGCGAGCGTGCGCATTCGCGCGACGCCATCGACGTGTGACCGGATGACGCTCGCGCACGACGACCCATGAAGGCCCTGCCCCGGGATGCCCGAAACGCGCGCGGCATGGCGCGGCGCGATTTCGCATGGAGGCCGTCGACCATGGTCGCGGCCTACGCCGCCGCCGCCAGCCTGTGGATCCTGGTGTCGGACCGCATCGTGCGCGTTTCGGTGGGCAGGCCCGGGCTGGCCGAGACCTTCGATTCACTCAAGGGCCTGGCCTTCGTCGCGATCACCAGCGCGGTGCTGTACCTGCTGCTGCGCCACCTGGGGCGCGAGGCGCTGGCGCGCCGCGTGCTGCCGACCACGGTGTTCGACTCGGCGGGATTCGGCATCGCCATCGCCGACGCGCGCAGCAACCGGCTGATCGCGGTGAACCGGGCCTTCGCACAGGCGCGCCAGCGGCAGGCCGGCGAGTTCGCCGGCCTGCCGCTGGCCGTGCTGTTTCCGCAGGAGCGTCAGGGCGACCTGCAGCGCCTGCTCGACGGCATCGGGGTGGGTGAGCATGGGGTGATCGACAGCGAGCACGTGCGCGCCGACGGCTCGCGATTTCCCGTGCGCATCGACGCCACCGTGGTGCGCGATGCCGAGGGGACGGCGCAGCATCGCATCGCCTTCGTGTTCGACCTCAGCGAGAGCCGCGCGATCGAACGGGCGCTGGCCGACAGCGAGCGGCGCTACCGCGACCTGTTCAACCAGTCGCCCATCGGCAAGCTGGTCTGCGACGGCGAGCGCATCGTCATGGCCAACCAACGCGCGCTGAGCATGTTCCGCGCCGGGTCGGCCGCGCAACTCGTGGGCCGCAGCCTGCTGGACCTCGTTCCCGAAGCGCGCCGCGCGGCGGTGCTCGAGCGCCTGGAGCGCTTCCAGGCCACCGGCGAGGTGCTGCCGCTGCAACAGGACCGGGCCCGGCGCCTGGACGGGCAGGAGATCGACATCGAACTCACGGCCTCGCCGCTGCGCGAGGGCGGGCGCCGGCTGTTGCACGTGATCGTGCAGGACGTCAGCGAGCGCCGCGCGCTGGAGCGCGAGGTCATCGAGATCAGCACCGCCGAGCAGGCCCGTATCGGCCGCGAGATCCACGACGGCATCTGCCAGCAACTGCTGGCCATCGACCTGATGGTGCTGGGCCTGGAGCGGCGCCTGGCGCGCGGCGGCGCCGATGCGCAGACCCTGGAGTCGCTGCGCCAGGTGGCCGCGCAGATCGAGCAGGCGCTCGCCCAGGCACGTGCGCTGGCCAATGGCAGCGCGCCGGTGCACATCGACGCCGGCTCGCTGCGGACCAGCCTGGAGGCCATGGCCGCGAGCGCGTCCTCCAGCCACGGCCTGCCCTGCGTGCTCGAGTTCTCGGGCGATGCCGGAGCCCTCGACCAGGTCACCGCGACCCATCTGTACCGCATCGCGCAGGAAGCGGTGGTCAATGCCGCCAAGCACGCGCAGGCCACGCGCATCGACATCCGCTTCGACGCGCAGGGCGCGGCCTTCGGCCTGCGCGTGAGCGACGACGGCGTGGGCCTGCCGGACACGGCCCCGGCCTGGGGCCACCTGGGGCTGTCGATCATGCGCTACCGTGCGCGCATCATCGGAGCCTCGCTGAGCGTGGTTTCGCGGCCCGGTGCGGGTACCGAGGTGCGTTGCGAGCGCGCCGGCGCGGCGCCCTGAGCCGTCCGCGGCTGCCGCGGGGCCGAGGAGGACGCGGACGGCTTCAATCCAGCTCGGCCGCCGGGGCCTGTTCCTGCGCCTGGACCTGCGCGGCCCGCAGGCGCAGGCGCGCGTCGTTCTGCAGGATGTCCTCGAGCTCGGCCCCGGCCTGGCGGGACAGGGCGATGAGCGCGGCCTGGTCGTGATAGACCGCCTGCTGGCGATCGAGCAGGCGCAGGTCGTGCTGGGTGAACACCGTGGCGAAGGCCTCCACGTCCAGCGCGGGCTCCACCAGCTGCAGCGCGTGCTTGCCCATGTCCACGCTGGAACCCCAGGTCTCGCGCATGACTTGCTGGATGCCGAGCTCGCGCAGGCGCATCATGTGCGTGCGGTTGCGCGCGCGCGCCAGCACGGCAACCTCGGGGAAATGCCTGCGCAGGAGCTCGGCGATCTTCACGCTGGCCTCCACGTCGTCGACCGCCAGCACGAACAGGCGGGCCGCTTCCACGCCGGCCGCGCGCAGCAGGGGCAGGCGACTGGCGTCGCCGTAGTAGATGGTGTTGCCGAAACGGCGCACGAAATCCACCTGCTCGGCGCTCGCGTCCAGCGCCGTGAAGGGAACTCCGCGCGCATTGAGCATGCGCCCCACCACCTGGCCGACGCGGCCGAAGCCGGCGATAACCACCGGGCGTCCCGGCTCGTCGATGGGGCTGAAGGGAGGGGCCTCGCGCGAGCGCGCCCAGGGCAGCAGCAGGCGGTCGTGGGCGATCACCGCCAGCGGGGCCAGCGCCAGGCTCAGCGCCACCGCGGCGGTGAGCAGGTCGGCCGTTTCGGGGGCCAGCAGGCTGCCGCGCGCCGCGGCGAACAGCACGAAGGCGAATTCGCCGCCGCAGGCCAGCAGCACCGCCAGCGAACGCGCCACGGCCGGCTCACCGCCCGTGGCGCGGCGCACCGCGTACAGGCTGAACGCCTTGAGCAGCACGATGCCGGCGCCCAGGCCGCCGATGAGCAGCGGATGCGCCGCCAGCAGGGCCAGCGGAATGCCCATGCCCACGGCGATGAAGAACAGCCCGAGCAGCAGGCTCTCGAAGGGCTCGATGGCGGCTTCCAGCTCATGGCGGAACTCCGAATCGGCCAGCAGCACGCCGGCCAGGAAGGCGCCCAGCGAGGCCGACAGGCCCACCGCGTTCAGGGCCACGGCGATGCCCACCGCGCCGAGCAGGGCGGCGGCGGCGAAGAGTTCGCGGTTGCCGCGCCCGAAGCGGGTCACGTAGCGGAACATGGTGGCCAGAACCGGGCGCCCGGCCACCGCAAGCAGCCCCAGCGCGGCCAGCGCCGCCCAGCCCGGGGCGCGGCCGGCTCCGCCAACCACCGACAGCAGCGCCAGGATGGGAATCACGCTCACGTCCTGGAACAGCAGGATGGCGAAGGCCTCGCGTCCCTGGCGCGTGGTGAGTTCGCGGCGCTCGGCCAGCAGCGGCAGCACGTAGGCGGTGGAGGACATGGCCAGCGCCACCCCCACCAGCGCGGCGCCCGGCAGCGCCAGCCCGGCCAGCAGCGCGAGGGCCGCGACCGGCAGCGCCACGCCCGCCATCTGCAGCAGGCCGAGGCCGAAGACCTGGCGCCGCAAGGCCCACAAGCGCGTGGGCTTGAGTTCCAGGCCGATCAGGAACATCAGCAGGGTCACGCCCAGTTCGGCGGTGTGCAGCACGGCCTGGGGTTGCGAATCCACGTGCAGCCCGTAGGGGCCCACGGCGATGCCGGCGATCAGGTAGCCCAGCAGCGAGCCCAGCCCCAGGCGCTTGAACAGGGGCACCAGCAGCACGGTGGCCGCGAGCAGGGTGAGCACGGCGGTGGCGGACATGCGCGGATGGTAGAGCGAAGGAGCGCGCCGGGCCTCGCGGCGCGCGCCGGACCGCCGGGCCGGGCGCGGTGGGTCAGGCCTTGGGCGGCGGCCTGCGCCGGCCGCGCAGCATGCCGAACACCAGGTAGCCCGACACCAGCAGGAACAGCCCGGCCAGGGCGGCCTGCCCGTAGCCGGCGAAGCCGGAGGGGTTCTTCCAGCGGTGCTGGATCACCTCGTGCGCCAGCGCCTGCACCTGGGGCGCTGGCGCGAAGCCCAGCGTGGGGTCGAGGCGGCGCGCCCGCTGCAGTTCGTCCTCGGCGAGGGGCCATTTGCCCTCGGCGGCCAGCAGGCGCGCGTCCAGGTAATGGGCGCGCGCCGAATCCGGCTGCGCGGCCAGGACCTGGGCGACGGCGTGGTCGGCCTGGTTCAGGTGGCCTGCGTGCAGCAGCGCATCCACCTGGTCCAGGGTGGCCGCGTGCGCGGGGCTGCAGGCCAGCCAGGCGGCCAGTGCGATGGGGGCGAACAGCCGGGACGCTGGCGTGGGCATGGGGAAGGCGGAGGATGCGGCCGGGGCAGGGCCGAGGGGGGCGGGAAGGCGCACGCGCGGCGGTAGACGCAGGCGCTCGACCATCGACCTTACTACAGGAGGGCCGGCCGGGTCGAGCCTCTGGGCCTCAGCGCGGCCCCAGCTGCAGCAGGTGGATCAGCGCCCAGGACACCAGGCCCAGCACCAGCAGCGACAACGACACCACCGCGGTGACCCGCGGCCCGGCCTTGGCGATGGCGCGCAGGTCCACGCCCAGGCCCAGCGCCGCCATGGAGACGATGGTCAGCCAGGTCGAGGCCACCGACAGCGGCGCCAGCAGCCCGGTCGGGATCAGGTTCGCCGAGCGCAGCGCGACCAGGCCGAGGAAGCCGACGATGAACCAGGGCAGCAACTGGCCCGGCGAGGGCAGGCGCCGCGCCGCCGTCTTCCCGGCGTGGTCCGCGCCGGGCGCGCCGCGCCGGGCGGCCAACGACAGCGACAGCACGACGGGCCCCAGCATCAGCACCCGCACCAGTTTGACGAAGGTGCCCACCTGCGCGGCGACCTGGCCCACCGGCGCCGTGGCCGCCAGCACCTGCGGCACGGCGTACACGGTCATGCCGGCGAACACGCCGAACATGCGGGGGTCCATGTGCGCCGCCGAGGCCAGCAGCGGCAGGCCCAGCACCACGGCGACGCCGAGCACCGCGGTGAAGGCGATGGAGGCGCCCACGTCCTCGCCATGCGCGCCGATCACCGGAGCCACCGCGGCGATGGCCGAGTTGCCGCAGATGGAGTTGCCGCAGGCGATCAGGGTCGACAGCTGGTGCGACAGGCCGAACAGGCGCCCCAGCGCGTAGCTGGCGCAGATGGCCAGCACCACCACCAGCGCGATACCCGCGATCAGCCCGGCGCCAGCCTGCAGGATCATGCGCGCGCTGATGGAGGCGCCCAGCAGCACCACCGCGATCTCGAGCAGGGTCTTGGCGCTCAAGCGGATGCCCGCGGTCCAGCGCGGCCCCGGGGCCCACAGGGTGCGCAGCGCGGTGCCCAGCAGGATGGCCAGCACCAGGGCTTCCAGCCAGGCGCGGCCCAGCCAGCGTGCTTCGAGGGCCTGCAGGCCCATCGCCGCGGCGGTGACTGCCGCGCACAGCGCCAGACCTGGCAGGACGCCCAGCGCGGCGGCACGGCCGGGTGGGCGCAGGAAACTGAAAACGTAGGGACCGGAGTTCATGGGGAGGATTCTCCCCGGGGTGTCTTGACCTGTAAAACGAATTGTTTCGCTTCTACCTATCGATTAAATCGATTCATGGCACGGAAAGCGCGGGCGCTCTCCGTGGGCGCGCGGGCTGGGGCCTACAGCGCGTGGCGCACCAGGCGGAAGTCGGGGTCCTCGGGGTAGGCTTCGACGACGAAGCCCAGGCCGCGCATGAGCTTGAGCATGGCCGGGTTATTGCTCAGCACCAGCCCTTCCATGGTCTTGAGCCCGCGCTCGCGGGCCACGTCCATGATGCCCTGCATCAGGCGCGAGCCGATGCCCTTGCCGTTCCACTCGTCGGCCACCACCAGGGAGAACTCGCAGCTGCTGCGGTCCGGATTGGTGATGTAGCGCGACACGCCGATGATGCGCTCGTGTGCCGGCGCATCGGACGCGGCGGGGTTGGTTTCGTGCAGCACGGCGACCAGCGCCATCTCGCGGTCGTAGTCGATCAGCGTGAAACGCGCCAGCATCGACGGAGGCAATTCGGCGCGCGACGAGACGAAGCGGAAATAGCGGCTTTCCGGCGACAGGTTCTGCACCAGTTGCTGCAGCAGCGCGCCGTCGCCGGGGCGTACCGGGCGCAGCAGGTACTCGCCGCCGCCGGGCAGCGGCTGCACCTGCTCGAAACGCGCCGGGTAGGGCAGGATGGCCAGGTGGCGGTAGCGGTCGGCGCTGCCGGCCATGGCCAGCTGGGTGCCGTCGACCACGATGCGTGCGTCCACCGCCACGGCGCCGTGTTCGTCGACGATGACCGGGTTGATGTCCATTTCGCGCAGCTGGGGCAGCTCGCACACCATCTCGGACACGCGCAGCAGCAGCTGCTCCAGCGCCTCCAGGCTGGCCGGCGGCGCGCCGCGCCAGGCGCCCAGGGTCTCGGCCACGCGGGTGCGCTCGATCATGTGGCGCGCCAGGAAGGGGTTGAGCGGGGGCAGTTCCATGGCGCGGTCGCCCATGAGCTCGACCAGCACGCCGCCGGCGCCGAACACGATCACCGGGCCGAAGGGGTCGTCGGTGACCATGCCGACGAAGACCTCGCGGCCGCGGCGCGCGGCGGCCATCTTCTGCACCGTCACGCCGTGGATGCGCGCGCCCGGCTGCAGGCGCGCCACGGTGCGCATCATCTCGTCGAAGGTGTCGCGCGCCTGTGCGCCGCTGGCGACGTCGAGGGCCACGCCCTGCACGTCGGACTTGTGGCTGATGTCGGGGGAGTCGATTTTCATCGCCACCGGAAAGCCCATCTGGCTGGCCAGGAGCATCGCCTCGTTGCCGCTGCGCGCCAGCGCCGCGTGGGTCACCGGGATGTGGAAGGCCGACAGCAGCGCCTTGGACTCCATCTCGGTGAGCACGGTGCGGCGCTCGGCCAGCACGCCCTCGATGACCAGGCGCGCGCATTCCACGTCGGGGGCACGCAGGTCGCTGAGCGGCGGCGGGGTCTGCTGCAGCAGTTGCTGGTTGCGGTAGAAGGTGGAGATGTTGCCGAAGGCGCCGACCGCGGCTTCCGGGGTGCGAAAGCTCGGGATGTCTGCGGCGCGCAACGCGGCCCGCGCCGGCTCGGGCGTGGCGTCTCCCATCCAGCAGGCCAGCAGCGGCTTGCCGAACTGGCGGCGCGTCGCCGCCACCGCCTCGGCGGCGGCCAGCCCGTCGCTGCCCGCCTTGGGCGAGTGGATGGCCAGCACGCCGTCGATGGCGCGGTCCTGCGCGGCTGCGTGCAGCGCGATGCGGTAGTGCTCGGCCTGCGCGTCCTCGGACAGGTCCAGCAGGTCGCTCAGCGAGGCCAGCGGCGGCAGCTGCGGGCGCAGCGCCGCGGCGGCGCCGGCATCCAGGCGGCCGAGTTCGAGGCCGATCTCGTTCATCCAGTCGGCCGCCAGCACGCCGGGGCCGCCGCCGTTGGTGACCACCGCCAGGCGCCGCCCCACCGCGCGGTAGCGCGAAGCCAGGCATTTGGCGGCGGAAAACAGCTCGACGAAGGAGCGCACGCGCACCGCCCCGGCGCGGCTGAGCGCCGAGTCGAACACGTCGTCGCTGCCCACGCTGGCGGCGCTGTGGGTCTGCGCCGCCTCGCCGCCCGCTGGGCGCCGCCCGGCCTTGAGCACGATCACCGGCTTGGCGCTGGCGGCCATGCGCAGCGCGCTCATGAAGCGCCGCGCGTTGGTGATGCCTTCCAGGTACACGATGATGCTGTGGGTCTGCGCGTCGTTGGCGAGGAAGTCCAGCGCGCCATCGATGCCCACGCAGGTATGCGGCCCCACCGAGATCAGGGACGAAAAGCCGACCCGATTCTCCAGCGCCCAGTCCAGCATCGAGGCGCTGAGTGCGCCCGATTGCGACACCAGGCCCAGCGGGCCCGGCTGGGCGAGGGGCCCGCAGGCGCTGGCGTTGAGCCCCGCGGCCGGGCGCTGGAAGCCCAGGCTGTTGGGCCCGAGCAACTGCAGGCCCTCGCGTTCGGCGATTTCCCGCAACTGGCGGGCGCGCTGCGCGTCGATGCCATGGGAAACCAGCAACGCGCTGGCGCAGCCCATGCGCGCGGCCAGCTCCAGCGCCTCGGCCGCCTGCTCCTGCGGCAGCGCCAGCACCGCCAGGTCGGCATGCGCATGGGAAAGTTCCTCCAGCGTGCCGCTGGTGCGCAGGTCCACGAAGTGCAGGCGCCCCTGGTAGGCGCCGTGGCGCAGCGCCTGCTGCACGGCCAGCGCGGGGCTGTCGCCGGCCTGGCCGTCGGCGGCGCCGAAGACCACGATCGACTCGGGGGCGAACAGCGGCTTGAGGTAGTGCTTGTCCATGTCCGGCATTGTGCGCCGCAGCCAGGGCGCCGGGCCAGTCGCATAATGCACTTTCCGCCGATCTCTTGCGCCATGACCAAGTCCGTCCCACAACCCACCGAGCTGACCGTGCACCGGGGCTCGCGCGTGCTGGAAGTTGCCTTCGACGACGGCGCCCGCTACCGGATTCCCTTCGAGTTGATGCGGGTCTACTCCCCGTCGGCCGAGGTGCGCGGCCATGGCCCCGGCCAGGAGGTGCTGCAGACCGGCAAGCGCGAGGTGCTGGTGGATGCGCTGGAGCCGGTGGGCAACTACGCCGTGCAGCCGAGCTTTTCCGACGGGCACGACAGCGGCATCTACACCTGGGAATACCTGTATTTCCTCGGCCAGGAGCGCGAGCGCCTGTGGCAGGAATACCTGGAGCGCCTGCAGCTGGCCGGCGCCGACCGCGACGCGCCGATGCAGGGCGCCGGTTCCGGCTCCGCTTCGGCCTGCTCCTCACACCAGGGAGGACGACATGCCCACTGAGCCGACCACGCATTTCGGCTTCGAGACCGTCGCCGAGAGCGAGAAGGCCCGGCGCGTGGCCGAGGTCTTCGACTCGGTGGCCCCGCGCTACGACCTGATGAACGACCTGATGAGCGCCGGCCTGCACCGCGCCTGGAAGGCCTTCACGGTGCAACTGGCCGGGCTGCGTCCGGGCCAGCGGGTGCTGGACGTGGCCAGCGGCACCGGCGACCTGGCGCTGGCCTTCGCGCGTCGCGTGCAGCCTGGCGGCATGGTGGTGGCCACCGACATCAACGGCGCCATGCTGGCCGAGGGCCGGCGCCGCCTGCTGGACGCCGGCGTGTGCGTGCCGGCCGTGCAGTGCGACGCCGAGCGCCTGCCTTTCGCCGACGCCAGCTTCGACCGCGTCAGCGTGGCCTTCGGGCTGCGCAACATGACCCACAAGGAGGCCGCGCTGGCCGAGTTCCGGCGCGTGCTGCGTCCGGGCGGCAAGCTGATGGTGCTGGAGTTCTCCCGACCCTGGGAGGCCGTACGCCCGCTGTACGACTGGTATTCCTTCCGGGTGCTGCCGCGCCTGGGCAAGCTGGTCGCCGGGGATGCGGGCAGCTACCGCTACCTGGCCGAGTCCATCCGCAAGCATCCGGACCAGGCCACGCTGAAGGCGCTGATGGAGCAGGCCGGTTTCGTGGGCGTGCAGTGGTACAACCTGAGCGCGGGGGTGGTTGCGCTGCACGTGGGCATGCGGGGCTGAGCGACCGATGGCCGAAACCAGCGCCACGGCCGGCCCCGCGACGGGCCGCGCCTTCGCCGATGCGCAACGCCAGGTGCTGCGCGCCCTGGCCGCTGTCCTCGACCACCTGCTGCAACAGCAGCCCGAGGGCCGCCGGCGCCTGTTGCCGCATGCCGGCAAGACCCTGGAACTGCGCGCCGGCGCGATCAGCCTGCGCTTCGGCGTGAGCGAAGACGCGCGGCTGCTGCCCGCGGCGCCGGAGCCCGCCGCCGAGCAGGGCCTCGCCCCGCCCGCGCTGCGCCTGGACGTCGACGTCGCGCGCTGGCTGTCCGCGCAGTTGCGCGGCGGCGCGGAGGCGGCGCTGGGAGGCGTGCGCATCGCCGGCGACGCCGAGTTCGCACAGGCGGTGTCCTGGCTGCTCGGCCACCTGCGCTGGGATGCCGAGGCGGACATGGCGCGGGTGGTGGGCGACGTGGTCGCGCACCGCGCCGCGCGCGCCGCCGGCGCCGCCGCCGCGCGCGCGCGCGCCTTCGCGCGGCGCGCCGAGACCGACGCGCGGGAGTGGTTGCGCGAGGGGCCGCGTGCGGTGGTGGGGCGCTGGGAGCTGCAGTCCGCCGCCGCCGACGTGGCGCGCCTGCGCGATGCGGCGGCTCGCCTGGAAAAGCGCGTCGACGCCCTGCGTCGGCGCCTGCACGGAGCCTGAGGCCGCATGCGTCGCCTGCTGCGCCTGCTGCGCATCCTGCTGGTCGCGCACCGCTACGGGCTGGACCAGCTCGTGCTGGGCGGCTTCAAGCACCGCTGGCTGCGCGCGCTGGCGCGGGTGCTGGCGCTGGGGCGCGACCTCGGCACCCCCCGCGGCGTGCGCCTGCGCCTGGCGCTGCAGAGCCTGGGGCCGATTTTCGTGAAGTTCGGGCAGATGCTGTCCACGCGCCGCGACCTGCTGCCGCTGGACATCGCCGACGAGCTGGCGCTGCTGCAGGATCGGGTTCCGCCCTTCGATTCCGAGGTCGCGGTCGGGCTGATCGAGAAGGCGCTGGGGGGGCCGCTGGAGCAGTGCTTCGAGCAGTTCGAGCGCACCCCGGTGGCCAGCGCCTCCATCGCGCAGGTGCATTTCGCCACGCTGCCCGCGGCCGCCGGGCGGGCGCACGACACTCCGCGCGACGTGGCGGTGAAGGTGCTGCGCCCGGGCATGCTGGCGGTCATCGACCAGGACCTGGCCCTGATGCGCCTGCTCGCCGGCTGGGTGGAGCGCGCCTGGGCCGACGGCAAGCGCCTGAAGCCGCGCGAGGTGGTGGGCGAGTTCGACAAGTACCTGCACGACGAACTCGATCTGGTGCGCGAGGCCGCCAACGCCGCGCAGCTGCGGCGCAACATGGACGGCCTGGGCCTGGTGCTGATCCCGCGCATGGTGTGGGACCTGTGCCGCCCCAGCGTGATCGTGATGGAACGCATGCGCGGCGTGCCGATCAGCCAGATCGAGCGCCTGCGCGCGGCCGGCGTGGACATCCGCAAGCTGGCGCAAAGCGGCGTGGAGATCTTTTTCACCCAGGTATTCCGCGACGGCTTTTTCCACGCCGACATGCACCCCGGCAACATCATGGTCAGCCTGGAGCCCGAGACCTTCGGCTGGTACATCGCGCTGGACTTCGGCATCATCGGCACGCTGTCGGCCTTCGACAAGGACTACCTGGCGCAGAACTTCATCGCCTTCTTCCAGCGCGACTACCGCCGCGTGGCCGAGCTGCACCTGGAGTCGGGCTGGGTGCCCGCCGACGTGCGCGTGGAGGAACTCGAGGCGGCGGTGCGCACGGTGTGCGAACCCCAGTTCGAGCGCCCGCTGAAGGACATCTCGCTGGGGCAGATCCTGATGCGCCTGTTCCAGGTCTCGCGCCGCTTCAAGGTCGAGATCCAGCCGCAGCTGGTGCTGCTGCAGAAGACCCTGCTCAACGTCGAGGGCCTGGGGCGCCAGCTCGACCCCGAGCTCGACCTGTGGAGCACCGCGCAACCCTTCCTGCGGCGCTGGATGCGCTCCCAGGTGGGCTGGCCGGCGCTGCGCGAGCACCTGCGCCGCGAGGCACCGCGCTACGCGCAGTACCTGCCCGCGCTGCCGCGCCTGGCCCACCAGGCGCTGGAGCACTCGCTGGGCGGGCGCGAGCGCGAGCTGCAGCGCCAGTTGCTGGCCGAGCAGCGGCGCACCAACGCGCTGCTGCAGGGCCTGGTGGGCTTCGGCCTGGGGGTGCTGGCGGTGCTGCTGGTGATCGCGCTGTGGGATCTGCACCCGTTCTGAGCTAAGGTAGCGCCAAGTTCCGTAGCGCCCACTTCCGCCCCGTCACGCCATGGCCCTGCTGCTGCTCGATCTCGGCAACACCCGCCTGAAATGGGGCGTGTGCCCATGCACCTCCGACGCGGCGCCGCAGCCCGTGCCGGCGCACGCTGCGATGCCCCTGGAGTCCATCGAGACCCTGGCCGAAAGCGTGCGCGCGCACGGCGGCGCCAGGCTGCACGCGGCTGTGGGCTGCGCGGTGGCCGGCGCGGTGGCCACGATGCGCGCCGAGGCGCAGTTGGCGCGCCTGGGGCTGCGCTGTCACTGGATCCATTCGCTGCCCCAGCAGTGCGGCGTGCGCAACGGCTACACCACGCCCAGCATGCTCGGCGCGGACCGTTGGGCCTCGCTGGTCGGCGCGCGCCTGCGCCACCCCGGCCGGACCGTGCTGATCATCAGCGTGGGCACCGCGGTGACCATCGACTGCCTGGCCGCCGACGGGCGATTCCTGGGCGGGGTGATCCTGCCGGGCTTCGGGCTCATGCTGCGGGCGCTGGAAATGGGCACCGCGGGGCTGAAGGTGCCCGAGGGCGAACTGCGCGAATTCCCCAACAACACCAGCGACGCGCTGATGACCGGCGGCGCGCTGGCCATCGCGGGCGCCGCGCGCCAGATGCACGAGCGCCTGGGCCGCGTGGAGCAGCGCGCGCCGCTGGTGCTGCTGACCGGCGGGGCCGCGCCCAAGCTGGAGCTGGCGCTGGGCTTGCCCCACGAGAGCATCGAACACCTGGTGTTCGACGGCCTGCAGGGCATCGCGGCCGAACTCGGGCTGGCCTCGCCCGCGCGCGTGCGCAGCTACAGCACGTAGCGCGACAGGTCCTGGTCGCGCGCGATCTCGCCGAGCTGGCGCTCGACGAATTCCGCGTCGATGCGCAGGCTCTGGGGCCGGCTGCCGTCGGCCTGGAAGGAAATTTCCTCCAGCAGGCGCTCGAGCACCGTGTGCAGGCGCCGCGCGCCGATGTTCTCCGTGCGTGCGTTCACCGCATGGGCGATCTCGGCCATGCGCTCGACACCGTCGGGCGCGAACTCCAGGTGTATCCCGTCGGTGGCCAGTAGCGCCTCGTACTGCTTGACCAGGCTGGCATCGGTGGTGCCCAGGATGGCCACGAAGTCCTGCACCGACAGGCTGTCGAGCTCGACGCGGATGGGGAATCGCCCTTGCAGCTCGGGAATCAGGTCCGAGGGCTTGGCCACGTGGAAGGCGCCGCTGGCGATGAACAGCACGTGGTCGGTGCGCACCATGCCGTACTTGGTGCTCACCGTGGTGCCCTCGACCAGCGGCAGCAGGTCGCGCTGCACGCCCTGGCGCGACACGTCGGCGCCGTGGGTATTCGAGGAGGCGGCGATCTTGTCGATCTCGTCCAGGAACACGATGCCGTGCTGCTCGGCCAGCTGCACCGCGCGGGTCTTGATCTGTTCGTCGTCGAGCAGGCGTGCCGCCTCCTCCTGCTGAAGCGCTCGCAGCGCCTCGCGCACCTTCATCGCGCGCCGGCTGCTGCGCCCGGGGCCCTGGCCCATGCCGGCGAACAGGCCCTTGAGCTGCTCGGCCATCTCCTCCATGCCGGGCGGGGTCATGATGTCCACGCTGGGCTGGGGCCGCGCCACCTCGATCTCGATGTCGCGATCGTCGAGCTGGCCCTCGCGCAGGCGCTTGCGCAGCACCTGGCGCGTGCTGGAGTCGGCCGCCACGCCGGGCAGCAGCGCATCGAGGATGCGCTCCTCGGCGGCGTCCTCGGCCTGCGCGCGGTGCGCCTGCATCGCCTGCTCGCGCACCAGTTTCACGGCCACCTCGACCAGGTCGCGCACGATGGTGTCGACGTCGCGCCCGACGTAGCCCACCTCGGTGAACTTGGTGGCCTCGATCTTCACGAAGGGAGCATGCGCCAGGCGCGCCAGACGGCGCGCGATCTCGGTCTTGCCGACCCCGGTGGGGCCGATCATCAGGATGTTCTTGGGCGTGATCTCGTGGCGCAGGGGCTCGGCCACCTGCTGGCGGCGCCAGCGGTTGCGCAGGGCCACCGCGACGGCGCGCTTGGCCTGCGCCTGGCCGACCACGTAGCGGTCGAGTTCGGAGACGATTTCTCGCGGGGTCATTTCCATCGCAGTCTCGCGGGGCTGCCGCGCATCAATCGAGGGTTTCGATGCGCAGTTCGTGGTTGGTGTAAATGCACAGGTCGGCGGCGATGTGCAGCGAGCGCTCCACCACCTCGCGTGCCGCCAGCTCGGTGTTCTCCAGCAGCGCGCGCGCGGCGGCCTGCGCGTAGGCGCCGCCGGAGCCGATGGCCAGGATGCCCTGTTCGGGCTCCAGCACGTCGCCGTTGCCGGTGATCACCAGCGAGGCGCTGGCATCGGCCACCGCGAGCATGGCCTCCAGCCGACGCAGCGCGCGGTCGCTGCGCCAGTCCTTGGCCAGTTCCACCGCGGCGCGCACCAGCTGGCCATGGTGTTCCTGCAGCTTGGCCTCGAAACGCTCGAACAGCGTGAAGGCATCGGCGGTGCCGCCGGCGAAGCCGGCCAGCACGCGCCCGTCGTGCAGCTTGCGCACCTTGCGCGCGCTGGCCTTGATCACCACGTTGCCCAGCGTGACCTGGCCGTCGCCGCCCAGGGCCACCTGCGCGCCGCGGCGCACGCTCAGAATGGTGGTGCCGTGATATTGTTCCATGCATGGAGCATAAGGCTTCGCGCGGCCCGCGGCAGGGCGTGGCCCGTATCGGGGGCCGCGGACTCAGGTCTTGCGCAGCTCGACCTGCGCCACCGAGCTGATGCCGAGGATGGCGAACAGTCCGGCGATCAGCCGGTGGGTGCCCTCGAAGCGCACGGAGCGCCCGGCGCTGCTTTGCGCCATCACCCAGTTCAGCACGATGCCGGCGCTGGCGAAATCCAGCCGGCGCAGCGCGCTGAGGTCGATCAGCACCGCGGAGCGGCCCGCGGCGGCTTCGTCCAGCGGCTGCAGGAAATCCTCGCTGCCGCCGCGGATCTCGCCGTCCAGGCGGGTCAGGGCGATACCGTCCATCTCGCTGTTGGCGAAGCGAGTGGCCACGCGGCCGCTGGCCTCGCCGCCGCGCGTGCTGCCGCCCGTCGCGGCGGGCTCGGAGCCGGTGGTCAGGCGCACGCGGGCGCGGCTGGGCTCCCACGACGGGGGCGAGATCTCGTAGGTCACGCAGTAGTCCAGCGCGGTGGCTTCGTAGGCTTCCTGGGCCCCGGCAAGGCGCAGCGCCTCCAGGCGCGCGTTCCACCAGGCCGCATCGCTGTCGCGCTGCATCGCCGGCGACTGGGCCGCGCAGGCTTCGAGCAGATGGTCCAGGCCCGCGACCTCCACCTCGCAGCCGCTGGCGGCGTTGAGCACCTTGAAGGCCTCCGCCAGCGCCTGCTCGGCCCCGGGCGCGGCGGCGGTCAGGGCGTTGAAGTCCAGGCTGACGCTGGCCGCGCCGCCGCGCGCCAGCTGCAGCAGCGTGCGCGCCTGCGCGGCGTCGAGCTCGCCCAGCGCGGCGAACGAAGCCTGCGCGGTGCCGGCCGCGCCAGAGCGGGTCTGCGCCGCGGGAGCGGCGGCAGCGGCGGAGCCCCAGGACGGCGCCGAGGACTGGAAGCGATCCAGGTAGTCCACCACCAGCGCCTCGAAGCGCTGCATGTCGCCGCTGGCGCGGTACAGGTCGAACAGCGCCAGCCAGAATTCATTCTCCAGCTTGCGCTCCGGCGAGCCGGAGATGGCCTCCAGCAGCGCGCGCTCGGCGCCCTGGTCGTTGCCGTTGGCGAAGTCCATGCAGGCCTGGTCGAACAGCGGGCTGGAGGACACGCCTTCCTGCACGTCCACCGCCATCGAGCGCGTCGGGTCGCTGGGCTGGGAACTGCGCAGCCACGCGGACTCGCCCGACAGCGGCGACAGGGGAGGCTCGGTGGTGGCCACCGCGCCCAGGCGCGTGGGCGCAAGCTGGGTGGCGTCGATCTGCGTCGGGTCGATGCGCGTGGCGTCGCCGGGCGCGGGCAGTCCGGCATCCAGCGGGTCGGCGGCCAGGCGCGTGGGCTCCAGGTGGCCGGCGGCCATCTGCGTGGGAGCCAGCCGGGTCGGCGCGGGAACGGTCGCCTGCTCGGCCCCCGCGCGCGGCGGCAGGCGGCTGGCGGTGTTGGTGGAGGCGAAGCTCAGCGGCTGGGTGCTCAGCGGCGGCGGTGCCGGCGGCCGGGTCATCTGCGCGGTGGGTGCCAGCGACGCAGGCCGGGGGCGGGATTCGGCGGTGGAGTCCTGCGCCATCGCCCGTTCGATCTCGTTGATCTTGCGCAGCGTGGCCTCGCGCTGCGGAGCCTTCGGGGCGCCGACGCCGGCGCCGGTGTCGGGCAGGTCGGAGAACACCAGGTCGGGGGCCTCGCCGCTGGCCTGCTGCTTGCGCAGGCGCCTCAGCGCGGCCAGCTCGCGCTTGCGGATGAAGGCGTCGAGCTTGCGTTGTTCCTCGCGCGCGCGCTGATGCTCCTGCTCCTGCTGTTCGCGCAGCGCGTTCTCATGGCGCGTGAGCGCCCAGTCCTGGGTCGGATTCTTGACGAACTCCGTGACCCGGCCCCAGAAAGTGCGCTGCTTGGGAGATGCTTCGTCGGCCATGGGCGGTGCGGGGCGGCTGCGCCGGGCGGTCCGGACTCAGTCCCCGAACATCTTCTGCTTCATCTCGCGGCGCTGCTGGGCTTCCAGCGACAGCGTGGCCGTGGGGCGCGCCAGCAGTCGGCCGATGCCGATGGGCTCGCCCGTCTCCTCGCACCAGCCGTATTCGCCGCTGTCGATCAGCGCCAGCGCCTGCTCGACCTTCTTCAGCAACTTGCGCTCGCGGTCGCGTGCGCGCAACTCCAGCGCATGCTCTTCCTCGATGGTCGCGCGGTCGGCAGGATCGGGCACGAGCAGCGTGTCCTCGCGCAGGTGCTCGGTGGTCTCGCCGGCGCTGCGCAGCAGTTCGCCGCGCAGCGTGGCCAGGCGGTGGCGGAAGAACTCGAGCTGCGCCGCGTTCATGTATTCGCCTTCGGGCATCGCGAGCACTTCGGCGTCGCTCAGGTCCCGGGGCGACTTCGACTTCCAGGCGTTGGCCAGCTTGGGGTCGGCGTGGGTCGGTGCGGTGGAGGTGGCGACGGTGCTCATGACGTTGGCTGCGTTGGACGATGCGGAGTTGCGGCCCGCGGCGGGCTCGGGATGCGACGCGGCCGGCAGTGTAGCTGGAGCGGATGACGCGCGCGCGGCGGCCGAACCGGATGGCCGGCGCGCGGCGGTCTTGCCGCCCGCGCCGGGTGCCGCAGGTGCTGCGCGTGTGCTCTTGGCCACGATTCATCCCCCTGTGGACGTTGTAGCACCTGTGCCCTCGCGGGCCGCAGGCGGCTGTTGCTTGGATGCAACCTTGCGCGTGATTCCGGCATGAGTTGCCGGCCCAGGCGCCCCTGGCGCCCCAGGCACGACTGGCGCCCCAGGCACGACTGCACGCGCTGCCCACGCGCCGTCCGCGCCCTGGGCCGTGCCCATGCCGGCCAGCCCGGAGCGAAGACCAAAAACCGGCGGATTATAAGCGCAGCCGGCGCAGGCGCCGGATCCTGCCCGCCGGGCGCGGTGCCGCGGCCAGCCTTCAGGCCGCCAGCGACTGGCGCAGGCCCTGCTCGATGATGTCGCGAGGCAGGTCGATGCCGATGAACACGATGCGGCTCTCGCGCGGCTCCTGCGGGCCCCAGGCTGCCGCCAGGTCGCTGCCCATGAGCTGGTGCACGCCCTGGAACACCACCTTGCGATCGATGCCACGCATGTTCAGCACGCCCTTGTAGCGCAGCATGCGCGGGCCGTAGATCTGCACGATGGTGCCGAGGAACTCCTCCAGCTTGGCCGGCTCGAAGGGCTGGCTGGCCCGGAACACGAAGGATTTGACGTCGTCGTCGTGGTGATGGTGGTGCGCGCATTCGGGGCCGTGCTCGTGGTCCTCGGCGCAGGCATGGTCGTGGTCGTGACCGTGGTGGTGCTCGTGCTCGTGCTCCTCCTCGCGCAGGAACTCGGGGTCGATCTCCAGGCGGGCGTTGAGGTTGAAGCCGCGCAGGTCCAGCACCTCCTTCAGCGGCACCTCGCCGAAATGCACCAGCTTCTGCGGCGCGCGCGGATTCATGCGCCGCAGGCGCTGCTGCAGCTCGGCCAGCGCGGCGGCGTCGACCAGGTCGGACTTGGAGATGAAGATGCGGTCGGCGAAACCCACCTGGCGCTGGGCTTCCAGCCGGTGGTCGAGCTGCTGATGCGCGTGCACGGCGTCGACCAGGGTGACGATGGAGTCCAGCAGGTACTGGCTGGCCACGTCGTCGTCCATGAAGAAGGTCTGCGCCACCGGACCGGGGTCGGCCACGCCGGTGGTCTCGATGATCACGCGGTCGAACATCAGCTCGCCGCGGCGCCGGCGCTGCGCCAGGTCGCTGAGGGTGGCGCGCAGGTCGTCGCGGATGGTGCAGCAGATGCAGCCGTTGGACATCTGCACGATCTGCTCCTCGCGCTCCTGCACGAGGATCTCGTTGTCGATGTTCTCCTCGCCGAACTCGTTCTCGATCACCGCGATGCGCGAGCCGTGCGCCTCGCCGAGCACGCGCTTGAGCAGCGTGGTCTTGCCGCTTCCGAGGAAGCCGGTGAGGATGGTGGCGGGAATGAGGGCGGACGACATGGCGCAAGGGTCGGGCAAGGGGTTTTCGGGGCCGCCGCCGCGGCGGCGGCGCGGGGCGCGGCGCGGTTCGCGCGCCCCCGGTCCGCCAGTGTAAGCCGGAGCGCGTTTCAGCGCGCGCGCAGCAACAGGCCCTTCAGGTACTCGCCCTCGGGGAAGCTCAGCAGCAGCGGGTGGTCGGGCGCGGCGCCCACGCGTTGCACGATGTCGGCATCGCGCCCGGCGTCCACCGCCGCGCCGGCCACCACGCTCTGGAACAGAGGGGCGTCGATGCCCCCGGAGCACGAGAAGCTGAACAGCCAGCCGCCCGGGCGCAGCAGGCCCAGCGCCAGGCGGTTGATGTCCTTGTAGGCGCGCGTGGCGCGCGGTGCCTGCGCCACCGTGGGCGCCAGCTTCGGAGGGTCGAGCACGATGGCGTCGAAACGCTCGCCGGCCTCGCGCAGCTCACGCAGCACCCGCCCGACGTCGGCCTGGCGCAAGGGATTGCGCGCCGGATCGAAGCCGTTGCCGCGCAGGTGCTCGGCGGCCAGCTCCAGCGCCGGGCCGGAGGAGTCCACGGTGATCACCTCTTCGGCGCCGCCGGCCAGCGCCGCCAGCGTGAAGCCGCCGGTGTAGCCGTAGCAGTTCAGCACCCGCCGCAGCCCGCGCTGGCGCACCAGTTCGCGAAAGCGCAGGCGGTTGTCGCGCTGGTCGAGGTAGAAGCCGGTCTTGTGTCCGCCGGCCACGTCCACGTGCAGGCGCATGCCGTGTTCCTCGATGTCCACGCGGCTGGAGCCGTCGCCGTGCAGCCAGCCGCTGCGCTCGGGCAGGCCCTCGCGCTCGCGCACGCCCACGTCGGAGCGCTCGTGGATGCGCAGCCCGGGCAACTCGTCGCGCAGCGCCTGCAGCAGGGTCTCGCGCCAGCGCTCGGCGCCGGCGCTGAGCAACTGCACCACGGCGACGTCGGCGTAGCGGTCGACCACGAAACCCGGCAGGCCGTCGGCCTCGCCCCACACCAGGCGCGCGGCGCGCAGGTCGATGCCCAGGTCGTGGCGCCGCGCGATCGACGCGCGCAGGCGCTCGTGCAGGAAATCGCGGTCGATGCGCTGCGCCGGGTCGAAGCTCCACATGCGCAGGCGGATCTGCGAGGCCGGGCTGTAGGCGGCCCAGCCCAGCAGTTGGCCCTCGTGCGATTCCACGCGCACGGTCTCGCCGCTGTCGGCGCCGCCGCGCGCGATGGCGCCGGCGAAGATCCAGGGGTGGCGGCGCAGCACGGCGCGCTCTTTGCCGGGGTGCAGGCGGATGACTTTCACGGGGATGCGGGGTTGCGGTTTCAGCGCGGCTTGCGCGCGCGGGGATGGGCCTGGTCGTAGACCTTGGCCAGATGCTGGAAGTCCAGCCGGGTGTAGATCTGGGTGCTGGCGATGCTCGAATGCCCCAGCAGCTCCTGCACGCCGCGCAGGTCGCCGCTGGACTGCAGCAGGTGCGAGGCGAAGGAGTGCCGCAGCATGTGCGGGTGCACCGCGACCGGCAGGCCGGCCTGCAGCGCGCGCCGGCGCAGTTCCTCGCGCACCCGCTGGGCGCTGATGCGCAGCCCGCGAGGGCCCAGGAACAGCGCCGCGCGGTCGCCCGCCGCCGCCCCTTGCGGCGGCTCGCCGCGCAGGCGCAGCCATTCGCGCAGGGCCTGCATGGCCTGCTGGCCCACCGGCACGCTGCGCCGCTTGCCGCCCTTGCCCAGCACGTGCGCCTCGGCGCCGTCCCAGTCGATCCAGCCCAGCGACACATGCTCGGCGCCGCGCACCGGGCGCAGGTCCAGCCCCACCAGCTCGGACACGCGCAGGCCGCTGGAATAGAGCAGCTCGGTCATCGCGTGGGCGCGCGCGTCGGCGCGCGCATCGGCAGGCGCGGCAGGTGGGTCGGAGGGCGGGGCGCCGGCGGCCAGCGCCACCGCGTGCTCCACGCTCAGCGCCTTGGGCAGCGGGCGCTGCGCGCGCGGGGCGCGCAGTTCACGCGCCGGGTCGCTGCGCAGCAGGCCCTCGGTGCCCATCCAGCGCAGCAGGCCGCGCCAGGCCGACAGGCGGGCGGCGATGGCGCGCGGGCTCATGCCCTGCGCGTGCAGCGCGGCGGCCCAGGCACGCAGGTGGCGCGCCTGCAGCGCATCGGCGTCCACGCCGGCCTGGGCGGCGCGCAGGCACAGGTCGCGCAGGTCGCGCCGGTAATTGACCAGGGTGCGCGGCGCCAGGCGCCGCACTTGTTCCAGGCGTTGCAGGTGCCGCTCGCAGGCCTGCGCCAGCTGCGGCGCCGCGGCCGCGGCGTCGGGAACGGCAGGCCGCGGCGCCGGCACGGCTCAGGCCCGCGGCAGCAGGCGCAGCAGCGCGGAAGACGCGACCTCGCCCAGGCGGGCGAGGAATTCGGTGCCCATGTCCGCGGTGAAGCGATCCGACTGCTGCGAGCCCAGGACCAGCAGCCCGAAGGCGGCCGATTGCGGGTCGGCGCGCAGCGCCACCAGCGCCAGCGACTGCGGCGGCGCGTCCAGCCAGCGCGCGGCCTCGAATCCGGCATTGGCACCGCAGAAGGGCTGGCTCAGGCTGCTGGCCAGCACGGGAATGTCCTCGCCCACCGGGGCGGCCTCGGCCAGCGCGGAGAACTCGGGGCTCAGGCCCCACAGGCGCAGCGCCGCGAGCGGCATGTCGAAGCGCTGGCGCAGCTGCTCCACCGCGCTGCGCGGCAGCGCGGCGGCGTCGGGCTGCTCCAGCAGCGCGCGCGCCCAGCCCAGCAGCCGGCCCGACAGCGCCTCGTTGTCGGCGGCGTTGCGCATCATCTCGGCCAGGCGGTGCTCCAGCGCGCGCATCTTGTCGCGCAGCATCTCGATCTGGCGCTCCTGCAGCGACACCGCACGGTTGCCGTGGGGGCTGGCCAGTTGCACCGTCGCCAGCAGCTCGGCGTGGCGTTCGAAAAAGTCGGGGTGCTCGGCCAGGTAGGCGGCGAGGTCCTGTTCGCTGAGTTCCATCGGGTTCCTTCCAGAAGATTCAGGCCGCCGCCGGCGGCGCGGCCAGCGCATCGAGGTCGATGCTGGCGTCGAACACGTGCACCGCGGGCCCGCTCATCAGCACCGGATGGCCCGGGCCCTGCCAGGCGATGCCCAGCTCGCCTCCGCGTGCCTGCACGCGCACGGGGCTGCTCAGCCAGCCGTGGCGCATGCCCGCCACCGCCGCCGCGCAGGCGCCGGTGCCGCAGGCCAGGGTCTCGCCGGCGCCGCGTTCCCACACGCGCAGGCGCGCGTGGTGCGGATCCAGCACCTGCAGGAATCCGGCGTTGACCCGCTGGGCGAAGCGCGGGTGGCGCTCCAGGCGCGGGCCCACGAGGCCCACGGGCGCGCGGTCGACGTCGTCGACCCGCTGCACCGCATGCGGGTTGCCCATGGACACCACGCTCAGGCGCAGCAGGCCGTCGTCCAGCGGCAGATCCCAGCGCGGCAGATCGCCCTCCGGCGTGCAATGCAGGCCGGATGCGTCGAAGGGAATCTCGGCGGGGTCGAAACGCGGCGGGCCCATGTCCACGCGCACCTCGCCGTCCTCGCCCATGCTCGGCTCGATGATGCCCGAGCGCGTGAGCACGCGCACCGTGCGCTTGGTCGTCAGCCCGCGCAGGCGCACGAAGGCGACGAAGCAGCGGGCGCCGTTGCCGCATTGCTCGACCTCGCCGCCGTCGGAATTGAAGATGCGGTAGCGGAAGTCCACCTCGGGCCCGGGGGGAGCCTCCACCACCAGGATCTGGTCGGCGCCGACGCCGAAATGCCGGTCGGCGAGCAGGCGCAACTGCTCCGGCCGCAGCGCGAAGGGCTCTCGGGTGGCGTCGATGACCACGAAGTCATTGCCGGCGCCGTGCATCTTGGCGAAATGCAGGACCATGGAGGAGGCGGTGGGAGTACGTGGCCCGGTCAGTACAGCGGCGGCTCGCCCGGCGGGCGGGTCTTGAAGCGCTTGTGCACCCAATGATATTGGCTGGGCATCTCCAGCACACGCTGCTCGATGAAACGGTTCAGGCGCGCCAGTTCGGCGTCGATGTCGGCGATGCGCCCGTCGCGCAGGGCCGGGTAGCCTTCCCAGGCGGGGTGAATGGTCACCTCGTAGCCGCGCGCGCCGGGCAGCATGCGAGCCACCACCGGGTACACGCGGGCGCGGGCCGAGGCGGCCAGGCGAGGCACCACGTCCAGCGTGGCCGCGGGCACCCCGAAAAAGGGCACGAAGCGCGAATGCTTGGGCCCGAAATCCATGTCCGGCAGGGTGTAGAAGGGCGTGTGCCGACGCAGCGCCCGCAGCATGCCGGTGGCGCCTTCGTGGCGCGAGACGATGCGCTCGGTGGCGAAGCGGCTGCGCCCGCTGAGCACCCAGCGGTCCAGCGCCTGCGACTTCTGCGGCGTGTACATGCCCGACAACGGCCGGCGCGCGGCCAGGGTCAGCGCGGTCCACGCGGCGTCCATGCCCTCGAAGTGCAGGCCCACCAGCAGCACCGCGCCCTCGCCGTGCAGCGCCTCGTCCACCGGGCCGCGCAAGTGCAGCAGGCGGCGCAGGCGCCGCGGGCCGCCCCACCACAGCAGGCCGCGGTCGAGCAGCGCGCGCGCCACGCACACGAAGTGTTCCCGCGCCACGGCTTCGCGCTCGCGCGCGCCCCATTGCGGGAAACACAGCTCCAGGTTGCGCAGCGCGATGCGCCGACGCCTGCGCGCGAGCAGCCACAGGAGCCTGCCCAGCGCCCAGCCCAGCGCGGCCTGTACCGGGTAGGGCAGCCAGTGCAGCAGCCACAGCAGCGCCAGCAGCAGGCGAGTCATCATGGCGAGGCCTCCGGCCCGGCGGGCGGCAGCGGCGCTCCGGCCGGAACCTTGTAGCGGTTGTAGCCCCACAGGTACTGGCGCGGGCAGGTGCGCACCAATTCCTCGATCTCGCGGTTGAGCCGCGCCGCGGCCTGGCGCGGGTCCTCGGGCAGCGGCCCCTGCAGCGCCCGCAAGTTCAGCCGGTAGCCCGCGCCGCGCGGCAGGCGCTCGGCCACGGCGAACACGATGCGCGCGCCGGTGAGCCGGGCCAGGCGCACCGGCAGGGTCATGGTGTAGGCGGGCCGGCCGAAGAACGGCGCCCACACGCCGTCCCCGGCCGACGGCGCCTGGTCGGGCAGCATGCCCACGGCCTCGCCGTTGCGCAGCGCGCGCAACAGCGGGCGCATGCCCGCCACGCTGGCCGGCGCGGTGCGCAGGTTGTGGCGCAGACGCGCCCCGGCCAGGGGGTTCAGCCAGGCCTTGTGCGGCGGCCGGTACAGCACGGTGATCGGCCCCCACTGCGCGGCCACCTGGGCCGCGACCTCGAAACAACCCAGGTGCGGGGTCAGGTAGAGCACGCCGCGTCCCTCGGCCCAGGCCTGCTCGACCGCCTCGCGTCCGCTCACCCGCACGCGCCGCACGGCGGCGCCGGCTCCGTCGCGCAGCCACACGAAGGGCAGCTCGCCGGCCATGCGGCCGGCTTCCATCGCCGCCCTCAGCGCGAGCGCGCGCGAGGCGAAGCCTGCCTGCGCGAGGTTGTGGCGCAACACCCGGCGATAGCGCGGCGAGGCGGCGTACACCAGCAGGCCGATCACGCCGCCGCCGGCCTGCAGCAGGCCCAGCGGCAGCAGCGACAGGACGCGGAACAGGCGCAGCATGGCGGAAGGCGGCATCAGGGCAGGGGGCGGGCAAGCCGTGCATGTTAGCGAGGGCCATGCGGCGGCGTCCGGCACGCGCGGCCTCGAGCGGCCTATAATGCACGGTGTCGCCGAGTTAATGACAACTTGCGGGGCGACAAGCCGGCAGGCCCTGAGCCACCGGCCGTGGGAACCGCTAAAGCGTCGGCATGCAGCAGGCCCGAGGCGGTTCCACCACCGCAGTACCTTTCCGGAGCCCGCGCATGGCCGTTCTGCCTTCTTCCTCGCACCTGTTCACGTCCGAGTCGGTCTCGGAGGGTCACCCCGACAAGGTGGCCGACCAGATCTCCGACGCGATCCTCGACGCCCTCATCGAACAGGACCCGCAATCGCGCGTGGCCGCCGAAACCCTGGCCAACACCGGGTTGATCGTGCTGGCCGGCGAGATCACCACCCGCGCGGTGGTCGACTACATCCAGGTCGCGCGCAACACCCTGCAGCGCATCGGCTACGACAACGCCGATTTCGGCATCGACCACAAGAGCTGCGCGGTGCTGGTGGCCTACGACAAGCAGAGCCCCGACATCGCGCGCGGTGTGGACCGTGCGCAGGACGACGACCTCGACCAGGGCGCCGGCGACCAGGGCCTGATGTTCGGCTACGCCTGCGACGAGACCCCGGAGCTGATGCCGGCGCCGATCTATTACGCCCACCGTCTGGTCGAACGCCAGAGCCAGCTGCGCCGCGACGGGCGCCTGCCCTGGCTGCGCCCCGACGCGAAAAGCCAGATCACCTTCCGCTACGAGGGCGGGCTGCCGGTGGGCATCGACACCGTGGTGCTGTCCACCCAGCACGCGCCCGACATCGAGATGGGGCAGCTGCGCGAGGCGGTGATCGAGGAGATCATCAAGCCGGTGCTGCCCGCGCACTGGATGCGCAACCCGGTGAAGTACCTGATCAACCCGACCGGTCGTTTCGTGATCGGCGGCCCGCAGGGCGACTGCGGCCTGACCGGGCGCAAGATCATCGTCGACACCTACGGCGGCGCGGCCCCGCACGGCGGCGGCGCCTTCTCCGGCAAGGACCCGAGCAAGGTCGACCGCTCGGCCGCCTACGCCGCGCGCTACGTGGCCAAGAACATCGTGGCCGCGGGCCTGGCCAAGCGCTGCCTGGTGCAGGTTTCCTACGCCATCGGCGTGGCCCAGCCGACCAGCATCATGGTGACCACCCAGGGCACCGGCGTGGTGGACGATGCGCGCCTGGAGCAACTGGTGCGCCAGCACTTCGACCTGCGTCCGCGCGGCATCATCCGCATGCTCGACCTGCAGCGTCCGATCTACGCCAAGAGCGCGGCCTACGGGCATTTCGGGCGCGACGAGCCGGAATTCACCTGGGAGGCGGTGGACAAGGCGGCGGCCCTGCGCGCCGACGTCGGCCTCAGCCCGGAGGTGCCGGTGGCGGCGGCCTGATTACAATTCCCGGACCCCGAGGAGCGTTGCAACGCCCGCAGCACGGGGCGCGCGTGGATCGCGCGCCCATGCCGTGGGTCGCCAGGCTCGGGGGCCGTTGACGTCGGCGGCGCCGCGATGCGCGTGCGCCGCCCATGCAACCGCGCTCACCCTACCCGTGCCCGTCACGGCGATGCGGTGTGCATCCCCTGGCGGGCCCACGTTTCGCGGAGATTCCGACATGAACGCTGTGGCTTCGAACGCTTCCTCCCCCGATTTCGTGGTCGCCGACCTCGGCCTGGCCGAGTGGGGCCGACGCGAGATCCGCATCGCCGAGACCGAGATGCCGGGCCTGATGGCCATCCGCGAGGAATTCGCGGCGCAGCAGCCGCTGCGCGGCGCGCGCATCACCGGCAGCCTGCACATGACCATCCAGACCGCGGTGCTCATCGAGACCCTGCAGGCGCTGGGCGCGCAGGTGCGCTGGGCCTCGTGCAACATCTTTTCCACCCAGGACCACGCGGCGGCGGCCATCGCCGCCAGCGGCACCCCGGTGTTCGCGGTCAAGGGCGAGAGCCTGGAGCAGTACTGGGAGTACACCCACCGCATCTTCGACTGGGCGGACGGCGGCTACTCGAACATGATCCTGGACGACGGCGGCGACGCGACGCTGCTGCTTCACCTGGGCGCCCGCGCCGAAGCCGATCTGGCGGTGCTCAGCCACCCCACCAGCGAAGAGGAACGGGTGCTGTTCGCGGCCATCCGCGCCCAGATCAAGGCCGACCCCAAGTGGTACTCCACGCGCCTGGCGCACGTGCGCGGCGTCACCGAGGAGACCACCACCGGCGTGCACCGCCTCTATCAGATGCACCAGCGCGGCGAGCTGCGCTTCCCGGCGATCAACGTCAACGACAGCGTCACCAAGAGCAAGTTCGACAACCTCTACGGCTGCCGCGAGAGCCTGGTGGACGGCATCAAGCGCGCCACCGACGTGATGGTGGCGGGCAAAGTCGCGGTGGTCTGCGGCTATGGCGACGTGGGCAAGGGCTCGGCGCAGGCGCTGCGCGCGCTGTCCGCGCAGGTCTGGGTGACCGAGGTCGACCCCATCTGCGCGCTGCAGGCCGCCATGGAAGGCTACCGCGTGGTGACCATGGACGAGGCCTGCCCGCAGGCCGACATCTTCGTCACCGCCACCGGCAACTTCCACGTCATCACCCACGAGCACATGGTGCGCATGAAGGACCAGGCCATCGTGTGCAACATCGGCCACTTCGACAACGAGATCGACGTCGCCTCGCTGGAGCAGTACCGCTGGGAGGAGATCAAGCCCCAGGTCGACCACATCATCTTCCCCGACGGGCGCCGCATCATCCTGCTGGCCAAGGGGCGCCTGGTGAACCTGGGCTGCGGCACCGGGCACCCCAGCTACGTGATGAGCTCGAGCTTCGCCAACCAGACCATCGCGCAGATCGAGCTGTTCACCCGCACCGAGCAGTACCCGGTGGGCGTGTACACCCTGCCCAAGCACCTGGACGAGAAGGTGGCCCGCCTGCAGCTGCGCAAGCTCAACGCGCGCCTGACCGAGCTGACGGACCAGCAGGCGGCCTACATCGGCGTGCCCAAGGAAGGCCCGTACAAGTCGGCGCATTACCGCTACTGAGCAGCATGGACCTCGCCCACCTCAGTTTCGAGTTCTTCCCGCCCAAGACCCCCGAGGGCGCCGACAAGCTGCGCGCGGTGCGCCGGCGCCTGTACGCCTGCGCGCCGGAGTTCTGTTCGGTGACCTTCGGCGCCGGCGGCTCCACGCAGGAGGGCACGCTGGGCACGGTGCTGGAGATCGCCGCGGAGGGCATGCGCGCGGCGCCGCACCTGTCGTGCATCGGCGGCAGCCGCGACAGCGTGCGCGCGCTGCTGCAGCGCTACCGCGACGAGGGCATCCGGCGCATCGTGGCGCTGCGCGGCGACCTGCCCTCGGGCTACGGCCTGGGAGGCGAGTTCGCCCACGCCGCCGACCTCGTGGCCTTCATCCGCGAGCACACGGGGGACTGGTTCCACATCGAGGTCGCCGCCTATCCCGAGATGCACCCGCAGGCGCGCAGCCCGGCCGACGACCTGAAGCACTTCGTGGCCAAGATGCGCGCTGGCGCGAACTCCGCGATCACCCAGTACTTTTTCAACGCCGACGCGTATTTCCGTTTCGCCGACGAGGTCCGCAAGGCGGGTGTCGAGGCGCCGGTGGTGCCGGGCATCATGCCGGTGACCAACGCCAGCCAGATGCTGCGCTTCTCCGAGGTCTGCGGCGCCGAGGTGCCGCGCTGGATCCGGCTGCGCCTGCAGTCCTTCGGCGACGACCGTGCCTCCATCGTGGAATTCGGGCGCGACGTGGTGGCCGAGCTGTGTTGCCGGCTGCTGGCCGGCGGTGCGCCGGGGCTGCACCTGTACACCCTGAACCAGGCCGAGGCCAGCCTGGGAGTCCTGGAACGCGTAAGGGCGGGGTGAGGGGTGCCCCCTTCGTCGCCGGGGGCGGCCCCGGCTCCGTCCCCCCGAGGGGGACGCACCCCGCCTTGGGGCGGCCCTGCGGCGGGTGTGCTCTCGGCAGCGGGGCGTGGTGCAGGAACTGGCCGCGTCGGGCGGGGTGGGAAAGCCACTCTGCCTTGGGGCGGCCCTGCGGCAGGAGGTTTCCTGGCATTGGGGGAGTTGCGCGTTTGCGGGAGATTTTCAGGCGGGCTCCAGAGGCTCCAGAGGCTCCAGAGGCTCCAGAGGCTCCAGAGGCGCCTGAGGCGGCTGGTGGGGGTGGGGGGGATTGGGGGGGCTGCTAAGCTCGGCGCATGAGCGAAGCTGTTTCGAACGAGCGAGTCCCCGACGAGGGTTCCGGGCCCTTGCCGGAGCCGGTGCCGCTGGGCGGCGTGGCGCGGCCCGCGCTGGCGGGCGAGGCGGCGCAGTCCAGCCATGTCAGCGCCGAGTCGGCGCTGGCGCATGTGCAGGCGCTGTACGCCGACGGCGTGGCGCGGCTGCACGAGGCGCTGCGCGACACGGTGCGCGGCGCGCCTCCGGCGCAGCGGGTGCGTGCCTTCTATCCGCGGGTGCGCCTGGTCGCGCAGGGGCATCCGAGCCCCGAGGCGCTGGCCGATTCCCTGCCCAGCTACGGCTTCGTCTCGGCCCCCGGGGTGTTCGAGGCCACGCTGACCCGGCCCGACCTGTTCGCCGACTACTACCGCGAGCAGTTCGAGCTGCTGCTGCGCAACCACGGCGCGCCGTTGCAGGTCGGCCCCAGCGAGGTGCCCATCGCGCTGCCCTTCACCTTCGACGAACACACGCGTTTCGAGGCCGAGCTGGACGCCGCGGCGCGCCGCGAACTGCTGGCGCGCTTCGACATGCCCGACCTGTCGGCCATGGACGACGGCATCGCCAACGGCACCTTCTCGCCGGCGCCCGGGCAGCCCCGTCCGCTGGCGCTGTTCAATGCGCCGCGGGTCGACTATTCGCTGCAGCGCCTGCGCCACTACACCGGCTGCTCGGCCGAGCATTTCCAGAATTTCGTGCTGTTCACGAACTACGGCTTCTACGTCGACGAGTTCGTTCGCATGGCGCGCGAGATGATGGCCGAGCCGGCTGGACACGCGCAGGACTACCTGGCGCTGGTCGAGCCGGGCAACGTCATCACGCGCCGCGCCGGCACCCCGCCCTTGCCCGGCGACGCCGGCCAGCCCCCGGCGCGCATGCCGCAGATGCCCGCCTACCACCTGGTGCGCGGGGACCGCTCGGGCATCACGCTGGTGAACATCGGCGTGGGCCCCTCCAACGCGCGCACCATCACCGACCACGTGGCCGTGCTGCGCCCCCACACCTGGCTGATGCTGGGGCATTGCGCGGGGCTGCGCAGCAGCCAGCAACTGGGCGACTACGTGCTGGCCCACGGCTACGTGCGCGAGGACCACGTGCTGGACGAAGACCTTCCGCCGTGGGTGCCCATTCCGGCGCTGGCCGAGGTGCAGGTGGCGCTGCAGCAGGCGGTGGCCGAGGTCACGCGCCTGCAGGGGCTGGAACTCAAGCGGGTGATGCGCACCGGCACGGTGGCCACCACCGACAACCGCCACTGGGAACTGCAGCCCTTCGGCGGGCCGCTGAGCACGCCGCGCCTGCGCTTTTCCCAGAGCCGTGCGATTGCGCTGGACATGGAAAGCGCCACCATCGCCGCCAACGGTTTCCGCCTGCGCGTTCCCTACGGCACGCTGCTGTGCGTCAGCGACAAGCCGCTGCACGGCGACCTGAAATTGCCCGGCATGGCCGACCGCTTCTACCGCGAACGTGTGGGCCAGCACCTGCGCATCGGCCTGCGCGCGCTGGAGATCCTGCGCGGCCAGCGCATGGAACGCCTGCACAGCCGCAAGCTGCGCAGCTTCGACGAGGTAGCTTTCCAGTAGCTCCGCGTTGATCGCGCGCAAGCCCGCCCGCGGCTTCGCGCGCATCGGCTATACCTCAGCGAGTCGCCGTCGCGCACGAGGAGCCGAGCATGCGAGCCATCCTGTCGTGGAACTCCATCCGCGCCACCCGCGCGCACTGGCGCGCACTGCTGGTGACGGCGCTGTGGGGCGGGCTGCTCGCCCCTTGCGCCTTCGCCGGCACCGGAATCTACTGGAATTTCATCAACAACAGTTCCGAGGACGTGGTTCTGCATCCGCAGCCCTCCGACTCCCACGGCTGCTGGGATTCATCCACCTTTCCCGACGGCACGCGGGTTCCGGCCGACAGCGCGATCCTGGTCTACATGGAGCGCATCGGCTGCGTGGATTCGGACTTCAGCGTGGAAGTCAGCGGCGGGGAATACGACGGGGCGGTGGCCAGGCTGTGGACCGACAACCAGGAGTCGTACCACGTGGCGGTACGGCGCAACGTGAAAGTCGCGCACAGCGACAAGGCGATCTCGATCCCGCCCTATATCGCCATCGGGACCAGCGATGCGCGCATGGACACGCAAATCCGGTTCACCGGCGCGGGCTACTACGACACCGTGGCCGCCTGGGTGATCTTCGCGCGCGACGGCGCCCCGCTGCCACCCGGCAGTTGGCGCCAGAGCTGTCTGGGCAGCCAGGACGGGGCATCCGGGCGGCTGACGGCCGACTGCATGGATGCGTTCCGGAACACGCACCTGGACACGTGGCTGGACTACGGCAGTCTGTGCGAGCCCGGCTCGACGGTGTCCAACGACCAGGGTTCGCTGCGCTGCGACCAGCTCGCGCAGGCGGTGCCGCGCGGCAGCTACCTGGACACCTGCAGGCCTTTCGGCTTCGACGCGGCCGAGGGACTGCTGCAGGCAATGTGCTCCGATGCGCGAGGTGCCGAGCAGCCGAGCAGCCTGGAGGTCTACTACCGCTGCGCGCCGGGCAGCCCGCTATCCAACCGGCAGGGGCAGATGGTTTGCGACCAGGCATTCATGCCCGCCGGGTCCTATCGTGATCAATGCCACGACCCGCGCTACGACGACGGCGTGCTGAGGGCCGACTGCAGGACCTTCGTGCCGCTGCCCGCCCAGCTGCTGGACTACCAGGCCACTTGCGCGCCGCGCAGCACGGTGAGTCTGGACACCCGCATCAACAAGCTGGTCTGCGACCGGCCGAAGACGGCGCCGGCACATTGAGCGGGCTGCCGGGCGACGGAGCTCAGCCCTGTCCGGCGCCGGCCACCCAGTCGGCCCAGTCGCGCAGCAGCGAGGGATCCACCGCGGCCAGCGCCGAGCGCTTGCGCAGCGAGTTTTCGAACACCGCCTCGCCCTGCAGGGTCTGCGAGGCGCCTCCGGCCTCGGCGAGGATCAGGCAACCGGCGGCGTAGTCCCACAGGCCCTGCGCCCCGTGCACGTACAGGTGGAAGCGTCCGGCGGCCACCCAGCACCAGTCCAGCGCCACCGAGCCGAGCGAGCGCTGCGAGGCGTAGGGCGGGCGGGTGGCCAGGCTGGCGGCCAGCGGCGCGCCCAGGCGCTTGAAGTCCACGCAGGCGATGGCGCGCTGCATGCGCGGCGCCGGCGGGCAGCGCAGGGCCTGCCCCTGCAGGCGCGCGCCGTGGCCCAGCGCGGCGTCGAAGAGTTCGTCGCGCATGACGTCGAGCACCAGCCCGAGGCGCACGCGCCCGGCCTGCACCCAGGCCAGCGAGGGGCCGAAGGCGGGGAGGCCGGCGGTGAAGTTGCTGGTCCCGTCCAAGGGATCGAGCACCCACAGGCCGGGGCCGTCGGGCGCGCCGGCCTCGGCGGCCATCAGGCTGCTTTGCTGCTCCGGGCTCATTTCCTCGCCCAGCAGCGGCACCGCGGGCCAGCCTTCGGCCAGGCGCGCCTGCAGGTGGCGCTGCATGCCCAGGTCGGCGTCGGTGACCCAGCTGCCGTCGTCCTTCAGGCGGGCCCGCGGCTCGGCCGCGCGGGGCAGGATGTGTTCGCGGGCCGCCTCGCGCAGCAGCGCGCCGAGGGCGTCCAGGTCGTCGGGGCGGGGCAGGTGTCGGGGCATGGTGCGATTCTCGCGCGGCGGGGCGTCGTTGCGGGGTCCGGGCTCAGGACTCGCCCGCCGGTGCTCCCGGCACCAGGATGGTGGGTGCCGCCGGCGCCGCGGTGCGCGGCCAGTCGGCGCTGAAGTGCAGGCCGCGGCTTTCGTGGCGCAGGCGCGCCGAGCGCACGATCAGCTCGGCCACCTGCAGCAGGTTGCGCAGCTCGAGCAGGTCGCGGGTGACGCGGAAATTGGCGTAGAACTCCTGCACCTCGGCCTGCAGCAGCGCGATGCGGTGGGCGGCGCGCTCCAGGCGCTTGTCGGTGCGCACGATGCCCACGTAGTTCCACATCATGCGCCGCAGTTCGTCCCAGTTGTGGCTGATCACCACCAGTTCGTCGGCGTCGCTGACCCGGCTCTCGTCCCAGTCGCGCAGGCTCGGCACCCGCGCGGGTGCCTCCTGCGCGATGGCCTGCGCCGCCGCCGTGCCGAACACCACGCATTCCAGCAGGGAGTTGCTCGCCAGGCGGTTGGCGCCGTGCAGCCCGGTGTAGGCCACCTCGCCGATGGCGTGCAGCCCCGGCAGATCGGTGCGCCCGGCCAGGTCGGTGAGCACGCCGCCGCAGGTGAAGTGCACCGCCGGCACCACCGGAATGGGCTCGCGCGCGATGTCGATGCCCAGTTCCAGGCAGCGCTGGTGGATGGTCGGGAAATGGTGCCGGATGAACTCCTCGCCGCGCGCGGTGATATCCAGGTACACGCAGTCGATGCCGTGGCGCTTCATCTCGAAATCGATGGCGCGCGCGACGACGTCGCGCGGCGCCAGCTCGGCGCGCTCGTCGTGCGCCGGCATGAAGCGCGTGCCGTCGGGCAGGCGCAGCACGCCGCCCTCGCCGCGCACCGCCTCGGAGATGAGGAAGCTCTTGGCCTTCGGGTGGTACAGGCAGGTGGGATGGAACTGGATGAATTCCATGTTCGCCACCCGACAGCCCGCGCGCCAGGCCATGGCCACGCCGTCGCCGCTGGCCGTGTCCGGGTTGGTGGTGTAGCGGTAGACCTTGCCGGCGCCGCCGGTGGCCAGGATGGTGTGCGCTGCGCCGAATACGTCCACGCGTCCGCTGTCCAGGTCCAGCGCGTAGGCGCCCCAGCAGCGGTCCTGGTGCCCGTCCTCGACGTGGCGCCCGGTGATCAGGTCCACCGCCACGTGGTTCTCCAGCAGGCGGATGCGCGGGTGGGCGCGCGCGCGCGCCAGCAGCGTGCGCTGGATGGCCGCGCCGGTGGCGTCGGCCACGTGCGCGATGCGCCGCTGGCTGTGGCCGCCCTCGCGGGTCAGGTGCAGCTGGCCCTGCTCGGTATCGAAGGGCACGCCCTGCGCGCGCAGCCATTCGATGGCCCGGGGTCCCTGCTCGATGACGAAGCGCGTGGCCGGCAGGTCGTTGAGCATGGCGCCGGCCACCAGCGTGTCGTGCACGTGGGACTCGAAGCTGTCGCCGCTGCCCAGCACCGCCGCGATGCCGCCCTGCGCCCACTGGCTGGAGGAGATTTCCAGCTCGCGCTTGGCCAGCAGGGTCACGGGCATGCGGTCGGCCAGCTGCAGCGCGGCGCTGATTCCGGCCAGGCCGCCGCCGATGATCAGCACGCCGTCGGAGAAAGAATCGCTTGCGGCCATGGCTCGCTCAGAATTCCAGGTTGTCGATCAGGCGCGTGCGCCCCAGGCGGGCGGCCCCCAGCACCACCAGGTGGGCGGCCAGGCGCAGCTCCTCGGGCCGCTGCGGCGCCTGCAGGTCGGCGCGCCTGCGCACGCTGAGGTAATCGGGCTCCCAGCCCAGCTCGCGCAGACCCTGCCCGGCCTCGGCCTGCGCCTGGCGCAGCTGCCCCAGGTCGGCGCAGGCGCGCGCGCGCGCCGCCAGCTCGCGCAGCGCGCGCGCCAGCTGCGGCGCCCGTACGCGCTCGTCCGGGCCGAGGTAGCCGTTGCGCGAGGACAGGGCCAGCCCGTCCTGCTCGCGCACCGTGTCCAGGCCCTCGATGCGCACCGGCAGCGCGAACTGCTCGACCATGGCGCGGATCAGCATGAGCTGCTGGTAGTCCTTCTTGCCGAACACCGCGGCGGCCGGCTGCACCAGTTGCAGCAACTTGAGCACGACGGTGGTGACGCCCTCGAAATGCCCGGGGCGCGACGCGCCCTCGAGTTCGCCAGCCAGGCTCGGGTCCGGGCGCACGTGGAAGGTCTGCGGCGCCGGGTACATCTCGGCCTCGTCGGGCGCGAACAGCAGGTCGCAGCCCGCCTGCTCGAGCAGTTGCGCGTCGCGCTGCAGCGTGCGGGGGTAGCGGTCGAAGTCCTCGCCGGGGCCGAACTGCAGGCGGTTGACGAACACGCTGGCGATCACCGGCGCGCCGAGTTCGCGCGCCCGCGCCACCAGCGCCAGGTGGCCGGCATGCAGGTTGCCCATCGTGGGCACCAGCACGGGCCGGGGCCCGGGGGACAGCGCCTCGCGCAGCGCGGCGCGGCTGTGCAGCATGCGCATCGGACGGATTCCTCAGGCGGCGTAGCCGTGCAGCGCCTCGTCGGGGAAGGCGCCGGACTTGACGTCGCGTACGTAGGCCAGCACGGCCGCGCGCATGCTGCCCGCGCCGAGCATGAAATTGCGCACGAAGCGCGGCTTGGGGCCCAGCGTGATGTCCAGCATGTCGTGCAGCACCAGCACCTGGCCGTGGGTGCGCGCGCCGGCGCCGATGCCGATGGTCATGCCGGGGAACTCGACGCTGAGCTGGGCGGCCAGATCCGAGGGCACGAGTTCGAGCACCAGCATCGCCGCGCCGGCCTGGCCGAGTTCGCGCGCCTGGCGCAGCAGGGTTCGTGCGCCCTGTTCGTCGCGTCCCTGGATGCGGTAGCCGCCGAGCGCGTGCACGCTTTGCGGCGTCAGCCCCAGATGCGCGCACACCGGGATGCCGCGCTCCACCAGCGCGGCCACCACCGGCGGTGTCCAGCCGCCGCCTTCGAGCTTGACCATCTGCGCGCCCGCCTGCATCAGCGCCGCGGCGCTGCGCACCGCCTGCGCCACGTCGGCCTGGTAGCTGCCGAAGGGCAGGTCGGCCAGCACCCAGGAGCGCGGCGCGCCGCGCGCCACGCAGCCCACGTGGTAGCTCATCTGTTCCAGGCTCACGGGCAGCGTGGAGGCGTGGCCCTGCATGACCATGCCCAGCGAATCGCCCACCAGCAGGCAGTCCACGCCGCAGTCCTCCAGCAGCGCCGCGCTGGCGGCGTCGTAGGCGGTGAGCATGGCGATCTTCTCGCCCGCCTCGTGCATCGAGCGCAGGCGGTGCAGGGTCATGGGCTTGCGGCTGGCGGCGGCGGCCGCGCCGCCGTAGGGCGCGCTACCCTGGGAAGGGGATTCGGACATGGTCAGGAAGGGGTGTAGGCCAGGCGCAGGTACAACGGCGCGAAGGCCTCGGCCTGGGTGATCTGCACCAGGCCCTCGCGCGCCAGCTCCAGCAGCGCCACGAAGGTGACCACCGCGTGAAGCACGCCCTGCGTCGGCTCGAAGAGATCGGTGAACTCGGCCCAGCGGCGGTCCTGCAGGCGCCGCAGCACGCCGCTCATGACTTCGCGCATGGAGATCTGCTCGCGCCCGATGGTGTGGTGCGCGTTCAGGCGCGCGCGGCGCAGTACGTCGGCCCAGGCGCTGCGCAGCTCGTCCACGCCGAGCTCGGGCAGCAGCGAGCGGGGCGTGCGCTCCACCGCCACCTGCACGCGCCAGAAATCGCGTCCGGCCTGCGGTAGCGCGTCGAGCTGCTGGGCCGCCAGTTTCATGCGCTCGTACTCGAGCAGCCGGCGCACCAGTTCGGCGCGCGGATCCTCGGGTTCGCCGCCGTCGGGCGCCGGCGGGCGCGGCAGCAGCATGCGCGACTTGATCTCGATGAGCATGGCCGCCATCAGCAGGTACTCGGCGGCCAGCTCCAGGTTGGTGCGCCGGATCTGCTCCACGTACTCGAGGTACTGGTGCGTGACCTGGGCCAGCGGGATGTCCAGGATGTTGAAGTCCTGGCGCCGGATCAGGTAGAGCAGCAGGTCCAGCGGCCCCTCGAAGGCCTCGAGAAAGACCTCCAGCGCATCGGGGGGGATGTACAGGTCCTGCGGCAACGCGAACAGCGGCTGCCCGTACAGCCGGGCCACCGCCAGGCCGTCGACGGTCTGCGGCAGCGAGTCCGCGGCCACGGCGAGCGCCTGCTCGGGGCCGCCGGCACCGGAGATCGCGCTGGACAACGCAGGGCTCCGCGGCTCAGTCGATGCCGTACACGTAGGCCTTCTGGCGCACGCGGGCGGCGTCGAATCCGGCACGCAGCTGGGAGTCCTGCGGACGATCCCACAGCATCGCGCGCCCGGCCTTCTGCTCGGACTCGAGCTCGGGACGCTGCGACTTCAGTTCCTGCAGGAAACGCGTGGCTTCGGACACGTAGGGTTTGACGGCGAAGGGCATGGGCGTCGTTCCGGGGAAGGAGGGGTCGGCAATTCAGGGAATGTGCAATCTTAGGCGGTTTGCGAGTCCGGGTCCGGGCCGGCGTCCAGCAGGGCCCGTGCCGCTTCGCAGGCCGCCCCGGACGTCGGCACCTGCCCATAGCCCCCGAGGGTGCGGCTGAGCTGCTCCGCCTCGGGGCTGAACAGTTCCGGGCCGGTGCTCGTGAACAGCATGAGCAGCGGGCGCGCCAGCGCGGCAGCCAGGTGGCTGAAGCCGCTGTCCACGCCCACCACCAGGCGCGCGCCGGCGAGCAGCCGGGCCATGTCGCTCAGGCTCCCGCGCGGCGCCAGGCTGGCGCCGCCGGCCGGCCAGGCGGCGATCAACGCCAGCGCGCGCTCGCGCTCCTCGTCGCTGCCCCAGGGCAGCACCAGGCGCAGGCCGCGGCCGAGCAGGCACTCGCCCAGGGCGAGCCAGTGCTCCCGCGGCCAGAGTTTCTCGGGCTTGGACGCACCGTGCGCGAACACCGCGTAGGCCCCGTCCGGGCCCGCGCCGGACGCCGCTTCGGCGAAAGCCTGGCGAATGCCGTAGCGCGGCGGGCCCGACGGCTCGGTGCCGAACACGGCCTGCGCGAACAGGCGCCGGCCGAGGGTGCCGTGCACCCCCGGCGGACGCGCGTAGTGGCGGTCGAACAGGCGCGCGGCCAGAGGCTCGCCGCCGCAGTCGGCGGCGCGGTAGCCCACGCGCAGGCCGCCGGGCCGCAGGCGCGCCAGGCGCGCCACCAGCGCGCTCTTGAGCACGCTTTGCGGGTCCCAGACGATGTCGAAGCGCTGCTCGCGCAGGCCGCGCAGTTCCCGCAGCAGCGCGGGCAGCGCGCCGGCGCGGCCTTGCTGCACCTCCTTGAGCGCCAGGGCATGCACGCGGTGCACCCCCGGGTGCAGGCGCGGAATCTCGGCGAATCGCCGGTCCACCGCCCAGTGCAGGCGCAGCGCCGGCCAGCGCGCCAGGATGTCCGAGACGGCGGGCAGGGTCTGCACCTGGTCGCCCATGGCCGACAGCTGCACCAGCAGCACGCGGGCGGGCGCGTCGCCGCGCGGCCCGGCCCACAGCGGCTGCGGGCGCGGCGCCGCGCCCGGCGGCGGCACGGCGCTCACGGGTGTCGCGCCGGCACGCCGAGCTCATGCCCGAGCAGGCGCTCGAGCACGCGCAGCGGCGCGGTGGACGGCACCAGCTGGTCGTCGGGGTGCAGGTAGAAGGTCTGTTCCATCATGTGCTGCCCGCCCATGACGGCGTGCAGCACCTGGTCGGAGAACACCACCCAGGTGCTGCCGGGCGCGAAGTCCACCGCGGCCTGCGGGGCGTCGCGCTGGTAGTCCAGGTCGGCCTTGGCCAGGTCGTGCAGTTGCAGCATGGCATGGTCGTAGGGTGTGCGCACCGCCTTGGTCACGCGCAGCAGGCGCAGCAGGCGCGCCGAGCCGGGCAGGGGCGGGCGCAGGCGCGGCGCGAAGCGCAGGGCGAAGTCGCCGAAGGCCTCGCCGACCCGCCACTGGCGCGCTCGCGCGCCGGGGTGCACGTTGGTGAACACCCGCAGCAGGCGCACGCCGCGCATCGGGTTGGAGGGGAAGGCGTCCACGTGCAGCCGGGTGTCGTCCTGGCGCCAGGAGCGGTTGCGGGTCTCCACCTCGAAGGGGCGCAGCGAGGCGTTGCCGGGGCGCAGCTTGCCGCGGTACTGGGGGAACAGGCGATCCACCAGTTGCGCCGATTGCAGCGCGAAGCGCTCGATCAACGCGCGCAGCGCCTGCAGATCGGCCGCCTCGCCCTGCGCGCCGCGCAGTTCGCCGGAGCCGCGCAGGCTGATGTTCTTGGCGTTGCCGTTGCTCCAGCGCGGGTCCAGGAAGCGCGCCTCGCCCTCGCGCAGCACGAAGGGCATGTGCGGGAAGCGCAGCACGCAGCCGCCCTCCACCAGGTGCTCCAGGTGCCGGCTCGGCCCCTGCTCGTAGGCGGTGTCGTCGAAATCGCGCAGCGCCTGCTGCGGCAGCGGTTGCTCCGGCGGGCGCCCCTGGGGCAGGGTCATCGGGCCTGACATCGCGATTCCTTCGGACGAAGCGGCTCAGCTCACCCGCATGCCGGGCCTCGCGCCCGTGTCGGGAGACAGCAGGAAGATGCCCGGCGTGCCGTCGTCGCCGGAGGCGGCCAACACCATGCCTTCGCTGAGTCCGAATTTCATCTTGCGCGGCGCCAGGTTGGCCACCACCACGGTGAGCTTGCCCACCAGCGCGGCCGGGTCGTAGGCCGAGGCGATGCCCGAGAACACGTTGCGCAGGCGCGGCTGGCCCGCGTCGTCGTGTTCGCCGAGGTCCAGGCTCAGGCGCAGCAGCTTGGTCGAGCCTTCCACGGCCTGCGCGTCGTGGATGCGCGCGATGCGCAGGTCCACGCGGGCGAAGTCGTCGATGCCGATGGTCTGCGGCGCGGCGGCCTCGGCGCGCGGCGCGGCCGCCGCGGACGTGGCGGGGGCGGCCGGCGCGGCGGGGGCGGCTTCGGGCTCCAGCAGGCGCTGCAGCGCGGCGGGATCGACCCGCTGCATCAGGTGCCTGTAGGGCGCCACGCGGCGCGGCAGTTCGGTGCAGTCGCCCCAGAGGAAATCGCGCTCCAGCCCGAACAGTTCGCGCGCCACCCGCGAAGCGGTCGCCGGCAGCACCGGCGCCAGCAGCACCGACAGGGTCCAGAAGCCCGCCAGCGCGCGCGAGCACACGTCCTGCAACTCGGCGCGGCGCGCCGGGTCCTTGGCCAGCACCCAGGGCTGCGCGCTGTCGAAGGCGGCGTTGATGCGGTCGGCGTGGGCCATGATCTCGCGCAGCGCGCGGGCGTATTCGCGCCCGTCCAGCGCCGCGCGCACGTCGTGCGCCAGGGCCGCGGCGGCCTCGCGCAGCGGGTCGGTGGCGCCCACGTAGTCCAGGCGGCCCTCGAAATGCTGGGCGATGAAGCGGCTCGCGCGGCTGGCGATGTTCACGTACTTGCCGATCAGGTCGCTGTTCACGCGGGCGACGAAATCCTCGGGCCCGAAGTCCAGGTCGTCCACGCGCGCCGACAGCTTGGCCGCCAGGTAGTAGCGCAGCCATTCGGGATCGAGCTTGAGCTCCAGGTAGCGCAGCGGCGAGATGCCGGTGCCGCGGCTCTTGCTCATCTTCTCGCCGCCGACGGTCACGTGGCCGTGCACGTTGATCTGGCTCGGCGTCTTGCGCCCGGAGTAGTGCAGCATCGCGGGCCAGAACAGGGTGTGGAAGTACACGATGTCCTTGCCGATGAAATGCACCTGCTCCACCGCCGGGTCGGCGATGAATTCGTCGAAGCTCTGCTGCGTGCGCGAGGCCTCGTGCCAGTGCGCGGCCGCCTGGCCCTTGTCGAAGTGGTTCTTCAGGCTGGCCAGGTAGCCGATGGGCGCATCCAGCCAGACGTAGAAGTACTTGCCCGGCGCGTCGGGGATCTCGATGCCGAAGTAGGGCGCGTCGCGCGAGATGTCCCAGTCGGCCAGCCCGCCGTGGCCGTGCTCGTCGACGGCGAACCACTCGCGCACCTTGTTGAGCATCTCGGCCTGCAGGCGCGGCACCCCGTGGGCGCCGTTGCCCTGGGTCCAGTCGCGCAGGAACTCGGCGCAGCGCGGAGAGGACAGCTGGAAGAAATAGTGCTCGCTGCTGCGCAGTTCCGGCGTGGCCCCGGACAGCACCGAATAGGGCTGGCGCAGCTCCGTCGGGCCGTAGACCGCGCCGCAGACCTCGCAGGAATCGCCGTACTGGTCGGCGGCGTCGCACTTCGGGCAGTGGCCCTTGATGTAGCGGTCGGGCAGGAACATGCCCTTGACCGGGTCGTAGAACTGCTCGATCGAGCGGGCGTAGATCAGCCCCGCCTTGCGCAGCGCGCGGTAGATGTCCTGCGCCAGCCGGTGGTTCTCGGGCCCGTCGGTGCTGTGCCAGTTGTCGAAGCGGATCAGGAAGCCGTCCAGGTAGGCCTGGCGGCCGGCCGCGATGCCGGCGACGAACTGCTGAGGCGTCTGGCCGGCCTTCTCGGCGGCGATCATGATCGGTGCGCCGTGCGCGTCGTCGGCGCAGACGAAGTGCACCTCGTGCCCCAGCATGCGCTGCAGGCGCACCCAGATGTCGGCCTGGATGTACTCCATCATGTGGCCGATGTGGAAGGCGCCGTTGGCGTAGGGCAGGGCCGTGGTGACGAACAGGCGCCGCTTGTCGGCGAGCGGGCTGCTGGAAGGGGAGGGCGTCGGCGAGGTCATGCGCGGTCGAAGGCGTGCCGGCCGGCGGGGGCCGGCGCGGGGGGAGGCGGCTGGAGCCGGCGCTGGCCGGCAAGGCGGCGCTCGGCGCGCCGAATGCGCCATTGTAGGCAGGCGCCGCGCAGCCTTGTGGCGGGCGGGGCTAGACTTGCAGACCCCGGCACGCCCGCCCGGGCACCTGCCGCAACTTGTCACTCCGTCCAGCCCCGCCATGCCCCCGTTGCCGACCCAGGAACAGATCGAACAAGCCCTCGACGCCGTTGCCGACCCCGGCAGCGGCCAGGGGCTGCGCGCCGCGCGCGTGCTGCGCAAGGTGGAGCCCTCCGGCTCCGGCGTGCGCGTGCAGCTGCAGTTCGGCTACCCGGCGCGCAGCCAGCACGAGGCCGTGAGCGAGGCGGTGCGCGCGGCCGTGCGCGCGCTGCCCGGCGCCGCCGCGGCCGAGGTGCAGGTGGACATCGCCACGCGCATCGAGGCGCACTCGGTGCAGCGCGGCGTGCGCACCATCGAGGGCGTGCGCAACGTGATCGCGGTGGCCTCGGGCAAGGGCGGCGTGGGCAAGAGCACCACGGCCGCCAACCTGGCGCTGGCGCTGGCCGCCGAAGGGGCCAAGGTCGGGCTGCTCGACGCCGACATCTACGGCCCCTCGCAGCAGATGATGCTGGGCCTGCAGGGCCGCCCGCAGAGCAGCGACGGCAAGACCATGGAGCCCATGCTCAGCCACGGCCTGCAGGTCATGTCCATCGGCGTGCTGATGGACGCCGACACGCCGATGATCTGGCGCGGCCCGATGGCCACGCAGGCGCTGGAGCAACTGCTGCACCAGACCCACTGGCAGGACCTGGACTACCTGATCGTCGACATGCCCCCCGGCACCGGCGACATCCAGCTCACGCTGAGCCAGCGCGTGCCGCTGACCGGCGCGGTGATCGTCACGACGCCCCAGGACATCGCGCTGCTGGACGCACGCAAGGGCCTGAAGATGTTCGAGAAGGTGCAGGTGCCGGTGCTGGGCATCGTGGAGAACATGGCCACCCACGTCTGTTCCAACTGCGGCCACGTGGAGGCCATCTTCGGCAGCGGCGGAGGCCGGCGCATGGCCGAGGACTACGGCGTCGAACTGCTGGGCTCGCTGCCGCTGGACCTGCGCATCCGCGAGCAGGCCGACAGCGGAACCCCCAGCGTGGCGGCCGAGCCGCAGGGGCCGGCGGCGCTGGAATACCTGGCCATCGCGCGGCGCCTGGGCGCGCGCGTGGCGCAGCGCGCGCGCGACTATTCCGCGCGCTTTCCCAGCATCAAGGTGGTGGAGACCTGAACTCGGGCGCCGGCCCCGCGGCGCCGGATCCCCGCGTTGCGTAAGGGAGATCTGGGCAAGCCGGATACCGCGGGTTATGCTTCGCGGAGATACGAACGGTCGTTCGTTTTTCCGCCCCGCAGAAGGGCGGTTTCCCAAGGAGGAGAACCCGATGGACCGACCCTGGCTCGCGCAATACCCGCAAGGGGTGCCCGCCGACATCGACCCCGGCGCCTTCAGCTCCCTGCCGAAGCTGCTGCAGCGCAGCTTCGAGCAGTTCGCCGAGCGCCCGGCCTTCGCGTTCATGGGCAAGCGCACCAGCTATGCGCAGTGGGAGCGCGATTCGGCCGCCCTGGCGGCGTGGCTGCAGGCCCAGGGCCTGCGCGCGGGCGAGCGCATCGCCCTGATGATGCCCAACGTGCCGCAGTACCCGATCGCGGTGGCCGCGGCGCTGCGCGCCGGGCTGGTGGTGGTCAACGTGAATCCGCTGTACACCGCGCGCGAGCTCGAGCACCAGCTGCTCGACAGCGGCGCCAGCGCGATCATCATCCTGGAGAACTTCGCCCATACGCTGGAGCAGGTGGGCGGGCGCGCGGGTCTGCGCGTGGTGCTGGTGGCCAGCATGGGCGACACGCTCGGCGGCGTCAAGGGCACGCTGGTCAACCTCGTGGTGCGCCACCTCAAGCACCTGGTGCCCAGGTTCTCGCTGCCCGGCCACCACCGCTTCCCGCGTGCGCTGGCCCGCGGCCGCGGCCTGCGCTTCACGCCGGTCGAGGCGCGTTCCGAGGACGTCGCGGTGCTGCAGTACACGGGCGGCACCACCGGAGTGTCCAAGGGGGCGGCGCTGAGCCACCGCAACCTGATCGCCAACGTGCTGCAAAGCGACGCCTGGAACCAGCCGGCCCTGCGCCGCCACCCCGAGCTGGCGCAGATGAACACGGTGTGCGCGCTCCCCCTTTATCACATCTTCGCCTTCACGGTGGTCATGTTCCTGGCGGCCTACCAAGGCGGGATGATCGTGCTGATTCCCAACCCGCGCGACCTGAAGGCCACCATCGACGAGCTCAGCCACTACGAGCTGCACTGCTTCCCGGCGGTCAACACCCTGTTCAACGCGCTGCTGCACCATCCGGACTTCGGGCGCCTGAACACCAGCAAGCTGATGCTTTCGGTGGGCGGGGGCATGGCGGTGCAGGAAGCGGTGGCCCGGCAATGGCTGGAGCGCACCGGCTGCCCCATCTGCGAGGGCTACGGCCTGTCGGAGACCTCGCCGTCGGTGTGCTGCAACCCGACCGACACCGATCACTTCAGCGGCACCATCGGGCTGCCGCTGCCGTCCACGGACATGGTGGTGGTCGACGACGATGGCCGCGTGCTGCCGGCCGGCGAGCGCGGCGAGGTGGCCGTGCGCGGCCCGCAGGTCATGCAGGGCTACTGGGGGCGCCCGGAGGACACCGCGAAGGCCTTCACCTCCGACGGCTATTTCAAGACCGGCGACGTGGGCATCATCGACGCGCAGGGCTACGTGCGCATCGTCGACCGCAAGAAGGACATGATCCTGGTGTCCGGCTTCAACGTCTATCCCAACGAGATCGAGGACGTGGCGGTGTCGCACCCCGGGGTGCTGGAGGCCGCCGCGGTGGGCGTGCCCGACCCCGATTCGGGCGAATCCGTGCTGCTGTTCGTGGTGCGCTCCGACCCCACGCTGGACGAGGCCGGCCTGCGCGCCTGGATGGCCGAGCGCCTGACCGGCTACAAGCGCCCGCGGCGCATCGAATTCCGCGACGAGTTGCCCAAGACCTCGGTGGGCAAGATCCTGCGGCGCTCGCTGCGCGAGCAGATGGCGCAGCGCCAGGGTGCGCGTCCCTGAGGCGCTCGCGCCAGGCCCCATGACCCAGCCGCCGATCCCCGGGCGCGCCTACGTCGTCGGCGGCGCCGTGCGCGATGCGCTGCTGGGCCGGCCGGTGCACGACCGCGACTGGGTGGTGGTGGGCGCCACCGCGCAGCAGATGATCGACGCCGGCTTCCGCCCGGTGGGGCGGGACTTCCCCGTGTTCCTGCACCCGCTCAGCGGTGCCGAGTACGCGCTGGCGCGCACCGAGCGCAAGACCGGTGCGGGCTACCGCGGCTTCGCCGTGCACGCCGATCCCTCGGTGACCCTGGAGCAGGACCTGCAGCGCCGCGACCTCACCATCAACGCGATGGCGCAGGACGGGCAGGGGCGCATCGTCGACCCCTGGGGCGGTCGGCGCGACCTCGAGCAGCGCCTGCTGCGCCACGTGGGGCCCGCCTTCGCCGAGGACCCGGTGCGCATCCTGCGCGTGGCACGCTTCGCGGCGCGGCTGCCGCAGTTCCGCCTGCACCCGGACACGCTGGAGCTGATGCGCGGCATGGTCGCGGCCGGCGAGGCCGACACGCTGGTGCCCGAGCGGGTGTGGCAGGAGCTGGCGCGCGGCCTGATGGAGCAGGCGCCGCGGCGCATGTTCGAGGTGCTGCGTGAGTGCGGCGCGCTGGCGCGGGTGCTGCCCGAGCTCGATGCCCTGTGGGGCGTGCCGCAGCGCGCCGACGCCCATCCGGAAGTCGACTGCGGGGAGCACCAGATGCTGGTGCTGCAGGCGGCCGCCGCCGGGGGCGCGCCGCTGCCGGTGCGCTGGGCCTGCCTGATGCACGACCTGGGCAAGGCGCTGACCCCGGCGGACGTGCTGCCGCGCCACATCGGCCACGAAGCGCGCAGCGTGCGTCTGGCCGCCGCCGTGGCCGCCCGGCTGCGGGTTCCGGCCGAATGCGCCGAGCTGGCGGCGGTGGTCGCCGCCGAGCATGGCAACGTGCACCGCAGCCTGGAACTGGGCGCGGCCGCCACGCTGCGCCTGCTGCAGCGTTGCGACGCGCTGCGCCGCCCGGCGCGTTTCGAGCTGGCGCTGCAGGCCTGCCGCGCCGACCATCTGGGGCGCGGCGGCGACTGGCCCGAGCGCCCCTATCCGCAGGAGCCCCGCCTGCTGGCCGCGCAGCGCGCCGCGCTGGCGGTGGATGCCGGCGCGGCGGCGCGCGAGGCCGTGGCGCGCGGCGCCGGCACGCAGGCCATCGCGCAGGCGGTGGCACGCGCTCGCGAGCAGGCCATCGAACGCGCGCTGGGCGAGGCGGGCCCGGTCTGATCTTGCGGGCCAGCGGCGGCCGGGCCCCGATCATGGTCGGCGACGAGCTGCCCGCCGCCGCGTGCCGGCGCGCGCGCCGTTCAGGCGCCCGCGCCCGCGCCGGAGCCGGGCTCCGGGCCGAAAGCCAGGTCGAGGAAATTGCGCAGCACCGGGGAGGCGTCGCCGCGGCGCCAGGCGAGCACCACGTCGGTGCTGGCGCCGGGGTCGGACAGTTCCAGGTAGCGCACTTGGGGCACCGAGGCGCGTTGCATCGACGCGGCGACCAGACCCACGCCGATGCCTGCCGAGACCAGGCTGATCAGCGTGGGCATCTCGTGCACGTCCTGCACCACCTGAGGGCTGAACCCGGCCTGCTGGCACAGCGCGAGGATCTGCTCGCGCAGCCCGGAGCCGAATTCGCGGCTGTACAGGATGAAGGGGTCGTCGCGCAGGCGGCTCAGGGACACGCGCCCGAGGCCGGCCAGCGCGTGTCCGGAGTGCACCGCGGCGTACAGCGGTTCGCGCTGCAGTACGCGCAGACGCAAGGCCGTATCGTCCGCCCCGCTGGTGCTGCGGATGAAGGCCAGGTCCAGCCCGTGTTCCTGCAACTGGCGCAATTGCTCGTTGGACGAGAGCTGGCGCAGTTGCAACTGCACGGCGGGCCAGGCCCTGCGGAACTCGCTGAGCAGCCTGGGCAGCAGCTCGGAAAAGGGCATGGAGCCGGCGAAGCCGATGGACAACTGGCCGCTTTGCCCGCGCCCGGCGCGCTGCGCGAGTTCCTGCGCACGGGCCAGTTGCTGCAGCACCACGCGTGCCTGCGGCAGCAGGGCCGCGCCGGCCGCGGTCAGCGACACGCCGCCGCGCCCGCGCTCGAACAGGCGCACGCCGAGCTTGCGCTCCAGCCCGCCGATGCGCTGGGACAACGGCGGCTGGGAAATGTGCAGCCGCTGCGCCGCGCGGGAGAAATGACGTTCCTCGGCGACCGCCAGGAAGGCCCGCAGATCCTGCATGTCCATATGAAAATCATATCAAAGCAGACGGAAAACCGATTTTCCATATGGAATGCCGGGGACTATGCTGGTCATCCCAGCCTGAATTTCCGCCGCGCGCCCCGGCGCGCCGGCGTCGCGCATGCCCGCCACACCCACCGTCTCGCCCTCCGTTGCGCCGCCCGCGGTGCTGATGCGCCCACCCGCGGCCACGCCGTCGTGGCGGGCCCGTGTCGCCGTGGTCGCCGCCGGCATGAGCGCCTTTTTCACCATGTACGTGACGCAGGGCCTGCTGCCCTCGCTGCAAAGCGTGTTCCACGCCGGCGTCGCCGAACTCAGCCTGACCATCACCTTCACCACCCTGGCGGTGGCGCTGGCCGCTCCCTTCTCCGGCAGCGTCTCGGACCGCTTCGGGCGGCGCCGCGTGCTGCTGTTGTCGGTGGGCGCGCTGGCCCTGACCACGCTGCTGGCGGCCACCGCGCACTCCCTGCACGGCCTGCTGCTGTGGCGCCTGCTGCAGGGGCTGTGCATTCCCGGCATCTTCACCGCCACCGTGGCGTACATCGGCGAGGAATGGCCGCCGGGGCAGATCCCGTCGGTGACGGCGCTGTACATCTCCGGCTCGGTCGCCGGGGGCTTCCTGGGGCGTTTCATCGCCGGGCTGGCCACCGCTCGCTGGGACTGGCAGTCCGCCTTCGTGCTGCTGGGCCTGATCAATGCCGGCATCGCCGTGGTGATCGCCGCGTGGCTGCCCGCCTCGACGCGTTTTCGTCCGTCCACCAGCCTGCGCGAATCCCTCGCCGGGCTGCCGCTGCACCTGCGCAATCCGCTGCTGCTGGGCAGCTACGCCATCGGATTCGGCATCCTGTTCTCCCAGGTGTGCAGCTTCACCTACGTCAGCTTCCACCTGGCGGCCGCCCCCTACGGGCTGGACCTGCGCCAGCTCAGCCTGCTGTTCACCGTGTACCTGGTGGGCATGCTGGTCACGCCGCCGGCCGGGCGCCTGGCCTGGCGCTTCGGCCAGCGCCGGGTGTTCTTCGCCGCGGTGGCCTGTTCGGTGCTGGGCATCGCGCTGACCCTGGCGTCGAGCCTGGTGCTGATCGTGATCGGCCTGACCCTGAGTTCGGTCGGGGTCTTCATCGCGCAAAGCATGGCGACCTCGCAGGTTCCGGTGTTCGCGCGCCAGGCGCGTTCCAGCGCGGTGGGGCTGTACGTGATGTGCTACTACATCGGGGGCAGCGTGGGGGCCTTCGCCCCCAGCGTGGTGTGGCTGCACGCCGGCTGGCCCGGCTGCGTGGCCCTGGTCATCCTGGTGCAACTGCTGATTGCCGTGGCGGCGCTGCGCATCTGGCCGGCGCGCGCGGAATCAGCGCAGCAGGCGGTCCACCAGCCACAGCCCCAGCCACAGCAGGCTTAGCGAGCCCAGCGGCAGCAGCCAGGGCTTGCCGAACATGCGCCAGCGCAGGTCCAGGGGCATGCGGCCGAAGCCGAACTTGCTCAGCCAGGGCAGCAGGGCGCTGAGCACCAGGCTGCCGAGCAGGAAGCCGATCAGTCCCATGGCGCGGCCTCGTGCGGCGGCGCGTCCGGGGAGGGCGCGTCGTCCAGCGCGGCGCTGCGGTCTCCCTGGGCGAAGCCGGCCAGCGGGGCGTCCACGCCTCGGCCGACCGCCAGCACCTTGAACAGCTCGCCCATCTCGTGCTCGCCCAGCAGTTTCTGCACGCCGGCGGCCAGGCGCAGCGAGGCTGCGTCCCCGGCGGCCATGCGCGGGGCCAGCAGATCCAGCAGGCCGGCGTTGAGCAGGAAGCGCGCCTGGCTGGTGTAGCCCAGCAGATCCAGCCCGCCTTCGCGCGCGGCGCGCGCCATGGCGCTGAAGTCGACGTGGGCGGTGATGTCCGAAAGCCCCGGTTCCCACAGCGGGTCGTCGTGGGCACGGTGGGCGCGGTGGCAGCGCAGCGTGCCGCCCGTGCGCTGCGGATGGTCGTATTCGCGCGCCGGAAAGCCATAGTCGAACAGCAGCGCCACGCCGCGGCCCAGGTGCGCGCCCAGGCTGCGCATGAAGCCCTCGGCCGCCTCGTGCCATTCGGTGACGCTGCCCGGCGGCAGCTGGCGCAGGCTGGGGCGCAGCTCGCAGCCCGGCGGCAGCTCGCGCTCGCTCCAGGCCAGAGCGCCGCCGGCGTCCAGGCCCACGCCTCGCTCCACCCAGCCGGCCTGCGTGTGGTGCAGCAGGCGCACCGGCATCGCGTCCAGCACCTCGTTGCCCAGTACCAGCGCGTCGAAGCGCTGCGGAAGGCTTTCCCACCAGCGCACGCGCCGCGCCAGTTCCGCCGGCAGCGCGGCCACCGCCGCCTGCTGGCGCTCACGCATCGCCGCGGAGACTTCGACGATGGCGTATTCCTCGGGCAGCCAGGCCCCGGCCTCGGCCAGTTCGCGCAGCAGGCCGCAGGCCAGCGCCGCGCTGCCGGCGCCGAACTCCACCACGCGTTGCAGGCCCAGCGAGGCGCCGAGCCCGCCCAGCTGGCGGGCCAGCGTGGCCGCGAACAACGGCGACAGCTCGGGGGCGGTGATGAAGTCGCTGGCGCCGCCCCAGGCGCCGAGCACGCCGGGCGAGGCCGCGTAATAGCCCAGCCCGGGCTGGTACAGCGCCAGCTGCATGTAGCGGTCGAAACCGATCCAGCCGCCGGACGTGGCGATTTCGCGGTGCAGCAGCTCCATCAGCCCGGCGGCGCGCTGCTCCTGGCCGGCCGGAGCGGCGGCCGGCTCGCGGGGTAGACTACACGTTTGCTCCATCGACGCGATTGTAGATTCGCCGCCATGTCCGAAGCTCCATCCAGCCCCGCGTCCGGCGCTGCCGGCGCGGCCGGCGACCCCGCCGCGCAGCGGCCGGTGGCGCTGGTCACCGGCGCGGCGCGGCGCATCGGCCGCGCGGTGGCCGTGCGCCTGGCCGAGGCCGGCTGGGATTTGGCGCTGCACTACCGGGGTTCGCGCGACGAGGCCGAGCAGCTGGGCGCGTGCCTGCGCGCGCTGGGCGCCCGCGCCGAGAGCTTCGGCGCCGAACTGGGCGACGAGGCCCAGGCCCGCGAGCTGGTGCCGCGCGCGGCCGGCGCCCTCGGGCGGGTCGATGCCCTGGTCAACAACGCCTCGCTGTTCGAGTACGACGCAGTGGCCGACTTCGGCGCCGAGGCGGCGCTGCGCCACTACCGCGTCAACACCGTCGCGCCGGTGCTGCTGGCACGCGCGCTGCACGAGGACGTGGCCAGGCGCGGGGCGCGCGGCTGCGTGGTCAACCTGCTCGACCAGAAGCTGTGGAACCCGAACCCCGACCACCTTTCGTACACGCTGAGCAAGGCGGCGCTGCGCGAGGCCAACACCCTGCTGGCGCAGGCGCTGGCGCCGCATGTGCGCGTGGTGGGCGTGGCCCCGGGCATGACCCTGGGCAGCGAGCTGATCGACGAGGCGCGGCTGCGCGAACTGCAGGCCGCCGGCCCGCTGGGCGAGGGGCCGCGCGCCGAGGACGTCGCCGACGCCGTGCTGTTCGCGCTGCGCAACCCCGCCATCAGCGGCTGCGAGCTGCTGGTGGACGCCGGCCAGCACCTGCAACCGCGCTCCCGCGATTTCGCCTTCTGACCATGCGTACCCTGTATCTCGAACGCCTGCGCGTGCAGGCCAGCGTGGGCATCCTCGAGCACGAACTGCGTTCGCGCCAGCAACTGCTGGTGTCGATCGCCGCCGAGCTGCCCGATGCCCCGTCGCTGCCGGCCGCCGACGACGTGGCCCACGTGCTGGACTACCGCCTGTTGCGCTCGATCGCGCTGGAGGAGGTCGGCCACGGCCACGTGAACATGCTGGAGACCCTGGCCGGGCGCATCGCGCAGCGCGTGCTGGGGCTCGAAGGCGTGCGCCGCGTGCGCGTGCGCGTGGACAAGCCCAACATCTTTCCGGATTGCGACGGCGTGGGCATCGAGGTCGCCCAGGACCGCCCCGCGCGCTGAGCGCGTTCCGGAGCGACGCGATGGACCCGCGCAAGCACGAGCACGAGTTGAACAAGCTGTCCAAGCGCCTGCACCGCCTGGTCGGGCAGGCCATCGGCGACTTCGGCATGATCGAGGACGGCGACAAGGTCATGGTGTGCATGTCCGGCGGCAAGGACAGCCACGTGCTGCTCGACCTGCTGCTCAGCCTGCGCGAGCGCGCGCCGGTGGACTTCGACATCGTCGCCGTCAACCTGGACCAGAAACAGCCGGGCTTTCCGGAAGAGGTGCTGCCGCGCTACCTGCAGGGCCGCGGCGTACCCTTCCACATCGAGCAGCAGGACACCTACTCGGTGGTCAAGCGCGTGGTTCCCGAGGGCGCCACGATGTGCAGCCTGTGCTCGCGCCTGCGCCGCGGCATCCTGTACCGCGTGGCCGGCGAACTCGGCGCCACCAAGATCGCGCTGGGCCACCACCGCGACGACATCCTGCAGACCTTCCTGCTCAACCTGTTCTTCGGCGGCAAGCTCAAGGCCATGCCGCCCAAGCTGGTCAGCGACGACGGGCGCCACGTGGTCATCCGCCCGCTGGCCTACGTCGAGGAAGCCGACCTGGCGCGCTGGGCCGCGCACCGGAACTTTCCCATCATCCCCTGCACCCTGTGCGGCAGCCAGGAACAGCTGCAGCGCAAGCAGGTGGCGGCCTTGCTGCGCGACTGGGAGCGCCAATATCCCGGGCGCCTGGAGTCCATGTTCGGCGCGCTCGGGCGGGTCGTGCCTTCGCATCTGCTCGATCGCGGCGCCTACCCCTTCGCCGGACTGCGCGCGCAGGGCCTGCCCGACCCGGACGGCGACAAGGCCTTCGACCCCGAACCCTGCGCGCCGTCCCCCGCGGCAGGCCAGGCACTGGCCTGGCTGGACAGCGCGGGCTGACAGGCGGCACGGGGCCCCGCGCCGGCCCCGAAGGCCGTGGCCGTGGCAAGCCAAGGGTCGCGCCGGGCGAGTACAGTAGCTCCTGACGCAGCGGGCTCCCGTCCCGCGCGTGCCGACCCATGAATCCTTCGCTGTCGACTCCTGGTCCTGCCCGTGGCGCGGCGTACTCGCTGCGCGCCTTGCTGCTGCTCGGCGCGCTGGCGCTGCTCGGCCTGCTGGGCGGTTGCGCCTCGCTGAACGTCAACGCCTACCACGTCGACACGCCCAAGCCCGCGCCGCAGGCGCTGGTCGGCGCCCATGTGCAACTGCAGGCCGCCCCCGCCGATGCCGAGGGCCCGCAGGCCGAGGCGCTGCGCACGGCCGTGCTCGACGCCATGACCCGCGCCGGCATGGTGCCGCTGCTGGGCAGCCCGGCTCCGTACACCGCGCGCTACGCCTTTCGCGTCTACGTCGATTTCGAGGCCAGCTTCCCCAGCGCCTGGCCGCCTCCAGGGCCCCCGATCCTGCTGCCCGACGGCGCCTGGATCTACAACGGCTATCCGTGGTGGTACCACGGCTGGTCGTGGCCCCCGCCGTGGTACGAACGGGTGTTCGAGGTGGAGATCCGCGACGCGGCCAGCGGCGCGTTGGTGTGGCGCAGCAGCGCGGTGATCGGCGGCTACGACCAGCGTATCGGACCGGTGGCGGCGCAGCTCGCCGCGGCCGCCTTCGCGGATTTCCCGCAGGGCAGCGGCCGGCGCCTCGTGCGCGACCCGCAGCCGGCGCGCTAGGAGCGTTTCACGGGTCGGCGCCCGCGGCCCCCGCCGCGGTGTTTTCCCTATAATCGGCACGAATCTTGCACCTCCGGGCCCCAGGCGCCGGGGGTGCGGGCACGGACCTTGAATTCCGTGCGCATTCCCTTCATCTACAAGTCGGCCCCAGCCCGCGACGTCGTCGGGCGAGCGGTTTTCGCATCAGGAGTTCGTCATGCCCATCTACGCATACCGCTGCGAGTCCTGCGGACATAGCCTGGACGCGCTGCAGAAGGTTTCGGACGCGCCGTTGCGCGATTGCCCCGCCTGCGGCGCCGCCGCCCTGCACAAGCAGGTCACCGCCGCGGGCTTCCAGCTCAAGGGTTCGGGCTGGTACGCGACCGACTTCAAGGGCGGCTCGGGCGCCTCCACCGCCGACAAGTCGGCCGCAGGGGCCGCCGCGCCCGCCGCGGCGACGGCCGCGGCGACGCCCACGGCGGGCGAGTCCGCGCCAGCGGCGTCCTGCGGGGCGTCCTGCGCCTGCCACTGAAGAACACCCCCGATCGGCGCGCGCCGCCGCCCCCAACCGACGTTGCCGCGCGAAAGCTGCGCATGCGCCTGAAAAACCTGTTCGTCGCCGGATTGCTGGTCTGGCTGCCGCTGACCATCACCATCTGGGTGCTGTGGCAGCTGCTGTCGGTGTTCGACGGCATTTTCCGCGCCGTGATCGGCGCGCTGGATGCCGTCGCGCCTTCGCTGCAGCCGCTGCTGGACAACCTGGCGCGCACGCCCGGGCTGGGCGTGGTCGTGGTGGTCGCGGCCATCCTGCTGACCGGGCTGCTGGTGGCCAACTTCGTCGGCCAATGGTGGCTGCGTCAGTGGGATTCGGTGATCGCCCGCATCCCCATCGTCAAGAGCATCTACAGCAGCGTCAAGCAGGTCTCCGACACGCTGTTCTCCAGCAACGGCAACGCCTTCCGCCAGGCGGTGATGGTGCAGTACCCGCGCTCGGGGAGCTGGACCATCGCCTTCGTCACCGGACAGCCCGGGGGCGAGGTGGCGCGGCACCTGCCGGGCGAGCACATCAGCGTGTACGTGCCCACGACGCCGAACCCGACCTCGGGCTTTTTCCTCATGGTGCCCAGGGCCGAAGTGGTGGAACTTTCGATGAGCGTCGACGAGGCGCTCAAATACGTGATCTCGATGGGAGTGGTCGCGCCGCTGCCGCCATCCGCGCAGGCTCCGTCGCGCTGACCCCGCCGTCGCGGCGCCGCCTCGCGCCGCAAGTCTCCCGAAACTCCTTTCGGCAACGCCAAAGCCTCATTTGCTCTCGATCATGACCCTACGCAGCCATACCCTGGGCGCCGTCACCGAAGCCCTGCTCGGACAAACCATCAGCCTGTGCGGCTGGGTGCAGCGGCGCCGCGACCATGGCGGGGTGATTTTCATCGACCTGCGCGACCGCGAGGGCCTGGTGCAGGTGGTGTGCGACCCCGACCGCGCCGCCATGTTCGCGGTGGCCGAGGGGGTGCGCAACGAATACTGCGTGCAGGTGCGCGGCCTGGTGCGCGCCCGCCCGCAGGGCACCGAGAACGCATCGCTGGGCTCGGGCAAGGTCGAACTGCTGTGCCATGAGCTGCAGGTGCTCAACGCCTCGGCCGCGCTGCCCTTCCAGCTGGACGACGACAACCTGTCGGAGACCACGCGCCTGACCCACCGGGTGCTGGACCTGCGGCGCCCGCAGATGCAGCACAACCTGAAGCTGCGCTATCGGGTGTCGATGGCCGTGCGCCGCTACCTGGACGCCCAGGGCTTCATCGACATCGAGACGCCCATGCTCACCAAGAGCACGCCGGAAGGCGCGCGCGACTACCTGGTGCCCAGCCGGGTCAACGCCGGGCAGTTCTTCGCGCTGCCGCAGTCGCCGCAGCTGTTCAAGCAGATGCTGATGGTCTCGGGCTTCGACCGCTACTACCAGATCACCAAGTGTTTCCGCGACGAGGACCTGCGCGCCGACCGCCAGCCCGAGTTCACGCAGATCGACTGCGAGACCTCTTTCCTCGACGAGACCGAGATCCGCGGGCTGTTCGAGCCGATGATCCGCGGCGTGTTCGCCGAGGTGCTGGGCGTGCGCCTGGCCGAACCCTTCCCGGTGATGCCCTATTCCGAGGCGATGGCGCGCTTCGGCTCGGACAAGCCCGACCTGCGCGTGCGCATGGAGTTCACCGAGCTGACCGATGTCATGCGCGAGGTGGAATTCAAGGTGTTCAGCGCCGCGGCCGCGCTGGACGACGGGCGCGTGGTGGCGCTGCGCGTTCCCGGCGGCGGCCAGATCAGCCGCAGCGAGATCGACGCCTACACCGATTTCGTCAAGATCTACGGCGCCAAGGGCCTGGCGTGGATCAAGGTCAACGAGGTCGCCCGCGGGCGCGACGGCCTGCAGTCGCCGATCGTCAAGAACCTGCACGACGCGGCCATCGCCGCGCTGCTCGAGCGCAGCGGAGCCCGCGACGGCGACCTGCTGCTGTTCGGCGCCGACCGCGCCAAGGTGGTCAACGCCGCGCTGGGCGCGCTGCGCGTGAAGATCGGCCACAGCGAGTTCGGCCGCGCCGCCGGCCTGTTCGAGGACGCCTGGAAGCCGCTGTGGGTGGTGGACTTCCCGATGTTCGAGTTCGACGACGACGAGCAGCGCTGGGTGGCCTGCCACCATCCCTTCACCGCGCCCAAGGACGAGCACGTCGACTACCTGGCCAGCGACCCCGGGCGCTGCCTGGCGAAGGCCTACGACATGGTGCTCAACGGCTGGGAGATCGGCGGCGGCTCGGTGCGCATCCACCGTGCCGACATGCAGCGCAAGGTGTTCACCGCGCTGGGCATCGGCGAGGAGGAGGCGCGGGCCAAGTTCGGCTTCCTGCTCGACGCGCTGCAATACGGCGCGCCGCCGCACGGCGGCATCGCCTTCGGGCTGGACCGCATCGTCACCATGATGACCGGCGCGGCCAGTATCCGCGACGTCATCGCCTTCCCCAAGACCCAGCGCGCGCAATGCCTGCTCACCGACGCCCCGAGCGCGGTCGACGAGCGCCAGTTGCGCGAACTGCACATCCGCCTGCGCCAGGACACCCCCACCTGAACCGGCCGCCCCCGCCATGACCCGCATCGACGACCCCCGGCACGACAGCGAGGCCGGCCGGGCCGAGGCCACGCTGGACACCACGCGCATCGACGACACGCGCATCGCCGCGGTGCGCGCGCTGGTGTCGCCGGCGGTGCTGTTGGAGGAACTGGCGGTGACGCCGGCGGTGGAGCAACTGGTGGAGCAGGCGCGCGCGGACATCGCGCGCGTGCTGCGTGGCGACGACGACCGGCTGATCGTGGTCGTCGGGCCCTGTTCCATCCACGACGCCGCGCAGGCGCTGGAGTACGCCTCGCGCCTGCGCGACGCAGGCCCCGCGCTGGGCGACGCGCTGCTGCCGGTGATGCGGGTGTACTTCGAGAAGCCGCGCACCACGGTGGGCTGGAAGGGCTTCATCAACGACCCTCGCCTGGACGGCAGCTTTCGCATCAACGAAGGCCTGCGCCGGGCGCGCGAACTGCTGCTGCAGATCGGCGGCATGGGGGTGCCGGCCGGCACCGAATTCCTCGACCTGCTGTCGCCGCAGTATTTCAGCGACCTCATCGCCTGGGGCGCCATCGGAGCGCGCACCACGGAGAGCCAGAGCCACCGGCAACTGGCCTCGGGGCTTTCGTGCCCGGTGGGCTTCAAGAACGGCACCGACGGCGGCGTGCAGGTGGCCGCCGACGCGGTGGTGGCCGCCGGGGCGCCGCATGCCTTCATGGGCATGACCAAGATGGGCGTGGCCGCGATCTTCGAGACCCGCGGAAATGCCGACTGCCACGTCATCCTGCGCGGCGGGCGCCAGCCCAACTACGACGCCGCGGCGGTCGACGGTGCCTGCCAGGTGCTGCGCCGTGCCGGGCTGCGCGAGCAGGTGATGATCGACTGCTCGCACGCCAATTCCTCCAAGCAGCCGCGGCGCCAGATCGAGGTGGCCGCCGACATCGGGCGGCGCATCGCGGCCGGCGAGCGTCGCATCGCCGGCGTCATGGTCGAGAGCCATCTGCACGAAGGCCGGCAGGACCTGTGCCCCGGCCAGCCGCTGCGCGAGGGGGTGTCGATCACCGATGCCTGCCTGGGCTGGGAAGACACCCTGGCGCTGCTGCACGACCTGGCCGCCGGCGTGCGCGCGCGGCGGGGAGGGGGCTGAGGCCGTGCCGGCGCCCAAGCTGCCGGTGTCCGTGCTCGTGGTGATCCACGACCCGCGGCTGCACGTGCTGCTGATCGAGCGCGCGGCGCAGCCCGGATTCTGGCAAAGCGTCACCGGCAGCCTCGACGCCGTGGACGAGCCGCTGGCCGCGGCGGCCGCGCGCGAGGTGGCCGAGGAGACCGGCATCGTGGCCGGCGGCGCGCTGTGCGACTGGCGCCTGGCCAACGAATACGAGATCTACCCGCGCTGGCGCCATCGCTACGCGCCCGGCGTGTGGAAAAACGTCGAGCACGTGTTCAGCCTGGAAGTGCCCGAGGCCACGCCGGTGCGCCTGGCCGAGCGCGAACACCGCGCCTGGCAATGGCTGCCGTGGCGCGACGCGGCCGCGAAGTGCTTTTCCGCGTCCAACGCCCAGGCCATCGAACAGTTGCCGCGGCGCCTGGGCCGCTGCGAGGGGGCCTGATGCACCCGCGCACGCCGGCACGCGACTGGCCGCATGCGCTGCGCGTGGCCTCGTACAACATCCACAAGGGCGTGCTGGGCATGGGGCCGGCCAAGCGCCTGCGCATCCACGCGCTGCAGGAAGGCCTGCGCAGGCTGGACGCGGACGTGGTGCTGCTGCAGGAGGTGCAGTTCGAGCACCGGCGCCACGCGCTGCGCCTGGCCGGATGGCCCGAGCAGCCGCAGCACGAACTGCTGGGCCAGGGCCTGGGCATGTTCGCCGCCTATCACACCAACGCGCGCACCCGCCACGGCGAGCACGGCAACGCGCTGCTGTCGCGCTTTCCGATCCTGGGCGTCTCGCACGAGGACGTCTCGGACCACCGCTTCGAGCAGCGCGGGCTGCTGCACGTGCGCCTGGCCCTGCCCCAGGGCAGCGCGGGCGGCGCGCCGGCGCAGGTGCTGCATTGCGTGGTGGTGCACTTCGGACTGTTCCGCGGCGGGCGCAAGCGCCAGATCGAGCGCCTGGCGGAGTACCTGGCGCGCCAGGTTCCGGCGCAGGAGCCGGTGATCGTCGGCGGCGACTTCAACGACTGGCGCGGCGAACTCGGCGCCGAGCTCGCCGTCTCGGGCCTGCTGGACGTGTCGGCGCGCGCCGCGGCCAGCGTCGACCCGCGCCATCCGCGCTGGCACCACCGCACGCGCACCTTCCCGGCCTGGCTGCCCCTGATGCCGCTGGACCGCATCTATGTGCGCGGCTTCGCCCCCCACGGCCTGGGCCTGGGCTGGGGCGCCGACTGGGCGCGCCTTTCCGACCATGCCCCGCTGCTGGTCGACCTGACCGCGCTGCCCGAGGGGGCGCCGCGGGTGCTGGGCCGGGGCGCGGCGCGGCGCGAGGCCCATGGCTAGCAGCAGCCCGCGGCGCAGGCGCCTGCGCGCGTGGTGGCGGCGCAACCTGCGCGCGCTGCGCGAGGGCAGCGGCAGCGAACGCGCGCCGCTGCGCACCTCCTGGCGCGACGGCAACTGCGTCGAGCTGCTGCCGCTGGGGCAGAGCCTGTTCCCGGCGCTGCTGCGGGCCTGGGGCGAGGCGCGCAGCAGCATCTGGGTGGAAACCTACATCTTCCACGACGACGCCACCGGCCTGGAACTGGCCGAGGCGCTGATCGCCGCGGCGCGCCGCGGCGTGCAGGTGCGGGTCCTGGTGGACGGGCTGGGGTCGAACCGGTCGATTCCCACGCTGCGCCATCGTTTCGAAGCGGAGGGCGTGGAATTCATGGTGTACCGGCCCTGGCGGCGCTGGATCGACCTGCTGCAGCGCGGGCACTGGCGCCGCCTGCATCGCAAGATGTGCGTGGTCGACGCCCGCGTGGCCTTCGTCGGCGGCATCAACCTGATCGACGACTGCTACGACATCCACCATGGCTGGAGCGAGCAGCCGCGCCTGGACTACGCGGTGAGCGTGCAGGGGCCGGTGGTGGCGCAGGTGCTGCGCAGCATGCGCCGGCTGTGGCTGCGCACGGTGGCCACCGGCAGCGTGCAGCGCGGGCTGCGCCGCGCGCCCGGCCCGCGCCTGCTGGGCTCGCAGGAGCAGCGCAGGCGCTACGTGGAGGAACTGCGCGCCGCCGGCGTGCTGCCGGGTTCGCGCGGGCTGCGTGCCGCCCGCGTCGCGGCGGTCTCGGCGCCCGCCGCGGCCGCCTGCGCCGGCGGCGCCGCGCCGCAGCGCGCCGCGCTGGTGCTGCGCGACAACCTGCTGCGCCGGCGGTCCATCGAACACTGCTACATCCAGGCCATCGACGAGGCGCGCGAATCGGTGCTGCTGGTCTGCCCCTACTTCTATCCCGGGCAGGCTTTCCGCGACAGCCTGAAGGCGGCCGCGCTGCGCGGCGTGCGCGTCAGCCTGCTGCTGCAGGGGCGCGCGGACTACCGCGCCGCGGCCTGGGCCGCGCAGGCGCTGTACCGCGAGCTGATCGACGCCGGCGTGAGCATCCACGAATACCAGCGGGCCTACCTGCACGGCAAGGTGGCCGTGGTCGACGAGGCCTGGGCCACCGTGGGCAGTTCCAACATCGACCCGCTGTCCCTGCTGGTCAATCGCGAAGCCAACGTGGTGGTGCGCGATGCCGGCTTCGCCGGGGACCTGGCGCGCCACGTGCGCGAGCAGCTGCATTGGGCGCTGCCCATCGACCAAGCCCGCCTGCGCCAGCGCGTGGCCTGGTGGACGCGGCCGCTGGTCGGCTTCGCGGCGCGCCTGTTCATCGCGCTGGCGGGGGGTACGGGGAGGTATTGACGGCCCCCTCCGTCGCCGGGCGCGAGCCCGGCTCCGTCCCCCCGTGGGGGACAACCCCTGCCTTGGGGCGGCCCGGCGGCAGGAGGTTTCCTGGCATTGGGGGAGTTGCGCGTTTGGGGGAGGTTTTCAGGCGGGCTCCAGAGGCTCCAGAGGCGCCTGAGGCGGCCCGGCGGCAGGAGGTTTCCTGGCATTGGGGGAGTTGCGCGTTTGCGGGAGGTTTTCAGGCGGGCTCGGTAGCGGGCCGCTGCCGCCGTTGGCGGCGCGGCGATAGCGCATGGCGTGCGGGGAGTGTTCGCTTATTTCCTTGGGTTCTAAGGGTATGCGAAAAGGGTATTTTTTCGGATGAGGGGCGGGGCGGAAAATGTCGGCATGAAAACTCATGCTGATGTTGCCGCGCCCAGGGGCGGTTTCTGGCGGCGTCTGCTGCGCGGGCTCGGGCTGGGGCTGACGCTGGCGGCCTGGGCCTTGAGCCAGCCCGCGGGGGCGACGCAGGCCGGCGCCGCGGCGGCCGGCTCCCTGGGGCCGCTGGTGCAGCCGGCGCAGCTGCAGGCGGCCTTGCAGGAGCGCCTGGCCGACCTGCGCATCGTCGACCTGCGCGACGCCGACGACTATGCGGCGGGGCACCTGCCCGGCGCGGTGAACGCGCCCTACGGGCGCTGGCGCGGCGGCGCCGACAACCCCGGCAAGCTGCTGCCGGTGGACAGCTTCGTGCATCTGGTGCGCAGCCTCGGGCTGCACGCCTCGGAGCAGGTCGTGCTGGTCTCGGCCGGCGGCGACCCCAGCGACTTCGGCGCGCCGGCGCGTGTGTACTGGACCCTGAAGTGGCTGGGCATGCGCCACCTGTCGATCCTCAACGGCGGCATGCAGGCCTGGAAGGACGCCGGGCTGGGCGGACTGCAGACGGCCGTCCCCAGCGTGACGCCTTCGGATTTCGTCGCGCGCCCCGACCCCGCGCTGCTGGCCACGCGCGCCGAGGTGCTGCAGGCCGTGCAGGCCCCGCAGGCCTCGCGCGTGCTGCTGGACGCGCGCCCGCCCGCCTTCTGGGAAGGCAAGGCCAAGGCCCCGGCCGCGGTGGCCCCCGGGACCATCGGCGGATCGGTGGACTTCAACAACCTGCGCTGGTTCCCGCAGGGCGGCGGGGCGCTGCCGGCCCCGGCGGTGCTGCGCACCCTCGCGGCCGGGCTGCCGGCGCAGGAAGCCCAGGCGCGCCAGACCATCTCCTTCTGCAACACCGGGCACTGGGCGGCGACCAACTGGTTCGTGCTGTCCGAACTGCTGCACCGCCCGGGGGTGCGCCTGTACCCCGGTTCCATGGTCGACTGGTCGCGTCACGACGAGCCGATGACCCACGTTCCTTCCCGCAGCGATCAACTATGGGCGCAACTCAAGCAGACCTGGCATTCACACTGAACCCGGCGCGCCCGCGGGGGGCGCGCTCCACCCAGGCCCTGCTGCTCGCGCTGGCATTCGCCGGCTTCGCCGCCACCACGTGGCTGGTGGGCTGGCGCCAGGGCTTGTTGTGGTGCATCGGCGTCGGGCTGGGCGTGGCGCTGGCGGCCGGCAGCTTCGGCTTCACCACCGGCTGGCGCGTGTGGATCACCCATCGCGACCCCACGGGGCTGCTGGCCCAGTTTTTCGCCATCGCCGTGTGCATGGTGCTGAGCGTGCCGCTGCTGGCCGCGCATCCCGAGCTGCAGGGGGCCGACGGGCCGCTGTCGTGGAGCCTGCTGATCGGCTCCTTCGTGTTCGGCGCCAGCATGCAGATCGCCGACGGCTGCGGCTCCGGCACGCTGTACAAGGCCGGGCTCGGCCACCCGGTGAGCCTGGCCGTGCTGCCGGCCTTCGTGTTCGGAAGCTTCGCCGGCTCGGCGCAACTTCCGGCCTGGTTGAGCCTGGGCGCGCTGCCGCCGGTGTCCCTGGTGCAGCGCCTGGGTGCCGCCGGCACGCTGGTGCTGCAACTGGGCGTGCTGGCGGTGCTGGCGGCGCTGGCGTGGCGCCTGCGCCGGCCCGAGGCCCCGCGGCGCTGGAAGGGCTCCGCGGTGTGGATCGCCGCGGCCGCGCTGGGCGTGCTGGGCGCGCTCAACCTGGTGGTGGGCGGCCAGCCCTGGGGCATCGTCTACGGGCTGGGCCTGTGGGGCGCCAAGATCGTGCAGGCCTTCGGCGTCGACCTTTCGCACAACGCCTTCTACGGTCTGCCGGTGCAGCAGGCCCAGCTGCACGCCAGCGTGCTGGCCGACAACACCAGCATCACCGACCTGGGCATGTTGTTCGGCGCCTTGCTGGCCGCGCAGCGCGGCGGCAAGCTGTGCCCGAAGCTGCGCCTGCCCGCGCGCGCCTGGGTGGCCTCGGTGGTGGCCGGGCTGCTGATGGGCTACAGCTCGCGCCTGGCCTTCGGCTGCAACGTGGGGGCCTACTTCTCCGGTATCGCCACCGGCTCCTTGCACGGGTGGATCTGGTTCGCCTGCGCTTTCGCGGGCAGTCTGCTCGGCGTGCGCCTGCGCAAGCGCCTGGGCGTGGGGGGCTGAACGTCATGAGGCACGATCCCCGATCCGCGGATTCCCGCGCCCCATGGCGCAGGCTGCTCGCCGCCTGGCGCGCCTGGCTGCTGTGGGCCGTGGTGCTGGTGCTGCTGGCGCTGGACTGGCACGCCAGCACGCCGCACCGCCGCTTCGCCGAGCCGATGCCGCTGGCGTTGGGCAACGGCCCCGCCGCCGACGCCGGCCACTGCTCCCTGGCCCCCGCCAAGTAGTGGACAGCCCCCACGCTCGCTGACGCTCGCTGCCCCCCGAGGGGGTCGCAGCCGCCTTGGGGCGGCCCGGCGCCGGCTGCGGGACGGCCCCCACGCTCGCTGACGCTCGCTGCCCCCCGAGGGGGTCGCAGCCGCCTTGGGGCGGCCCGGCGCCGGCTGCGGGCCCCGTGCACGGGTGCGTCCGTCGGGGGACAATCCCGGCGGCGCTACAGTTGCGCCTTGTCCGCCGAATCCCCATCCGATGCTCGCCTACCGCCACGCCTTCCATGCCGGCAATCCCGCCGACGTGCTCAAACACGTGGTGCTCCTGCGTGCGCTGCACCTGCTGGCGGCCAAGCCCAAGGCGCTGAGCTACGTGGACACCCACGCCGGCGCCGGCAGCTACCAGCTCGCCGAACGCATGAGCCAGCGCCTGGGCGAGTACATGGAGGGCGTGGGTAGCCTGTGGCAGCGCGAGGACGTGCAGCACGCCCTGGTGGACGGCTCGCCCGGGAAACTGCCCGAGGCGGTGCTGGACTACCTGCGCGCCGTGCTGGGCCTCAACCCGGACGGCGCCCTGCGCGTCGCGCCCGGCTCGCCGCTGCTGGCTGCCGGCGTGCTGCGCGCGGACGATCCGATGCGTCTGTTCGAGCTGCATCCCGCGGACTTCCGCGCGCTGCAGTCGACCTTCGCCCGGCGGCGCCAGACCACGGTGCGCCAGGCCGACGGCTTCGCCGAGCTCAAGTCCGTGCTGCCGCCGCCTTCGCGCCGCGGGCTGGTGCTGATCGACCCCTCCTACGAACTCGACGCCGACTACACGCGCCTGCTGGTCGCCTTGCGCGACGCGCTGGAGCGTTTCGCCACCGGCGTGTACCTGGTCTGGTATCCCTTGTTGCAGAGCCTGGAATCCCAGCGCATTTCCAAGCGCCTGCGGGCGCTGGCCCCGGGCGCCTGGATGGACGCGCAATTGTGGACCGCGCCGGCGCGCGCGGACGGCTACGGATTGATGGGCAGCGGCATGTTCGTCCTGAATCCGCCGTTCGGGCTGCCGCAGGCGCTGCGCGAGGCCGGCCCCTGGCTGGCCAAGGCCCTGGGTCGTGACGGGGCGGGGCGATTCGTGCAGGACGCGCATACGCCCTGAAGCCGGGGATAATGGGCCCGAGCGCCCCCGACAGCCCGCGAAGGGGCGCGCCGCGCCCGGTCCGCCGCCGCCCATGCCGCTGAAGTCCCCGACCCCACCGTATCCGCGCTCCTTCCATGCGCTGCTGCTGGCCGCCTTCGCGTTGGTCATGCTGCCGCTGGTCGTGGGCATGCTCTACACGGCCTATGCGCAGCAGCGCCTGGCGCTGCAGACCCGCCAGGCCATCCGCATCACCGTCGACGTCACCCGCACCACGCGCCAGATGTCCGAGGACCTGTCGGCGCTGCAGCGCTCGGCCGGGCAGTACTACGTGCTGCAGGACCCGCAGCTGCGCGTGGGCATGCGCGATGCGCACCGGGCGCTGCAGGCCGAGCTGCGCACCTTGCAGGCCATGCCTTTCGGCGCGCAGGAACAGGCCAGGCTGCAGCGCATCGCCACCCGCGAGGCCGCCTTGTACGAAGAACTCGGCGGCGCGGGGCCGGCCGACCTGCCGCGCTTCGACGCCTTCGCGCCGCGCTTCGCGGAACTGGCCTCGAGCATCGACCGCATCCTGAGCGCGGGAAACCTGCTGGTCGACCGCCAGGTCAGCGATCTGGGCCGGCAGTCGCGCACCCTGCGCGCAGCGCTGCTGCTGCAGGCCGGGGCGGCCTTGCTGCTGTCGGTGCTCATCGCGGCTTTGCTGTCGTGGGTGCTCACGCGCCCGCTGCGCCAGATCGACCAGTCGATCCGCAAGCTCGGCGCCGGCGACCTGCAGCCGCAGCCGCAGGTGCGCGGCCCGCGCGACCTGGTGCAACTGGGCCATCAGCTGGACTGGCTGCGCCGGCGCCTGCGCGAGACCGACGAGCAGAAGCAGCGCTTCCTGCGCCACGTGTCGCATGAACTCAAGACTCCGCTGGCCTCGCTGCGCGAGGGGGTGGAACTGCTGCTCGACGGCGTGGCGGGGCCGCTGAGCGCGCAGCAGCGCGAGATCGGCACCATCATGCGCGGCAACGCGCGCGACCTGCAGCAGCGCATCGAGAACCTGATCGACTACAGCCGCGCGCAGCGCCGGCTGGACCCGCTGGTGTCGGCCGGCGTGAACCTGAACGAACTGCTGGCCTCGCTGGTACGGCGCAACGAACTGGCGCTGCGGGCCAAGCACGTGGCCGTGCGCATCGACGGCGAGGCCGCGGCGCTGCAGGCCGACCAGGGCAAGCTCGACACCCTGTTCGAGAACCTGCTGATCAACGCCATGCGTTTCAGCCCCGCGGGGGGCGTGGTGCGCATCCAGATGCGCGACGACGAGGAGGCCGTCACGGTCAGCGTCTGCGACCAGGGGCCCGGGGTGGCCGAGCAGGACCGGGAACACCTGTTCGAGCCTTTTTTCCAGGGCATGCGCCAGCCGGCGGGCGCCGCCCCGGGCAACGGGCTGGGCCTGGCCATCGCGCAGGAATACGCCACGCTTCACGGCGGACGCATCCAGCTTGGTGAATCATCCGAGGGCGGCGGGGCCTGCTTTACCGTGCGCCTTCCGCACCTGCACGACCACGTCCCGCCCGCCTTCGCGGCGCCGGCCCGGAACCCCACGCCCACGTGACCATGACCCTCCCAGTGTTCGTTCCGCGCTCCCCGCGCCTGGTCCTGCGCGCGCTGCCCCTGGCGCTGGCCGCCGGGCTCGGCGCCTGCGCGGTGCCGCCGGCAACCCCCGGTGCGCCGGCCGCGCCCGGGGCCAGCGCGCCGCGCGCGGGCGTTTCGCGGCCCGGCGGCGCGCCCTTCGCGGCAGCGGCCGCATCCGGGGCCGCATCCGAGTCCGCATCCGAGACCGCATCCGAGACCGCATCCGAGGCGGCGGAGCTGTCGCCTGGAGGCGTCGAATCGGGCGCCGCGAGCGCTCCGCTGGGCATGCCGGCCATCGCGCAGCTGCTGCGCCAGATCTCCGCGATGAGCCAGGCTTCCGCCAACCAGCGCCAGCAGCAACTGCAGGCGCTGGGCGCGCGCCGCCGCCCGGAGCAGCGCCTGGAACTGGCCTACCTGCTGATCGCGCGGGCCGCGCCCACCATCGAAGAGGCCGCGCAGGCACACGAATTGCTTGGAGGTCTGGACTTCCTGACCGAGGATCGCGCCAGCCGCCAGTTCATCCGCGTTCTGCAGCGCCTGAGCCGTCAGACCGTGGAACTTTCCCAGGCTCGCGCCGACCTCGTGAAAGCCAATCGCAAGGCCGCCGATCTGGAGGACAAGATCGGCCAGATCAAGAACCTGGAGGTGCAATTGCAGAACCGTAGCCAGGAACACGCCCCGAAGCCGCCGCCGCCGAAGGGGCCGGCGCGATGAGCGAGGCCGCCTCCAGCGTGCTCGTGGTCGACGACGACGCCGACCTGCTGCGCCTGCTCGACATGCGTCTGCGCTCCGCCGGGTTCCGCCCGGTGCTGGCGGGCAGCGGCGAGCAGGCCCTGGCGCGCCTGGCCGTGGCGCGCCCGCGCGCGGTCATCACCGACCTGCGCATGCCCGGCATGGACGGCCAGGCCCTGTTCGAACGCATCCACGACTCCGATCCCTCGCTGCCGGTGATCATCCTGACCGCCCACGGCACGATCCCCGACGCCGTCGCCGCGGCACAGCGCGGCGTGTTCGGCTATCTCACCAAACCCTTCGAGGCCACCGAACTGCTGGACCTGCTGCGGCGCGCGGTGGGCGAGGGCGCGGCGGGCCAGCCGGCCGCCGGCAAGCCGCGCCTGGCGGGCATCGTCACCGCCAGCCCCTTGATGGCGGCGCTGCTCGACGAGGTGGCGCTGGTGGGGGCCAGCCAGGCCAACGTGCTGATCCAGGGCGAATCGGGCACCGGCAAGGAAATGCTGGCGCGCGCGGTGCACGAGGCCAGCCAGCGGCGCGCCGGCCCCTTCGTGGCCATCAATTGCGCCGCCATTCCCGAGGCGCTGCTGGAATCCGAGTTGTTCGGGCACGTCAAGGGCGCGTACACCGGCGCCGACGTGGCCCGCAAGGGCCTGTTCCAGAGTGCGCAGGGCGGCACGGTGTTCCTGGACGAGATCGGCGACATGCCGGTGGCCCTGCAGGCCAAGCTGCTGCGCGTGCTGCAGGAGCGCGAGGTGCGCCCCCTGGGCAGCCAGCACGCGGTGCCGGTGGACGTGCGCATCGTCTCCGCCACGCACCGTGACCTGGAAGCGCTGATCGCCGAGCAGGGCTTCCGCGAAGACCTGTACTACCGGCTCAACGTGGTCAACCTGCACATTCCGCCGCTGCGCGAACGCCGCGAGGACATCGCCGCGCTGGCGCAGCATTTCGTCAGCACCCTGGCGCCCAAGCACGGGCGCCACGTGCTGGGCTTCGCGCCCGAGGCGATGGAAGCGCTGATGCGCTTCGACTGGCCCGGCAACGTGCGCCAGCTGATGAATGTGGTCGAGCAGTGCTGCGCGCTGTGCACGACGGTACGCATCCCGGCGGCGCTGGTGGCTCGCGCGCTGCGCAACAAGCCGGTGGAAATCCTCAGTTATGCCGAGGCCAAGGACCGCTTCGAGCGCGATTACCTGATCCAGCTGATGAAAGTCACCGCCGGACAGGTGTCGGAGGCCGCACGCCTTGCGCAGCGTAACCGCACGGAGTTCTACCGGCTGCTGCAGAAGCACGAGCTCTCGCCCGCGCTGTTCAAGCAGGGCGACTGAGTCCCTGGGGCGCTGTCGTCCCACGGCGACAAAAAAGGCCTTTGGCGGCGCAGATTTGCCCCACGGGGCCCCAAAGCGTCGGCTCCCGGCGACAAAACGGGCCCGCCGGCCCCCCGAATTCCGCCCCGGATCCGGCCGCCTTGCGGCCGAAGTGTCCCAAGTTGCCGATATATCTGGGGAAAATCAGCCTGGCACGGCGGTTGCTTCATGGTGGGTGCAGACCCGCTCCGGCATGTGCCGCGGCAAGGTCCGCGACCGCAGGGAGTTCCGACCATGATTGCGTTTCGCTCCAGGACCTTGACCCTCGCACTGGCAGGCTGCTGTGCATGGGCGGGCGCGTGGGCGGCGGGCATGCCCCCGGAACAGGCGCCTGCGGCCGCTCAGGCCGAGTCGCAGTCGGCCGCCGCGCCGGCCCAGGCCGGCGCCGAGGCGCATGGCGTGTCCGCGCAGCAGGAGCGCGGTGCGGCCTCCGGTTCTCCGGCGCAGGGCGCGCCGGCCGCGGGCGAAGGCATGCACTGATCCCGCCCCCCCATTGCCCGACGGTGCCCGAAGGCATCGCGGGGCTTCCGATCCCCCCTTGGCCAAGCCGCGTGCTTGGCATTTTTTTGCCCGCCGCGCGCGTGCGCATCCCATGGCCGGTGCGCGTGGCGCACAATGTCGGGCCAAGCCCCAGCCTCGCACTCATGTCCGACGTCGAATCCCAGTCCCCCGTCTCCGACGGCCCGCCCTCCGAGCCCGTCATCGGCTTCGCCGATCTCGGCCTTCCCGAGGCCTTGCTGCGCGCGCTGCGCGACGTGGGCTACGAAAGCCCCTCGCCCATCCAGGCAGCAACCATCCCGCCCTTGCTGGAGGGGCGCGACGTGCTGGGCCAGGCGCAGACCGGAACCGGCAAGACCGCCGCCTTCGCGCTGCCCATCCTGGCGCGCGTGGACGCGGCGCGGCGCGAAACCCAGGCGCTGGTGCTGGCGCCCACGCGCGAACTGGCGATCCAGGTGGCCGAGGCCTTCTCGCGCTACGCCTCGCATCTGCCCGGCTTCCACGTGCTTCCGGTCTACGGCGGGCAGAGCTACACGCCGCAGCTGGCGGCGCTGCGCCGCGGCGCCCAGGTGGTCGTGGGCACGCCCGGGCGCATCATCGACCACCTCGATCGCGGCACCCTCAAGCTCGATTCGCTGCGCCATCTGGTGCTCGACGAGGCCGACGAGATGCTGCGCATGGGATTCATCGACGACGTCGAGCGCATCCTCGCCAGCACGCCGCCGCAGCGCCAGGTTGCGCTGTTCTCGGCCACCATGCCCAGCGCCATCCGCGCCATCGCGCAGCGCCACCTGCGCGAGCCGGCGCAGATCACCATCAAGGCGCGCACGCGTACCGCCTCGGGCGTGCAGCAGCGCTACTGGATGGTCAGCGGCATGCACAAGCTCGACGCGCTGACCCGCATCCTCGAGGTCGAGACCTTCGAGGCCATGATCGTGTTCGCGCGCACCAAGGTGGCCACCGAGGAACTGGCGGAAAAGCTGGCGGCCCGCGGCTTCGCCACCGCCGCGCTGAACGGCGACATCCAGCAGGCGCAGCGCGAGCGCACGGTGCAGCGGCTGAAGGACGGGCAGGTGGACATCCTGGTCGCCACCGACGTGGCCGCGCGGGGCCTGGACGTCGATCGCATCAGCCACGTGGTGAACTACGACATTCCCACCGACACCGAGTCCTACGTGCACCGCATCGGGCGCACCGGGCGTGCCGGGCGAAGCGGCCAGGCCATCCTGTTCGTCACGCCGCGCGAGCGCTACCTGCTGCAGTCCATCGAACGCGCCACGCGCCAGCGCATCGAGCCGATGCAACTGCCCAGCGTGGAGGCGGTGAACGACCGCCGCACCGCGCGCTTTTTCGAGCGCATCAGCGAGACGCGCGAGCAGGACGAGGCGCTGCGCCCCTACCTGGCCCTGGTGGAGCGCTACGAGCGCGAGCACAACGTGCCGGCGGTGGAGATCGCCGCCGCGCTGGCCAGCATGGTGCAGGGCGGCAAGCCGCTGCTGCTGGGGGCCGAGGAGGCCGCCGCGCGCCCTCGCGCGATGCGCGAGCCCTACGAAAGCCGCGCCGTGCGCGAGACCCGCGCTGCTGGCGAGGAGCCCGCGCCGCGCCCGGCCCGGCCCGCGCCGGCCGGCACGCCGCGCAGCCTGGAGCAACTGGCCGCGCAGGCGCTGGCGGACTTCGAGCATTCGCGCGCGGCGCAGGATGAGGGCGACGGCGAGGGGCCGCGGCGCCGGCGTGCGCCGGCGGGCGCGCTGCAGACCTACCGCGTGGAGATCGGGCGCGAACACGGCGTGGAAGTGCGCAACCTGGTGGGCGCCATCGCCAACGAGACGGGCATGGACAACAGCCGCATCGGCAACATCGCGATTCGCCGCGACTACAGCCTGGTGGAACTGCCGGCCGACATGCCGCGCGACGTGCTGCGCATGCTGCAACGCCTGCGCGTGCTGGGGCGGCCGCTGCAACTGGCGCCGGCCGAGGAGAGCGCCGCCGCGGAGCCGCGCCCGTCGCGCAAGGAATCCGCGTCGTACAAGGATTCGCCCCGCGCGGGAGCTTCCCGGCCGCCCGCGCGCAGCGCCGCGCCGCGCGCCAAGGCCGCCGCACCGCGGCGCAAGCACGAACGCTGAAGCGCCCGCGCCGGCAGCATGCTCAACCGCCTGTGGCTCGGCCTGTTCCTGGTCGCAGCGGCGGCGGCCGCGGGGCGCTGGCTGATCGGCGGGGACGTCGGGGTGTTCGCCGCCATCGTGGCCAGCCTGTTCGCGATGGCGCGGCTTTCGGTGGACGTGATGGTGCTGCTGTTCGGCACCCTCACGCTGTGGCTGGGCCTGCTGGCCATCGCCGAGCGCGCGCAGCTGGTGCAGGGCATGGCGCGGCTGCTCGCCCCGCTGTTCGCGCGCCTGATGCCCGAGGTGCCGCGCGGCCATCCTGCGCTGGGCCTGATCACCCTGAACATGGCCGCCAACATGCTCGGGCTGGACAATGCCGCCACGCCCATCGGCTTGAAGGCCATGCGCGAGCTGCAGAGCCTCAACCCCAGCGCCGATACCGCGAGCAACGCGCAGATTCTGTTCCTGGTGCTCAACGCCTCCTCGCTGACCCTGCTGCCGGTGAGTATCTTCATGTACCGCGCGCAGCAGGGCGCCAGCGACCCGACGCTGGTGTTCCTGCCCATCCTGCTGGCCACCAGCGCATCCACGCTGGTGGGCCTGCTGAGCGTGGCGCTGGTGCAGCGCCTGCCGCTGCGCGATGCGCGCGCGCTGGGCTGGATGGCCGCGGGATTGCTGCTGTACGCGGCGGCGCTGGCCGGCCTGGCCTCGCTGTCGGCGGCGGCGCTGGCGCGCGTGTCCGACCTGGCCGGCAACCTCATGCTCTTCGGAGTGATCGTGGCCTTCCTGCTGGCGGGCGCCTGGCGCCGCGTGCCCGTGTACGAAGCCTTCATCGACGGCGCGCGCCAGGGCTTCGAGGTGGCGCGCGATCTGCTGCCCTACCTGGTGGCCATGCTGTGCGCGGTGGGCGTGCTGCGCGCGTCCGGCGCGCTGGACATGGCGCTGCAGGCCGTGCGCTGGGCGGTGCAGCACGCGGGGCTGGACACGCGCTTCGTCGACGCGCTGCCGACCGCGCTGGTCAAGCCCTTCTCCGGCAGCGCGGCGCGCGCCATGCTGATCGAGACCATGCGCCACGACGGGGTCGACAGCTTCCCGGCGCTGACCGCCGCCACCATGCAGGGCAGCACCGAGACCACCTTCTACGTGCTGGCGGTGTATTTCGGGGCGGTGGGCATACGGCGCGTGCGCCACGCGGTGGGCTGCGCGCTGCTGGCCGACCTGGCCGGGGTGCTGGCTTCGATCGCCGTGTGCTACTGGTTCTTCGGCGCGCGCTGAGCCGCCGGCTGGTTCAGACGATGGCCAGGTACTCGGTCCCGCTGGCGGGGTCGGCCTGCTCGCGCTGGCTGTCGAGCTTGATGCGCAGGCGCAGGTCGTTGACCGAATCGGCGTTGCGCAGGGCATCCTCGTAGCTGATGGTGCCCTGTTCGTGCAGGTCGAACAGCGCCTGGTCGAAGGTCTGCATGCCCAGCTCGCGCGAGCGCCGCATGACCTCCTTGATCTCGCCGACCTCGCCCTTGAAGATGTGATCGGCGATCAGCGGGGAGTTGATCATCACTTCCACCGCCGCCACGCGCCCGCGCCCGTCCTGGCGCGGCACCAGGCGCTGCGAGACCATCGCGCGCAGGTTCAGCGACAGGTCCATCAGCAGCTGCGCGCGGCGCTCCTCGGGGAAGAAGTTGATCATGCGGTCCAGCGCCTGGTTGGCGCTGTTCGCATGCAGCGTGGCCAGCACCAGGTGCCCGGTCTCGGCGAAGGCCACCGCGTGGTCCATGCTCTCGCGGTCGCGGATCTCGCCCATCAGGATCACGTCGGGCGCCTGGCGCATGCTGTTCTTCAGCGCCGCTTCCCAGCTCTCGGTGTCCAGTCCGACCTCGCGCTGGGTGACGATGCAGTTCTTGTGCGCGTGCACGAACTCGATCGGGTCCTCGATGGTCACGATGTGCCCGCGGCTGTGCTCGTTGCGCCAGTCCAGCAGCGCCGCCATGGAAGTGCTCTTGCCGCTGCCCGTGGCCCCCACCAGCACCATCAGGCCGCGCTTGCTCATGGCCAGATCCTGCAGCACGCGCGGCAGGCCCAGCGCCTCGATGCTCGGAAGCTCCTGCGGAATCACCCGCAGCACCAGGCCGATGCGCCCCTGCTGCACGAAGGCGTTGACCCGGAAGCGCCCGAGGCCCGGAGGGGCGATGGCGAAATTGCATTCCTTGCTGCGCTCGAACTCGGCCGCCTGGCGTTCACTCATCAGCGCACGCGCCAGCGCCTGCGTGTGCTGCGCGCTCAGCGACTGCGCCGACACGCGGTGCACCTCGCCGTCGATTTTCATCGCCGGCGGGAAGTCGGCGGTCAGGAAAAGGTCCGAGCCGCCGCGCTGCACCAGGCTGCGCAGCAGGTCCTGGACGAATCGGGAGGCCTGGTCGCGTTCCATGGACGAATTCCCCGGTTGCGGTTCACGCGGAAGTGCCCACCGTGGGGGCACCGAGCTTGCGCAGGCGCAGCGACAGGCGCCGCGCCAGCGAGCCGACGATACGCACCGCGGAGGCCGGATCGCGCTCGATGAGCTCGTCGAGCATGCGCGCCTCCAGCACCGCGATCTCCGAGGGGCGCAGCGTGGTGCAGTAGGAAGCGCGCGGGCCGGCGTCGAGCAGCGACATCTCGCCCAGCACGCTGCCGGCGCGCGACTCGGTCAGGCGTACGCGCTCGCCCCAGGGCTGCTGGCGGTCCACGGCGATCACGCCGTGCAGCACGATGAGCATGAAGCTTCCGTGTTCGTTCTGCTCGATGATGTCGCGGTCCGCGTCCACTGCCCAGAACTGGAAGTGCCGGGCGCACTTTTCCAGCTCGGCACCCGACAGCCCGGCCATGAAGCGGTCCTGGGTCCACAGTTCGCGCAGGCGCCGCGCGCCCGGCTCGTGTGGAAGGCGCCGCGCGCCCAGCGCACGCGCGCGCTCACCCCATTCGAGCAGGCCGCCCGGGCTGGCTGAGGCGTCGTGGAAGCCGGTGGAGAAGAACTGGGATTCGGGAAAGCCCTCGCGCTCGGCCTCGGCATCGTTTCCGGGGCGTCCGTTGCGCAGGAAATCCAGGACTCTTTTCATGGCATCCGATGGTGTCGATGGAAGCATCGGTGGCGGGAAGGCCGCGGCGCGGCCCGGCGGGGCGCGGGGGTCAGCCGCCGGGGAAATTCTCCGGTTGCTTGGCCTTGCTGCGCGCCTCGGCCGGGGAGATCAGGCTGCGGCGCACCAGATCGGACAGGTTCTGGTCCAGGGTCTGCATGCCGTGGGCCTGGCTCGTCTGGATCATCGAGTACATCTGCGCGACCTTGTTCTCGCGGATCAGGTTGCGGATCGCCGGGGTGCCGATCATGATCTCGTGCGCCGCCACGCGCCCGCTGCCGTCCTTGAGCTTGCACAGGGTCTGCGAGACCACGGCGATCAGGGCCTCCGACAGCATGGCCCGCACCATGTCCTTCTCCGCGGCGGGGAACACGTCGATGATGCGGTCGATGGTCTTGGGCGCCGACGAGGTGTGCAGCGTGGCGAACACCAGGTGGCCGGTCTCGGAGGCCGTCAGCGCCAGGCGGATGGTCTCTAGGTCGCGCATCTCGCCCACCAGGATGGAATCCGGGTCCTCGCGCAGCGCCGAACGCAGGGCATTGGAGAAACTCAGGGTATGCGGCCCGACCTCCCGCTGGTTGATCAGGCACTTCTTGGATTCGTGCACGAATTCGATCGGATCCTCGATGGTGAGGATGTGGCCGTATTCGTTTTCGTTCAGGTGGTTGACCATCGCCGCCAGGGTGGTCGACTTGCCCGAGCCGGTGGGGCCGGTCACGAGTACCAGGCCGCGCGGCTTGAGCGCGAGCTCCCCGAAGATCTTCGGGGCGTTGAGGTCGTCGAGCGAGAGAATCTTGCTCGGGATGGTGCGGAATACCGCGCTGGCGCCGCGCTGCTGGTTGAAGGCGTTGACCCGGAAGCGCGCCAGGCCGTTGATCTCGAAGGAGAAGTCGACTTCGAAATATTCCTCGTAGTGCTTGCGCTGGACATCGCTCATGATGTCGTAGACCATCGCATGCACCATCTTGTGGTCCAGCGGCTCGACGTTGATCCGGCGCACATCTCCGTGCACCCGGATCATCGGCGGAAGTCCGGCCGACAGGTGAAGATCCGAAGCGTTGTTCTTCACGCTGAACGCCAACAATTGCGTGATATCCACTGCAATCCCCCTGATATTCTGGCGAGCCGAAACACACTCTATAGTACGGGCAGGGCGTCGGGCCGCCGCTTTTTGGGACAAGCATGCCTGAGCCTTGTTGTTTCGTCCATACGTCTCGGCCGGCGTCGCCCTCGGCGGCCCGACCGGGTTTTCGCAGATTCTGTCCGTGATTCCAGATCCCGACGACATGGCCGGCGGCCCCGCCGAGCGGCTGCGGCAGGTGCGCCTGCGCATCGAGCGAGCCGCGCAAGCGGCCGGGCGCGACGCCGCCGAGGTGCGACTGCTGGCGGTGTCCAAGACCTTCGGCGCCGAGGCGGTGGCCGCGATGGCGCGCTGCGGCCAGGCCGAATTCGGCGAGAACTACGTGCAGGAAGGGGTGGCGAAAATCGCCGCGCTGCGCCAGCAGTGGCCCGCGCTGTGCTGGCATTTCATCGGCCCCCTGCAGAGCAACAAGACCCGCGAGGTCGCTGCCGGCTTCGACTGGGTGCACAGCGTCGACCGGCTGTCGGTGGCGCAGCGCCTGTCGGCGCAGCGCCCGCCGCCCGGCGAGGGTGGCCTGCCGGGGCCGCTGCAGTTGTGCCTGCAGGTCAACGTGAGCGGCGAGGCGAGCAAGAGCGGCGTGCACCCGGAGCAACTGCCGGAACTGGCCCGCGAGGTCGCGCGCCTGCCCGGCTTGCGCCTGCGCGGGCTCATGGGCATCCCGGCGCCCGAGACCGACCCGGCGGCGCAGCGCGCGCCCTTCGCACGCCTGCGCGAGCTGCGCGACCAACTGGTCGCGCGGCAGGGGCTGGCGCTGGACACGCTGTCCATGGGCATGAGCGCCGACCTCGAAGCCGCGGTGCTCGAGGGCGCCACCATCGTGCGCGTGGGCAGCGCGCTGTTCGGCGAGCGAGCCAGGCGCGCGCCGCCTTAGTTGCGAAGCGCCTCAGGCCTGCTGCGCCTCGTCGCGCAGGCGGCGCAGGTCCAGGCCCAGGTCCCGCAATGGCTCCGCCCAGCGCCGGGCCTGCGGCTCGTCGAGCGCGCCCAGGGACTGCACCATGCGGCGCCAGTTGCCGGCCTGCTGAGGCAGCGCGGCGCAGTACAGCAGGCGCGCGCCCTGTTGCACCGCCAGCACGGGAAAGTTCTCCGGCTCGAAGTCGCCCAGCGCGTCGGCCTGGGATTCCACATCCACCCACAGCCAGCGCGCGCCCGGCAGCAGCGCGGCCGATTCGCGCGCCAGCTCGCGGAAAGCCTCGTGCCAGCCGCGGCAGATGCCGCACCACTGCGCGCACAGGCAGGCGACGATCCAGTCGCCCTGCGGCGCCTCGGGGGTGGCCGCCGGGTGCATGGCCGATGCGCTCACGCCTTCAGCGCAAGGGCTTGAAGCGCAGGCGCTTCGGGCGCGCGCCCTCGTCGCCCAGGCGGCGCTTCTTGTCGGCCTCGTATTCCTGGTAGTTGCCGGAGAAGAAGGTCCATTGCGAATCGCCCTCGGCCGCCAGGATGTGCGTGGCGATGCGGTCGAGGAACCAGCGGTCGTGGCTGCTCACCAGCACGCTGCCGGCGAACTCCAGCAGCGCATCCTCGAGCGCGCGCAGGGTTTCCACGTCCAGGTCGTTGGACGGTTCGTCCAGCATCAGCACGTTGCCCCCCGACACCAGGGTCTTGGCCAGGTGCAGGCGCCCGCGCTCGCCGCCCGAGAGCTGGCCGACGATCTTCTGCTGGTCCGAGCCCTTGAAGTTGAAGCGCCCGCAATAGGCGCGCGAGGCCACCTGGAACTTGCCCACGGTGAGAATGTCCTGCCCGTCGGACAGGGCCTCCCACACCGTCTTGTCATCGGGCAGCGAGCCGCGGCTCTGGTCCTCGTAGACCATGCGCACGGTGGGGCCGACGACGATCTCCCCCGAGTCCGGCTGGTCCTGGCCCGCGATCATGCGGAACAGCGTGGACTTGCCGGCCCCGTTGGGGCCGATCACGCCGACGATCGCGCCCGCCGGGATCTGCAGGCTCAGGTTGTCGATCAGCAGGCGCTCGCCGTGGGCCTTGCTCACCGAGCGCAGCTCGATGACCTCGTTGCCCAGGCGTTCGGCCACCGGGATGAAGATCTCGTTGGTCTCGTTGCGCTTCTGGTATTCGACCGCGGCCAGTTCCTCGAAGCGCGCCATGCGTGCCTTGCTCTTGGCCTGGCGCCCCTTGGGGTTCTGGCGCACCCATTCGAGCTCCTGCTTCATGGTCTTCAGGTGCGCGGCCTCGGCGCGCGCCTCGTGCTCCAGGCGCTGTTCCTTCTGCTCCAGCCAGGAGCTGTAGTTGCCCTTGAAGGGCAGGCCGTGCCCGCGGTCGAGTTCGAGGATCCACTGCGCGGCGTTGTCCAGGAAGTAGCGGTCGTGGGTGACCGCCACCACGGTGCCGGGAAAGCGCTGCAGGAACTGCTCCAGCCATTCGACGCTCTCCGCGTCGAGGTGGTTGGTGGGCTCGTCGAGCAAGAGCATGTCGGGCTTGGACAGCAGCAGCCGGCACAGCGCCACGCGGCGCTTCTCGCCGCCCGACAGCGGGCCGATGCGCGCATCCCAAGGCGGCAGGCGCAAGGCGTCGGCGGCGATCTCCAGCTGCAGGTCGGTGTTCGCGCCTTCGCCGGTGGCGATCACCGCCTCCAGGTGTGCCTGCTCCTCGGCCAGCTTGTCGAAATCGGCGTCCGGCTCGGCGTAGGCGGCGTACACCTCCTCCAGGCGTTTCTTGGCCGCCAGCACGCCGCCCAGGCCCTGCTCGACGGCCTCGCGCACCGTCAGCTCCGGGTCGATCTGGGGTTCCTGCGCCAGGTAGCCGATGCGCGTGCCGGCCAGCGGCACCGCCTCGCCCTCGAAGTCCAGGTCCACGCCGGCCATGATCTTGAGCAGCGTGGACTTGCCCGAGCCGTTCAGGCCCAGCACGCCGATCTTGGCTCCGGGGAAGAAGGACAGGGAAATGTCCTTCAGGATGTGACGCTTCGGCGGGACGACCTTGCCGACGCGGTTCATCGTGAAAACGTATTGCGCCATGGATTTCGTTGGGGAAAAGCGGGGATGGAAAAAGGGGGGGCGTGCCGGGCCGGCCGCCATGCGGCCACTGTAGCGCAAGCAGCGCGGGGGGCGGGCCTGGCAGGGCTGCGCCCCGAGGGGATTCAGAACGCAGCCATCGCCTGCGCGATCGGGCCTTCGCCGAGCTGCTCGCGCAGCAGCGCGAACATGCGCATGTCGTGGTAGGCGCCTTTCCAGTAGGCGAACTGGCGCAGCACCGCCTCCTGCTCGAAGCCCAGCGCTTCGAGTACCTTGATCGAGGCCCGGTTGTCCAGCGCGGTGAGCGCGTTCACCCGGTTCAGCCCCATGGTGGCGAAACCGTAGGCCAGCACCGCGCCGGCGGCCTCGCGCATCAGGCCGCGGCCCCAGAACTGGCTGGCCATGTCATAGCCGAAGGAGGCCATGTTGGTGGTCTTGTCCCAGAAGAACAGCCCGCAGGTGCCGAACATGCGCAGGCTGCCCGGCTCGAGCATGGCGAAGCGGTCGTGGTGCTTGAGGAAAAAGTCCAGCACGCGCTGCGCCTGCAGCAGGTCGCTCAGCGTGTCCAGCTCGTAGTAGCGCGTCACCTCGGGCTGGCTGTAGATGCCCAGCAGCCCCGCCGCGTCGGTGGCTTCCAGCGGACGCAGCAGCATGCGCTGGGTGCGCATGCGGCGCGTGGCGGGGTCGAATTCGAGCAGGGGCACGCGAGGCATCCGGGAGGCGGTGGCAGGCCTCCATGGTAGTGCGCGGCCGCCCCGAAAAAAGGCGGCGGGGACTCGCCCCGCCGCAATCGCTTGCCGCTCGCTTGAGGCCTGGCCGGTGCCACCCGGTCAGGAGGTCCCGGCCGGCGCCTGCGGCGCCGGCCGGAATTCGGATCCCGCCGAGGCGGGGATGCGCCGCGGGGCCTGGATCAACCCAGGTCCACCGGCACGAAGATGCGGGCGTGGCCGCGCTGGATCAGCAGCGCCACGGTGTTGCCGGCGCCCTTGAGGATCGAGCGCACCTGCGCCACGTCGCTCACCGGCTTGCCGTCGATGGCCAGCAGGATGTCGCCGGGCTGCACTCCGGCCTGCTCGGCGGGGCCGGAGACGCCCTGCACCAGCAGTCCGTTGTGCACCTGCGCCTGCGCCTGTTCCGCGGTGTTCAGCGGGCGCACCTGCAGGCCCAGGCCGTGGCCGCTGGCGGTGCTGCCGGCGTCGGCCACCAGGGTGCCGTCGCTGAAGCTGCCCAGCGTGGCTTCCAGCGTGGACTGGCGGTGGTTGCTCCATACGCCCAGCTTGACCTTCTGCCCGGGCTGCATCATCCCGATCATCATCGGCAGGTCGGTGGAATCGTTCACCGGCTGCCCGTCGACGCTGAGGATGATGTCGCCCGCCTTCAGCCCGGCCTTGGCCGCCGGGCTTCCGTCGGTGACCTGCGCCACCAGCGCGCCGCGCGGATTCTGCAGTCCGAAGGAGTTGGCCAGCTGCTGCGTGACCGTCTGCACCGCGATGCCCAGCTTGCCGTGCTGCACCTGGCCGTGCTCGATGATCTGGCGCGCCACGGCCTCGGCCACGTTGATGGGAATGGCGAAGGACAGGCCCTCGAAGGCGCCGGTCTGGGTGAAGATCTGCGAATTGATGCCCACCACGTCGCCCTGGGTGTTGAACAGCGGGCCGCCGGAGTTGCCGGGGTTCACCGCGACGTCGGTCTGGATGAAGGGCACCATGCTGTCATCCGGCAGCGCGCGGCTCTTGGCGCTGACGATGCCGGCAGTGACGGTGTTGTAGAAGCCGTAGGGGGAGCCGATGGCCAGCACCCAGTCGCCCGGCTCCAGCTTGGACGGATCGCCGATGCGCACCGTGGGCAGTCCGGTCGCGGCGATCTTCAGCACCGCGATGTCGGTCTTGGCGTCGGTGCCCAGCACCTTGGCCTTGTAGCTGCGCTGGTCGGTCAGCGTGACGGTGACCGACTTGGCGCCCTTGACCACGTGGGCGTTGGTCAGCACCAGGCCATCGGAGCTGATGATGAAGCCCGAGCCCAGCCCTTCGGTCGGCACTTCATGCGGGCTCTGGTTCTGGAACTGCTGGAAGAACTGGAAGAAGGGCGAGTTGCGCAGCTGCGGCGGCACCTGCGACATGTCCGCGCCGCCGGTGGTGGTCGTTTCGCCGCGCACGTTGATGTGCACCACCGTGGGGCCGAAGCGCTTGACGATGGAGGAGAAGTTGGGGCCGCCCACCGGTGCCGCCTGCGGCGAGGCCGCCGGCGGATTGTTGAACAGCGGCAGGCTCTGGTGATTGAGCTTCACCGGCGGCGGGTTGCCGGCGTAGCTGGTCTGCCAGACGGCGAGGCCGCCGAGAGCGACGGCGGCGGAAGCCGCGATCGCGGCGAGGAGTTTGGTGTTTTTCATGGGGGCGTGGCTCCTGATGTGCAATCCAGGTGAATTCGATCCGACACGATGCCATGGTGCTCCCCGGGGCTTAGGGGGGGCTTAAGCTGTGCCGGGCCCGAGCCGACGACCCCACGGAGTCTGGGTGAAGGCTTGAAGCCCGGCCGCGCCAAGGCGTAGGGTTGTGCGCGATGCTTGGTGCCCCGCTGTTCCAGCCCCTTCCCGATCCGAGGAGTCTCACGATGCCCCTGCGCCCGCCCGCCGTTCCCTCCGTCCTGCGCCGAGGCGCCGCCTGCTGCGCGATGGCGCTCGGCGCCCTGGCCGGCCCGGCCTGGGCCGACCAGCCCCAGCCTTCGGGCGTGTTGCAGTTGCAGGCGCAGGCCAGCGCCGAGGTGGTGCCCGACCGCAGCGTGGCCAGCCTGGCCGCGGTGGCGCAGGGCGACGATCTGGCCGCGCTGAACGCCGAGGTGGCGCAGGCTCTGGACGCCGCGCTACGCAGCGCGCAGGCGGTGCGGGGCGTGCAGGCCAGCACCGGCGAGGTTTCCACCCAGCCCCGGTATCGCGAAACCGGCGGCGCCACGCGCCAGGACGGCTGGACCGTCAGTGCGGTGCTGACCCTGCGCGCGGCCGATCCGAAGCAGCTCGGCGCGCTGCTGGGCGAGCTGGGCAAGACCCTGCAACTGCGCTCGGTGCGCGGCGAGATGTCCGCCGCGCAGCGCCAGCGCGAACTCGACGGCCTGGGCGCGCGTGCCATCGCCGCGTTTCGCGCGCGCGCTCAGGCCGCCGCGCGCGACTTCGGCTATGCCGGCTACACGCTGCGCGAAGTGCAGCTCGGCGACCTGCAGGGGGCCGAGCCGCAGCCGCGCCCGATGATGCTGCAGCAGGGGCTGGCGGCGCGCGCCGCGCAGCCGGGCCTGGCGGTGGAGCCGGGCCGGCGCGAGCTCAGTGTCAGTGTCAGCGGCAGCGTGCAGTTGCTGCACTGAGCTGCCGCACTGGGCCGCTGCACGGAGCTGCCGCGGCCGCGCTGCCGCGCAAAGGGCGCAGCGGCTCGGTGCGGGTCGGTCTCAGGCCGCTCCAGCCCCCGCCGCCGCGGCGCCGCGCGGGCTCGCCTTGGCCTGGTGCAGGTCCGGCAGCAGCGCGGCCAGCAGGCCGATCAGGGGCAGGAAGGAGCAGACCTTGTAGACGCCGACGATGCCGATCAGGTCGGCCAGCTGGCCCAGCGCCGCGGCGCCGATGCCGCCGAGCCCGAAGGCCAGGCCGAAGAACAGCCCCGAGACCGCGCCCACGCGCCCGGGCATCAGCTCCTGCGCGTAGACCACCATGGCGGGGAAGGCCGAGGCCAGCACGAAGCCGATGATCGCGGTCAGCACCGCCGAGGTGCCCAGGCCCACGTAGGGCAGCGCCAGGGTGAAGGGCGCCACGCCGAGGATGGACACCCAGATCACCCGCTTGCGACCGATGCGGTCGCCGATGGGCCCGCCCAGCAGCGTGCCCGCGGCCACCGCGGCCAGGAACACGAACAGGTGCAGCTGCGCGTCGCGCACGCTGACGTCGAAGCGCTTTTGCAGGAAAAAGATCAGGTAGGTGTTGATCGAGGCGAGGTAGAAGAACTTCGAGAACACCAGGGCCAGCAGGACCGCCATGGTCCGCCGCACCACGGCCGGCTCGGGCGCCTGCACCGGTTTCGCCGCGGCGCGCTTGCGCACCAGGCTCAGGTGATGCCGCGCCCAGCGGCCCACCAGCGCCAGAACCACCATGCCCAGCAGCGCGGCGGCCGAGAACCAGGCGATGGAACGCTGACCGTGGCTGACGATGATCGCCGCGGCCAGCAGCGGCCCCAGCGCGCTGCCGGCGTTGCCGCCGACCTGGAAGATCGACTGCGCCAGGCCGTGCTGTCCGCCCGAGGCCATGCGCGCCACGCGCGAGGATTCGGGGTGGAAGATCGACGAGCCCATGCCCACGCAGGCCGCGGCCATGAGCACGTGCGGGAAACTGTCGGCGCGCGACAGCAGCAGCAGCCCTACGAAGGTAAAGCCCATTCCTACTGAAAGGGAATACGGGCGCGGCTTGCGGTCGGCGAACAGGCCCACCAGCGGCTGCAGGATCGAGGCCGTGATCTGGTAGGTCAGGGTGATCAGGCCGATCTGGGCGAAGCTCAGGTGCAGGTTGCCCTTGAGCAGCGGGTAGATGGCCAGCATCAACGACTGCATCATGTCGTTGAGCAGGTGGGACAGGCTGATGGCGCCGAGCACGGGGAAATGCGTGCGTTGCGAGGCGCCGGCGGCGGCGTCGGACGAGGACATGCTGGGGACGGGCGGAAGGGAGATTCGGGAAGCTTTGCGCCGCGGGCGGCGCAAAGTAACCACTTTACGCCGATCAGGGTTTTCCTGCCCGGCGAGCCCGTCCCGCGGGGGCTCAGGCGGCCAGGCGCGCCGCCGGCGGCTCGCCGTAGGCCGCGCGGAAATCCCGCAGGGCCTGTTCCAGATCGGTGCGATGGTTCTGCGGGCCGCTGCAAGCCACCTTGCAGGCGCCCAGCACGTTGCCCAGGCGGCAGGCGTCGGCCAGCGCCCAGCCGGCCTCCAGGGCCCACAGAAGCGCGCCGCGGAAGGCGTCGCCGCAGCCGGTGGGGTCGACCACGCGCTGCGCGGCCAGGCCCGGCACGCGGGTGCAGGCCCCCGCCTCGAACACGTCGCAGCCCTGGGCGCCGCGCGTGACCACCAGGCCGCGCAGCTGCGCGGCGATCTGCTCCAGGCTCCAGCCGGTGCGCTCGGCCAGCATCGCCGCCTCGTAGTCGTTGACCACCGCCCAGGCGGCCTGGCCGAGGAATTCGCGCAGCGCGGCGCCGTCGAACATCGGCAGGCCCTGGCCCGGGTCGAACACGAAGGGCAGGCCGGCCGCGGCCATCTGCGCGGCGTGCTCGACCATGGCCTGGCGCCCGTCGGGAGCCACGATGCCCAGGCGCAGGCCGGGCAGCGCGGGCACCGGCTGGCCGTGCGCGAACTGCATCGCCCCCGGGTGGAAGGAGGTGATCTGGTTGTCGTCGCGGTCGGTGACGATGTGCGCCTGCGCGGTGTGGGTGTTGGGCACCACGCGCACGTGGCCGCGGCCGATGCCCAGGCTTTCCAGACGCTGCTCGTAGGTGCCGCCGTCCTCGCCCAGCGTGGCCAGCACCACCGGCTCCCCGCCCAGCAGGCGCAGGGTGTAGGCGATGTTGCCGGCACAGCCGCCGAAGTCGCGCCGCAGTTCGGGCACCAGGAAGGCCACGTTGAGCACGTGCACCTTGTCGGGCAGGATGTGCTCGGCGAAGCGACCCTCGAACAGGGCGATGGTGTCGAAGGCGAGCGAACCGCAGATCAGGCTGGACATGGACGCGTGAAGGCTGATGAAGGCTGGAATCAGCCGTCACTGTAGCGTGAGCGCGCCTGCGCGCGCGCTCACGCCCCGGTTCAGCGCAATGCGGCCAGCGCGGCGGCGTAGTCGGGTTCCTGCGCGATCTCCGGCACCAGTTCGCTGTGCAGCACCTGGTCCTTCTCGTCCAGCACCACCACGGCGCGCGCCGTCAGGCCGCGCAGCGGGCCGCTGACCATGTTCACGCCCCAGGCGTCGAGGAACTCCGGGTTGCGGAAGGTCGACAGGGTCAGCACGTTGCCCAGGCCCTCGACGGTGCAGAAACGGCTGGCGCCGAAGGGCAGGTCCGCGGAGACCACCAGCACCACGGTGTTGTCCAGCGCCGAGGCGTCCTGGTTGAAATGCCGGGTGGACTGCGCGCAGGTCGGCGTGTCCAGCGAGGGCACGATGTTGAGCACCTTGCGCTTGCCGGCCCAGGCGTCCAGCCCCACCTCGGCCAGGCTCTTGTCGGTCAGGCGCATCGCCGGCGCCTTGTCGCCGCGCTTGGGCAGCGAGCCGCGCACTTCGACGGGGTTGCCGCGCAGGGTGATCTGGGCCATGGTTCGAGTCTCCGGGGTCGTGGGGAAGTGAAGCCGTGAATGCTAGTGATTCGCATGCGCCGCGATTACTTCGCCGCCATTTCCCTGCGTTTTGTGTGGGATATCGGCCCTTGGCGGCCGCCTGACGGGCCGGCTTTCCTTCGGCACGCATCAGGCGTGCAACCCGGCTATGGCCGCAGCGCTCGCCGAGCTCGCGCATGTCGTCGTGGACCTTGCGATACCCGTACACGCCGCCGCTCTCCAGCCAGGACTGCTTGATGCGCCCCAGCAGACGCCGATCCTCGACGGCACGGGCGCTGCGACGCTCGCTGCGCCATGCGTAGTAGCCGCTGGGGTGCACCAGCATCATCCTGCACAGCGTCCGAACCGAATGCGCCTGCTCCTGCGCCTTGATGAACGCATACCTCACCCGGACTGCTTGGCAAAGTACCCCCCTGCGTCAGAATAGATGTCGCCTTCATAGATCAACCCTGGGGGCGGAGATGAAGGACGAACGTGGCTCGATACGGACAAGCATTCAAGGACAGAGCGGTGGCGCGGTTGCTGCCGCCGGAGAGCGCGGAGCTGGACGTGGTGGCGCGGGAAGTGGGCATTGGAGCGGGGACGCTGGAGCGGTGGCGCGAGGATGCGCAGTCCAGGCCCGCCCGAGGGCGGGCCTGGACTGCGGGCGCCCGGCTTGAGGCCGTGATCACGACGGCGGCGATGAGCGAGG